>CAJTHM010000014.1 GCA_910576125.1 Lachnospiraceae bacterium | reverse complement strand
CCTTCTCGATATGGATTATTTCTTAAATGAAGACGACTTATTTGATGACGATTTCGGAGAAGATGGATTCTATATCTTTTAAAATTCCGTACCGCCTGTTTTTTATGCCCACATTTATTTTTTGTCAAACATATGTTCGCAAAACGTATGTTTCTTTTTGTCACTCCAAAAGACGCAATTTCCTATAAAGAAATAGGGCTGGGAGTTACCCGGCCCTATGTACGCAGCGATATAATGTGACTTCTTACATCCTTCCTTTGCCGCCAAAAGTATGTTGAAATTTTTGGAGGGTGCTGGTATAATGACGATAGTAAAACTAACCGACAAACTGGAATTTGGAGGCCTCTATGAAAGACATATCTCTATGTATTATGACCAGAGAGCTTTGCCACGAATTATATAAAGGTTGGGAGAATGATCCTGACATATATATGGACATGGATTTGTTTGAGCCTTACCAATATAATGAGAACGCAGTAAACAGATATTTTGACTCCAAGCAGGATTCCTCCCGTGTCCTTTTTGCAATTATGAAAGATGACAAACCAATAGGAGAGATTCAACTAAAGCAAATCAATTACAAGAGCAAAGAATGCACATTAAGTATTCATATGCAAAATGACGACGTAAAAGGGCATGGATATGGATCCTGTGCAGAACGGTTAATTTTGCAGTACGCTTTTAATGTTTTGGGAATGGTCGCAGTAAATGCTGATACAGTTATAAAGAATACTCGAAGCCAACACGTTCTTGAAAAAGTAGGATTTCAGTATATAAGAGAGGCGGACGGATTTAAGTATTATCGGTGTGTGTGTGATAAATTTCAGTTTATCGAGGAGATGAACGTAGCAAAATCCCTGCCAAAATCGGGAGTATGACTATGTATCCGCAAGCCCATTTGTCCCCGACACCCCGGCCCGCAAAGGGAAGTCGTCAAGCGGCGGTGTGCCGCACCACCTCACGGGAGTTTCACCCCAACTGCCGTTCTGACAGAGCCGCCCCCATTGTGTGAAGCTGTGGCTGGGCGGGAGTACCATTGTCATTCCGACTGTCATCGCCATGCCGGTGGCAAACCGGCACTTGCAGGGGGTATTCTCGCTCGGCCCGGTAGGTCGGGGGTCATGGCGCACCCCGCTGCTGTGGCTCATGCTTTCGCACATCGGAACTGATGTACTTGACGAATGCGTGTCCAGTTGTCAAGGAGCATTGAGGGAATATCCCTCAACTCCCTACTACAACTTTCAAGGCCCAAAACGGAACCTTTATTTTCCCGTGACTTTTTACAAAATTTTTAGCTGGCATTTTGCGGACGGCAATAGGCATTTAATCAAGATACCCCACCGACACAAAGTAATTTCTTACATCCTTCCTTGAAAAAAGCGGAGACACCCTGACAGGTGCCTCCGCTTTGGTATGTGTCCGCAAAGTCCGTCCATCATCGGACGGGCGCCACGGCACATCCAGGTGGTGTAACGCAATCAGCCTGTCCTGCACGTTGGTTCCTGCACCCATTTTCTGCGTGGAACCCAATAAAAAACGAACCTGCCCGCTCCTTACCTTGCCAAACAGCTCCGCTTTCCTCAATTCCGTATTCGCTTCATGGATAAACGCTATTTCCTCCGGCGGCACTCCCTTCTCCACCAGTTTATTTTTTATGTCCTCATAGACATTAAATGTACCATCCCCTTTCGGTGTCGAGAGATCACAAAAGATCAGCTGCGTGGACTTCTGTTCCTTTGTCTGCTCCCATATCTCAAACGCCTTGCCGACACAGGTTGCCGCTTTGGAATTTTCATTGTCCGGCAGCATATCGTTGATAAGGCGCTGATCCAGAGCCAGCTTCCGCCCATCGTTTGTGATCTTCAACATATTGTCCTCATACGGCTCCACAAGCCTGTTACGCACCGCTTCCGCCCTGTCAGCCAGTGAGGAAACCATGTCCTGCTGGTACTCGCTGGGCTTTAGCACCACGTTCTCATACTCCGCCTCCGGCACGGGCAGCTTTAGCATATCCGGTGTCTGAATGTCGGCGCTCTCTTTGAACAGGGAGATCAGTTCCGGCAGGTTGAAAAACTTCGCAAACCTTGTCTTTGCCCGGTATCCGGTTCCCTCCGGGGCTAATTCTATCGCTGTCTGTGTTTCGCCAAAAGAGGAAGCCCAACTGTCAAAATGCCCAAGCCCTAACTTCTGCAGCGTGCCGTACTGGAGATAGCGCATATTAGTATATAATTCCGTCATACTGTTGCTGATCGGCGTTCCGGTTGCGAAAGTCACGCCCTTGCCGCCCGTCAGTTCATCCAGATACTGGCACTTTGCGAACATATCCGAGGACTTCTGCGCCTCCGTCTGTGCGATGCCCGCCACGTTCCGCATCTTTGTATACAGGAAAAGGTTTTTGTAAAAATGGCTCTCGTCTACAAAGAGCCTGTCAACACCAAGTTGCTCAAAGGTCACTACATTGTCTTTCCTTGATGTATCGTTCAGCTTTTCAAGCCTTGCTTCAAGAGATTTCCTTGTTTTCTCCATCTGCTTAATGGTATAGCGTTCCCCATTGTCGGCTTTCGCCTGCTCTATGGCAAGCTCGATCTCACTGATCTGCCTCTCTATCATGGCTTCCTGACGCTCCATTGACAGCGGTATCTTCTCAAACTGCGAATGCCCGATGATCACCGCATCATAGTCGCCTGTCGCTATCCGGGAACAGAATTTCTTCCGGTTGGCAGGCTCAAAGTCTTTCTTTGTTGCCGCAAGAATATTTGCACCGGGATATAAGCGGAGAAAATCACTCACCCACTGCTCCGTCAAGTGGTTTGGAACCACAAACAGACTTTTCTGGCACAATCCTAACCGCTTGCTCTCCATCGCCGCCGCTGTCATCTCAAAGGTCTTGCCCGCCCCGACACAGTGCGCCAGTAAGGTATTATCCCCATATAAAACGTGTGCGACTGCGCTTTTCTGGTGGGGCTTTAGCTCAATATCCGGTGTCATGCCGGGGAATTTCAGATGCTCGCCGTCATACTCCCTCGGCCTGTAGCCCTGCAAACTAAAGTTCCTATCTCCCGCACAAAAACGTCAAATTAAAATCTCATCTTTCAAATACTGTCTATAAGAGCGTGCTGTAGGATGCAGCGCGTTTTCCTCTTGACCATCCCATGTCATTCCGATATAGTTTTTAAGGAACGAAAAAAGAGAAAGAACAGCCCCTACCACAGTTCGTTCTTTCTCTCACATACCAGTGTGCCTGCCATATACGGGATCGTATCCCACTCGTGAGGCCCCGGCACCACCAGCATATACTATGATAAGAGAAAACTCCCTGTTTTGCAAGCTGATCCGTATAAAAAGTTCATCAAAGGCCCTGTTCGGTTCCTTCATGGCCGGTTTCCGCCCTGAGCTGCAGACCTGTCCCTGCTGTGGGGCCAGGGGTTCCTGCCGCATCCATGCCTATTATGGCCGTTCCCTGGTGGACTTCATAAGTGGTGCCCCTGTCCGCCACAGCCTCTGCATCATGCGCCTCATCTGTACCTGCGGCCATACCCATGCCATCCTCCCGGACTTCATTATCCCCTACTCCGGCTATGGCCTGTTCTTCCTCCTCCGTGTCCTGGCGGAGTATTTCCTGCGCCTTTCCACTGTGGAAAGGCTCTGCGAACGCTTCTCCATCACCCTTTCCCGGCTGCGCCGCTGGCTGGATCTTTTCCAGACGCAGAAGGAGGAGTGGCTCGGTGCCCTTTCCTCCATGGAGGCTTCCAGCCTTTCCTTCCTGAAAGCCCTGCCCATGCAGGCAGCCTATTCGGATTTCGCCTCCGCCTTTGTCCGCCGTTTTACAAAGTCCTTCCTCCAGTCCCATAAGAACCCGGCGCCTTACTGCCAGCAGGTGTTCGGCCCATGAACTGTTTTCCTGCAACCACACGCCATGGGCATGGCTTTCCTCCCGTTTCTGCCCCATAATGGGGGAAAGCCACTTAAGGAGGACATTTTTATGGACAACAATCCCAAGAACCTTTCGGACGCTGCCGCCATGGCGCAGTTCCGGCTGGCGCTCATCGCCCCGGTCATCCATGGCCTTTATCCTGATGCGTCCAGGAACGCCTATTACCAGAGGGTCACGGAAAGGCCCCTTACCCTGCCTGACGGCTCCGTATTCCAGTACAGCCCGAAGACCCTCAGCAAATGGGTGTCCCTCTGCCAGAACGGCGGCATCGATGCGCTCATGCCACAGGAACGGTCCGATAAGGGGGCCACCCGGGTGCTCCCAGCTACAGCCATCGAAGAGATCTACCGGCTCAAGGAGGCTTTCCCGAGGCTGAACTCCACCCAGATCCATAAGCATCTTGTGGAAACAGCATTCATCCCCGCCACGGTCAGCGTCTGTGCCGTCCAGCGCTTCGTGAAGAACCATGACCCCAAATCGGCACGGAACCCGAACATGCGGGACAGGAAAGCATTTGAAGAAGACTCCTTTGGGAAGGATGTGGAAAGCCATGCAGGCATGGCTTGGCCGATACGTGCTATCTTCCTTATATCACGGAGGACGGCCAGCGCAGGAGGGTCTACTGCATCATGGTCATTGATGACCACTCCCGTTTCCTGGTGGGCGGCGGGCTCTTCTACAGCGACAATGCCTATAACTTCCGGAAGGTGCTCAAGGACGCCGTGGCCGCCCACGGGATCCCGGCAAAACTTTATGTCGACAATGGCTGCAGCTACTCCAATGAGCAGCTTTCCCTCATCTGCGGCTCCATCGGCACCGTACTTTTACATACGAAAATCCGTGACGGTGCATCCAAGGCCAAAATCGAACGCCAGTTCAGGACGCTCAAGGAGACCTGGCTCTATGCGCTGGACCTGGATTCCATCACCTCGCTGGCGCAGTTTGGCGGGCTGCTTAAGGACTACATGCGCACCTACAATACATCCCTCCATTCCGGCATCGGCACCACGCCCCTGGAGCGCTACCAGCAGACCCGTTCCTCCATCCGCATGCCCAAATCCAGGGAATGGCTGGAGGAATGCTTCCTCAACCGCATCACCAGGAAGGTGAACAGGGACTCCACCATCTCCATCGACAAAGTGTCCTATGACGTCCCCATGCAGTTCATCTCATCGAAAGTGGAGATCCGCTTCCTGCCGGACGACATGTCCTCCGCCTTCATCCTTTACGAAGGGGAGCATTACCCCATCCGTCCTACGGATAAGAATGGGAACTGCCGGACGAAACGCAATAACACGCCGTCCATCGATTATTCAAGGATCGGAGGTGAGGGCTGATGTTCCGTTCCTACTATGGGCTTTCCTTCAATCCCTTTGACAAGCAGAATGCGAAAGAGAAGGACCGGTTCCTCTCAAGGGACATCTCGGAGATGGCGTCCCGGCTGGACTACCTCAAGGACACCAGGGGCATCGGCCTGTTCACGGCACGCCCCGGCATGGGCAAGTCCTTCGCCCTGCGCTGCTTTGCAAAGAGCCCCAACCCCAACCTCTACCACATGGAATACATCTGCCTCTCCACCGTCAGCGTCATGGAGTTCTACCGCCAGCTCTGCTCTGTCTTAGGGGTAGAGCCAAGGGGCGGCAAGCCTGGGATGTTCCGCGCCGTGCAGGAGCAGATCCTCTACCTCTACAAGGACAAGAAGCAGCCCCTCCTCCTGGCAGTCGATGAGGCACAGTACCTCTCCACCGGCATCCTGGAGGACATCAAGATGCTCATGAACTACGGGTATGACTCCCTCAACTGCTTCACTCTCATCCTCTGCGGGGAGCCGCACCTGAACAGCACCCTGAAGAAGCCCGTCCATGAGGCCCTGCGCCAGAGGATCACCGTGCATTACAACTTTTCCGGACTCTCGGATTCGGAGGTGGCCCAGTACGTGCTCCACAAGATCGCCTGTGCCGGAGGGGCCTCCTCCATCATCGACCAGGCAGCGCTTTCCGCCGTCCACAGCCATTCCCAGGGGAGCCCCCGCCTGGTGGACAACCTGATGACCGATGCACTGACGCTTGGCGCGCAGATGGAGAAGAAGGTGATCGATATGGATGTCATCCTGGCTTCCGTCAGCAGCCAGAATCTCGGATAGGGGGCATGGAACATGGATTATACCTGTATCTTAAAAAGTGGCTCCCGCAGGGAGATCTGGACAGGAGAGCCCATCCTGCTGGGAGTGGGAAACGGATGGTATGAAGCTGGGATCAATGGACGCGGGACTTACTTCCACATCCTCGCCGGACAGCATAAATATGGCAACTACCTGTGCATCCCCAACCACGATATAGGCTGCGAGCTCTCCGATTTCTCCGATATCTTCTGGAATGAAGAAAGGATCGGTTCCCTGATGCGGAAGGTGGATGCGGTGACTGTCGCCACCGGACTGGTCCATCTGCCTGCCATGGCTGCCGTACAGCTGAAAAACTGAATACTTCGTATGGCTGTGGATCCCATGATGGGATCCATGGCCTTTTATGTTTCAGGGAGAAATCCATGCTGACAACAGTGCGCCGCATTTGCGGCAGGATCATGCATTCACAGACGGCACTGCGCAGTCAATGGGATAAGGGTTGGAAAAATAATTCGCAGTTTGTGTCTCCCTCAATTTGCCGTCCGACATTCTGCACTTCCACATAAGCCCGGTAATACCTGTTTGTACCCTTGTTCCGGTACAGCTCGGAAACTTCCGTCACAGCCACTTTGGGCTGCCTTTGCAGGAGCCTCTCGAACCACTTAATATCATTCTTCGTTCCCATCAGTCGAATTTTCAGCACGTTCCCTCTCCATTTCTGCAAGGATCTCTTCCATAGACCTCTGTTTCCGGCAGTATTCCGGGTAACGGAGCTTAATGCCCTGCCAGAAGTACAGTGCATAGCCGCAGCAGAAAATATCGCTTACGGAATATTCCCTGCACTCGCCGATCTGCTCGTCCTTGCGCTTATAGTCATCAATGCTCGGCGTTCCGTCCGTGTAAAGGTTAAATGCCAGTCTGACCACTTTTACACTTCCGCTGGTCTGCCAGCCCTGATGCAGACACTCTGTTTTGACGCACCCGGACTTCATATCGTAAATCTGGCTAAAATGGTTCCTCGTGTCCTCAGAAATACCGAGAATGTAGATCAAAGCCTTATGATAGCAGTCTTGGTACCTCGCCTGTTCCAGTTTCTCATAATAAAACTTCTCATGTTCGCTGTCTGTAAAAACCATGTGTGTGTTGTTGGCGTTCTGCGCCCCTGCTCTTAACGCTGTGTTGTTCATCCCGTGAACCTCCTTTTCCTTTTCATTGAATAAAATGACTGTTACCAAATGTGCATTTTAATTTTGTTGGACTAGCCCGATGTAACAGCTTCCTCTAAATGGCTAAAATCCTCTTTGAAAGGCGTAAAAAAGAGCGCTTCGATTATTTCCGAAACGCTCCTTAGGAATCTGTGAATTTACACTGATTTTGTTGGACTCCGAGATGAAAATTGCATTATGGCGTATTATGATGTACCAACGCAAAAAATTTTGTTGGACTTTTGTTGGACTTCCGGTATTTTTGTTGTACCCAAAATCTGCATCACACGGGGCAATTTTACTCTGAATTTTGAATTGTTAATCTTCTAATAATACACGTTTTCTTTCTATCATTTCCCCGATTCTCTCGATATATTGGGAAACGTCTTTCACATTTTCGCTTCGCTTAATCAGCCCGTCAGGGTATACCCTTTTCGAGATACTACCGGCTCCGCAGGCGACTATGGTCTGTTTTTCCTCCATAATTAATATATTATATAGCCCGAATTTCCCCTCTCTGGCATAACCTACGTTCTCGAAATTCCCGGACATGTTCTTCTGGCGGTAGAGATAATAGGGCACCAGGCCCAGGCGCTCCGCGCCCTTTGCCGCTATCCCCATGGTCTCATCGGTATTGTGCAGGACGGGCATCCCGTTTTCCTGGATCCACCGGTTCAGCCTGGAGGCCCGCTTGATGGCCAGGGAGTGCACCGTAAGGCTGTCCGGAGCCAGCTCCACCACCCTGTCGATCGTGCGCTGCACATCCGCCTCCAGCTCTCCCGGCAGGCCCAGTATCAAGTCCATGTTGATATTGTCGAAGCCTGCCCGGCGGGCCAGCGCGTAGGCCTCCTCCACCTGCTCCACGGAGGCTTTCCGGCCGATGACATCCAGGGTCTCCTGCTTCATGGTCTGGGGATTCACGGATATCCTGTCCACGCCGTACCGGTACAGCACCCGTAGTTTGTCCCCCGTGATGCTGTCCGCCCGGCCTGCCTCCACCGTGAATTCCCTGACGGAGGAGAAGTCGAACAGGCCTTTCAGCCTTACCAGCAGACGCTCAAGCTGCTCCGCCTCCAGAGTGGTGGGCGTACCTCCGCCGATATAGACGCAGTCCAGCCTCCTGTCCCGGTACAGCTCCGCCACATGTTCCATCTCCCTTATCAGGCAGTCGATGTAGCGGTCTACGTCTTTCCGATATGCTGCAATCGGGAAAGAGGTAAAGGAACAGTACAGGCAGGTGCTGGGGCAGAAAGGGATGCCGATATAAATGCTGTAGCCGGAACCTTCTCCCGGGAGCTCCCCCTTGCTGCCCAGGCCGGAAAGCAGCTCCCGCTCTCTCCTGGCGATATCCACGGAGAGCTCTGCCTTTTCGCGGCTGACATAGTATCTCTGCATATAATGTTCTATGATATCCTCTTCGCAGGCCCCCTGCTCCAGCAGCTGATAGGCTATCTTGGTAGGACGTATCCCTGTCAGGTTCCCCCAGGGGAGCTCTTTTCCGGTCTCCTCACACAGGGTGCGGTAAAAGAAACATTTGAAGCCGTATTTGTATTCTTTTTCGTCTTCCTCCGTTTCTTTTATCGTCTTCCCATGTACAGCCGCCTCTTCCGCACAAACCGTGTCCTCAGGCCTCACGACTGCCGAATCCGGCTCCTCGGCAACGTCTCCCGCCTCTTCCGGTACCGTTCCGACATCGGCGCAGACATAGGCACTGCCGGAAAATCCAAAATCCTCCGGTGCATCCCCACGCCACTCCCAAAGATAGTCATTTCCGTCTATAGACAGCAGAGCCCCATCCTCCCGCAGCTCTACCCTTATACGCACGCTCCCGCCAAACTGCGCCCGTTTCTCCTCTCTGCATTCCGGAGTCAGCACATACACCTGCTCCTCCGGATAAAAGGCCCTCACGATGGAATTCACGTCATACTCAAAATTCGCCCTGTTCAGCTCCACCACCAACATCTTATATCTCCTCCGAAATGCTCTCATTCAATCGTTTTTTAATCCGTTATCGGAAATTTATCTGTCCTCAGATTTCAAATTTCCAAGTCTATACTCACGAGCGATGTGGTTTGCCGCTGTGGCCGCGAGCCTAAATTCCAGTTGAGTCGTTTCTTTTCCAGTAAAGCAATTAAGTTCATGTTCATCCTCCTTGCTAAATCAGGACACCCTTCATCCAATCCAGGCCTGTGCACGCCCACATGTTCCTCTGTATTTTTATCAACAACAGTGACCCAAAATTATCCCATCATCCCTTTGCCAAAATGTACAAAAGGCAGTGGCCCCTGATTCCCGCTCTCTGGCATCTCTCCCGAAAAGCGCCTGTCCGAAACCATAGCCACCGCCCTGCCTGCGCGGCCCTCGCCGCACATGAACCCTGTCCTGGTATTTTATACGCAGAACGGATTATTTTTCTTCTCATAACCGATAGTAGTGCTCTCTCCATGCCCGGAATACACCCGCGTGTCCTCCGGCAGCACGAACAGCTTCTCCTTGATGGAGCGCACCAGAGTGCCCATACTGCCCGTGGGGAAGTCCGTCCGTCCCACCGACTCCGCGAACAGCGTATCCCCACTGACCAGGATGCCCGCCTCCGCGAAATAATAGCAGCAGCCTCCCGCCGTATGCCCGGGGGTGGCAATCGCCTTGCAGGTCATGCCCGCCAGGGAGATTTCCTCCCCGTCCTTCACGTACACATCCGCATAGGTGGCACAGGCCCTGCCCGCCTGCTCCGACACGTTCAGCCGCGGGCTCTTCAGAAGCTCCCGCTCCGCCTCGCAGGCATAAGCCTTCACAGGCTTAAGCCCATCCGCTTCAGCCGCCGCATTTGCCGCGTCCCGCAGGGCATCCAGCCCCCAGATATGATCGAAATGCCCATGGGTCAGCAATATCCCCGCCACATGGAATCCGTTCTTCTGCAGGGCGGCGTAAATGTTCGCCCCCTTGTCCGCCGGATCCACCACGATGGCGTCATGCTCCCCGTCCCGATACAGAAAATAGCAATTCGTCTGGCAGACCCCCAGCACCATGCGCCCTATCTTAATCTCACCCATCACATTCGCCTCCTGAAACTCCGCTAAATCGCTGTAAATTCTTCTCGCACTCAACCCGTGGCCCTCTCGATATCCACCACGCTCTCAATTCCCCGGATTTTGTCAATGACCCGGTTCAGCTCTTCCTTGCTCTCCACCTCAAAAGATATCTGCATGGTGGCCAGCCCCTGCCTGCTGACCCTGGTATTCAGGGACAGAATACTGATGTTCTTCTCCGTCAGCGCCTTGGTGATGTCTGCCAGGAGCCCGTTGCGGTTATTGGCAAAAATGGAGATTTCCGCCACATATTTCTCGGAGACATCTTCTGGCGCCTGCCATTCCGCGTCGATGATCCGCGCCCGCTCTATCTCCGGCAGATTCATCATGTTCACGCAGTCCGTGCGGTGGATGGAAATGCCCCGGCCTCTGGTGACGAAGCCCACAATTTCATCCCCGGGCACCGGAGAACAGCACTTGGAGAACCGCACCGACAGATCCGCGATGCCCCGCACCACGATGCCGCTCTTGGCTTTCATGGCGGCGGGCTTTGCGGCGGACAACGCCCCGCTCTCCGCGATGCTGGCCAGGACTTCCTCATTGGTCAGCTCCTTTTTATGATCCCTGTCATAGAGATCCTGCATCTTATTGACCACCTGGCCCTCTTTCAGGGCACCGTGGCCTATGGCGGCCAGCACGGAATCCCAGTCCCGGAATCCGTATTTTCGCATGACCGCATTCATATAATCGGTTTTCAGCAAATCAGAGAGAACCACGCCCCTGGCCTTACAGTAAGCGGACAGCAGATCTTTCCCTTTGATGATATTGTCTTCTTTCAGTTCATTCTTGAACCATTGATTGATTTTGTTCTTGGCCTGGGTGCTCTTCACCACGTTCAGCCAGTCACGGCTGGGGCCTTTGGAGTTCTGGGAAGTGATGATTTCAATCCTGTCGCCGTTATTGATCTGATAATCAATGGTCACCAGCTTGTCATTGACCCTGGCCCCCACCATCCGGTTGCCCACGGCGGAATGGATGCTGTAGGCGAAATCGATGGTGGTGGAACCTGCGGGCAGGTTCTTCACTTCCCCCGTGGGCGTGAAGCAGTACACATTGTCGGAGAACAAATCCAAATCGTTCTTCAAAAGCTTCAAAAACTCCCGGTTGTCCGACATGTCCCGCTGCCATTCCAGAATCTGGCGCAGCCATACCAGCTTCTCCTCCTCCTGGGCGGCCACTTTCTTGCCGTCCGAGGCCTCCTTGTATTTCCAGTGGGCGGCTATGCCGTATTCCGCCGCCTTGTGCATCTCAAAGGTGCGGATCTGTATCTCGAAAGGCTGGCCGGAGCTGCCAATCAGGGTGGTGTGCAGGGACTGGTACATGTTGGCCTTTGGCATGGCGATGTAGTCCTTGAAACGCCCGGGGATAGGCTTATACATCTCATGAATGACCCCCAGGGCCGCATAGCAGTCCCGGACGCTGTCCACGATGATGCGCACGGCGAACAGGTCATATATCTGGTCCAGGGTCTTGTTCTGGTTCTTCATCTTCTTATAGATGCTGAAGAAATGCTTCACCCGGCCGTCTATCTTGGCCTTGATGCCCGCGTTGCTGATATGCTCGCTGACCTCGTCCACGATGCTCTGGATATATTTCTCCCGCACGCTCCTGCGCTCGGAAATCTTGTCCACAAGGTCGTAGTACACTTCCGGCTCCAGATATTTCAAGGACAAATCGTCCAGCTCAATCTTCACCTTACTGATGCCCAGCCGCTGGGCGATGGGGCAATAGATTTCCAGGGTCTCCTTTGCGATGCGCTGCCTGCTCTCCGGCTTCTTGTACTGGAGGGTGCGCATGTTGTGTAGGCGGTCCGCCAGTTTGATCAGTATGACGCGGATGTCCTTGGCCATGGCCAGGAACATCTTCCGCAGGTTCTCCGCCTGCATCTCCAGCTTCTCATCCGGCTGGTCGCCTCCGGCGGACAGGGGAATCTTCTCCAGCTTGGTGACGCCGTCCACCAGCAGCGCCACATCGTCTCCGAATTCCCGCTTCAGGTCCTCCTCTGTCATAATAGTATCCTCCACCACGTCATGGAGGATGCCGGCTACGATAGTCTCCTTATCCAGCTCCAGATCTGCCAGGATAATGGCCACGTTCAGCGGATGGATGATATAGGGTTCCCCGGATTTGCGTTTCTGGTCCTTGTGGGCCTCCGCCGCAACATTGTAAGCCTTTTGAATCATGGAAATGTCGTCGCTGGGATGATATTTTTGAACGCGCTGAATCAGCTCCTGATACAGACCCTCAGGATTCACGAATTCATGATACTCGCTCATCTTTCCATCATCAAAAATTTCATCGAATTTTTCTTCTGCCATAGATACCCACGCTTTCTACCATGTCTTCCGCCCCGCACCCCAAAATCCATGCTCCCAGTCTTCCAAATCCCAATCCCGGAAGAATCCGCCCCGCGGATTCTTCCGCGTGCAACATAGAAGTTCTTAGACAGCGTACTTTGCTGTCTTAGAACTTCTTTGCACGCTATTTGCCCGGATAACAGATGGCCGACTCCAGACGGTATCCGGCGATTTTCTCACGGCCTTTCAGACCCGCCAGCTCCATCAGGACCACAACGCCCACCACTTCGCCGCCAATGCTCTCGATCAGCTTGATCATGGCCTCCGTGGTGCCGCCTGTGGCAATCAGATCATCCACCACCAGTACTTTCTGTCCCGGCCTGATGCTGTCCTTGTGCATCTCGATGGTAGCCTGCCCGTACTCCAGTTCATAGGAGACGGAAACCGTCTCTCTGGGAAGCTTTCCAGCCTTGCGAATCAGCACAAAAGGCTTTTTATTATTATAGGCAATGGGGGTTCCAAATATAAATCCTCTCGATTCAGGTCCCGCCACCACATCATAATCCAGATCCTTTATCTTCTCCTGCATGGTGTTGACTGCCAGCTGTAACCCCTCCGCATCCTGAAGGACGCTGGTCACGTCGCGGAAGATGATTCCCTCTTCCGGAAAATCCGGGATGCTTACTACATATTCCTCCAGTTTCTTCATTCCTGTCCACCTCTCTTTTATGTATCTCTTTCAGCTTTCTTTCGTATTCAGCCTCGCCTTATCCGTAAAATATTTGATGATATCGCTGCGGGTGACGATTCCGATGAATACGTTCCTGTCGTCTATTACCGGCACGAAATTCTGGTTCTTCGCGCGCTCCAGCAGATTCTCCATGGGCGTATCGATGCAGGCCGGCTTCACCTTTCCGTTCTGCAGGAAATCCCGCACGCATGTATGCTCCAGATTCTTCAGCGTAATATTCTCCAGGTTCTGGTTGTATGCCAGTATATTCCACAGAAAATCCCCTACGCCCACAACGCCCACATACCTGTCTTCAATATCGATGACAGGTATGGCGGAAAAGCCGCTTCTGCGGAGCTTTTCAAGGCCCTGCCTCAGCGTCATGTCATCCCGCAGATAGGCCACCTCCGCTTTGGGCAATAAAAAGGATGCAATGTTCATTTTCTATACCCCTTGCGCGCTTTGGCGCGCATGAAAATCAAAAAGTCCGAAAGCGTACTTCTTTCAAATTTCTGCTCCCTCTTCATCCGTGTCCGCCACTTCTGTAAAGGTGCTGTCCACGGCCTCCAGATTGTCAAAATATCCTTTTGCCTCTTTCGCCAGGTAAAAGCAGGTAATACAGTCCGTGACGCCGCTGAAAATCAGGCCGGCGCCCACCAGCTGCAGGAAGAACAGCGCTGCCTCCAGGGAATTGAAGATAAGCGCCGCGCCCAGTATCACATTGACCGCTGCCAGAATCAGCACCGCCACCCAGTTGCCATAGTTCATCCGCTTCATGTCTATCACGTCCTGCAGCTTCCGGCAGCCGCTGGCCACCACCAGGATGCCCAGAATCGCCGGTACCAGCGAGATAATCCACTCCACCTTGTACAAAAAGAGGATGCCCACCGCTATGCTCACCAGCCCATATCCAAAACCATTCCGGTAATAGTTCAGGCTGGCCTCCCGCAGCAGATAGCATATCATGGAAACCGCTCCCGCCACGATCAGCAGGATACCGATCAGATAACCCAGCGTCTTCACCATCGTATCCGGGATAATCAGTGCCACCACTCCCAGCACGATGTACAGCGCCGATGTCAGAAGCGTCTCCCATTTTATCTGTTTCAAGAGTTTTTTCATACCGGATTCCTCTTATTTCCTGCCGCAGCACTTTTTATACTTTTTACCGCTTCCACAGGGGCATGGATCGTTGGGATAGACCTTTGCCTCCTTTACGATTGTGGTGGAGGATTTCTGCTCCTTATAGAGGGCCCTCCTTGTCTCCTCGTCGAAAATATCGTTCCACTCCTCCAGATTATACAGCCAGTCAGCCTCTGCCGCCACCATGTTCTTATAGAGCAGCGCTTTCTCAAAACCAAGGTTCACCACTGTATCCTCTTCCATCTCCTCGATGGGGTTGGGCTCTTTCAGGCTGTCGTTGATGCCGTCCAGGAAGCCGGTCATCGTCATGATGGTCACCTGGTATTTGTCAGCCAGCTCCCGCACCGTGCCCTGAACCACTTCGTCGGGATTCTTCAGAAGCCGGGCATAGATTTCTTTCTCTTCCTGAAAATATGCCGCCCAAAGCTTCTGCAGCTTGTCCTGTCCAACCGCCTCGTTATATGCCTCTTCTCTCCATTTTTCCAATAATGCCATATCTACCACCTTTTTCAATCCCACCGGGCTTTTGCCGGCTGTATTTTAGCCGGACATTCCAAAATGTCCGCCACATTAATCAGTATATAACAGAATATGTTTTAACACAATAAAAAAATTTTCAAAAATTTCCCTGAGCGTGTATAAATACCGGATTTAGGGTCACACTATTGAATGTCAGGGAACCCCCTCCTTTGATCGTACCGAAGATAAAATAATACTTAGGTTCTGTGGCGCAGTGGTTCGCCTTTGCGTGACAGAACCTGAATCCTCCCCTTTATTCCGGGCTTCGCGCAGGTGCAGGCCCGGGATTTTTGCGTTATGCGCAATTTGGAGTCCGACCTGTTGCCAACCAGGAGCAAACATGCTACAATCATCCTATCCACATCCCCCGCGCCGCGCCCATCCGTGCGGGGAGGCAACAGAAACGAGGAAGCCATGAAAGAAACGAAACCGAATGCGCCAAAAAGAAAAAGGAACTCAAGGCAGATTGTCGCCATCGTCGGCGTGGCGCTGCTGATTCTCCTGTATGTCGTCACCCTTGTGGCCGCCATCGCGGACAGCAGCCAGTCCGCCGGTTGGTTCCGGATCTGCCTGTTCGGCACTTTCGCCCTGCCGCTGGTCATCTGGATCTATTCCTGGATGTACGGCAGGCTCACCGGGAAAAAGACTATCGGCGACCCGGATAAACCGGAGGCCGCAGCAGCAGACAAGGCGGCGGCAGACAAGGCATCGGGAGAGAGACAGGACCCACGCTGATGTTCCCAAAACCAATCGGGCCAAAGCCAGGTCTGCAATAACCCGGCTTTGGCCGCTATCCGTTCCGATTGCCCATCTCTGAAACAATGTCTTTGGAAAGGTATGGGAAATCCATTACACATCCGCTCCAAGCCCCCGCAGCTCTTCTTCCGCCTGCTCTTTCGTCTCAAACCGGATACCGTACAGCCCCACCGCTCTGGCCGCCTCCACGTTTGCCGCGGTATCGTCAAGGAACACGCTTTCTTCCGCTTTCAGAGAATACCTGGACAGAAGCAGCCTGTAGATCTCCGGGTCAGGCTTGATGATTTTCTCCTGATAGGACAGAATGCCGCCGTCCATATAGGGCATAAAGTCAAGGGCATCCGCGCAGTCCGCATAGGCTTTCTCCGAGAAATTGGACAGATAGTATACTCCATAGCCCTTTGCTTTCAGCTCCCGGATCCAGGGAATGGCATAGTCCCGCTTTGTCACCATGCCGGCCACATTGTCGTAGGCCCTGCGCAGCTGGGGCTCAATCTCAGGATCCCTGGCAATGAAAGCCTGCATCAGCTCCTCCAGGTCCCAGACTCCCCGGTCTATTTCGTTCCAGAGCGGTGTCTGCACCGAAGCTTTCGCAATGCGCTCCACGGTTTTTTCGTCAAATCCCTTGTCCTCCAGGAATGCTTTCCACCGAAAATCCGTCAACACATTACCGATATCAAATATAATATTACGAATCATCCCTCGTTCTCCTATTCTGATTCCGCATAATCTCCAACAGCTTTCCCGCCGCCACGCCCAGAGGCGCTTTCCGGCTGGTGACCACGCAGAACTGTCTTTTGGGTATCATTTTGTTGAACCGCAGCTCAAACAGCCGCCCCGACTCCACGGCCTCCATGGCAAAGTCCCTGACCACGCAGCCGATTCCCAGATTGCGCAAAGCGAACTGCACGATCATGTCGCTGGTGGACAGCTCGAACTCCGGCTGCACCGCCACATTGTTCTCCGCCAGATAGGCGTCCATGTAGGTCCTGGTGCTGGTGCTCCCCTCCAGATAAATCAGCGGCAGCTTCTCCAGCTCCTGCAGATCCAGCATCTTATTCTTATAGGAAATGAACCTGCGCCCGGCTACAAACACGTCTTCTATCTCCCTGACCGGTTCCGCGCAGATGTCCGCGCCCTGGTCAAAGGGCGTGCTGACCACGCCGAAATCGATTTCTCCCGCCCGCAGGAGTTTCAGCGTCTCCGGGGTAGGCGCGTTGGCCACGATTACCTTTATTCCCGGATAACGCTCATGGAATTCCTCCAGAAAAGGCAGCAGATAGAAGCGCAGGGTCATGTCGCTGGCGCCGATGTGCACCTCCCCCAGCTCCAGATTCAGCATCTGTTTCACTTTCTCCACTCCCCGCTCTATCTCCTCGTAGCCTTTCGCCACATAGGAGTACAGAAGCTGCCCCTCCCCGGTCAGCCGGACACCCTTTGGGGCCCGCTGGAACAGCGCCACCCCAAGGCTGCGCTCCAGCGCTTTCAGGGACTGGCTCACCGCGGGCTGAGAGATGGAAAGCTCACTGGCCGCTCCCGTGACGCTTCCCAGCCTGGCCGTATAGTAGAACACCTTGAAATACTCCAGATTCCCGACCATATCTCTCCTCCCGCCTGCGCGGCATTGCCGCATGCGTCAGGCCCGCGCCTACAGCGCTGATTTTCTGTAAATGATGTCCTCTCTGCCCGGCCCATTGCTGACCATGGTGATGGGATAGCCGATCTGTCCCTCGATGAACTCGATATAATTCCGGCAGTTCTCCGGCAGTTCCTCATAGTTGCAGATGCCCCTGATGTCGCATTTCCATCCGGGCATGGTCCTGAATACGGGCTTTGCCTTGGACAGCCTGCCGGTCACCGGGAAATCCGTGGTGACCTCTCCGTCAATCTCATAGCCCACGCACACGGGAATCTCGTCCAGATAGCCCAGCACGTCCAGCACGGTAAAGGCCACGTCCGTAGTCCCCTGCAGGCGGCATCCATACCTGGAGGCCACGCAGTCGAACCAGCCAACGCGCCTGGGCCGTCCGGTAGTGGCGCCGTACTCCCCGCCGTCTCCGCCCCTGCGGCGCAGCTCCTCCGCCTCGTCGCCGAACAGCTCCGACACAAACGCCCCCGCGCCTACCGCGGAAGAATATGCCTTGCAGACCGTCACGATCTGCTTGATTTCATAGGGAGGCAGCCCTGCCCCGATAGCGCCGAAAGCCGCCAGCGTGGAAGAAGATGTCACCATGGGGTAGATGCCGTGATCCGGATCCTTTAATGTGCCCAGCTGTCCCTCCAGCAGCACTGTCCTGCCCTCTTTCAGTGCTCTGTCCAAAAAGGCGGATACATCGCCCACAAAAGGAGCCACCATATCCCTGTATCCGTGAAGCGTCTCCAGAAGCTCTTCCGGGTTGATTACAGGCTTGTGGTAAAGATGTTCAAAGAGCACATTCTTCATCTCACAGACACGCTGTGTCTTCTCCTCCAGTATTTCCTCGTCGAAAAGCTCACTTACCTGAAAGCCGATTTTGGCATATTTGTCGGAATAAAAGGGTGCAATGCCGGATTTCGTGGAGCCGAAAGACTTTCCTCCCAGGCGCTCTTCCTCATACTGATCCAGCAGGATATGATACGGCATCACAATCTGCGCCCTGTCGGATACCAGAAGCTTCGGGCTGGGCACATTCCTCTCCACCAGAGACTGCACTTCCCTGAACAGCAGCGGGATGTTCAGCGCTACTCCATTGCCTATGATATTTGTGATATGGCTGTAAAATACCCCCGAGGGAAGCGTATGCAGCGCGAATTTTCCGTAATCGTTCACGATGGTGTGCCCCGCGTTGGCGCCGCCCTGGAACCGCACTACGATATCCGCCTCCTGCGCCATCATGTCCGTAATCTTGCCCTTTCCTTCATCGCCCCAGTTGGCTCCTACAATTGCCTTGACCATAGTTCTCCTCCATTCCCCGCCGCCAGGCGGCAGGATTTCATTCATGAAAATAGAATCCCCGCAAAGTATGGATTCTATTGTTTTCATTTACTATGCTATTATACTATAACCCTTTTCATAAGTAAAATCAATAAATTTTATGATTGCCATAAGTCTGTATTATCTTCTGTTCTCATTTTCCATAAAATACGCTTCCATCCCCTCCGACATCTCTATCCTGCCGTCGGCCATGACGAACAGCGCCTCTGCCCCGTATTGTCCGGCCAGGTCCATCCCTTTCTCCGGCCCGAGAATATAGCAGGCCGTGGACAGGCCGTCGCTGAGCAGGCCGTCCTTCATCAGTATGGTCACGCCCCGCACGTCGCTGACAGCGGGCATACCGGTCTTCGGGTCCAGGATATGGTGGTACCGCACGCCGTCCGCCTCCACATACCGCTCATAATCCCCTGAAGTGGAAACGCACCACTGCCCCTCCAGGGTCAATGTGCCGACGCTGCCTGACGTGTCGAAAGGATCGACGATTCCCACCCGCCACGGTCCCCCGTCCGGCTTACTCCCATAGGTCAGGATGCTGCCGCCCAGGGATATCACCGCCGCGGTCACGTCAGAAGAATCCTCCAGCAGACCCAAAAGCCTCTCCATGGCGAATCCTTTTCCCACAGCGCCCAGGTCAAGCTGCATCCCTTCCGGCAGATAGAGACGGCATCTTCCCGCCTGCCCGTTCCCCTCCTGCAAGGAGGCAGATGCCGCGGCAGCCGAATCGCCTTCTGTCACAGAATCGGTTCCCAATTTCGGGCCGCTTTCCCCAGACTCCTCCCATACGAGCCGCATCCTTTGGCTGCCGCATGTGCTCAGGGCCCGCTCCAGCTCCCCCTCCGCAGGCGGCGCGAACTCTTCCGTATCCTCTTCCACTGCCCAGCTGTCAATGTTCCACAGGCGCGTCACCGCCCCCAGCGTGGCGTCGAATGCCCCGTCCGAACGCTCCCACAGCTCTTTGCAGGCCTCTAAAAGCCCGGACAGGTCTTCCGAAAGGCCAAAGCCTTCCCCGCTCCCCGCGGACGCATTGGCGCGGTACACCTCAGAAGTGTCCAGCCGCCAGGAAATCTCCTCGCTCTCCAGCCGCGACAGCAAATCAAAGGCCTGCCGGGAAAAGTCCTCCGCAGTCTCCTGATCCTTTGCATAGATCGTCTGCTGCACTACCGTTCCCATGGCGGTATCCATGTACTGCCAGGAGGCGGTGTTCTGCCCGGCTCTGTCCGTCCTCTCCCCCGGGCCGGCATCCCCGCAGCCGCAGCAGAGGATTACCGTCATTATAATACAGCATATCGCTGTCCTGAAAAAAAGCTTCATTTTCCCATTCCTTTTTGCTATACTAAAGGCAGCCCTGCGGCGTACCCTATTGATGTCTATTGACAGAAAGGCCATTCCCATGAAAAAAAACACAGCCTGTCAAAAACCCGCTATCGCAATCGCAGCGTTCCTTCTGCTCCTGTCGGCAGCAAGCCTGTTCTTTCTGCTGGCTGAGAAAGAAGAAACAAGCTGTGCCGCGGACATTTTTCAGAACGGTATATTGATAAGAACTATTCTGCTGGACGATATCCATGAGCCGGATACCTTTACGGTAGAGGGCGAAAACGGCTGCGTCAACGAAATCGAAGTCCGCCCCGGCAGCATTGCCATCATCTCCGCGGACTGCCCTGACAAGCTCTGCGTCCACCAGGGCTTCATCAGCGATTCCAGGCTGCCCATCACATGCCTGCCCAACCGGCTGGTAATCCGGCTGCGGCCTGTGTCTGATTCCCCGGGAAACGCTGCAGCGCCGGATGCGGTCACTTACTAGAAAGGAGCTTCCCCATGTCCGTCAGAAAGACTACGCTTTTGGCCCTCTTCACCACCCTGTCCCTGGCCATCTTCGCCGCAGAGAGCGCCATCCCGCCCCTGGTGCCTATCCCGGGCATCAAGCTGGGGCTGGCTAATATCGTCACTTTGATTCTGCTGCGGCAGTTCTCCGCCAGGGACGCCCTTGTGGTGCTGGTCTCCAGGATACTGCTGTCCGCTTTTTTGTTCGGGCAGGCCCTGTCCCTGCTCTATAGCCTGACGGGCGGGCTGTGCAGCCTGTGCGTCATGGCGGTGGTGATGAAAGTTCTACAGAAAAAACTTATCTTCCTCACAGGGGCCATGGGCGGGCTGACCCACAATCTGGGCCAGCTGGCCGTGGCTTTCGCGATTACCAGAACCGCCGGCGTGGCGGCCTACCTGCCTTTCCTTATCCTGAGCGGGATAGTCACAGGGCTTTTTACGGGGCTCTGCGCCGGCTTCGCCGGGAGGCTCCTTCCGCCCCTTCCCCCGGATACCGTATAAGCGTATATTCATTCCCCGCGCAGTTCCCGGACGCCGCGCATGTCATTAGGAGCATTCCCCGGCTCTCTCCTTTTCTTTCCGGTACAATTCCCGGAAATAGCTGTTGTCTGCCAGCAGCTCCTCAAAAGTCCCGTCCCCCACGATTCTGCCCTCCCGGAATACATAAATCCGGTCGAATCCGCTGATGGAGGACAGGCGGTGGGCGATGGCGATTACCGTGGCATGGGCCACCCGCTCCAGGACGTTCTTCATGACGGCGCGTTCCGTGACATTGTCCAATGCCGATGTGGCCTCGTCCAGGACGACGATCTCGGAACGGTCGAGCATGAGCCTGGCCAGTGCCAGCCGCTGCTTTTCTCCGCCGGACAGGCATGCGCCTTTTTCGCCGACTCTGGTGTCCAGTCCCTGCTCCAATGTGGCAAGCAAGGGCAGCAGCTGTGCCGCCTCCAGGCTCACGCGGATGTCTTCCTCCGGGACTTCTCTGTCGAATATCAGATTTTCCCGAATCGTGCCGTCAAATATGGGCGCGTCCTGGGACAGATAGGATACTTTTTCATACAGCGATTCCAGGAAAAGCGTTTTCAGCGGCTCTTCATCCAGCAGTACGGTTCCCTCCTCATACTTGAGCAGTCCAATCAGGATTTTCGCCAGCGTGGATTTTCCGGAGCCCGACTCTCCCACAAATGCCACTTTTTCCCCTTTTCGAATCGACAGGCTCACAGACCGGAGTGTTTTTCTGTTTACAGTTTGTTTTTTATCGTTAAAATGCATCCTTTCAGAAGATGTTTCATAGGAATAGGACAGATCCTCCACACGAATCTCCCTGGAAAGCCCCTGGAACGGGATGCCCTCCTGAAGCTGTCCGTCCTCCTTCAGATCCAACAGCCCCTCGAAGCGCTGCCAGGCCGTTTTGTTCAGTTTGTACTGCACATAAATGACGTTGAATATGGCGATAGGCGTATACGCATTGTCAATCAGCGTGATCAGCGCCACCACGGACCCAACGGACAAGTGGCTGTTTTTCCACGCATAGGCCAGGATTCCTACGTCCAGGCAGGCCACCAGCACCGCAAATATGGTGAAAAACGCTTCATGTATCATGGTCATTTTTACCTTTGACGCTACGATGATGCGCTTGGCTTTGGACGCTTTCCCGATTTCGCCCGGAAACTGCCGCTTCATGCGGAAAAGTGGCATTTCCATGAATCCCCGCACGAGAAAATGGTTCAGTTCCTCCTCATTGGTCAGGATGTTCTCCTTTATCTGGTACAGACCCTTCAGCAGCAGGTTGGTCACCAGGAATACGATGAGGTATCCCGCCATGAGGAAACAGGTGATGTTCCTGTCTATCTTCCAGATAAAGTACAGGCTGAACAGAATCGTGGGAACCAGGTCCCTGACCACGCTGAACCAGAAGCCATAGAGGACGTCTTTTCCCGCATCGGCTCCGTTTTCGATCTGCTGTATCAGTTTCCCGGTTCCAAGTCTCTGGTATTCCGAATAGTCCATCCTGCCGATTTTCCGCAATGCCAGCAATTTGAAATCCAGGTAGATTTCGTTTCCCAGCTTCGCGTCCGGATAGTTGTCCAGATAGTTCATGCCGTAGCTCACGATCAGGACAAGGCCGTAGAGCAGGATTCCATGAAATGTTATCGTCCTGTCTGTCAGACCATCTACGATCTTCTGAAAATAGTCGGCCTTGTAGTTTGCCAGAAACGCGCTGGCCAGCCCCAAAGCCAGGTATACAAGTACCCAATTTCTGTTCTTTTTTAATATTTCCTTCATATAGCGCATAGCTGTCCTCCTTCTCACATGTCATGGTTTCCATTGAGGCAGTACAGCTGCGACTGTCAGCAGTCTTCTTTCTCCTCAGCACAATCCGCTAACAGTTTGTGGCAACTGTACTGAGTCGTTATCTCGGATATGTTTCATCATGTGAATTCACCTCGAATCTTCTTAGATATAGTCAAAATTTTAACAATTTCTGCAAATTGCTCCATAATTGATTGGAACCAGAAATGGCTCTGAAAAAGTTATTTCTGAGCGGTTGCGTCCATGTCAGGCATGATAGCAGCGTTCTGATCCGGCAATATATTTATATCAGAAATACAAGGAGCAGATTTTAGTGGACTGCAGATTTTAACCGCACAGGTGGAAAAAATCCAGAATGCTGTCCAGGCCCGAAAGCGCGCTTTCGTCCCCGACTGCGGGTCTTTCGTTGGTGTTGTGGCTATATACCGGTTCGTGGATCTGGCGGCAGTTCATATGGTGCAGCAGGGTGCATGCTGTGCCATAGGCTTTCTCCATGTGGCCATCCCCGCCGCCGACCAGTATGACTGCGCCTTTTTTCGGTTTTAAGATTGGTTCCCCTTTTCTGAAAAATCTGGCGCAGAAGTATGTCTGGAGCCTGCTTCCCACATCCAGCAACCTTCCGGTCAGCTCGGAAAAATAGATTGGGGAGGCGATCAGGATATTGTCGCATTCCTGTATGTACTCGTTTTTATCAGGTATGCCAACCCCTGTTCCCGGAAATCCCGGGGAAACGCATCCCTAAAGGATTACGTATCTATGCGCATCTATCAGGATTTCAGCCCCCAATGCCTGATTCTGCTTCCTAAAATTCCGAGAGGCTATCCTCCCTCTCTTCCAATTCCCGCAAAAGCCCTATCATTGTTTTTCCGCTTATGGGGTGGCGGAAATACGGTTTCATTTCTGCCATGGGCTTCAGGACGAATGTCCTGTTTTCCAAGTCCACATGGGGTATCTTCAAATCGTCGCTGTCGTAACAGAGCCTGTCGTAAAACAGAATGTCCAAGTCCAGCGTCCTGGGGCCCCACCGCACTGTCCTTTCGCGCCGGGCCGCGTTCTCGATTTCATGAAGGGCATCCAGCAGCTGTTCCGGGCCAAGGAGCGTCTCGATTTCCAGAACACCGTTCAGAAAGTCTTCCTGCTCCACACCGCCGTAGGGCTTGGTGACAAGCAGTTCAGAGGTCTTCTTCAGAATCATGAAAGGATGCTCTTTCAGGGCGCGCACCGCACCTTTGATATGCTCCTCCCGGTTCCCCAAATTGGATCCCACCGCGATGTACGCTTTGTGCCAGCTTCTGTGGACTTTCACGGAGACGTTCCCAAAGGGCAGCGGGATGGGCGCGTGGGGCTTCTGGATTTCCAGTTCTATGGCGGACAGGCTTTTGTACTCCAGCAGAATCGCTGCCGCCATCTTCTCCGCCACCGCTTCCAGCAACAGGCAGGTGTTCTCCTGCATCCAGTCGGTGATAAAACGGCAGACCGCTCCATAGTTTACGGTTCGTTCTAAATCGTCCGTTCTTCCCGCCTGGCTTACATCTGTATATAATGTCGCATTTACATAGAAAACCTGTCCGTTCTGCGTTTCCTCGGCGTATACCCCGTGGTGCGCGAATACTTCCAGGCCTTCAATGCGTATCTCGTCCTTTGCCCATTCCGAATACATTTCTCCTCCTGTCCGCCTGCATCGGCAGGCATGAACTTATTTCGTTATTCCGCAAAAATCGCCTCCGCCATCCGCACGGCCCGCACATTTTCCCTGACGTCATGCACCCTTACGAACATGGCTCCCTGCAGGACCCCGGCCACGGTGGTCACCAATGTCCCCTCCAGCCTCTGATCCGCAGGCAGATCCAAGGTCAGCCCTATCACGGACTTCCGGCTGCAGCCCAGCAGCAGCGGACAGCCCAGCGTCCCCAGTTCCCCCATGTGGCGGATGATTTCCAGATTCTGCTCATAACTTTTGGCGAATCCCACGCCGGGGTCTAAGATAATCCTCTCCCTGCCGATGCCGGCCTGTTCCGCCAGCCGCAAAGTCCCCTCCAAATCTCCGATGACGTCATGGACGAAATCCCGATAATTTGTATTTCTTCTATTGTGCATCAGACAGCAGGGCAGCCCGCTCTCTCCGATGACCTGCGCCATTGTGCTGCCCCCCTGGCCGCCCGCCCCGTTGTCCGGCGCGTCCGCTCCATTGCGGGACCAGCTATCATATTTCAATCCCCAGACATCATTGATCAGGTCTGCCCCGGCCGCGATTCCCGCCGACGCCACCCGGGCTTTGTAGGTATCCAGGGACACCGGCACATCGAAAGCAGCCTTCACAGCCTCGATTACAGGAACCACCCTCTCGATTTCCTCATGCTCCGGCAGAAGCGTGTAGCCGGGCCGGGTGGACTCGCCGCCGATGTCGATGATGTCCGCCCCCTCCTCCAGCATCTCCTCCACATGCCGCAGGGCCCTGTCTCTGTCGTTCCACTTCCCTCCGTCCGAGAAGGAATCCGGGGTCACGTTCAGGATTCCCATCACGTATGTATGTCCTTTGGTCCGAAATTCCCTGTTTCCGATTTTCAAGCTATTGTCCGCCTTTCCTTTATCCAAATTTCAATTTATGCCCCGACATTTTCGGGCAATACCTGTACCGCATAAAAATCCCTCTCTCCCCGCCAAAGATGTATCATCCGGGGCACGCCTAGAATTATACCATGGGCGGGCAGATAAATCCATCCCTCACCCGCAGGAAATCATGATGTCCCTGACATACACAGGGAAATTCCGCGGTTTTCCGGGCCTGTACAGCGGATTCTGCCCCCAAAATGCGAAGAAATCGCCAATATTTTATAGGCATAGTGCACATTTTTGTCCCATTGCTTCTCCCGCTATCCGTCAAAAAGCTTCCCCCAATCCGGGGCAGGGCTTAATTTTGATGACCATAAAACCCGGACAGAGCGAGAAATTCGGCATTCTGGCACTTGCTATATCCACCCGATAATGAGTATAATGGGACAATGCAGGGGGGATACATAAGCGCACTGCCCCTGGTTCTTCGGGCAGGCATTGAGACAGGTGGCTACGGCAGATTGCACCTGGCTGCCGTTAGACATAAATCAATAAAAGGAGAGATATGATTATGAAAAAGAGAATCGTAACAACATTTATCGCAACTGCAATGGCGCTTGCCATGACCGCCTGCGGCGGCAATCCCAGCGGCGGAGAATCCTCCGCGGAAAGCAGCACAGAGAGCACCGTGGAGTCCTCTGTTGTGTCCGAGGAATCCTCTGAGGTCACAAGTTCCGAAGAAGCTCCTGAGTCCTCTGATGCCGCCGGCTCCGAGGAGGCTCCCGAGTCCTCCGATGCCGCTGGCTCCGAGGAGGCTCCCGAGTCCTCCGATGCCGCTGGCTCCGAGGAGGCTCCCGAGTCCTCCGATGCCGCTGGCTCCGAGGAGGGCACTGGTTCCGAAGAGAATCCCGAATCCGAAGAGGGCGCTGACTCCGAAGAATCTTCTGAGTCCTAATCTATAACGAGATTCGGCATATGCAGGCCTAAAAAATTTCCGGGAAGGATGTAAAAGTCCTTCCCGGAAATTTTTTCACCTGTGCGGTTGCAATCCAATGGCTTGTCTGCATGCAAGCTATTGCAATGCAGATGGGCCATTGGATGCTCGAATGAGCATCCAACCGCACAGGTGGAAACTTTTTCTTCTCTGCGGCAATGGCCCCAGGCCGGGAGCCCCTCACAGGCAGGCGCGCGGAACTCAGAGGCCACGGGCTGCCCCTCAACGTCCTGCCGGTTCGGCCCGGGCAGTCCGCGCAGGGCAGTCCGTCCAGCGGGCCCGTGCTGCGCTTACACGCATACATCCTGTCAAGCCCGGCAGCAGCGGCCGGACAGCGCAGCCCCCACCCCGCCGCCAACCGTCTGCTACATCCGCAGCATCCGAAAGAACCGCTCCTGCAGAGCGTCATCCTCCCGGAATACCCCCCTGGCCGCCACCGTGACGGTCTTGCTGCCCGGCTTCTTCACCCCCCGCATGGTCATGCACATATGTTCCGCCTCCAGCACCACCATCACGCCCCGGGGAGAGAGACGTTCCATCATGGCATCCGCGATCTGCCCTGTCATCTGCTCCTGAATCTGGAGCCTCCTGGCGTAGATTTCCACCGTCCTGGCCAGCTTGCTCAGGCCCAGCACCCTGCCATCCGGGATATAGGCGATATGGGCCCTGCCGTAAAACGGCAGTATATGGTGCTCGCACATGGAATGGAAGAAAATATCCTTCTCCAGGATCATATCCCCGGCAAGGGCGCCGCCTTCCACAGCCGCGTCTCCCGCAGAACGTCCGCTCCCTCTATTTGCTATGTGAAATACTCTGGACAGCGGTTCCGCCGGATCCGCATCCATGCCGGAGAACAGCTCCCCGTACATCCTGGCCACTCTGTCCGGCGTCTCGGCCAGTCCCTCTCTGTCAGGATCCTCCCCGATTCCCTCCAGCAGGAGGCGGACCGCCTCTTTGATTTTATCCGCATCTATCATTTCTATCCCCCCTCCCAGCGCCGATCCCCGGCAGTACAGAACCTCTCACTCAAAAGTGAACATCCTGTAATTTGCCGACTGTGGATCGTCATGCGCGCCTATCATGAACTCTGTATAGCATATCAAGACCGTATCGTAGTCCCCCGCAGCGAGATATTCCCTCAGGCTTCCCTCAAAATGCCGCAGCGCAGGCACATTCACCTCGGAGACGCCCAATGAGAGGAACGGGACCGGCACATGGTCACAGGAGTCCTCCGGCACAAGTATCTTCCCATAGGAGGCATCATGGTTCACCACATCTGTCATCGCACAGGAATAGTGCCGACTGGGCGCCTCATACACATCCGGCTCCATATCATACATGCTCTCATCTATGTAGTCATCTAAGCTCCCCTGTCGGAATCCCTCCTCCGACAATCTCCAGCATCCTGCCCAGGTAGGACAGGGAGCCGAAAGCCACGATGACGTCCTCCTTATCCGCCAGGAGACGGGCCATCTCCACCGCCTCCTCCAGGCTGTCCGCCGCGGTCACCTTCTCATGCACCTGCGCCACCGCGGCGGCCAGCTCATAGGCCGGCATGGCCCTTGGGTTCCCCGGCGGCGTCACCGTGATGATCTGGTCGGCCAGGCTGTGGGTCAGCCCAATCACCTTGCCATATTCCTTGTCCCGCAGCATCCCCATGATATAAAGGATTCTCCGGCCGGAAAAATAAAGTTCCAGGGACTGGACAAGCTTCCTGGCGGCGTCCTCATTGTGCGCCCCGTCCAGAATGAAGCAGGGTTTCCGCCCCGCCACCGCAAAGCGCCCCGGCCAGATTGCCTGCGCCATGCCCTGCCGAAGTCTTTCCTCCGTCACAGGGAATTCCCGCTTACGGATCCTGCCCCCTGGCTCTTCATCCTCAGGAGCCCTGCCATCCGCAGCCCCAATCCCCGGCTCCCGGCTCTCCAAGGCCCCGGCTCCCGGCTCTGCGCCCCCCAAAGCTCCAATCCCCAACGCCCGCAATCCTTCCAGCGCCGTCACTGCATTCTCAATCTGGCACTGTCCCGCCAAAGTGATTTCCAGCTTTTTCAGCCCGCCGTAATCGAACCGCTGCTTTTCCAGGCCAAAGCGCACATGCTCCGCTGCCCTCGCATCGGCCACGGTCAGGGGACAGCCCAGGGCCGCCGCCCGACCCGCAAGCACCTCCATCACCTCCGGCTCCTGCACTGCCGTCACCACATGACAGCCCCTCTTGATGATTCCGGCCTTCTGCGCCGCAATCTCCGGCAGCGTCTTCCCCAGAAATCCCATGTGATCCATGCTGACAGAAGTCAACACGGCCACGCAGGTGTCCTCCACCACGTTAGTGGCATCTAACAGCCCGCCCATCCCCGTCTCCATCACCACGATATCGCATTTTTTGTCCCGAAAACACAAAAATGCCATGGCGGTCTTCACCTCAAAGGGCGTAGGATGCGGCCGCCCTTCCGCCGCCATTTCGCCGCACACTGCCTTGAGCTGCTCCATATACCGCCCCACCGCCGCTTTGGCGATGTAGCTTCCGTTTACCTGAATCTCCTCCCGCCAGTCCAGCACGGCAGGCGAAGTATACTTCCCCACCCGGTATCCGCCGCACTGCAGCACAGTGGACATATAAGCGCACACGGATCCCTTGCCGTTGGTGCCCGCCACATGGACGAACCGAAGCTCCCTCTGAGGATCCCCCAGCCGCCTGCAAAGCTCCCGGATGCCCTCCAGGCCGGGCACAATGCCATACTTCCCTATCTGCTCCATAAAGTCAAGCGCTTCCGCATACTTCATCTGCCACCTGTCCTCTCTCTGACCCAGCGCCGGATTCAGCTTTCCTCACCGGACTCCGGCTTCTGTCCCTCCGGCACAAAGCCTAACCGGCCTCGTCTGCCTTTGTGATTTTATCCTCCGGGATACCGTAAGAGACAAATCCACCGACGATTCCGCCGTAAAACTTACCATTCAGTCTGCCATACAATGCGTCCCAATCCGACAAAGACTTTACACGGTTATCCCGGAATGAAAATGCGACTACCGCAACCGAATGATGCGGTTTTACATAATTCTTCAATTCGTCATAGAGCCAGGGGGCATCTATGTCAAATCCTTCCGCTCCTTTCATGCCACTCACACTTTCAGCCCCCTCAAGTAGAGTTTCCTCTCCGCCGTCACCCGGTTGCTCTCGCAGGCTTTCTGGATGGCCTTGTTGTGCGTCCAGGCATCCAGGCGCTTCTTCTCAAGAAAGGGTACGATGGTCTCATACTGCTTCGCCAGGGCCGTGGCAAAATACCATGCCCGCATCATATTGATGTAGTATTCCTCTGAGACGATTCCGGCCACCCATTCCGGGTACTGGGGCCGGAATGCTTCGTCCAGATAGAAACGCATCAGCATCCCCACTCCGAAGCGGACGGTATAGGTATCCGCGGAGGCAATCCACCGGCGCACCGGCTCCAGGAGCTCCTCCGTATGCCTGGCGAAGACCTTGGGAGCCATCATGTCGCAGGTGGCCCAGTTGTCGATATAGGGCAGGAAGCGTTCCGTCTGCTCCAGGCATTCCCCATAGTCCCGGAACTGTTCGACTACAAAGGCGTGTACATTGTTTTCGTCATAGTATGTATGGGGGAGCTGCGCCAGGAATTCCCCAATCTGGGGGTCTTTCGCCCATTTCTTCGCAAGCTTCCGCACCTGCGGGGTGCGCACCCCGATAATCGTCTCCGGCGGCACTGTGGGAATCAGCCTGGCATGGAAATCCCTGTAGCCCTCATCCTGCAGTTCCCACAATTCCGCCCGTATCTTCTCTCCTATCCCTTCTCCCATTTTCCTCTGTCCTTTCAGCCTTCTCCCGGCTCGTTCCCTTGTCGCTTCCGGCTCATTTGGCCAGATGCTAGCTATTGCCATTTTGTAATATATACTCCAGATTGCAAAAAACTGCCATGCCAGCCCTGTCCTGAAAATATTCCAGGAATATTTTTCTCCCTTCCGTGCCATACTGATACCGACAGTCCCATTCACCCCCGGGACTGCCCACAATACCCCCAAAAGGAGCCTCCCTATGACACAATGCCTGACACGTTTCCTGAAAAACTTCCTGAAATGCGGCCTCACCGGCTGGTGCCTGGAAATCCTCTTCACATCCATGGACTCCCTGCGCCGCCGGGACATGACGCTAAAGGGGCACACCTCCCTCTGGATGTTCCCCATCTACGGCAGCGCCGCCATCCTGTCCCCTGTCAGCCGCCTGCTCCGGGGGAAATCCGCCCTGACCCGGGGCCTTACCTACACAGGACTGATTTTCTCCATAGAATACCTCACCGGCCGCCTGCTCTCCAGACGCAAATCCTGCCCCTGGGACTATCACCGCAGCCGCTGGAACATAGGGCGCGTCATCCGCCTGGACTTCGCCCCCTACTGGTTCTGCGCGGGGCTCCTGTTCGAGCGTCTGCTCTCCTGCGGCAAAACCGGGGAATCCGGGCAAGCATGACCCGCGCCGCCATTTCCTCCCGCTCACTAGTCATCCATATCGTCCACGCCGTCCGGCCCGATATCCAGCATGTTCACCGTGCGCCTCTTGATCCTGGCCTCCTCGGATTCCCTCAGGATGAAATCCTTGATTTCCCTGGAGTGTTTGATATGCTGCAGCACCAGCTGGGGATGGGTGGTGTCACCGGTATAGCATATCACCGTCCCCAGCCCGAACAGCTTCTCCCCCAGGCTGGCGCTGTGGGTCACATCCTGCACTTTGTACATATAGCAGTCGTTCTCCACGGTCTTAAAGAACCCCTCCGCCACCGTAATCATATCTTCCTTGATCATATATTTCGTAAAGGTAAAAGGAAGCCCGAAAAACACCCATCTCTTTCTTTCCACATATTCCATACCGCATACCGTCCTTTCCTGTTTCCCCTAGTATAGATTATTTTTTCAGAAAATACAACCGTAAAACTTGAAACTCGTCCCCGGACATGGTATCATGGAAAAAATCGAAGGAGGTTCACACATGACAGCAAACGAATGTATCAGAGGCCGCAGAAGCATCCGTAAATTCACCGATCAGCCTGTCTCCCACGAGCTGCTGGCACAGGTTGTCGAGACAGCGTCCTACGCCCCCAGCTGGAAGCATACGCAGATTGTCCGCTACATCGCGGTGGAGGGCGAGAAAAAGGCCGCACTGGCAAAGTGTACCGCTATTTTCCCCGGCAATGGGAAAATCATGGAGAGCGCGCCTATGGTCATAGCCGTCACCATCATCAAGGGACGCAGCGGCTATGAGCGGGACGGTTCTTTCTCCACACCCAAGGGCGACAGATGGCAGATGTATGATGCCGGAGCTGCCGGAGAGGCATTTTGCCTGGCCGCGCACGAGCAGGGCCTCGGCACTGTTATCATGGGATTGTTCGATGAAGAAGAGGCGGCGAAGCTGCTTGATCTCCCCGAGGACAGGGAGCTGGCGGCTCTCATTCCCATTGGATATCCCGCAGAATCTCCCGCCGCTCCCAGACGCAAGGCGGTTGAGGATTTATTATCCTATCAGTCATAATCAGGAGTCGAAGAGGCCAAACTCTTCGACTCCTTTTTCGGGACGGCCATATGCCAGCGCTGCCCTCCCTCCCGAAATACCAATGCAGACTTCAATTCAAGAAGACATTGTTCTGAAACGGCAGCGCGGAAAAGAGGTTACCTTTATGAGACATCTGATGAGTCCTCTGGACTTCACCGCGAACGAGCTGGACAGGCTCTTCGACCTGGCAAATGATATCGAACGATATCCCGATAAATACGCCCATGCCTGCGACGGCCGGATTCTTGCCACCTGCTTCTATGAACCCAGCACGCGCACTCGCTTAAGCTTCGAATCCGCCATGACCAGGCTGGGCGGGCGCGTCATCGGCTTCTCCGACGCGGCCTCCTCCTCCGCCTCCAAGGGCGAGAGCGTGTCCGACACCATCCGCATCATCTCCTGCTACGCGGACATCTGCGCCATGCGGCACCCCAAGGAGGGCGCTCCCATGGTGGCCGCGGAGAAATCCGACATCCCTGTCATAAACGCGGGCGACGGCGGGCACCAGCATCCCACCCAGACCCTGACGGACCTCCTCACCATCCGCAGCCTCAAAGGATCTCTGGGCGGCTTCACCATAGGCCTGTGCGGGGACCTGAAGTTCGGCCGCACCGTCCATTCCCTAATCAATGCGCTGGTGCGCTATGACGATATCCGATTTGTCTTCATCTCCCCGGAAGAGCTGCGGGTGCCGGACTATATCACTGAGATGCTCAAGGCAAACGGAATTCCCTATGAAGAGGTCATCCGCCTGGAGAATGTGATGCCCCGGCTGGATCTCCTGTACATGACCAGGGTTCAGAAAGAGCGTTTCTTCAACGAAGAGGATTACGTGAGATTAAAGGATTTCTATATCCTGAACTCCGACAAAATGGCACTGGCCAAAAAGGACATGCTGGTGCTCCATCCCCTCCCCAGGGTCAACGAGATCTCCGTGGAAGTGGACTCTGACCCAAGGGCAGCCTATTTCAGACAGGCCAAGTACGGGGTCTACGTGCGGATGGCCCTGATTCTGACACTGCTGGAAATCCAGGTATAATGCCGGCGGACAAATGCCCGCAGGAAATCGGCATTCAAATTTGAAAAAAATCGGGAAAGGATCGACATATGTTAAATGTAGGAAAAATCGAGGAGGGCTTCGTGCTGGACCACATCAAGGCCGGGAAGAGCCTGGAAATCTATGAACATCTCCAGCTGGACAAGCTGGACTGCACTGTGGCCATCATCAAGAACGCCCGGAGCAACAAAATGGACAAGAAAGATATCCTGAAAGTGGAATGCGATATCGACATGCTGGATCTGGACGTGCTGGCATTCATTGACCACAACATCACAGTCAATGTCATCAAGAATGGGGAAATCGTGGAGAAAAAAGTGCTGACACTGCCCAGGCAGATAAAGAACGTGATCCGGTGCCACAACCCCAGATGCATCACCTCCATCGAGCAGGAGCTGCCCCATATCTTCTGCCTGGCGGACGCGAAAACGGAAGTGTACCGCTGCAAGTACTGCGAGGAAAAATACATGTCCTCCGCCAAATGGACGTGATTCCGTATCGGAAAACAGAGCAAAAGGAGGCGGCCAGCCGCCTCCTCTCATAGTACCGGTTCCACAAACGCCTTTCAGCTGCGGGAGCAGTCATTCCTTGATATAGTCAGTCTCTGTAAGACTGATTCCTGAAACCGTCAAGATGAAAGCGCTGCCCATATGCGGTTTCCACCCTTTCAGGCGAATCCATTCCTTTGCCATAAGCCCGGCCATGCCCGGGCCCCTACATCTCCACCAGCTCATACTCCCTGCTGCCGATGCCCAGCTTAGCGGCAGCCTCCACGGTATGCACGCCGTTCCTGGACTCGATGCGCTCCAGCAGATGGTCTCTGCCGGGGTCGTCGGAAGCATACACCAGGTCAAGGCAGGCCTGGTCCAGCGCCACGGGATCCGTGCCTGCCAGAATGCCGATGTCCCCCATGGCAGGGTCTTCCGCCACGGCACAGCAGTCGCAGTCCACGGACATGTTCTTCATCACGTTGATGAAGACAATTTTGTCTCCGAAGTAGTCCACGATGGATTTGCCGGCGTCCGCCATGGATTCCAGGAAAGAGTCATGGTCGGAATTCCAGAAATTCTCCACGTCTCCCACGCCGTGGATATAGGCCTTGCCATGGGAGGAAGCCAGGCCGATGGAGATATTCTTCAGGGCCCCGCCAAAGCCGCCCATGGGATGTCCCTTGAAATGGGACAGCACCAGCATGGAGTCATAGTTCCTCATATGCCCGCCCACGAAATTCTTCTTGATTTTCAGGCCCTCCGGTATGGCCAGCTCCAGCTCTCCGTCCTCGTCCAGGATATCCACCGGGCCGATGTCCGTCCAGCCGTGGAGCTTCATGGTTTCCTTATGGGCCTCCGTGGTATTGCGCGCCCCCTCATAGGCCGTATTGCACTCCACGATGGTTCCCTTTACGCGGTCCACCGCGGGCTTCATGAAATCCGGCCGTAGGAAATTCTGGTTCCCCACTTCGCCTGAGTGAAGCTTGACTGCCACCTTTCCCGGCAGTTCCACGCCCATGGCCTCATACATCCGTACCATCGCCTCAGGAGTGATTTCTCTGGTAAAATAGACCTTTGCTTTTCCCATAGTACTGCACCAACCTTTCCGTCATATGAAATTTATACTGCTCAACAGATTAAATTTCCTTGATTTCTATTTTACCACATATCCGTCCGGAAACAAGCCCTCTTTCAAGTAATTTCCTGTCAAGTCACGGCAAAACGCAGCGTCACTTTGAACAAATCGCCGTCAATGGTAATCTCCATCTCCCCGTCCTGCAGCTCCACAAGGCTTTTCGCAATGGACAGCCCCAGGCCGTTCCCTTCCATATGCCGGGACTTATCCCCACGCACGAACCGTTCCTCCAGCTCCTCCGCGGAGATGTCCAGCGGATATTTGGACATGTTCCGGAAAATAATCCGCACATACCCGTCCCGCTCCTCCACGCTCAGATAGACACGAGACCTTTCCTGAGCGTATTTGCAGATATTATTCAGCAGATTATCGAACACCCTCCACAGATGCCTGCCATCCGCCATGATTCTGCCGATTTCATCCGGCTGCCGGATGATCAGGTCCAGCTGCTTTTCCTCCATCCTCTGCTGATACTCCCCAACCGCCTGGGAGAGAAGCACCCCCACCTCGCAGGGTTCCAGACTCACCTCCAGATTTCCCGTGGTGGCCTTGGAGGCCTCCAGCAGATCCTCCAGCAGCTTCTTGAGCCGCCTGGACTGTCTGAGAAGCACCTGCGCATACTCCGCGATCCTGGACACATCCGCATGGGGATTGGCTGTTATCCCTCTTCCCTGTTCCGTATGGGCACTCCCGTCTCCGATGCCGTCCCCGGCAAAAACATCGCTGCCGCCTCTCCTGTCCAAAGGGCTTCCATCCACAATCCCGGCGCCGCCCCCGGCAGGCGCGGCATGGCTTTTCTCTGTCTCCCCCAGGTTTCCTGCCATTACTCCGCCGCGGGCCTCTTCAAATGTCTCTTTCGCACTCCTGGCAGCCTCCCTGGCCGCAGAAAGTCCTCCGCCCATGCTCTCCTCACAAATCAAATCCGCGTAATTGATAATGGAAGTCAATGGTGTCTTCAAATCATGAGACACATTGGTGATCAGCTCCGTCTTCAGGCGCTCGCTCCTCAGCCTCTCCGCCACGGCCTTGGAAATCCCCTGTCCCAGACTGTTCAGGTTTTCCCCATGCTCCTTGAATTCGCCCAACATCCGGGAAGTGTCCACCTTGTAGTCCCCCTGTCCCTCCGCCAGGGCGCGCCCTGCTTTCAGGAGCGTCCTGCAGGCCAGCGCGATATACATGATAACGGGAAACAGCGCCACTTTCTCCATGGCCCAGAGGAAAACGCCGGCGCTCTCCCGGATAAACACAATGACACCGAGAAATTCAAGGATGCACAGCCCCAGATAGGCAACCACTACCGTCAGGACCAGCGGAATCCCCCGCAGCATCGCCGCAATGCCCCGCCCCAGGAACCAGCACAACCTGAAGCATCCTCGCAGCACCGCATAAATCAGAGTGTACCGGAAACAATTCCCACGCTTTAATCGCGTCGCGAATTCCATACAGTACAGCGTTCCCCAGACCACCAGCAGAGTTCCCCCGATAACCAACAGGGCAATCTGCGCCATATCGTTGCCGTACCGGAGTACGTTCAGCCCGATAAAGCTCGGCACTACGGCAATCATTGCGAACAAAAAAGTCAGCACGTCAAAGTGAATCGATGCCAGCACACCGGGCACGATGCCATCCCGTCCGTTCTGATGTCCCGCGCCGCACATCAGAAACACGAACAGAAAAATGCACAGGACAATCCCCCCTACTGCAGCCCATATCAGCATATACCGGATATCATAGGCCTTTGTGACCACTTCCGTTGTTCTCTGAAAATCATCATCTATCAGGAAACTCGGATCCACGTAAACCCGGATCAGGTACGGCTCATCTTCCTGCAGCTTGTAGCCGTCCAGCCATACACTGTCCGGCAAATCGAACTGAATATACATTTCGGATATATACGGAGTATCATAGCCGTCCCATGTACTCCAAAGAACAGACTCTTCTTCTATCGTGTTCTCCAGAATCAATTCCACATCAATATTTCTGCCCTCGCAGAACGTTTTCGCACCCCTTATATCTCCCTGTTCGATATACCCTGCTATCTCATATATCGCACTGGACGCAAGCCCCTGGAGCTGCCTCCAAAGCACCTCCGTCAGGCTGTTCCCATAAAAATCGTTCGCTTCAAGGCAGATGCACCCGGCCAAAGCCGCGATTCCTATCAGCGCAGAGACAGCCAGCAGGAAAAAAGCAACTATTTTCGCGCCAAGGGAACCCGTCAGCCGATACCTGCCCTCCCCCCGCCCTCTTTTTTTCCGTCCTCCTTTTACCTCCCACTCGTCCGTCGCCCACTCATCCGCAACCATCCCCTCCAAAGCTTCCCCATCCATTCTCTGCCTTTCCATTTCCTGCGCATCCGCTCTCTGTTCATCCATTTCCTGCGCATCCGCTCTCCGCCTGTCCATTTCTTTCCCCGTTCCAATCCTGCCTCTCTCCATCTCAACCTCCCGAATAATCTCACTCATAACCCTGCCCTTCCCTCAAAACCACCTCCCACCTCATCCCCCATCGCCCACCCCGGCAAAAACCTCCTCAGCGCAAAAAAATAGATACAATCCCAGAAGTTCTTACTCTGCGTACGAAAGAGGTGGGCTATGCCCCCTCTTACAGACTTAGAACTTCTTCTCGCACTTGTAGCCCTGCCCCCACACCACCTTAAGATATCTGGGCTCCGCCGGATTGATTTCCAGCTTCTCCCGGATATGCCGGATATGTACCGCCACTGTATTCTCACTGCCATAGGGCAGATCGTTCCATATCTTCTGGTAAATCTCCTTGGGAGAGAAGACCCGCCCGGGATGCTGCATCAGCAGCTTTAAAATCTCATATTCCGTAGGCGTCAGCGCCACCTCGTCTCCGTCCAGCAGCACCTTTTTCTCCGTGTCATCCAGCTCGATGCCGCCGCACCGCAGCACCTCCTGGCGCACATTTCCGGCCCCCAGCTGCATATACCTGCGCAGCTGGGACCTCACCCTGGCGGACACCTCCACCGGATTAAAGGGCTTCGTGATGTAGTCGTCGGCCCCCACCGTCAGCCCTAAAATCTTGTCGGCATCCTCGGACTTGGCCGTCAGCAGAATCACGGGCACATTGCTCCGCTCCCGTATCTTCACCATGGCCTCTATGCCGTCCATCTCAGGCATCATAATATCCATCAGCACCAGATGGATGTCGCGCTCCTCCACGATTTTCAGCGCCTCCCTGCCGTCAAATGCCTCATACAGCCTATAATTAGCGTCATTCAGATAAATTTTCAGTGCATTTACGATATCCCTCTCATCGTCACAGATTAAAATATTGTACATGTCCGCATACCTTTCCCTCATATGATTATCATGATTATCACAAAAACATTCTACCAAAAGACCGATTAACAAAAAACAGGCCAATTGATTAAGATTTCTTTAAGATACAAATCAGGGGCTGCCGCACAGGCGGCAACCCCTTTCCCTTAAGCCGAAAAGCCCCTCAGTCCTGCCTCTCGTCCTCATTATCCTTACCCACAGACCTGCGCTTCAGTTCCTCCAGGGCCTCCCTGAACCTTACGGAAGTCATGCCCGGATTGGAACGCAGCAGATCGCGCTGGAAGAAATCCTTAAGCCTCCCCAGCCGCTTCCTGTCCGCCACATTGATGGCGTATTTTGTCCTCAGTTCCATAAGCTCTTCCCCGATGTCTTTCTTCTGCTCCGCGCCCCAGGCAGGAATCATAGCCTTTACCTGATTCAGCTTCCGCTCGATGCCGGATTTGATGTCCTCTATATGCATGGCCATGCTCTCGGCCCATTCCTCTTTCGCCATGCCTGCGCTTTCAGCCAGGGCAGATTTGTAGTTCTCCATCTCCTGGCTTGTCAGGGCGATGACCACATCCAGGCGCTTCTGGATATGCACCATCTCCTCCTTGACTTTCTCCATTTTGACGAGAACATCCCGCAGATCGATGGCCGCCTTGAAAGACAGGGCGAAATCCGCCGCGATGTATACCGTCAGGATGCCGGTCACCACACTCAGCACCGTGCCCGGCATGGAGAATACCAGACTCTCCACTGGCACATGGACCACTTCTGTCATCAGAATCGTCATAAATCCCCAGGCCAGCGAAGTGCCCAGACAGATATGTCCCTGGAAATTGAACTTGTTCTTGGAATAGTCCCAGTACCGCACCTTGAACAGCGCCTCCATGGTTACCCCTGTCACATACTCCAGCACGGTAGCGCCGATACATCCCGCCACATAGACCATGAAAATATTGTCGCGGAAAGGCATGAACACCACCAGCATCATGATGGCGCCGCTCCCGTACAGCGGCAGGAAAGGCCCTCTCATGAAACCCCGGTTCGTCAGCTGCTTCGACTTGACGGACACATAGGACGATTCGATGCACCATCCCACAAAACAGTAAAAATAGAAAAAGAATAACCATTGTATAATCGAGTAAGAATACATATACACTCCCGTCAGTATGAACCATATCTATCGGTACAGCAACACATCCACAGCCAGCTTTCCCTTTTTTGTCTCCCTCGTTTCGCCTGCCAGCACGAATTTTCCATATCCTCTGGCATTCACGGTCTCCCCGGATATCAGCTGGCGGGAATTGTTCTCGCAGAGACGGCCGTCCACATAGACCTTGCCCGCCCGGAATAGTTCCAGGCTCTTCTCCCGGGACATATTATAGACCTTTGCCACCACGGCGTCAGCGCGCAGGGACTGCACCTGTATCCCCACGGCGAGAGGCTGTTCCCGGGGAATCTCCCCGATATTTTCTGTCAGAGAGCATCTCACGCTGGTATGTTTTACCTGGCTTAAGTTTTCGCAGATGAATCCCGCAATGGAATCCAGGCAGAACAGATAGGCCTGGCTCTCTCCAACCTTGATGTCCCCGATGGTGCTCCGCTCAATTCCCAGATTCATCAACGCCCCCAGAAAATCCCTGTGGGACAGCGCATCCGCGAACTTCTGCGCCACAGGTTCTATATGAACGCAGACAATGGGAAAGGGCACCTCGTACCCCAGCTCCTCCGGATTGCCGAAGCGCGCCACCACCCTGTCCGCCGCCTCGCAGCCTCCCTCCAGGCGATATCCGGCGTGGGAAATCCTGCTCTCCTCCTGCCAGAAAATATCCTGCTCGCTCAGGCCCAGGAAGCCTGTAAAGGTAAAGATGCCCTGCTGGAAAGATTTTTCCGCCAGGTCATGAAACCGGTTTCTCAGCTGATGTATTTCTTTTTCATCGGAATGCTTTCTTTCCATTGAATGCCCCTCTTTCCCATGGTCTCAGGAAAAGCTGATGATCGTCTCCCTGGGCGCTTTGGTCTTCTCCACGCTGACTGCATGGAGGACAGGCCCCTCCCCATTGTAGTCTTTCCAATACTCTTTGGAAACCGTGGCCGTCACTTTCACCCATTCCTTCTGCTTCAATGCCTCTGCTCCGTCGAACTCGCAGGCATAACCCAGAAAGGACATGTCGTCCGCGCAGCAGGTCATGGCCATGCGCCCCGGAACGAAATAGTCCTTGGGGAAATTCTCCGGCTTCAGCACCATGGCCACGAACTGCAGCTTCTTGCCCACATAGCGCTCCAGATGGTCCATGGAATCCAGGTACCAGATGCCGTAGCCCTGATTGTCCAGCACGATGGTCTCCTGATTCAGGTCATAGGGGAGATCCTCCTCAAAAATCTCGTCAATCTCGCCCTGGGCGTCCTCGAAGATCACGTCTGCGGAGGGGTTCACCGCCTTGATGTTCCTCTTGTAAGAATTCAGCTGGTCCCGCACGGTATCGCAGCGGTTGAAGATAATCATCTCGGACTTGCGGATCATCTCCGCCAGCAGGGAACGCATATTGGTATAGTACATGGGAAAAGTAGAGCCGTCGATTATCGTAATCTGCTGCTCTGTCTTCCAGTACCAGGGAAGTTTCATGTTTTTGAAATTCCACATACCGTTATACTCAATAACGATACGTTCCGGCTTGTGCAGCTTCTCCAGATCCGTCAGATGCGCCGGATTGAAATCTTCCTCTTTTTCAATCAGTTCCACTATGGTGCGGCTCTTTTTCAAAAGGTCAGGGTCATATTCATTCTCTCCCTCCTCGCAGAGAATCAGGAGGGTCTTTCCCTTAATCTGGAAATAATTCTGTGCCAGCGTGAACGTGATGAACTCCGTCTTGCCGCTCTCCAGAAAACCATTGATCATATATACAGGCTTCATCTTCGCTCCCATCTGCCCGACCAGGGCTTGTATATGCACAGGTTCCGTCCGCCGCTCTCCGTGAGAATGCTTTCCCAGAAGCAGGCTTTTCCGTACCGTATTCTTCCGGACGCCTTCGCGGCCTGTGCTGCTTATCCTCGTGGTCAATAGGTCTGCCACTTTGACGGCCCGCGGGCGCAGGCCATGCTGCGGGACCGCAGTAAGCCTTTTGCGCCCGTGAGCTTATACTGCTTAAAAGTTAACATTTCCGAGTAACCTGACTACATAACGCCAGCCATATACGTTTAACCAGTGCAATAAACTTATACCCGGAACAGTTCCTCCAGCTTATCCTCTTTCAGCTCCGCACCGATTACACAGAACTTTCCGGTGACCTCCGGCCTGCCAGTCCTGATATCATGCTCCCCGGGCACATAATCGTAATATATCCATGTGCCGTCCTGGCCGGGAACCATGCCCTTTGCCCGCAGAATGGCGCCGTACTCTCCGCTGTCAAGGGCGGTCAGAATGCTTTCAATCTTCTCCACGGTGAACTTCGCAGGGGACTCCCTGCCCCAGCTGGTGAACACTTCATCCGCATGATGGTGGCCGTGGTGGTCATGATGGTCATGGCCGCAGCAGCACTCCCCATCGTGGTGGTGATGCTCATGGCCGCAGCATTCCTCTTCATGGTGATGGTGGTGCTCATGCCCCTCACAGCACTCTCCATCGTGATGATGGTGCTCATGCTTTTCACAGCTCTCTCCATCGTGATGATGGTGCTCATGGCCCTCACAGCATTCTCCATCGTGATGATGGTGCTCATGTTTTTCACAGCTCTCCCCGTCATGATGATGGTCATGCCCGCAGCATTCTCCATCGTGATGATGGTGATGCTCCTCACAGCTCTCCCCGTCATGATGATGGTGATGCCCCTCACAGCATTCTCCATCGTGATGGTGATGATGCTCCTCTTTCGTATGCTCCAGCATCTCTTTCATCATCTCCTCCAGAGTATCGGCGCCCTCTATGGTCTCCAGGACCGCCTTGCCCTCCAGCTCCGCCAGGGGCGTCGTGATAATCGTGGCCTTATTGTTATGCTCCCTGATCAGCGCCACGCACTCCTGCACTTTCGCGGCACTGGCCTTGTCCGTCCTGCTCAAGATAATCGTCCCCGCGTACTCAATCTGATTGAGGAAGAACTCGCCGAAATTCTTGATATACATCTTCGCCTTGGAGGCATCCACCACCGCCACGGCGCTGTTCACCTGCACATCCAAATCCGCCGCCACATTCTCCACTGCCCGCAGCACATCCGAAAGCTTGCCCACGCCCGAGGGCTCAATCAGGATACGCTCCGGCGCATAGGTCTCGATGACCTCCTTTAACGAAGTCCCGAAATCCCCTACCAGCGAGCAGCAGATACAGCCCGAGTTCATCTCCTTGATTTCGATTCCCGCCTCTTTCAGGAAACCGCCGTCAATGCCGATCTCGCCGAACTCATTCTCGATCAGCACAGTCTTGCTGCCGTCCAGCGCCTCTTTCAGAAGCTTCTTAATCAAAGTGGTCTTTCCGGCACCTAAAAAACCTGAAACTACATCTATCTTTGTCATCCTTACGCCATCCTTTCTCCGGGTTTTGGACCCGCTTCTTTTTATTTTCCCCCAAAAAAGAACGATTGTCAATAAGTTGAGAAAAATTTCATAAGTGCCGAAAGCTTTTATGTACAGGATGACTATTGACAGATTGCGCCCCAAAGCTTATTGTATGAATAGAACCATACAACAATTTTCCAGGAAAGGAACCACACTATGGATAACGCACAAAATAATATACAGTCTTCCGTTCCCCTGTCCGGAGAGAAACGGGGCTTAAGCGGAAGCACCATCAAAATCATAGCCGTAATCGCCATGCTGATCGATCATGCGGCAGCTTCAGTGCTCGCACGATATCTGGTGGCGGGCATACGCTCCGCCGCAGACAGCCAGGGCGCCTGGGTCTGGCAGCAGGAGCACGCGTCCCTTTATCTCGCCTACAATGCCATGAGGGCCATAGGGCGGCTCGGTTTTCCCATTTTCTGCTTCCTGCTGGTAGAGGGATTCCAGCGAACCAGGAATGTGAAAAAATACGCCCTGCGCCTGGGCATTTTCGCTTTGATTTCAGAGATTCCCTTCGATTTCGCCATATGCGGGCAAGCGTTTAATTTTGAATATCAGAACGTATATTTCACTCTCCTGCTGGGCCTGCTGGCGCTCTGTGCTTTCAGCTTCTTTGAGAAAGCCGAAAATCAGAAAGAAAAGAAGCTGCCTGCGGCCCTGCGGATGATTTTCCCTGTCACAGGCGTGGTTCTCCCCGCCGTCTATCTGTCCAAGAGCAATGTGCTGGTTTTCTTCGAAATCGAGGAACGCGTCATCTTCTCCGTCATCTCAGGCAGCGTGATAGCCCTGGGCTTTCTCCTGTATGGAATCCGGAAAGGGCTTGGACGCATCCAGACCGTTTCCGCTGACATCACGGCGCTGGCGCTGTGCATGACAGCGGCGGAGCTTCTCCGCACGGACTATGCAGGCATGGGCGTGCTGACCATGGCGGCGATGTATCTGCTGCGCAGGCACAGGGCGGCAGCCATGGCGGCGGGCTGTGTGGTGCTGTGCATCCTGAGTCCTTCGGAACTCCCGGCCTTCTTCGCCGTCATCCCCGTCGCCCTGTACAATGGCAGCCGGGGACTGAAGATGAAATATTTCTTTTACGCATTTTATCCCGCGCATCTGGCTTTATTATACATCATTGCCGTACTGGCGGGACTGGGCGGCGTGATGCTGCTCTGAGACATAAACTACAGACGCAGGAGGACATGAATCATGCTGGAAGTCATTCACTTAACCAAAAAATACGGAAAGACCCTGGCCGCGGACGATGTGGGCTTCACAGTGCCGGACGGGAAAATCGGAATCCTTTTAGGCCCCAACGGCGCCGGAAAATCCACTGTCATCAAAAGCATCGCAGGCCTCCTGCGCTTCAAGGGCGCCGTCCGCATCCAGGGGCAGGATTCCCGCACCATGGAGGCGAAAAAATGCTTTGCCTATGTGCCGGAACTGCCCTATATGTACGAGGCCCTCACGGTGCGGGAGCACATAGAATTCATAAGCAGAGCCTATGGGATAAGCATTTCAGAGGAAGAAGTGTCTGCCCTCTTCGGGCGCTTTGAACTGAGCGACAAGCAGGAGAAGCTGGGCAATGAACTCTCCAAAGGAATGATGCAGAAAGTCAGCATATGCTGCGCCCTGATCACCAGGCCGAAAGTAATCCTGCTGGACGAGCCCATGGTGGGCCTGGATCCTGCGGCCATCAAGGAACTGAAAGCCCAGATTCTGGAACTGAAAAGCCAGGGATGTACCGTACTGATCAGCACCCATATGCTGGAAATGGTAAAGGAGCTGTGGGATGTGACATTTGTCATGGACAAGGGCCATATCCTGGGCACCTACGCGAAAGAAGCGCTGGCCCATGAGGACCTGGAGGAGCTTTACTTTTCTGTCACGGGACAGGCAGAACGGCCTGCGCAGAACGGGAGGTAACGCATGGGAGCGATAGCATATCTCTATAAAAGGACCTTGATCAACCGTATCAAAATGGCGCTGCGCAAGCCGGGGACTTATTTCCTGCTGCTTGTCCTGCTGTTCTACCTGTTCGCCCTTCCCGCCTCCCTTAAAGTAATGGTGGAACAGGCTGGCATCGACTCCTCCGGCGGAATGGCCGCCGTGCTGACAGTGCTGGCTTTCTGGATGATTCCGGCCAATCTGACCGCCTACGCAAAGCGCAAGGGCCTGGTGTACCGCAACAGCGACGTGCACTTTCTGTTCCCCTCGCCGGTCCGCCCCAAGCAAGTGCTGATATATGCCCATCTCAAGACGCTGTTCATGCAGATTCTGCTGAACCTGTTCGCTGTAGTATACGGCAATGTCCTGTTCCATGTGGAGGGCTGGCGGCTGGCAGTTTATTTCATATTTTCCATTTTCATAGAAAATCTTCTGGAGGGCGGCATCATGCTTCTCCTCTACGGCTCCGAACGCATCCGGGAAAAACAGCGTGGTCTCGTGACAAAGTTCGCCTACATTCTTGTAGTCATTCTGCTGCTGATGGGAATCCTCACCTATCTGCAGGAAGGCCTCAGCATGAGAAGCGTCTCGCATTTCCTGCACAGCGATATGATACAGATGGTGCCGTTAGTCGGCTGGTACATCGCGGTAGTGCATCTGCTGTTCGCAGGCGCCACCGCGGTAAACATGGCGGGGACAATCTGCTATGGCCTGCTGTTTGCCGCGGTGCTGACGGCAGCATGGCGCATGAAATGCAATGGGGCTTATTATGAGGATGCCATAAAGTTCGCGGAAGATTATGAGGAAGTTCTGGAAAACCGCAGACAGGGCAATGCCGCCAGGCGGCTTGGCAAAAAACAGAAATTCTCCAAAGCCAGCGTCCGCTGGCGGGGACACGGCGCCAATGCGCTGTTCTACAGGCAGCTGCTGGAATATAAAAAGAGCAGATACTTCATCTTCGATATCAATACCATAGCGGCAGTCCTTACAGGGGCAGGAATATCCTATCTGTACTGTAGCGAGGGGGGATTCGGAGATTTGGAGAACTTCCGGGTTTTTATCATGCCTGTGGTGGCGGCTTATATGATTTTCATCTTTACAGGATTCAGCGGAAAATGGGCCAGGGAGCTGAAATCTCCCTACACCTATCTGCTCCCGGACACGCCTTTCCGGAAGCTGATAGCCGCCACCATGATGCAGCATGTGCAGAGCCTCATAAACGGCTGTCTGATGGTCATCCCCTATGCTTTCATCACTGGCCTGTCACCTTTGGAAGCCCTGCTCACCATCCTCTTCTATGTAGCCATGTCCGCCAACAAACTGTACTCCTTAGCGGTGGCGCAGGTGGTGGCAGGCAGTTCCCTGGGCAACACAGGCAGGCAGCTGATACAGATGCTGGTTATGAGTATCGCCATATTCGTCGCCGTGATGGGCGCCATGTTGGGCATGGCAGCCGGAAATGTACTGATGGCCCTGGGAATCATGAATCTGTTCCTGATACTGTTCACCGTCATCTATATGGTGATTGCCGCACTGAATTTCTACAATATCGAGACCTAGGGCTTTCCGTGGAGATGCTGCATATATTTCACGAAATCCACGATGGAGGTCTGCGTGTTTTCGTCCAGCGCCAGGACCGTGTTGATGATATCCTGGGCCGTGTAATCCAGAGCCACATAGCGGCCCAGAATCTCGGGAGGACAGCGGTATTCCGTGCGTCCCAGCAGATAATCCGCGGTGACATCGAAAAAATCCGCCAGCCTGCAGAGGGTGTTCAGGTCAGGGGAATGGACGCCGTTCTCATAGTTGGAGATGGTCCCCACGGACAGATTCAGGAGAGACGCCATTTCCTTCTGGCCGATTCCTTTTTCTCTGCGCAGATTCGCCAGTATATCGCCGATTTCCCTCATGGAACGCCTCCTCTCCCCTTTGCGGCAGCATTTTGATTTCGGTACTATTTTAAAAGATTCTGCGGATTATAAAATATGATTTCACGAATGCAATAATTTTATCCGGATATTTTTATGTATTCTAAAATCAAAAAATCACATCCTGTCCCGCGCAAAAAAGCCCGTCCATTGACTTTAGACATCCGGAATGATAAGATGTGAATAAGAAAACGCGGGCGAAAGCCGCGCAGAAAAGAGGTAACTATGATCAACAAACTGATTGCGAAGATTCAGAAAATGAACGCGCCCATCGTGGTGGGCCTGGATCCCATGATGAAATTCGTGCCTGAGCATATCCGAAAAGCTGCCTTTGCCGAATACGGCGAGACCTTAGAAGGCGCGGCGGAAGCCGTCTGGCAGTACAATAAGGGCATCGTGGATGCCATTTACGATCTGGTGCCCGCGGTGAAGCCCCAGATCGCCATGTACGAGCAATTCGGCATTCCCGGACTGATCGCCTTTAAGAAAACCGTGGATTACTGCAGGGAAAAGGATCTGGTGGTCATCGGCGACATCAAGCGCGGCGACATCGGCTCCACCTCCGAGGCCTACGCTGTGGGCCATCTGGGAAAGGTACAGGTGGGCGGCAGTGAGTATTATGGCTTTGATGAGGATTTCGCCACCGTGAATCCCTATCTGGGCTCTGACGGCGTGAAACCTTTTCTGAAAGTATGCGCGGAAGAGAAGAAAGGAATCTTCGTGCTGGTCAAGACCTCCAATCCCAGCAGCGGCGAGCTGCAGGACCGTCTGGTAAAGGACAGCGCGGGAACCGAAAAACCTATTTATGAAGTCATCGGCGGGATGGTTGCGTCATGGGCAGAGGAATATATGCCGGAGAATGGCAGCTATAGCTGCGTAGGCGCAGTGGTGGGCGCTACCTACCCGGAACAGGGAAAGATTCTGCGGAAAATCATGCCCAGATCTTTTATCCTTGTACCCGGTTACGGCGCCCAGGGCGGCAAAGGCGCCGATTTAGTACACTTTTTTGACAAAGACGGCCTGGGCGCTATCGTCAACTCCTCCAGAGGCATCATCGCCGCCTATCAGCAGGAGCAGTATGAGCACTTCGGAGGCGAGGGATATGCGGATGCCTCCAGGGCCGCGGTGCTTGCCATGCGGAAGGATATCGGAGCCGCGCTGGGAAGACTGTAATGGCTGCAATCCTGTTGTTCGCGCTGCTCCTGTCCCTGACAGGCTGCGGACATGATGAGTACGCAGAATCGGACATGCTCCCCGCGTACCTGGTATCCGTGACCGCAGGAGAGGCCAATGGCAGCGGTATCTTATATCAAAAAGACCAGCACTGGCTGTATGTATTGACAGCGGCCCATGTGGTATCCGGAATGGAACCCGGCGGACAGGCGGCTCTGCGTTTCCGCGATGGATGGGAAATCTCCGCCAACAATATCAGCGCTTCCGCTACGACGGATATCGCCCTGATACGGATCCCATTGGATGAAATCCCCGATGAGCGGGAAGAATCCTATCAATGTGTGGAGTCGGACAAGGACAGCTTTGACAGGCTGCTGATCGGAGATGCCTGTACCGCGGTGGGCCTCGCCAGGGACGGCGGGGAGCTCCGCTATGAGGGGACTATTCTGGATCCCTGGATCTACATGGATGATTACGGACAGTACATGCTATGGGCAGAGGGTAAGGTACAGCCGGGAATGTCCGGCGGCGGACTATTGGACGCGGAGGGACGGCTGGCAGGGATTCTCTCCGGGGGCAGCGAGGACGGAGAGCTGGCTGCGGTACCTTTGAGCCTGATACTGCAGTTCATGCTGGAATGTACGCAATAGGCATAGAAGGAGAATATGATTTATGCACCGGATACAGGCGTCACGCCATACCTATTTCTTTTGTCTGCTCATGATTTTCGCAGCCGCGCTGTTCCTGAGAGCCTACCGCATCAGTGAGATTCCTGATATCGTACACATCGATGAGGCCGGACTGGCCCGGAATGCATGGTGCCTTGCAAATTACGGGGTGGACAGATATTTCAACGAAATGCCCGTCTATCCTGAAAATTTCGGCGGCGGTCAGAGCCCTCTGTATTCCTATCTTGTAGTGCTGCTGGTCAAAACTATCGGAAAGGGCTCCCTGTCTCTGACGCTTCTGAGGCTGCCAGGACTCTTCTCCAGCATGCTGGTGGTGCTCTTCGGCACCGGGCTGGTCTCCTCCGTGTATGAAAACAGGAAAGTCACCCTGACGGGCGCTCTCCTGCTTACTTTCTGTCCCTATTTCATCATGCACGGGCGCTATGCCCTGGACTGCAATCTCATGCTGGGCTGCTCTACGGCAGCCCTCTATCTGCTGGCCAGATATGTCAGGACAGGCAGATTATCTTACCTGATCGCCTACAGCGTGGCTTTCGGCATCGTCATGTACTCCTATGCGCTGAGTTATTTCGTGGTGCCGATTTTCCTGTGCCTTATCACGCTCTATCTGCTCTGGTGCCGCAGAATCACTTTCCGGCGGGCCCTGTTGTCCGCCCTGTGCGTATGCATCACGGCGCTGCCCATACTGCTCTTCGTCTGCACGCTGCTTTTTGGGCTGCCGCCCATTCATTTTTTGGGCTTTACGCTCTCTCCCACTGCCGCCTCCAGGCTCTCGGACATCTCCCTCTCTAATTTCAGGAATAATGTGATCGACATCATCAAATGTACCCTGACCCATGACGGACGTCCCCTGGATGCGGTAGACGGATTTTACACCATGTACGCCGTCTCCATCCCTTTTATCCTGATCGGCTTTGCCGCCTCCTGCTATCAGTGGCTGCGGGATTTCAAGTCGCGCACCTGCCGCCATGGCTTTCTGTTCTTTTCCTTTTACATAGCAGGACTAATAGCCATCGGATTATCCCATGGCTATCTCTATCGCGCAAACTACCTATTCATCTCCTACCTGTACTTCCTGATATGCGGAATTATCTCCGCCTGCCGTTTCGTCCGCTCTCTCAGAACCTACTTCATGGCGGGGCTCAGCCTTGTCTATCTGTTCTGCGCAGTCATGTTCATCAGATATTACTTTACGTCCTATTCCCCAGCAGAGACCATCCCCCAGTTCGTGCCGGCCAACGAGGCTGTTGAATATGCCGGTTCCCGGCCGGATATCCGGGATATCTACCTTGACTACGCAGGCGTGTCGGAATTCTACACAGCTTTCTTCCCGGAATCCCCCTACACAGTAGCGGAGACCACCCACGAAGACGGCTATGGACGGATGCATTTCTCCATCACCACCGACACGGTCCTGCTCCCCGGAAACGCCTACATCGTCCTTAAGAACAACCAGGCCATCCTTACCTATCTCAATGATTCGGGATACGACTGGCATATAGAGGAATATCCCTGCCACTATCTCTTCTATTGATAAGCAACAGCCAAATGATGAGCAGCAGCCAGAGCGCATCGACCGCGCCCTGGAAGAATGCCCGCAGTCAGCCTACTTTATACCCATTCCCCCACACCACTTTCAGGTATCTGGGCTCCTTGGGGTTCTTCTCAATCTTTTCCCGGATATGGCGGATGTGCACCGCTATGGTGTTGTCCGCGCCGATTGCCTGCATATGCCAGATATTCTCATAAATCTGGCTGTTGGAGAACACTTTTCCCCGTTGCTGTACCAGGAATCGCAGAATCTTGTACTCAATGGGGGTCAGGCGCACGCTGCGCCCCTCCACGGTAACTTTCCTCTGGGTGTCGTCGATGACCAGTTCATCCACCTTGTAGATCCTGTCGATATTCGAACACATGTTTACCAGCTGGGTATACCTGCGCAGCTGGGATTTAATCCTCGCCAGAAGCTCCAGGGGATTGCAGTCCGCCGTCACATAGTCGTCGGCTCCCGCCTCCAGGGCCATGATTTTCGCCGTCTCCGCGGACTGGGCGGACACTACGATCAAAGGAATGCTGCTCTTCTTCCGCAGGCCGGCAATCATCTCGATGCCCTTATCCCATCCCTTGTCATTCAGCTCTACGTCCACCAGCATCAGATGTATCTCTGACTTTTCCAATATATTATACAGGTGGTCCAAATCGGCCGCCACCAGTACGGAAAGCCCTTCTCCTATGAGCAAAGGCGCCATTTTTTCTGCGATTCCCGTTCTATTGTTATATACTAAAACGTTTTTTTCCAAAGTATGCTTTTTTTCCAAGGAATTCTCTTTTTCCATCGTATCCTCCATCCTCTCCCAGTCAACCAGATAACTGTTAATTTTAATCAATAATTACTATAGTATACTGTCAGATCCAGTCCGTTCAGGACTCTCTCGATTTCATCCTTCTCAAAGCCTCCGAAACTGACTGTCAAATCCCAGCCGTTCACGGAGATGACCGCGTGGACGGACTGCAGCTCTCCCGTCTCGTCCACAGTGTCGAATACCACATAATTCAGACCCTGGCTGTTCACGAAATTTCTCTCATTGCAGCTCTGTCCCATATAAGATGTAGCAGTACTGTAGTTTTCATACTGTCTGTGGTCTACCTGATGCAGGGAGAAATAGGACTCATCATTCATGAGATCCATATAGATGTCCTCCCCCTCATCGATGACGCATATCCGTTCATTCGTGAACTCTTCCTCGAATAAATCTTTCTCCGGTAATACCATCACCGCGCTCTCCGCCGCCCGGAACGCATCTATGGAATCATATTCCATGATTTCAGGCTCAAAATACTCCACTTTCTCTTCAGGGATAGTGTCCTCTACGGAAAATACCCCCCCTATTTTAAAAAATGAGTCAATATCCAAAAACTTGCTCAACTCTGCCGACGCTGCGGGCAGACCCGCATCCTCCTGGGAACCGGAGATGACAAATCCATTTTCCCTTACAGAAATGACACTGTCCCTGTAGCTTTTCGCGGCCACTGTCCCCGCGCTGCACAGGAGAAATACAGCGGCTGCGGCACAGCCTCTGGCCAGCAGGATTTTCCTCCTCTGGCGCTGCATCCGGCAATGGTGCAGTTCGTCCCGGACTTCTTCCGCACTGATTGTTATCCGCGGCAATTCCTTTGAAGCTTCTCGATATGCATCCTGAAATTTATCCAAAGTCATATTCCTCCTTCAATGACTTTCGCAGCAGCTCCCTTCCCCTGGTCAGCTGGGAGGTGACCGTGGACTCTCCCCGGCCTGTTATCCGGGAAATTTCCTTTACCGAAAGCTCCTCGTAGTAGAAAAGGTGAATCACATCCCTGTACTTCTCCGGCAGCGCCAGCACTGCCTGGATCAGACGGCGGTTCTCCTCCCGCCTGAAAAAGCGCTCCTCCGGCTCATGCACCTGAGCGTCCTGAGGCATTGCCTCTTTTGTGCCGTTCAAATCCCACTGACTGTTCTCCGCGTCCCCTGGTCCTGAGGGCCAGGGTGCCTGGTGGCGCTTCCATGCGCTGCGCCAGACTTTCCTGCAGCCGTTCAAGGTAACTTTCAGGAACCAGGCTTTCTCATGTTCCGGGCTCTGGAAAGTCCGGGGCTTCTTCAGATACTGGTAAAACACTTCCTGAACCACATCCTCCGCGTCCTGCGCATTCTGAAGCCGCAGGAAGCTGAGCTTGAACAGCATATCACCGTATGCATCGATCTTCAGTTGTAGCTCCCGGTCATCTGCTCCCTCTTTTGTCATACCAGCTCGTTTTGGTCAACCTTTTCTCTCTACTATTAATATCCCACAGCATACTGATTTACTGCATTTATTGTAAAATAATTTTGTATCAAAGTTGCATAAATCTTTTAAAATTTTGTGCAACATACAAAAAAACAGCAGAGCTTGCTTTTTCGCATTCTCTACTGTTATAGACTCCATTATGGGGCAAAAAGTTTCAAAAAAATGATTATAATTTTTCCTGTTCCAGTTTCCGCGCCGTCTCCTCATTGCGCCGGCCCATTTCTTCCACCTCGGTCATGTCCGCTTCGTCCAGCCTGCGGAACCGGTTGATGCCCGCCATCAGAATCAGTACACTGTTTTTCGTAGTGTCAAAGGCGCCCTCTTCATACAGCGAATATACCAGCAATCCCAGCGGAACCGCCAGAATCATGCCCAGGACGCCGCTCAGCTTGTACCCGATATAGAGCAGGAATAATGTGGGCAGCGGGGGCACTCCGATGGAGTCTCCCACGATTTTCGGCTGAATCAGCTGCCTGGCCAGCTGTCCCACACCCCAGATAATCAACAGGCCTATGGCAGTCTTGTACTGGGCCGTGAGTATCCTGATGACCGCCCAGGGAATCAGCACCGTTCCCGTGCCCAGAAAAGGCAGGAAATCCAGGATAGCGATGACTAACGCTATCAGCCCGAAATAGTTCACTCTCAGAATCCCCAGGCCGATCAAAAGCAGGAAATACATCCACACTTCAATCTTTAACTGGGCCTTGAAATACCCTCCCACGGATTTCCCCAGACTGCGGCGAATAATCCGATAGCGCATCTGCACAGATGCCGGCATATGCTTTCGGAACCATTCATTCAGCTGATGCCGCTCCGCCACGAAGAAATAGGCTGAGAGCAGCGACATGATAAAGCCGATGAAAATGCCGGGCAGAAGCTTGGCAAAATTGCCCGCCGCCTCAATGGTGGGCGAACCCAGCTTTTCCAGAAGATCCCCCAGATAGGAATCCAGCTGCAGTCTGCTGCCGCGGAAGTCCAGCTTGATATCGCCCGGCAGCTTGGCCAGCAGCGCGTTCAGTCTCTTTCCGATGCTCTCCAGATCCGTCTCCACACCCTCCAGCATTTCGGGCAGCGCTTTCACCAGCCCTGAGGCCTGCTGGAACAGCTGGGCAAATACCAGGTAGATTACCAGCACCACCAGCGCGATGATGACAATGATGACGAAAGCGCTGCCTGCCTTTCGCTTCAGCTTTATCTTTTCCTCAAAAAAGCGCACCAGCGGCCCGGCTATCAAAGCGACGATCCAGCCCGCCACAAAGGGCATGAAAAAAATGAACGCCCTTGGCAGCAGGAACAGAACGGCTGCCAGAATCACTGCCGCCACCGTAAGGTTTGCCAGTGCTTTACAGTACTTTCTCACAAATTCTCCTCCAGGATTTTATCCAATATTCCGTATATTTCTTCACGTCCCTGCTTGGTCTCCGCGGAGAAAGGGACGATGGCAGTTCCTTCTGCCGCGTTCAGGGTACTGAGAATCAGGCTCTGCTGCTTCTGTATCTGGCTTCTCTTTATCTTGTCCAGTTTCGTAGCTATAATGATGGGCTGATAGCCATTATGCAGAATCCAGTCATACATCATGCAGTCATTCTCCGTGGGCGCATGGCGGATGTCGATCAGATGGAACACCTGCTTCAGCTGCTTTGACTTGTGCAGATAGTTCTCCACCATCCTGCCCCACTGCTCCTTGACCTTCACATTGGCTTTCGCGTAGCCGTATCCCGGAAGATCCACAAAATAAATGGCATTGTTTATATTGTAGTAATTGATGGTCTGGGTCTTGCCCGGCTGGGAACTGGTGCGGGCAAGGGATTTGCGGTTCATCAGCGCATTGATCAGGGAAGATTTCCCCACATTGCTCTTCCCGGCAAAAGCCACCTCCGGCAGCAGATTCTCCGGAATCTTGCTGGTGATGCCGCACACCGTCTCCAGACCCACATTTTTTATCACCATACTCATCCACATCCTTTCCCAAATCTGTAAAAAACGCCGTCACAAGGGACGGCGTTTTAGTTGGAATGCTTTCATTACATCGCTTTATCCAGACTTCTTCTATGGTCATTCTTGTGGAAAATCAGGGGCTCATTCCCCTCCTCCACAGTCTCTTTCGTGATGACGCATTCCTCGATGGACTCATCGGAAGGAATCTGGAACATGGTATCCATCAGGATGGACTCCATAATGGATCTGAGTCCTCTGGCTCCCGTCTTGCGCTCAAAAGCCTTGGCTGCGATGGCCTTTATCGCTTCGTCGTCAAAGTTGAGCTCCACCTCATCCAGATCGAACAGCTTCTTGTACTGCTTGATCAGCGCGTTCTTGGGCTCTTTCAGGATGCGCACCAGCGCCTCCTTATCCAGACCTTTCAGCGCAACAGTGATGGGCACGCGGCCCACGAACTCAGGAATCAGCCCGAACTTCACCAAATCCTGAGGCGTCACCTCCTGCAGCAGATCATCCAGATCCTTGGTACTCTTTGCGCTTACCTCGGTGTTGAAGCCGATGGCCTTGCGGTCCAGCCTGTTTTCAATAATCTTCTCCAGGCCGTCAAAGGCGCCGCCACAGATGAACAGTATATTGGAGGTGTCAATGGAAATCAGCTCCTGATGAGGATGCTTTCTGCCCCCCTGAGGCGGTACATTCGCCACGGTCCCCTCCACGATTTTAAGCAAAGCCTGCTGAACGCCCTCGCCTGACACATCGCGGGTGATGGACACGTTCTCGCCTTTCTTGGTAATCTTGTCAATCTCATCGATGTAGATAATACCGTACTGGGCGCGCTCCACATCATAATCCGCAGCCAGAATCAACTTCAGCAGAATGTTCTCCACATCCTCGCCCACATATCCGGCCTCTGTCAGCGTCGTCGCATCCGCAATCGCAAAGGGCACGTTGATGATTTTCGCCAGAGTCTGGGCAAGATAGGTCTTGCCGGAGCCTGTAGGTCCTACCATGATGATATTGCTCTTTTGCAGTTCCACATCGTCCAGGTCTCTGGGAGCCATCACCCTCTTGTAATGATTGTAGACAGCCACGGAGAGCACTTTCTTGGCCTCCTCCTGGCCCACCACATACTCATCCAGAAAATCCTTGATTTGAGCAGGTTTCAGAAGATTGATATCAGGGCGAACCGATTCCTCCTCTTCCTCATCCTGCAGCTCCTCCTCCAGAATATCCGCGCAGATATCCACACAATCATCGCAGATATAGACCCCTGACGGTCCTGCAATCAGCTTGCGGACCTGATTCTGGGTCTTGTTGCAGAAAGAGCATCTGATATCGTTTCCGATCATTTTTCCAGCCATTCTTTTCTCCTAAAAAATTTACTTCACAGATTAAGCAGGATTACTTCTCTTCCTGCGCGGCATGAGAGCTGATGACCATATCGACGATTCCATACTCCTTAGCCTCCTCGGCGCTCATCCAGTTATCGCGCTCGGTATCGGAGCATATGGTCTCATAGTCCCTGCCGGTATTCTCGGCAAGGATATGGTTCAGTTTCTCTCTGGTCTTCAAGATATGCTTCGCGGCGATATCAATCTCCGTAGCCTGGCCCTGGGTCCCGCCTGCCGGCTGATGAATCATAATCTCCGCATTGGGAAGCGCGAAACGCTTTCCCCTGGCGCCGCCGGCAAGCAGGAAAGAACCCATGCTGGCCGCCATGCCTATACACACCGTGGACACGTCACACTTGATATAATGCATGGTATCGTAAATCGCCATGCCTGCCGTGATGACGCCGCCCGGGCTGTTGATATACAGGTGGATGTCCTTTTCAGGATCCTCCGCCTCCAGGAACAGAAGCTGCGCCACCACGACGCTGGCGGAGGCATCGTTCACCTCTTCTCCCAGCATGATGATTCTGTCTTTCAACAGTCTGGAATAAATATCATAAGACCGCTCGCCTCTGCTGGTCTGTTCAATGACATAAGGCACTAAACTCATTATAAAAACCTCCTATCCTGATTCCGCACCCGCCTGCACACTTCCAATCATGCCGCTTGGCGGTACTAACAAATGCTGCGAGCAAAGCGCAATAACCGCGCTTGGAAGAATGCTCATGCACAAAGCGAGCTGGGCTCGCTTGGGCATTCTTCCGTGTGAGTGCACTTCTCACACTTCTTCCGCGTTCTCCACTACGAACTCCATGGCTTTCTTGACCTTAAGGTCATCAGCCACCTGCTTTCTTCCGTTCTCGCCCAGAAGCTCTTCCACTTTGTCGGCCTCCATCTGGTAGACCTCGCCCATGGTCTTCAGCTCCTGATTGATTTCCTCCTCGGTGACCTCGATGTTTTCTGCGGCCACCACAGCCTCCAGTACCAGCCTGGACTGGATTCTCCTCATGACCTGGGGCTTCACCTGCTCTAAGAGCATCTCATTGGTCATGCCGGTGAACTGCATGTACTGCTCCATGCTGATGCCCTGGGACTGCATCCTCTGAGCGTACTCCTGCACCATCTGTCTCTGCTGGGTCTCCACCATGGCCTCGGGGATATCCATCCGGGCATCGGCGATGATAGCGTCGATGACAGCGTCCTCCTTGACTGCCCTGGCCTCGTCGGCCTTGCGGCCGGCCAGCTTCTTGCGGATTTCTTCCTTATATTCCTCTACGGTATCGCTCTCCTCGGAAACCTCGCTTACGAAGTCGTCGTCAAGTTCGGGCATCTGCTTCTCCTGCAGTCTCTTGACCGTACACTTGAACACTGCCGCCTTGCCTGCCAGCTCCTCCGCCTGATAATCCTCGGGAAAAGTCACGTTCACGTCCGTCTCCGCTCCGATTTCCGCGCCAATCAGTTCCTCTTCAAAACCGGGGATGAACGCATGGGAACCGATGGTCAGGGGATAATCGCTTCCCTTGCCGCCGTCAAATGCCACGCCGTCCACGAATCCCTCGAAATCGATGGTGGCGATATCACCGTCCTTTACAGCCCTGTCGGTGATATCCACCGTCCTGGCATTCTTCTCTCTCTCCTTGTCAATCTCCGCGGTAATCTCTTCCTCTGTCACATCCAGATCAGCCTTGTCCACCTTCATGCCCTTGTACTGTCCAATGGTCACCTGAGGCTTTAAGGCTACCTCTGCGGTAAAGATGAACGGCTTTCCGGCCTCCAGCTGTTCTACATCAATCTTGGGGCTGGACACGATTTCCTCTTCGCACTCGTCATAAGCTTTCTCATAGGCATCTGGAATCAGCGCATTGGCTGCGTCTTCATAGAAAATCTCCCTGCCGTATATCTGCTCGATTATCTTGCGGGGGGCCTTGCCCTTGCGGAAACCCGGAATGCTGATACGGTTTTTGCTCTTCTGATATGCGCCCTCGATGGCTTTCTCCAATTCCTCCGCAGGCACTTCAATCGTCAGTTTTGCCATATTGTTCTCTAATTTCTCTACCTGTAAACTCATTTTTACATTTCCTCCTTCAATCGCCTGCGTTCTATTTTCCGCCTACGCAGCAGACGCACTCGCACTCATTAAACCATTATAACATACAGAAATTGAAAATACAAATGTTTTTGCTTTTTTCTTCGGCTTTAATTCTTAAAAATTGTTAAAGTGGTCCGCTATAATCATGGTGCGGCCTGCCTGCCTTGCGCGGATATAGTCCTCAGCCTGACGGCGGGTCTTTTGGTCCATTCCCGCGAAGGGCTCGTCCAGGAGAAGATACCCGCTTTCCGCCTCCATGGCGCGGACCAGCGCCACCCTGCGCTTCATGCCGCCGCTGAGTTCCCTGCAGGGCCTGTGCAGAGCCTCCCGCTCCAGCAGCTGCCCCAGGGCCTCCTGCGCCTTTTTACTGTCCCCTGTGACCAGTTCCACATTTTTGACCGCGCTGAAGTCCTCACAGAGCCTGTCCTCCTGAAAGACCATGCCGCAGGAGGAGGGGAGGATGACTTCACCGGAATCCGGCCGGGCCAGCGCCGCCAGAATGCGCAGGAGCGTGGTCTTGCCGCTGCCGGAAGGGCCGGTGAGATAATAGGTTTCTCCGGCAATATAGTCTGCGCTGAAATGATCCAGCACCGTCTGTTCCCCATATATTTTTGTGACATCCGACACCTTTATCGAAATATCGCTTTTAATTATACGGTGATTATCCGCATTTCCGGCGCTTCTCTGCTTCCCGCAGGCAGGCTCCCATCTGAGGAAACGCTCCAAAAGCCACATAACCGCCTTTTCAAACAGAACGCTCATCAGTATGACGACGGCAGTCCACGCAAAGATGCCCGCCGTGTCCAGGTAGACTTTCGACAGGTACAGCCTCTCTCCGATGGAGAAATCCGGCGTGCCGATCACCTCCGCCGCAACACCGGACTTCCAGCACATTCCCAGGGAAAGCTTCAGGCCGCTGTATAAAAAAGGTTTCAGCGCCGGACGGTAGATGTAGAAAAAACGATTCCGCAGAGGCAGCCGGAAGACCCGGGCCATTTCCAGCATCCTCACGTCGGTGCTCTTCAGGCCCTCCAGAATATTGAGATACAGATTCGGCAGCACTACCATGAAGCACACCGCCACCGCCAGAAAGGAGGACCCCCACCAGATGAGCAGCAGCACCGCGAAAGATGCCATGGGAACCGCTTTCATCAGCGTCATCACAGGGGACAGGATTTCTTCCATAAAGGATTTCCGCCTGCTGCAGACCGCCAGGAGAAAGGCCGATGCGCATCCCGCCAGAAACCCCAGCGCAATGCGCAGGAGACTCCTCCCCACTGTCAGATAAAAGCCGCCCTTGCAGGACAGGGCCAATATCTCCCGCCCCGTCTCCAAAGGAGCGGCCAGCAGTATTTCATTGTCCACAAGCAGAGCAAGGAGATGCCAGACCGCCAGCCAGCCAAGTATGATAATAAATTTTCTGTACCTTTTGATAACATTAATAATAAAAATCCTCCTCCGGCAGACCGCCGCCCACCAGCTCTGCGTCAAATTCAGCCAGCACGTCCAGATAAGCGGACAGAGCGCTCTTCATCTCCTCACCGGTGACACAGACCAGATTGCACCGGGGGATGGCCTGCACCGCAACGGGCTCCTCTGCGACGATACCGGCCTCCACGGCAAGGGCGGCTCCGGCCTCGGGATCCGCATTGATGGCCGCCACACTGTCCCTGTGCTGCTCCAGAAAGGTTTCCACGCTCTCCCGGCGCTCCCGCAGGAACTCATTGCGGACCACAGTGACGCCTGTAACCATGGCGCCTCCCTCTTCCTCCTGGAGAGATTCCCACACCGCGCTCATGTCCAGCGCTATCCGCAAATTCTCATTCTGCATCAGGGCCGCCGTGGCGAAAGGCTGGGGCAGCAGGCCGATGGCGTCGGGGTTCTGTGCCAGGACCGCAGCCACCTCCGCGGCCTCGGATTTGTATTCCAGCTTATAGTCATCCTCTGTCAGGCCGCTCTTCTGCAGGATGAACTTCAGAGAAGCCTCCGGCGTGGCGCCTTTTCCCGTGAGATAGATAGTGTGACCTTTTAGATTGGGTACGCCGGTGATTTCCGTGCTGCCTGTGACCAGATACAGGACTCCCAGGGTATTGATGTCGATGACCGTCACGCCGCCCTCAGTCTTCCGGTAGAGCACCGCGGCTACGTTAGCAGGAACTAACGCTATGTCAAGTTCCCCCTTTACCAGAAGCGGCAGCAGCTCGTCAGCTCCTGCGGCCATCCGGAATTCGTACTCGCAATCCGTCCGCCCCTGTTCCGCCTCCTCCATCATGAATAGAATGCCCAGAGAAGTGGGGCCTTTCAGCGAGCCTATCCTCACGGTCTCGGACTCCTGCCTGCCACAGGCGCACAGGCAGCAGCAAAGCAGCAGTGCGCAGAGCAGAATGCGGCGTCGGACGCTCCGCTTTCCTTTCTGCGTATATTTTTGTACGTTTTTTCGTGTTCCATTTATATCGATTTCCATTTCCTTGTGTCTTTTCCTGCCTCTCATTTTCCGCCGCTCTGCGGATTTTACATTTCTTTTAATAAAATGTCATGATTGATCGTCTCGTAGAACAGCCTGCGGAACTGCTCCGGCTCCCTCGTCTGCCCCAGCACCCACATGACCTTGGTCACCGTGGCCTCCAGCGTCATGTCATAGGTCTCCATCAGGTGGAACTCTTCCTTGATCGCCTTTCCCACCTGGTAGACCTCCATGTCGCTGCCCTCATGGGTCACCTGGGTGGCCATCATCACCAGCTTGCCTGCGTCGATCCAGCGGCGGATTTCCGAATAAAAGGGCGTCTGCCCGTAGTCCGGAAGCCCTCCCACGCCAAAGGCCTCGATGATCACGCCGTCATAATAGGGGAAGAGCCTGTCCAGCACCATCCCGTCCATACCAGGCATCAGCTTCAGCAGCAGAATCCGCTCGTTGAGCTTATGATAGAAAGTCACTTCGCCGGTCATCCTGTCCTTATCCTCGATATAGAACACCACTCTGCCGTCCCGTATGGTGGCTATGTTCGGATAATTGATGCTGGAAAAGGCGTTATAGCTTTTGGACCGCTCTTTTTTCGCCCGGGTCCCGGCTATCACATTGCCGCCGAAGACGATGTTCACATCGTAAGCCCTCTCCTCAGAGGCAAAGCGCAGGCTGTCCAGCAGATTGGTCCTGGCGTCGGTTATGGGCAGGTTTATGGGCTTCTGGGCTCCGGTGACCACCACGGGCTTTCTGCTGTTCTGCACCAGATAGGACAAGGCGGCAGCCGTGAAAGCCATGGTATCCGTGCCATGGCAGATGACGAATCCGTCGTAGTCATTATAGTGATACTCAATCAGATCCGCCAGCTCCAGCCAGTGCTTCCCGTATATATTGGTGCTGTCAAGGCCAAAGGGCTGCACCACGTCCACCCGGCAGAAATCCTGATATCCCTCCACATACTGCAGCAGCTCAGCTGCCGCTATCTTGGGAGCAAGTCCCTCCTGTGTATATCCCGAAGCGATGGTGCCGCCTGTGGCTATCAGCAATATTTTCTTCATCTTTTATCTCCATTTATTTCATTGGGGGCCATTCCATACCACTCTGTACTATACCGCTTTAAGCATTTCACAGGGACAGGGCCACCACAGCCTCTATGGCGTCCGTATATGGGAACATGTCTACCGCTACGCATTTTTCCGTTTTATATCCTTTTTTCACCAGGGTCTTCAGATCCTCCGCCAAAGTACCCGGGTTACAGGAAATATATACGATTCGCTTAGGCTTTATCTTTGCCGCCGCGTTTAAGAACGCCCCGCTGCTGCCTGTTCTGGGAGGATCCAAAAACAGCACGTCCAGCTTCGCTCCCGCCTCCGCCATCTCCAGGAGGAACGCTCCCGCGTCTTTCTGATAAAAACGGACATTGGTGATTCCGTTTCGCTTCGCATTGCTGACGGCATCGCGGACCGCGTCTCTGTTCAGCTCCACCCCCAGCACATTTCCGGCCTGCCTGCTGGCAATCATGCCTATGGTCCCTGTGCCGCAGTAGGCGTCCAGCACGGTCTCTTTTCCTGTCAGCCGCGCATATTCCATCGCTTTTGCGTACAGTTTCTCGGTCTGCACGGGATTCACCTGATAGAAAGATTTGGGAGAGATTCGAAAAGTCATGCCGCAGAGTTCATCCTCGATGTATCCTTTTCCGTATATCACCTGTTCTTTCTCCCCCAGAATCATACTGGTATCCCTGTCGTTGACATTGATCACCATGGTGGTGATTTCCGGGTGAATCTTCAGCAGCGCTTTCACGAAATTATTTTTGGAGGGCAAAACGGGATAGCCCAGCACCAGCACCACCATGATCTGTCCCGTGGCATGCCCTACGCGAATCAGCACATGGCGCAGCAGCCCCCTGCCGGTATCCTCGTCATAAGGGCGTATCTTGAAAGACTTCAAAAGCCCCCGGATGGACACGATAATCTCATCCGCTTTCCGGTTCTCTATCAGGCAGCTGTCTATGGGAACGATGCGATGGCTCTTTTCCTCATAGGTGCCGGAGATGGCATTGTGTCTCTTGTCCTCTCCGAAGACTGCGTGCACCTTGTTGCGGTAATGGGCAGGCTCGTCCATGGCGATGATGGGCTCCGGCCTGCAATAGGGTTCCATGAGTTTGCGGAATTTCGTGGATTTGGCCTCCAGCTGCTTGCTGTAGCTTTGGTCGATCCACTGACAACCGCCGCATTTGGAGGATACGGGGCAGAGTTTCTGTTTTGGGCCTTTTCCGGTTCCCTGTTCTCTCCCCTGCGGCTTTCCTCGTTCCGGCACCTGCCTTACCTCCCGCTTTGACGCTTCCCATCCGGCTGCCCCTTGCTTTGGCGCTCTTCTTTCTCCGTTTTTTAAATTTGAGGCCCCTCCCTGGAACTTTGCTTTTTCAGGCCTCTCTCTTCTTGGTGTTGCTTTCATAGGCATATTTTTCCCTCTCCTGCAAATCACTTTTCTGCACCCATATTATAACAGATTCCGCACTGTTTTCAATATATCTGTTGACTTTTGAATGTTTACGAATGTTTATGACTTCAGCGTGCATTTTATCACCTTGGTCAATTTGCCTAATATATATGCGGAATTTCTGATTTTACTTATCTATTTCTACTAATTTGCAAAATTTGCAAAAAAAAGGTTGCATTTTTTCCCGGTACACATTATAATACTAAATGTCTTACGGGGTGTGGCTCAGCTTGGTTAGAGCGCCGTCTTAGGGAGGCGGAGGTCGCGAGTTCGAATCCCGCCACTCCGATAGAGCGGGAAGTGTCAAAGGCTTGATTTTACCGGCTTTTGGCACTTTCTTTTTTCATGCGCATAAAGGATAATCAAAAAGGTAAGACCTATAATCACCTGCTTTCCGGAAACTATAACACTTTGACCACAACTGAACAGCAACCAAAAACAAAGGTGTAAAGTCTCTATGGAATTATCAAAGACTTTGCACCTTTCATTTTGGAGCATTCAGGTATGGGAAAATTTCATCATTCTTATTTTCGTTACTTCTCTTTCTCTTCCAACAGCCTGACCAGAAACTCCCAGACCCGCCCGGTGGAAGAAATGCTCAGGGTCTCCTCTGTGGTATGGATGGCCTTCATGTCGGGCCCCATGGAAACACAGTCCAAATCCTTTATCTTGCTGCCCAGGATGCCGCATTCCAGGCCCGCGTGGATAGCCTCCACCTTAGGCGCTTTTCCGTACATTTTTTCATAAAGAGCCGTCATCTTGTCCCGCAGCGGGGAATCCTTGCGGTATTTCCAGCCCGGATAATCGCCGCTGACCATGCAGCTGCCCCCCGCCAGTCCTGTCACTGCACACAGCCTGTCTATCAATGCCCTCTTCGCGCTCTCCACGCTGCTGCGCACGGAGAAGTCCGCGCTCAGGACACCGTCCTCATATTTCAGGATGCCCAGATTCAGAGAGGTCTCCACCAATCCGTGCATATCCGCGCTCATGGCCTGGACGCCGTTGGGCAGGGCAATCAGGAACGCGGCCGCTTTTTTCGTATCCTCTGCCGAAGCGCACCGATAGTTTCCTCTTTTCCCCTCTCCTACTGTGATACGGACATCCGGATCCCTGGAGGCCAGCTCTGAACGAAATTCCGCCTCGACCTCTTTTACGGTATCCAGGAACAATGCCCTGTCCTGCTCCTGCACCACGAGCACGGCTTTTGTCTCCCGGGAGATGGCGTTATCCGCCAGTCCGCCCTCTGCCCCCAGAAGACATACAGGCAGTTTTTCCGCAAGGCGGTTCAGAAGTCTGCCGAACAGGCAGTTGGAATTGCCCCTCTCCTTGTGTATCTCTCCGCCGGAGTGGCCTCCCAGGAGCCCTCCTATCACTACCTCCATGGCCTCACCGTCCTGTTCCGCCGCAGCCACGGGCAGCCTGCACTTGACCCTGGCTCCTCCCGCGCAGCTGGTCAGGAAGATGCCCTCTTCTTCTGAGTCCAGGTTCACCATGCGGTTCCCGGTAAGCACAGATAAATCTATGCCCCTGGCGCCGTCCATTCCCACCTCCTCGTCCACGGTGACGATCACCTCCAGGCGGGGGTGCTTTATGGCATCGGAATCCAGGAGCGCCAACGCGTAAGCCACCGCGATGCCGTCGTCGCCGCCGAGGCTGGTGCCCTCCGCGTAGATTTCGTCGCCTTTGACGGCTATCCGCAGGCCTTCTTTCCGCATGTCGATATCGCAGTCCGGCTTTTTCACCGCCACCATGTCCATGTGGCCCTGCAGTATCACTACGGGTTCGTCTTCATATCCCGGCACGGCCTCCTTGACAATGATGATGTTCTTCAGCTCGTCCTGGACGCAGTACAGCCCCCGCTTTGCGGCAAACTCCGCCAGATAGTCGCTGATCTGCCCCACATTGCCGGAGCCGTGGGGGATTTGGGTGATTTCCTCAAAGAAACAGAACACCTTCCGTGGTTCCAGATTCGATAACACTCCCATATGAATATCCATTCCTTTCTATTATTTGCCCGCAGGCATGAACTTCTTCTATTTTACTCCTTTCAGGCCTGTCTGCAAAGATTTTCTTACAAATATTTTTGCCAAAAAGTTTTACCATATTCCGCACAGCCGCTCTGCCCAATGACAGCTTCCTCGCTGCGTCCCATCCCTGGGAGCGGCTTCAGGACGTTTCTTCCATCCGGGCAAAGGTGCTGGCTGCCTTGGAGGAGCTGACCACGGCATACAGCGATATCACCGCCATCGGACTCACCGGGCAGATGCATGGCATCGTCTATCTGGACAAAGACGGCAATCCGGTCAGCCCGCTCTATACCTGGCAGGACGGACGCGGGAATCTGCCTGACTATGAAGAGGCGCATTCCATTGGGATTCCGTGCTGGTGAACATCGGCACCGGTTCGCAGATTTCCGTGCTGTCCGATTCCTGGTTTGAAGGCCCCGGCATCGAGGCCCGGCCCCTTACGGCGGATTCCTATCTGCTGGTAGGAGCCGCCCTCTGCGGCGGCGCCGCCTATGCCGCGCTGGAGCATTTCTTCCGGGAATACGCTGCGGCCGCCGGAGGAAAAGACCAGCCGCAGTACGGCATCATGCAGTCTTTCCTGACAGCCCCCCGCGGCAGCGCACAGGACTGGCAGATAAGGACTACCTTTTCCGGCACGCGGGAAAATCCCAAAGACACCGGCTCCGTAACCGGCATCCGGCTGGACAACTTTCATCCTGCCGCCATGATCCGCGGCGTTCTGAACGGCATGGTCCGGGAACTTCATGATTTATATCGCGTCATCCAGTCGGGCACCGGCATCACCAGAACCCGGCTGATTGCCTCCGGCAACGGCATCCGCAAAAACAGCGCCCTGCAGGATATCCTGCAAGAGTGCTTCGGAATGAAACCGGAAATAGAACAGCATGAGGAAGAGGCCGCTTTCGGCGCGGCCCTCTTCGCTCATTCAGCCCTGTCACAGAACGAATCCGCGTAAGGCTCATTTTTTCCGATTGAAATCTTCCCGCGCTTATGCCGGTAAAGCATCGCGCCAAAGGCTGCAAAAAGCAGCAGGACGGACGATATTATCGTAATCCACGGATTTCTGGAAAAACCGGCCACCAGATACCCGAAGAAGCACACTGCCGCCACCAGCGTGGCATAAGGAAGCTGAGTCTCCACATGGCGCAGATGTTCGCACTGCGCCCCGGTGGATGCCAGAATCGTGGTATCGGAAATCGGTGAGCAGTGGTCCCCATACACAGACCCTGCCAGCGTGGCGCCCAGCGCAGGAATCAGAACCGCTGCGCCCTCGTCTCCCACGCACATCATGGACACGATAGGAAGCAGGATTCCAAAAGTCCCCCAGGCCGTCCCCATGGAAAAGGACAAAAACGCCGCCACGGCAAATACGATTGCAGGCAGCACGCCAAAGGGCAGACGCGCGCCCCGCACAAAGTCACTGACAAAAAACCCCGTCCCGATCATCTCCCGGCACACGCCCCCAAGGGCCCATGCCAGAATCAGAATCGTCAGAGCAGGAATCATCGTCTTGATACCATCGATGACCCCATTCATGAATTCCTTCAGACTCATGATTCTCCTGGGCAGGTACAAAATCAATGCCACTGTCAGCGCCGCAAAAGTTCCAAGCGTCAGGCCCGCCGTGGGATTTTCCCCGATTGCCTCCGCAAAGGATTTCCCCTCAAAGAAGCCGCCCACATAGGCCATGCCCAGAATCGCGCACACTATCAGCGTCGCCACCGGCAACACCAAATCCAGTATGGTACCCTTTTTCTTGTTAGCTTCCTTTTCTTCGGACTTTACCTCTCTCCTCCCGGCCTCCGCCTTTTCCATAGGACCGAAATCAAAATCCGTGACGCTTAGGAAAAATACCATAATGATTGTCAAAATAGCGTACAGATTATAGGGAATCGTCCGTACAAAAGCATTCAGGCCTCCCGCCTCCTCCACCTCGGAGGCCACTGCCACCGCCCAGCTGGAAATCGGCGCGATGATGCATACCGGCGCAGCCGTGGCGTCCAGCAGGTATGCCAGCTTCTCTCTGGAAATCCTGCACTTGTCCGTAATAGGCCGCATAACAGTTCCCACGGTCAGGCAGTTGAATCCGTCATCCACGAAAATCATAAGCCCCAGCACCGCGGTAGCCAGCTTGGCGCTGGCTTTGTTCTTAATCCGCCGTCCCGCCCACTGCCCGTAAGCGTCAGACCCGCCGGACCTGGTCACGATGACCACCAGGGAACCAAGCAGCACCAGGAAAATAATCATGTAACCATTTTCCCCGATCTTAGCCGCCATCATATCGAACACATATGTAACCGCCTGCAGGATATTCCCGCCGCTGCAGAAGCAGTATACGCACATCCCCGAGAAAATTCCCAGGAACAGGGAGGAATACACCTCCTTGCTGATTAAAGCCAGCGTAATCGCAATCAGCGGCGGCAAAATGGACAGCCACCCTGCCTCTATCATCTCCAAACCCATACCGTATTCCCTCCTTATCCCTGTTCCCGGGCGCCAGACGCGCACGGCCCTTTCTTTTCATTATACAGAATTTTCCATGACGAAACAACATATTTTTGGCAGAGCTGAAAATAGAGATGCTTTATACGAATCGTGAAATTTTTTTGTTTTTTTACACTATTCGTAAAATGCTATTTTATATTTCCTAAAATGTATTAATATAATATTCACGGTACGTAAATTTCAGCTAACTATCTGTTGATATCAGACGAAAAAAGAAAGGCGGCGGCATTTCATGAAGAAACTGGGAACGACTCTGTCACAGCTCCGCAGCGAAAAAGGGCTGGCCCAAAAAGAGATGGCCGCCTGCCTGAATCTGTCCATAAGCGCCATCTCCAGCTATGAAAATGATGTGCATGCCCCTGACCCGGTCATGCTGTGCAGACTGGCGGAGTTCTTCGGCGTCACCACGGATTACCTGTTGGGGCGCACGGAATACCGCTGTCCTCCCGAAGCCCTTAAAAAGCATATCACTTCGGATTATACCCTTTATAATATCGTTGACACAGTCCTGACTCTGAATCAGGAACGGCAGACCTCCGTTGTCGACTTCGTGAAATTTATGAAGCATCTGCATGATGAAGCCCCGGCCCCGGATCAGCCGGCAGACTAGCATACGCCCGGCCGCCTTTTTTCCGCATCAGCACCCTTGTAACCCGATGCCGCATATGCTAAAATCATTGTAACGCATTTGCTAAAAAAGCAGGGAACAACAGATTGGAATCGGGAGGGTGAATTCTGTCATGAAAACAGTCAAATACGAAAATTTCCCGGACTGCGCAAAGAAAATCCGGAAAAAGGTCTTTATAGAAGAACAGGGGTTTCAGAACGAATATGACGACACGGACAACACGGCTGTGCATTTCGTGCTCTTTGACGAAAACGAAATGCCCGTCGCCACCTGCAGGGTGTTCCGGGATGCCGGAAAAGCTTCCTACGTCCTCGGCAGGCTCTCTGTCCTGAAAGAATACAGACACAAAAATATCGGCTCGCTTCTTATCAGGGAAGCCGAAGCGTATGTGCGATCTGCAGGCGGACAATCCCTGGTCCTGCACTCCCAGTGCCAGGCCGCGGACTTTTACCGAAAATCTGGATTCACGGAATACGGCGATATCGAAGACGAGCAGGGATGCCCCCATATCTGGATGCGCAAACCGCTCTGAACATACAGAACGCTCTACCGCACCCCATCCAGCTCCCTGACTGCTTTCCTGAGTCTCAATACCATAGGCGGGGCAACCGATATTTCGTCAACCCCCATTCGTATGAATGTCTCCGTGAGCTCCGGGTCAGCTCCCAGCTCCCCGCAGATGCCCACTCGTTTCCCATGGCCGTGGGCGCTGTCCACCGCCATCCGGATCATCTTCAGGACAGCCTTATGATGGGGATTGTAAAAATCGTCCAGTTTTCCATTCTGTCTGTCCATGGCGAGAGTATACTGGGTGAGATCGTTGGTCCCGATACTGAAAAAGTCCACCAGCTCCGCCAGTTCATCGCTTATCATCGCCGCCGCCGGGGTCTCGATCATGATTCCCTGCTCGGGAAGCCTGTATTGGACCCCTCTGTCCTCCAGTTCGGCCTGCGCTTCTTTGACGATTCCGAAAATCTGCCGCACTTCCTCCACCGACGTGATCATAGGATACATGACGGAGACATTTCCGAACACAGCGGCCCGCAGCAGCGCGCGCAGCTGGGTTTTGAAAATGTCCGGCTGTTTCAGGCAGATGCGGACGGCGCGGTAGCCAAGAGCCGGGTTCTCTTCTTTTTCCAGGCCGAAATAATCCGCCCGCTTATCCGCCCCGATGTCCAGGGTGCGGATAATCACCTTTTTTCCGGCCATCTCCTGCGCCGCTTGTCTGTATGCCCGGAACTGCTCTTCCTCCGTGGGGAAGCTGTCCCTGCCCAGATACAGGAATTCACTGCGGAACAGCCCGATGCCCTCCGCGTCGTTCTCCAGCGCATATGCCACATCGTCCGCGCTTCCGATATTGGCGTACAGGCAGACGCGCCTTCCGTCCTTGGTCACGCTCTCCCGCCCTTTCATGGCTTCCAGGAGGCGGCGCCCTTCCCGCTCTTCCTCCATCCTTTCCTCTGTCCGTGCCCGGAGCTCTTCATCCGGCTCGAATGACACTTTTCCCTCCAGTCCGTCCACCACAGCGGACATTCCCGTATGGAGTTCTTCCAGATCCAGCGGCACGCCGACCAAAGCCGGAATGCCCATGGTGCGGGCCAGGATGGCAGTGTGGGAGTTCTCCGATCCATGCACCGTCACAAAGCCCAGAATCTTTTCCCGGCCTATCTGCATGGTTTCGCCGGGGCTTAAGTCATCCGCCACGATAATGGACGGCTCCGCGACCACCGGTTCTTTTTCCCCATGCCCCTCCAGGATTCCCGCCAGCCGATTGGAAATATCCCTCACATCTGCGGCCCTTGCCCTCATATAATCATCATCCATGGCGTCAAACTTTTCCGCAAAGCCATCCCCTGTCGCCTGAACCGCGCAGGCGGCATTCACCCGCTTTGTCCGAATTGTGTCATAGATGGATTCCAGATATCCCTCATCTTCCAGCAGCATCTGATGCGCTTCAAAAACAGCGGCGGCGCATTCACCGGCTTCTTCCAGCGCCTTATCGTATAGTTTCCGCAGCTGTTCCCCGGCCTGGATTCCGGCTGCTTTCACCCGCTCTATCTCAGCTTCCGCATCTTTTATCACCCTCTGCTTTATCTGCCCGTCCTGATTTCTCAATACAGCAATCGGCCCCGATGCAATCCCTTTATATACGGATTTTCCGGTAAACTGCATCATATTTCCTTCCTCTCCGCATCTGCCGCTTATCCGCGTCGTTTCTGCGCCTCCCGCAGGGCTACTTTACCGAACGGTTGCTTTCCTCCTGCAGCCTGTCAAATTCCGCCATGCACTCGTCCACTGTGGCGCCGTTCAGGAGCATGCGCACCACCTGGCAGGTATTGCCCCACTGCTCCATATTCATGCTGGCATTGGCCCCCAGGACATAGACATTCTCCTGAATCCTGTCATTCAACGGCTTCAGCGCCGGAATACATTCCACTTCCACGTTCTTCGACGGCGAAATCACCTTATTGGTCTCCGCGTACACTTTCAGCGCTTCGTCGGAGGTCATCGCTTCCAGCGCCTGCAGGGCGTCCTCCTTATGCTCCGCATCCGTGCCCACGCCGAGCCCTGTCATGGGCATCACCGGCATCTGCCCCCTGTCTGTGGGGAATCCTATGACTACCATCTTGAAATCCGGATTGCCGTAGGCGGTATCCGTATTCGCCGCCCCCCAGTACGCCATCACGATGGGAGTCTTCTGCGCCAGGAAATCCGCACCTTCCCCCTCGATGGCCTCGCTGACATACGCTTTCTTGGCATCGATATATCCCTTGTCAATCATCTCCTGCAGGAACTCGAAGCCCGGGCGCATGTAATCACTGTACTTGCTCTCCCCGCTGTTCAGCGCCTCAATCTCCGCACCCGTATTTCCGCCGTTGTATAGATCCGCGTAAGCCTGGGCCAGGACGAATGTCTCCAGCCACCACCTGTTAGCCCCCACCGGCGTCTCGACTCCATTCTCTTTCAGCACCCGGCAGCATTCCAGGAACTCCTCCGGGGTATTCGGCAGTTCCAGCTCATACCGATCGAACATGTCCTTATTGATGAACAGGCCGTATACCACCACCTCCTGGGGAATCGCCACCAGCTTTCCATCCACCACATTCGCCGCTTTCACCATGTCCCGCAGGTTCTCCACACTGGCAAGTTCCGACAGATCCGCCAGCTTCCCTTCCTCCCCCAGAATCCGGATGGTGTCCGGATTGAGCAGATATAAGTCGTCCATATTGTTGCGCGCCCTGTCCAGGGCCACTTCGTCATAAGTCTTATCCTGATAATCCTCAGCCGTATAAGTCACATAGCTCACCTTGATGCCCAGCTTCTCCTCCGCCATGATGACCGTCTTGTCCACGGCGCTCCTTGCGGTGTTGACAGTATCCGCTTCGGTCTTCTCCATAGGGCTGAACATGTTCACGGCTCTCTCTGCCTCCGCATCCTCGACATGCAGAATATTGTTGTTCCCCTTTTTCCCGCAGGCTGTTATGGCAAGCACCGCAGCACACACCAGGCAGGCGCCCACAGCTTTTACAAAGTGTCTTTCCCCGTTCCTGTCCATTTCGTGTCCTCCTATAAAATCCGGCATCCGCCCCGCCGGTGCCTGGCACAGGCAGAGCCGGCGCTGTTCCTGTTACTTTTTTGTCACATATTGCAGTATAATCTGCTTTAACAGCTCCACATTAATCGGCTTCGCCAGATGGATGTTCATGCCGGCCTTCAGCGCTTCCCTCTCATCCTCAGCAAAGGCGTTGGCTGTCATGGCAATAATCAGTATCTCGCCCGCGTCCCCGCGGTCCAGAGCGCGGATTGCCCTTGTGGCATCGTAGCCGTTCATCACAGGCATCTGCACATCCATCAGAATCGCGTCGAACTCGCCCGCGGCGGAAGCCGCAAAACGCTCCACTGCCAGCTGTCCGTTTTCCACAATCTCGCATTCGGCTTTTTCCATGGACAGAATCTCATGCAGAATCTCCGCATTGATTTCATTGTCTTCCGCGGCCAGGAAGCGCATCCCTTCCAGGCTGACCTCTTCCCCTTTCCCATCGTCTGAATCCGCCTTTCCGCCGTCTCGCATCTTCATCACTTTTTCTTTCAATGCTGACACGAAGAAAGGCTTTGTCAGAATTCCTGTCTTCTCTATCTGAGGGACATGGCTCTCTCCCTCTTCCTCATATTCCGTCAGGAACAGAACCGGCACTCCCGGTAAAACATTCCTGACGCTCTCCACTGCCTTCGCCGCGTCCAGGTCCGGTATATCCTGGTTCAGCAGAACGAGCTGGTATTTCCGTTCACCCGCGCCGGAAGAGCGCAGCAGCTCCATGGCTTCCTCCATGCTCTGCGCCGTGTCCGCCGCCACGTCCATGTCCTGCATGAGGGCCTGTATGTTCTCACAGCACTGCACGTCGCTGTCCACCGCCAGTATCCCGGAGATCCCGCTTTCCTTCCAGAACTGCCTGTCGGCCTGTCTCTCCGGTATGCGGAATTCCAGCTCTACCCGGAATATGCTTCCCTTGCCTACTTCGCTGGAGACATCTATCGTGCCGCCCATCAGTTCCACGATGTTCTTCGTGATTGCCATCCCTAAGCCGGTTCCCTGGACTTTGTTCGTGGTGCTGTTCTCCGCTCTGGTAAAGGCGTCAAAAATCTTCTCCAGATATTCCGGCGTCATGCCGTACCCGTCGTCTTCCACTTCAATCCTGATATGCTCGAACTGGCTGGACCGCTGCTTCAGCCCCGCGATCCTGAACCAGATGTTCCCGCCTTCCTGCGTATACTTCACCGCATTGGAAAGCAGATTGATGAGGATCTGATTGATCCGGGTCTCATCCCCCAGAAGATACTCGTGCTTCACGCCGGTCACTGTCACAAAGAATTTCTGCTCTTTGGCCTTTGCCATGGGGCGGATGATTGCGTCCACGGACGCCATCAGATCGCTTAAAGTAAACTCCTCCACCGAGAGCACCACCTTGCCGCTCTCGATTTTGGAGACATCCAGGACATCGTTGATCAGACTCAGCAGATGCTGTCCGGACGCCATGATCTTCTTCGTGTACTCCCTCACCTTGTCGGAATCCTCCGCGTCCCTGTCCAGCAGCAACGCAAAGCCCAGCACCGCGTTCATCGGCGTCCGAATGTCGTGGGACATGTTCGACAGGAACGTGGTCTTGGAATTGCTGGCCGCCTGGGCCGCCTGCAGCGCTTCCGCCAGCTGCCTGTTGTGAATCTCCCTCTCTTCGTCCCGTTCCTTTCGGATCTTGATCTGCTGCCTCTGATTGAAATAAAATAAAATACAGCACAACAAAAAGGCAATCAGCATCACCGCCACCACGATAAAAATGTTCTGGTTAACAGTAGATCCTTCCTGCTGAATCGCCTCAATCGGCACATAGCCAATCAGATAAATGGTCCCTCCGTTCACGGACCACATATAGTTCAATGCCTTTTGGCCCCGGATATCATGGTAGAACATGATATTCATGCCCTCACTCAGACATTGGTCCACTTCCTCCAGCAGCCCCTCCTCCCGGATCTCGTTGGCCCGGTAGAAATCGTTCAGGTTCAGATGGCCCGCGTCCCGCTGGCCCATTCCCTTGGGCTTTAGGACGAGTCGCTCTGTCTCCGCGTCCATGATATACAGCATGGCCTTTTTGTTGTAGAATCCGGCCGGAAGGGATTTGTCCAGGGAATCGTAGATATATTCCACGTAGAGATACGCTTCTTCCTCCCCGTCCTTTACCACAGGGCATTTCATGGTATAGGCCCATGTGCCCATGTAGTTCAGGTAGGACTGGGAGACCGCCACGCCGTCCACCGATCCGCCCGCGGAGAAGTCCAGTCCCTCCTCCGTAAACACTTCGCCCTTGTCGGAAATCCCTTCTGTCTCACCCGCCCATATCATGGAAATCTTGACCATGGTCTGGCTGCCGCTGTAGGCGCGCAGGAGCTCTTCCGGGTCATCCGAAGCGGCGATTTCCTGCGCCATCAGCTTTTGGAATTCCGCATCCTTATTCAGGATTGCTTCGATGGTGCTCTTGATCAGATTCAGGCTCTCAGTGAGATTCTGAATGGCCGCATCGGACATCTCCACTGAAATTTTCCTCGATACGGAAAATACCACTGCCCCCAGAACACAAAATACCAAAATAATAGAAAGCAGCAGAGAAATCCCTTTATCCGTCTTTCTTGTGCTCTGTTTCCCTTTCATCGCTGTTCCCATTTGCCTCCAACGTTTTTCGTGACATACGCCATATAAGTCCTTAGCCTTATATTACAGGAACCGCTTCGCGAACCCTGTAATCAGACATGCAGAAAATCTATAAGTTCTTATAAGCTATATTATCACAAATCCTTTCGGGAAACAAGCGGAAAACCCGGCGCCGGCGACACGGCAGACGTCATTTTTTCAGCTTTCGCAGACATCGGCCCACGCTGTATAGCCGGAATACTTCTCCGGTTCTTCGCAGGACAGCTCAATGGCGCTGTTGCTGTTGCTGCTGCCTCAGGCAGAGCCCGCAGTTTTTCAACCTGCAAGCCTTACTCGCTTCGCCCCCGCAGCGCCGCTTTGGGAAAACCATGCTTCCCATTCCTCTTTTTCCTCCCGGGAAGGCACCGGAAATACGGAAGGCTGCCGGCCGATATTGCGGCTCTTGCCCGTCCCGAAATCATGGTAGGGCAGAAGCTGCGCTTCCTGAATGCCCGGAAACTCCTCCAGCAGGCTCAGTATCTTTCTGAAATGCGCTTCCCGGTCATTGACGCCGGGAATGATCGGGCAGCGCAGGACTACTTCCTTTCCCGCCCGGCAGAGCAGCTTCAGATTTTCCAGAATCGGCGCAAGCGGCACCCCGAGATACTCCCCGGCCAGTTCTTCCGTGGACACTTTCCAGTCAAAATAGAACAGATCTACGTAGGGCAGGACTTTTTCCACGGCAGCCTTGCCCGCGTACCCGCTGGTCTCCATGCAGGTGTGCATCATCTCGTCCTGGCAGAGCGAGAGAAATGCCGCGGAAAAATCCGGCTGCGTCAACGGTTCCCCGCCGGACAGAGTGACCCCTCCTCCGGACTGTTCGTAAAATTCTCTGTCTTTTACCGCTATTTCGACAGCTTCTTCCGGCGTACAGGCCCTGCCGATTACTTTCATCGCGTTAGTCGGGCAGACAGCCGCGCACGCCCCGCATTTCAGGCAGTCCTCAAAGTCCACCTGATGGGAAGCCCTGTCAGGCTCCATCCTGTGGACACGGGCGGGACAGATTTCCCGGCAGCGCCCGCAAAGGGTACAGCGCTCCCGATGGAAAGACAGCTGGGGCGCGGCTTTCTGGGATTCCGGATTGTGGCACCAGCTGCAGCGCAGCGGACATCCTTTCAGGAAAAACGTAGTACGGATGCCCGGGCCGTCGTTCAGGCTGCCCCGCTGGATATCTATCAGCAATGCTTCCATTTTCATTCCTTTCCTGAGGCGCCTCTCCGTTTCTGACAGCAGAAAGGCAGCCTCCGACCCGCGAACGATATCCTGACCTGTCCGGAACCTAATAAGCCGTCCTGGACAGCACATCTTTCTGGGTCCTCTCGTCCAGATCGATGAACCGCGCCGTGAACCCTCCCACCCGGACCGTGAGGTTTTCATGGCATTCCGGATGAATCAGCGCGTCCTCCATGTCCTCCTGGTCCACTACGCTCAGGTTCACCTGCTGGCCGCCTCCGGCGAAAAAGACGGAGAGGAAAGCCCGGGCCGGGGGATTCTCTCCCCGGAACATCCTGGGGGAGAATTTCATGTTCTGGTTGCCCCCCGCATGGATGGAGGTGTCCATCTTGGTCAGGGAGCGGATCAGGGCCGTCACTCCCTCCCTGTCCTGGCCGTTATAGGGGCTCACACCGTTGGAGAGGAAAGTTCCCGCCAGCCGGCCGTCCGGCGTAGCGCCCACAAAGCGCCCCAGGGTGCTGTTCATGTTGTTGTTGATGATAACGGCCAGGAAAGAATCCATGCGGGTCTTCGTCCGCTGGTTCCGGATGGTCCCGCAGATGAACTCATGGAGCCTGACGGCGATGGCGTCCGCCTCCTCGTGGTCATTGCCGAATTTCGGCGCGGCCAGCAGCAGCCTGCGCTCCTCCTCATAGCCGTCGAAATTGCGGTCCAGGGCCTCCACGAGACGCTCCATCCCAATGGTATGGTTTTGATACACCGTGTGCGCAATCGCCGTCATGCTGTCAGCTAGGGTGATATTCCCATAGGTCTCCACCGTGCCGCCCAAATGGGCCAGGCCGCCTCCCAGCATGGGCTTTCCCTTTGCCATACAGTCGTCCAGCAGCGCGCTGTACTGGAGAAAACAGGCCTCCTCGCCGCACACGTCGTAGAGCAGTTCCTCAAAGCCGCCGGAGATATCGATGAAGAAGGACAGATATTCCTCCACAAGCTCCATCAGTTCCCGGAAATCCCGTATGTCCGCCAGCCTCCTGACAGGCCTCCCTGCAGCCGCCGGGCCGCAGAGCCTGCCTGTGGCGGGATTGATTCCGTCGTGCAGCACCAGTTCCAGTATCTTCGCCACGTTCAGCGCCGTATTCGGGGTGCCGATGCTCTTCCGGGCCAGCATATATTCCCCGCATCCAAAGAAAGAGTACTGCTGGGCAACCTTACGCGGCACATCCATGGCCCGCATGACGGAGGGCACATTCACATCGTCATTGTAGAGCATGGGGAAAGTACAGCCGCCTGCGATAATCTCCAGCGCGCGGTCATACACGGCCTGATTCATATCTTTGCAGAACCGCAGGCTGATCTGGGGATAGAAATGGTCTTTCCGCACCTCCAGCACATCCATGACCAGCATGGCGAAACTGTCCGCCGCCTTTTCACTGCGCCGCCCCATGCCGCCGATGATCACCCTGGTATCCCTGCCGCTCTGGGTCTCGATGATGGAGAAGAAATTGTTCAGGAGGGCAACAGCCTCATCTTTCGTGATGCGCCCCGCTTTCAGGTCACGCACATAGAAATCTCCCATATAATCGTCGATCCTGCCAATCTCCACGCAGCGGCAGGCCAGCATATAGATACACTGGAGCTGTACGGCCTCCCGCATGGTAACAGGCGGTTTATCGGCAACATTCTCCAACACCTCTGCCATCTGCATCAACTGCACCCTGCGCTCCTCATTCGCCTGCGCAGCCAGTGCCAGCGCCTCTTTCCGATAGTCCAGAATCACGCCCCGCACTGCCTCCATCACAGCTGCTATCCCCTCATAAAACGAAGCCTGCTCCATTCTGCCGGCAGCGTAGCGCAATGCCTCGTCCCGCAGGCCGCATATCCCTAAAGAAAACAGTTTCCTGAAATCCAGATTGACCCCTGCCAGGCGGTACAGGGGATGGATGGCGGCGTTGTCGGTATTGTAGGCATCTCCGCCCATGGAGCCCTCCCACCAGGCCGGAAAGCGGCGGCGGATTTTGGTATTGGTATTCTCCGTCCTCCAGAAATCGATCATGTTCTGCACGCGGAGACGGTATCCCTCGTCGTAGGAGGCATCCTCCTTTATCCGCTCCGCCAGCTGCCTGCAGGCTGTCTCGTTGATGCAATACCCCACCTTGTCGATGCCGTCTCCCTCCAGACAGGGCGCAAAGACCACATAAGGTCGGCTGATTCTTCCGGCAATCAAATCTCCTTCTTCGGGAGAGACAAAATAGGTGGAAATCTGCACCTCCATGCAGCGGCTTTCCCTGACGGCCTTATCCTCCATAGCGTTTTTCCGGTAGCACTCCGTAAAAGCAAGTTCCCTCTCCAACAATCTGCCTGACTGATACATAAACATACCTCCTGTTTTTTCCCCCGATGTGTTATCGGCACTTTTTTCAGCGCCCTGACTATGTTTATGTACGCAGTATAGCATACCGCAGGAAATCCCGCTCCCACAAAAAGGCACAACCTGATACTATTTTGACCTAAAAAAAGAAATTTTTCCGACTGCGGTATTCGCTGGGCGTCAGCTGATAGCGCTGCTTGAAAAGACGGTTGAACCAGGAAAGATTTTCAAATCCGCAGATCCCGGCAATCTCCAGCACCGTCAGACCTGTGGTCTGGAGCAGGGAAGCCGCATGGGAAAGGCGCAGGTCATTGATGTAATCTGTGGGTGTCTGCCCATAATATTTCCGGAACATACGATTGATGTACGCCTGACTGCGGCCGGAAAGCTCCCGCATCCGCAAGATTCCCAGCGTGAAATTTTCCGGCTGCCGCATCTGCGAATACAGGCGCGAAAGCCATCCGGGCACAAAATCCGAGCGTTCCGGCATGCCCGCCGAAATGAGGGCATCGCCGCAGATGCTCCTCATCAGGAATCCGTAAGTCCGGGGATGCGGCAGGAAACGGTCCACCATGGCCGTCCGGGAACAGTAGACATGGAAAGCGCTCTCGTCCAGAGAGAAATACCCGCAGGGATCCGAGACAGGCATGTCGTCTCCTGAAAAGAAACCTGTTTCCGCAAGGATAGCCTCAAAGGTATCCCTGCGGACGGCAATATTGCGCAGCAGCGCCGGCCTGTCCGAGTCGTTTTTCAGGCAGTGCACATCCTCCGGGCGCAGTATATGGCCCTGGCGGCGCGTCACCTTTGTCCTGCCCTTTCCGAAATCTTCCGTGAACTCCCCCTGGAGGACAATGAAAAACTCATAATAGTCATGGTTGTGCGCCGAGGCCTCCTGGCCCGGATTCAGGAAGAAATCCGCCATGTAGAAACTCTGATTCCGGTCTGTCACATAGTTCGTCCACAGGCACTTTCTGTACATTTCCCAACCCTCATTTCTCTTTCAGAGCGTCCCGCTGCTCTTTTTTGGCCATATGAAATTTCACTCCGGCCGCTCGTCGAACCGCCGGTCCTTAAAACAGTACTCTTCTTTTCATCTTTTCCTGTTCTGCCATTTCCCCACCAAAGCGGCGCTTCCTTAATGAGTAATACCGACTGTAACTATTTCAAAAGGCTTCACGGTCATGCGATAACAGGAGTCCTCTCCTCCGGCAAGCTCTCCGAGATTTTCCTCAATGACATTGCTTCTGTATACTTTTCCGAACCATTTCTGGCGCTCTATCGTCAGTTCTACTGCTTCTTTCGTTTCATTCACAAAACGGACGATGATATCGCTGTCCCCGTCCTTTTTCTTGAATCCTGTCAGGTTCAGCCCTCTGCCTCTCCAGGCAAAGAAGCCCGCTTTCGGCGGCAGCAGCTTCTCCTCCGCGGATTCTGCGGTTTTCTTCAGATAACCGCGCTTCGACGCCAGACTGCTCACAGCAAGTTCTGTCTGGAACAGATGCCCCTCCGTAAACGCTGCCGCTGTCTCCTCTTTTCTATATGGAAGGACCTCGTATGCGACCGTATGTGTCCCGGGAAGCTGTGCCCCAGGGGTGGGGAAGTCGCCCCAGTCACCCATCTCACCGGTGCAGCGCAGCAGCGTCACGGCTATGGTATTGTCCCTGTCCGGCAGCACTTCGTATTCGTACAGGCCGAAGTTGGCCACCAGGATGCCGTCTTTTTCATCATGCATGGCGACGAAATTCTGCTGGTGCTCACAGCCGCTGGGATTCTCCCAGGCCCTGCCGTGGCGGTTCGGGCGTTCCACCACCTCAAAGGCGGAATCCGCCAAATGAGTCTCCGTCTCCAGGCCGGTGGGCACCATCACTCTGATTCTGTGGTCCTTCGCCGTGTTGTCCATGGTGGTCTCCACTTTCAGTCCCTTTGCGCTGCGCTCCAGCTTTAAAAGCGTGGTGATGGTGAGCTCCGTCAGCTCTTTGCTCCTCCCCGCTTTCCTCTGGTAAAGCCCTACGCACCGGCGCTGCTCTTTCTCCAGCAGTTCATCCGCGCCTGCGGGCACCATGAGCTTATGGGTAATCCGATAGGTACAGCGGCAGGCCTCATCCTCTGCCAGTTCAATCAGGGCCGCCATCCCCTGGGTGGTGATTTCCTTTTTGTCGGAATCCTGTATGAAAATATATTCATTTCCGATATCTCCGCACTCCTGGTAATATCCGATATGGGGATAGCATTTCCCGCTCTCCTTTTCCGTCAAGGAATAGCTGCCGTCCTCATGGATTTCCACCCGGAGGGCATCGTTTTCCATCACCCTCTCGGCCGGGGTCAGGGACCGGGCTTTTTCCATGGATGTTCCTGCCTCGCGGGCTGCTTTCCCGGCGGCTTCCGCTTTCTCCAGGGAATAGACGCAATACCCAAATGACGGGACATCTTTCGCCTCAAAGGTCACCTTCAGTTGTCTCGCCATATAGGGCTGGCGGAACCTGTCCTCCGGGAGCTCATAGCCGAACCGCACGCCCGCATCCTGGATTTTCGCATCGACTACATTTCCGTCCGCGTCTTTCAGCACCAGTTCAGGGAGTTCCAGCTGCTCCATTTCCTTATATTCTTCCGCACAGCCTCCCGCATAGCTTCTTGCGAAATCTATCACCGTGCTGACGATGCCGTCCCTGTTCCATCCGGTCATATTGAATACCACGAAAGGATATGCCATCCCCTTGGTGTCAATCCGGTCCGCCATCCATGACATGCCGTCAGCAAACAATTCTTTTGCCACCTGGCGGCTCTTGTCAAAGCGGGTCTTGATTTCCGCATTCACGGCATCCACGCTGCAGCCGCAGATGCTGTCGTGGGGATGGTTCTGCATCAGCGTCTTCCAGCTGTAGCACAGAAATTCCTCCGGGTACTCCTTTCCGCACAGATAGGCCAGAGCCGACACGGGCTCCGCCTCTTTCTCCAGCGCCGTCTCACAGACCCGGTTCATCTGTTTCAGCGGAATGTGGGATGATGTGGTATTGACCAAAGTAAAGCGGCCGTCAGTCTCCTGGCTGATCAGTTCGCCCCGCACCGTGGAGACATTTTTCATTTCCGCGGCCACCGCGTCCACATAAGTGTTGAAATCAGAGTGGATGAACTCTATCTCCGGGTAGAGCTTTCTCGCCGTCTCCAGCGCCGCTTTTAGGTCTTTCTGTACCGGCTGATGGTCGCAGCCGTTCATGAGCAGCAGATGGCGGGTCCCCGCATACTGTCTGGCGCCGGCAAGCCTGGACTCCCAGAACGCCTTTGCCGCCTCCTCTTCCACCGGGATTTCCATCCCGTTGCTGTACCAGTTGGCGAAGAGGATGCCGGGGAGGGCGCTGCCGTCGGGAGACTCCCACATCATTTCCGAATACATGGATTCATATTCGCCGCCCTGGACCTCGTTGTTGAAGCCCACCGGCTTCACACCGCGTCCGAACACGATTGCTTTCATCCCCGCCTGCTTCAGCAGCTGGGGCATCTGTCCCGCATTGCCAAAAGCATCCGGGAAATAGCCCACCGGACAGTAGCCCCCGTATTCCAGCGCTTCTTTTCTGCCCACCAGGAGATTGCGCACATTCGCCTCCCCGCTGGTGAGGAATTCATCCTGCAGGATATACCAGGGGCCCGCCGAAAATCTTCCCTCGCGGACATGTTTTTTCAGTCTTTCCCTGTTCTGGGGCTTGATCTCCAGATAGTCGTCCATCACGATTGTCTGACCATCCAGATGAAAGCTTTTAAAAGAAGCGTCCGTCTCGAACAAATCCATGGACTGGTCGATCAGATCCACCAGCTTCATCCTGTGCTGCTCAAACGCCATGTACCATTCTCTGTCCCAGTGAGAATGGGAAATGATATGTACTATAGTCTTCATACTGCCTGTTCCCTTCCTGCCGTCGGCTCTGTGTTTGTTGTATCATATGCTATCATTTTTCTTCTATACTATCAAGCCGCTTTTCACATTTTCTTCGGAAAAGATTATCACGATTTCGTCTCCCCGGACAATGCTGATGCCTTCAAAGGATATCGCCTCTCTGCCGCTTTCCCGCTTTTCCTCAAAGGGAATCTCTTTCCCATTCAGGGAAAATGCCAGCACTTTCCGGCAGCCGCCGATCCGAAGTTTCTCCAGCCGTACCCCCAAAAAGACTTTGTCAAATGATATCTTCACATACTTTTCTTCAGCCCTGCCGCATCCGATTTCCGCTTTCGCCCAGAAAGCCGAAGCGATAAACGGCAATACTGCCGCAGACCGAAAGCCATATCCGTCCGCATCAAATTTAATCGCATTTTCATCCAACTGCGGATGAAATCCCGTCATGGCATTCAGGACGAACCAGATTGACGGCGTGTTCATATAGCGGTCAATGCCGCCCCAGTCGGGCAGGCCGGTGACGCAGTTGTGCCAGAGAGTGGTGGTACAGGGCGCCTGGATCAGCTCCGTGACAATCCTGTCGAAATGGCGCAGGTTCGCCATCCCCTCCTCCATGCCCAGATACATGGCAAGGCAGTCGGCGAATACCATGGTATACTGAGGCCATGCCTGCTCCGCACAGTCCCTCTGCACCATTCTGCCCTCTTTTGTCACCTTAATCGGCGCCAGCGCATAACGGGATGTGTCCCCATTGTTCTCATAAATGGTCTTAAGCGCACTCCTTACCATGTCCTCCGGCAGGACACTTTCCAGCCCCAGCAGGCGCACCATCCACTCTCCCGCCGCCTGGCCCACAAAAATCTCGTCCGATTCCTTTCCCGTCACGGGATTATAAAGCTTGTTGAAATAGGTTCCGTTAAACAAAGCGGCGGATGACGGCCATATTCTCTCTGGCTCCCGCAAATCTGTTCTCATAAAAATGTCCGTAATTCACGCGCTCACTGCCTGCGCCGTATTCCATTTCCTCTTCCTGATGCATGGGCGCAAGCTTTGCGCGCATCTCCTCATCCATTCCGGCAGCGCCGCCCGCGAAATGATTCGGCATATACCAGGAAAGGGCAACCGGGAGCACCAGCCGCTCTCCCGGATCCAGGCTGATTTCAAAATCCAGGACTCCTGCGGGATGGCAATTTCCCTCCCTGCCCTCCGGCGCCGGGGCGGGGAAGCCCTCCCCTATGGCTTTCAAAAAGCCCTCCTGCCCCTCCAGCACATTCCACCAGTGAAGAGACAATTTAGCTTTCTCCTGCTTTTCCGCAAACAGGGCATACTCTCCCACCGCATTGGGCAGCTCTTTTTCTCCCTCTCCCGGCAGAAAGACAAGCCCCTCCCATTTCTCCTCCGAAACAGGAACGATACGGTTCCCTGTCCGGTCACAGCGCCAGGTCCTGTCGGGCAATGCGCCGCAGCCGGACAAATGCTCCCAGGACAGGTACAGCCGCAGGGAAAGCGGTTTCCTCTCGGAATTTCTGAACACGAACTCAAACCGGGCTCCCGGAATGGAGGAATCTTCGTTTTCGTGGGGAATATTCGGGCAAAAGGCCGTCAGTTCTGTTTCAAAGACAGGATTGCAGCACGCATAGACGACTTTCGCGAACGGATATTCCGCCCGAAAACGAATCCTGTCCATCCCTTTCCAGGCACCCTCGTCTCCATCCCGCAGAAGCCTGATTTCTTCTTTTCCCTCAAAGTTTTTCATCCCCACGGCAAAAAAACAGCCGGGTGTCTCTGTAAATGGGGCGGACCAGTTGTTATTGCATCCAACTGTACCGATTCTGCCATCCGATCTTAATTCTATCATTCCTGTGCCGATTCCCCCCAGCGGAACGCCTGTGGGATATCCAAGTGCAAATTTCATGTCCCTCTCCATTTCCTTTCATTGTCTGTTATTATGGATATTTGCAATCGCTCTGCAGATTAGTATATAATACCTTTTTCCAGCAATCAACCGGCAGATGCGGACAGCCGCCAGAACCATGCGTGCATCATTCTGGCGGCCATTCTTAAAGATCAATAAGCAAAGTCATCCCTGGTCCTGGACTGTTCTGTCATATAGTCAAGAAATTCCTGCATCTGTCCGTTTTGGTTCGTCCGCAGATACTCCTGATAATCCTCCAGGATTTCCCGGGCTTCCTCTTCAGACTCTGCGAAGAACGAACGATTTACATATTCGCTTTCCTTCACATCGTCAAATGCCCATTCCGCAAACTCCTGATATCCCTCATATCCGGATTCCACCGCATTGGCAAGGCAGACTCTGACCGCCGGAGACTGCGCGGTCATCTTTCCGGGCCTGATTCACAGCTACCGCCGTTTTACCGAAAATAAGATTCTTCTTCTGCTTTTCTCCCTTTCCATGACAGATTTTCATGCCCGCTCCATCCAGAAGCAGATTCCGTCCACGCCCTTCCTTTCCGCCTCTGACCTCCCGGCAGATGTCTGGCTCTCCGCCAATCGCCTGAAAGGACTTTTTATTCATGGACAGAAAGAGGCGCCCTCCGCCACGGATTTCTCCATGATGGAAAGCGCCTGGATTCAGGTGCTCCTGGCCCTGCTGATGCCTTCTCTGCATCTGCAGGAACGCGATTTGTCCGCAGACACCGGGATTACCTATCGGCTCATACATTATATCTCGGAACATTTTCAGGAACCGCTCACCTTAGAGCAGCTGGCCAGGGAACTTCATATCAGCAAGTATTATCTTTCCCACATTTTCTCTGACCGTCTGCAGATGAATTTCCGCCAGTATCTGAACCATATCCGCCTGGATTATGCCCTGCAGCTCCTCCGGACCACGGATTACTCCGTCACACGGGTGTGGGAAGAAGCGGGATTCAACAGTCAGCGCAGCTTTAACCGTTTCTTTCAGGAGAACCTTGGAGGGACTCCGCTGGCTTATCGGAAGGCAGGAAACTGAGGTAATCCTCTTCCGCGAAAGGAATCTCCAGCGTACCGCACACATCTGCCACATGGGCCGGGCTGGACGTGGCGTACAGAGGCACGCAGGCAAATGGCTGGTACCTGAAAAACCCCATCACTGCCTGTGTCACCGAACAGCCATACTTCTCTGTCAGCTCCCTTATCCGCTCCGCGGCTTCCCGGTTCTTCTCCGTATTGTAGTCGCTTCCCTTTATCCTCTCCCATTCCCCGGCCAGGAATTGCTGGAAGAAACCGTTGCAGTTGCCTGAGAAAGGCATTTCCAGCACCTCCGGATGCTCTATGTGGAACCGATATGCCTCCCCTCTTGTGCAGCGCAGCGTGGCGTCCGCCAGATCGTCCATATATTTCATCCCGATATTCAGCAGGCTCTGGTCCGCCACGAATCCCCGATAGCCTTTCTTGCGGCAGTAAGCCACCGCCTCCAGCATCCTGTCCGCATCCCAGTTAGAGCACGCGTAGTAACGTATCTTGCCCTCCCGCACGAAGTCTTCCATGGCCTCGATTTCCTCCTCCACCGTCTGGCGCCTGTCGTCCCGATGATAGAAATAGATATCGATGCGGTCTGTCCTCAGTTTCCTCAAAGAGTCCTCCAGATCTGTCCGCATATCCGCGCGGGTCATCCGGCTCTGCCCCCTGTTCGGCGCTCCCTCCGCGATTTCCGGATGACCGCCCTTTGTCATCAGTACGATCCGGTTGCGCTTGCCGCTCTTTGCGAGCCAGTCCCCGATCACACGCTCCGACCTGGCCCGCTCCCCCGGCACCCAGTCCGAGTACACATGGGCGGTATCAATCAGATTCCCGCCGCAGTCCAGATAGGTATCGAAAACCCTCTCTGCCGCCCCGCTCTCCCTCTCCAGCCCCGCGCCTCCTGTTCCGAGCCCGATGGGGTAGACCGCCAGGTCCGTATCCGGTATTTGTATCCTTTTTTCCATCCTATTGCCTCCTCTGCTTTTTCCGAATTGTCCGATTCGCATTCTTTATTGTATTTATAGCATATGGCAGCAGGCTTGTCTACCCGGTTGCCCAAAATAAGCGCGCTGACAGAAATGCGAAATTTTCTTGACATTTCATCCTCCGGCAGTATAATCGACAAAGAATGGAGATTGCACTAAGGAATCACGGAAGATAGCGGACATGGTACGCCGCAAACAGGAAAAGGAGAGTTTACATGGCATCATCATTATATCGTGAACTGACAGACTATGAGTTGAACATGCTTGTATCAGAAGCGCTGCGCGCCAAACTCATTTCCGCGCATCCGCTGACGGGCGGGCTGTTCAACACCACATATCTCGCGGAGACAGAAGAGTACGGAAAAACGATTCTCCGGGCAGGCCCCGTGAACCGCCATCTGCTCATGCCCTTCGAGCACCATTTGATGGAGGCGGAAGAAACTGTATATTCCCTTTGCGGCGCACAGGGCATCCCTACATCGGAAATCATGATAGCAGATACATCGAAGACGCTTCTGGACCGGGATTTCATGTTCGTCCGCTACATACCGAGCCATCCCATGAGCGAAACGGAATTGGATTCTCAGGACAAGGACCGCATCGTCCGGGACATCGGCGCTGCCACAGCAAAGCTTCACGACATTTCAGCGCCCCGCTTCGGACGAATCGTAGATGTGAAGCGCGGCGGCGGATTCAGCCGCTGGAGCGATGCCCTGGCCCACGAACTGCACGAATGGGAAAAAGTGGGCGTCCCCACGTCGATTTTCAGCCCGGAAGAGCACGGAGAAATCCGGCTGCTGTTTGAAAAGGCAGCCCCTTACCTTGACGAAATAAAAAAGCCCCGCCTGGTCCATACAGATTTCTGGTTCGGAAATATCCTGATCCGCACCCACACGGAGCGCCCTGAATTTGCCGCCATCATCGACGCGGACAGAGCGCTCTGGGGGGACACGGACTTTGAGTTTTCCTCCATCCAATGGTCTTACGGCGAGGCTGCTTTTTGGGAGGGATACGGCCGCCCTCTCGCCTGGGACGATGCCAGCCGTATCCGGCGCAGCGTCTATACCCTTTTGAACCGCCTCTGGAATTCCTATGTATACCAGGAAGAATATAATGAGCCGGAAAACGCCTCCCACGAAGCGGGGGATGCAAGGCTGCAGATGGCGTATCTGAAAGAGGCTTTCTCTCATGGGGCTGCCTCCCGATAAGCGGGAACCCTTTCCCATTACAATCCGCTGTCTTTTGTGGCTTCAATCCGATCAAACAGCTCCGCGCAACGCGTGGTCATCTCCCAGGAAGCCGTCGGGCTCTGGAGCCTGCCTGCGCGGATGCAGTCCATGACCTCCTGAATCTCGTAGGTAAAACCGTTTTGGGTGACCTGGTCCCGGAAATGCTCTGTCAGCTCTCCTTTTGCGTCGTACAGAAAGGCCTCGCTCCCATAGTGAGGCGCGGGAAGAACGATTCTTCCCTGGCTTCCATATACCACAAGTCTGTCTTCCATCGACGCCACGATACTGGCAGTGAGCGTGGCCATGCAGCCCGGGTACTGGAGCACCACATGGTCCGTCACATCCACACCCGTCTCTCCCCACCTTGCGGCCACCTGGATGCCGGAGGGACTTTGGCCCATCAGATGCGCCACGATTTCGTAGGCGTAGACCGTGATATCATATGCGGCTCCGCCTGCCAGCTTCTTGTCAAAAAAACGGTTGGCGGGATTTTTCTCGGCAAGAAATCCGATGGAAAAATCCACATGGGTCAATTCTCCCACGCGGCCCTCTTCCATCCACTTCTTCACCTGCCCAAGAGGCGGCAGGAAGAAGCTCCACAGGGCCTCCATAGCGAATACGCCTCTCTTTTCCGCCTCGGCAAACAGGCGCTTCGCCTCCGCGCCCCCGGTGAACATAGCCTTTTCGCACAACACGGGGGTATCATATTCCATGCAGAGCATGCACAGGCGGAAATGGTCGCTTGGCAACACCGCGATGTACACACAGTCAGGCCTCTCCTCTTTCAGCATCTGTTCGTAGTCGCCGTAGGCACGGCAGATGCCGTTCTTTGCGGCGAACGCCTCCGCCCGCTCCGCGGATTTGCTGGCTACCGCCGTCACCACGGCTCCCGGCACCAGCCCCGCCGCATGGCAGAACCTGCCGGCAATATTCCCCGCTCCCATAATGGCGAACCGAAATCTTTTTATGGAATGCCCTTTTTCCATATCCCTCTCCCATCTGCCCGCCGACAGCGGGCTCTTTCCTGATATATGTTCCCGCACTTCTTTTGCGGCCGGCGCCGGAAATCCATGATAACCGCGCGGTTACCCGACGATAAAGGCCGTCGTGCCCAAATCGTTTTCTTTCAGCTTCTGAAGATTCTCTTCCAACGAACCCTCCCGCAGTTCCAGGCTGTAACGGAACTCTCCGAAACCGGACAGGTCCATCTTGAAATTCGTCTCCCAGGTATTATTCATAACCCAGCTGTACACGGGACGGCGATTGTTCCTCTCCATGGAATGTTCATCTTCCATGGTGCCGCACAGCACAATAGGATGACTCTTCATCTCTCCCATATAGAGCAGCGGCGTATCGAAAGTATTGATCAGGATGCATCCGGGAATGTTTTTCCCGCCTTTGCGCCGGACGGGCCGAAACCGTCATCGTAGCGGAATGCTATCCGGGCGTGAATCAGGAGGAACTGAAAGGTCTGTTTCCCCTTTCGGAGACAGCGACGGTGATTCACAGCGACGATCTGGCCTTGCCGCCGGAAGAAATCGATGAAACCATCCGGCGAGACCTTACGGAGAATCCTGTATTCGGAATCATGACCATGTGATGAATCTGGTAGAGGGGGAATCCGTCACGCTTATCAGCGAAACTGCCGGGTTCCCGCCTCTGGAACTGCACTATGCGGAGACCTGCATCGTTCCCGAGGCTGCCGGGGCATACCGAATCTGTTCCACTGATGGAGCACCAGTCAAAGTCATTCTGGCATGTGTCCGCAATTAGTACATATGACTGTTTTTCAGGACTGTCATTTCAGAAACATACGAATCAATCCATCTTTTTTCCTGTTATACGGCTGGTACCGCAAAGGCATGTCGATTCAGCCGTATTTTTTCAGGACATTTTTCTCGTGGGTGAAAGTCTCGAAGCTCTTCCGCCCGTGATAGGAACCCATTCCGCTGTTCCCAACGCCTCCGAAACCCATCCGGGATGTGGCCAGATGCATGATGGTGTCATTCACGCATCCTCCGCCGAAAGACACTGTCTCCAGAAATCGTTTTTCCGTATTTTTATCTCTCGTAAACAGATAGGCGGCCAGCGGTTTCTCTCTCCCTCGCACAAAGTCAAAAGCCTGCCCGATTTCATCAAAGGTAAGCACCGGCAGGATGGGGCCGAAAATCTCCTCCTGCATCACCGCGTCCTCCCCGGTCACATTGTCCATCACTGTAGGCGCGATCCGCAGTCTGTCCGAATCCGCCTCGCCTCCGTACACAAGCTTATCCGGCATACCGCCTCCTCTGCCATCCTGCGGGTCAGCTTCGTGGTGCTGCCTCCGATGTAGGCCTCCACCGCGTGGGTCAGCGCGTCCATCCCGGTGGTGGCCGTAATCTGCCCGGGCAGGCCGGTGGTCACACGGTAGTCCAGCACGGCGTAGCGGGGAATCAGCGCGAAATCATTGATCGGATATGATTTATCAAGTCCAAAATATCCCCGCCGCTTATTTGCTTTTTAAGGAAAAAGCACTCTGTGACGGCAGAACCGATCACAAAGCGCCTCTCTCTATCCCGCGATGCCGGGGCAATGCTTCAGGCCATCCGCCACATCCGCAATCGTATATTTCTTCATTTCATTTTCCATGGCCTCCTGGATATCCACGAGCTTGCCGTCCAGCACAGTATGGATATTTCTTCCCACCGGACAGTCCGGGTTGGGATTTTCATGGAAATGGAACAGCTCCCCCTCCTCCAGCAGGTCTACCGCCAGATATACATCATAAAATGTAATCTGGTCTATGGGCCTGGCCGCCGTCGTGCCCCCTGTCCCCCGGGCCACCTCAATCAGCCCGGCGTTTTTCAGCTGGGAAAGAATCTTCCGTATGATGACCGGGTTGACATTGATGCTGGATGCAAGGAAATCGCTGGTAATCTTATAATCCTTTCCAAAGGTTTCCATACAGGCAAATATGTGGATGGCAATCGTGAACCGGCTGGATATCTGCATCCTCCCACCTCCAAGCTGTTTTCCCATATTTTAAGCTTTTTACGGTTTAATGTCAATGTTTACATGAATCTGCTCCGGAGTGATGGGCAGCTCCCTGTGCCAGACTCCCGTGGCCCTGTAGATGGCGTGGGCAATGGCCGGGGCCGGTGTGTTGATGACAATCTCGCCGATGGACTTCGCCCCAAAAGGTCCGGTGGGCTCATAGCTGTTCTCAAACTCCACCCGAAGTCTGCCCATGTCCAGGCGGGTGGGCAACTTATACTGCAGGAAAGAGGACTCCGCCAGGCAGCCCTTTCGGTCGTAATGCACATTCTCAAAAAGCGTATGCCCAATCCCCTGTACGATGCCCCCTTCCGCCTGAATCCGCGCCAGAGCGGGATTGATGGGAATGCCGCAGTCCACTACAGCCATGTAATCCAGTATGGTCACCTGCCCTGTGAGCCTGTCCAGCTCGATCTCCACCATGCCCACCATATAGGGCGGCGGGGACACCGGCGACGAATGGGTGGCGCTGGCCTCTGCGGATTTCGAACTGAACGCCTGGGTCCTGTAAGCGATGTCCGACAGGCTGACCGTCTGCTCCGTTTTGACGCTGCGCACCTGGTTTCTTTCAAATGCCACTTCTTCCACATCGCATTCCATCATTTCGGCAGCGATGGCACAAATCTTTTTCCTCAGATCCCCACAGGCCTTTTCCACGGCTTTTCCGGTGATGTAAGTGGTTGAGGAGGCATAGGATCCAGAATCGTAAGGCGAGGCGTCGGTATCCGCGCCAAAGACAGCCACATCTTCCACATCGCATTCCATGCACTCGGCCACCATCTGGGCCAGAATCGTATCGCAGCCGGTGCCCATGTCCGCCGCTCCGATGAGGAGATTATAGTGGCCGTCCTCGTCCAGCCTGACAGTGGCGGAGCCCACGTCCACATGGGAGATTCCGGAGCCCTGCATGGCCATGGCCACACCGGCCGTCCGGACCTTTCCGTTCCCCATATCCCTGACGGGGTACTTCTCCTCCCAGCAGAACATTTTCCTGCAATGCTCCATACAGCGGTCCAGGGCGCAGGCATTGGCCGTCTCGTCATAATAAGCCGGCATGCGCATGCCCTCCCTGACCATGTTCCGGTCACGGAGCTTTGTGGGATCTATTCCCAGCTTCTCCGCCAGCTCGTTGACCGTGGTCTCCAGGGCGAAGATTCCCTGTGTCGCACCGTAGCCCCGGTAGGCGCCGGCTGCACAGGTGTTCGTGTATACCACATCATAGCCGAACCGCCAGGCTTCCAGGCCGCCTGTATACAGCGGGATAGATTTGTGGCCGGAAAGGCCCACCGTAGTCGGGCCATGTTCTCCGTAGGCGCCGGTATTGGACAGGGTATATAAGTCCAGCGCACGGATTCTGCCGTCCCTGTCGGCTCCCAGGCGCACGCGGATTTCCATCTCATGCCGGGGAGAACCTGCGATCTGGGCCTCTTCCCGGGTGTAGATCAGCTTGGCCGCTCTCCCGGTCCGCAGGGTCACAAAAGCGGGATAGACTTCGCAGACCGCGGTCTGTTTGGCTCCGAATCCGCCGCCGATTCGGGGCTTTTCCACCCGAATCCGGCTCTTTGGAATGCCCAGGGCCCGGGAGAGGATGCGGCGGCAGTGGAAGACTATCTGCGTGGAGGACACCACATGAAGCCGTCCGTAGCGGTCAAGACGGGTATAGGTGCGGAAAGTCTCCATCATGGCCTGATTGAAAGCCTTTGTATGGAAAGTGCGGTCCAGCCGGATATGGCACTGCTCCAGCACCGCCTCCACATCCCCCTGGGAGCTGGTGTCGCTGGCCACCAGGTTGCGTCTGTTGTCGCCGCCCACTTCACAGGGCGGATACCAGTCCTCCTCGGGGTGCACCAGGACGGAATTGTCCCTGGCTGTGCGGAAATCCAGAACCGGCTCCAGCACTTCGTATTCCACCTTGATCAGTTTCATGGCCCTGCAGGCGGCTTTTTCCGACTCCGCCGCGATAATGGCCACCGCGTCTCCCACGAAGCGCACATGGCGGTCAATGATCAGGCGGTCATAGGGAGAGGGCTCCGGATAGGTCTGTCCCGCAATGGCGAACCTGGTGGAGGGCACGTCCTCCCAGGTATAGATATCCACGATTCCCGGCACTTTCTTTGCAATCGACGTGTCGATTTCCCGGACAATGGCATTGGCGTGGGGACTGCGCAGAAGCTTTACTGCCAGCGCGTCATCAGGCGCGATGTCGTCCATATACACCGCCTTTCCCAGAAGCAGCTGCATGGCGTCTTTTTTGCGGACGGATTTATTGATAGATTTATATTCTTTCTGTTCCATAGGAATCCTCATTTCTTTGCTGTGTCCTGCAATTATTTGCGGCTGTCCAGATAATTCCGGATCCCCCGAAGCTGTCCGTCATAGCCGGAACAGCGGCACAGATTTCCCGCCAGAAAAGCGCGGATTTCATCGTCAGTAGGGTCAGGATTCTCCCGGAGCAGGGCAATCGTATTCATCACCAGCCCCGGATTGCAGAAGCCGCACTGGTCGGCGCCCTGATCCGCAATGAAGCCTGCGAACTCTTCCGCCTCCTCCTGAAGCCCCTCCAGGGTCTGTACCTCATGTCCGTCCGCCCGGGCCGCCAGCACGGAACAGGAAAGCACAGGGATTCCGTCCATGAGCACCGTGCACAGTCCGCAGTTGGAGGTCTCGCAGCCCCGTTTTACGCTTACGCACCCATGGCTGCGCAAAAAATCAATCAGCAGAAGGTCAGCCTCTATATGAGCGGTTACGTTTTTTCCATTTAATTTTATCGTTATTTCCATCACCGTCTTCCTCTCAGTTCCGCAAGATTTCTCTCCGTCAGCACCCGAATCAGATGGGTGCGGTAGGCAGCGCTGCCGCGGATATTGCTTTCCGTTGGAACCGTTTCTGCCACATATCCGGCAAAGGCCCTGCAGCCCTCCTCCGTAAGGCCGCCGGAAAGGAATCCCCTCTCATCCCGGACTGCCATGGCCCTGGCCGGCCTCGCGCCGATTACGACCCGGTACTCTCCGCCTATCCGGGACAGCCCGCAGGCAATCACAGGAAAATCCGTCCGCTGATTCCGCATGGTTCTATAGGCAAAGTCCCCGGGAGTCTTCTTCACGATAATACGGACCAGAATATCCCTGTCATATTTCATGGCCGCAAACTGCTCCAGCGGCAGAATGCCCCCCTTGTACAATTCCACATAAGTCTCCATGGCCAGGAAAACCGTCAGCACATCGGAAAAGCCGAACCGTCCCCAGATGCTGCCTCCTGCCGTGGCCAGGTTTCGGAACTGAACCCCCACGATATCCCGCACGGCTGCCGCCGCAGCCCCCCGGGTATAGGCGTTCAGTCCCTCATGAAGCTCTATCTGGCGCAGAGAAACCATAGCGCCGATGGCAAACTGCTCCCGGGTCTCCTGAATCGTGTCAAGTCCCAGCCCGCAGAGGTCAATGGCGGTGTTCACGTTTCCATTTCCCATTTTCAGCCACAACATGCCGCCAAGAACCCGATTTTGCCTGTTCTGATTCAGCCGGTACGCCTCTTCAAGGCTTTCCGCCCGGACATATTTCTGTATATTGATCACGGCGAATACTCCTTCCGGATATGCTTTGTCTCCATATATAGCTCTTTGAGAATAGAATCTGTTCTTTGATTCTATTATAGCAGTACATCTTGCTTTTGAAAAGATGGCTTGTTATAATAGTAGCGTTGTATTTTCAAAACTATAACGAAGAGGAGATCAATTATGAAAAAGTTACTTTCCCTACTGCTGGCTATTGCAATGACTCTGTCCATAGCTGCCTGTGGTAAAGACGAATCTATGGAATCAGGCTCCGGTTCCTCCGTTCCCGGAACCATTGCTTCCGACGCTCTCACAGAGTCTTCCACGGAATCCATCGAAAACTCTGCCCTGGACGATATGTCGTCCGATGAAGCTTCTGATGACTCTGCCCCTCACTACCCCATCACCCTCACCGATCAGGCGGGCCGCCAGGTGACCATTGCGGAGGAACCCCAGAAGCTGGTCAGCGGCTATTATATCTCCACCAGCCTCCTGATTGCCCTGAATCTGGAAGACAAAATCGCAGGTATAGAAGCCAAGGCTGACAAGCGGGCCATCTACAGGCTCAGCGCTCCGGAACTGACCGGCCTGCCCAATGTAGGTTCTGCGAAAGAATTCGATTTGGAAGGCTGCGCCGCTTTGGAGCCGGATTTGGTCATCCTGCCGCTCAAGCTCCAGGATGCCGCCGGGACGCTGGAAGACCTGGGCATTTCTGTCCTGCTGGTGAACCCGGAAGACCAGGAGCTGCTCACCGAAATGATTCATCTGGTGGCGGCCGCTACGGATACCGAATCCCGGGCCCAGGCCCTGCTGGACTTCACCGCCGCCCAGGAAGAACGCCTGTCGCAGGCTCTGGCCCATGCGGAAACTCCCCGCGTCTATCTGGCAGGCAATTCCAGCATGCTGTCCACCGCGGGAGACGCCATGTACCAATCCGATATGATCAGTCTGGCAGGCGGTGCCAATGCGGCTGCCGAAATCACGGACAGCTACTGGGTGGAGATAAGCTACGAACAGCTCCTTGCCTGGAATCCTGAGTACATCATCCTCGCCTCGGATGCGGAATACAGCATAGAGGATGTGCTCACAGACCCGAACCTGGCAGGCTGCTCTGCCGTGGCAGACGGCAATGTCTATCAGATGCCCGGCAATGCCGAAGCCTGGGACAGCCCTGTGCCCGGCGGCATCTTAGGCTCTGTGTGGCTCTCCGGCATCCTGCACCCTGACCTGTGCACGGAAGCCGACTGCGCCGGGGCGATCGACGAATACTATGAGACTTTCTATGGCTTTGCATACAGCGAAAGCTGCTCTGACTGATGGGCAGGAGAACCGGAGCAGCCAAAGTCATGTGCGTACTTGGCGCTCTTGCCATGGCGGTACTGTTCGCGGCCAGTCTGTTCGTGGGGAAATATCCCTTATCCCTCCGGGAGCTGGCAGCCGGCAATGAACTGCAGCTGCGGGTGTTCTGGACCCTTCGGGCCAGCAGGACCTGCGTGGGCGCTGTAGGCGGATTTGCCCTGGGCGCGGCGGGCTTCGTCTACCAGACTGTCTTCCGTAATCCCCTGGCATCCCCGGATATCATCGGGGTCTCCTCCGGCGCCAGCGCAGGCGCGGCGGCAGGCATTCTGTTTTTCTCCGGAGCTGCCGCCGTGACGGCTTCTTCCTTTACTGGTGCGCTTCTGGCGGTAGTCATCGTACTGGCCCTTTCTGCTTTGGACAAAAGCGGCTCCAAAAATACCATCGTACTGGCCGGAATCGCCGTCCATTCCCTGGCCCAGACGGTCCTGATGTGCCTGAAGCTCACCGCGGATCCGGAACGGCAGCTGGCCTCCATCGAATATTGGATCATGGGCAGCCTTAACGGCATCAGCGGCTACTCCACGGGCGGGAACCTGCTCCTCTGCGCCCTTTGCCTGGCGGTGCTTTTTCCTCTCCACCGCCAGATTATCCTGCTGTCCGGCGAGGAGGGCGAAGCCCGGATGCTGGGCGTCAGCGTGGGGAAGCTGCGGCTTTTCGTACTGCTTACGGCAACCCTCACTGTATCCGCCGTGATAAGCCTCACCGGGCTGATCAGTTTCATCGGCCTGCTGGCTCCCCATGGGGCAAGGCTCCTGACAAAGGATAACCGCCAGGCCACCATGCTGCTCAGCGGTCTGGCGGGAGGTTCCCTGCTCATGGCAGCGGACATCCTGGCCCGCAGCGCGGCTTCCACGGAGCTGCCTGTGAGCATATTCACCAGCCTGCTGGGAGCGCCCTTTTTAATCCTGCTCATCCGCAGGCAGACAAAAAAACACTAAAAAAGATACGGGAATCATAGCCAATGGATTTTTTCACTGTTGAAGACCTGACTGCCGGATACGGCAAAAAAGAGATAATAGACCACCTGTCCTTCTCTGTGGACAGCGGCTGCCTGGCGGGCGTCCTGGGGGCCAACGGCAGCGGCAAGACCACTCTGCTGAAAGCCATCTGCGGAATTCTGCCCCATACCGGCAGCTGTATCCTGGAGGGAACGACACTGGAAAAGCTGAATCCCAGGCAGCTTTCGCAGCGCTGCAGCTACATTCCGCAGAGAAGCGGAATCTCCATTGACATCTCTGTTCTGGATGTGGTTCTCATGGGCTTCAATCCCTGGCTCGGCCTGTTGGAGCGCCCCACCGCCTCCATGGAACAGAAAGGCCGCAAAGCCCTGGCGCTGGCCGGTCTGGAGGGAAAAGAGCAGCAGAATTATCAAACTCTCAGCGAAGGGCAGAAACAGCTCTGCATCTTCGCCCGTGCCCTCTGCTGCGAGGGACACCTCCTGCTGCTGGATGAACCTGAGAGCGCGCTGGATTTCCGATTCCGCTACCAGATGCTGGAACGCCTAAGGCGCTGGCTGTCAGAGGATGCCAGAGCCGCCATAGTGACCCTCCATGACCCCTCCCTGGCATTAAATTACTGCCACAGGCTGCTTTTGCTCTCGGAGGGTAAGATTCTGGGGACTCTTTCCCCCGGGACGGATTCCCTCCCCCGGATGGAAGAACTGCTGGAGCAGATTTACGGACAGATCAGCCTGGCCAGACTGCCGGCCCGCAGCGGCCGGGAGCATCTGGTGATGCTCCGGGAAGAGGCATAGCCGGAATATCCCTCTCCTATCCACGGCTCAAACTATCTGCCATGCGGCAAAACCCACTGCAAGGAGAAGTTCTTATGAAACCAGTAACACGAATCCGTCTAATGGACGACAACGGACAAAAGTTCTTCGGAGAAGGACCGGCCCGGCTGCTCCACGGCGTGGAAGAAACAGGGTCTCTCCGGGCCGCCGCAGCCTCCATGGGCATGGCCTATACCAAAGCCCTGAAGATACTGAAAAACGCTGAAACCGCCCTGGGCTTCCCCCTGGCCGTCCGCGCCGCCGGAGGAAAAAACGGGGGCGGGAGCCGCGTAACGCCTCAAGGAAAGGAGCTTCTGAACCGATATGAGTCCTACCGAGACGCCTGCATACAGGCTAACCGCAGACTGTATCTGGAATTCTTTCCGGAACAGCCGTAAACGTCACTTGATTCTCACAGGAGCCAGGAAAAGCGGTAAGACCACGCTGCTGTCCCGGCTCTCTCCCGCCGGATTCCGCCTCCTTGGAGCCGCTTCCCCGCGGCAGTGTGCGGAAACGGACAGCGAATGGATTTCCATTGACGAAATCGGATATCCGGAAACCGTATGCCCGGAATACTGCGATGAGATTCTGCGTCTGATGGAAAAAAAGCGTCTCATCGCCGTAGTCCGAACGCAAACGCTGCCTTTTTTAGAGGAACTATGCCGCCGTGACGATGTTTTTCTGGTAGATTTGGATTCCCCCTTTGGGAACCCGGGCTGTGTCATCATGGCTTCCGGCCTGGGCAGACGTTTCGGCGATAATAAGCTGATGGCCGATTTTCGGGGAAAGCCCTTACTGCAATGGACTCTGGATGCCACGGAAAGCATTTTCAGACTACGCATCGTAGTCACAAGACATGCGGCAGTCAGGGAACTGTGCCGCAGACAGAATATCGATGTGATTTTCCATGACCTGCCCTACCGCAGCGATACTGTCCGCCTGGGGCTCCAGGCCATCCTCCCGGACATCGACAGCTGCATGTTCTGCCCCGGAGACCAGCCGCTGCTGCGATGGGACACCGTGGCTTCCCTCGCCCTGAGCGCTTTCCATGAAAAAGAGGGGATCTGGCGCACCGCCTTTGAAGATGCCGTCGGTTCCCCTGTGCTGTTCCCGGCATGGGCTTTTCCGGAACTTCTGACGCTCCCTGAGGGAAAGGGCGGCGGCTTTGTGCTGAAAAAATATCCCGGACAGGTGCACACGACACCTGTCCGGGACAAATATGAACTTATGGATATCGACACGCCGGAAGATTTGACATTTTTGGCGGAGCAATCCCTGCCTGCACAATAAAGCTACTTCGCTTCTTTCTTATCCTTAGGCAACAGGATATTCAGCAGAATCGCCACCATGGCGGCAGGTACAATACCGGAGCCGCCGAAAATCAGCTGAACGGTCTGGGGCGTATGTGCCAGAATGCTCGTGTTCGCGCCCATGCCGTAGCCCACGCCCAGCGCCACCGCCACAATGGACAGATTCCTGGGAGTAAGGGGCTCCTTGGTAATCAGCTGAATACCGCTGATTACGATGGAGGAGAACATCATCACCGCAGCGCCGCCCAGAACGGACTGGGGCATGATGGACACCAGAGCTCCCAGCTTGGGACAAAGACCGCACAGAATCAGGAAAACAGCGCCGGTTGCCAGGGCGAATCGGTTCACCACCCTGGTCATGGCCACCAGACCCACGTTCTGGCTGAAAGAGGTATTGGGCAGCACGCCGAACAGCGCCGCAAAGCCGGAACCCAGGCCGTCACAGGTGACGCCGCCGGACAGCTCCCTGTCCGTAGCTTCCCGGCCTAAGCCGCCCTCCATGACGCCGGAGATATCTCCCACTGTCTCCACTGCGGTGACAATGAACATAATCAGAACCGGGATGATGGCCCGCATATCGAACACAGGTTTCACAGGCATCAGTCTGGGAATCTCAAACCAGGCCGCATCGGCCACTTTCTGCCAGTTCAGCACCCATGCCCTGGTATATTCCACGCCCTCCGCCGTGACGCCGGTAACGGGCAGCACGAAGCCCATGACAACGGCTGCAGCATAGCCGCAGATGATGCCCAGCAGAATGGAAGAAGAGCTTAAGAATCCTGTCGTGCCATGCTTGAACACCAGTATCATCACCAGCACGAAAATCGCCAGGCACAGGTTTTCCACAGAGCCGAAGTCAGCGGCATTGTTCCCGCCGCCGAAAGAATTGATGCCCACGGAGATCAGGCTCAGGCCAATGGACAGCACCACCGTGCCGGTGACCACCGCGGGGAAGAACCTGCGCAGGGGTTTCAGGAAAAATCCCAGAATCGTCTCAAACAGACCACCTATAATAGAGGCCCCCATAATGGCGCCATAGGCAATGACGCCGCCTCCCATGGTGGCGGCCACGCTGTTGAACACGCCGATGAAGCCGGAAGAAGTGCCCATGATGATGGGGACCTTGCCGCCGATAGGGCCGACTGCGAAAAGCTGTACCAGCGTGACGATACCTGCTATCAGCATGGCGTTCTGCAAAAGGCTCAGCTGAAGGCTTGCGAATTCGCCGCTGGCAATGCCGCAGGCTCCGGTAATGATGAGCAGCGGCGTCAGATTGCCCACGAACATGGCAAGCACATGCTGCAGCCCCAGGGGAATCGCCTGACGCAGCGGCATCTTTCCGTCCAGCTGGAAAGCAGCCTCTGAAAGTTGCAAATTGTTTTTCATACTTTCATCCTCTCTTTTGTCAAACTTTTTTACTCTCGCACAGGAGCAAATCCTTTTTCTATTGATTATACCCCTGTCTCTTATACAGCTTCACAGTATAACATACTACTCCCTGGTTGTCACCCATTTTTCTGGCATGCTCTCTCATTTCTCTGTTTCTTGGTAACGTCTCACATACTCACTGTCTCTTTATGACCAGGACCGCCACATCGTTCACATTGGTCCCTGTGGCCCCGGCGACAATCAGTCCATCCGCTACTTTCCGGTTCCGTATCTGAGTAATCTTCTCATAGCTTTTCCCGCATCCGTCATATTCATAAACGCTGTCCCTGCTTTTTATCAGTTTCCCCGCAATCCGTGCACTTCTCACAAAATACTGTGAATGATGTCCTCATCCCCCCGCCGGTCAGTCAAACAAAATCTCCTCCACCGTCACAAAGGTATAACCCTCCTCCAGCAACTCGTCAATAGCCTTCAGCGCCGCAGTCACGGAAGTATCATAATAATCATGCATCAAAATAATGTCGTTCTCCCCGGTCTTGCTGACGATTTTCTCTGTAATCCGCCCCACGTTCCGGGAACTCCAGTCCAGCGGATCCACGGTCCAGAGCACCGGGAACATATTCAGCTCCTTCTCAAAGCTTTTATCCCAGGAACCATAGGGAGGCCGCACATACTGTACTTCCTCCCCGGTGATTTCCTTCAATACTTCATTGGTCTTGATTAGTTCTTCTTTGAATTTCTCCCGGTTGCTCTTGGTCAGCTGGATATGACTGTATGTATGATTTCCAATTAAATGCCCCTCTTCAAACATTTTCTCGATAATATCCGGATGTAATTCCGCATGCTCCCCCGTTACGAAAAACGTAGCTACCACTCCACGCTCTTTCAATCCGTCCAACAGCTGCTCCGTATAGCAGGGGTGCGGGCCGTCGTCAAAGGTAATCGCAATCTTCTTCACGTCCGCCTCCTCCAGCTGTTCCTCCTCCCCTATCCGCACAATGCCGCTGTCCGTCACCACCGCCCCGCTGCGCATCCCGTATAAACCTAAAAAAAGCAATCCCGCCATCAAATCTAATAGTAGGATTGCCGTCGTCATTTTCTTCATATCAAATCCTGGTCCCCGTCATTTCCTTAGTGCAGTATATGCGCTTCGAAGCATTTCCATTCACAGACCCTTTCGTCCGAAACCTCCTTGCCGGCGAAAAGCCGACTCAGTCCTCATCCGTCAGAATTCATTCTCTCCCAGCTTGACAATCACATAATCGTCAAACTCCCTGACCGATCCCTCCAGAGGCCACACAGGCATGTCCTCACTGTCCTCATAAGCAGCAGGCAGCAGCTCCGCGTCCAGCAGCGAAAGATGCCGGATGCCCAAGGTCTCAAGGAAGCCCAGAATCCGCCGGGAACTATGATAATAATATGGTTCAAAATCATAGTCCAGCTCAAACGCAGACATGATGACGTAAGTCCAGCATTCCTCCAAGGTATAACAGGCATTGTTAAGCTGCGCCGGCCTGCGCCCGATGAAGATGACCCCTTTCTCCTCACTGACAATAGACGGAATATCGTTCAGTTCGTCCACTATCATCGCCGCTATCGCCTCATCCGCTTTCCCAACCACATCCCTGGTGTAGAATATCCTCATGACAGGCATGAGATTGAGATAGATCATGCAGCAGCCGGCAGTCACCAGCAGTCCTCTCCCTGCCTTTTTCCAATGGGATTTCAGCTCCTCAGATATGACCAGGCTCCCGAACAGCCACAGCACACCGTTCGCCATAGGAAGCACTATCTGCGTCCGATTGGCCGGAATCGCCCCTGTCACAAATGAAAGGTAAAACGGGGAAAGAGCCACTCCCAGCAGCCCCAGCCCATACCAGGCAGCTTTCCGGCGATACCTGATTGCCAGAATCACCAGCGCCACGAGCCCTATCCCGCAGCATAAGTCATAGGCAATCGTAAAAAAAGCCCCTCTTGCCGTTACCACATGCAGTATATTCCTCACGATATAGAGAAGACAAGTCCTCCAGTCCTCTGTCCGCCATAAAACCTGAGTATCAAGATAATTGCTCCCTGAAAAGAAAATCTTTGCAATCAGTTCATAAATCCCCAGGGCAGCTATAAAATGAACCGCGCTATGGCAGATAAACGAAAAAACAGCCTTTCTTTCTCCTTTCTGCGCATATATGTACAGCAGGAAAATGCCCAGATAAAGGCACAGCTGCAAGGGAACGAGACTCTGGTATGACCCGAAAGCGATGACCGCAAAGGGAATGGACATAAGAAATGACACCCTGTTCCTTTCCCGCACCGCCCGCACCAGGTACCAGTCCGACACCAGCAGAAGCACCATGGCCAGCACGATTTCATAGGCCACGAACTGAAAGGCGAACAACTCCGCATAGGTGGGATATACCGCAAACAGCAGCATGAACGGCGCCAGAAAGGAAGCCGTCAGCTTTCGCTCCACAAAATGGAACAGGTATCCCGCCGCCATAGCCGCAAGCCACAGACCGGCCAAAAACAGCATCCCTCCCAGATAGGGATTGTACCAGTTCATCCCCAGAATCCGGTTCATCAGAACCAGCCCGAACCGTCCTGTCTCACCCCAATTATAAAAAGTGCCCGGATTGTTCACGAAGACTTCCTTGTCAATATAAAAATAATTGGAAAAGGCCTGTTCCCCATAGACCAATGCCAGAAAAGCAGCCATCCCCGCTGCCAGAACGAAATGCGTCCTGATGAAAGACGCAAATCCCGCCCAGGGCTGCCCGGGCATATTCCGCCATCTTTTCTCCTCTGTTTTCTCCGTTGACATTTCCATGGCAACTTTCCTCCTGTCCATAACGAAAGCCATTTACAAAAAGGCACCCGCCAATCCCAGCGGGTGCTTTCTTTATCAAATTCCTGTAATATGAATCTACTTTTTCCTGAGCACCAGATGCTGAGGCAGACCATTGACCATGAACGGCTGGTAATCGCCATGGATCAGGGGCTCGATGTAATCGATGAACTCCTGGGTCACGTAGTTGCCGTCCCTGTTCATCCAGTTGCGGGGAACCAGCTTCTCGTGGTTGGCGATTCTGTGCACGTCATAGATGCCTGCCGCGCTCTGGTAAGGATCGTCGGAGACGCGGTCGATGACCACCATCTTGCCGGTATCGCCCTCGTCAGCCGCCTTTACAGCCGCACCGCCTACCATGAACGCCTCGTCCACGTCCACGCGGGACGCCATATGGGAAGCGCTCCTCTGAAGGGTGGAGAACTCGATGCTGCGGGTCTTGCAGCCAATCTCCGCGCCCAGGAAGCCCGCCAGATAAGCGGCCGTTCCCTGGAGCTGCTTATGGCCGAAAGCGTCCACATATTCCGCGCCGCCGCCCAGCTCGCATACATATCTGCCGTCTTCCACCTTGATGCCCTCGGATACGGCGATGACCACTGAGTTCTTCTTCTTCAGAAGCTCCTTGGTATTCTTCAGGAATTTATCGATATCGAACACGGCCTCGGGAAGATAGATGGCATCCGGGCCCTCGCACTCCTCTGTCTTGGCCAGAGCGGTAGCGCCGGTGAGCCACCCTGCGTTACGTCCCATGACCTCGATGATGGTGATGGAATCTTTCTTGTAGTTCAGGCCCAGGGCATCGCGGATGACTTCCTTTGTGGAAGCGGCGATGTACTTGGCGGCGCTTCCGAAACCGGGGGTATGGTCGGTAAGAGCCAGATCATTGTCGATGGTCTTGGGCACGCCCAGGAACTTCTGGGAATGTCCCTTGAGAATCGCATAGTCGGACAGCTTCTTGATGGTATCCATGGAGTCGTTGCCGCCGATGTAGATAAAGGCCTCAATCTGCAGCTTGTCCATGATTTCGAACAGTTTCTCGTAAATCTCCGGGTTCTCATGAATCTCCGGCAGCTTATACCGGCAGGAGCCCAGGAAAGCCGACGGAGTCCTCTTCAGCAGCTCGATATCGATATCGGAATGAATCTGAGTGGACAGATCCACATACTGCTCGTCCAGAAAGCCCTGCACGCCGTGAAGCATTCCATATACCTTGTGGAAGCCTCTTTCCTTGGCCGTCTTGTAGACGCCTGCAAGGCTGGAGTTGATGACAGCAGTAGGGCCGCCTGACTGACCTACGATAATGTTACGTTTTTTTGCCATTTTTAAATCCTCCAAATAAAATTTTTGCAAGTCGGATTTTCCGACATGTAACCGTATTATTCACCTGTTAAATCATATCAAAAAAAAAGGAAAATTACAACAGGAAATTACACAAACTGGTTTCTTTCTTCATCGTAAAAATAACCGATCTTCTGCAGCCTGTCCATGATTTCCTGCCTGTCCGCGTCCAGATCCCCGCACAGGGCGTCCAGGCTGTCATAGAAATCCCTCAGTTTCGTATTCACGAAGCTGAGCAGCATGACCGGGTCTGTGGGCAGCATCCTCCTCACCTCCTCTTCTTTCCCTCTGTTTCTTCATCCTTATTTTACCAGAGGTTCTCCCCATTGACAAGAAAAGGAGCGCCGCGGCGCTCCTTTTCTTGTCACTCAGTCAGATAAGCCTCCGTGTCGGCCTTTATCTTGTTCTCGTACTCTTTCACGTTCTCCGTGACAGTATAATTCTCGTCGCCGAACAGGAATTCATGCAGCCATACCACATTGTCCTCAAGGCTCTTCGGCACGATACAGCTGCCCTTGGCGCCGATATTGCCCACAGTGCGCATGCCCTCCTGGGGAATGGCATTCTGCTCCACGATGCTGTACTTCCCGATATCCGCCAGCAGATCCAGGATATCGCCGGAATCAAGGCTGGTATAGATGTCGCCTATACAGTCGTTGAATACCTTGGTCAGGGTCACCAGATCCGTCTTTTTTGCCTGCTCCTCCAATGCCATCAGGACTTCCCTCTGCCTGGCGGTACGCTTGTAGTCATCCCCTCCGCCATAGCGGATTCTGCAGTATGCCGTGGCCTGCATTCCGTTCAGCAGCTGATAGCCCGGTTCCGTCACGGGGGTGTAGTCGCACTGCAGCACATTGGAAATGCCTATCTGGTAATTGTTGAGATGGTGCACTATCTCTTCGTTTTCCACATTGATATAGATGCCTCCCAACCCGTCCACCACATTGCGCAGACCCTTATATCCCACAGCTACGAAATCCGTGATGTCCATGTCCAGATTCATATTCAGCATCTTCACCGCCTGCTCCGCGCCGCCGGAAAAGTATGCCTGTGTAGCCTTCCAGTAATCGTCATTACCCAGATTCAGGTATGTATCGCGGTAGACGCTGACCAGCCTGATATCCCCGGTATCCATATTCACACTGGCAATCATGATGCTGTCGCTGTGGCTGCTCTTGTACAGCTGGGAGTCGTTCTCCGCATCCAGACCGAACAGGGCGATGTTCCGGTAGCCCTGCATGGTGCCGCCCTCCTCCTTGAGCTGCTGCACATTTTCATGAATCTCCAGCACCTGGGGATCCAGTTCCGCCATCTTTGGCCCGTCGCTGGATTTATGCATGACCAGATATAACACTGTCAGCATTATCAGGATAATAACGATTTCTATGCCGAACAAAATCAGTTTCGTCTTGCTCCGGCTCAGTCTCCTTTTGCCGTTTGCACCTGCTGCCATATAAGAATCCTCCTCATGTATATTTCATTTTCTCATTATAAAGGAAAGAATTTAGGATTTTATGAAGCGATTTCTTAAAAATCCTTAAGAAATTCCGTGAACTCCGAAAAACAACAGAAAACAGCCCCCTGCGGCGGTTCCTGCCGCAGAGAGGCCTGCATGCCATAGCTTTTCCTTAATTTTACCGTTTTTACTAATACTTTACAGAAGCTTTTAAGGCTCCGTCCTCCAAATCTATCAACACGGTGTCGCCGCTGCCTGCGCCGTCCGAAAGTATCAGCTTCGCCGTCAGGGTCTCCACGTGCTTCTGGATATACCGCTTCAAAGGACGCGCGCCGTACACCGGGTCGTAGGCATTGTCCACGATGAACCGCTGTGCTTCCTCCGTCAGCTCCAGGCTCAGATCCCTGTCCGACAGCCTCCGGTTCAGGTCGGCGATAATCAGATTCACGATGCCGCCGATGTTCTCGCGGGTCAGCGGCTTGAACAGGATGGTCTCGTCCAGCCTGTTGAGGAATTCCGGCCTGAAATGAGCCCTCAGCTCGTTCATCACCCGGGCTTCGGCTTCCGGTTCGATCTGGCCGTCTGGCCGGATGCCCTCCAGCAGGAAGCCCGCACCGATATTGGAGGTCATAATCAGAATCGTATTCTTGAAGTCCACCGTCCTGCCCTGGGAGTCCGTGATGCGCCCGTCGTCCAGCACCTGCAGCAGCACATTGAACACATCCGGGTGAGCCTTCTCAATCTCATCGAAGAGCACCACGCTGTAGGGCTTGCGCCTGACCGCTTCGGTCAACTGGCCGCCCTCCTCATAGCCAACGTATCCGGGAGGCGCTCCAATCAGCCTGGACACGGAGTATTTCTCCATGTATTCGCTCATATCGATGCGCACCATATTGTTCTCGTCATCGAAGAGGCTCGCCGCCAGAGACTTGGCCAGCTCCGTCTTGCCCACGCCGGTGGGGCCCAGGAACAGGAAGGAGCCGATGGGCTTGGAGGGGTCTTTGATGCCGGCTTTGGAGCGGATGATGGCCTCCGTCACCTTGGTGACGCCCTCGTCCTGGCCGATGACCCGCCTGTGGAGTTCTTCGTCCAGATGCAGGGTCTTGTTCCGCTCGCTCTCTGTCAGCTTAGTCACGGGAATCCCGGTCCAGCGGGATATAATCCGCGCAATCTCGTCGTCGGAGACTTTCTCCCGGACAAGGGAGCGGTCCGTGGCGCCCGCCTGCTCCTCCTGCTCCAGCTGCTTCTTCAAAGCGGGCAGTCTGCCGTAGCTGAGCTCCGCCGCCTTCTCCAGGTTGCCCTCCATCTGGGCAATCTGAATCTCGCTGTTCACAGCGTCTATTTCTTCACGTAATTTAGACAACTTCTCCACGGAAGCTTTCTCATTGTCCCACTGGGCCTTTCTGGAAGCGAAATCCTCTTTCTGCTCCGCCAGTTCTTTCTGCAGATTCTCCAGACGCTCTTTGCTCAGGCGGTCGTCCTCCTTTTTCAGGGCTGCCTCCTCAATCTCCATCTGCATGATTTTGCGCTGCATCTCATCCAGTTCCGTGGGCATGCTGTCCAGTTCCGTCTTGATCAAAGCGCAGGCCTCGTCCACCAGGTCGATGGCCTTGTCCGGCAGGAAGCGGTCTGAAATATACCGATTGGAGAGCACTGCCGCGCTGACCAGGGCATTGTCCATAATCTTCACGCCGTGGTAGACCTCATAGCGCTCCTTGATGCCCCGGAGGATGGAAATGGTATCCTCCACCGTAGGCTCCTCCACCATCACAGGCTGGAACCGCCGCTCCAGGGCGGCATCCTTCTCGATATACTGCCTGTATTCGTCCAGGGTAGTGGCGCCGATGCAATGCAGCTCGCCCCGGGCCAGCATGGGTTTCAGCATATTCCCGGCATCCAGCGCGCCGTCCGTCTTGCCCGCCCCCACGATGGTGTGCAGCTCGTCTATGAAGAGGATAATCTGGCCGTCGCTGCTCTTCACATCCTCCAGCACCGCTTTCAGCCGCTCCTCGAACTCGCCGCGATATTTCGCTCCGGCCACCAGAGAGCCCATATCCAGGGCGAAAATCTTCTTATCCTTCAGCCCCTGGGGCACGTCTCCTCTGACGATACGCTGGGCAAGCCCTTCTACTACCGCAGTCTTGCCGACACCGGGCTCGCCAATCAGCACGGGATTGTTCTTGGTCTTCCGGGAAAGGATGCGGATAATGTTGCGGATTTCCGTATCCCTGCCGATGACCGGATCCAGCTTCTGGTTCCTGGCTTTCTCCACCAGCTCCTGGCCGTATTTCTCCAGAGTGTCATAGGTGGCCTCCGGGTTGTCGCTGGTCACCCGCTGGTTCCCCCGGACGGTGGAAAGGGCCTGCAGGAAACGCTCCCTGGTGATGCCGTATTCTTTCCAGATCTGGGCGATTTCCCGGTTGGGATTCTTGATCATGGCCAGGAACAGATGCTCCACGGACACGTATTCGTCCCCTAACTGACCAGCCTCATCCTCCGCGCTTATCAGCACCTTGTTCAGGTCCGCTCCCACGTAAGCCCGGCCGCCCTGGACCTTGGTGCGCTTGCCTATGGCCTGCTCCACCCGGTTCACGAAGTGTTCTTTCTGAATCTCCATCTTCTCTATCAGCTTCAGAATCAGGCTGTCCTCGATGGTCAGCAGGCTGTAGAGCAGATGCTCCTGCTCGATTTCCTGGTTCCCATACTCTAATGCCAATTTCTCGCAGCCTTCCACGGCCTGCATTGATTTTTGCGTGAATTTCTGTATGTTCATGTCATAGGCCTCCCAAATTTTTGTTCTATAACAAATATAACATCATTACGGCAAAGGTCAATAAAGAAAGCATAAAATTATGCTAAAATATTTCCATTTGCTCCATTTTATCATATCTCTGAAAAGCGGACAAGACACTGACAATTCATGGAAAAACTTTTTCCGGTAAAATGCCCACGACAAACGCATGAGCAAATAAAATGTAAACAAAATGCTCTGGAAGACACAGCATGGATGCACGTCCAGGGCATCCTCGCTCCAGGCCGCGCAGAATCTGAGATGGAGTGCTAAGGGAGAGGGTATTTTCGATAATCCGAATCCCGATGGGTGGACGTACAGGGCGAATGCTTATGTCTACTGTCCTGACGGAAGCTGCAAGAAATTCAGCGGTCCCCTTATCAGCCAGTCAGGCACCGTCACCTTGGATCTCTATCATTATTTTGACCAGTCAGGCAGTTATTCCTTTGAAATCGAGTTGTTGACAAACGACTCTTCTGTACGGTCAGAGTGCAGCGAAACTTTCGAGTATCAGAAGCCAGACATCCGGCTTCCGAAGCCCATGGTCAGTGTAAACGAGGCCGGCATTGTCTCGTGTACGCTTGCAGAGGGCGGGGAGGGATATGTTCTGGGGACGGATTACGGATTCAACTACGAACTGTGGGCCGGAGGAAAACGCGTCTTCCAACAAGGGCTGAATGAAAGTTCCATCAACTTTAGCGGAAGCATGTCGTTAGACTATGTCGTTTATGTAAGGGTCTGCACCATAAGCAGGGACGTCACGAAATATGCGGACAGCGAATGGTCGGATATGATTCCGTTAAATCCTGGCGCCGCCAACCAGGAGCCGGCGAAGACGGCATGGGAGTTCAATCCGGCTGACTGGGGGCTTGCGGCTGATGTCCTGGAGCAGTATATAGCTTATCTGGAGAAACAGTATGCCGCCCAGAGCACAGAAGTGCCGGCTTTCACCACAGACCCGCAGAACGCCTACGATGTCACTGTGGAGAATTCCGAGCAGGGATATCTGTGCTATCTCGCCTTTAAGACCGTATTGGGAGATTACACTATCGGCAGAACCTATAATATCTGTCCCAGCGGAATGGCGGACAGCAAGGCAAGGATTACACTGACGATTCCTCAGGAGCTGCAAAAGACCGGCAGGACGTTCCGGATGATCTGCGTCAACGAAGACGGACAGCCTATTGTATTAGCTGATTTGGATTCCGCTTCAGATACTGTCACTTTCGAAACGGATGCCTATTGCGCATTCGCGTTGGTTTATAAAGATTCGGCAAGCGCCAGATAACAGCCAGAAAAGGCACGGAAGCGCGGCATATGGAGCCGCGCTTCCTTTTTGCTTTCAAAAGACATCCGGAGCCAAACCGCAGTCTATTGTCTGAGCACCTCCTCAATCTTTTCAATCATCTCGTCCTCCTTGAGCCTGAACTTAATCTCCACCCGCCGGGAGGCCGCCATGTCCACCTGGTCCGTGGGGTTCCCCTGGGCGTCGGTCACATAAATCGGCTGGCTGAAAGAGCGGCCGTTGACCGTAAGGATGCTCTTGAGCTGCTCTATCTTCTCCTCCGTGAGGCCGTTCTTCGAATCCATGCAGAATCTGGCCACGGAGTAGGCCCTGTTGTAAGACAGCTCCATATTCGACTCATAGGTGCCGTCCGTGTCTGTATGGCCTTCGATGATAATCTCGGCTATATACTCCTTGAACTGATCCTGCATCAGCACATCCAGGTACATGGGGATAATCTCCTGCAGGGTGCTGCGGCTGTCCGCGGACAGCGCCGCGCTGTTGTACCGGAACAGGACGTCAGAGGAAAAGGTGATGGAGCCGGTCTGGGCGTCCACGCTCATGGCCGAATTGTTGAAGGCGGTCTGCAGGGCTCCGATGATGTCCGTGCGGATGCCGACGATATCCTCCAGTTCCTGCTGGGTAGCCGTCAGTTCGTTCCTGGCGTTCTCAATCTCCAGATAGGCCTTATTCAGTTCATCCTGGGTCAGGGCCGCATTGGCGTAGGCCTGCTGGAGCTCCGCCAGGGAACTGGCCAGCTCCTCGTTGGATTTCTCGATGACCGCCCTGTACTCCTCCAGATCCTTTTTGGCCTCCTCCAGCTCCTGCCTGGCGATTCCCAGACTGTTCTGGGACTGCTCCAGATCCACGGTCTTCTGCCTGTAGATGGCCAGAGTGATGGCGATGATCAGCACAAATATCAAAAGCAGCGCTGCCATCATATCCGAATAGGACTGCCAGTAACTGTTTTCCGAAAATGTTTCTCTGTTTCTTCGTCTATTTTTTGTCTTCATACAAAGTCCTCATCTGTTGAAAGGTATACAGCTGGCTGCTCACATCCTGGCTGATTTCCTTGCAGACACTCTCCAGTTCACGCCGCTGCTTCGCCAGATCCTCCGCCAGCTGCTCCTGCTGTTTGAGCATATGCGCCATGTTCTCCTGCATATGGCGGTTGGATTCCGCCAGGTCGCCCACCGCCTCCAGAAGCGCCTTGTTGTTCTCCGCGCCGGAAACCTGGGTCTGGGAGGCCTGCTCCAGGGCCGCGCCGAGATTCTTTAACTCGGTTCCCATCACGGACTGCAGCTGTTCCACAAAGGAGCGGGCCATCTGCTCCAGGGCCTGTGTCTGTTCCTTTGCCTCTCCCTTGGCCAATTCCAGAAGTTCCTTCATATAATTGGCCTGGTTCGCCTGGTATACCAGCATGGCGGCCGTATTCTCGTCGCCGGTGCTTACAGGCGGCGCAGCGCACTGCCTGAACGCGCCCAGAAAATACTCCAGCTTTCCGTAGGCATCCGCCATGATGCTGCGGTAGATGAAATTGAAAATCAAAGAGAAGATAATGCCGTATACCGAAGTGTGAAAGGCTACTTTCATTCCGGACAGCAAGGGCCCCACATTGTCGGAAATCGTATAGATGTCGTCTCCGCTGAAAGAGCCAAGCCCCAGGGACAGCCCGATAAAAGTACCCAGGATTCCCAGTCCGGTCATCGTGCCGGAAATGGCGGAATTAAAATGGCTGCTGCCCACCCTGTCCAGAAGCTCTTCATTGATGTAATCCTCTATATTACAGGAGCTGGCATATCTCTTTCCCACCCGGCTGCTTCTCATCTGCTGCAGGAATCTGTCAAAGGCTTTCTTCAGGTTCTCCTCCTCGAAGAAATCCTTATCTTTCTCCAGCTCATTCCACACATTCTGGTTTCCCGCCTTTTTATAAGCTTCTTTCAGGTCTCCCGCGGCGTCCTCCAGCTCGTCCGTAAGGCGGTTCAGCCGCATGAAGCTGGCCGCCGACATGACGAACAGGATACCGATGATTCCCAGAAAGGCGCCGTTGATGACCAGGTTGCTGACAGATTCGATTTCTCCGGTAAAAACACCGTTGATGCTCAGCACGAACGCCACCATGGCAGCATAGACAATAAATAGACCGTAAAACAATCTGCTTTTCATTCGTTCCTCCTATTCTCCTTATCCTCCGCCGTCCAGGTCACACAGACCCTGTAGTGGAGGTAATCCGTTTTTAATAGGAATCAGCTCCGCGACCTGCGATACCCTTTACCTCATCCCTGGTTCCAAATATAGAATACCACATTCCGGACGCTAATGGAATCCCTATTCAGTTAGAATATCCAGAACAGATTCTTTTTATGAAACACAGACAACCCGGGACATCTTCTGCCCCGGGCCGAATTATAACCTATATTTCTCTCATTTCTCACGAAATCCCATCACTTACTCAGCTCTGATAAAGACCTGCATCTCTCCTTCCCCACGATTCGCCCACGTGTAGTAGGGCACCCATTCCACAACTGTTTCCTCGTATTCAGGTTTTTGGTATTCCGCATATAATTCATTTATTTCCCGTGTTTTCATCCGCAGTGCCTTAGTGGATATGCCTGTCACGGGCGCGCCTACCTTCTCTGTCATATATTCAGCAGGCTCCGGATTCTCCGCAAGGCGGTACAGATGCAAGTCTGCCCCATTGTCCGCCTCCTCCATACAGTATACGACAGGCCCTCTCGTCACGGCTACCTTTGCGATATCTTCCCGCACTCTTGAGTCTGCTGCCATGATGCGCACTTTCATAGGGAATTCCAGCTCCAGACGGTCACCGTCCTTCCATGTCCGTCTTACATACAGATAACCATCCCTGACATTCCCGCCTTCCATCTCCCCGACCACTCCGTTCACCATGTAAGAATCGCACCACCCCGGAATGCGGAAAGCAATCGTAAATTCCGCCTCTTTCTCCACCTTCACTTCCAGAGCTACTTTTCCGTCCCATGGGAATCCGGAAGTCACATGGATTTCGGCCTTTTTGCCGGCGAATTCTTTTTCCACCACACTCCCCATATACAGATGCACATACAGGGTGTCCGGCGATTCCGTATAGGCATAAGAAGCGATGGAGCTCAAAGTTCTGGCGATATTGGGCGGGCAGCAGGCACAGCCGAACCACTTCTGCCGCACCGGCTTTACATGGCGTTTCCGCGTATCCTTGTGACAGGCCTCCGGAACACATTCCAGCGGATTTACGTAAAAGAAGCTCTTTCCATCCAGCGCCATGCCGCTGAGGATTCCATTGTAGAGGGCTCTTTCCATTACATCTGCAAACCGGCTCTCCGCCTTTATCTCCAGCATTCTCCTCGCGAAGAAGACCAGACCGATTGCGGCGCAGCTCTCCGCATATGCAGTGTCATTGGGAAGGTCATAATTATAGGAAAAAATCTCCCCGAGGCTGTTGGCCCCGATTCCTCCCGTGATGTACATTTTCTCTCTCGTGATATTATCCCAGAGAGTCACGCAGGCCTCATAGAGCGATTCGTCGCCTGTCAGGCGCGCCACATCCGCCATGCCGGAATACAGATAGACCGCACGGACCGCATGGCCCACTGCCTCTTTCTGCTCGCGTACCGGAAGATGCGCCTGATAGTACCAGTGTCTGATATCCCCTTCCCTGCCTTTCTCCACGGTCTCCGGATGCTCCTGGTCATAGTAATACGGCCTCGTGCCCCTCTGCTCTATGAAGAAACGGCTCAGCTTCAAGTATCTCTCATCGCCGGTCTGCTCATAGAGACGCACCAGCGCCAGCTCCGCCAGCTCATGGCCGGGATACCCTTTCTTCTTGCCCTCCTCCGGGCCGAAGCAGGAATCGATATAATCCGCATATTTTCTGGCTGCCTGCAGGAGCCTGTCTTTCCCCGTTGCCTGATAGTAGGCCACCGCCGCTTCCGTCAGGTGCCCGAAACAGTACAGCTCATGGTTGTCCCGCAGGTTCGTGAAAATATAGTCCATATCGTTTATGATGTAGTACGTATCCAGATACCCGTTCTCGAGCTGGGCCGCACACACGGCAGCGACCGCCTCGTCCACCGTCTTCTCCAGTTCCGGATCCGGACGTTGGGCCAGGGAATACGCCGCAGCCTCAATCCACTTGAAGAAATCGCTGTCCTGAAACCGATTGCCGTAGAACCGGTTCTCCATATGGTTCCTGTCCTCCGGGTGACAGGAGGGAGCAAGCGGCCATTTCACCGGCACATATTCTTTTCCAAGCTCTTTCCTCCTGACATTCATCTTCCCTGCGACCTTGAAATTATGCATACAGTAGCTGGGCTCCGCATCAGGAATCTGGTCGTTCAGCGCCTTCCACTGGTAAGGGATGACTTCCCTCCTCACCAGTTCCATCTCCTGTTCCCAGAATGCGTCCGTGACATGCGTCCTGCCCAAAGGAACAGGCCTGCTGTATTCTCTATCTTCCATCTCTCTCATCTCCTTTTGATATCTCCCTGCTGGTGGCCAATGCGATTCCTCTCCCCAAATCTCCCATGGCACAATAGAAAGGGTAAACCACTCATGCTCCTCTATGCCCTGACGCGCTTTCGTGCACAGAAAAGGCAGACGGGCGATGAAACAGCACCTTCCCCCATCTGCCTTTCGCCTTAGCTACTCCATCAGGCCATATTTCTTAAACGTCTTCTCGGCATCCTCCAGCAGCTCCTGTCCTCCGGCTTCTTTCCATTGCTCCACGAAACCATCGTAGTCGTCTGTCTCGCCCAGAATGTACCTGCTGGTGAACTGATCTTTCACATTGTCCGCTTCCGCCTTCACTGTGGAATCCGGATTCAGGAAACGGTAATCTATCGCCCAGCGATCCGCGCCCATGAGCTGGTGCTTCATCTCCATGGCCCTCTCCGTCCAGATATCCACCTGCTCCGTAGACCCCACTGTCAGTTCCACCGGATATGACACGACCGCGTGTCCCCATTCACAGGCATTGCTCGAGCCGAACACGGTATTGTCAAAGTCGTCCTGCCAGGCGTAGACAGAGCCATCTTCATTTCTCACGTATCCCATCGTATCCCCATCGATTCCTCCTGCCCCGAAGCGGATATTCAGGTAATCGTCGCTCAGCCCTGCGGTCTTCTCCAGGAAGTCACATATGATGTCCATCTTTGCGCTGTCCTCGGCTGCAGCTGCGGATATGGAGCGAGGCGTATCAGAGAGCAGGTCAAGCGCTGGCAGTTTTCCGCCGCACATATCCATGACGGTCCATCCGGTGGCCAGGGACTCGTCCCCTCCGCCTCCCGCGGTCTCCATCATCAGGGCTTCAGGCGGATACCAGCAGACGCCGTAGATTCCCTTGAACAGATTGGGTTTCCTGTCTTGCCAGCCCACTGTATACCAGTCCGGATCGATCACCTTTTCATCTACCATCTTCTTCGCGAAATCCAAGAACTCTTTATAGGCTCCGTCCAAAATCGGATGGCTCACCTGGTTGTCATCCGTGACATAGAAATCAGGATTTCCATACATCAGCACCAGATTCGCCAACTCGCCGATTCCCTCGCCTCCTCCGGCCGACGTGAAGCCGTAGGTATCGTCCACGCCGTTCCCGTCAGGGTCGTCAAACGTGAAAGCTTTCATGACCTCCAGCAGTTCATCCGGATTGGTGGGCATTTCCAGATTCAGGTTGTCCAGCCAGTCCTGCCTGATCATGAACGACCAGATTTGACCTCCCGGCATCCCGCCCAGAGCCCTCAGCTTTCCGTCCTCCGTGGTGTAATACCCGATCTGATCCTCGCCCATATTCTTCAGCACAGAGGGAATCTTGTCCGCATAGACATTCCAGTCGTCTATCAGCACGCCTTCGTTATAAATCATGTCCAGCTGTGCCACATTCCCGAATCCAATCAGGTCAGGCGCGGCATCGGAATTGAACCTTGTCACCAGCTCGGTCTCCCCTTCTGTAGCGCAGGTAAGGAACCAGTCTCCTCCGAACTTTTGTTCGATATACGCTTCATAAGGGTCGTCCTGCGCCGGAGCGCGAGACGTCCAGGGACCTGTGATGAAAACCTCAATCTCCACATCCGATCCTCCCTCGGCCTCCCCGCCTTCATCCGCCTCCGCCCCTTCCTCCTCTGCGCTTTCAGCGGCATCGCTGCTATCAGCGCTCTCAGAGTTCTCAGGCTGTGAGCTTTCCTGGCTGTTCCCGGAATCCGTGTTCCCGCATGCGGCCATAGACAACACCGCACCCATAGTCAGCGCCAGCATCTGCATCATCTTCTTTTTCTTCATACTACCTTTCCTTTCTGCATTCATTCTGCATTCATTTTACCGACATTCCTCAGAGCGGCCGTCCCTGAAAAAGCTGTCATCTATTGTCACTGTGAATAGCAACCACCTGTCGACTGCTTTGGACCGTCAGCCCTTGACAGCCCCCATATATACTCCTGAAGTGAAATATTTCTGCAGGAACGGATAGACGCACAGGATGGGCACCGTCCCTATCATGGTCACCACCATCCGCAGCGATGTGTCCGTCTGATTTTTCATCATATCCACTTGAATGCTCGAATTGTAGCCCATATTCGCATTCGCGAATACGTTGCGCAGGAGCAGCTGAAGCGGATACAAATCTGTGTTCTTCTGCAGGTATATCAGGGCATCGAACCATGCGTTCCACTGCCCTACCGCCATGAACAGCCCCAGCGCCGCCATGACCGCCGTGCTCAGCGGAACCGCTATCTGCACCAGCATCCTGAGTTCCCCGCATCCGTCGATTTCCGCTGATTCTATCACCTCCTTAGGCAGGCCCGAGAAGAACTGCTTGAAGACCAGCACCGACCATGTGTCCACCATTCCCGGAAGTATCATGGCCCAAAAAGTGTCCAGCAGCCCCAGACCTTTCACCGTCAGAAAGGTAGGAATCATCCCCCCGTTATAGAGGACAGTGACCATAACCGCGAAGAGCATTCCCCTGCGTCCCGGCAAATCCTCCTTTGAGAGCAGATAGCCCATTATCAGCGTACAGACCAGCGTCACTGCCGTGCCTATGCCTGTCCGTAACAGGCTCACCAACAGCCCTTTCAGGTATGTATCGTCCCTGAACAGAATCCTCTTGTATCCCTCCAGCGTAGGCCTGTAGGGGATTACCATAAGGTTTCCTCTGGACATATATTCCTGCTGGCTGGTGAAGGACAGACCCGCCACGTAAATCAAGGGAAAGAGCGATACTAGCACTAATATGGCGACGACTGCCGCAATGACTGCCTGATATACCTTTTCTGTATTTATCTGTCTTTTCTTCATGATTTCCTTTCCTCTTTCCCCGCCGAATCACCATATGCCCAGTCCGGCGAACTTATTTGCCAGTTTATTGCTGATCAATACCAGAACCAGCCCCACCGAGGACTCGAAAACGGAGACCGCCGCCCCCAGTCCATATTTCATCTTTCCCAGCCCCTGTCTGTAGAGCCAGGTTCCGATGACGTCACTGACTTCATAGTTCGTAGGGTTGTAGAACAGCAGAATCTGTTCCGTGCCAGCCGCAGATAAGATAGAGCCCAGGTTCATCATCAGGGAAAAGACGATAATCGGCACAATCCCTGGCAGCGTGATGTAGCGAATCCTCTGAATCGGACCGGCCCCGTCCAGACGCGCCGCCTCGAACAGCTCCGTATTGATATTGGTCAGGGCCGCCAGATAGAGAATCGTGGACCAGCCCAGGCTCTTCCACACCCCGCTGCCGATCAGGATCGGCAGGAAGTACCTCTCCGACATCAAGAACTGTTTGGACTCGATTCCCAGCAGGTTCAGAAAGCTGTTGATATACCCCGTATTCTGGAACAGCACCTGGGCGATTGCATATACGATGACCCATGAGAAAAAGTGCGGAATATACAAAATGCTTTGGCTGATTTTCCGAAAAACCGCGCTGTTCATGTCGAAGAGCATGACAGACAGGATAATCGGAGGCACGAATCCGCATACCAGCCTCAGCAGGGAAATCCGAACCGTATTGAACAATATTTTCTTGAATTCCCGGGAATGGAACAGCTGCGCAAAATTATCCAGCCCGATGAATTCGCTCCCCCATATGCCGCCCTTAATCGTATAGTTCTTCGTGGCCAGCACGAACTGTAAAAAAATAGGCCAGTAGCGAAATACGATCAAGTAGGCAAAGGGGATAATTGCCAGCAAATATAATATCCTGTATTTCTTCATCCTGTGGAGGACCGTGTTCTTTTTCTTTCCCTGTACCAATGCCTTCATCTCTCCCATGCACCCCTCTTTCAAAAGCTTTATTAATATTTCCTTACTATAAACACATTATAAGCGAAGTAATTCTGTGTTAAAATGTACTGTTTCTGACTTTATGTGTCATAAACTGACCTTTTATTCATTTTGTCTTTCCTTTTCCTGTTTTCAGGCCCGTTATGCGCTTATTGCCTATATATTCCATACTTTTATTCACATAAACCACTAAACTTTATAGGAATAAAATCTCTAATCAGATTTTTTGCACTATAAATCAAACTTGCTTATTATACTATAATGTGTACTTTTAATACTTTTAAACATTCATCCGGAAACAGCAAGCGCAATAAACCGTTCATTTCGGCTGTTCACCGCACAGTAAAAATGGTAATTGATTCCATTTTCCCGGAGAAAGCATGATTTGTGGGCATGAACATCTTCCCAGGCAAATTCAGGCTCAATCAACGGCTTTCCCTCCCAGGGCGTCCAGCAGATTAAATCTCGGGAACAGGCAAAGGTGTTATAAGCGCCGGCTCCCCTGCGATATCGGAAATAAAGCATCACGTACAGATCTCCGATTTTCAGAATCTGAGGATCGCCGCAGATCCGGCCCTCCGGATCGTCCGTAATCTGATCCAGGGCAGGACCATCTCCATATCGCTCCCAATGAATGCCGTCTTCAGACACTGCAAGGTAGATTCTCTCCCTGTCTTCCCTGTCCTTCGCATTATAGAAATCAACATAAGGATATCCTGTCGCCCGGGCAGAATCTTCAAACGGAAAATGTTTGTAAATGGTCTTTTCTTCACCCGGCCGGCAATCGGCGTCACAGGGAGAGAGGATTGGTTCTCCCATCCTCCTGTAGGTAGACGGAGCCATGGGATCGGCGCACAGCACCATTCCCGTATAAAGCGGATCAGGTTCATAGCCATCCTGATTTCCTCCCAGATAGAAAAGGCAGTACTCTCCCCCTATCCGCTTCAGCTCGTGGTCCCCTTCAAAGGCAATCGGCATAAAAGCCGCATATCCCGCTATCTGGCGGGAATCCCACCTGTCGCTTCCATCTCTCTCCAGCACCGTGCCCTTATCCTCCCAATGCCGCAGATCCTTTGAGACTGCCAGATGCGTTTCGTATCCCGATGTACTGCACTCCTTTGAAATCGTGACAAAGTACATGCAGTAACAGTCATTCAGGCGGAATATGCTGGGGCTGTCTGTGAACTTATCCTCCAGCTTCATCACCGGACCGCATTTAAGCGGCGTCCGCAGTTTTTGATAAATTTCCTCCATCACCTCCGCCTCAATCAGACTGTCTTTCTCATTTTTTTGCCATGGAATCATTTCTTTTGCTCCTTTCAGGAAATATAAGAATATGCACATTATAAGTCAAATATCTGTACTAAAAAAATATGCTCTTTCTGATGTTATGTATCAAAAGCTGACTTTTTATATCCATAAAAAAACTGCCGTACATCACTCTGTACGGCAGCCCCTGTCATAATCGCCTATCTGCTGTTATAATGCGTCTTGTGGAACGCTTTGCGGTATTCGCTGGGAGAAATCCCTTCATATTTCTTGAAACGCTTGCTGAATGCTCTCACATCACTCATCCCCACCTGTTCGGCCACTTCCGTGATTTTCAGGCTGGTGGTCGCGAACAGATATTTTGCCTGTTGTATCTGCTGCTGAATCATGTATTGTTTGGGACTCTGTCCCGATTTCCGTCGGAACATCCTGATAAAGTACTGGGGATTATACCCAAACTGTCTGGCCACCTCCGCAATCTGAAGATTCTTGTAGCAATTGGCGCGGATATAATCATATATCTTATCCATCTCCGTCCCATTATCCAGAGATTCTATCCGAAGCTTCTCCAGATTGATTTTCCGGGTCACCTGCGCCAGCTCATACAATACCATTTCCATCATGATATCACAGGGACGTACAGGCGCCTCTGTCTTCTTATACAGGGACTGATAATACAGAAGCTGGTTGATCAATATAATTAACTGCACCATTTCTTCCGGATGACAGCGCTCATTCAAGACAGAACAGTCAGAATCCTGCTCGGACATCTGCCTTATGACCGGCAGGATATGCCTTTCCCCTTCTATGACCTCTTCCCCCTGAATCTGAAAATGAAGCCAGTAAAACGACACATCCCATGCCCCTTCTATCCCATAATGTTCTTCATCAGGAAATAGCAGAAAGCAATCGCCCTCCTGAAATTCCTTTTTCATTCCACCGATTTTCATCCAGAACCGGCCTTTCAGTACCACTACGAGTTCATAGTCATTCAGCGTCATCTTAGGGTGCGTCCATCTTCCATTGGACACAAATACCCCCCCCCCGGAAATGTAAGTTGTTTTCGCGTCTCCACATTTTACGATATAGCGCATAACCTGGCTCCCATGGTTACAATGTCATTGTCCACGACTTTCTTCTTGTTATTTTTCCGCAATCCCCTTTACTTCATATCCTGCCTCTACCACCGCTGCGGTCAGTGTCTCATCCGAAACCTCCCCGCCCAGCTCTACGGTGGCCGTCTTCTCCTCCAGGCTCATTGTGACGGCGCTTACGCCCTCCAGCGCCTCCAGCGCTTTCTGCACTCTGCCTGTGCAGTGGCCGCACATCATTCCCTCAATCGTCATTACCTTTGTCATAGTTTCCTTCCTTTCCGCGCGGTCTGCTGCCGCGCCTGTTGTTGTCTCTGTCTCTGTCGTCTCTCTCATCCCGGCCGGGGACTTCTCCTCCTGCCCTGCCCTATCCGGCATCTCCGCTGCCGCTGCGGCATCGTCCTGTGCTGCCGGCCTTTTCCTTTTAGAGGAAGCAAATCCGCTCTTGAAGCCCCTAAGCCGCAGCGCATTGCCCACCACGAAGATGCTGCTCAGGCTCATGGCAGCCGCACCGAACATGGGGTTCAGCTTAATCCCAAATACAGGATACCACACTCCGGCCGCTAATGGAATCCCTATCGCATTATAAAAGAATGCCCAGAACAGATTCTCCTTGATATTGCGGATGACTGCCCGGCTTAAACGGACCGCTGTCACCGCGTCCCGCAGGTCGCTCTTCATCAGGATGATGTCCGCGCTCTCCATGGCCACGTCCGTCCCCGCGCCGATTGCCATGCCCACATCCGCTGCCGCCAGGGCAGGCGCGTCGTTGATGCCGTCTCCTATCATGGCCACCTTTGCGCCCTCCGCAATCAGCTGGCTGATTTTCTTCTCCTTATCCCGGGGCAGGACCTCTGCCACTACCTCGGTAATGCCCAGGCGTCTCCTCACCGCCTCCGCGGTCCTCCGGTTATCCCCTGTGAGCATTACCACCCGGATTCCCATTTCCTGGAACTTTCTGATAGCCGTCTCAGACGAGGCCTTGATTTCATCCGCCACGCCGATGAAGCCTAAGAGCCTCCCCTCCCGGGCCACCAGCAGCGGCGTCATTCCCTCATCCGCAATGCTCCGGATTCCCTGTAATACCATGGGATCTATGGCAATTCCGTTTTCCTCCACATAGGCCTGATTTCCCACCAGGTACCGGGTTCCGGCCTTTGCCCCCGCGTCCTTTCGTGCCAGGACGGCCTCCCGCTCCGCTTTTGAGGGCTTACCGGCCTTTGTTGCTTTCCGTGCCTTTCCGGCAGCCGGGCATGTATCTATGCCCTCATCAATTGAGGCTCCATTGCAGTCTTCCGGTTTTTCCGTCCCGTCTGCCGGAGCAAAGTCTGCTGCGCTTTTTTCCCGGGAATCCTCCTCCGGCACCAGATTAACCGATGCAGCAGGCCCATCCTCTTCGGGCACAAACCGCCGGGGCGGCATATCTTCTGCCAACACGCCCTCCACGCCCCTGCCGAACACTGCCTTGAACTCCTTTATGTCCGGCAATGGCAGCTTCATGACGGCGGCATGCTCCACCACGGCCTCCGCCAGGGGATGCTCGCTTTTCTTCTCCAAAGCCGCCGCAATCTGCACCATAGTATCCACGGACATATCCTGCACAAAAACGCCCACCTGCATGCACTTCAGCTTTCCCGCCGTGATGGTTCCCGTCTTGTCCATGACCACGGTGTCGATTTCTCTGGCCCGCTGCAGCGCCTCGCCGGACTTGATCAGAATCCCATGGCCTGCCCCTACGCCGGTGCCCACCATGATTGCCACCGGCGTGGCCAGCCCCAGCGCGCAGGGACAGGATATCACCAGCACCGCGATGGCAGTGGAGATGGCGAACTCAGCCCTCGCTCCCGCAATCAGCCACACAATCAGAGTCACCAGCGCAATTCCGATAACTACAGGCACGAATACGCCTGCCACCTTATCCGCCAGCTGGGCGATGGGAGCCTTGCTGGCGCTGGCCTCCTCCACCAGGCGGATGATCTGGGACAGCGTGGTGTCCTCCCCCACCCTGTCGGCCCGGCATTTCAAAAATCCCGCCTTGTTCACCGTGGCGGACACCACCTTGTCGCCCGCCTGCTTCTCCACAGGCACGCTCTCCCCGGTAATCGCCGCCTCGTCCACGCTGGAATATCCCTCCAGCACCGTACCGTCCACCGGCACCAGGCTCCCCGGCTTCACCAGAAAGATATCGCCGCTTACCAGTTCCTCCGTGGGCACCTCCACCTCGCTGCCGTCCTCCGAGAGCAGGATGGCGGTCTTGGGCGACAGGTCCATCAGCTTTGTGATGGCCTCGCTGGTCTTGCCCTTGGAGCGGCTCTCCAGATATTTTCCCACCGTAATCAGGGTCAGAATCATGCCCGCGGACTCAAAATACAAATCATGGGAATACTGCTCCACCAGCCCCATATCCCCATGCCCCAGCCCGAAGCTGATACGGTACATGGCAAAAATGCCGTAGACAACCGCCGCAGAGGCCCCCAGCGCAATCAGGCTGTCCATATTCGGGCTCAGATGCCGCAATGTCTTAAAGCCCACGGCAAAAAATTTCCGGTTCATATATATGATGGGCAAAAGCAATAGAAGCTGTGTCATGGCAAAGGTCACGGCATTCTCATTCCCATGGAGATACCGATGCACAAAGCCCGGAATCGGCAGCCCGAACCACTCGTTGTACATATGGTACATGGCCACATACATCAGGGGCAGCAGAAAGCCGATGGAAATGCCCAGCCGCCACTTCATGGCTCTTGCCTCCTCCGCTGCCTTGCGCTGAACGCTGTCCCGGCCGGGGGCGGCTGCTCCGCTTCCCTGACCGGCGGCCAGGCTGCAGGCTCCTCCATCGCAGCCCGGAGACGCTGCCCCGGCCGCGCCCTGCCCGCCTTTATCAACTATTATCCGCGTCTTTCCGCCCGCTCCGCCGATAATCAGAGATGCGCCGTATCCGGCTTTCTCCACGGCACTGATGATTTCCTCTCTTCCAAGCTTCTCTTCGTCATAGCTGACCTCCATGGTCTCCGTCAGCAGGTTCACCGAAGCTTTCTCTATGCCTGCCAGCTTATTCACCGCTTTCTCCACATGGGAGGAGCAGGCTGAACAGGTCATGCCGGAAATATGATATCGTTCTTTCATGCTTCTTTCCCTTTCCTTTTTCTGTCCTGATTCCAAAAGCCGCCTGTCACTTCAGCTTCTTCATCAGTTCCACCGCTTCTTCCACCACCGCAAAATTCCCTTTCTGAATCTCCTCCACCACACAGGTCTCCATATGCTCCTGTAAAATCAGATAGGCAAAGGACTGCAGCGCGCTCTCCACGGCAGCCACCTGGGTCAGCACCTCCCCGCAGTAGCGGTTCTCATCCAGCATCTTCCCGATGCCGCTTAACTGGCCCGCCATACGGTTCAGGCGATTCTTCAAAGCTTTCAGCTCTTTCTCGCTCCGTGGCGTGGCTTTCTGATGACAACAGCAATCTTTCTCCTCACATTCCCGACTCTTCGTAGTATTTCCCTCAGCCATCTTTCTATCCTCCAATCCAATTGTTGCCTGTTGCAGGATGCAAAATACCCCATAGGGGTATCTATCCTCGCATTTACAGGATATACCCCCACAGGGTATTTGTCAAGTGTTTTTTTATAAACCTCCTTTTCTCAGCCTGCCACCAGCGACGCCGCCAGCACCTGGGCATAAACCCTCACCAGGAAATCATTGGGATGATTGATTCCGTTCCCCGTTACATGCTCAAAGTCCTTCTGGGACAGAATATATTCGCTCACATCCGTCATCGGGGCCACCGCCACGCCCGGTGTCTGGGCCGCGATTTTTTTCAGGTTCCATTGGTACATGGGCTGGAAACAGGTCCAGCCTGTCCCGTCCGGGTTCGGCAGCATGGTGGCTATCAGCAGAAATTCCGCCTCGGGCATCGCCTTACGCACTTTCCGTATCATCTCCCGCACATTTGCCTCATACCTGCGGGGATTGACGCCTCCTCCGTCATTCATGCCAAAGCCCAGCACCACCAGGTCCGGCCTGTGGGCGCACACCCGCTCTTCAATTTCCGTCAGGCCCCAGGCGCTGTCGGTTCCGCCTACCGCGGTGTTCACTTCTTCAATCTCCTCATACCCCCAGCGGGTTTTCAGCTCCATCGTCACCAGTTCCGACAGCTGCGGCGCGAAAGGCTCTATGTTCCACATGCTGCTGGCGTCACACCCCGCTGTGATGCTGTCCCCATAATACACTATCTTCACAGGCTGACGGTTCCGCAGAAAATCCGCGGTCCTGCGCAGGATCTCCCCCTGATACGCAGGCACCACTCCGCACCACCTGTCCTGATGGGCATAAGTCACCAGCACCTGATGGGCAGCATATGCATCCGCGGTGTCGAACCGGATGAACTTCCCCTGCTCTGTCCTGCTGCTGATCGTAAAAGCCGCGGGCTCCTCCAGATAGAACTCCTCATAATTCCACACAGGAATCTTTGAATCCGGCAGCCGGACCAGCATGCCATCCTCCAGAATATAGTCTTCTCCTTCCCGGTAAACCGTCTTCCTGTCCGCAGCGGAGACCCCGAGGACCTTATCCGCCCGATAGATTAACGGCGCGGGCCTTATCCCGCCGTCTGCTCCCCCGATAAACATCGCCGATTCCTCATACACCGTATTCCCGGTCCAAATCGGAACCATACGCTCTTCCTGCCATCCCATGACGCCAACTCCTCCTTTGTCCGTATTTCACCTTGTTCTTTGATTCTATTGTACCATCCCTCCTCCCCCCGTGCCAACCATATATTCCTGCTGTTTTTCAGCTCCTCATCCAAACGCCCTGTCCCGAATCGGAATCTCCTGTCCGGCTTCTCCCTGGACCCGGAAAATCTCTTCCCCAATCCTGACCTGCTCTCCTGCGGTCTCTTTCACATTTCCCCCATACCGGCAGCCCTCCACGCAGACGCTCACCCGGCAGGAAGCCCCTGCCATCTCCAGCCTTTTTTTGTCAAACTCTATCAACAGCTTCCCTTTCCCTACGATTTCATTCTGCATGATTCTGGGCCGATAGTATTCTCCCATCAGTTCATCGTCCCCGTCTCCCACCTGGACATACAGCTCCGCCCCGAACTCCGTCACCAGCCGGAAAGCGTTTCCCATGGGAAAAAGCCTGGTAATCTTTCCGTTGGCAGGCGCATACACACAATCGCAATTGGGATCGATCACTACCACTGACCGCTCACCGTCCTCCCGCACCTCCGCAAAACCGGACACAGGGCTTCCCACAGACCAGTGCACCTTTTCCACCTCGTGATGCCCCTTTTTACTCCAGGGAAAGCCCCTCCCCGCTCTTGTCTGTGTATCCTCTTCCATGGAACGGCCCTCTTCCATTTCTCCCTGCTCATCCGGGGCCAGATCCTGCCCGTACATGGAGACCCTGCCCAGCATGAAGCCCACCACCACCGCAGTCATCATCCACATCACACCCAACATCATCATTTTGAACCAGTCCTTTCTATATTCAGTATGATACCAAGTTTTCCCTATATAAAAAAAAGTTATTCTATCTTAAAAAAAGTTATTGACATTTTGGGAAAAGCAAGCTATACTCATAGTCGTATTCTAAATGAAAGTCATGGAACTCACATATTTTTGTAAGTCACTATTACTTTGATGATGGTTTACAAAAATATGTGATTTTTTTGCCCGACGTTTAAGAATCACAAATTTTTTATTACTTAAAGGAGGTACCACAATGAACAACGGTACAGTTAAATGGTTCAATGCACAGAAGGGTTATGGTTTCATCACAAACGATGCAACCGGCGAGGAAGTATTCGTACATTTCTCCGCTATCAACGCTGACGGATTCAAGTCTCTGGAGGAAAACCAGAAGGTTACTTTCGACACTGAGTGCGATCCTCAGAACAGCAGCAAGATTCGCGCTACTAACGTAACCGTAGTAGGCTAATCGCTCCTGCCGAACCAGATAACAGGGCGGAGGTTCCTCCGGAAGGAATCCCCCTCCAAAAAGAGCCGGGCTCATCGCCCGGTTCTTTTTTAACTTGCCGCAAACCGGAAGAATGCCCGCTTTGGAGCTCTGCCTGTTTTTGGCAAGGCACGCTTTGTCATCTGCTGGACAGGAATTCGTACTCTCGTCTGGCCTGCGCGTCGTCAGGATAGTTCTTCAGATAATTCTCCATCAATATGCCGGCCTGGCGGTAATCCCCCAGATACTCATAGGCCACGATTTCATTAAAGGACAGGGTCTGCATCATGGTCACGTTCTGCAGCTGCATGCCCGCCTGAAAGGCATCCAGGGCATTCCTGTACTCCCCTTTCGCCATCTCACAGAGCCCCAGCTGGTTATAAATCTCCGCATTGCCCTCGTATTTCTCCAGATAGCTGTTGTAGACGCTTGCGGCATAATTGTAATCCCCGGTGGCCTCATAGGATTTGCCCAGATACAGATAGCTCTCCACGCCTCCGCTCTCTCTGGCTTCTTCCAAAGCGAGATATGCGCTCTGGTACTCTCCCAGATAATAGTAGATCCGCCCGCTGGCGTACTTGTCCATATTCTTGTCTCCGGCTTCCAGCGCCGCCTGCAGATATTCCCTGCCGGCCTCCCCATGGCTGTAGTAATCCAGCACCTGATAAATCTCTATCAGCCTGTCGTAATTCTTCGCGTCCATGGCAATGACTTTATCGAAGTCCTGTTTCGCACCCTCGTAGTTCCCCTGCGCCAGCCGCACATTGCCCCGCAGGAAATAGGCATCCTCATTGCCGGAGCGCAGGGAAAGAATCGCATCGTAAATGTCTTCCGCCTCGCCGTATCTCTCGCTTTTTGTATAAGCGGCTGCCAGATAGAAATTCAAATCAAAATCCACGTTCTGCACCAGCCCGTTGCTCCCCGCAAGCGCCTCCTCGAAGCAGGCGGCAGCCTGTTCATAATCCGTGAGCCCCATATAGGCGATTCCCCTGGCCCTGTGAATCAGGCGGACATTCTCCCCATTCTCCTCCGCCAGACTCAGCTGCTCCAGGGCGCCCTCGTAATTCAGCTCTCCAATCATCTGCATGGCGCTCTGAATCCGCTCCCCGCCACCGCCGCAGCCACCAAGGACCACCGCGATCGCCGCCATCACTCCGAGGCATGTATATCTTTTTCCAATATTCTTATGCCGCATGTTCATCCTCCAGGTGTGAAGTACAGTGGGGACATCTGACCGCCGTAATAAAATTACCGTAATTCAGTACAGGTGCATTCTCCCCGCTGCCCAGCGTCACTGTCAGGTAGCTGAAATCCGTGCCTCCCGCGATTACGCCCACTGCCATATCCAGCACATTGCCTCTCATGATGAATTTCCTGAATTCCGCGATGAATCCCTTTCCGTCAAAATTCTTCCTGTCCTTTTTCATATCATATTTACACCTTTCCCGGACATCTGCCATCCACGGCAGATACCTGTCTTTTGCGTATTCGGCCTGCTCCCGCCCAGGGCTCGCAGGAACTCCTTTTCCATAGTAACACAAGATTTTTTGCCACACCGACCCTGATTATGGCCTGATTAATGTGTCTCCCACATCCTTCAGGCTGATGGATATCGCCGGAAACCTTCCTGTATATTTGCCGCAGTGTTCCCTTTCCCTGTAGATTTCCAAGCCGTCAAAACGACAACTGCCGCACCCTGGCTCGAAGAAACATTTCCGCAGGCACATATTCAGCGTCCTGCCGAAACGCCTCGGCCGGGTGGACAGGTTTACACAGACCTGTCCACCTGACGATTTTCTGCAGCTTTCTGAGACTCATTCTAACATACCGGCGCGGCTAGTTCAACCAAATATTCAAAGTTCATCCTGACACTTGCCCATTCCAAAAATTTGGTATATACTTGACTCACAGCCGCGAACGCGGACAATGCGCGCCAAAGCGCGCGGGAGGTATAGACATGACGAAACAGGATATATCGGAGATCAAAAAGCTCCTCACCCCCAAGAACTGCTCCATCACCCGCATCTGCGGCTGCTACGTGGACGGGGAGAAGAATAAGAAAGCCCTCTTCGGGCAGGCCTTCCTGGCGTTGCCGGAGGAGGAGATGTTCAAATATTTCGAGATTCTGCGGAAGGCCCTCTCGGGCACTTTGGGCAAGAACCTGCTGAACCTGGAGTTCCCGCTTTCCGGTGAGTGGATCGAAAGCCCGGCGGCGGATGGAGACAGCCCCTCTTCTATCGGCGCATCGGAAGCAGTTCCCAGGGATATGGCTTTAGATGACGCGGCGGCAGGCAGGAATGTCCTAACAGACGAAGGCGTTTCAGGAATCGATGGAATGCCTTCCCCGGGGACCGCTACAGAAAAAAGCCCTGCCACAGATGCCCTGAATGCTCACGGCCTTCTCCTGAAGCTCCGGGAGAGCAAGCTAAAGGACGAAGCCCTGTTGGAGGAATATTTCGACCGCATCATAGAGAACTACGAATTCGTAGGCAATTACCTGATTCTGTTGGTGCACGATGTCTACGACGTGCCCGGCAGGGCCTCCGATGGTATGGAGATGGAGGATGCCTCTGATGAAATCTATGAGTACATACTCTCCTGCATCTGCCCTGTGGAGCTGTCCAAACCGGGGCTGAGCTACAATCCCGAGGAGAACGCTTTCCAGAACCGGGTCAGGGACTGGGTGGTGTCCCTGCCGGACAGAGGCTTCCTCTTCCCCGCTTTTAATGACAGAGGGGCGGACATCCACAGCCTGCTCTACTATTCCAAGAATCCGGATGAGCTCCAGGAAGGCTTCGTGGACCGGCTCTTCGGCTGCCCCCTGCCCCTGTCCGCAGGCGACCAGAAAGAGACCTTCCAGACCCTGATTGAAGATACCCTGGGGGAGGACTGCAGCATCGAGATGGTAAAGGACATCCATGAGCGCTTCACGGAGCTGGCCCAGGAGAACAAGGAGGCCCCGGAGCCTGTGATCCTGGACAAGACCCAGGTCAGGACCATCCTGGCGGACAGCGGCGTGGCGGACGAGAAGCTCACCGAGTTCGACAAGCACTATGACGAGACCGCCGGGGAGAGCACTTCCCTGCTCATGAACAATATCATGGAGACCCGCTCCTTTGAGGTAAAGACCCCTGATGTGGTCATCAAGGTCAAGCCGGACCGCACGAACCTGATCGAGACCAAGCAGGTAGACGGCAGGGAATGCCTGGTAATCGCGCTGGACGGCGGAGTCGTGGTCAATGGGATTACGGTGCGGACGGCTGGCGGCCCGGAACCGGACGGAGCGGACTGCATATAATACATATCATATGAAAGGCTCTGTCCGTGCGGCATGACGGACACCCTGAATCTTCATTCATGCTGTGGCACACTTACGGAGGTAATATATGGGCTGTTTAGGTAATCTGATTTGGTTCCTCTGCGGAGGATTATGGCAGGGGCTGGGCTGGACGCTTGCGGGCATTCTGTGGTGCGTCACCGTCATCGGCATCCCCATCGGGACACAGTGCTTCAAGTTCGCTTCCCTGGCATTCTTTCCCTTTGGAAAGGAAATTGAATACGGGGGCGGGGCCATGTCCCTCCTGGCCAACATCCTGTGGATCATCATAAGCGGGATTCCGCTGGCCCTGGCCGCCGCCATAAACGGCATCCTGCTGTGCTGCACGATTATCGGCATTCCGTTCGGGCTGCAGTGCTTCAAGATTGCAAAGCTGGCGCTGATGCCGTTCGGGGCCACGGTGCGCTAGGCGGGGTTGCCGTTCTGCCGCAGGCAGAGATTCCCCGTCTAAGGGCCGTCCCGCGAGTTTTTCAGGTCCTCTTCCCCCAGGCTTCAATGACACAGGTATGCTCCTTGCTCTTCCTGTCGAAATTGATTCCTATGGGGAGAATCTCCCCCATATAGTCCTGAATCCATGAGGCATACTGCCTGTCCTTGATCTGCAACAGCCAGCAATTTTTATCCATGAAATACTCCCGTAAGGCCAGAAAAAGGGACTGCATTACCGCAGTCCCTTTCCTCCGGTTCCTGCCAAGGAACCGATTATGTGTCTCCCATGCAGCTACAGATGAAGTCTAGCCTCTCACCACAGCCAGCGATCCCATGGGATCCCAGGGCTCCAGCAAAATCGGCTCCGACTCGTACTCTTTCACCAGTTCCTCTGAAAGATACTTCTTGTTCACCACAATCTGGTACATGTACTCATCGAACCAGTCGTCGCTCATGACATAGTAGCCTTTCTCACCGGGCTCTTCGCCCCAGCTGTTCTCCACCCGCCAGCGGTTGGGCTTGCCGCTCTCGTCCAGGTTCACGCCCTGGAACACCATGGCGTGGGTCATCAGGCTCTCGCCGTAGTCCAGCCGCTCGGCCTTGTCCATGCCGAACTTCATGCCCAGCAGCTCCTCCAGCTTGTAGACATTGGTGTCCATGACGCCGCCGTCCCTTGTGGAGCACTTCCCTACATCACAGCCGAACCATACGGGAGACCCGTCTTTCATCTGGGCGATGGCCGCTTTCTTGAGCTCCTCAATCTCCAGATTCAGATAGCGCACCTGACGGCCCTCTTTCACATTGCCCAGGAACTTCACGCTGTAGCTTCTGTGATAAGGCTTGTCCGCTGTGGGCGCATTGATTAAGCTTATGTAGTCATTCAGGTTCAGTCCCACGTATTTCTCAAAGAATGCTTTCGGCGTCAGGCCGCACTCTCTGATGAACTTGCCGTCCTTGTCCTCCACCTCGAAATCGAAAGTCTTGGGAGGCTCTCCCAGGCAGATGCACAGAATCCTGTAAATCTCGCCCAGCATCTCTTCCTTCCGGCTGGCCAGCTCCTCGCGCTTTGCCCCATCTGCGTAAGCCTTGCGCAGACGGCAGGCATCCTCACGCAGCTTCACGGTCAGCACCCAGTCCATCTCCCCGGAAGCAGAGGAAGCCTTGGACTCAGGCATGGCGTACTTGGGGACCACGCCGTACTTGTCCACCAGGCTGCAGAGCATATCCCACTGTCCGCCATCATTCATGGGCGCAGACAGAAGCCATGCAATCAGACGGCTTCCCGTAGGCTCATCCAGTGTGTCCAGAATGCTCTCCAGGAAGAAATTCGCTTTCTCCAGCTTGTCATAGAAGAACATATAGCTCTGGGAAATCTCAAAATTCTCCAGATTCAGCTTCTTGATGACCTCGAACCGGAATGTGTTCAGCGCCGCGAACATCCAGCAGCGGCCGCTCTGCTTCTGGTTGGTGATAGCGCCCTGCTTCAGATTGACTGAAAAGCTGTGGCGCGAGGTGCGCTGCGCCTCCCCGTTCTTAGCCGATGCTTTCAGGCCATTCTCCACGACGGCGTTCTTCGCCACCTGGCAGGCCGCGTCGGCGCTGCAGTTTTTCTCGAACTGCTCCAGCAGTTCCTTTGTGATACTTTCGCTCATGTTCATCCCTCTTTCGTCAGACTCCGGGGAAAAGGGTTCGCGTACTTTCCCCTGTCCTGCATATAGTTAGTGAAGCATTTTGATTATACTCTTTCCTGCGGATTTCTGCAACTTGATTTCGACATTTTTCCCGCCATTTTTACCGCCTCATGGCCCAGGCCGTCTCCGCCGCCCTTCACCTCTGTCTCTCTATCATAATCGCTCCCCTGTATACAGAATCCCGTCCGCCATGATTCCCTTTACGAAATATTTCTGTACTTTGTCCGGCTTGCAGAGAACAGATATTGAATCTTAATGATTCCCCTTGACAAATCTTGTCGTAATGCAGTATATTTATTTCGATATTGACTGACCGCATTGTTGGTCTGGCATCTCTACGTGACGAAGGCGAAAGCCCGGATACGGCGAAGCGGCTGTATCCGGGTTTCTCTTTTATCCCGCAAGTATTTACGGAAGCGAGGAACGGACATCATGACCTTAAAAGAATTGCCAATCGGAAAATGGGCCACTATCGAAGCTGTGGGCGGCGAGGGCGCGCTGCGGCAGCACTTTCTGGATATGGGCGTCATTCCGGGCACAGACATCCTGTTGATCAAATATGCCCCTCTGGGAGACCCTATGGAATTCATGCTCCATGGCTATGAGCTGACCCTGCGGGTGGCTGACGCCGAGAAGATTACCATTCAAAATGTACGCGCCTCCGCGCCGGAGGTGTCCCTGCCCGGACAGAAAGAGGACAAAAAATCAATCGTCCACCCCGGACTGGGCGAAGGCGGCAAATACCATGTGAAAGCGACAGAGAATCCTCTGCCTGACGACGCGCAGCTGACTTTCGCCCTGGCCGGGAACCAGAACTGCGGCAAGACCACCCTCTTCAACCAGCTCACGGGCGCCAACCAGCATGTGGGCAATTTCCCCGGTGTCACCGTGGACAGGAAGGATGGCGTCATCAGAGGGCACAGCAATACCCTGATTACTGACCTCCCGGGCATCTACTCCATGTCCCCCTACTCCAGCGAGGAAATCGTCACCAGGCAGTTCATCCTGCGGGAACATCCCAAGGGCATCATCAATATCGTGGATGCTTCTAATATAGAGAGAAACCTCTATCTGACCATGCAGCTGATGGAGCTGGACATTCCCATGGTGCTGGCCCTGAACATGATGGACGAGGTCCGGGGAAATGGCGGCTCTATCCAGATCAACGAGATGGAGGACATGCTGGGCATTCCCGTGATACCTATCTCGGCGGCAAAGAATGAGGGCATCGACGAGCTGGTATCGCATGCGCTCCATGTGGCCAAGTTTCAGGAACGCCCCGGCAGAATCGATTTCTGTAAGGAGGATCAGCACGGAGGCGCCGTGCACAGATGTCTCCACGCCATCATGCACCTGATAGAGGATCACGCGAAACGAGCGGATATCCCCGTGCGCTTCGCCGCCGGCAAACTCACCGAGGGGGATTCCCGCATTCTGGGGGCCCTCGGCCTGGATCAGAACGAAAAAGAGATGCTGGAGCATATCATCTGCCAGATGGAGGCAGAGAGCGGCATGGACCGGGCCTCCGCCATCGCTGACATGCGCTTTTCCTTTATCCAGGAAATCTGCAGCGCCACTGTGGTAAAGCCCGGGGAGAGCAAAGAACATGCCAGAAGCGCAAAAATCGATAAGATATTGACGGGAAAATATACAGCCATCCCCGCTTTTCTGGGCATCATGGGCATAGTGTTCTGGCTGACATTCAATGTAATCGGCGCATGGCTCCAGGAACTGATGGCCATGGGCGTGGATTTCCTCGCGGGGCTGACGGACGCTGCCCTGAGCGCGGCCAACGTGAATGAAGTGCTTCATTCCCTGATCATAGACGGCATTTTTAACGGCGTGGGCAGCGTCCTGAGTTTCCTCCCCATCATCGTGACCCTGTTCCTCTTCCTCTCTCTTCTGGAGGACAGCGGTTATATCGCCAGGGTGGCTTTCGTCATGGACAAGCTGCTGCGCAAAATCGGCCTGTCCGGCCGGAGCATCGTGCCTATGCTGATCGGCTTTGGCTGTACGGTTCCCGGCGTGATGGCCACCAGGACTTTGCCCTCCGAGCGGGACCGGAAGATGACCATCCTGCTGACTCCCTTTATGAGCTGCTCCGCGAAACTGCCCATCTATGGCTTTTTTACCGCAGCTTTCTTCCCGGGGCATGGCGCTTTCGTCATGATAGGATTGTATGTGCTGGGAATGCTTCTGGGGATTCTGCTGGCTCTCCTGATGAAAGGAACCGCTTTCAAAGGAGAGGCCGTCCCTTTTGTCATGGAACTGCCGAATTACAGACTGCCGGGAGCAAAGAATGTAGGGCGGCTTCTCTGGGACAAGGCAAAGGACTTCCTCCAGAGGGCTTTTTCCGTCATCTTCATCGCCACCATTGTCATCTGGTTCCTGCAGACTTTCGATTTCCATCTGAATATCGTGGCGGATTCCCAGGACAGCATGCTGGCCGCGGCAGCGGGCGTCATCGCCCCTGTCCTGAATCCCCTGGGATTCGGTGACTGGCGGATGTCCACCGCTTTGATTACGGGCTTCATGGCTAAGGAAAGCGTGGTCTCCACCTTGAATGTGCTGTTCGGCACCACGGAGATGCTGTTTACCGTTATCACGCCCATTGCCGCCGCCAGTCTGCTGGTATTCTGTCTCCTCTACACGCCCTGTGTGGCCGCCATCGCTTCCGTGAAGCGGGAGCTGGGCTGGAAATGGGCTGCAGGAGTGGTGGCGGGCCAGTGCGTCATCGCGTGGATTGCGGCCTTCATCGTCAGGCTGATTGGGCTGGCGTTCGGTTTGGGTTAAAGAGATGGCAAGAGTCTGCTACAGAAAATCAGAGAAAGCGCAAGATAAGCGCAATACCAAAGGGAGTCGAAACTATGCTGACAAAGGACAAGACTTTTTACAAGACTTTTTTTAAATTGATGAGCGCCCTGATGCTTCAGCAGGCCGTGGTGTTGAGCGTGAACCTGGCGGACAATGTGATGCTGGGGGGCTACTCTGAGACGGCCCTCTCCGGCGTGGCGGCGGTGAACCAGATTCAGTTCATCCTCCAGCAGCTCATTTTCGGAATCAGTAATGGCATGGTGGTGCTGGCCAGCCAGTACTGGGGCCAGAAAAAGACTGACCCAGTCCGCAGGCTGATGGCCATTGCTTTCTGGGCCGCTCTGGGCATTGCCGCGCTCCTCTTCGCTCTGGTAAGCCTGTTCCCCCACGGGGCTGTGGGCATCTTTACCAATGACGAGGCTATCGTCAGACAGGGAATGGATTATCTGGCAATCGTCCGGTTCAGCTACCTGTTCTTCGCCGTGACCACCATTCTGCTGGGCGGCATGCGGGTGGTGGAGAAAGTGAACATTGCGCTGTACGTGTCCATCGTGGCGCTGCTGCTGAACTGTTCCATCAACTACACCCTGATAAACGGCCGCTTCGGCTTTCCGGAGATGGGTGTGCGAGGCGCTGCCATCGGTACATTGACCGCCCGCATCATGGAATGCCTGATTGTGGTCTGCTATGTGCTGCTTCGGGATGAACGTCTAAAACTGCGGGCTAAAGACCTCATCACCATGGATTCCGCACTGTTGAACGACTACATCCGAGTCAGCTTACCCGTGGTGACCACCGGATTCCTGTGGGGCTGCAATACGGCTCTGCAGACTGTAATCCTGGGACACATGTCCTCCGGGGCCATCGCTGCCCACTCCATCTCCTCCACCATCTTCCTGTTCCTGAAAGTCACATCGGTAGGCGCTTCCTCCGCTGCCGCTATCCTGACCGGGAAGACCGTGGGCAGCGGCGATGTGGCTAAAGTCAAGGAATACACCAGGACATTCCAGGTAATCTTCCTCTGCATCGGCGTCCTGCTGGGAACCATCCTGTTCCTGATCCGCATCCCATTGCTGAGTCTGTATGTGCTGGAACCGGAGACGGAGAGCCTGGCCAATGCTTTCATTCTGATCGAGTCCACCGTGCTGGTGGTGATGTCCTACCAGATGTGCATGAACACCGGCGTCATCTGCGGCGGCGGCGATACCCGGTACGTGATGATCATGGATCTGATTGTCATCTGGTGCATCGTCATCCCGCTGTCCTTCGCATGCGCGTTTCTCTGGGATGCATCCCCGGTCATCGTGCTGCTTATGCTGAACGCGGATCAGTATCTGAAGTGCATCCCGGCCGCCATTTACGGGAACAGTTTCCGCTGGATCCGGAGCCTGACCCGCACCGATGAAAAGAACGAGCCCTCCCCGGGCTGAACGCTTCGGGGAGCCCCTGCCTTTTTGTATGGCAGCACAGTCAGCAGCAGGGGCCTGTTTCTTACTCTCCTGCCAATAAATCCACAGGAACAATCTTCCGGATCCGCAGCGCCAGCAGACAGGCCAGCCCAAAGGCCAGGAGCACCATCCCGGCTCCCGACACCGCAATCAGCCCTGCGGGCACGGTAAAGGTACACTTCACGATACCGATTCCGCTCAGGAACAGCGCCGTCAGCGGATTGATGACCAGAGAGCTCACCACAATGCCCGCTATCGTAGAGAGAATCACCGCGGGCAGAAAGCTGGCCGCTGTCTGCAGGACCAGCTGGCCTGTGGTAAAGCCCAGGGCCTTCAAGATGCCGTAGTCCCTTTTTCTGCTGTTCAGCAATGTCCTCACCAGCAGATACAGCACGAAAGCGATGGTGGCCGCGCTCAACAGGAGAATCGCCACGATGATGACCCTCATCAGCGATACATAGACCCTCGCCGAGCCCTCGATGACCGACAGGATATTGATGGCAGTGTTCATGCCGTCTCCAAGCTGCTCTTCCATCCTTTCATTGAACCCGTCTATGTCCGTCCCCTCTTTCAGATTGATGTAAAAGCTGATGCTGGAAAACGCCGCCATCCGCTCATAGCCCTCTCTGGTCAGCAGACAGTCCTTGCCCAGGTTATTGGATATCTGCGTAAAGCCGCAGATCAGATAATCCGCCTCTCTCCCCTCCGCTGTCAGGGTGATCTCGTCCCCGATCTCCAGCCCTCTTTCACAGGCATACTTTGCGCCGATGGCCACTTCATTGTCGAACCTGGGAAAGCGTCCCCGATAGCAGACATCCTGGTTGTTCACCTGGGAGAAATCCTCCGCCATGGTTGCGGTCAGCGCGACCCCGTCCACATGGCGCACCTCCTCGGAATTGTACAGATAGAGCTTCGTGATATCCTCCTCCGCTTCCGCCCTCTCCAAAAGCGCCTCCTCCGCTTCTGCCCTGACATTGATACAGGAATCCGCCGTCTCCCCCACAATCAGATTGATAAAAGGAGCCATGTCCACAATCACATTTTCCACCATCAGCGCCGAGAACACCAAGACCAATGAGAGCACCAGCATCGTGGTGCAGACCGTGACATTCTGTTTCATCCCGGAAGCACAGGTCTTCAGGGCCAGCGCCAGCTGCAAAGGCGCTCCCGTCCGCTCCAGCGGCACATGGTTGCGCTTGAAACTGTGGGTCAGGACGCCCTGGCGCAAAGCGACGATAGGCTCAATCTTCCGGATTCTTCCCGCGGACAGCCATACCACAAGGGCCACGGCCCCGACCATGACGCAGAGGGTAATGGCACAGGACATGGGCAGAAAATGCACCCTGTAGGGAATCCCCGTCTGGGAGATCATCATGTCGTTCACCGCCGGGAACAGGCAATAGGAGAGACCGATGCCCGCCGCGGCAGCCAGAAGCACCACCCCCAGGAACTGCAGCAGAAGCCCCGCCACGATCTGTCTGCTCTGATATCCCACAGCTTTTAAGGCCCCCAGATTCTTCATGTTCTCCTGGACATACTGGATCACATTGGAGGAGATCACCACCAGCGTGATCAGTGTCACGATAAACGCCATGGCGCTGACTACACCGGCACATATCATCTGGGAGATATAGCGGGAAGAGGACACCAGCTCATAGTTATTGCTGAGCAGCCTGACGGACTGGTATCTGGCGGATACCTTGTTTTTCACCGCCGCTTCAAAATCCTCGCTCTCCGCCTTATCCCGGATCCGCACCGAAACATAAGTGGATGTCGGCGCATAGCCCGCTTCTTCCAGCTCCTCATATTTGTCCGCCGTCAGCAGCAGCGCGCTCATGGCGCAATTGTGGGATCCGGCCATGGCGCTGTTCAGGAACCCGCAGACCCTGTAACGCATCGTATGGTTCCCGATGGTGATTTCGACGTCCTCTCCCACGGCGATTTTCCCATCCGCCCCGTACAGCATGGGAAGATAGATGCCGCTTTTTTCATCCCCTTCCTCCACGATTTCCATTCTGCCCACCGGGCGGTTCAGGGCCGTCTCTTTTTCCATAATCACGAATTCCGTGTTGACCTCCCCTCCGTTGTAGGAGAAGTATCCCTCCATAATCAGGGCATCGTTTTTCGTATACTCCACCACACGCCCGTCCTCCCGAAAGACTTCCTCCAGGAAATCCTCCATTCCGGGGTCTCTGGCGCTGATTCCCAGCGTCACATGGCCGTCGTGGAGATTGTCAAAGCAGCGGACGAAGTTGTCTTTGTAGTCCAGGGACAGCATCAGCCCCAGGTTCAGCATGGCGGAAGCCAGCAGGATCAATACGGTGATGGCTGCCGTCTGCCCTTTGGCCCTGCGCAGGTTGGACGCTGCTATCAGAATGCTTTTCCTCATGTCTACCACCCCATTTCCCCTAAGAAAGCGACCAGTTTTTCATGCCGCGCCCTGTCGCCGGATACATATCTGCCCAGGTCGCACTCTCCCAGGATAGCGCCGTCCTTCAGGTACAGGATGCGGTTGCCCCGTCTGGCCGAGCGCATGTCGTGGGTGACCATGACCATGCTGACGCCCTGTTCATTGAACCGGGTCAAAGTGTCCAGGACGTCCAGGCCGGTCTTGGAATTCAGGGCCCCCGTGGGCTCGTCGGCAAAGACAATCCGGGGGGAATTGATCAGGGCGCGGACGATGCCCACCCGCTGGGCCTCTCCCCCTGAAAGCTGGGTGGGGAATTTCCCCCAGGATTCTTCCCGGATGTCCACCGCCTTCAGCAGCTCCTTCGCCCGGGCCAGCACTTCCTTTCTGTCCCGGTTCACCAGAAGTCCCGCCGCCAGCACATTGTCCATGACGCTCATGCCGTCGATCAGGTAAATCTGCTGGAACACGAAGCCGCAGGCCCTGCGCCTAAAGACCGCCAGCTCATCGGAACTGTAACCGGATATGACCTCCTCTCCGCAGGTAATCGTGCCCAGGGTGGGCGTATCCATCCCGGAGAGGGCGTATAAAAGCGTGGATTTCCCAGCGCCGCTGGCTCCCATGATGACGGTGAAGTCGCCCTCATAGAGCTGCAGATCGATGTTCTTCAGCACATGCTGCAGCACGCCGCCGTTTGAAAAGGATTTACTCAGGCCCTCGGTTTTCAGCAGAACTTTCTTCATATATCAGTACCTCCGTTTCGTTTCCGCGTATGCGGCCTTTACAGGTTCCATTTTCCCATTTCAATCCTTAAATGTCTTTACTCAATCCTTAAAAATACCTTAAATGCAAGATTAGGTATTGCATTCAGAACACCAATATGCTATTATTTTCTATGTAAATAGCAAATACACCACTTTGTTGTTTCGGAAAGGACTGTAACTATGGCGCGTTTTCCGGAAATACTAAAACAATTAAGGCTTAAGCATGGCTTGACCCAGACTGCGCTCGCGAATGAACTTCATGTGACACAAAACGCTGTTTTCAACTGGGAAAACGCAAAGCGTGAGCCCGGCCTGGATATGCTTCAGAAAATAGCTGATTACTTCAAAGTATCGGCAACATATCTTCTGGAAAACGAGGAGAGCTATTATAGATTTTTCGGAGATCTCTATGAAATCGCAAACGGCAAAATATCGCAAACGGCAAAGCCGCTTTCTCCTGATGGCGCTCCCAGGGAAACGATTTCTGAAACCGAAGCGTCCCCGGCAGAGTTTTCAGTCAGAGACGAAAACGGACTCCCTCTTATGACAATGGAATTTGAGAAAAACAGCAACTTCCATGCCCGTATGGCGGCATATGCCAAACTGCTTCAAAAGCAGCGCGAATGGTACGAAAGCACATGTGCGCCCCTGAATGAGGAAGGACAGAGAAAAGTCGCCGAATATGCGGCAACTCTTTCCGAAGCAGCCAGGTATCAAAAACCTCCGAATGAACCGGCATAGGACAGCTCTCCTGAATCAAAAATGCACTATGAGAATACAATACTTGATTACAGGGTTCGCGAAACGGTTCCTGTAATATGCTTACCCGGGCAGCCGGGGGACGTGCTCTCACCCATTCCCAGTCCTGCGGAAGGTGGTGATTATTATGAGTACATACGAGGAATTCATGGTCATCCTGACCATGGCGCTGCTGATTGTGGCAATTCTGAATCTGAAAAATATGAAATAGCCGTCCCGCTCACTAGCAATGACTGGACGACTATTTCTTGATGCCTAATGTAGTTATTCGCCGGGACGGGTGACTCGCACTCACCTTTCGGCTGCCCTGCTAAGCATATTATACATAATTTGCAGCATAAAATCAACCAAAAATATTTTTGCAGCTTTATCCGGGTCATTTGCTCAGGCAGATGGCAACCGTCACTCTCAGGCCATTTTCCCCATTCTCCACCAGGAGCTCCCCTCCCATCTCTTTCATGAAGTAATCGGAGATATAGAGCCCAAGCCCCGCTCCCTCCAGATTCCCAGTATTGCTGCCGCGCCTGAATTTTTCTTTCAAAAAGGGCAGTTCCTCCTCTTTCACGCCCCCGCCACAGTCTTCGATGCAGACGGCCAGGTATCCGTTCTCCCGCCGCAGAGTCACGTCAATCTTCCTGTTTTCCGGAAAGGTACCTGTCCCCTGAGGTGCACCTCCGCCGTATTTATAGGAGTTGGCGAAGATATTGTCGAACACCTGCTGCAGCCGGAGCCTGTCCGCATGCAGCAGGCACTCCGGAATGGGCGGAACCGCCGCATAGCTGAAATAGTCCGCGCTTTCCAGCATGGCCGCCAGTTCGCTGCTCTCCATGTCCACAGACGCCACGGTAAGCTGCTCCAGCTCCTCCAGCGTGGCAGTGAACAAATTAGAGACAAGCGCGTCTATCTGATCTGCTTTACGGATGATTTGTCCATAATTCTCCCGGGTCTTTCTTTCGCTGGCCAGGGCCGCTCCCACCTCGGCAGCGGCCTTGATGCTGGCCACCGGCGTCCTGATATCGTGGGACAGCTTTGCCACCAGTTCCTTTTTCTCAGCATTGGCTTTCGCCTCTGCCATCCGGGCCTTTTTCAGCTCATCCCGCATAATGTCAAAACTCTCCGTAAAGGCCCCAAACAGATTTTCCCTGTCCATGGCAAGGGGGACGTCCAGATTGCCCCCGGCGACCCGCCTGGCGAAATCCTTTAATTTCCGGAAAGGCCTGATGATGACGCGCCTCAGGTAAAACAGGTACCAGACGCAGAGGGCCCACTGGACCAGCGCGCTCCCCGCCATGGCAAGCGTCACCGTCCGCTTCCGGGACTCCAGGATTCCGGAGCTGTCATTGAACACTATCAGCCTGCCCGCCACAACCCCCTCTTTCTCAATGTCCAGAATCGTGTCTCTGTGAACGATTGCCCGGTTGACGCTCTCGCTTAATCCTGCGCCTGTCCGGTACAGCACGTTCCCCTCTGTGTCCAGAACCACATAGGATAAATCTGTCCGGTTCTCATGGCTCTCCAGTCTGTCCCAGTCCGCCCGCACCGACTGCAGCGCTTCGTTTACTGCCACTGCATCCTGAAAGCTGTCCGTCTCCTGCAGCGCGAAAGAAAGGAGCAGGGTCAGCCATATCGCCAGGATGAATATCTGGGCGATTATAAAAGTACGTTTTTTCATCCGTCTCCTTTACAGAATCTGTACCCGTCTCCCCAGACCGTGAGGATATGTTCCGGATTTCCAGGCTCCTTTTCGATTGCCTCCCGCAGTCTGCGGATGTGCACGTTCAATGTGCCGTCCCCTGTGAATCTGTCCTCCCAGACTTTTTCAAACAGTTCCCGCTTGGCGACCACCCTGTCCTCATTCCGCACCAGGTAAGACAGCAGCCTGAACTCCAGGGCCGTCAGCTTCACAGGTCTGCCCTCCACTGACACCTGTCTGGTCTCAAAGTCGATTTCCAGCCTGCCGCAGCGGTAGCTCTCCTTTTCCCGGCAGGAGCTCCCCTGGCGTCCATAGCGCTTCAGCACCGCCTGCACTTTGGCCAGCAGCACTCCCAGCGAATAGGGCTTCTGCACATAGTCGTCCCCTCCGATATGCAGCGCCATTATCTTGTCGTCATCGCTGCTCCGGGCGGAGATGAAGAGGATGGGAATCTCTGTCTTTTCCCGGAGTTCCCTGCACAGGGCAAAGCCGCTGCCGTCCCCCAGGTTGATGTCCAGCAACAGAAGCTGTGCCGTATCCGTCTCAAAAAACTTCCGGCACTGTGCCGCGCTGTAGGCCACCGCCGTATTGACGCCGAAGAGATTGAAATACTCCGCCGTACTGTCCGCAAGCAGTTTTTCGTCATCTATAATCAGACAATCATATTGCATTCTCAGTTTCCTTTTCCTCGGGCAATCATCTATGGCTACACCAAAGACAGGCAATGCCGCACTACTTCCCCAATCACCTCCGCCATCCGAAAGAAGCCCAGGTCATTGGGATGGCAGCCGTCCACTGTGCAGTCATAGCGCCTGTTGCCGTTAAAGAGCTGGTATCCATCCACATAGAAGACGCGATCATCGCCGTTTCTCAGGGCTTCTATGTAGGTCTGATATATCACGTCCCGGCGTCTCACGCTATCCATATCCGCCAGCCGGATATCCGGCTGGGAGATAAAAATGATTGGCGTCTTAGGATTCGATTTCCGATAGCGCCTGTACAGCGCGGGATGGGTGCGCTCCAGATGCTCCCTGTCCGGCGCATCGTGGTCATAGTCGCAGACGAACACGCTGGCTTCGATGTCGGCCAGATAATCCGCCATCACGGGCTCTCCCTTTGCGCTGCCCGAAAAGCCCAGGCAGATGAAGTCCACATTGTTCTCTCTGGAGATTGCCAGAGGATAGTGGTTGCCCGGCCTGCTGGCGCAGCCTCCCTGGGTGATGGAGGAACCGTAGTACAGAATCGGTTTCCGGGAACGGTATTTCCTTCCATGCTCCACCTGCGCATTTTCATCCAGGCCGATATACAGCTGTGAGATTCCGCTGTACAGAGGAAGATTTATCGTGACTTCGTTCATCCCGGCATTATAAACATACAGCACGGACTCGAAGTCCTCGGGGGATTCCACAGGCGGCACGAACGTCCCCTTGAATACGTCCGCTTCCCCGTCATGGACATACAGATCCAGGCCATGGCTGCCGGTCAGGGGCATATGGGGCATGAAGCACTGTCCCGTAAGCTTTGCTTTCACCGCCACATAGGGGGAATCCGTCCGGAAACGGATGCGCCCTCCCGCTGTATGGGTGCTCAAACCCAGAACTCCCTGGCTTACCCGCTCCGCTGTTTCTCCGGGCATGCGCCTGTAGGCGCCTGTCTCCCTGGGCCGGTACAATCCGTAGATGTCAAAGGGCTCCTCCAAGGCATTCCGGTATCTCAGGCCCTTGATGTCCAGCCTGGTTTCCACCGCAAGATTGTGGTCAATCTCTCCTATTTTCATTCTGCTTTCCTTTCCTGCCATATCCGATTTTAAATGTAAAGACATTATACTATAGCATGAAATATTATACCACCCGCAAAAGAATGTGTAAAACCCTGTCCTAGGCTTTTGGTGATTCCCCGCATATCCTGATTTTGCACCCATGAATTCACTCATAGACATAGTCGGTGCAGATACTCATATGATCAATATAGTCGCCTAATTGGGAGCTGATCATTCCCCACACCAATTCCTGCCATGTGACTCCGTCATCGTTTGTCAGTACATACCTTGTGTATGACTTATAGACTGCGTCCGGACTTTCTGCGGGCCCTTCATATTTCAAAAGGTATGGATAATTTCTAATAATCTCCTCCCCGTCTTCGTACCAACGGATTGTATATTGTTCTCCGTCAAAAGACAAATCAAGAACATACAGGCGCGGATAACCGGCTTTGAGAGCTTCATAGGATTCCGGGTCGTATCCGGATGGGTCGTCGGGCGAATAATAATCCGCAAGCCTTACCTTATCTGCCTTGCCTGACTTCGTGGTATCATAGAATTCCTCAAATCTTTCTTTGCCTTGTGTTATGTCCCCGTCTTCATGGGTAATGCAGCCGTCTTTTTTTGCCTGTTCCAGGCTATAATCCTCTGGAAGCTCCTCCAATGGCACCAGGCCGTCTGATTGCCCGCAGCCAGTCATGGCAGGCACAAGCAGAACAGAAAGGATAAGCACGATATGTTTTCTTATGGGAAATCCTCCCGTTTTGCACTTCATGTACTGGCACCCCCTCTTTTCTTGTACGTTTCCAGTATACGTTGCAGAATGGCATATGTAAAGGGGCGAAGCCCCTACTATCAGAATAAACGCATGAACAAAAATAAGCAGACAACATTTTTGACTCCTGTTCTTTGGGAGAAAATATTGTGGATTATGGATAAAACTGGTAAAATCTAAGAACGATATTTCCTGTGCAGCATCAAGCCCAGTGCAGAGCTGTTTTCTATTGTCGCACGCAGGCACTGGAATATATAGAAAACAACCTGCACTGGACACTTGATATAGTTTTCAGGGAAGACAGGCCACGCTCCAAAGAAAAGAACGGAATACACAATCCTGGCCTGATCAGAAGATTTGTCCTGTTTATAATAAAGCTGTTGAAAGCTTACTATCATAGGAGCATGAAACGAATCCGTAGTAAGATAGGCAGAAACTACGATAACGATATGATGGATGCAATTGACGAGCTTGCCAAATAATAATATTCTTCGAAGCAGAAAGCCCTGGGAACAGATAGCGCAATTACAGGAACATATGGCAGCGGGGCCGGCCTTTTCGGATGTGCGGTGATGCCCGCGCCCGCTATACAATGGTATGGTGATGCCACTACATGATGATGCAATAGCCGTCACTCCTGTGTTACGGTACAGGAACCGGAGCTGGATTGTACCTCATTGCTTGACTGTGCATGTTCGTCAAACTCTTTCTGGCTGTACTTTTCTATCCCTGTCAATGTCCCGTATCCGTCGGCGTTGGGTTTCGCAAAGTCACGGATGGTATAGATGTCTATGATCCCGCCGTTGGTGCTTTCATTATTATCTGATTGCCCTGGATTCACAGTCTGCCCTGTTCTGCGGCCTGTTGCCCGCTCTCCGGAACTGCTCCTTCTGCAGGCACCGATGGGGCACAGAGCGAGAACATCCTTTTGCCGCTATTCAATTTTCAAATCCTCAACTACAACGCCTAATGCTTCAAGCTTTGCTTTCAGTTCTCTTTCCTGATTTCTGATTTCCTTATCCTTGTCCTCTGATACCTTGACGCGCTGTAAGTTCATGTATGCGCTTATAAACATCGTCTTCTGCTCTTTCTCGGTCATTTCTTCTAATGCCTCCATATTTTTAATCTCCTTTCCGTTAAGTTCTTGCCATTCCTTGACTTCATATATAGTATAACATTTAGACATCCAAAAGCCAATACCTTTTTGATGATGTCCGACTTCTTTTTCTATTTTCTGACTATTTGATGTCCTTTTCTGATATAGCCTATTTTTGAGCGAAGCCAGTGCATATCCAATAAGTGTATAATGGGAAAGTGCAAAAAGAGTACCGAACACAAAGACTGGTAACTATGATTTCCTTTCTTTATATTTATTCCCGACAATATAAATCGGGATGAAAAACCCCCCTATAGTAAGGAACAAACCGAAATACAAATCAATCATATCCCACAAGATTCCCGTGAAAAGCAGAGTCAGTAGAATCGCGCCCTAACTTGACAGGCCGCAGTCTTTCCGCCATTTCAGGTATGCCCGCTCCAGCTTTTCGGCATACGGGTCATCTGCTGCTTTGGCGGCGGCTTTTGCGCAAAATGAAAGAGGGCCTTGTGCACTTCAAGAAAAAGCTGTATAATGAAAGCCATGGTGTGGATCAATAAAGAACAGGAGGGAGAAAAATGCCAGAGAATTTATTATTAAATCCAAAAGAATTCAAAATTGTAGAGTTAGACGAAGATGGAGGGAAAGGTGCCCTTTCCTGCAAAAGGCTGATAGAGAACTGGACGCCCCAGCTGGAAACCGAAATGCTGGAGGCCTTTATACGCCTGTATTATGATGACATGTATGGAGACTGGGGACCTGATGACGAGGAAGAAAGCAAAGAATATTGGCCGGAAATCGAATTGCCTGCAGACCTTATAAAACACATAGGCACGGATGTTACTCTTTATGCTCTGGAAGACGCAGTCTATGCCAGAAGCAAAACAGGCCATCCCCCATATGAGTCGCAAAATGTTGCTGTATGCGTCATATTGTCCCTCAATTGTCCGTGGGATGAAGAACATGGCTGGGCTGCTGTTTTTATAGAGGAAAAATTTGTTAAAGTCGACCGCGACATTGTTGATTGTGTCTGGCTGGATTAATTTCGCTTTCTGTAAATATCGGTCTTCGCTGCCCTATATCCAGATAATGCGCAAATTCCAACCATACATCCTCAACTATCGGCCGCCTGGTCTGCCCACAGCAAAGAGAATCGCTGCCGCTGCGCCGAAGAGAAATAACAGCAGCGGCGGCTGAATCCCATTTGTGACAGCCCTGAACAAGGAGCCACCGCCCCTCGCTTGTACCGCAAAGCAGAAAACAAACGCCCCCAAGTACCCGGCAACGACATTTTTCATAGCAGAAGCGCAGAGCAGACCTGTGAACCCGAGGGCCATGCACGCTGCCAATGTCCGAAAAGCATATGCCCCAACCGGGAATGTACTTCCGCGGACGGCCATGGAAACCTCAAAGGCCAGAATCAGCCCCAAGGCCTCGACCGCGGAAATCCCAATCTGCAGAGCCGCCACGGCCCGGAGAGGAAACGGACGCAGGGCGACTATGCTGTATAAGTCCTCTGATTGTTCCCGGTAAAGCAGCGGCGTGAACATGGGAATCCCAATCAATGCCGTCATCCGTTCCAGGCAGTCGGCAGATTTGACGCAGTCCAGATTTGCAGTCCCGTAAATCAGCGGAATCACCAGCAGCAGCAGAATAGACGGAATCAGTGTATGCTTATGGTTTATACGTACATTTGACTTTAAAACCGTTAAAAAATTTTCGTTTTTCAAAGATGCCCACTCCTTTCCGCCTTGTCTCATATACAATAATCGCAAGCGCCACGAACAGCAATGCCATACCGGAAATAACAGCCCTGTTCAGAGCCAGCATAGGAAGATTCTCCGTCATCCGCCCATACCCTTTCAATGTGTTATGGCGGATAACCAGGTCGAACAAGCCATAATTCCCGCCCGCGATTTTGCCGATGGACGGTCTGCCAGCCAGCCAGAGGAGCCCTGTAAACAGGATACCGGAATAGTTCTCGGTCAGTATGGTCAAAAACAGCCCCATAGCCATCACAAGCATCACTGTGGGCAGTATCCATAGCAAGGCATATTTTACAAAGGCAAATACATCCGGCTGTATTCCTGTTTCCTTGCAGAACCGTACCAGCATCACCAGAGACCTGGCCGGAAAGATAAGGACGGGCACCATCACCATACAGACAGCTGCCGCAAAGCGGGTGCAGACCAGCCTTGCGCCAAGAACCGTCCGCGGGTACACCAGCGCCTGCATCCTCCGGTTCTTATCCTTCATCATCAGTTCAACCATCACAAGGGCAGGCAGTCCCAGAACCACCAGGGATATGCTGTCGCAGTAATACCTTGCAAACGCTCCCGTCACATGGTCGCTTTCATAGAATTCCCTGTGCTGCCGCTCCGTCATCGGACTGCTCTCCATATCATTTCCGCAGTAATACAATTCCAGCATCTCCCCGCTGAAACAGGAACCTCGCCCAATCATGGCGTCCACCTCTCCCATGATTTCCTGAAAGCGGTCAAAGGGAACCGATGCTTCCGCTATTTCTGCACTGTTTTCCGTATATTTCCAATCGCCTGGTTCTATGACATATTGTCCGTTTTCCGCCATGCTCCCCTGTCCCGGCTCCAAAACGTAAGCACCGCCGCCGGAAATCCGGAACTCTTCTTCGCCGCTCTCTTCTGCTGCCCCGTTTATGGCTTCTTCCCCCATTCCGGTCAGCTCCTCCAGATAGGAAAGGATTACCCTCTGCCCCTCTTCGGACAGCGTCTTCGTTTTTACATATCCGAAAGGATAATATTCATAAGCATTTTTCTGGTAACTTTCCAAAAGCCGCGCCACAGCCCCGGCCATCATATTCTCCTGTATCTCCCTATCAGTCAGCCCGCCGGAATCCCTGGCGTATACGCCATCCGCCGCTGTATAAAATACGGATGAGGGGTCGTCCTTCTGGCGAAGCTCACTTTCCACCGTCTCATCCAACGGACGGACGCCCGCAAAAAACAATACCAGAACGAACAGCCAATACAGAATCCCCCTTGCCGTTTTTCCGCACTCCATCAGAAACAGCTTCATCACTCCCCCACCTCCTGTTCCTGCCGGCGCAGCAGCTCCATATAACCGTCCCATGCCGTAGGCACGCAGGGGACGGAACGGCCCGCCGCCGGGACGCGGTCGGCCAGGGCGCGGATCCTTACATCCGCCCCATGCCCCTGGGCAGACAGGACATGGCAATCCCTTTTGACCGACTCCTGTCCCTCTCTCGGAACCGTCACTTCAAATACTTTTCCCCCGGCCTTTTCAGCCAATTCCCCTGCCGTCCCGGCAAACAGCAGCCGCCCGGCATCCAGCACCGCCACGTTTTCGCACACTGCTTCAATGTCGCTCATGATATGGGAGGATACCAACACGGTACGGCTGTCTGCAAATTCGCCCAGCAGAGCGTAAAAGCGGAGCCTTTCCTCCGGGTCAAGCCCCGCTGTGGGCTCATCCACAATCAGTACCTGCGGGTCGTTCAGCAGAGCCTGGGCGATGCCCAGCCGCCGCTTCATCCCGCCGGACAGCCTCCCCGCCCTTTTTGTCCTGTCATCCCATAGATTGACTTTCCGCAAGAGCCGGGGAATGCGCTCCCGCCAGACCTTTCCCGGGATGCCGGAAAGCGCCGCCAGATACCCCATGACCTCCTGTACCGACATTTCCGGATACAGCGAAAACTCCTGGGGCAGATAACCGATAAAAGACCGAATCCTCTTTACATCCTCCAGAGGGATTCCGTCAAATGTGACCTGCCCGCCGGAGGGCCTGCTCAGGGTGGCAAGAATCCGCATCAGCGTCGTCTTCCCCGCGCCGTTCCTTCCTATCAGCCCGAACATGCCGTTTCCCACAGAAAAGGTAATGCCGTCCAGGGCAATCCTGTTTCCGTATCTTTATTGCAGAGACGTAATCTTTATCTCCATGAAAAAACTCTCCTTTCTGGCGGTTTACGCCCGGGAAATGCTCAAAGCAGTTCCTGAGGAAGTGTTTTGAACAGTTCCTTATGATAGGAGAGTTTACCATCTGAAAGTCTACATTCCGTCACAATGGAGAACTTTCTTGTATTTTTATTTTCACCGTCACCCGCGCGCCGCTTTCCGGGGCATTATCCAACAGGATAGCGCCGCCATGCTTCTGCGCGAGTATTCTGCATATGGTCAGCCCGATGCCGAAATGCCGCTTTTTCCTCCCCTCCATTTTCCCTTTATAGAAATAATCCGTCGCTTCTCTGCGCTCCCTCTCCGAAAATCCCTTGCCGTCATCCGTTACTGCTATTGTAAGGAAAGGCGCGGCAAAGGAAATCTCCACCTCTATCCGCTCCCTGCAGTACCTCAGGGCGTTGTCCACAATGTTTTCCATAATCCGGAATACCGCGACGGCGGACAGCGCCACAGCCCGCTCCGGCAGATTCGCGCACAGGCAGATTTCTTTCCCGTTCTGTTCCGCCATGACAGAAAGCTGCGCCCGCATTTCTTCCAAAAAGCTGCCCAGGAAGACTTCCCTGTATTCCAGGCGCATGTCCTCCAATGCCTGAACCTCGCGCACGGAATCCGCGTATTCCTCCAGCCGGACGGCGGCCTGGTTGATGTATCCCGCAATCTCCCTTGTGCCCTCCCCTGTAAGGTTTTCCTTTCCGGCATTCCTGTCCAGATACTCGCTGTAGCCTTTGATGACCGTGATGGGCGTCCTCAAATCGTGGGCGATGCTGGCATTGATTCTCTTCCGCTCCTCTACCAGCCCCCACATATAACGGTTATTCTTTACCAGTTCGCCCCGCATGGTCTCAAATGCCCTGCACAGTTCCCCCAGCTCGTCCCGCTTTTCGTAGCCCATGGTGAAATCCAGGTCGTTTTCCGCTATATGGCTTATCCCCTGTTTCAATGCCGCCAGCGGTTCTTTCAGCTTGACCCGGTAAAAACAGGTTCCGGCGCACACGATTCCCAGGCCGGAAAAGAATATGGGAAGAACCACCATCAGCGCCTCCGTCATCCTGCATAACCACAGTTCTCTGCCGGTAAATTCCACAGGGGCGTTCTCCGCGTCTTCTGCATCCCCCATGCTCTCCGGCCCCGTATCCATAATGTAGTACCCGCCGTCGCCATGCTCCACCACTGCGGCATTCATCAGAAAGGCGTGGGACAAAGTAATCCGGTCATGAATCCGGGAACAGGCCCTTACGGACACCGCCGACAGGAGCAGCACAATCCCTGCCGTGGCGGAGACAATCAGATAGAATGTTTTCCTGAGCGTCATATCTCTTAATTTACCCATTTGTAGCCGCACCCAGACCATCTCAATATACTCCCTGTCTGTCACCCGGGCCAGCTTTGCGCGAATCCTACGGATATGCTCTTTCAGGATATCGCTGCTGCCCTCGGCGTCATATCCCCAGATTCTCTCATAAATCTTCTCCCGGTCAAAGACCTGTCCGGCACGGCGCGTTCTGCCCTCCCTCCGCAAATGCGCACAAAAAAGTCTATAAACGGTCTACACCGCTTGGGAAATCCTTTTCTGTGGAACTGATTTTATTCAGTATAATCGACATAAAAAGAATACTGTGCTGTACCGCCATATCCGTTATCGGCATCCCATTCAGCCCTAACCTCATAGATGTATCCGCCCGGTTTCAGTACAATTTCGTTCCCGTTAATATCGACATTTTCGCTGTCTGCGCTTAGAACGCCCCAGTATTCATCGCTCCAGCATCGTGCACTTAATAATCTGTCAGGTTCTTCTGTAAAATTTAATGCAGCAGCTTGTTCAGTGGTTTCAAATTTGAGAAGTAAATCCTTGCAGTCCAATGGGTGCGCGCTGTCGGCCTGGGATGATGTAGTTGTGCCATCAGCTTCCGCTTTCTGCCAGGAATAAGAACCCGGCAAGGCACTGATAGATGTATTATCGCTTACAACAGCCAATGCGGGAGGTTCTTCCAGAATGATAATAGCGTCTTCCTTATCCAACAATCTGTTAGCGTAACTGTTGAGCGCCTGGCATGGCTCATATTTCGTTTTATAGCCGATACCGTCAATCACAAGGAATGGATTATATGCCATAATGCTTGTCTGCGCGCCATCGGACATTGTAAGCGTGAAAGTGACACCCTGACCATCATACTCCGTGTAAGAGTTGTCCTTGTTATAGATAACCACATCTTCCAGATATTCAACCAACTCTTTTATCTCAGTAATTTGAATCGTCTTATCCGGCGGTGTCAGCCGTACTGTTGCCAATATGATTTGAGACGCATCTAAGTTCCTGTACGGCTTTTCGCCTCTGCCAATGAGCAATGCCACTCCTGCAACACATACTACCAACACGCAGATCATTAAAACGATACCCTTTTTTCTTCTCATAATCCAGCCCCCTTTATTATTGGTCTTCTATAATATTAGACGCAAAAAGTCGGAGGAAGTTTCATCATTTCCGATTCCCTCAGCCAGGATGGGAAAATGGAATATCCTTTATAATTTTTCAATTTTCTTCCCTATCGGAATTGTGTGTTCATCGAAAATAGATTATAATGATACTGGCATATCGGAGTTTGTACAGTACTGTACTGCGCAGAATATGAAAAAAGCATCTCATTACAGAATTGTACGGGCCCGAAATATCCCGGAAAGGAAACGAAAATGAATAAGAAGAAAACAATACTCCTGGCAATGATGCTCCTGATTGCCCTCAGCGGCTGCGCTGTCCCCGGAAACAGCGGAAAGTCCCTGTATGAACATGGCATGGACGTAATCTTGCTCATGGAGGAGATGGTGGACAGCAGCAGTTATGGGAGCCTTATGAGCGGCGCAGCTGAAATCGAACAGATGCGCCAGACACTTGCCACCGGGGACTACGCCGCTCCCCAAGCGGTCTATGAAATCGAAGTTCCTACACTGGGAGATATGCTTGCCTACGCAGAAAGCGACACCGTCACCGAGTCTTTTTCGGATTCCCTGAAAAAACTGCTCGATAACCGAAGCGCCTCTTCCTTGGTCAGCCTGATCAACTCACGCAGCGGGACTGCCGCCCTTGCAACCTCTTCCGTATATACGGCATCCAAAACTTTCGTCAACAGCGAGACCAAAGAGAGCACAATCTATCTGTATACATTCCAAAACGGCAATCCCATCGCGGTCGTCTTCACTACCGGAGAGGACAGCACAGTCACGGCAACCGGCACTTTCCTCATGGCGGATGGGTTTGACGCAGCCTCCGTAGAGCAGCTCCAGGCTCTGTTCCAAGAAGCCGGATTCCCCGGTGCTATCCGGCTGCTGCCTGACGCGCCCTGATACGGTTTATCAGTGCCCTCGCTATTTTCAGGCATACCGGCACAAGAGCCGGATTCTTTTCCGGCTCTGCTGTTTTCCTGTGCAATTATTCCGAAAATGAATTTGCGGCAATGCCGAATGCTACCGATAAGTTAAGGGAATCAATTTCATTATTATGTTCGATATATATGCTGTCCCCATAATCGCGAAAAAAGCCCGGAAGCCCCGAACCCTCATTGCCAAAGACAAGAGAAAAGGGATTTTTCTGTTGCCTTTCTTTCATATCCTTTAAATTGATTTTACCGTCCAGCATAAATAAATACATTTGATGGTTTGAAAATTTCTGTCTGTACTGTTCAAACGAATCATAATATGTAAATCGGACATGAAAAAAAGCGCCCATTGAAGATCGAATTGTTTTTGGATTGTATATATCAACACCGGGTTTGATAATAACATAGTCCTTAAATCCAAATCCCAGCCCTGTCCGTAAAATTGTGCCCAGATTTCCCGAATCACTGGGATTGACCAAAACAACATGCGGCCTTCCAGGTTCAACATTCATATCATGTTTGTCAAATATCCCTATAACATAAACATTTTCTTTCATCGATAAACGACCAAAAACCTTTTTATTGATTTCGACAGGCAACTGCGCTTCATTACAAATTTCAAAAATATTGTTTTTGTCATCTTTTGGCACATAATCAGGATGAACATATATTTTCCGTATATGATACGAGTCCTTTTGGGCAATCAATTCAATTGTAAGGGCCATTCCCAATGTATAGGAATAGGCCGCATCATGTTTGTATCGCCTGATTTCCATAATGTTCACTCACCTGTCTTTCCGCATAAGCAGCCTATCTTTTCTTCCAATACGTCCATTTCACCGCATGTTTATAGCCGATTTTTTGACAAAAACCATTCTCTCCGCCCGTCATGTGGGTGGCGCCCAGTTTTTTCGTTTTACGGTACATTTCCGATAAGGCCGCAGCCGCCAGACCTCTGCCGCGGTACTCGGGAATCGTGCAGAGGGGTTCCATATAAGCCAGTTTGTTTTGCGGAGTCCACCACATTCCCGCGCGGCATGCATACTCCCCTTGTTCATCGGCGATTATGACGTCAAGCTCCGCCGTCCCATGAGGGGCTGTCTGTATCAGGTAATTGGCCTGTTCATATTGACGGTTCCATGGGCCCTCCCTCTCCTCATGGTCGAAGCCTTTCCAGCAGCACTTGCCTATCTTGTCCATATCATATTCTTCCGGCTCCACAAAACAAAATCCCTCCGGCAGCATAAACTGATAAATTCTCCCGCAATCACCCAATACACTGAATTGCCTTGTCGAAATATTTTTCATTTGCCTTTCTCCTTTCCGTTCGGTGCCGCAATACCATTGTAGGGAATCAGGGGCATGCTCGCAAGTAGAGGAAATGATTATAGTCAAACTAACTACAAAAAGACGCCCATGTCGCATCACACAGGCGCCTTTTGATTATCCGTATACTATTTTTTTGATGGTGCTATATGCCAGACCATATCGATCAGCCAAGGTATCTATGGAAAATCCCAATTGGAAAAGTCTTTGAATTTCCCTGTTTCTCTCTTGATAAAATACCCGTGAACCATTAGCGGCTCCCCATTCTTTTTTTGAAGAAGTCTTTGGAACATACAGGATTTCTCCATCCACATATGCCTGAAGCTCTTTCAACAGATATTCCGGCAATATTTCTGCTGCATTTAAATATTCCATCTTCACCGCTCCTTATTTATCTTAAAATAAATAAAGTGCAGAAACAGCAGAACATATAGCTTTATTCGCCCATACAGAAGACTATATGTCTGCTATTCTGCATGGGCAAAGAAGTCCCTGACTCCGTTTTGATACAATGCCTGTGCTCTTCGTCTCATAACATCGCTCCCTCCTGTACAAAATCTGGCCAGACTCTATTACATCTGCTCATATCTATCTTTTTTATGCATTCTTTTCAGAAATCCTGTCTCCCCGAGCCGTGGGACGCAAGGCGCTTACCCTACTTTTATAGCAAACCCATCATAGATTCCAGCCGGAACTTCTTCACCAAAATCGTACTGTTCCACTGTATCTTTCTCAAATCCATAAACCATCGTCATCTGTTTATCAGGATCGACAATCCAATATTCCCTGACTCCGGCAGTACGATATTTGAACAATTTTGTCATATAATCCCTGGGCTTACTGCTTGGAGATACAATCTCAATTACCCAATCAGGTGCACCATGACATCCTTTCTCATCTAATTTAGACAAATCACATATAACCGAGATGTCCGGTTCCACATAATTAATATCATCTTCATTCAGGAAAACTGCAAATGGAGCTGCCAATGCCTCACATTTTCCTTTCTTGCTGTCAATATAGTTTGATATTGCCTGGTGCAGCTTTCGGCTTATTTTTTGATGATTCCAACTTGGCGGCGCCATATAATAGATTTTTCCGTCAATCAGTTCTGCCCGTTCCCCATCCGGCAGCGCATAAATATCATCTATTGTATAAATATCTTCTTTTTTCAATACATCCATCCCTACACCTCCACCGCTCAAATATCTAAATTTCGTCGGCTATAGAAACAGCATTTATACTACACGTCAGTAAAACTTGCCACGAATCCCGACTGCAGACCGCCGGCAATGTGCCTTCCATCTTTCTGCCCTGAATATGATACTTCTCTTATGAATTGTATCATACCACATAAAACCCGTCAATGAACCGAACCAAATCTCCCCCACCGTCACAATGGGATACCCAGGCATTCCTCTATAAACCCAAGCAGTATCCTGGCGCAGAGCCGCAGTATTTTGATGCCCTTCATGTCAAAATAATAATCTGTCCGATTCCCCTCATCCATGGCAAATACAGGAAGCAGCCCGCCACCGCCCCGGATGGCCATGGCGCGCACGATGCAGTCCATCCTCCCATATTGATATCCAGCCTGCAGAATTTGTCCCCAAGGTTTTCAGGCGGCATCTCTGGATTCCGTATCACAAACTGCCCAATGCCTTCCAACGGTATCCCAAGCAGGTCTGCCGCCAGCTTCTTTAAAAGTTCCGATTTCCATAAAGATTTTTACAGCTGCAGCCAGGTCGCTCTTCATCCAAAGATACGTATAGGCGCATTCCAAATATCTCACATCATGCCCTTTCCTTATCGTGACAGGCGACCGGCTTTTCCTTGTAAATGAATAAGATATCAAAAAACCTGTTGACTATTACGCAACGTCATAGTTTATACTATTCCCAGAGGAGGAAATCCAAATGATGACAGTACACGAGGTGAGCAAGCTTGCTGGCGTGAGCATCCGCACACTCCAGTATTATGACAAAATCGGGCTTCTGCATCCGTCAAATTACAGCGATGCCGGATACAGGCTATATGCAGATACGGATTTGGAGCAGCTGCAGCAGATTCTGCTGTTCCGGGAATTGGAATTCCCGCTGAAAGACATCAGGAAAATCATGGAAAGTCCGGATTATGACAGGAACAAAGCATTGGACCAGCAGATAACGCTGCTGAAGCTAAAAAAGGACCATTTAGAGAACCTGATAGCCTTTGCGATGAAAGTGTCCCGCCAAAAACATACGGATTTTTCAGCATTTGACAGGAGCAAGCTGGAGGAATACGCCGCCCGGGCAAAAGCCGCATGGGGCGATTCCCCGGAATACAGGGAGTACCAGGAAAAATCGAAAGCCCGCACCCCTGAGGAACGGCAGCTTCTGGAGGAACGGTGCATGATGATATTCCGGGAATTTGCTGCGCTCAAAGGCACCGATCCATCCTCCGAGGCCGCCCGGGCACTGGTCATAAAGCTGCAAAACTTCATGACAGAACACTTTTATAAGTGCACGGACAAGGTTCTGAGCGAGCTGGGTAAAATGTATGCCAGCGGCGGGGAGTTTACAAAAAATATCGACGCGTACGCGGGTGAGGGCACAGCGGTATTTGTGATGGAAGCCATACAGGCTTATTGTGGCTGAGGCCGGAGAACAGGAGGAGACTATTATGATTGTGAAACGTGTATATTCGCCGGATGTTTACAGAAAAATAATGACTGCGGGGACGGAGAAAAAGGAGGACATCTACCGCTACGAATTGATGCTCCCTTTTCAGGGCAAATGGGATTGCTATCATATCCCTCTCAAGGCTTCTAAAAAAGGCGCTTATGACATCATCATGGCGAACGACAGGCTGGGGATTTTCCCGCCGTCCAAAGTGGACCTGACGACAAAGGACTGGATTGAAGCCATTTCCAGTGAGAGTCTATGGGATGCCTGCCAAAAGTCCATCGAGGACGCTCTGGAACGCTTTCTCAGCAAGGGAATCGAACTCAAGGTGCAGGAGTATCTGTTTTCTGTATTTCTGGCTAATCCGGAGAATGCTTATACGAAAATGAACGAGGGCTATTGCGGGGACGGAGGTATTCCGGGCTTTGTGATGGGATGGCTGGTTCCCACGGAAAGCAATCTGAAAAAGCTCCCTGCCGCCCTTGCCCATGAGGCAAATCATAATGTCAGGTACCAGTTCATCAAATGGACGAAAGACGTCACCCTTGGCGAGATGCTTGTGGGAGAGGGTCTGGCGGAGAACTATGCTACGGCGATACATGGGGAAGCATTTCTGGGGCCGTGGGTGAGCAAGACAGACCCCGAACTGTTGCCGCTGATAAAAGAAATCATCTATGACGGCCTGAACGCAACGGGCTTTGAAAACATCACCGCCTATCTGTACGGCGATGAAATGGCCAGGATGCAGTGCTTTCCCGAAGCAGGCCTGCCTTATTGTGCGGGATATGCCGTGGGGTACCATCTGATCAAATATTATCTCCAAAAGACCGGCATCAGCATTGAGGAGGCTACCATTCTTCCTCATGATGAGATTTTGAGGGAGGTTGAAGAATTTTGGAAAGGGTGAGGCTTCGGAACGATGTTTTTCTGATTGAGTAAATCAGGGCAATGTGGTAAAATATGACAAAGAACACGATAACATGAGATGTACCATTATCGATATGCCGAATAAATTATTGGAACATATAATAGATAAATCAACATTTACTGGAGAATGGTCATGAAAATACGATGTGTTTAACTTTCTATGGGCAAGTTCCCCGCACAGCATCTGAAATGTACGAGCATACAAAAAATGTCAATGACTATTACTTTGGGGAAATCGGCGTTGAGACTGACCATGAGGGAACCATTGCAGAATGCCGACAGCGAGGTTTTGCGCTGCTGGAAAGCCAGCCAGATTTTTTGAAGAATCCTGTCTATCTGGGCAGCTATGGCGAAGAATGGTCATTGCGAAAAGTGATGCGGCGCTTTATTTGGCATGACCGTATCCACGCAAAGGCAATGTATCGAATGGCCGTCAGAACATTTGGCGGCCACATTCCGAATTTGTTTCACTTCGTATAAAATGATAGAAACGGCGTTCCATTCTTGCCAGTCATCTCACGCCGGCAGGCATCACGTCTTTTTATCGTTCTTGCTTTTTTCTGAACTCTTACCCATTGGCTTTTGCATCGTTCGGTATGCCGTTGTGACAATAGGTAGTACAAGCTTGAACGGCGGCTCTGCCCCTTTTGCAGATTTGCCGTCTCACAGGAATTTTTTTCTCCAGGTGAATCAGCCTTCTCTCGCGAGTTCTACCCGTTTCATCTCCAGAGCCAGGAACAGGCTTCCGCAGCCGCAGGGGCTCTTCTTTTCCACCAAAATGTCGTTCAGCCGGTAGCAGATGATGGACTGGGCTTTCCGCTCAAAATCCATCACGATGGGGATGAACCGGTTCCCGTCCAGATATTCCCGCTCAATCCACACGATGTCCTCATTCAGATGGAGCGTCCCGCAGGCGCATGTGGATGCCAGGCACCCCTCCGTGCACTGGCAGACCTGGTGTATCACCTCCAGGCGGAATGCCCTCTTCAGGTAAGCCTCGTCCTCCCACTCCGGCACCTCCGCGATGGAAATCACAATCCGGGGAGTAATGCTCATGTACGGTAAAGAAGCAAGCAACCGAAAACAAGAGATAGACCGCCAGCACCACACTATTCCGAACCAAAGAAATCAAAGACCAAAAGACAAGCACCGTGGAAATGTGTATAACTTGCTATTCCGTCATGGAAAAGTCCGTTCACAGAACATGGAAAAGCTAAAGTGCAGCTTTCCCACATTCTGCAAACAGACTTTCCCACAACTCCATAAGATAGCAAGTTATGCACATTACGCACAGTGCCGACTACTACGGAACCCCTGTCATTTCTATCATTCATATTGACATATAGGTAACTTGTTGCTATAATCAAAAGCGCAACAAGTTGCTAATAAGGAGGGCTACATGAATTTAGATGATTTGACTAAAAGATTTTCAAGTTCTACGGAGAACCAAAGAAAGGCTATTTTCAGTACATTATTTATCGCCGGAAATAAGCTACAAACGCTTTTTGATAACCATATTCCAGAGGTATCATTAAAGCAATTTATGTTATTGTCAATAATCAGGCAATCAAAAGAACAGCTAACATTTACTCAATTAGGAAATTTGTTAGGCTGTTCAAGACAAAATATCAAAAAGTTGGCTGATGTTTTGATGAAAAAAGGGTTTATTACTATTCAACAAAGCCCGCATGATACAAGAGCTATGTGTATCTGCCCCACAGAAAAGGTAAATGACTTTTATACAAATGACTTTTCTGAATACCAAGAGGAATTGAAATATCTTTTTGAAGTTTATACAGACAAAGAAATTGAAACCCTTTTTACTCTTTTATCAAGACTATATGCCGGAATAGAAAATTTGGAAAAGAGGATTGCAGATGAAAAAAGGTAAAAAAGTGCTGCTGATAACATTTATTGTTGTTTTATTTTTGTTTATTGTAGGAAAAATCATAATTGGAAATATGGTTAGGAATGTTCAAAATATTTCTGTATCTATGCCCGATATATCGAGTGTTCAAGACGGGAATTATATAGGTGAATATTCGATTACCCCCGTCCATGTGAAAGTTGAGGTATCAGTCAGCAATCATCGGATAACCAATATTACTATTTTGCAACACGATAATGGTCTGGGGAGTACGGCAGAAAGTATAGTCAATGATGTAGTGCAAGAACAGTCATTAGATATAGACGCAGTATCGGGAGCTACGGTAAGTAGTAAATGTATCTTAAAAGCTGTCGAAAATGCAATAGAAAATTAAAGAGGGAGATTTATGCTGATGAAAACAATCGTAATTTACACTTCACAAACAGGATTTACAAAACGCTATGCTGAATGGATAGCGGAAGCAACAGGGGCTGATTGCTTTGAATTATCAGCCGCAAAAAAGAAAGATTTGGCTTCATATGAAGCAATTATTTTTGGAGGTTGGGCTTGTGCGGGCAGTATCAGTAAAATTAGTTGGTTTAAGCAAAATATGGATAAGTGGGCAGATAAGAAGCTGATTGCATTTTGTGTTGGAGGAAGCCCGATAGACAACCCGGAAATAGATATAGCCCTTAAACGGAATTTCAACGAATCAGAACAGAAAAAAGTAAAGACCTTTTACTGTCCGGGAGGGTTCAATTATGAAAAAATGTCTACGCCATCTAAACTGATGATGAAAATGTTTGTAAAAACACTTAAATCAAAAAAAGATAAGACAGAAGCGGAAGAAATAATGGTAAAAATGATTTCTTCATCTTATGACATTTCAGACAAAAAGTATATTGAACCGATTTTGCAATATCTGAAAAAATAGCTTTTTTATTTGGCTGAATGATAAAAGATAGTCAAAGAGCAACAACCTAAAAAGCTGCCTCTTTGAAATATAAAAATGTAACTATCAATTATGCAACGCCCCATGTGGGAGAAAGGGGGAATCATCTATGCCTTATACAGAAGCATACAGAGAACACATCATGTATGCTTTTAATGGCTATTGCAAGACCGTCATACGCTTTGCGGCTATCAACGCATGGCGTGACAGGAGCAGGCGGCGGCAAAAAGAAATCTCCCTTGAATACCTCACAGAAGAAAAGTTTTATCCTTTAAGCACAACAGACGAATATTTTGAAGCACCCTATGAAGAATACCCCGTTACGATATGCGGTCAGACAGTTATCCTCACCAATGGGGAGCTTGCCGCCGCCCTGTTATCTCTGCCGGAGAAGAACCGGGAAATCATTTTCCTTTACTTTTTCGGGCATTACACACAGCGGGAAATCTGGGAAATGTACGGACGCTGCCGGAGTACGACCGGGTATCAAATCCGCAGGACTTTACGGCTTCTGCACAAAGAAATGGAGGTGCTTTCACATGGGAAATCCGAACCTTTTGCCCTATGAAACGATTGTCCGGGCGACCAACGGAGAGCCGGAAGCCGTGGACGAGGTTTTACGGCATTACAGCAAGCAAATCCGAATTGCCGCCATTGAAAACGGGCATATCGACAGGGATACCGAGGACAGCATAAAACAGCGGCTTGTCACTGCCCTGTTTAAGTTCCGTTTTGATGAACAGGAAGTATAAGAAATTGCTTCCGTTTTTAGGAAAACAGATATATAATAAAGCAACGATAAATCGGAATTTAAGGAGTTGTTGAAATGGAGATTAGATACATCACCAAAGATGATAATCCTCTTGAAATAAGCAAAATATATGAAAGTAGTTGGAAATACGCATATAAAAACATTATTCCGCAAAACTATCTTAATAGTATTCCAACGGGACAATGGGCTAATAGTATCAATAAAATCGGTATGAATAACCTTGTTCTGATAGAACATGGGAGTCTTATAGGTACTGCAAGTTTCTGTAAATCAAGATGGGAAAAATACAGCGAATATGGAGAAATCGTTTCCATATATTTTTTGCCTGATTACATTGGAAAAGGATACGGTAGGTTATTGCTTAACAAGTGCATTAAAGAATTAAAACAATGCGGATTTAGTAAAGTGCTTTTATGGGTTTTGGAGGATAATCATAGAGCAAGAAAATTTTATGAAAAAAACGGATTTATTTATTCAGAAGTATTTCGGGATGAGAATATCGGTGGGAAAGATATAAGAGAGGTATTGTATTTCCTTGTATAGATAAATTCCTATTTGTAGAATTGTAACCAACTAAAAACTGAATAACCGCCGCTACATACAGAACAGCACACCAAGACAGGAAATCAAGAAAAGGTTTCCTGTTTTTTTGCGCCCATTTTTGGCATTTTCAAAAAATGTCGGTATTATGCCATGAAAGGGTGATAGAAAGAAATTTCCGTCAATCTCCGTCAATTTTGCTTTGCGTGGTGTTGTAGGTAGTAGGGAGAGAAATACTGCCGCAGCTTTGGCAAAATTCCCGTTTGCGGCACTAAAGGTATTGAGGGAAGCCCACACAGCGGAAGCCGCCACTTTCTTAGAGCAAGCCTTTTTGCGGCTTGCGCCGCTTGAAAAAAACCACCCATGAAAGAAGCTTCACAGCCATGAGAAAATACAACACGCCCCACCGCCGCCGAGTAATCAAGACACGCTTGACCGAGGAAGAATACGCCGAGTTTTCCGAGCGTGTCACCGTCTGCAAAATGAGCCAGTCTGAATATATCCGGCAAGCCCTAATTAAGTCAAGAATACGCCCGGTCATTACCGTTTCCCCGGTCAATGATGAATTATTATCTGCCGTGGGGAAACTCACAGCCGAGTACGGGAAAATTGGTGGGAATCTGAATCAGATTGCCCGCTGTCTGAACGAGTACGGCGCACCTTATAACGCCCTCTCCCAAGAGGTGCGAGCTGCCGCAGCGGAGCTTGCCGCCTTGAAGTTTGAAGTCTTGCAGAAAGTAGGTGAAGTTGTTGGCAACATTCAAACATATCAGCTCTAAAAATGCCGACTATGGAGCTGCCGAGCAGTACCTAACCTCCCGGCATGACGAATTTACCATGAAGCCCACTCTTGATAAAAACGGGCAGATTGTTCCGAGGACAGGCTATCTCATTTCCTCTCTGAATTGCGGCGGGGAAGATTTCGCCATAGCGTGTATGCGCTCCAATCTCCACTATGGGAAAAACCAAAAGTGGGAGTACGTAAAGAGCCACCATTATATCATCAGCTTTGACCCCCATGACGCTGCCGACAATGGGCTATCCGTAGACCGGGCGCAGCAGTTGGGCGAGCAGTTCTGTAAAGAGCATTTCCCCGGACACCAAGCGTTGGTATGCACCCACCCGGACGGGCATAACCACAGCGGGAACATCCATGTGCATATCGTAATCAATTCCCTACGGATTGCGGAAGTGCCGCTACTGCCCTACATGGAAAGACCAGCGGACACAAGGGAGGGCTGCAAGTACCGCTGTACGGACGCTGCTATGGAATATTTCAAAGCGGAAGTCATGGAGATGTGCCACCGGGAAAACCTCTATCAGATTGACTTGCTGAACGAGAGTACCCGATATTGCTTTCCGCACCAGTTAAGACGTCAGCCCTCTGAACTTCAACATTTCGAGGCTCAATCGCATTGCAGCCCTACTTGCTCGCTGTCTACGCTTCGCACCAGCCATTACTGACTGCCACGCAAGACTCGCTACTGCTGGTTGGCTAGACCTTCGCAGACAGGATTTGCACCTGTCAGGTTATTTGCCCTTTGCTGGGCGCACAACTGGAATTTATAAACCTCGCTGGGCAACAATTACGGTATAGTTTTCCGTATCATATGTAACTCCTGTTTCTTTGAAACCATTTTTGTGCCAAAAATGTTCTGCTTGAGGATTCCCTTTTACCCAACCGAGACGGACATTTACCATCCCAATACGTGCTAGATAAGCACACAGACCATTGATGATCTTGCTCCCCGTTCCAGTGTTCTGTACGGACACATCCGTCATAAAAAATCCAATAAAGGCTGTTAATTCATCCGGATAGGCCACCGGATTCCCCAGCGATTTGCAGATAGCCGCCCTACCCACGCATTCTCTCTGTCATATATTGTTTTTCACCTTTTTCAAAAAAGTCATGTCCGCATCTCTTCAGCCGCATTATAGCCGCTGTCCTGGCAGGATTTTAGCATATTTTACCACAACCGATTTCATTTTTCCAGGGCATGCGAGACAGCCCGGAGACTTTAGAGATAAGAGTGGACATTGACGCGCAGAGAAGGCTGGAAACAGAAAACATTTTGTGGTAAAATCAGGATTACAGGGAAGATGCCCTCGCTGTCCGTTATATGCCCCCGGATTGCGACCAGGTTCGATTCCCGGACAGGCAGACAGCGGATGAAGCTGATGAAATCCAGGCCGGAGAGGAATCAACATGATATCAATGATGCAAATGAAGCCCGACAAGGACATTGCCATAAGAAAGATTAAAATCGAAGCACATGGCCGGAAGATACCGACTCTGGTACTATCGCCAAAATCCAAAGCAGAAGACCCGCCCGGCATACTCTGGATTCATGGGGGCGGCTATGTCCTTGGCATGAAAGAAATGGTCCATAGGAGCCGGGCCGTAAACCTTGTGAAAAAATACGGAGCGGTAGTCATCTCGCCAGGATACAGGCTCGCATGGCAGGCGCCATACCCGGCTGCGATTGACGACTGCTACGCCGCCCTTTTATACATGAAGAGCCATGCGGAAAGCCTTGGCATCCGGGATGACCAGATCATGATAGGCGGAGAAAGCGCCGGCGGCGGGCTCTGTGCCGCACTGGCCATGATGGCGAGGGACAGGCATGAAGTGAGCGTGGCATACCAGATGCCGCTTTATCCCATGATAGACAACTTTGATACGGAATCCTCCAGGGATAACCACGGCAAGGTCTGGAACACAAGAAAGAACCATTTCGGATGGCGGATATATCTGAGAAATGATGCGAAGAAAGCTGTTTCCCCGTATGCGGCACCTGCAAGGCAGACCGATTTCACAGGACTTCCCCCTGCATATACTTTTGTGGGAGATGGCGAGCCGTTCTATCAGGAGACCCTGGATTTTATAAAAAACATGAAAAAGGCGGGCGTGGAAGCCAGCGTGGACGTCTATCCATCCGATATGCACGCCTTTGACATGATGAAGCCCCAGCTGCCTGTCAGCCAGCAGGCAATCCGGAAGTTCGAAGAGAAATTCGAGTATGCGAAAAGCCATTATTTCGCGGCGCAGAAACTGACATGAAGAGCGTTCCTCATATGGATAAGCCGCTTTTTACCGGATTAATTCCAATGATGCATACGGGCAACGCCTTTCCGCCGCCCAGGCTCCTTATCGTTTCCCATATGTTCCGTGTGGCGAAGCGCCGGACTCCGCAGGATGCCATGTCCCCTCCGCTTGTCACTTTGTCCCATCCGGCTTGCTCTTTGGGATATACCTCATATCGCTGACATTATACACTGTGATGAATGCGTCAGGATCCTCCCGGGTGATGTACTGCATCAGCTTCTGGTATTCGTTTTTATCCACAATCGTGATGATTTCATTCCGAACCGTACCGTCATATGCCCCTTGCGCCTGATAGATGGTCGCGCCGCTTTTCAGGGTATGGACAATCCAGTCGCGAATCTGCTCCTCCTTATCCCGGGATATGATGCAGACTCTTCTCTTCCTGTTCTGTCCAAAGATGAAATGATCCAGCACCATACCGTTCAGATATGTTCCGAGGACGCTCAATACCACCGTCTTCTTGTCATAGACCAGCGCTGAGCTCAGGGCTACCAGCATGCCGCTGAGGCTCATAGCCCGGCCGAGATCCATGTGCAGGTATCTGTTCATGATCTTTGCCACAATGTCCAGCCCTCCCGAGGAGGCGTTTCTATTGAACAGAATGCTCAGCCCGATGCTCACTACAAAGATATAGCAGGCCACATCCAGGGTCGCGTCCCCGGTAAGGGATCCGTTATCCGGCAGCAGAAGCTCGAACAGACCTAAAAATACCGGCAACAGAATGGAGGTATATACCGTTTTGAATCCAAATTCATGACCGCACAGCAGAAAGCCCACAATCAGCAGTACAACGTTCAATATCATGGTGATGGCTGACACCGACAAAGGCACAAGGTTCGACAGTACGATTGCCAACCCGGATATAGAGCTGACGGCCGCGTGGCTTGGAACCAGAAAAAAGAAGACAGCCGCGGCTATGATCAGCGTCGCCCCTGTCATGATAATGATTTCCCGAATCGTTCTTACCATTGTTTTATCCTCTCCTGTATCGAAATCATGGTTTCATTCTGTCATAGGGCTTTCCGACAAATGCGACAAGCTCTCAATGTCCCTCCGGGCCGGACGCTTCACCCGCTCCCCTCAGCCCTATCCCTCTGAGCACTTCTCCTGTATCCGTCTCCCTCCGGTCATATTCCAGCTCCTCCAGCGGAAACGGCAAATGCTCCCTGGCGCTCAGGCTGATCAATTGATAGTTCCTCCGCAGCCGCTCCGTGTTCCTGATGACGGATTCCCTTGTGGACGGCTTTTCTATTTCATCCCCATGGGCAAGGAGATTTTCAAGAGTGCCGAACCGGCCAAGCAGCCATGCCGCTGTCTTGGGGCCGATTCCCTCCGCTCCTTTGATATGATCCGCCTTGTCGCCTGTCAGCGACTTAAAGTCCGCGTACTGTGCGGGCACGATGCCGAACTTCTCTTTCAGGGAATCCGGCGTCCAGATTACCGTGTCCTTTCCCCGGTAGCGCAGGATGGAGACCCGGTCTGTCAGGAGCTGGAAGAAATCGCTGTCAAAAGAGGAAATCACCATGTCCATCTGCTTCCCATAGGTCAGGGCATAACCGGCAATCAGGTCATCCGCTTCGCAGTCAGCGGTTTCCGTATGTTTTATGCCCATATAGTCCAGGGCGGCGTACACATCGTCAATCTGCGAGAAAGGGTTCTCTTCTTCGGGGACCTGGCTGTAGTCGGTCCGGTTGGACTTGTACTCCGGGTCAAGCGCGGCGCGGGCATTTTCGTGCTCTCCGTCGAACAGGACTGCCAGATGGGTGGGCCCCACTCTGTGGATGATTTTCCGCAATGCGCCCACGAACCCCAGCGTCCCCTGGATTGCTTTGCCCTGTTCGTTCACAATCCTCGACGGCATACCGAAGAACATCTGGAACAATAGATTGCTGCCGTCTACAAGTAAGAGCCGTCTGTCCATAAATCACCTCAATCGCTTTCCTTTTGGTATCCGAGAGCCCTGTCTTCTGAATCGCTGATGACACCCTGGTTTTTCCACAACGCAAAAGCCTTCTCCCGCGTAGGAACAGAAAAGGGCCGCCTGTTTTCTTCCTTCTTCTGCTATGAATTTCAGAAACAAAGATATTAACCATTGTATCATGTGGGTTTTATATGTACAAGGCTGTAGACGCTATAATGATATCTTCTTTTAGAATCCCCCACCCAAAAAGGAAATTGTAAAAGTTTTAGTGATTGTCAGTATAAATTACGCAGTCAGTCCCGCAAAAGTGAAACGATGGGGGTTTAAAGCAGTCGGCAGATGATTATGCTTTCTATGCCGCCGGGCTGACGGAGCTGTATCATTCCACTCTGAACAGAAAATATCTGGAAAAGGCGGAGCGTTGCTGCCGAGAGGCGGTTAGGCGATTTGCCGACGATAAAGACGGAGGATATTTTCTTTCAGATGCCGGCGGTTCAGAGCTTTTCATGAACCCGAAAAAAACCTATGACGGCCCGGTCCCCAGCGGGAATTCGGTAATGGCGTATAATTTTGTAAGGCTGTACCAGCTGACCGGGAGGGAAGATTACAGAGCGCTTGCGGAAAAGCAGATTTCCTGTTTGTCCGACCGGGTGCAGGATTCTCTGATGGGACACGGCATGGGCCGGACAGATACTGCCCCATCCGCCCGGCTCATTGTCTGTGGGAATAAATATGCGCGGCATATCGCGATGAAAGGAATACAGGCTTTTGCTATGCTTTGGCATCGAATCTGTTCTGCGGGCTTTCCATATTTTCCATAATTTCCAGGTTCACCGGATTCACCGCGTCACCGCCGGCCATCGGAATCCCTCTCCTGGCATTCCCCCATGCCGCATTATAAATCATGCACATTTCCGTCTGTCTGGCAGCCTCCTCGTTTGTGGTGAACATGGTCCATCCTTTGTTGGAATAAGACGCCACCATCTCCCCATTCTTATCGTAGAATTCTATATACTCGCTGTCGCCAGAGGGCTGTTTCTGGTACCGCACTTCACCTTCCAGCAGGGTCGCCACGAAGTCTATGGGCTTTAACACATTCTCCCTGTTCCTTGAAACAGCTTTCAGGCCGGAAGTGATGATTCCTTTTCTGTCCGGGGAGACCTCCGAAGTGTAGATTTTCATCAGTTTGTTAAAGCCTTCCGATTTATTCTGGAAAGTGCCGTTTTCGAAATCTTTATAAGCCTGCTCTGCAATCTGCTTTCTGTATTCTTCCTTGCTGATGCCGCTCTTCTTTTTAGTGAACACATACTTATCGTTGAAATCAGGCAGATGGATGCCGCCTATGCTGCCTGTTCCGGAAAAGACTCTTTGTTGTAGTGAACCATTGGACGAATGAATCTGCATTATCCTGACCTCTCCTGTAAATTGTTGAATCTGTTGGTATTCCGTCTATCATCTGCCCTTCAAGAACCCGCTCTGGAGCAAGCTCAAACTTCGAGATATCCGCCTGAAACTTCACCCGGAAATCTGTCCAGCCCTTTGCGGTCCGGCCGTCTACTTCCCTCCGGCCCTGGGCAGACCAGCGCAAAAAGATATCATCCCTGAGCTGTTCATGCTTCCCATTGCTCTCCCGGGAGTTCAGCAGCTCACACAGCAAGTGTATATTCACGCCCGGGTATCAAAGCCGCCCTGTGCCGCCCGCGGCAGAATCCATCTTCCGGTATGTCCGCGCTGCCCTGTCAGCCTTTGCAGGCCCTTTCGCCTACTCCGCTGATGCTCATTTCCTGCTATCCTCCATTCCTTTTCCGCTTTCCTGTCTGCAGTTAACCATAGCGCCCGGCTGACTTTTGTGTCAATGTTTGCCGCCATGCCGAACGCCTTCCTCTTAGAAAACCACATAATCTGCAACAACTTAACAGCACTTTCTGAAAGATTCCCCACAGGCAGTTGTTTCTGCCTGTTATATCGGCTGAAATTTTCCGGAATCCGCCGTAATGGTACGAAACCTTATTGAAATGGTACGAAATCTTCTGTGGAATCCCAATGCTCTTCAGCGCCCATCCGCAAGCTCCCATGTAAATTTCTTCATCGGACAGGGTTCAGTCCTACCCATTTCATCTGGCCGACAGCTTTCATCAGCTAAGTCAAATCTATTGCGGCAGCCGGATGATACGCCGATAGCAAAAATAGTTTTTCGACAGGCCCAAATGGCGCTCGTCCGCGGGCTCCCGATAAAAGGCGGTATAACAGGGCAGGACATAGATTGCCCCGTCACCGCCGCAGAGGGAGCATCCGCCATCGCCGCCTTTTGTATACGATATATTGTCAATAATCTCATTTTTGTAGGAATCATACGCAATAAACAGGCCCAGCATATTGGGCTGCTCCAATATCGTATTTCCTTCGGATTTCCAGACAGTGCCCACATTGAAGATTTCCGTCATCACGCCGCTCAATGTATCGCCCCAGCGGAACAAGGTTCGTGCGCCGCCATTGCAAAGGTACTCCCATTCATCCTCCGTCGGCAATGTAAAAGGCCCTTGTTTCAGGGACAGGACGGCCTGTTCCAGGGATGGCGCGTCCTCGTCCAGATAACGGCTGTCCACCTCTACTATCATATCCCCGATATCGGCGGCGCGCAGCGGCGATAGACATTGTGACAGATGCTCGTTCCACTTTGCCAGAAAGCCCTCCCAGCTTGCGTAGCCTTTTTCTTCTATGTCCTCGTTCCACGACTCTAATTCTTCTGCCAGTTCCGAACGCAGCTCCTCCGCTTTCCCGGAATCGCCGTTTTCTTCTGCCTCGTCAATCCGCTCCTGATAGTCCCCCTTTAAATCCTCCAGCTCCTCCTCATAGTAATATCCATGGCCGGAAGAAAATTCTTCCTGAAGACCCTCTAATACGCCGTCGCCCAAGGGACATTTATCCGTATCCCATCCCAAAGTGACATTTTTCCGGCCGGGCACAAAGATAAACCGGGAACCCTCATATTCCAAAAGCCAGGTCTCCCGCTCTGCTCCATTTGCGCCTGTTTTTACTGTCTTTACAAATTGGAAGTCCATTCCCAGCGATTCAATGCGGGAACGGATGCTGTTTAATGATTCTGACATGACAAATCTCCTTTCCAAAAACTTAAATATAACCGCCCTTATATGTTCTTCTCAACCAGGAGCCGTTCCAACAGCCCTGCCGCTTTTTCCCGCCCCCGCAGTCCGGAAAGCCGGGATTTTGGTATCCCCGATAAGAAGTCCGTAATTTGCTTTTCGCGGCCTGCCCACCCGCCTGGCAAAGAAATTGCGGATATCTGCCTGATCACCTCTACCCTTATGCTCTGCCATCCGCTCCCAGCGGGTCATTCCTGATAAACATTTTACCATATTCAGGGAGATGTTTCTATCCCCAGTCTTCCGACCTGGCGGCCAAAGCTTTAACCATTTCCGCATACTTCTGCATCAATTAGTGCATTTTGTATTGACAAAAACAAACATATCGTGTATCATATCGTTGGAGGTAGTCTGATATGAATCCTAAGAAATCCTTTTGTGAAGAGTGCAGAAACGATGTGGATTATATCGAAGCGGCGGCCCCTATGGTTGGCACCATTAAGGAAAAGGCGTATCACTATATCGGCAAAGAAGCTCACTGTGCCGACTGCGGCTCTCAGCTTTTTATTCCGGAGTTCTCGGATTACAATCTGCGGGCGCTCTATGACGTGTATCGCAAGGAGAATCACATCATTTCCCTGGAACAGCTCAAGGAAATCCCTGAAAAGTATGCGATTGGGAAACGGCCACTTTCTCTGCTCCTTGGATGGGGGGAGCAAACCTTCTCGCGGTACGCGGATGGCGACATGCCCACAAGACAATACTCCGACATCCTTGTGCGCCTCTATAATGACCCCGCGTTTTATTCCGAATTGCTGGAAGCCAATAAAGGAAGCCTGAAATCTGCGCGCGCCTATGAAAAAAGCCGCAGAGCTGTCGACGCGCTGCTGTCAGCCGGGTCATCCACAGATAGCAAAATAAATACCGTAATCCAGTATCTGCTGAGCCAATGCGAGGATATCACTCCTCTGGCGCTCCAGAAGGCCCTGTACTACATTCAGGGATTTTATTTCGCTTTCTATCAATCTTTCCTGTTCTCAGAAGATTGCCAGGCATGGGTGCATGGCCCGGTTTACAGGGAAATTTACTTCCGCTATAGAGACTACCGTTTCGATTCCATCGAAAAAGCCGATGGCTTTGATGCGTCAATATTCTCTTCCGGCGAAAAGGCCATCTACGATAGCGTAATCAACAATATCTGCTGTTACAGCGGGAAAATCCTGGAGCGCTTCACGCACAACGAGGCCCCCTGGCTTGCCGCCCGCGGCGACCTTCCTGTCACAGCGCCGTCTGACCGGATTATCGGGAAATCTCTTATCGGAGAGTATTTCAGCGCAGTAAAGGCAAAGTACAACATGGTCAATCCCGGCGACATCAAAGAATATGCCCAGGACATGTTCCTTTGCAGATAGCAGAAAAGCAGACAGCGGAAAACAATGCTTCATCCACGCGCGTCCAGGCATCTGCTTCTACAGATGCCTTATAGAAATCCGTTCTGCCCTTTCCATTCCCTCCATCTGCCGTCATCCATCAGCAGCTTCCAGGCTCCCCGGTAGTCCAGGCCGAAATAATCGAACTGCCGCATGAGGTTGCTGGTGAGCTGTCCTTCCGGCCTGCTGGCTCCCATACAGGCACCGCCCTTCAAGACCATCTGGCTGCCTTTATAGTCAAACCTGGCATTTTCATGGGTCCTGTACTTGTCCATCAGCTTCACAAAAAGTTCCTGAAGCTGCCGGTCCTCCACGCCCTCCGTGCACCAGACAGCATAGATCAATATGCCGGGCTCCTCTTCCGTAGACAGATACTCCAGAAAATAATCCAGCACCTCTTCTTTCCCTTTCAAATCCTTGATGCAGTGGAAAAGCGCAATCCTGTCGTTCCTGTCCAGGCCATCGCGCCCAAGGGCCTCCTTCAGCCTTCCCGCATGGACATTAGGGTATTCTTTCATGGCGCTGATGGTATGGCAGGCGTCCCGGAGGCCCTCCCCATGGAGCTTCGGCAGTTTCCGGGTCTTGTGCCTGTTCATACAGCTCCATCAGCTGTGTCGGTCAACACAGGACATATACTGCATAACGCTGAATACTGCCTAATGTAATCATGCGCTTGAACCAGCCAGCGTTATGCAGTCTGGTTTCAGGGCAAGTGAAATCGTTAAGCAATATAAATTCTCCGTCATGCCTCTGTCCCAAAGGGGTGCTGCCACCCGTCTATAAAAACAAATTGCGCCCCGCATGCCGGGCAGGAAATCCTGTCGAACATCCGGCGGCAGAGCTGTGAAAACTCTGCATCCTCTTCTGCCCTGTCCAGGTTCCGCAGCAGGTACAGGTACAAAAATACTGCCACCGGAAACGGCGTCTCCTGGCTGATTCCCTTTCTGCAGACAGCTTTTGCCATGTGCTTCTCCGCGCAGTCCTCAAAACCGTCGATTACAGACAGTAGCCCTGTCCAGGGATTCGGTTGGCGGACAGGCATTTTGTCAGTCAGACTCCGCACTTCTTCCCATGCCGCCTCCTGCACGGAAACGCTCCTGTTGCCGCTGTCCGTGATTCCTTTCCTGCGGATTATGTATGTTTCCATATGGCCTTCGGGACAGGAAGCTTCCTCCCAGAGCTCCGTATCGAACATGGTTGAAAGATATCCGAATTCCGGTTTCACGAATGCGAAAGGCGCCCCTGTCACATAATGGATGCTGTCCCTATGGGGAGAAAAATCATACCGGCAGAGAAAATCCAGTACAGCCTCCTCCGCCACAGCCAGGCTTTCCCGATACACATCCATCACTTCCCGGGACATCCCCGCTGCATAGGGCTGATAGCTTTCCGAAATCCATGCCCCCATCCACTCCCACAGCTCCACCGCCTGCGCCGGCGGCTGCCCCATCGCGATTTCCACCATATAGGGGAAAACCAGGTAGAATGCCGGGTATATGGTATTCGACTCACAGATGCGTCCGCAAAGCTCTGCAAAGACATCGGAATCCATACCGGTATCCGGGCACTCCCGAAACTGCTCCACCAGTTCCCGGATGCCAGGCTCCGCACCGATCTCCTCTGCCTGTCTCCAGGCTTCATGCCCAAATTCTATCTTTCTCATTTACTCTTCCATCTTTCCATCGTGTTGATTTCCGGCCTGTATTCCGGTCCCCGCCAGATGCCTCCAAAAATCAGCGGCGCCCCATACCCATGCAGCAGGTCCGCCATATGGCAGGATAGGTACCTGTCCCTGTCGCTCCCCTGGTACAGCCCCCACTTCCCGGCCGCAGTAATCATGTAAAGCCGGGGCCCGTCAATCCCTTCTTGTCTTTTTGTCCAGACCGTGGTAATACCGCATGAACCGGCAGACATCCTCATAAGTTTCCCTGATTGCCTTCCTACGGTTCTCTGCGTCCGCGGTCTCCCTTGTCCTGATAAAGAGCTGCGCATTGCGGTACATCACCGCCATAGGGTCCCTGGTGTCATTATACGCTTCCGGGCGCTCCTTCAGACGTTCCTCCACATATCCGGAGTTAAACCGCACACAGGATGCAAGACGTGCATATCCTTCCTCTTCCTTTCCCGAAAGCAGGTTCCATACGCCAAACAGATAGTCGTCCGCCCTCCAGGGATCCGGCCTTCCCTCTGTATCCAGATTCCACATGGGCCTGGCGGTTTTTGGGTCCCACGGCCCTTTCTCCGTGGCTTTCAGATAATCCCGGCGCTCCTTTGCAAAATAGGTCTCCAGGCTGTCAATCTTCTGCCATTCCGGCAGCACGCCGTCTGCCAGGTAAGTCAATATGTCGTCAAATTTTCTGTTGATGCTTTCCACCATGGCCGCGTCCACAGCTTCCAAACCGTACTGAATCACGCCCCACCCATTATCCATCTTTTGGAAATAATCCCCCTGGCTGATATGGCCCGGCAGGCCCAGGATGCCATACTCAATCGCATAGACAGGACAGAGGTAACAGCTCATGGCCTCATATCCGCCGCCTCTGAAATAACCGATAAACTGGATCCGGGATACCAGTCCGTTCTTTTCCCGTACAAAGGTTTTGGGACCTGCTTTTTTCATGCCGTATGCCTTTGCGGCAGGGGCAATCTTTGCCTGCAGGTTCTCCTTTAAGCGCAGTTTCAGTTCCTCCCCGCACTCTTTCCACTGTTCCGTTGTTCTTGCGTGTTTATAGTCATAAACCTTCGCCGGTTTCTGTCCGGGCGGCGTCCCCAGCAGGCTTTTCCAGTCAAAAACCACGGCTTCTGCCGGATGTCCCTCCAGATATCCCTCCCACGGCCGCCTGGCAAAAGCCGTATTCCTGTGGTATGTTTCCATGCTCTTTTGTCTGTCACGTTCCTCCTCTTCCCTGGCTTTTTCCTCATAATAACCGGAAGTCTTTACCGGACGTCCCTGGGCATGGAAATAGTAGGCAACGCCGCTCTGGGTCTTTGCCATCCAGTAATAGTCTGCATTCCATAAAGCCGGCATCATCCTTCCCCGGTCTCCACGGGTCAGGTTCTCTTCCAGCCTGGCCTTATTGCTGTTCCACCATTTTTCCCATTCCTTCGGTTCTACTTCTCCCGCCGCAACACGTAGGAACATCTGTTTCATCTCATCCTGAAAGCCCATCTTCTTTCTCATTCCTCCCCGATTTTTTCCGCTACAGCGTACTGATAGCCCGCGCTCATGCCGTATGTCCCGTTGGAATATATCTTATAGTCCCTATGGGACTCATCCCCGGGAATGGCGTCCAGCTCTTCCTGGGAAGAAATCTGTTTTACAACCTCCGCTTTCCCCATTTCTGCGGAATGCCCTTCTTCCATTTTGCGGCGGAGTATGTACAGCGGTCCCTCATATCGGGCGGCGAACTCTGCAGGCACATGGATTGCCGTGGCATAATTGCTGTCAGCAGCGTTTTCCGTCACCTCAAATATGTGGGAAACCAGCCGATATGCCTCAGTGCGGCCTTCTCCCCGGCTTACCCTCCACTGTGCCTCTCCCTCACTGATTTCAACGATATCCTCTATCTCATAGGGAAGCCGTGAAATGATGGTGATTCCCTCTGACTCCAGGGACCGGAACGCGAAGAATCCATCGGACATTTCCTGCCCCTCTGTCCCCTTATCCCTTAGACAGGTCCGCCTCCACTCCCGGAAATAGGGGAATCCGCCGATATCAGGGTATTTCTCACTCAAATCCACGAACTCCGCTTCCGGCGAAGCGTACAGGCGCAGGTTCCATTCCATATAGCCGCCCTCACATATGGGCCAGTCCTTTTCATCGAAGACAACCGCCTCGAGGGACTGCTCCATGGACAGCCAGGAATCGTGGAATTCCAGATATTCCATCCGGGCAAGCAGCTCTTCCGCAGACTGCCCCTCGAAACAGAAATCCACCATATTCGCATGGTCATATCCCTTTTCCCGCCATTCCGCAGGCGTGGCCACACTGTAGTTCGGGGCATCTTCCAGGCGGAACACCGTCTCCGCCCTGTAGGCCGGGGGAAGTCCATAGTTTTCTGTCAGATACCCTTGCAACGCTGCATCTATTTCCTCCCTCTGGAAATTATCCCACAAGACAGACTCGTCATCCACATCAATGCCCACACAGAATTTCCTGTCTCCGTGTTCCATGAAAACCACCACGTTAGGATTCACACTGGGAGCAAAGAAGTCATTGTATGCCTGGGTCCAGTACCCTTCCGCTGCTGCCTCTATCCCGTATTTTTCCAGGATATGCGCAGCCGCCCTGTCCTCTGCCACGCTCTCTGCGGCTTCCAGGATACGCTCAATCTCCCTGCGGGTCTCCATCCGCTCCCTGCTGCAGCCGGTCAGCAGGGACAGAACCAGCAATACCGCCGCAGCCACAGTTCTGCATCCTCCAGGCTTCTGCTTCCGTTTCCCGGAAAGCGCCTTTGCCTTTCTCATCCGCTCCACTTCCTCCGCCGAAACATCTTAATCCGAACAAACACTCTGGACGAATGGAGACCAAATGTTCCATGGTCTCCTGAATGAAAATCGCCACCAGACAAGCAGTCTCCTCTTCTGAATCCAGCCCCCAGTAGCCGCTGTAGACGCCATTCCCATGCCATTGGAAAACAGTGCTGTCTTCAATCCATTTCCCGGCAGTTCCCACTCCAGAAAGCTCCTGCCCCGGTTCTGGAATTCCGGATTCGCTCCATAACTTTTCCGGAAAAGGGCAGTGAAATAATCCGTATACTTGTATTTGCCCGGATTTTTCCTTGTCCATTTCTCAAAAAAGCCTGTTCTCCTCCGAGGCCTTCTCGTCCGCAATACAGGCAAGTCCTGTATCCACGCCGAAAAAGGTAAAGACACTTCTTTCCCTTTGGCATGGCAGTCTAATAGCGGACAGCCTAAACTCCCAACAACTCCTCTTGTGAAATGTTTTCCTCACCTTTAAAAAATCAAAAAAAGATTGCCTCTGCAACCCTCTTTTGCCAATACTGAAACGGATTAATTATCAACAAACACTATACGTTCTAATCATCCAGCAACTCAGGCACTTTGTAGAGCGCCATTTCCCTTTGCCTTTTTCTGATTGCCATTATCATTTCCCGATTTTTCTTTCTGCTTTGTTCTAATTCCTGCTCATCTGCCTTTTGAAGTAAATCCGGAACAACAAGCCGCATTGGCCTGTCCTCATAATATAAATCATTCAGATAGCCTTCAATATTTTCCATAAAACGCTTCCACCTATTTTCTTTTATTATACATGGATATATCAAAAAAATCCATATATTTTTCTAATCGTATAGTTCAACTGCTCCAGCACCTTCGTATATTTCAGTCGGCTGTAAGCAGGCAGGATGACCTTCTTCAGAGCTGACAATCCAAAAAGCTGGTATCCTGTAGGTCCAGCACACTCAGCTTCACGCATTTTGCCAGAAAAGAGTAATCCTCTATCGCCACATCATGAAGAGACAGCTACTGGAGCTTCGTCATTTCCCCAATCAGGGAAAAGTCATTGTCCTTTACCACCAGCCAGGAAGGGAGACGCACATCCTCAATCTTCTTCGCGGACGAGAAGTTTCGCTTTCTGCTGTCCAGATATTTCATCTTAGCCAGGTCACTGAATGTCTGCAGTTCATGCCCTGTATTCCTCCGCCGTCATTGATTTTCTTCCATACGGTTTCGCCTTCCCAATCTTTTTATATGTGAATCCCGCCGCTCATCACTTTTTCCATGAAATCCTCAAAGGAATCGGCAACCGTCTCACATTCCTCAAATTCCGGCTCTATGCCATAGACAACGGAACCGTCTTCCATGGAGAACGCATAATAAGCATAACCGCCGTCCAGGGACAGGAAAAAGGGCAGATGCCTGTCCCAGAACTGCCGGATTTCCTCTTTCCATCCGGCGTCGTCCCCTGCCGCTTCCAGGCTGAGCAGTTCCCACTCATTCCACTGCCAGGCCTTGTCTCCCTGTATATCATAATCTTCCGCACATAAGAACCAGGCGCGCTCGTCTTTGCGCACCATGCTTTTTACGATAGCGATAAATCTCACCCTGCTTTCCGGATAGCCGGTATATCTGCTTTTCATTGGCTCAGGCAGGCAGAGTTCCTGCTTTTCATCCGCCTCTGCCATCCAGCCCCGATTTTCCAAATAAGCTAAAAATTTATCTGTCATTTTACAGTCTCCTCCAGAAACGGCAGCACATCCTCATGAGTAACGGCAAGAACCCATTCCGTCTCTCTGTGAAAGGCTCTTCCAAAAATCTTTTAACGATTTCCGTGGCCCCATTGCTTTAGGCTACTCTCCAAAATAATACCCTTCCATCCCTGTCAGCACGGACGTCTTCTTCCCGCATTCCGGGCATGCATAGGTGCCGAAATAATAGGCCAGGAGCTCTTCTCCTTCCTCGTCCTCCAGAAGGTTCAGCAGATTGGGCAGCCACAGCCTTACATCCTCCAGGCTTCGGCCGTCCCACTTCCCCGAAGGCGCCTTTGCCCTTTTCATCCGCTCCGAGAGTTCAAAGTAGCCCACTTCCATGTCCTCATCGCAGTTTTCGCATTCAGGACAGACAATATAGTATGAATTAAATCCGGAAAGGGAAAGCATATAGGCAAGCTTCTGTTCCCCGAGAATCGCCGTGACAGCCATGGCAAACTCCCGTCTCCACTGAACCGCCTTCTCCCGAACACAGTCCAGGTTTCCCGCCAGGAAATCAATGGTCACGGCGCGAATCCGCAAGCCTGCGTTCCGGTAACTTTCATAGATGTCCTCCTCGTCCGGCCTGTCCCCATATACATCCGTGGCCAGAAAGCTTCCCGCTGCCATGATGCCCCGGAACACCCATTTCAAATCCTTTTCCCTTTCCCATCCCTCCATAAGCCTGGCCAGATAGGGCAGTGCCAGCCAGGTAGCCGGATAAAAGCTCATCTGGTGCCACAGGTTCTCGCAGAGATTGTCAAAGGCAAGTTCATAGTTTGTTTTCGGCACGTTTTCCAGGCGGCGCAGCTTAAAGGTTTCCGGAGCCTTGTCCCTCTCGCCTATCAGGATTACAAGATAGTCTTCTATATTTCCGTATGCCCCTCTGTAGGATTCCCACAGGGGAGAGTTGAAATCATGCAGCACATAAGGATACTGGTCCTGCTTCCTCTCTGCCGGTTGAAAGGGTACGGCAGGCCCCAGCTTTCTCCTGGTTCTCTTTTTTCTGAAAGCCTTTTTCCAAAAGCTGGCAGCAGCCTGCTTTTCCATATCCGCCTGCTGTTGCCACTCTGCCTGCTGTTGCCGTTCCGCCCGCTTTGCCTGCTCTGCCTGCTTTTCCAGTTCCGCCCGTTTTGCCTGCGCAGCCCGCTTTGCCTGCTCTGCCTTCCGGATATGTTCCGGCAGAAGGACTTCCTTGATTCTGCAGTTTATGAAGCAGTCCGCATTGGAAATCTGGCTGCCCTCCAGGGAAAGCCTTTCCAGGCGGAAGAGCTTCAGGATTTCCTCCATATGCTCCAGCCCGGAGCAGTTGAGCAGGCTCAGGCTCTTTAGGCTATACAGATTCCCCAGGAAAGTGCAGTCGATTATGCCGCAGGCTGAAATCTCCAGGCTCTCCAGGGCTGTACAGGTGGTCAAAAAGGAAAAATCCTTCACAGGCATGGCAGAGATAGCCAGTTTCTTCAGCCTTGACATCTTTCCGATTATGCT
>CAJTHM010000013.1 GCA_910576125.1 Lachnospiraceae bacterium | reverse complement strand
TTGTAACACTTTGTAACAGATAGATGTAACAGTTAAAAGCCTTTATTTATGCGGTTGTAACAGATGTAACAGTTAAACGGTAATATTCTTATATTTGAGATATTGCAAATATAGAAAAAATGTAATATTGAAGAAAATATATAGTAGTATAGGCGTTTTTACTGTTACAAGTGTAACAGAGATAGAAAAAATATTGAAAATATGAGTGTTTCAGCTGTTACAGTTCCATGATTTTAAGTGTAACAAACTGTAACACGGAAAGAGGTATCATGAAAAAAGAGAAAAGCCCATATGATCAGACAATTCATTATTTGATACAGCTTGAATACATAGATGATATGATAAATGAAAAAAAGGATATAATTGAAAGTATGCGGAGCAGTATCACGGGTACTTCTGCCAGCGTAGAAGGTGAACGTGTCCAGACTTCACCGAAAGACCGTTTAGGTGAAACGTGTGTGAAGATCGTTGACCTATGTACGCAGATGCAGGACGATATTGACAAGCTGCTTGAAATGAAAGCCGAAGTGATTCAGACCATAGATCAGTATGTAACTGACCTGAAAGCACGGAAGTTGTTATATTTGCGGTATATAAAATATATGAGCATTGAAACGGTAGCCCATGAAATGAGAATATCAAGGGCTACAGCTTATAAAATGCACAAAGCGGCCGTGATCAGTATTTCCAAAAAATTTCAGTGTGAGAAAAAATGAGATTATTTAAGACAAATATAGATATTCAGATACTTGTAATAGACAGTAATCTGTTTTATAGTGTATGCAGAAAGATATGTGATAGCCTTTAGCGGGGATGAATCCGGCGTTAGGGGCTATTTTTTATTTCTGATAGAGGATAAGGGGGTGATTCCGTGCCGGGGACAAAGGATGAATTGCGGAAGGAAGCCTTTGAAATGTTCCGGCATGGTTCCAAACTCAAAGACATAGCTGAACAGCTGGGCGTTCCAGCCGGAACCGTCAGGCGGTGGAAATGTACTGATAAATGGGTGGAAGCAACAGGGGGAAAAGCGAACGTTCAGGAAGCGAACGCGAACGCTGAAAGCGAACGTTCGGCGAACGCAAGGGAGAACGCCAGAAACAGGAGAAGAAACAGGCCCGTGACTGTAGAAATACAGCCGGATGCACCAGAGGAAAAGCCCGGAATTACTGAAAAACAGGGGCTTTTCTGCTTGTTTTATGTGCGCTACTTCAATGCAACAAAGGCATACATGAAGGCCTACGGCGTGGACGCTAAAACGGCGGGGGCTAATGGCTACAGACTGCTGAAAAATGATAGAATCAGGCAGGAAATTGAACGCCTGAAACAAAACCGCCTGAACCGGGAACTGCTTTCAGAAGCCGACATTTTTCAGAAGTATATGGATATAGCCTTTTCTGACATAACGGACTACCTTGTGTTTGGCCAGAAGGAAGTTCCAGTTATGGGGGCGTTCGGCCCTATCAAGGTAGAGGATCCAGACACCGGGGAAAAAGTGCCTGTTACCAAAATAGTGAACGTTGTCCAGTTCCGGGAATCTGACGAAGTTGACGGAACACTGATCAGCGAAGTGAAACAGGGGCGTGACGGGGCAAGCATAAAGCTGTCTGACCGCATGAAGGCCCTGAACTGGCTGGCTGACCATATGGACTTTGCAACGCCTGAACAGAAAGCAAAGGTCAGGAAGCTGGAAGCCGAAACCGAACGGATCCAGCGTAGCGGTGCGCCTGAAAATGAAGATGACGGGGTGGAAATAATCAATGACATACCAGCGGAAAAAGAAACAGGTGCGGATCTCGGAAATAATCATTCCGAAGTATCAGAAGATATTCAACAATAAGACCTATAAGCACGTCATACTGACTTCTGGCCGTGCTGGCACTAAATCCAGCTTTGCGGGGATCCGTGGCATATACCAGATTGTTTCTGATAATTCTGGATCCGTGGTGGTATTGCGTAAGCGTCATAACAAGCTGCGGAAAACGGTCTACAAGGAAATGCTGCGTGGTATCAACAGGCTGGGGATAGGGAAAAGCAAGTTCGACATAACAAAAAGCCCTATGGAGATCACCTACAGGAAGCACGGCACAACAATGTATTTTGCCGGATCTGACGGTATAGACGATACGAAGGGTATTATTGACGAAGATAAACCTATTAAGCTGGTCATACTGGACGAATTGACAGAGTTCTTTGACGATGGGGAAGGTGAAGATGAACTTCTGAACATTGAAGCGACTTTTGCCCGTGGAAACAAGGGTGATTTTCAGATGCTTTATCTGTTCAATCCACCGAAGAATCCAAACAGCCCGGTCATGAAGTGGCTGGAAAAGATGAAACAGCGGCCGGACACGATCCACATTCACACGGACTACAGGGATGTTCCCCCTGACTGGCTGGGCCCTGACCTGATACAGTCAGCGGAAGTTTTACAGGGCATTGATGAACGTCAATACAGATGGGTGTGGCTTGGCCAGTGCGTAGGCATTGACGAAGCCATTTATTATATGTTCTGCAATGAACACATGGCTGAACCTGAACAGAATCAGCGTTTTTCCATTATCGGGATCGGCGGCGATTATGGCCAGCAGAACGCAACTACATTTCAGGCGTTCGGGCTGGACATTCCACACATGAAGCTGGCGGGGCTAGGTGAATATTATCACAGTGGCCGGGAATCAGGACACCAGCGCAGCCCTTCCGAATATGCGCAGGACTTTGTTCAATTTGTTCATGAACTGTATGAACAGTATGGAAGCGGTGGATGCCGCTTTTATTTGTATCTGGATCCATCGGCGCAGGGCCTACAGGAAGAAATAAAAAGGGCTTGCAGGACTGCCGGGTTACAGGTCAGCGTGAACGATGCTGAAAATGACGTGAAGCTGGGAATCAGCCGTGTCCAGAAGCTATTAACCTACCAGATCATGAGCGTCAGCCGGACAAAGCAGGAAAACGCTGTGCGTGAGTTTGGAACCTATGAATATGACAAGGACAGCATTGAAAAGGGCAAAGAAGAACCTGTTAAACTTGATGATCACTGTATGGATGCGATCCGCTATGTGGTCATGGGTTTATGGTCAAAAATAAAACGCTGGCTGCCAGTGCCGGACGATGACGAAGGGAAACAATAATGGACATTTTTTCATATTTCAAAAATCATGATATTGATACAGTGGATGCCACGTTTTACAGGACTATCAAGGTATGGCGCAGCTGGTACTATTCCAATGTGCGGAAGTTCCACAAGTACAAGGTTTACAGGGGGAACGGCACTTCTATCAACTGTACCCGGTATTCTTTGAGCATGGCAAAAAAGGTATGTGAAGATCTTGCTGACCTTCTGCTGAATGAGAAGGTACAGATCACCATAGCGGATCCTGCTACTGACACATTCGTGAAACAGGTCTTGACTGATAACACATGGGAAGAACTGGGGAATGAATTTCAGGAATGGAAGGCCGCACTGGGAACCGTGGCATACGTTGTGTATATCCGGGATGGACAGGTGGACGAAGCCGGGAACATGACCGGGGGCAAGATCGGGATCAACTATGTGGATGCGCTGAACATCTTCCCTACTTCATGGGAAAACAAGGTTGTGAAGGAATGTATCTTCACATTCCGCAAGACGTACAAGCGCAAGAAATACGTCCACATACAGTATCACAGGCTTGAACCGCTGGCAGATGGCGGGAAACAGTATGTGATTGAAAATAAGGTTGTGGAAGATACAGCCGGAAGCGGTACGGAACTAACGCCTGAAAAGTGGCGCATGATCCCCCACTTTTCCGGGCTGGCTGAACGCCTTGAAACACATTCCGACAAGCCCATGTTCATCATTGACCGCCTGAACATAGTGAACAATGCGGACGATGACACAACAAATCCTATGGGTATAGCCCTGTTTGCGAACGGAATTGACATAGTACGCAGTATAGACCTGAAATATGACAGCTATGCGAATGAATTTTCTTTAGGGAAAAAGCGGCTGTTTGTTGCACCTGAATTTACCAACAGCGTAGACGGGAACGCTGTATTTGATCCGAATGATACAGTATTCTATGAACTGCCGGAAGATTATTTCAAACACGCTGAATCAAGGGAAGCGATCCGTGAAATCAATATGGAATTGCGGATTGAACAGCACAGCAAGGGGATCACGGATGACCTGAACTTTCTTTCTATGGCGTGTGGTTTCGGAACTGACCGCTACAAGTTTGAGAACAGCGGCGTGAAAACTGCTACCGAAGTGATCAGTGAAAATTCCGATATGTACCGTTCACTGGTGAAACATGAACTTGTGCTGAACCGTGTCCTGATACAGCTGATCCAGACTATCATCCGGGCCGGTATTGACATAGGAACTGCCGGCCTGAATGAAAATACTGATATTACAATTCAGTTTGACGATTCAATCATAGAGGATAAAGTTACAGACAGGCAGAATGACCGTCAGGATGTGGCTATGGGTGCTATGGGCGTGGCTGAATACCGGGCTAAATGGTACGGGGAAACGCTGGAACAGGCACAGCAGAACCTTCCGGCGCAGGAAAGCGATGTGATACTTGAATGAAATCTGAATACCAGTCAATATTGTCTGTAGGCGTGGAAAAGAAATACAGGATGCTGGAAGAAGAAATTGAAAAAGACATTGTGCGCCGGATCCAGAAAGCAGGAACTATCACTTCTACTGCTGACTGGCAGCTACAGCGTTACATGGTGCTGGGGCATAGCACGGAAGATGTTGAAAACATTATCCGTTCAGCGGTGGGCGGTGACTATGTTGACACCTTCCGGCTGTACGATGAAGTGATTGAAACTGAATATGTCAGGTCAAAGGCAATGTATGAACAGGTGAACGCACACTTCACGCCGTATGAACAGAACTATGAACTGCAACAGCTGACTAATGCGCTGATCCAACAGTCCAATGATGAACTTTTCAATATCAGTAAATCGCTGGGCTTTATGGTGGATATGGGAAACGGCCGGAAAGTGTTCACACCGCTGTCAGAAATATACAACGGCTATCTGGACAATGCAATTACCATGATGGCATCCGGGGCATATGACTATAACACGCTGATCAGAAAAGTTGTGGGGCAAATGACCGCTTCCGGCTTGCGTACAGTTGATTATGCGTCCGGGCATAGTAACCGGGTAGATGTTGCTGTACGGCGGGCCCTACTCACTGGCATGGGGCAGCTTACCGGGCGCATATCCGATATGAACGGTCAGCGTTTGGGTACTGACCAGTTTGAAGTTGACTGGCATCCGGGCGCACGTCCTGATCATGCTGTGTGGCAGGGCCGTGTATGGAGAAAAGAACAGCTGTATTCTGTTTGTGGGCTGGGTACTGGCCCCGGTCTTTTGGGGTGGAATTGCAGACATACCTACTACCCTTTTATTCCGGGTGTTTCGGTCAGGAATTATTCTGATGAATGGCTGGAAGCAAAGGCCCGTGAAGAAGCTGAAAAGAAGCCCTTCCGGGGCAAAGAATACAATCTGTATGAAGCCACACAGAAACAGCGGCAAATGGAAACCGCAATGAGGGCGCAGCGTGAGAAGGTGAAACTGCTACAACAGGGCAAGGCCGACAAGGATGACATAATCAATGCAAAGTGCAAGTATCAGGCACAGCTTGACGAATACGCAGAGTTCAGCAAAAAGTTTAATCTTCCTGAACAGCGTGAACGTATATATTACGACTTGAAGGGGCGTGTTGCACCTTCACAGCACACATATAAGCAATGGCAAGCGGAACAGGCTGAAAAAGCAGCCAAACGTACAGCCGAAAAGGAACGCAAAGCGAACCGTGCAATGCAGATCAAAGCTGAAATGCAACGGCGGGCAGATATGGACGCAGCAAAAGGGAATCAGTTTATTTCTGGTATTAAGGAATATATGTCACAGAATCCGGATGTAAGCATCAAAAAGCTGGGGCGTAAAATTTTGGATGATCTGAATCTGAATAATGTTGCTGATCACCTGAAAGCATTGAAAGAATATGGGGTGTGCCGTTTTTATTCCAATACCGGGGTTGTGCGGATGGTTGACTACAATTTGAACAGCAAAGATTTACGGTCTTACCAGTACCGTGTGAAAACTGCTTTCCATGAAGCATTTCACGCAAAGTCTGACGGATTGAAAATAGATATGGCAAAGCTGGGAAGTAAAGCATGGTTAGATATTGAGGAAACTTTTGCTGAAAGTTCAGCCCACTATTTAGCTGGACAGGTGGGGATCACGGATCTAGCCCCGTCTTATGGTTCAAGGTTGTGTGAAATGCTCCCACGGCTGAAACAACTGCCTGAATTTTCTTCCTGTTCTACGATTGCCGATTTTGGAAAGATTGCTTTCAATAACAGGATGAACGGTCAGGCCCCGGAATGGACTGACCTTTATAATAGGGCTATGGGGGTTTCATATGACTGGAAAAATTATTCAAAGCAGTATTTCCCTACAATTACAGCAAATGCCGATGGTTATATTGACAAGATGCTGGAAAATATGCCAAACTTTAAGACATATAGGGAACAGATGAAGGGTGAACTGGGAACAGCTATAGAAAAAATCAATGCTGGAAACGCTGGTATGCTGACCGGGAATGAAGAAACCGTTATAAAAAATGTTCTGGCTATTGCTATGAACAGAGTGGGGGTAAAATAATGAGAATGTATATACCTGAATCTGAATTAAACAATGCTGATAATATGCAGCGCATCATGGACATACTGGAAAAAGTGCCTGACACTGATTTTCAGTGCATGGACAGTACGGAAATGACGCTTGATGATGCAATACAGGCGATCCGGGAACTGGGGGAAGATAAAATTGCGGATCTGATAGGTGGTGATTCTTTATGATCAAGGTATCATTGACACAGAACAGGATCCATGTATCAGGCCACGCAAACACGGCCCCGTATGGTTCAGATATCGTTTGTGCTGCCGTTTCTGCTATTACCCTTACACTTATAAGAGGGCTTGAAAATATCGCTTATATGAGCCTATATGAAAGCGTAGAACCGGGGAATATCTGTATAGAGTGGCAGACGATCAACGATACGGGCAAGGCCCTGATTGATACATGGTTTTTAGGGATTCTCGGAATCGCCGAAGAATACCCTGTTATTGAACTGAAAACTGACAATGAATGAGCATCCGAAAGGGTGCTTTTTTCATGCCTGACGGGGCGTAAAATACGGGAATATCACAGAAAGGTGAGGATTGGAACATGAAGAAGAAACTGTTATTTGACTTACAGCTTTTCACGGACGGCGGTGACGGCGGCACTGGAACAGGTGCAGGATCAGCCGGGAATGGTGACGGCGGCCAGAAGGGAAACGCCGGGGGAACAGGATCAGGTGGCTACAGCTTTGAACAGGCAGAAGAAATTGCAGAAGCAAGGGCTGACCGGGCATCCAAAGCGGCACTTGCCAGCTACTTCAAACAGCAGGGAATGAGCGAAGCGGAGATCACGGCCGCAATCAGTGACTACAAAGAGAAAAAGGCGAAAAGCCAGCCTGACGTGTCGGCAATCACACAGCAGCGTGACGATGCGTTGAAAAAGGTTGCTGAAATGGAGAACATGGAGTATTTGAGATCCAAAGGCGTGAAGCAGGAAGATCTTGACTATGTTCTTTTCAAGGCTGGCAAGAACGTGAACGACAAGACCGACTTCAAGAAAGCGGCTGACGCTTTCCTGAAAGAGAATCCCCGCTATACTGGCAGGGGTTACACGGTTGTTTCCACGGGAACGCCTGACGGCGGATCTGGTGCAAGCCAGAACGCAAATGACATTATTAACAGTTCCATCCGGGCAGCGTTCGGAAGGGGCTAAATTTTCAGAAGGGAGATTTTAAGACTATGAACAGAAACAAAAGACTTTTCAAGGATTTACAGCTTTTTACGGCCCCGGCAATCGCCCGGAGCAATGCGGAAGCCCTGATTCCCACACAGGAAAGCCACGACATCATTCAGGGGGCGGTTGAACAGTCTGCCGTGTTGCAGCGTGGCCGGAAGCTGGCGAACATGACCGCTTCACAGTACAAGATGCCCGTGCTTGACCTTCTCCCGGTGGCGTATTTCGTCAACGGTGAAGGTGGATCCGCAATGAAGCAGACCACTAACATGGCATGGGATAAGAAAGTGATCTATGCGGAAGAAATCGCCGTGATCGTTCCCATTTCGGAAGCGGTGCTTGACGATGCAGACTATGACATCTGGGGAGAGGTAAAGCCCCGGCTGGTAGAAGCGTTTGGTCAGAAAATTGACGGTGCGATCCTGTTCGGCGTTGATAAGCCGTCCACATGGCGGGATGATGTTGTCACCACGGCAACAAAGGCAAATTCCATTGTCACGCTGAACGATGACCTGTACGGTTCCATTCTGGGCGAAGATGGGGTTATTGCAAAGGTTGAGGAAAGCGGCTACTTTGTCAACGGCCATATGGCTGACATTTCCATGAGGGCTAAGTTAAGGGGGCTGAAAGATACCACGGGGCAGCCTGTTTTCAAGTCTGATATGCAGACAGGAACGAACTACACGCTGGACGGTTCCCCGATGAACTTCCCTCGCAACGGAGCCTTTGACAAGTCCAAAGCACTGATGATCAGCGGCGATTTTTCACAGCTGGTTTACTCTATCAGGCAGGACATCACTTTCAAGATTTTTGATCAGGGTGTGATTCAGGATCCGGCAACGAAGGAAATTATCTATAACCTGATGCAGAATGACATGGTGGCGTTACGTGCCGTCATGCGTCTGGGCTGGGAGATCCCTAATCCTATCAATGCGATCCAGAAGGATAAAACCAAACGCTGCCCGTTTGCACTTCTGAAAGGCGCAACGGCGGCCGCAAAGGCGTAATTCAGGGGGGGTGTTCAGGATGTATGTAAAGTACGGCTATTACAGCAATAACTATAAAGGAACACTGATCCAGAAAGAGGACTTCCAGAGGGCTGAACAGGAAGCTGAAACATACATCCGATACCTGACCTATCTGAACGGTGATATTTTCGCAGACGAAGCGCACACGGATCCTGTTATCATGGATGCCGTGTGTGCCGCAGCGGAAGCCTACTATACTGCGACTATGGAACAGCAGCAAGGGGGGAATGTGAAGTCTGAAAATAAGGACGGAATGAGCGTTTCCTTCATAGTAGCCCGGAAGGATGGGGAAACGGTGGATGAATATGCAAAGCGGTCTATGTATCAGGCTATCAGGGTGCGGCTGCTTCCTACCGGGTGGCTGTCCAGAAGGGCGAAGGTGGGAGTATGATCACAAATGCAACTATAACAATTTTCAACGGGCGCACTGACAAGGCTGAACGGCGTACAAAATATTTCCCTACAGTGATCAAGGGCGTGTCCTATCAGGAAGCAAAAGGGGCTGTGATTGCCAGTAATGGGGTGTGGGGCGAAAACGTCAACTACAAGATCAGGATCCCGCTGGTGGGTTCAGCTGTTCAGGACAAAAGGCTTTATATGCCGTGTCTGGAATATGAAAAGCTGGAAGATACCGAAGCGGCGGCATACTGGACTATAAAAAAAGGTGATCTGATTGTCCGGGGAGAATATCCGGGGGATCCCATGTTTGAGGATGCCGTGAACGCTTTTGCAAGGGAGAACGCCGTTGACGTGATTCACGTTGCGGAGTATGCAGACAATACCATAGGGGGAAGCCTTTATGTGCGCCATTACAGGATAGGGGGGAAATGATATGCCGGGAACACATCACATTGACACGCCTGACGATTTCACGATCCAATATAACGGCGGCCGTGTCCGGCTGTGCTGGGATGGTGGTTTCAGTGAACGGCGTTCAAATATGTTCAACAGGAAGCAGATGATCGTTGACAGTGAAGTATTGCGTTACTGTTCCCCATTGATACCCTTCCGCACTGGTGCGTTGATACGTTCCGGCACTATTGGAACAGTGATCGGATCCGGGCTTGTGCAGTATTCAGCGCCATATGCACGGATGCAATATTACTGTACCGCTGAATCACGGTCATATGATACACGCCGGGGCGCAAAGTGGTTTGAAAGAATGAAAACAGCCCATAAGAAAGACATTCAAAGGGCTGCTGAAAGTGGGTGATTGATTGGTAGAATCAATAATAGAAGGGCTTGACCAGTATTTCAGGAAATGCCCCCTGTTAAAAGATGGGGTGTTTCGGGTGGACACAATGGGCCCTGAACCGATTGAGTATGAACTTGAAACTGGCATAACAACGCCAGTGATCAAGACATACCTTGACGGTTCCAGCGTCAGACAGTATATGTTCAACTTTAACAGTAAGGACTATTACTCTATGGACAGGGTTCAGATGATCCAGAACAGCACCTTCTATGAACATTTCTGTAACTGGGTGGAAGAACAGAGTTTTCTTGAAAACCTTCCTGAAATGCCGGAAGGATGCGAAGCGCAAGCCCTGACTGTTCTGACACCGGGCTTTATGCTGGACGCAACAATGATCAATGCACGTTATCAAGTCCAGCTGCAACTACAATATTTTAAGGAGGCCATGGAGAAAACATGAAAAAATTCAATTTGCAGATTTTCGCCGGGGGAAGAAGCGCACTGATCAGGAATATGATCGGTGACTATCTGGAAGTATCCGGCAAGATGGAATTGTGCGGTATCGGGTTCACGAAGCTGAACGAATCGCCGGGCGCACAGTCTGACAGCACAACGTATATCAATGAAACAACGTCATCCTCTGACATTATCGGGTATGAAACGGAATTTCCGTATGAGTTTGACGCAATCCCTTCACAGAAAGCCCTTTTCACCTTATGGCTGGACGGACGGGATCACCACACCGGGGATAACGCACAGCACACTTTTGTAAAAGTGGATCTGTTCAATCCCATCGGTACGCCGTCCGAAACGGCGGCCGAATATAAAGCCCGGAAGTTTACCGTGTCCAATGAAGTGAGTGAATTTGCCGGGGATGGCGGCCAGAAGATCACAGCTTCCGGCACACTCCACGCTGTAGGCGATCCCATTCAGGGCAAGTTTGACACTGTTTCCATGCAGTTCACGGAAGGTGAATTTAAGGGGAAATATGACCTTGAACTGGAAGCGGCGGCTGGTGACACAACAGAATAATTGACACATGGCTGATAACGGAAGCTGACCACACAGGCAGCGGAACGATCAGGGCGGCGCAGAGTATCACCACGGCTTTGCGCTGTCTTTTACTATGCGGTGGTGAAGGAAAGGAAAACAAATATGAATATTGAGATCAATGGGGTAACTTTGCAGGGTGATTTTATGGATGCTGGGTTCATGGAAGTATTAGAACCGGCACTGTTAGAAGTCAAGGAAGATATGCAGAAAGTAAGGACGCAGCCACGGGGTTTAGTGGCGGCTGGATATGACGCATTGAACAAAGCACTGGATAAGTTTTTCAATAAAGTGTTCGGGCCTGATACTTCTGAACAGCTTTTCAACGGAAGCCGTAATGTTATGATCCGCATGGAAGCACTGGCAAAGGTTGACCAGTTAGCGAAGGAATCAAGGAAACAGTTCAACGATTTTTCAAACAGGTATTCACAACGCCAGCAGCAGAACGGCTTTAATTCCATGCAGGGGCATAAGCCGAAGCAGAAACGCACATGAATATCCTGATGGATGAACTTCCTTATACCGTGACCATAGCGGGCCACACAGTACCCATAAATACAGACTACCGCACAGGGATTTATTTTGAACAATGCCTTGCGGATGAAACGCTGGACGATGACGAAAAGCTGAATGAGATCCTGCTTCTGTATTTTGGGGAAGGCATAGGCCCGCTTCTTACGGACTGGGAAACCGTAACGGAAGCAATAGGCGTTGTCATGTGGTTTTATCGGTGTGGTGCTGATGAAAGTGCGCTGGCTGGTTCTGACAGCACTGATTCCGGGAAGGATCCGCCGTTTTCATATGAGCATGACAGCGGCTATATTTATTCAGCGTTCGTTGAAGCATACCATATAGACCTGACAGAAAAAAGACTTCATTGGTGGCAGTTTCGGGCCTTATTCTTGGCTTTGCCGGAAGATGTGGAATTTTCAAAGATCATAGGCTACCGCACTATAGAAATTCCGTGGAAAATGTCAAAGGAAAAGAAACGGTTCTACCAGCGGATGAAAAAACTTCATAAGCTGCCGGATCCGCCTGACCGGGTAAGGCTCGAAAAAGACCTTGAAGCCATCCTTGCAAAAGGGGGCGATATATCACAGCTAATAAAGTGAGGTTTTTTCGATGGCAAATGACGGTACGCTGAATTTTGATACAAAAATAATTACTTCTGGCTTTAAGAAAGGCATAGAAGGGATAGGGGGAATTACAAAAGCCGGAATTGGTCTGACTACCAAAGTTCTACAGGGGGCCACTGCTGGGGTTACTGCTTTAGGTGCGGCGGCTATCAAAGTAGGATCTGACTTTGAAGCAGGAATGTCACAGGTGCAGGCCATTTCAGGAGCATCCGGCGAAGATCTTGAAAAACTGAAAAATAAGGCTAAAGAAATGGGGGCTACCACGAAGTTCAGCGCAACTGAATCAGCGGAAGCCCTTAATTATATGGCTATGGCCGGCTGGAAAACCGAAGATATGCTTGGCGGTCTTGAAGGTGTAATGAACCTTGCCGCCGCTTCCGGGGAAGATCTGGCAACGGCATCTGACATTGTAACGGACGCTATGACGGCGTTAGGTATGCAGGCCAGCGAAGCCGGGCATTTCTCTGATGTTCTGGCTGCTGCCGCTTCCAACGCTAACACCAGTGTGGGCGGCATGGGTGAAACCTTCAAGTATGCCGGGGCTATGGCTGGAACGCTGGGCTATTCCGTGGAAGATGTGGCACTGGCTACTGGGCTGATGGCAAATGCCGGGATCAAAGGTACTATGGCCGGCACTTCCCTGAACAGCATAATGACAAGGCTTTCCACGAACACGAACGGCGCAAGGGATGCTATTGAGGAATTAGGGGTTGCTTTCTTCAATGAGGACGGATCAGCCAGAAGTCTGACCGATGTAATGGGCGAATTGCGGGAAGCCACGGCTGACATGACCACGGAACAGAAAGCTAACTTTGCTAATACCGTGGCCGGCATGGAAGCACAAAAGGGCCTGTCTGCTATCCTGAACGCTACAGAGGATGACTACAACAAGTTATCAGCAGCAATACAGAACGCTGACGGCTGTGCGCTGGAAATGGCTGAAACCATGCAGGACAATTTACAAGGCCAGCTGACCATCCTGCAATCCGGCCTTGAAGGTCTGGGTATCTCCCTGTATGAAACTTTTCAGGGTACAGCAAAAGACGTTGTAAAAGAAGCACAGGGGATGGTTCAGCAGTTACAGGACGCTTTCAACGCTGGCGGCCTTGACGGTCTTGTGTCCGCTGTAGGTGATGTGCTGTCACAGATCATTGAACGGTTAGCTGGGGCAGCCCCGGAACTGGTCAATATGGCGGTCAGTCTGGTAGGTTCCCTATGCGAAGGGCTGAAAAGTGCGCCGGGTATAGGTGATTCTGCCGCATCCCTGATCACGTCACTTGTGACAGGTCTTGCTTCATGTGTGGATGACATATGGACTACCGCTATAGTGCTTGTCGGCAAAATGGCCGAAGGTGTGGCGGCTGGTGCGCCGCAGATGGTTCAGGCAATTTCTACCACGGTTACGGACATACTTGAATGTTTGGTTGACTGGGGGCCTGATCTTCTACAGGCTGGGGTTGACATACTTCTTGCACTGGTAGATGGCATTGTTTCGGCTTTACCTACTCTAATCAGTCAGGCATCCGTGCTTCTTTTAGAAATATGTGAAGCGTTACGGTCAAACCTTCCGGCATTAACACAAGCCGCTATTGATATAGCAATGGCTTTAATTACAGGACTGGCAGAATCAGCACCGCTTTTACTTGAAGCGGCGGTTCAGCTTTTAATGTCACTGATTGAAGCTGTACCCATTATCATAGAACAGTTGCTTGCCGTTCTGCCGGATCTGATCACAACAATATATGAATTTCTGGCTGAAAATGCACCTTTAATTGTGGATGCTGCTATTCAGCTTTTAATGGGGATCATTGAGGCCATACCTACTATCATTCAGGCAATAGTTGACAATCTGCCTTTGATCATCACTTCACTGGTGGACGGATTCACTGGGGCTTTGCCGCAGATAGTTCAGGCTGGGATCACCTTGCTGATGGGTATTATTGAAGCGATCCCTGATATTGTAGTAGCCATAGCTGAAAACCTTCCACAGATCATCACGGCTATAGCTTCCGGGCTGGCGCAGGCTATACCGCAGATTTTCACGGCGGCAAAGGATCTATTGTGGCAGATTATAACGGCGGTTCCTGATATTGTCGTGGGAATCGGTCAGGCAATACCTGACATTATTTCCGGCATAGTAAACGGGCTGATCGGCGGTATAGGTGCAGTTTGGGATGCTGCTTGTGAACTGGGATCCGGCATACTGGACGGAATCAAGTCATTTTTCGGTATCAACAGCCCTTCCACGGTGATGGCTGAACAGGGTGATTATTTAGTACAGGGCTTGATCAACGGTCTGGCAGAAATGCCGGATCAGATGATGCAGACGCTTGACACCGCCCTGAATAACCTGATTGCTTGGGGGCAGCAGATGCTTTCCGGCATACAGAACACTGTTCAGAACATGGTGAACAGTGCTGAACAGGTAATATCACAGCTGCCGGGTAAAATGTGGACACATTTAATCAATGTGGTCACAAAAGTGACAGCTTGGGGCCAGCAGATGTTGAACACGGCCCGGACGGCGATCCAGAATATGATCAGTTCAGTAGTTCAGCTTATATCTGAACTTCCCGGTAAAATCTGGACGCACCTTGTAAACGTAGTAACGAAGGTTACAACGTGGGGGCAGCAAATGTTGACAGCTGCCACTACAGCCATACAAAACATGATCTCAAAGATCATTTCCCTGATTGCTGAACTTCCGGGGAAAGTATGGACACACTTGGTCAACGTAGTCACAAAAGTGACATCATGGGGGCAGCAGATGCTTTCAGCTGCTACCACGGCAATACAGAACATGGTTTCAAGCATCATATCCAAACTGGCAGAACTTCCCGGAAAAGTAGCTTCCAAACTGGCAGAAGTTACGTCTGCTATGGTTCAGTGGGGATCTGATATTGTTTCCAAAATGACGGACGTAGGGAGAAACATTGTTTCAGGTATCTGGAATGGCATTTCTTCCGGCTGGGATTGGCTGAAAGGAAAAGTTGCTGATCTTGCGAACAGTCTTTTGGACAGCGCAAAAAGCGCACTGGGGATCAATTCCCCTTCCACAAAGTTCAGGGATAAAGTAGGTAAATGGATCATGCCCGGCGTAGCAGAGGGCGTTGAAAACTCCATGCCCAAAACTTTGAGGGGTATGAAAGCGGAAGCCGGAAAACTGATAGCAGCTATGCAGGGAACGGTTGACGCAGCAATGAGCAATTTCACACTTGCCGCAGCCGGGGGCGCAGGATTGAAAGCCGCTACAGCAGGGGCTACATTCGTAGAAATTGACAATAGCCAGTCACAGGAAAACAACTATCATGTGGCGGTTCCTACACCGTCAGAAGTAGCGAAGAATCAGCGGGAAGCGTTCAGGAACTTCCAGAAAGGCGTGAAGTAATGACAGTAAATACAATAAAAATTGAATTGATGTGCAACGGCCGGACGCTGGTAATGGGCCCGAATGAGGACATAGACATTACCAAAGTGACCGGCCTTGAATCTTCCGAACTGGAAATAAGCACGTCAGACAATGCGCTGGTGGATGGGGTTTCCGTTGACGGTAAGAAAATCAGTAAAAGGCCCATCCACATTGAAGCGAAGTTTAAGAAGAATAAAAACAATCCTGAAAACCGTGCGGCGGTGATCAAGTTCTTCAATCCAAAGTATACCGGGAAAGCCCTTATCACAAACATGGGTATTTCCCGGAATATTAACTATGAACTGGAAGGGTGGACGTTTGCAGAGCAGCAGAACCTTGACGCAAGGCTGGGGATCATTGTGGATCTGATGTGTCCTGATCCCTATATGCTGAACGTGGACAATTTCGGAAAGAACATGGCCCACTATACGGCACAGTTTCATTTTCCGTGGCACAGTCTGGCAAAGCGGGCCACGAACAAAAAAGACTACCCTGAACAGGCAAGGGGCCTCATGCTGGGCGGCATGATAACAGGGTACAGGACGCTTCATAAAGAAGTGGTACTTGCAAATGACGGTGATGTGCCTACAGGCTTACAGATACAGTTTGTAGCAAAGCGGGGAACCGTAAAGAATCCGAAGATCACTAACGTGAAAACAGGCCAGTATATGAGGGTGTACTGTGACATGGTGGCCGGTGACATCCTTCTGGTGGACACGAATGAACGGCATCAGGTTATTGAACTGAACGGAAAGAATTACTATAACCACATTGACCGAAAATCTGAACCGTTTGAACTGGAAGTTGGGGAAAATTACCTTGAATATGACGCTGACGAAAACTACACGAATCTGGACGTAAACCTTTATTACCGTCCTAAATACTTGGGGGTGTAAGCTGGTGCAATTCATTATTTTTGACAAGGATTTTCAGACTATGGGATCCGTGAAGGTTTTCAATACCCTGTTATGGTACAGACGCTACTACAGCCCCGGCATATTTGAACTTCATCTTCCGGCCGATTATTTTGACCTGATAAACAACGGCCGCTATCTGTATAGGAATGACAGAAAGGAACTGGGCGTTATCCGGGAAGTCAATTTTGCAAGGGGTGAAAAAAGTGAAAAAACAGCTTACTGTAAAGGGTTCTTTGCTGAACACTTGCTGAACAATGGCGTGATTTATCCAGTATTCAGCAGGACGGGAAAGCCGGATGCGCTGGCCAGCAGCGTAGTTGACACATACCTGATCAATCCGGCTGACAGGAAGCGAAAAATAAATGCTGATATACAGCTGGGAGATCTGGCTGGGCTGGGATCCTCTACTACCCTACAGAATACCGGGGATGAAGTGGGAACAAAACTGTATGAATTTCTGAAAACACAGGAACTATCACAGCGGCTTGTTTTTGATTATCTTAAAAATACCCTGACATATGAAGTATGGCAGGGCAAAGACCGCACAGACAGGCAGACAGAAAACAGCTGGGCGATTTTTTCAGACAGCTTCAGGAACATAAAAAACGCACAGTATGACCGGGATGAATCAGACTGTAAAAACGTTGCTTATGTGGCTGGCGAAGGGGAAGGATCAGCCCGGATTGTGGTTGAAGTTGATATTCGGTCAAGCCCGGACGAAGAACGCCGGGAATTATTTGTTGATGCCCGTGACCTTCAAAAGACAGCCGACAATATAACCTATACGGATGCACAATACAGAGAAATGTTGCGCCAGCGTGGGCTTGAAAAGCTGGCTGAATATGCGGCTGTTGAGAAAGTAGATTCCGGCGTGGATCCGGCTGCTAACCTCATATACGGCGTTGACTTTGATCTGGGGGATCTATGCACATACCGTTACAGTGACGTGAATATAGAGTGTTCAAAACGTATCACGGAAATACAGGAAGTGCTTGAAGGTTCCCGACAAACGCTGAATGTCATTTTCGGAAATGACGATGCAACGAATTTTAAGCAAATAATCAGAAAGGAAACGAAGTAAAATGTTAAGGTTTGGCTATTTTGATTCTGACATTATCGGTACAGATGATGAAGGGATGCCCATCTTTGACCGGGCTGAACTGTCTGACCTGTTCTGCCTTCTGCTTGCCAGTCTGGTGAGTGACGGAGTTTTAGCACTTCCGAATACCTGTTTCAAGATCAGGGCGGCCGGAAATGGGCTGGATATTGAGCGTATGCCGGGTTTTGGCATGGTTAAGGGGCATTTCTGCTATGATGACGAATCTGACATCATGACGCTGACAGCACCGCAGTCATACAGCCGTATTGACCGGGTTATCATGCGCCTGAACCTTCTGGAAAGAATGGTTGAAATTATCGTAAAACAAGGGGAAGAAGCGGCGAAACCGCAGCCCCCGGCACTGATCAGGCCGTCAGCTGGTGACTATTTTGAACTTTGTCTTGCTGAAATAACGCTGACACCGAAGCAGACCACGATCACACAATCCAGCATAAACGACACCAGAGCGAACAGCGCAGTATGCGGTTTCATTACACAGCTGATTGACCATCTTGACACGGCCGTGTTCTTTGAACAGCTGGATGCCTTTTATCAGGAATTTGTTGACAAGTCCAATACCAGCTATGACCAGTTTGAACAGATGGCAACAGCGGCTTATGAAAAGTTCAATGCTGACATTACCCTGTATATCTCCACGCTGAAAAAAGACAGCACGGACGCATACAACAATCTGATCAGTACAATGAACGCTTTTTATCAGGATCTTTCCGCACAGGGGAAAACGCTTTATGACAAGTACAGCGCAGAGATCGCCGCATATGCGGAACAGCTACAGGAACAGGGGCAGAAGGATGTTCTGGCGATTATCCAACAGCTGACAGAGTTCAAGACGGTGAACGAAGCTGAATTTCTGGCATGGTTTGAACATATCAGGGGGCAGCTGGAAGAAGATCCTGCTGGAAAGCTGCAACTGGAACTTGATCAGGCAAACGCACAGATCGGGGATCTGGAAACAATGCTTTTCACCGGGATGGTCAGGGTGAATCTGAACACTGATCAGGGTGACTTTATCACTGACAGTTTAGGGAAGCCGCTTTTAATCGGCTGGCCCATCTGCAACTGCAATAAATAAATAAATAAATAAATAAAAACATGAAGGTGAGGTAAAAAAGAATGAATCAGGGAAAAACAATCTTTGACTTGGAACAGGCTACTACTGTTCCGGCTGGCAGCCGCTATGTGGTAGAAATGGGGGATGGCACAGGTACAAAGGCAGTCACGCATGAAGATGTGGTCAAGGCCGTAGGCGGTGATCTTCCGCTGGGTGACACAAAGAACCTTGAAACGATTGCGAAAGACAATTTTGTCAATGCTATCAATGAGATCAAGGAACGGACTGACAACGCATCCGGGGGCGCAGCTATCCGGGTAAGGACTGGGGATCCCGGCTTATATGGGCGCAATGTCACCGTGACGGATGGAGAAACCACACTGATCGGTTCCATGTCATATACAGGCGAATGTGTCATATCCGGCGTTATCATGAACGGGAACCTGACAGTATCGGCTACCACGGAAGAAGGGGCAACGGATCAGGCGGTTGTATATGTGACAGCTTACGCTACATATGACGTACAGCTGGACACCAGACAGGCGCACAACTGGATCAATGTCACCACTTCCGAAGAATCACTTTATGATACAAAAGTAACAGCTTCCAATGGTGAGGAAACAGCCACGGCCATGATCGGGAAAGACGGAAAAGCCCGGATAAAATTCACCTTTTCCGGGGCGGTCACGGTTACGGCTACAGACGGTAAAAACGTTGTCAGTGCCACCGTGGACGTTTCCGGGGATGTTACAGCAAGTTACAATGTGAATTTGCAGCTGTACCGGGTGACAGTCACCACACAGGAATCCAGCCTTGAAAATCAGGCCGTTACGCTGAAAAAAGGCGGCTATTCCAGATCGGCGGTTTTTAAGTCCGGCACAGCTACGATCATTTTTGACAGTAATTTCATGGGAGAATGTACGGTTACGGCAACGGACGGAATGAAAACCGGGAAGGGGAAATTCACAGCTGTTGCAGATACCCATGAATACAGCCTGACTATGAAGCTGGGAGTTATTTTCACAGCCCTGCTTGACCTTACAAAGTCCGATCCTGAAAAAATAGTAACCTATGCTGACGATGCAATAGGAATACAGAAGAAGTTTTCAGCGTGGCGCAATCAGGAAATTTTCAAGAATTTGCACTTGTGCGTACTGAAAGACGGGAAAAAGCTGTATGAACTGGATGATGACAATACCGCAAAGAAGAAAGACGGATCAGCCGCCGACATTACCACGTTAGGAAATGATGTAATGCTGGAACTTCCTGAAAGGCTGGGATATATGATCGAATGGGTGATTCCCGGAAATGCAGTATTGAAAGTTTCCGTGACGAATGAGCCGGACAACGAAGCGTATAATTATGACGCTTTCAGCCTTGATGCCTATAATGATTGCGACAAAATCTATATCGGGGCATACAAGGGGCATTGTACCGGGAACAAAGCATATTCTTCTTCCGGGAAAGCGGTCACGGTATCACAGACAATAGACGCTTTCAGGACATGGTGCAGGGCAAGGGGCAAAGGCTACCAGCAGCGCACATATGGAAGTGTTAAGCTGATGCAATGCCTGTATATCATCAGCCACGGAACACTGAACAGTCAGGCGGCTGTTGGCACTGGCTATGTTGCTTCCAGCCATTCAGCCGGAGTTAATACCGGGGGAACTAATGCGTATGGCTTTGATTCTGAAATTATCAGGGCAAGCAATCCGTCATATATGACTGACCAGAACCATCAGGTGAAGTGTCTGGGCCTTGAAGATTTTTGGGGGAACTACTGGGAATTTGTGGATGGGCTTGTTTCTGATGCTTCCCGGAACGTCCTGACAGCCAGATGTGCGGCTGACTTCAACACACAGGGATCCGGCTATGAGAACAACGGAAACGGCGGCGTGTCTGCAAATATCGGTAACTATATGAAACTTCCGCATGGTGGAAGCAAGGCCGGCTTTACAGCCCGTGACGTATCAGGATCAGACAGCACCTACTTCACGGATTTTGCTGCTTTGTATGCGTCCTGTCTTGCTCTTTTCGGTGGTCGTTGGGATTATGCGCTTTCTGCGGGGGCTTTTCGGCTGGATGTGACTCATGCCTTTTCTTTGTCGAATGCGTATGTCGGTTGTCGCCTGATGTATATGCACAAGGAAGAACCGAAGGAAGAAGCGGCGTAAATAATATAGGCGGCAGAAGCATGACATAAGGTTGATCACAGAATGAACCGCATGAAAAGAACAGACAAAAAAAAGATTATACTAATTTGTATACGTCCTGTCTTACTATTTTCAGTGGTAATTGGAATAATGCACTTAATGCAGGGGCTTTTCAACTGAATGTGAATAATACCTTTTCTTTATCGAATGCGAATGTCAGTTGTCACCTATTGTTTTCCAGCAATAGTATTTTTTAGCAAGGTGAACCTCTGCCGCCGTGCCACTTGGCAAAACACAACAATTCCCGGATCTGTATTAGTAGCCTACAGGCGAAAGTTCAGGGGTGGAAAACATCAAAAAATAAAGGGCGGTGCTGCATGAAAAGATATGGTGATATTTACCCTAAAATCTGCACCATAGAAAATTTGCGGGAAGCACACGCCAACGCCAGAAAAGACAAACTTTTCTATCAGGAAGTGAAGATGGTTGACGCTGATCCTGACAGCTTCCTGAAAGCCATTCAGGAAATGTTGCTGAATGAAACCTATGAGATCAGCGCATCCGACTATGCGAAAAGCATAATAAACGACAAAGGGAAAGAACGAGAACTTGCGAAGCTGGCATATTACCCACACAGGATCATACAGTGGGCGGTCATGCTGCAAATTGAACCTGTTTTCATGGAAGTGTTCTGTTCCCACACTTGCGCTTCAATCAAAGACCGGGGAATCAGCAAGGCCCTTGATCTGGTGCAGGAATATTTACAGGACGTACCGGGAACACAATACTGCCTGAAAATAGACGTTTCAAAGTTCTACCCTAGCATTGACCACGAAATATTAAAGCAGCTGCTTGAAAGGAAGTTCAAAGACAGGCGGCTGCTTTCCCTTTTGTTCAAAATCGTGGACAGTGTGGAAGGTACAGGCGTACCCATTGGATCCTATTTGTCACAGTACCTTGCTAACTATTATCTGGCATATTTTGACCACTACCTGAAAGAAGTCCTGCATCTGAAATATGTTGTCAGGTACATGGATGATGTGATCATACTGTCAGACAGCAAGGAAAAACTTCATGAAGTCAGGGAACAGATGGATCAGTATTTACAGACACAGTTGAACCTTCACCTGAAAGACAACTGGCAGGTGTTCCCGGTGGATGCCCGTGGTATTGATTTTATAGGCTTCCGCTGTTTCCACGGTTTCACGCTGTTACGGAAACGGACATATAAACGCTTTAAGGCTGGTATGCTGGAAATACTTGAAAAGCAGAAAAACGGCCAGCTGATCAGCTATTCAGAATTTTGTTCTGCTAATTCATATTGCGGCTGGCTTGATATGTGTAATGGAAACAGGCTGAAAGAAAAATACATTGTTCCTATTGTGCCGTCACTGATACGGTACTATGAAGAAGTTATTGCCGCCGGGAAGAAAAACAAGGCGGCGAAAGTAAGGAAATTCAAAAAGAAACTGGAAAAGAAAGGACTGGTGAAAGCAGCATGAAAGATCTTGGAATCAGACAGGGAAGCGGGGCGTTTGCCGTTCCGCTGGTAGTAATGCCCGATGCGGTGTACGTCCACACGGACATTCAGAAGGTGGAACCGCAGGAAGGAATGGAAACTTCCGGGGAAGTGTATCAGTACCATGAATACATCTATGAGCCGGATGAATACATTCAGCTGATCGGCAATGAGAACAGCACCTTGAAGGAACAGCTGGCGGACGTATCTGACGAACTGACCAGCACACAGATGGCACTTGTAGAAGTTTATGAATTGATAGGGGGTAAAGAAGAATGAGCATGATGGCGAAGGTATACGCTGACCTGATCCGCAAAGGTAAAAAGACAATCAAGGATGTACCGAAGGAATTACAGAAAGAGGTCAAGGCTATTCTGGCGGGTGACGAAAAATGATCCTGCTTCATGCCTTGCTTTTTTTAATACTGGGGAAAGGGGGTAAAAATGATATGGCTATCGTTTACGCTGTTCTGATCGTAAAGGGCAAGAAAACGTTCGCTGACGTTCCGGCGAAGATTCAGGCACAGGTCAGGGAAGTCCTGATTGACATGGAACTTCCTGAACTGGCTGAAATTTGACGTTTTATCAGCCGCATGGACAAATTATCAAACAGGCACATAAAACCGCCTATATGACGTTATATGAGCGTCAGAAAGGCGGTTTTTGCGTGCCGGAAAGGTGGAAACAATGAAAATGAAACTTTTAACTGTGATCGGCCTGCTTGGAAGCTGGATCGCTTCCCTGTTTGGGGGCTGGGATGCCGCACTGGTGACGCTGCTGATCTTCATGGGTATTGATTATGTGACCGGGCTGATTGTGGCCGGTGTATTCAAGACCAGCGAAAAGACAGAGAACGGCGCACTGGAAAGCAGGGCCGGGTGGAAAGGCTTATGCAGAAAAGGCGTGACGCTGCTTGTGGTGCTTGTGGCGTGTCGGCTGGATCTGGTCATGGGATCCAATTTTATCAGGGATGCCGTGGTGATCGCTTTTATTGCCAATGAAACAATCAGCATTATTGAAAATGCCGGGCTGATGGGCGTACCCATTCCGGCGGTTATCGTCAAGGCTATTGAAGTGCTGAAAAAGAAAACAGAAAGTGAAGGTGCGGATGGTGACTAATCAGGAATTTATTCAGACAGTTGCCAGATATGTGAAGAAATATGCCGCCGATTATGGGGTTATGGTTCATAGCCCCATAATCGCACAAGCTATACTTGAAAGCGGCTGGGGGAAAAGTACCCTTGCGGCGGTATACAATAATTTTTTCGGTCTGAAATGTGGAACAAAATGGAAAGGCGCATCTGTGAACCTTTCCACCAAAGAAGAATACAGCCCCGGAACATTGACCACAATCAAAGACAATTTCCGGGTGTATGGGAGTATGGAAGAAGGGATCCGGGGCTATTTTGAGTTTATCCAGCTTCCCCGGTATCAGAATTTGAAGGGGATCACGGATCCACAAGCATATCTTGAAACCATTAAAGCGGATGGATATGCGACAAGTTCAGCATACGTTCAGAACAACATGAACCTGATTGAACAATATTGTTTAACACAGTATGACAGAAAGGATAATGCAGTTATGGCAAGATCAAGAAATGCGGTTGTTTCACTTGCGCAGTCATGGCTTGGCAAAAATGAAGCAGACGGCAGCTACAAGGAAATCATTGACATATACAATTCAATGACTTCCTTCCCACGGGGAACAAGGATGCTTTACAGCTGGGCATGGTGCGCTTGCACATGGTCGGCACTGGCTATCAAGTTAGGCTATACTGACATTATGCCTGTAGAAATAAGCTGTAGCCAGTTGATCACATTGGCGCAGAAGATGGGGATATGGCAGGAAAATGATGCTTATGTTCCGAAGCTGGCAGACGGTGTTTTATATGACTGGGATGATAACGGTGCAGGGGATAATACGGGAAATCCTGACCATATCGGAGTTGTGGAAACTGTCAATGAAGCAGCCGGAACCTTTACGGTCATAGAGGGTAACTACTCCAATGCCGTCAAACGCCGTACAATGAATATAAACGGGAAATATATCAGGGGGTTCATATGCCCTAAATATGACAATGAACAATCAACAATTCCATCGGTTGTTCCTGATTTTCCGTCAAGTGCATGGATTGATGAAGCAGCAAAAGAAGTTATTGCTGGTAAATGGGGAAATGCACCTGACAGGAAAGAAAACCTGTATAACGCCATTCAGGCCCGTGTGAATGAACTTACAAGGCATCCGCAGAAAAGCGTGGATGAACTGGCGCATGAAGTCATTGCCGGAAAGTGGGGAAACGGTCAAGACCGTAGAAACAGACTCACCGCAGAAGGATATGATTATGATGCGGTACAGGCCCGTGTAAATGCTTTAAAAAGATAGGTTTTTCTGTTTCTAATTTGTTACTAAATGAGCGTATTTGAGTGTACTTGAGGGGAACTAAATTACTAAACATTTCCCCAAAATACAGCATTTACGCCATATTGTAATGAACACTGATTCATGATATAATGCGAAAAGCGAAAGATGCGGGGCGAAGTGTGACGAAAGTCATGATGCCGCAGGCAAAAGGAACCACTACAAGGAGGAAAAGCATGTTTGCAAGAAAATTACAGCCTAGTGAATACTGGCGGGCGGGCCTCAACATGGCCGTGGCCTTTGAGGGCCCTTTCGAGTACGGAAAGGAACTGGAAAAATCAAAAACCGCAGAGGCGGATCCCCTGGAGGATTACTACGGGGCGTTCTCCGGCGAGGAGGAGCCGCCGGTGGCCTCTGTTATCATGAATAAGAAGCAGGTGCGCTTCGACGGCCATATCGTCAAAATGGGCGGCGTAGGCGGCGTGGCCACGCTCCCGGCCCATCGCCGGGGCGGAGCAGTCCGGGCCTGCATGGAACTGTCCCTGCGGGATCTGTATCAGGAGGGGTATGCCCTGTCCCATCTGTATCCTTTCAGCACCGCCTATTACAGGCAATATGGCTTTGCGCCTGCGGGCAAGACCCTGCGCTGGCGGGTGAAGCTCCAGGATCTGAAGCGCCTGCCGAATGCGGGCGGCACGGTGCGCCAGCTGCTGCCCGGCGATGATTTGAGCGTGTTGACAGAGCTTTACGGCAAAGCCTGCGGGGACATCAATTTTTCCTGTCTGCGGGAAACTTTCGACAAGAATCTTGAGGGGGACAAGCCTCTTGGCGAAAAGCGCTGGATGTTCCTCTGGTCGGATGACGATGGCGTTCCGGGAGGATTCCTCGTCGGCAGCAGAGTAAAGGATACGCTCCACTGCGTGACAGAGTTTTCCTGCAGGGACGGCCTCATTTTCACGGATGCGAAAGCCCTGATCGGTCTGCTGAACTTTGTCCATGCGGCGTTCATCGCCAACTTTGCGGACATTGAGTTCGGGATACCGGATCACATCGAGCTGGCGGGCCTGCTGCCGGAAATCAGCGCGATAGACTACAGGCCGGTCTTAAACGGAATGGCCCGGGCAGTCAACGCGGAGATGCTTTTGAGGCTTTGCCGCTGCAAGGGGGAGGGGAAGCTGGCGATTGGGATTTCGGACAAAATCATCCCGGAGAACAACGATACGTTCCTGCTGGACTTCGCTCCCGGCAGGGAGAATCTGGTGGAGCGGGTAAAGGTTCCTGCGGACATCGAGCTGGACGCGGGCAATCTGGCCGTGCTGCTGGGCGGCTGTCGGGGGACGGACAGCATAGCCATGACGCCGGATATCAGGGTGGCGCTCCCGCATATGAATGCCGGCGGGACAGAACTGGCTCAGGTGTTCTACCGCAAGCCCTGCCATGTGTTGGATTTGTTCTGAGGGATGGATTTTTGGAAACTGTTGACAAGTGGTTTCAGGAGATGTCATGAAGATTATATTGTCACCGGCCAAGAAGATGAAAGTGGATACGGACAGCCCGGAGCCGGGGGCTGATGGATGAATCGAAATCCGCGGGGCTGAAGTGGGGAATCGAGGCATGATATGATGAAGATAGCAGTCTGCGATGACGATGAAAATATTCTGGGGGAGACCCTGGAACTGCTGAAACAATATGAAAAGCTCCCTCTCTCCGTGGACGCCTATTCCAGCGGGGAGGCCCTCCTGGCATCGGGAAAGAGGTACGATATTCTGCTTTTGGACATCGATATGGAGGGGCTCAACGGCATCGAGACCGCCCGGCGCATCCGGGAGGCGGACAAGGAGGTGAAGCTGATTTATGTCACCAATTACAGCGACTATACCATCTTCGCCTTTGGGGTGCATGCTTTCGCCTATCTGCTGAAGCCCCTGAGAGCGGAGGAGCTCTTCGCCCAGCTGGACGAGGCCTTTGCCTATGGGCTGGCAGGGCCGGAGCCGGAACTGGAGTTTGTGGCGAAAGAGGGGATTGTGCGGGTGGTGCCCTCCCGGATTCTGTGTTTCGAGTACCTGGGACGGCAGGTGCTCCTGTATACCACGGAGCAGGTGTGGCATTTGAAGCGGCAGATTACGGAATTGGCCCGGGAGATGGAGGGCTACGGGTTCGCCATGCCCCACAAGAGCTTCGTGGTGAATTTATATGCGGTACAGCGCATACATGGATATGAAATCACCCTTACAGACGGGAGGACGATTCCTCTGTCCCAGAAGAAATCGGCAGGGTTCCGCCGGGCATTGAACGAGTACCTGGCGGGAGAAAGGGGGCAGGCGGCATGGAAATCCTGATTTACCTGATAATTCCCTGTGTGGGAAGCGTATTTCTCCTGGGGGGCATGTTCTATGGGGCTTACCGGATGTCAGGGGATACGGACATGCCCCGGCGGAAGATTGGAATCATTGCGGCTTATATCCTGGTGTGCATAGCGTGTTCCAGTCTGGGAAATACCTGGGTGAACCTGCTCTTTCAGCTGCTGTTCCCTTTGGTGGCCTGGCGGGTCTATGGGACGCCGAAGATTTACTGCCTGTACTATCTCATCCTGTCCGTGGCGGTGTGGCTTACGGATGTGGCGGCAGTGCTGACGTTTCAGATACTGGCGGCGGAAGGGATTCTGTACCTGAATACGCCCTGGCTCCAGTATATCCTGCTGGTAGCGGTCACCAGGATGACGGAATTCATGGTGATTCTGCTGGTGTCCATGGCGGTGGGGCACAAAGCCGGGCGGCATATCACCGTGAGGCAGGTGGCGCTGTCTGTCCTGCTGCCTCTGTATTCGGTTTTCAATATGTACTGCATGCTGTATCTGATACAGATTTTTCCAACGAAGGAAATGCTGGTTCTGCTGGGAATAAATCTGGTGCTGCTGATTGGCTTGAACATTTACTTTTGTGTGCTGGTGGACATAATGAGCGAGAACCACAGGCTGGAGAACGAGCGGAACCTCTATCGGGCCCAGGCCCGGATGCAGCATCAGTATTATGAGCAGGAGGAGGAGAAGTACGAAGCCTCCCGGAAGCTGATCCACGATATCCGCAACCATATCCAGGCCATGGAGGCGCTGTACGCGAGGGGGACATGCCCGGAGGGGTGCCAGGGGAAAGGCCGGGAAGGTGTTCAGAGAGAAGTCCGGGAAGGTGCCCGGGAAAGTGTTCAGGGAAATGTTGGGGAAAGTGCCCGGGGGGACATCCGGAGGGCAGAAAAGTATGCCGGGGACATCCACAGGATGCTGAACAGTCTCCAGCAGAAATACTATACCTCGGAAAAGCTGCTGAATATCATTCTGAATGATAAGGCGAGAACAATGAAACGCCTGGGCGTGAAAGAGGATATGAAAGTAGGGGAACTGTCCCTGGATTTCATGAAGGAGACGGATGTGACGGCGCTTTTCGCCAACCTTCTGGACAACGCGGTGGCTGCTGCGGCGGAGAGCAGGGACGGCTATGTGCGGCTGCGGGTGAACCGGGTGCGGCAGTTCCTGTCCGTGACGGTGGAGAACAGCTGTGACATGGCTCCGGTAAAGTCCGGGAGCGCTTTCCGTTCCCATAAGGCCGGCCATGAGGGGCTGGGCCTGAAAATCATCCGGCAGACTGTGGAGCAGTACGGAGGGGACGTGCAGATGGGCTGGAAGGAGGGCGTGTTCACGGTTCGGGTGATGCTGGCGGCGGAGGGTTCGGGGTGACTTCCGGCTCCGGCCCCGGCTTTCTGCTTCGACGATTGCGCCGCTGCGGGGGCAGACGTCCCTTTGGGAGAGGGAACGCTGTCTTTCAGGAGCGATATGCCATACCTTAGGTAAGGCATATTGCTTTTTTGTTGTGGGGATCCTAAAATAAAGGACACAAGCCCTGCAGGACGGCAGACAACAGAGAACCGCAGGCAGGGATAAGCCGCCGGAGACGGGGTGTCCAGGCGCTCCCAAGGCGGGAAAGGGGGTGGTAAGATGTTATTGGCAAGCTTGGGCATAGGAATTGCCATATGTTACGGACTGCCGGCTGCAGGCCTGATATTGCTGGCGCGAAAGCGAAAAGCGGCCGGGAAAGCCTTTGCCTGGGGAGCCGCGGCGTTTGTGGTGAGCCAGCTGCTGATCCGCGTCCCGATTCTTCAGCTGGTGCTGCCGAACTTCGGATGGTTTGCCGTGATGCAGCTGTACCCCTGGAGATACGGCCTGTTCCTGGGGCTGACGGCGGGACTGGCGGAGGAGACGGCCCGGTGGATAGCCTTTCGCTGCTTCCTGAAAGGGAGAGATGCCATGGAACACGGCCTGGCGTTCGGGCTGGGCCACGGCGGCATAGAGGCCATGCTGCTGGTGGGGCCCAATATGATTGCCGGGGCGGTGATGGCGCTGACGGGCCAGGCGGCGCTGTTTCCGGCGGATTGGGGGAGTGTGCTGGTGTCAGGGGCGGAGCGGCTCTTTGCCATGGCTTTCCATGTGGGCGCGTCATTGCTTGTGATGCACGGCGTGAGGACGGGCAAGGGGGCACGGTACTGGGCCCTGGCGGTGGCATTGCATGGGGCGCTGGACGCTGCGGTGGTGATTCTGCCTGCGGCATTCGGAGCGGGCGTCCTGGGAATCGAGTCATGGGCGGCTGCGCTGGGCGGCCTGACGCTGGCACTGGGGATTTGGCTTTGTCGAAAAAGCGGGGGGGCAGCGGTATGCTGACGGAGACGTAAGGTTCTGTGGCGGCGGGAAACCGGAAAAAGCCAAAAACAGACGGAAAATGCGTTTAGATAAGGAGGATACAAATGAAGACGAATATGAAGTCGGAAACGAAATCAGAAAGGAAGACAGAGACAATGGCAAAAAACAAAGCGAACAGAATGGGGCTCCTGAGGAAAGGCATTATCATGATTCTGGTCATGGCGGCAGCGCTTTCCCTGATTGGCTGCAGCGGCACGAAGCTTTCCGGGGACTTCGATGAGGAGAAGGTGAAAGCTGCGGCCCAGGAGGCCATCGACTACCTGGTGGCCGGAGAGTATGAAGCGTGCGTGAGCCTCATGGGCGAAGAGATGCAGGCCGCCATATCGGCAGAGGTTCTGGCCGGCAATATGGAGACCATGACCGGGCAGAAAGGCGCCTTTCAGGAGTACAAGAGCTGCTCTGTGGTGGGGCAGAAGGACAAGGAGGGCACAGAGTCCGCGGTAGCCGTGGTGGTAGCTGCTTTTGAAAAGGGGAACCTGACCTTTACTGTAAGCTTCGATAAAGAGATGAAGATGATCGGGTTCTGGATGAAATGACCGAACGCATCCCGGTGTGACGACACCATGATTATCTGACGGTTATGTCGGTACAAAGGCTGGCAAGTCACACGCTGGAGTGAATGCCCTGGATAAAGTAAAGAAGCCGAGGTTATGCGGTTAGCATAGGATGGAGCGGTTGATGGGGAGTGGGGTGGCAGTTTTTGAACAGGTGATTTCTGTCGGAGATTGCTATTCTTCGAGGAAGTATCTGGGGGCCACCGGGGAGTTTACCCCAGATAGCCCCTCCGCGTCGCCTCCGCCAGGAGCTTTGGCTGGATGTCGGGATATGTCCAGTTGGATGGCAGATTTTCGGAAAGGACGATTTTCTCGATTTCGCTGTGCAGCTCTTTTTCAAAGGAGAAGATATCCGCCACGAACAGCATGCCGAAGCTTTCGTCCTCATCGCCCTTGTTTACAGCGGTTTTCCCCTTGACGGAGTAGGCGCACACCGGCTTCAGGCGGAAATCAATGGCTCCCGTCTCCTCCCGCAGCTCCCGCCTGGCCGTTTCCAGGATGGACTCTCCTTTCTCCCGATGCCCGCCCGGCACCTCGTAGGTATCCCTTTCCCGGTGCTTGCAAAAGACCCATTTGCCCTCTGTCCTTGCGAGGATGACTGCAAAGGCGAGGAGCCTGTCTTCTATTTCTTCCTGTTCACAAAAACGGACTTCCACCATCTCCGCGTACCTCCATAAACTGTGTCACATCACATGCAGCTCGCGAAAAAGTAACGTAACATCAGTTTCATTCACTTTTAGAATCCAAAACAACGCTGTCAAATCGCTTCGCTCTCCGTTAAGAGGCACACCGTCAAAAAGGACATCGCCAATGATATTTTTGTAATCTAATCCTGTGATCACCCATGTCCTGGCCATCTCGTCTGATATGTCATAGTCGAAGAAATCTATGGAGGATGCAATATCTTCCAACAACCTGTCCCTGTCCGGGGCATCCAGAATAGAAGTCACCTTGTAGTCGACTGAACAATCATCCCCATACTCCCGTTTTATGTCCTCTTTTGTGAACCACGGCAGCCCATAGGTGAAAACAGCCGCTTCCAACCGCTCCGGTGTCCATACCCATCGTTCTCCGTCCACTGTCTGGGTATTATCATACATAATCAAATCCAGCGCTTCTGAATATTTTTCCTGTGCCAAAAGTTCGAGCCATTCGACAATCAGATTTTTGATTCCCTCTTTGCCGGTGGTTATGGATATGGTTTTCAATTTTTTCAGACCTCCATCAAATTCCAGGATATTCCACGATTCATAACGAATATTTTACCACAAAACCAACTGGATGTCATTCATTTATCCCACCTGCCCCGGTGCTTTTCCTTTCTTTTCTGCTGTTTCAGCTCAAACTATTATATATTTGACTATAGTATAATCATTCTGTATGATAATGTAAAGGATGAAGCTTACACGGAGCAGAGCAGGAGGGAAAGATGGAACGGATTAAATGCGCAGACAGAATGCGGAACGTGCATTCGGATATCAGGGGGCCTCTGTTTGAGGAGGCCATGGAAATGCAGAGCAGAGGAATCGAGATTTTGAAGCTGAATACGGGGAACCCGGCGACTTTCGGATTCGGACTGCCCAAGAGCATCGGGGACGCTTTGGCGGGCCAGGTAGACAAGGGCGTAGGGTATTGCGACTTCAGGGGCATGCCCCAGGCCAGGGAAGCCATCTGCGCGTATGAGAAAGGCGCAAGAGATGTCCCGGCAGTGGCTGACTGCGTGATGCGGGGATTGGACGAAGCCGTTTGCTGTGCCGGATTCGCCGGGTTCGCACCGTCTCTATCCTGTCAAACAGATAGCTGCTGAAAGTGAAGCCCGGCGCAAAGGGCAGCAGAAACCGCAAAACTACCACGAGCCAGATATAATACTGCCAGCGCCGACTGAACCGTTCCCGGCACAGACGGTTCAGGAAAAGTACGAACAGGAACAGCAATGTGCCGGACAGGGTAAGCGACAGCAGCGTCTTGGTAAACTCATTCATCCGCAGTCTCCTGTTCTCCGTCCTGAAAGGACCTGCCCACTTCCTCCCAATAGCGTTCCACTTCCGCCATGTCCTCTGCCGGGAGGATGTCCTGCCGCAGCAGCGTGGACACCAGGCCCCGCACGTTCCCGCCGTATACCTTGTTCAGGAAACTGTGGGTCTGCAGGGTCTGGTATTCCGGCTCCGCCACCAGCGCGATATATTCGTTGCGCCTGCCGATTTTTCGGATTTTCAGGTATTTCTTTTCGATTAGGCGGGAAAGCAGGGTGAGCACTGTGTTCTTCTTCCACTGGCGGCTGTCCTTTTCCAGCGCGTCTAGTATCTGGGAGTACAGGGCCCTCCCGCCGCCTTTCCAGATGATTTTCATGAGGACTGACTCCGATTCTGATATCTGCTGCAGCATGGTTGCTCTCCTTTTTATCTTAACAATATGTAGGCATAAATATATTAACATGATGTAGGCTTGGATGTCAAGCCTGGAATGATTCGGACCAGAAAAATTCGGATTGACGGAGCAGTTAAGAAAAAACAGGAGAGGATTGGGTTATAATGTGTTAAAATAAAGTCTACGGGAGGAACCGCAAATGGCAAGGGAATACGAGAACGACATTCTATATCACTACACGGACTATCAGGCCCTGGACGGCATCCTCCGCCAGGCCCAGCTGCGGGTGAACAATGTGCTGAACATGAACGATGCGGCGGAAATGCGCTATTTCATGGAGGGGCTGTGCGATGCGGTGGCCGGACGGCTGGAGGGCGATGGGGATCATGAGCGGGCGGAATGGGTGCGGGAGCTTTTTCGGGAGGAGCTGAAGAAAGAATTCTTCTATTCCGCCTATGCGGCCTGTTTTTCCCTTTTCCGGGATGACGCTGCCCAGTGGGAGCGCTACGGGAACCGGGGCCGGGGCGTGTGCATCGCCTTTCAGGGGAAATATCTCCAGAGAATGGCCAAAGGTGTCCTGTCCCTCCAGACGGTCTTCTATCAGGACGATATGGCGGCCCACAATCTCACAGGCGTATTCTACCGGCTGGTCAAGAGGAAGAAGGATTTAGCAGAAGCCGAGCATGGCACGGAAATCAAGAAAGCCATGAATTATGCCTGGAGCTGTTCCGCGGCGTTCAAGCATCCCTCGTTCCTGTCGGAGCAGGAAGTGCGCCTGGTGGTCTCCCCTTTCGTGAAAGAATATTTCGAAGTGAGCCCCTGCTATCATGTGACTGTGGAGCGCATCAAGAAATATTATCCGTTGGATCTGATGGACATGTGTCAGAAAGCCGGAATCGGACTGGAGGAGCTGGTGCAGGAGATCATCATCGGGCCGGAGTCCACTCAGTCCAAGCCTATTATGCAGGATTACCTGCGGGACAATGGATTGAAAGAGCTGGCGGAGAGGGTCTCCCTGTCCCAGTGTCCGCTGCGCAGATCCCTGTCATGACCGCCGAATAGTATAAGGAATTCTAACCCTTTGGTCAATTTGTCCTGTTTATTTTTATGTAAGCAGATGACTCGTAAAATGAATCTGCAGATATACATTGCGGGCAGTGGGCAAATACTTTATAATCAAGCATAAGAACCAGGGTTTAAAGAGAGAAGCCATTGTTTTGGTTTTGCATAGGAGGAAAGGGCGACAAGCTTTGCGGACAGGAAGCGAGTGACAGGAGGGAGAAAGTCTATGGGAAATTATCTAAATCCAGGCAATGCCGGATTTGCCGGAATCAGGAATGATGTCTATGTGGATAAGTCGGGATTGATTCAGTTGATTAACCAGACCATCGATACGCCAAGGCGTCTGACATGTATCAGCAGGCCCCGCCGTTTTGGGAAATCTTTTGCGGCTCAGATGCTGTGCGCCTATTATGACAAGACCTGCGATTCGGCAGGGCTTTTTGATGATCTGGAGATTGCGGGAGACATACATTACCGGGATTACAGGAACCGGTATGATGTGATTTACCTGGATATGACAGAGGCTATAGGGGAAGCGTCTGTGGCGAATGTGGTGCCCTATATCCAGGAGAGCGTCATGGAGGAACTTGCAGAGAGCTATCCGGAGTCAAAGGCTGCCAAAGGGTTTGCGGCAACGCTGGCCAATGCGGTGGAAACGGCGGGAAATAAATTCGTCATGATTATAGATGAATGGGACGCGCCTATACGGGAATCTGTGGGGCACCCTGACTTGCAGAGAAGATATCTGGAATTTCTGCGCTCCCTGTTCAAAAACAGCGGAATGACGAGTAAAATCTTCGCGGCGGCGTACATGACAGGCATCCTCCCCATTAAAAAGGACGGCTCCCAGTCGGCCATATCGGACTTTCTGGAATATACCATGGTCAAGCCCAGACAGTTCGGAAAATATGTGGGATTTACGGAGGATGAGGTCAGGGAGCTCTGCCGGACTTACGGCAGCGATTTTGGGAAGATGAAACAGTGGTATGACGGCTATTCTTTCCGGGATTTGACATCCGTCTATAATCCCAATTCCGTTATGAAAGCAATACGCAATGATGACTTTGATTCATACTGGACGCAGACATCCGCCGCGGACAGCCTGATGGGGTATATCAGCCTTGATTTTGACGGCTTGGGCAGAACGGTCGCGGAGCTGATTGGCGGCGTGGAGACTAAGGTGGACACGAAAGGCTTTGCGAACGATCTGGTGACTTTCCGGGACAGGGACGATGTGCTGACGTTGCTGATTCATCTGGGATACCTGACCTATGATGAAGAGACGCAGAGGGCGCATATTCCCAACGAAGAGATTCGGCTGGAATTCACCAGAGCCATCCGTCATGTAAAACGCGATGACACCATTCGGAGAGTGTGGGAGAGCGCACGGCTTATCGAGGATACCGTCCGGGGAGATGAAGAGGCCGTCGCAAGGCAGATTGAGAAGATTCATGAGGAGGAGTCGCCACTGCGCTATAACAATGAGCAGGCGCTGAGGAGTGTTATTAAGCGGGCTTATTTCAGCTATGGGGACGAATATGTGATGTTCGAGGAACTGCCGGCGGGAGCCGGTTACGCGGATGTAGTATATCTGCCGAAAAAGGATTCTATGCTGCCGGCCCTGGTGGTAGAGCTGAAGTGGAACCAGTCGGCGGATGGTGCCATCGAACAGATTCTGGACAGACGCTACCCGCAGGCTGTGAAAGAGTATGGCGGCGACATCCTTCTGGTAGGAATCAGCTATGCGAAGGATGCGCCGTCGGGGAAAAGAAAGCATCGGTGCAGAATAGAGAAATATTTGGAAAAACGTTAATGCAGCACACTGCGCTTCAGGCTGCTGTAAGCCATCAGGATATACAGGAAATAGATCAGGAAGAACAGCCCCAAGGCAGTTCCCAGGATTCCGGCCAGATGTGCAATCCCTGTTATGGTGCCGGGTTCAAAAGCATAGGACATGGCACAGAGGATCGGGATGCCGATCAACAGGGGCGGCAGAGCGGGCATGGCGTAGTAGATGGCGAACTGCTTTAGCAAAGTTTGGGACATGTCCCGTCTGTCCATGCCCAGTTTTCGGAGCAGGGTGAACTGCCTCCGATACCTGGTGCTTTCGTCAAGCTGCTGCACTGTGAGGATGGTGGCGGAAGCCATAGTGAGAACCAGCGCCAGATAGTACAGCGGGAAAATGGTGCAGGCCGACATGGAGGCGTATTCCCTTGCCAGGGAAGTCCTGGTCATCAGGGTAAAAAAGCCGGCGGAGAAATAGGTCAGTCCGGCGTTTCCGCCCATATGGTTCTCGTGGATTTCCCGCAGCTCATCGTCCTGTTCCTGTGTCAGAGGTACGCTGGTCATGACGCCGTATACGCTGTGGCTCACAGGGCAGGAAACCAGGCATTCGTCCGGCACCACCAGGAGAAATCCCCGTCCGTTTCCGTCCCACAGCTTCTGGGTGAAGTGCTCTGTATATACGCCGCCCGGGGAAAGCCGGTTTCCGTCAATATTGACTATATCATTGTAGTCAGACATCAGATTGCCCAGATATTCCATGCAGTGGATGATATAGTGTCCGGGCTCCAGGGTGGCCTCGCTGTATCCGAGCATTTTCCGCAGGGCCGCGTAATCGCTGTAGGCCATCAGGGGGTCGTAGTCGTAATAGGCATAATACGAGGCGTTTTCGCCAATATAGTTCGTCACCTGGAGATTTTCTCCCCGGTAGATATGATACTGCATGGAGGCCCGCAGAGGAACCTGGTCCCGGACATATTCCAGATAAGGCTGGAACTCCGGGAATGCGGACTCCGTATGGGATTCCGGGTTCTGTATGCTGCGGGTAGAAGCGCCCGCGGGGGGATTGTTCGCTTGGGGCGCGGCCGTTTGGGCTGTTGCGGAACTATCCGATATTGCAGCGGAGGCTTCCGTACCGACAAAGATGTCAAAACAGGTGCTCCCGTCCACTCGGCTTTCAAACAGGGCACTGAACAGCATGCCCGTTCCCTCACAAATCAAAGTGACCGTAAAAAGCAAAGAGATTGTGGCCATGGTCAGTCCCATGGTATTCAGTTTGGCGGACAGGCTGCGGTAAATCAGCAGCGTATGGGAGGCGTATTTCTTCCCGGGCCGTCTGTCGAAATAAGCGGGCACGCTGGAGGAGAAGCTCAGGAAGAATCCGTACAGGAAGACGAGGACGCACACGACGCCCAGTAACGCTAAGGGCAGGATTTTCGTCAGCAGCAGCGAGATGCCCAGGAGGCCGGACAGGACAGATGCCGTAAATAATTTCCGGCGGTTCCGGCTTTTTTTGACAGCTTCGGTCTCGTTCTTTTTTTCATAATAAATCAGGTCATGGATGTTCATGGTCCGGATGCGTTTCCGGCTTTTCCACAGCACCAGCAGATAGATGGCGGCAAAATATACAAAGGTCAGCGCCACCGCTTTTGGCGGAATAGCCAGGCTGAAGGTATAGGGGGCATGGAACAGGGACAGGGTGATGGCCCGCAGCACCTGGAAGATCAGGTTGCCAAGGAGCAGCCCCAGCCCCAGGGCCACGCCGCCTACCGCCAGGTTTTCCAGAAAGAACAGTCTGGCCACCTGGCCGGGCTCCAGGCCGATGAGAATATAGGTGCCCAGCTCTCTGCTGCGTCTTGTGAGCATGAAGGCGGTGACGTAGTGAATCAGCCACCCTGTGACGGCGATGACCAGGATGCTGGCCATAATGATGAAAACGGGCAGGCTTTCCATGAAGGAGGACAGGGTGAGCAGCTCCTGGGAGAAGACCAGTCCGTTGAAAGCGTGGATCAGGGCGGCGGACAGGATGACAGTGACGAGATAGATCAGATAATCTCCGGCCTGCCTTCTGGCGTTGCGCAGGGAAAGTTTAGATAACGTCACTGATATCACCCCCTAACAGTCCCAATACGTCCAGGATTTCATGGTAGAAGACGGCCCTTGTCCGGTCTCCGCGGATCAGCTCGTTGAACAGCCGGCCGTCCTTTAAGAACAGCACCCGGGTGGCATAGCTTGCGCTGTATGCGTCATGGGTCACCATGAGGATGGTGGCATGGCAGCTCTGGTTCATCCGGGACAGAATTTCCAGAAGATTTTTGGACGCTTTCGAGTCCAGGGCACCGGTGGGCTCATCCGCCAGGATAAGGGACTGCCCGGCCACCATGGCCCGGGCGCAGGCGGCGCGCTGCTTCTGGCCGCCGGACACCTGGTAGGGGAATTTATCCAGGATATCGTCAATCTTTAGGCGCATGGCCACATCCTGTACCATATCCCGGACCTGGTGGGGATTTCTGTGGTTGATGGTGAGGGCCAGGCCGATGTTCTCCTCCAGAGTCAGTGTGTCCAGCAGATTGAAGTCCTGGAAGACGAAGCCCAGCTTCTCCCGCCGGAAGCTGGCCAGTTTGGCGGGGGGCAGATTGGAGATATCCTCTCCGTTCAGCAGGATATGCCCCGCGCTGACGGTATCGATGGTGGAGATGCAGTTCAGCAGCGTGGTCTTGCCGCTGCCGGAGGCGCCCATGATGGCGATGAATTCCCCCTCCTTTACTTCGAAGCTGATGCGGTCGAGGGCTTTGGTGACGTTGTTTTTGCTGCCGTAATATTTTTCGATGGCTTTTACCTGTAGCATGCGTGTAAGCGGTGATATCCTGGCGGAATACCGTATTGTCGGCCTGGATGTCACAATCTCCTTTCTTTCTGGAACTGCTGCGGTGAATGGGAATCCGCAGCGGAGTGTTGTAAGGAAATGATACACCAGCCGCGGGGAAAATGGTATCGAATTTATATTGATTTAGCTTACAAATTTGAAAGATTCTATTTTTCTTATCATTTGTACCATGGGGACTGTGCCGTCGGAGATGCGGGCTATATTCAGCGTTATTTAAAAATATCTGAAGATGGTGAAAGTTCCTTGTGTGCTTTGGTGAGTTGCTCGAATTCGATCGCTCGGGAATGTAAGAATGACACCCATTAACCTTTTAAAAATTCTTCGTATACTTTCTTTGTCGCATCTCCAACTTTGGGCATTGACTCCTGGATTTTAGGGACTATTCGCAAATCAGCCTGTATCAAATTCAGGTTCTCTTCGCTTGTAAAGCATCTTAAAGAATCCACTACGATTTCAAATAATTCATCATCATCCGTTCCTGCCAAGCTTAATAATACTTTGGTGTTAGTCAACAAATATGTTGGTATTGCCTCATGGTACTACTAAGTTGTAGTTGCGGATATCGTAGACACCATGCCAACAGCCGCCGTTTCCAATGTTGCACAGCGAATGGAACAGCGATTCTGTTTTCATATGATTACCGCCTCGCATTACATTAGATAATCATACACTACAACTTATTGAGTCCCATAAAGCGGACTCAAACCGAAACCAACACAGTTATTGACTAACGCGATTCTACAAAAACGACCCGTCCAGAGGAAAAGGCTCCTCCGGCTTAGGGTTGTTCATCGTCCGGGAGCTGATGCGGAAAATGGGCGGGGATGTGACGGCAGAATTGGACGGAAATCTGCTGAGAATCGGACTTCTCTTTAAAGTTGCAATTGGCGGTTAGAATCGGGGCGGCTGAGGATTGTAGATGATCTGGTACAAATTTCAGGATGGCCTGCCTGTCCAGGCAGCTCAGAAGGTGGCGGTTGCCCGGTGTGCCGTCAGCACACCAGGGCATTTTCGCTTCGCTGAGGACAGTGTGTTCGTTGCGCCTGTAGGGGGAGTAGCCAGTATTGGGCACTGCCGAATAATATGCCAAAGCGAAATCCACTCATTTGATTTGCCAAAGTAACTTCCATATGTTTTGTACTGGAAGGTAGAATTTATTTTGGCAAATAACTCGGTAGAAAAAATACAGTTACGCGCCTGATTTTGTGTTGACAAAGCAGTGAAAATAATGTATACTCTAAGCGTGTTACAAATGTAAAACGCAGAACAATAATGGAGGAAAATAGTTGTGAATACAAAAAGTGTTAAAATTTCTGACGCTGAACTGGAGGTGATGAAAATCCTTTGGCGGGAGGAACAGGCTGTATCATTCAGCGATATCCGTGCAGAACTGGGCGACAGAATGGGGTGGGAGAAGTCTACGATTGCAACGCTTTTAAGAAGGCTCCAGAAAAAGAACGCCGTTTCGGTTCAGGAGAAAGAGATGCATTACTATGTGCCGAATATAGCAAAAGAAGACTATGTCACGCTTAAGAAAAGGAGTCTGATAGACGAGCTGTATGACGGCAGTACAAAGAATTTTGTTGCGTCCCTCTGCCGAAGCGGGGAACTTACGGAAGCGGACATTGAGGAATTAAAGATGTATTTCCAAATGGGAAGGGAGGGTAAATGACGGTTGAAGAGTTTTCCGCAGAGGTCATTGCGCTCATTCTTTCGATGACAGTTAACGGCAGCATAATCTCCTGTTTTCTATTTGTTTTGAAACCGATAATAAAAGACAGGCTTCCCAAATCGTTCCAATATTATATGTGGGTTTCGGTGCTGATTGCTTTACTGCTGCCTGTCTCAAAAATCATAGCGATTCCTGTACCAAAGGCTTCGGTATTGCCGATGGAATCCATAGATACAATTGTCCAGCGGATTTCCGGTACAACGTTTGAAAAAACTGTAAGCCCTGGATTTTCACCCCAAAATGGGAATGGGCAGATTGCCCCACATATGCCTTATCTTCCGAGTATGGCAGTCGTCTTATGCATTGTCTGGCAGATAGGAATGGTTCTGGTTCTTGGCTTTTACATCATATGTTATGTTATTTATCTTCGAAGGCTGGACAGACACAATACGAGCGCGGACAGACAGGAAATAGAGGTGCTGAACAATCTGCAGAGCAGCCTGGGAATAAACGTTTTGCGGCTATATAAAAACCCAATGGTGGAAACACCCATTTTAATCGGCTTTTTTCACCCTGTGGTCATTTTGCCTGACAAGAACTATGAGGACACGAAGCTTAGGAATATTCTAATGCATGAAATCACGCATAGGAAAAGGCATGATATTTTTGTTAAGTGGCTGTTGATTTCTGTGGAATCGATACACTGGTTCAACCCCCTGGTCCATTTTGTTCGCCGGGAGATGAACAGGGCATGTGAATTAGCATGTGATGAAGCTGTCATTAAGGGGCTTGACAGGAATGAGATGCAGCAGTACGGCGACACTTTGATTGCAGTCGCTGCTGATTCCATCAGAAAGATGCCCCTTCCGATAGCCATGTTTGAAGATAAAAAGAATTTGAAGGAAAGGTTAGGTGCCATTATGAAATATAAAAAACAGTCCAAAAGAACAGTCCTTGCGGCAAGCGCTATTCTGGCCATGATTGTCTGCACTATTTTAGGGGTCAGTACAATGCGCAGCGTAGAAAGCGGACATCATTATGCGGATAAATTCTCCTTGGAAGATCAAATGAATATAAGAGAGTATGAACTGGAAAATATTCTGCAGAAATATGATGAAGAGAATATTGTCATGGCAAAGGTGCATTTAGAGCATTTGGATGGCGAAATCAGGAAGGCCTATATAAGCATTACAGGCCATGAAAAAAATCCTGATTCTGAAATGATAAATGGATTGACAATGCTTGCGTCTGAAGAACTTGAACTGGACATCTCAAACATCGACTTGATGTATATAGATTTCGAATCATTGACTTCAAGGGAAGGAGGGGTGGAATGAGCCGGAAAAACTTATTTGAAGGGAGGAATGCCAAGAAAAATGCAATTGAAAAGGTAACTATTGGAGTTATTTATGAAAGGAGAAAGTATGAAAATCAGAAAGTTATTGTATGGTATTTCATCTCTATTTTGTGCAGCATTTATCATCGCATCGCCTATTGCGGTGAATGCAGAAGAACTTACTAACGAAGCCTCCGTATACTATGATACAGAAGAAGGCAGATTCGTGAACAACCTTGACGAATACATGCTACAGCTAAATAATGGTATGATTACCCCATATGCCCCGACCATAGAAGAATATGGGCCTGGAATTTCGTTGTATGGTACGGTTTCAGAGCCGTCCAAGAAATGCAGTAATATTTTTGGGCATAAATGGGGGGATTGGCTTGATTGGCAGGAAGTCACGACAATACACCGCCCTAAAGGTCCCTGTAATCTTTATATGGAGAGAGTGCGTTTCTGCGAAAGAACCTATTGTGGTGCTAAGCAAACAGAAAGTGATTCATTATTTGTTACGAATTGCCATGGTAATGGCAATTGAAAAAAGTATTGCTTAGTATATACCATAAGCAAATCGAGTAGGGGAGATTTAATTCTCCCCTCTCGCACCACTTATATCATTGTCGTGTCGGCGTTGGTATAAAACTGCCTTGTTGTATCCATTTTGCATGGCCGAGCCTTTCGGTAATCAATAACGGGAGCGGCATATCGTTCCTATATAAATGCAGGGCTTGCGAATATCTCCACATATCTGTCTCCTGAGCCAGTACACGAAGTTTGAGAAAGCCGGATTTTCACTGGAGGTGTCATTTTCATCGGAAGGAGCCTGTGTCTGGGCGGACGAAGACGCCCTGCGCCGGATCTTCCTGAATCTGATCCAGAACGCGCTGATTCACGGAGAGGGCGGATTGACCATCCTCCAGCGGGCTGACGGCATGATTTTCGAGAATCTCGTGGCAGAGGACAGCCGCCCGAATCCAGAACGTATGTTTGATATATTCTACAAAAACGGCCCGGCCAGAGGAAAAGGCTCCTCCGGCTTAGAGTTGTTCATCGTCCGGGAGCTGATGCGGAAAATGGGCGGGGATGTGACGGCAGTCAACAAATATGTTGGTATTGCCTCATAGCACTACTAAGGTGTAGTTGCGGATATCGTAGACACCATGCCAACAGCCGCCGTTTCCAATGTTGAACGGCGAATGGAACAGAGATTCTGTTTTCATATGATTACCGCCTCGCATTACATTAGATAATCATACACTACAACTTATTGAGTTCCATTAAACGGACTCAAACCGAAACCAACATAGTTATTGACTAACGCGAATACTTTTAATTGATTTAAATCGCTTTCATCATGCATACAATATGCTAAACGTTTTTTCCATTCCGTATTTCTTACAGATACTGTCTCGAATAATATCTTCCCCAAATTCATAAAGCATTTTTTCCGCAATATTAGTCCCTTCATCATACCAATAATCTGCAGAAAAATCTTCCGATGCAAACGCAAGAATATATTTGTCAAATTCATCGAACATTCTTTCTCTCCATACCTAAGTCATCTAATTGGAACGCTGGCTCATTCTCATACTTAAATATCATTGTGCACCTTCTGTATTCATGTCGGCTCCGGCTTACAAAATCCTTCGATGCCTTGCGCACGTTTGGCATGCGTCCCATATTTTCATGTCAGGTGTAGCCCCGCAAGCGATTGGCCATTTTCAGCAACCTGCATGACGGGTTCGCTTTTCGTAATATGCTGTTCTCTTCTCAAAAATACGTTTCTCCCCATCGTTTAATTTCTTTTTTTCCTTTACAAGATTTCCAGCCTCATCAAATTCCTGCATTTTTAAAACGAGTCCATATTTGCAGTCTTTCTTAAGCTTTATATTCCCATTTTCATACCACTCGATATATTCCCCATCAATTGTTCCTGTATCCATGATACAATGACTCTTTACCTTACCTGATTCAAAAAAACTTACGCTCTGTCCGTTGGGAACGCCGTCACTGTAAAAACTATAATAATTCAATAAACCATTGGGATATCTTTCATAAAGGATTCCTTCTATTGGGCGTCCGCCGTCCTCAATGTCCTTAGTATACACTTGTTGTCCATACTCTCCCGAGTAGCATACGTCACCGGTAAATTCTGTTCCCGCGCTGATTACTTCATCCATGGATAAATATTTCATTTCAGAATCCCCCTGTCGTTTTGACTTGTATTTGTCATTTTGGTCTTGTCTTATGGCAGATGCTGTTTTATATTTATTATATGGGAAATGGGCCGGAGAGGCAAATGAATGTTTTGTGAACGGGGCAATAGGAACCGGAAAGAAGATACAGAAAGCATCTGAAGAAAGGAAATGGAGGATGACAATCCGCGAAATGAAACTGGAAGATATAGAGCTGATTCTGCCCATGTATCTCTCCTATTATAACGAACAGGAAGGGGGCTGCTGGACGGCTGAGACGGCGGGGAAACGAATCCGCCAGGTGCTGCACATGGACGACTCCTATGCATTGCTCATGGAAGACGACATAGATGTAATCGGATTCGCTGTCGGATATTTCAAGCAATACGATGACATCGTGGGATACACGCTGGAGGAAATCGTGATTGCCCGGGAACACCAGAACAAGGGCCTGGGCAGCAGCCTGTTGGGGGAGCTGGAGCGGCGGGTCCGGGAAAAGGGAGCGGCCTGTGTGGAGCTTCAGGCTGTGAATGATGAGATGCATGAGAGATATTACGGAAAAGCGGGCTATCACAATGCGAAAAATTTCGTGATGAAAGTGAAATGGTTCTGATAGCCATGGGTTTTCCGGGAAAGACTAATGGAGGGATTTGAGGAAAAGCATGGGGAGTTTAGACGGACTGAGCATTTTTCTCAGCCAGGTGCTGCGCCACAAGCCGGAGAAAGCGCATGTCACGCTGGACGAGCATGGCTGGGCCGATGTGGAGGAGCTGCTGGCAGGAATCTGCAGCACCGGCCGAAAGATGGACAGGGACATATTGGAAGAAATCGTGGCAACCGACAAGAAACAGCGCTACAGCTTCAGCCAGGACAAGAAGCTGATTCGGGCAAATCAAGGCCACAGCATACCTGTGGATGTGGAGCTGAAAGAACAGGAGCCGCCGGAAATCCTGTACCACGGAACCGCTGAAGCATTTCTGGACGCGATAAACGCGGAAGGCCTGAAGCCCATGAGCCGGCTGTACGTCCATCTGTCAAAGGATGTCGAAACCGCCGTAAAGGTAGGAAAACGCCACGGCAAGCCTGTGGTGCTGCAGATTCGTAGCGGGGAAATGCACAGAGACGGCCAACCGTTCTATCTGTCGGAAAACGGCGTGTGGCTGACGAAAAAAGTTGCGTGCGGATATTTTGAAAGAATGGACATCCTCTCCGGCTTTCCGCCAGGCTGAAAAGGAGTGGAGGAAGTGCTGCGTTGTATGGCCGGATTTTTTTAGAATGGATTACAAGTTATCTATCAAGTTATGGCATACCTAATCAGAAATTGCTACAGCTCAAAATAAACGAAAAAATGGAGGAACATCATGTTAGAGACAGGAACGAAAGCACCGGATTTTGAACTGCCGGATCAGAATGGAGATATGCACAAATTGTCGGATTACGCGGGAAAGAAAGTAATCCTGTACTTCTATCCAAAGGACAATACCCCCGGGTGCACCAAGCAGGCCTGCGGCTTTTCGGAGAGGTACCCCCAGTTCATGGAAAAGGGCGCGGTGGTGCTGGGGGTCAGCAAGGACACCGTGGCATCCCACAAGAAGTTCGAGGAAAAGTACGGCCTTGCGTTCACGCTGCTGGCCGACCCGGAGCGCAAGGTCATCGAAGCCTATGACGTCTGGAAAGAGAAGAAGAACTACGGCAAGGTTTCCATGGGCGTGGTGCGCACCACATACCTGATTGACGAGAAAGGAATCATTATCCGGGCCAACGATAAGGTCAAGGCCGCGGAGGACCCGGAGAAGATGCTGGGCGAATTGGAATGAAGATTATTTGTGATGGTCAGTATATATTGTCACCGGCCAGGAAGATGCGGGCGGATTCCGACAGCCTGGCGCTCGTGGGAGAGCCCAGGTTTCTCAGCCGGGCGGCGGAGATTCTGGGGTGGCTTCGGGAACAGTCTCCGGATGCATTAAAGAATCTCTGTATAAGAAAACTGACATGTGTTTTCATAAAAGTGAGGAATTATGCGAAAGAAAATTTCTATTATATGCGTTGTATCTCTGTTTTTGGCAGTTTCGATGTTGTGCATGGCATGCGGAGCGAAAGCTACTACGATGAAATTAGCGCGGACGGAAGGCGAAGCTGTCGTCAGGAATGAAAAGGCAAGGGAGCTGGAACCCTTTGTGGATATGAATCTGTACAGCGGTTATCAGATGGAGACCAATCCGGAGAGCTATGCATGGATAAATCTGGACGACGTAAAGCTGATAAAAATGGACCAGAACAGCGATATTGAAATCCAAAAGGAGGGAAACAGTCTGGAAGTCTTTTTGAATTCCGGCAATCTGTATTTTGACATATCGGAACCCCTGGCCGATGATGAGACCATGGATATCCGCACTTCCACAATGGCTGTAGGAATCAGAGGTACCTGCGGATGGATAGAGGTGCCGGATTCAGAGCATATGCGAATCTATCTGCTGGAAGGCAAGGTGGAATGCATGATAGGTCAGGAATCAGAAGAACCGACGGCAGCAGTTATCTCCGAAGGGGAAACGGCAGCAATGTCTGTAGAGGGCGGGCAGGCAGAAATTACTGTGAAAGCGTTTGACATGTCGGATATCCCTGGCTTTGTCAAAGAGGAAGAGCCGCCTGTACCCATACAGACATTTATCCCCTGGGATGAGGCAGGGCTGGAGGATCATGTGATGGAATGGGGGGATGAAAATCTGGAGCAGGCAATGCGCCGCTATTTACGGATGGAAGAAGGAGACATCATGCTCAGCGATGTGTGGGAGTACATGGATCTGGGCAATGCATTTTTGGGCATGAATATTACAGATATATCTTCTTTGGGAGAACTGGTTAATATCCGGGTTCTTATACTGGAGGGCAACCAGATCAGCGATATTTCTGCCCTGGCAAATTTGACAAATCTGGACAATCTTATATTGGAGGGAAATCAGGTCAGCGACATCTCGGCCCTGTCTAATCTGAAGCACCTCCACCAGCTGATACTGGCGGATAATCAGATTGAAGACATTTCAGCTTTGGCGGGAATGAGAAAATTGACAAGGCTTGATCTAAGAAATAACCAGATTGAAGATATTTCGCCCCTGAGCGGCTTGACGCAGCTGTTATACTTGAACCTTGGGGGTAATCAGATCAGTGATATTTCACCTCTGGCTGGTTTGCAATCGTTAGATAATCTCTATTTGGGCAATAATCAGATACGTGATATTTCTGTTTTGGCCGATTTGCAATTGCTGACTACCCTCGACTTGAGAAATAATCAGATAGATGATTTCTCTGCCCTGGACAATTGGGATGAGGGGCATACTTTAATGCTGGATTGAGCTTGACTTTGTGCTTTTTGCCGGAAAAGTAAGCGTCACGCTGGCCCCCTGGCTTTCCACGGATTTCATATCCAGTTGGATTTCCAGGTGGTCTGCCAGTTTCCGGCACAGATACAGCCCCATCCCGGTGGAACCGCCCCGGGCGCGGCCGTTGCTGCCCGTGAAGCCCCTGTCGAAGACCCGGGGCACCTCCTGGGCGGGGATGCCGATTCCGTTGTCGCTGACCACAAGCTGCACCAGGTTCCCCAGGGATTTTGCGGAAAAAGCCACCACCGGCTCCCCGCTCCGGTACCGCACCGCGTTCTGCAGAAGCTGCCCCAGCATGAAGCAGACCCATTTCCTGTCCGTATAGACCACATGTTCCAGGTCACAGGTCTCTATGCGCACGCCGTTTGGAATCAACAGGGAGCGGTGGCGCTCGATAGCTTCTGCCACCAGGCTGTCCAATGAGGTCTGGCGGATGAGGAAGTCCTGTTCCGGGTGCTCCGCCCGGGCATAGAACAGAACCCGTTCCACATGGTTCTCAATCTGAGCCAGCTCTACGGTAAGTTTCCGCTGCAGATTTTTGTCCGCATTCCGGCACAGCAGACGCGCCGCCGTGATGGGAGTCTTGATTTCATGAACCCAGCTCTCGATATATTCCCGATACTCCTTCTGGGCGGCCCGGGCATCAGAGACCGTCTCAATCATGTCCCTGCCCGCCCGGCGCATCAGACTGAACAGCGCCCGCTCATAGACAGTGTCCGGTTCCGGAGCGCATTCTATAATCAACTGCTTCTGATCCAGCCCGTCCATAATACTCTCCAGCTCCCTGAGATGCCCCAGCTCCTTAAAATAATCAAAAATAAGCACCCCCGAAACCATCAACACCCAAAAGACCCCCAAAATAACCACAATACCCGCCTGCGTCCCTGTAACCAGCAAAATGACCGCAGCAGCCAAAACAAAAACTCCCTGCGTGACCACCCGCCCCATCCGCTCCCCCAAAAACTCCCCCATATTCATGTCCCAAGCTCCTGACCTTTCCGCCCAAAATGCTACATCACAATAGCGGCGTCCTTTGACGCCCTAGAACTTCTTCTCACACTGATAGCCAAGTCCCCGCCTGGTCCGAATATACTCCGGCAGTCCCAGCAAAGCCAGTTTCCCTCGCAGTCTCGTCATGTTCACGCTCAAGGTATTATCGTCAATATAGATATGTTCATCCCATAAAGCGTCAATCAAATCTGCCCGGGAAACGATCTCGCCGGGATGCCGCATCAGGTGAACCAGAATCCGCAGTTCATTGCGGGTCAGTTCCACACTGGTGTCCCCGGCAGATGCCGTTCCCCGGGACAGATGCACGGAAAGCTCGTTCCCCTCCAGCACATCCGGCTCCTGTGCGCCCAAAGACCGGCGCAGAAGGGCATTGATATGCGCCAGCAGCAGAGGGATGCTGTAGGGCTTGGCAATATAATCGTCACCCCCTAAGTTCAGCGCCTGAAGCTCGTCCAGGGCGGAATCCCGGCTGGTGAGGATGAGGATGGGAACCTGGGATATTCGGCGGATTTCCATGCATAGAGTAAATCCGTCTTTCCCCGGCAGCCCCAAGTCCAGCAGCACAAGCTGGGGAGCGGATGCCCCGACCTGTCTGGCCACATCCGTGAACTCGGTCACGGCCTTTACCTGAAAACCCTCGTTTTCCAGCAGCAGGGTCAGTTCGTCCCGTGTCACGGAATCGTCTTCGATTATCATGATTTTATTCATATTGGATTACGGTTGCGCTCTATTGTGCAATGAGCACGGCATTTGCGAACCATTCCCCGGCACAGGGAATCCTCCTTTTTGTCTTCTCTCTTATAAAAATACTCTTGCCGAGAGCCTGTTTTGCTTAGTATTATAACAAAGATTTTCCCGGATTACTATCTGAAAATGTACTGCATATTTTGCAATTGTCATGGCGCAAACGCTATATATGGAAGTATGGGGCAGATTTTTTCCAGGGCTTGTCCGGGGAAGCTCTGGGGACATTTGCAGAAAGGGAAAAGGATTCTGCCTGTGGTTACGGGCTGGAGAAAATATGCGGCGGCTTGGACACGCAGGAGGGCATTCTGCTGTTCTGGCTGGAAGGTGAGATTCAGAAAGCAGTTTCTCTCCTGATAGGACTGCGGAGCATGGGAAAGGGGCGTCAGAGGTCTTCTTTGACGATTGCGTGGCTGGAGAAGTATTCCAGCCAGAGGACGTCATACTTGCCCAGCAGATGGACCTCGTCCCAGGTATAGTCCGGGTTCAGGTGGCCGGTCTCGTCCGTGACAACCTCGTTGATGTCCAGATAGAAAATATTTTCCCCATCGGCCAGCCGGGCGATGCGGTCATTCCTCTCCTGGATGGCAGGGTTGTTGAAGATGGGGTCGGACTCCGACTTGCTCTGCTTCACGTACATGATGCCGCACACATAGAGGATGGCGTCCGGCTGCAGCTCCTGCAGCCGGGCGACTGCGGCTTCGTAAGCTTCCATGAAAGAATCCGCAGTGCCGGTGCCCATTTCGTTGATGCCGATTTCCAGATAGATTTTGCCGAAAGAACGTTTTTGCAACGCTTCTTCTATGGAAAGAGTCTGGCCGTCCACCTGAGCGGTCTTGGACTGGAGCATGTTGTAGACGGTCATGCCGCCCTCCGCGTAATAGGTGAGGTTGTCCCAGCCGGAATAAAGCGCCACCCCTGTCACCCGGGAATCGCCGATGAACAGGGCGTCGTCAAAGTAGTCCTGCGTCACTTCCGTGAAAGAGTACTGTTTGGGCGCTGACTGGGCGGCGGCATCCGGGAGCTGTGGTGCATCTGCGGCAGCAGAACCTGGATTCTGTGTATTGCAGGAGCCGCTGTGGGGACTGTTCGCATTTGGGTTTAACTGGTTATTGGCGTTATGGTCCGGATTGCCTGCGTCCGGATCTGCCTGGCCGTTTCCGGATAATCCTACGGAAACAGCCGTTTCCGGCTGCCCGGCCAGGACATCGGGAATCTCCCCGGTGCTGGACTGGCTGGAGGCGAGCAGGGAGGGAGAGCTGTCTTTCGTATTTCTGTCCGCGGGCTCCCAGACAGGGCCGCTCTGGGAAAGCCCCTGTATCAGCACGGAAATGATAGGCTGGCCCCAGCCCTCCGTGTCAAATTTCTGATAAACGCCATGGGCGCTGACCACAGCGGCAAGGTTCGCGCACAGCATGCTGGCGGCAATGGCGGATAATAAAGGTGTCATATATTTTCTTGTCTTCATGTTCATACTCCCCGCCCTTTTATGATGGGCATTCCTCTAAACGGAACATCAGGATTTCTCTGATGTATTCTGACAAATCATGACATATATGTCATTTTCCTCAAAAACCAAGATACAGAAACGGATTATGCAATCCCGTCACAAGCCGGTACACACATACCCAGAACAGGGCGAACAGCACTATCTTCGCCGCCAGCGTATTCCAGTATTTTTTCCATAAATAATCTGCCGCCGGGCAGGAGACCGCAAAGGCCGCCAGAAAGAAAGCCAGATACTTCTTCCCATAGATAATCCAGTCCATTGCGTTCACGGCGATGCCGCCGCCCCGGAAAGGGAACAGCCGCGTGAAGTAAATCCCCAGGCCTTCCAGGTTCGTAATAGCGAAAACCACCCAGGTCAGCGGAATCAGGAACCATACATACAGCCGTGACAGCAGTTTATGGGCCTCCAGAAACTTCCCCAGCCAGAGTTTCTCCATCACGATGAAGAACCCCAGAGTCAGCCCCCACAGGATGAAATTCGGCGTCACCCCATGCCAGATGCCCGTCACCAGCCACACCGCCAGCAGATTGAGCACGGTCCGGGCCGTGCCTTTCCGGCTTCCGCCCAATGGGATGTACAGGTAATCTTTGAACCACCGCCCCAGCGACATATGCCATCTGCGATAGTATTCGCTGATGCTCCGGGAGCGGTAAGGGTGGTCAAAGTTCCGCGGCAGCTGGAATCCCAGCATGCTGCCCAATCCTACGGCCATGAGGCTGTATCCCTGGAAATCGAACAGGAGCTGCACGGAGTACGCGGCGGCACCCATCCAGGCAAGGGGCGTGGAAATGCTCTCAAAGCCCACGGTCTGTATGTCATGCCAGAGGATGCCCACCGTATCCGCGATGATGACCTTGAACGCCAGGCCCGCAATCATCAGGGACAGGCCATGTTCGATGCCCTTTGCGCTGACTTTCCGCCTGCGCACCTGCTCGATGGTCTCATGATATTCCGTGATGGGCCCAGACAGCAGCTTGGGGAACATGGCGGTATAGGTCCCGTGCTCCAGAAAACTTCTGGGAGGCTGCCTGGTCCGCCGGTACACATCTATGTCCATGGACAACATGGTAAAGGTATAAAAGCTGATGCCGGGCGGCAGGGCCGGTGCCATATATTTAAAATACCCCAGGAGCCCCGCATGCAACAGGACGGCCCCCGTCAGCCACCCCCTGCGCCAGGGAAGGGAGCTCCGTTTAGATTCCATGGCGCACAGCAACAGATAGTTCACCGTGACGGAAACCAGCAGGACCACCGCTCCGGCCGGGCTGCTCAGGGCGCAGAAAAGGATGCTGGCCCCAAAGAGCGCCAGGTTCCGGTACCTTACAGGACACAGGTAATAAACCAGCAGAAATATGGGAAGAAAGCGGAATATGAAGTTCAAATCTGACAATCCCATCTGGCGGTACCTCCTGGGCCTCCGGCATAAACCCCTTTGCTGCATGGCCGGGAGAGCATAGCCGTTTCCTGTCTCTAAGCTTTTGTTCCAGTATATCCAGCATACAGAAGAGCTTCATCAAAAGGTCATCATTTTTGCATCAAAGTTGCATACAATGGCTGCCTGTCTTTTAGACCGATGGGAGGCGGTTTTAGTTGCATCAACATTGTCAAGTGATGAATTTAATTTCTATTGCGGAAGATAGTTCTGCATGATAGGGCAGAAGTATCGGTTCTGCACAAGGTCTCCGGATAGTCAGATACGAAATTCGACAGACTGAGTGCCCAAAAGCCAATATTAAGTTTGAAAAACAGAATAGCATATGCTATATTATGTAAAAAGGAGTTGAGGAACATGCGTATTTTATTAGCTGAGGATGAAGCTGACTTAAACCAGCTCATCACTCGGAAACTTACCTTGGACGGCTATTCTGTTGACAGCTGTTAGAACGGCAGCGAAGATAAACGGATTCATCTGGGCGGTGGAACGGATGAGCTTCACCAGCTTGCAGATGTGCTGGACAACATGAGAAGGTGATTCAGCGACAGGGAAGAAAAATGTCGAAGCTGATTGAAGATATGCTTTGTGTTGCACGCCTTGAGCAGAATAAGGACAGTTATCCCGGAGAAATGGTTGATTTCAGCGCACTTATTCAGGATATCTGTATAGATATGGCACTCCTGAAAAGCAAACATATTGTGCTTCACCGGGAGATTGAACTTAAAAATTAAGAAAGCGGGGATAAATGATATGAAAAAATTATTCAGTACACCAAAGAGGGCAATTATTTTAGTGATTTGTATAGTGGCTGTTATCATAGCCGCCAGTGTAACAGCATTCAAAAGTACTCTGATTACCAAGGCAGAGGCGAAGATTGTCGCTCTCAAAGATGCCGGTTTGAGCGAAGCAGAAGCATCCGCTCTGCGCACACGGCTTGAATTTGATGACGGACGTTTTCAATATGAAGTTGATTTCTACAGCAACGGTACAGAGTATGAATATTTAATTCAGGCTAAGGATGGAGAGATTATCGCAAGAGACATCGATGGTAAAGGAAACGGGAATAATGATATGCCGGATATAGGAAGTCAGCTTGCCGCAGATGAAAGCAGTTCTGTACAGCCGCGGAAAGATGCAGAGAATCAGCCTGCTGCAAACGGAAACAGCACGGCACAGCCACAGGAAAACTCTCTTGATGAGGCGAAAGCAGCAGCGCTCAAGGATGCAGGCCTGTCTGAATCAGATGTCACATTTAAAAAGACCGAGCTTGATCACAGCCATGGAACACAGGTATATGACATTGAATTTTATACTTCTGATACAAAATACGATTATGAAATCGATGCTTCCAACGGAATGGTGCTTGAAAAGAATATGGAGCAATTTCAAATCCAGACGACCCCAACAGACAGTGCCGTAAACAGCTCCGGCAATGATTATATTGGAGTCGACCGCGCGAAAGAGATTGCACTAAACCACGCCCAGTTGAACGAATCAGATGTACAGTTTGCAAAAGCAAAGCTGGAGAATGATGATGGCGGAGTGGAATATGAAATTGAATTCTATTCCGGCAGAACAGAGTACGACTATACTATTGATGCAGTTTCCGGTAATATTATCGAGTACGATGTGGACTATGATTGAACAGGAAGTGTACAGAAGGCTTAAAAGTGAAAGACTTTTAAGCCTTCCTTTTTTTGCAGTCCTGCCGATTTCAGCGTCAGGCAATACCCGGTATGAAGTGACGCAGGCATCACGTCTCTGGTCAATGGCTGCCGCCCTTGGCCTGCACAGGGAAGTTGCACTCCCTGTACCCTTGCACAAAGGGCTTCGCCCTCTGTACTCCTCTGTACTCCCTTTCCATCCGGAGGAATTGAGTGACTACTAAAATATAGTAAAATATCGTATCTTTAAGGTGCGCAGTCAGGCAAATACGAGAATCTCTGTACGCTGTTCGACTGCGATATACAGGATATCGTGGCCCATGTCAGAACCGGCGGCGGACAGAATCATGGATGACCTCCACCTGTGGAGGTTATCGAAAGGGGGAAAGAATATTAAGCCGGAGCAGCGGGAAAGCAACTTTCTCCCAAGGGTGTCTTATCATATGGAGATAAAGTCGATTCCGGCTACCGAGGGAATCATGCGCCTTACAGATCTGCTGAGTTCAAACCAGTTGGCAAAACAACTGGATACCACGCCCCTGGCAATGGACGGCAGCCAGGGCTCCGAACAGCAGAAGGACACCTGGCTGAAAGTCTCCCGACTGCGCATGGACATCAAGAGATGGAAGCAGCTGTACCAGAAGGTGACAGATGCGCTGGCAGAGCAGGAGAGGCTCTACCAAATCAGCAACGACGCTTATCCCCAGGAGACCTACCGGTTTGACCGGAATAAGTACCTGAAGGCCCAGTCGGATATCTCGAACCGAATCATGGAAGCCCAGGAGCATATCATAGCCCTGGAGATAGAGAACGGGCTGGGGATCGCCGCGGATGGAAAGAAAGAATGACCTGCGGGAGGCGCTTGACCGCTATGCCCTCCGGCTGAAAGATGCGCTGAATGCCAGGCTGCGGCAGGATTGCGGAGGGGAAGCGGTCCTGCAGGTGGAGGACATACAGATAAGGTTATTATCAGCCGGGCAATCCCGGCGTCAACAATAACAAAAATACATAAGCGAGGAGGTATGTTATGTCAGTAGCGGAACAATTTGCCGGACTGGACATGAAGAGCCTGATTGGCGGGCCGCTGACTGCGGCAGCGGATGCCAGTATCCTGCTGGCGCGTTCCACGGCGGATTTTATCAATGACGTGGGATTTGACGCCAATGGGAAAGTCCGCACGGCGGCATTTGGCTATGAAAGGCGCAGCGCCAACGATGACGGAACCAGTAATCTGGAGGAGATGAAAGTGGCAGTGCCCATGCTGGCCATCGTCCCGATCCCGAATCTCCAGATTGACGAAGTCAATGTGCTCTTCGACATGGAAGTCAAGCAGAGCGAGAAGTCGGAGAAATCAACGGACTTGTGAGCCTCCCTTTCGGGCAGCGCGAAATTCGGGCCTGTAAAGGTAAGCATCACCGGAAGCGTCAGTTCCCACAGCTCTAATACCAGGAGCTCTGACAATTCGGCAAAATACCATGTGGATGTCAAGGCCACCAACCATGGCATGCCGGAGGGCTTATCCAGGGTTCTGGACATGATGGCGGCATGTATCTCGCCGACGCTGGTAAGCTCCGAGTTAAAAGACGGCAACGGTCAGAATCTCACAGATGCCGCCCGGGCAAAGGCGGAAAACATGAAGCGTTTAAGGGGTGAGATTATGACGCTGGAAACACAGCTCAACGCGGCAAGGAACGGGCTGGAGAGCAATATCCAGAGAATCCGGAGCACCGCGGAGAGCCAGCAGAATGCCTACCAGGCGGCCCTTACCAGACTGCTGGGCAATCTGGGGGACAGTGATACAGATAAGGAAAAGGCAGATACATACGGCGATGCCATGGACGAGGTGAACCAGTCCTGGACGGCTTTCCGCAGCCGGACAGCCGAACTGGTCAAGCTGGTGGCCGACAGCGGAGAGGCGAATGACGGAGTATCGGATCTGCTGGGGCTGAAGGCGTTTGACAGCAAGAGCGGCCAGGCAGCGGTCTATGCAGAGGGGGAGGCACAGTACAAGGCTTTGGCAGCCCTGATGAAGAGCGCCATAGAATCTCAGAAAACCTATGACAGCGCAGAGGAAGGCCTCTTGTCCAAGAGAGCGGAATACAATAATGCCGTTTCCGGGGCGCTGCCTGCGTCATCCGGGAGTAATGCAGGAGGCACGCCCGGTTCCGGCAGTGTGTGAGAACTTGCAGGCGGCAGGGGATAAGTAAGGTCTGGCGATATGGAAGAGAAAAGGAAGACAGAACTATCAGAAATACGTTACATCAAAATGGTCACCATCGGAAGCGTGAATCCCAACAACCCCTTATCTGAGGAATCCCGCAGGGCGCAGGCGGCGCTGCTGAACCGCTGTCTCAGCGACTATCCCAGGGGGGTGATTATCGGGAAAGATATTGCCATTGGCCGCTATATGATAGGAGAGCATGAGCTGACGATGGAGAAAACCACATATCATGTCGGTTTTTCAAGAAGGCCGGCATGGGAGGAGGGTTAAATGGGGATAACGATAACATCATGGAATTGCCAAGGGAATTCTCCGGATACGATTTCACAAAGCGCTGGAAGAATCATTCATCCGCAAGACTCAAACATTGTATTGATACAGGAGGCGGGATCACTGGGGAAATGCGCTGGAAGAATCATTGACGTGAAGATAGCCGGGAAGTCTTATAAGGCATATTTCGAAGAACAGGAGGACGCGAGCAACAAACGCTGCACCACAGGGATACTGGTTGACGCAAAGTTATGGGGCAGCATTGTGACCACGATAGATAAGTGCAACTTTATGGGTGTCAGACGCCCTCTGGTCTTCTGTATCATAGACCTGGGCCCCGCGCTGCTGTATGTATCGACAATCCATGCGACTGCAAACCATAAAACCTCCAAAGATGAGATCAAGCTGATATGCGACTCCTGGACAAAGACATGCCGATCGACGGATAATTGCTGGATTCTCATGGGAGATATGAACTGTGCTGCAGATGAGCTTGACATTAAGCATGCATGCAAGATAGCACCGGACAAGCCTACCCAGAAGAGCGGCCAAATCTTGGACTATGCGATTATGTCTCCCGATTTGGAACCCTGTGTCGCACGCTTTAACGGGGGTTCCAGAGTATGGGTTGATGAGGCATACAGGGACTCTGACCACTTAGCTGTCAAAATATGTCTTGATTTGTGATTTCATAGAAAATATGCCTGTTCCTTATGCGCTTGAACCAGTCAGCGTTATGCAGTCTGGTTTCACGGCAAGTGAAATCGTTAGGCAGTATAAATAGATATTCAGGATTGACGAAAACCGGGTTCACACTTTTTTCAAACATCAAACACATTTTTTTCACCGAATCCCCATAAAGTTTTCACGCCTCCTTGCTATATTTTTCCATATCAATACAAATCAAGGAGGTTGTTCTACCATGAGACAAAGGATTCTTTCGAAACCACAGACTTCTGTGACGGCCCTCATAGCGGCTATGGCGGCGGTGCTGTATCTGTGCCTGGCGGCGCTGCCCGTGCATGCGGCGGAGGGCTTCGACTTCTATACGGACAGTCCCGGCATCCATGTGACCGCCGGGGATGCCTTAAGCTTTAACCTGCACCTGGCCGGGAGCAACGCGGCGGGCTCGGATGTGGCCCTGTCCGTGGCGTCCCTGCCGGAGGGCTTCACCGGGTTCTTCAAGAGCGGCAGCTATGAGGTGACGAAAGTACATGCCAGCGGGGACGGGGCGGATACCATCGCCACCTTCCAGACCACAGTCCCTTCCGACGTGGCGGACGGGGTCTATGAGATCGTGCTCCACGCGGCATCCGAGGGAGGCTTTGAGGACGATCTGATTCTCACCCTCACGGTCAGCGGCCTGGAGTCCGGGGAGAGCAATTTCCATGTGGAGTACCCGGACCAGGAGGGCGTCTCCGGAACCGCGTTCTCCTATTCCACCACCATCGCAAACAACACCCTGAACACCCAGAACTACAATTTCTCCTCCAATGCCCCCGCGGGCTGGACGGTGGCGTTCAGCAGCGAATCCACCCAGGTGTCCAGCCTGGAGGTGGAGTCCGGCAGCAGCAAGAGCGTGACCATTACAGTGACGCCGCCGGAGAAGGTGGAGGCGGGGGACTACACCGTGGAGTGCGCGGCCACCTCCGCCAAGGAGCAGCTGTCCACGGCGCTGAACGTGAAAATCCTGGGCACCTACGGGCTGGATCTGTCCACTACGGACGGCCGTCTGTCCTTTGACGCTTTCGCGAATAAGGAGTCCAGCGTGACCCTGAAGCTCACCAACAGCGGCAACATCGCCCTGGAGAACATCTCCCTCACATCCTCCGCGCCTGCCGGGTGGGAGGTGAGCTTTGACAGCAGCGTGATCGACGCGCTGGAGCCGGGGGCCTCCAAGGAGGTGGTGGCCCATGTGGTGCCGGGGAAGGATTCCCTGACAGGGGACTATGTGACCATCATGAGCGCCTCCTGCGACAACCAGTCCGCCCAGGCCAGCTTCCGCATCACCGTGAAGACCCAGACCGGCTGGGGCATCTTCGCCGTGGCCATCATCATCGCCGTGGCGGCGGGCCTGTACGGCATCATGAAGAAATACGGCAGGAGGTAGGGTATGATATCTTCTGAGAAAAAGGAGTTCCCGGAGAAAAGGATGTCTCCTGAGGAAGGAGGGCTTTCCAGGGCAGGAGAGGACGCTGCGGCGGGAACGGATAAGAACATCGCAGGAAAGACGGAAGACGATATTGTGGTAAGAACGGAAAGCCTCACCAAGATTTACGGCGATCTCACGGCTGTGGACCATCTGGATTTGCAAATCCGCAGGGGCGAGGTGTTCGGTCTGCTGGGGCCCAACGGCGCGGGCAAGACCACCACCACCCTGATGCTTCTGGGGCTCACGGAGCCGGATGCCGGAAAGGCCACAATCCACGGCCTGGACTGCACCCGCAATGCCCTCCAGGTGAAGAAGGCGGTGGGCTATCTGTCGGACAACGTGGGCTTCTACGGCACTATGACAGGCCGGGAGAACCTGCGCTTCATGGGGCGCATCAACGGCCTGGAGGGCAAGGCGCTGGAGGAGCGGATAGACCGGCTTTTGGAGCGGGTGGGCATGGCCCAGGCCGCGGACAAGAAGACAGGGACGTATTCAAGAGGCATGCGCCAGAGGCTGGGGATCGCGGACGTGCTGATGAAGGATCCGGACATCATCATCATGGACGAGCCCACTCTGGGGATAGACCCGGAGGGCGTCAGGGAGCTGATGTGGCTGATCAGGGATCTGGCGGAGCGGGACGGCAGGACGATCCTCCTCTCCTCCCACCAGCTCTACCAGGTGCAGCGGGTCTGCGACCGCATGGGCATCTTCGTAAAAGGGAAAATGGTAGCCTGCGGCACCCTGGAGGAGCTGGGGCAGCAGATCGGACGGGACGGCACAGGCGCCCTGGAGCTGTCCGTGTACCCGGACAATATAAGCTTACAGAGGATTCTGAAGGAGATGAAGGGCGTCCTGGATATCGAGAAGAACAGCGACATGTATGTCATCCATTCCTCCTTCGACGTTCGCAGGGCGCTGTCTAAGAAGCTGACCGAGGAGGGCTACACCATCATGCACCTGCGGCAGGCGGGCAGCGATCTGGATGAGATTTACCGGAAATATTTTGAGAAGGCAGGTGAGCAGGTTGGGTAAAGCAAGCATGCAGACATTAAAGGCCCCCGCGGATTCCCGGGCAAAGGAGCTGGCCGGGGAGGGTGGCTCCCGAAGGGAGGACGCTCGAGGGGAAGGCACCGGAAGCCGGGGGCAGTCAGAGGAGAACCGCCGCTACCATGTACTGAAAGTCCTGTTCCGGAAGGAGACGGCGGAATTCATAAACAGCAGGAGGATGATCCTCTTCGTGGTGCTGACCGCGCTGATCACCGTGTCCGGCTTCTACGCGGCGGTGTCGGGGCTGGCGGAGGCCATAGAGGGCGGTAACACGGCCACGGACTTCCTGTTCCTGAAGCTGTTCACGGTCAGCGCCAACTCCATCCCCTCCTACAATTCCCTGATGGCGCTGATGGGGCCCTTCATCGGCATCTTCATGGGCTTCGACGCCATCAACAGCGAGCGGACGGAGGGGACCCTGAACCGCCTGGTGAGCCAGCCCCTGTACCGGGATCAGATCATCATCAGCAAGTTCCTGGCAGGGCTTTTCATCAGCGCGGTGATGGTGTTCGCCTCCGGGCTGCTGATCGGCTCCGTGGGACTGATTGCCACAGGGCTGATTCCCTCCGGAGAGGAAGTCGCCAGACTGTTTATTTATCTATGTTTCTGCGTCATATACATCGGCTTCTGGCTGGCGGCGGCCATCCTGTTCTCCACGATTTGCAGGCATGCGGCCACCTCGGCCCTGGCCTGTATCGCGGTGTGGCTGTTCTGCGCCATTTTCGTAAGCCTCCTGGCCGGGATTATCGCGGATGCCATGTACCCTGTAAACGGGAATGAGATGCAGGCCATGATGAACGAGATGAAGAACTATTCCTGTGAGCTGAACCTGAACCGGATCTCGCCCTATTACCTGTTCGCGGAGGCGGCTGGCACCGTGCTGAACCCAGGGGTGAGGGCGATTAACGCGGTGACCATAGCGCAGCTCAGTGGAGCCATCTCCAGCAACCTGACCCTGGGCCAGAGCCTGCTTCTGGTATGGCCCCATCTCACCGGGCTGGCGGCGCTGATGCTGGTGGTGTTCGCCATCTCCTATGTGTCGTTCATGCGGCAGGAGATTCGCTCCAGATAAAGGTTTCCGTCCATGGGGGGATCCGCATTGGGATTTCCCCCTTCCCTTTTGGGGAAAAGTATGAGATAATGTGGATAGACATATTTTGATAAGAGAGGGGTGAAATTTATGCGCATCCGAGGTTTAGATCTTGCGGGCCCATGCAGAGCCAGTAGATAGTGACGGCTGCATGGCGTACAAAGTTGCCGGAGCGCGTTTCGGAAAAGGCAACCAGTCGCTATTGATTGCTGGCTTGACGCTTGAAGACACTGTCAAGAAGGGAGCCCGCAATGAAGTATATAAACGCAAAGGAACTTCTCCCCCGAGAGCTGGTAGAAGAGCTCCAGCGCTACATCCAGGGAGGATATCTCTACATCCCTGCAAATGACGAACAGCGCCGGTGCTGGGGGGAACTGTCCGGCTGCAGAGAGAAGCTCAGGCAGCGCAACAGGGAGATCCAGATGGAATATGGCAATGGTTCCACGGTAGAATGCCTGGCTGGGAAATATTTTCTTTCTGAGCATACAATCCGCAAGATTCTGTATCAAAATCTGTAAAACGTACATGAAAAAACGAAATACAGGCTGCAAAGGAGAGGGCTGTGATAGAACGGCCCTTTCTTTTTTGCCCGGTTTCCCTAAAACGCTACCGAACCGTTTGCGCTATTGAAACGGGAAAGATGAGCCGCTACAATAGGAAAAAAGGCCCTGTATGCAGAGAACAGGGCGGTAGACAGAGGCGGGAAAATGTGCGGAGCGAAGAAAAGGAAATATATTTATCAGGAGGAGCTGAGGGGAGTGGAGCGGTTCTCCCTGTGGGTGAACCTCACCCATATCCCTTACGGCATCCTCATGCCCATCCTCATCGCCCAGGTGGTCACCAGAGCGGTGGAGGGGGAGGCAAAGGCGGTGGCATGCTTTGCCGCGGCGCTTCTGGCGTTGCTGGCGGCCTTCCTGCTGCTCCAGGTCAGGCTCCAGACCGCGCAGAAGCAAAAGGTACTGGAGGCCGAACAGCGCTGCAGGCTTAAGCTGTACAGACAGTTCTATGCAAATCCGCTGCATCTCCTGCACCGCTCCAGCCTGGGCGGCAATCTGGAGAACTTCAGCAATGACCTCGTCACGGTGACGCAGAGGCTGATGACGGACCGGCCTGGCATGGCCGCGGCGGGAGCGGAGACTTTGCTCTTCGGCGCGTATCTGCTGTGGCTGAGCCCGCTGGCAGGGGCCATCATTCTGGGGATTTCCCTTTTGCAGGTCATCCCTCCCCTGATAGTGAGGAAGTACCTCCAGGTGAACTATGACAAATGCCGCAGGATAGAGGGGGATATCACGAATTTCATCATCACGGCCTTTCAGGGCTTCCTGTTGATCAAGCTATACGGGCTGAAGGACTGGTGGCTGGGGAAACTGAAGGAGATATACAAGCGGTATTGGGTGATCGGCAACGAGTCCGTCTTTGCCAACCGCTCCCAGACGGGCATGTATGCCCTGCTGGACAATGTCCTGAAATACGGCACATACTGCATCATCGGTCTGCTCCTGCTGGGCGGTCTTCTCTCCGTGGATGCCGGGGTGCAGGCAATCGCCCTCTCCACAGGCATCTATGGCGCTGTGAAAAAAGCTTTCGAGACGCTGCCCAGGTTCGCCATGGCGGACCTGGCCCAGGAGCGTATCCTGAAATGGTATGGGCAGACGGATGGCCCGACAGTCGGCCCGAGAGGAGCCTGGGAGGGCAGCAGGATCCGGATGGAGGGCGTTCGGTTTTCCTATGAAGAATCCCTGCTGACGATTCCCCTGGCGGAAATGGACATGGAGAAGATAAACATCCTGAGAGGTCCCAACGGAATCGGCAAATCCACGCTCTTCCGGCTGCTGGCGGGCATGGAGGAAGCCCGGGAGGGCACCGTCCTGATCGGGGACAGGCATCCGGGGGAGCTTGGAAAAGAATGCTTTCCGGCAGCGTTTTTCTATCTGCTGCAGGAGGATCCCGCCTTTGACCTGACACCGGAGGAGATGTATGACAGCGTGGAGGAGGGCCTTGCCGGACAGGGGCTGGACAGGGAGCGGCTGCGCCGGAACGCGGAAAGGCTGGGGGCAGACAGCGCTCTGCTCCGGGAGAGGAAGATAAGCCAGATGTCCCAGGGGGAGAGGAAGAAGGTGTTCCTTGCCCTGGCCTTTGCCCTTTCCCCAAGGCTCCTGCTCCTGGACGAGCCCACCAACCATCTGGACGGGGCCGGGAAAGCCGCGCTCCTGGAGCTGCTGAAGGAGCGCCGGGGCGGAGCGGTGATCATCACCCATGACGAACTGTTTGACGGACTGGAGGGCTGCCGCTTCAGGCTGCGGGAAGGACGGTTGTACCATGAATGAGAAGAGTTATGATAAAAAAGACCTTACTCGAATATGCCGGGACTGCCTGGCGATGTATTGGATTCCCGTGCTGTTCTACGCCGCCGAATCGGTGGCGAGGGAGGTGCTGCAGACTTATTCCGCCACTGTGCTGGGAGGATTCGCGGATTACGCGCTGGGAGGCAGCATGGAAGAGGGGATGGCCGATCTGCGGAGGATATTGGTGAGCGTTGGCCTGTCGATCGTCCTGCCGCTGCTGTTCTCCGTGCTGGGGGAGGTGACCATGTTCAAGGCCTCTCTGGGGCATAGCTGCCGCATTCTGGAGCGGTTCCTGGGAAAGACCTATGAGGCTGCGGGAAGCATCCGGGGGAGCGAGGCCCAGTACCGCCTGGAGGATGACCAGACAGAGCTTGGGATTACCTGGGTGAACCTGATGACGTGGGGGATTTCCCTGCCCTTTGTGGCAGCCTGTCTCTTGTATTGGTCCATTCGGACGCTGGGGTGGTTTGCCGCAGTGGTCTTCGGGGTCTGCCTCATCAAGCTGTTCCTGCCCCTGGCCATGCGGAAGAACCTGGAAAGATATGACCTGCAGGAGCGGGAATGCAAGTCGGGGATACGCAATCTGGAAAGCGAGATGGTGGAGAAACCGGTGCAGGTATGCCTGTACGGGCTGCAGGGCGGGTTCCTGAAAAGGCTGGAGAGGGCCATGGGGGATTACAGGAAGAGGGTCTTCGCCCCGAAGGCGGCCTGCGAGACCGGAGTGGATCAGGTCACGGCGCAGATGGACACGGTATGCCTCCTGCTCCTTTTGGTCAGCGGCGCGGTGGCGGTATCCCTCGGCGGCCTGTCCGTGGGGGCCATCGTGGCCATGAGCGGCTATTACTATATCTTCAATGCAGCCATGGATTATGCGGTGAAGATCATAAAGAACGTTCCGCTGTGCGGGAACCTGGTGAAGCGGATTTCCCTGTTCTATACGGATGCGGAGGATATGGAGGGAGCGGACATCCGGAGGGTGGAGAGCCTGACCTTTGAGGGGACAGGGTTCGCCTACAGGGAAAAAGAGGTGTTTGCGGGCCTGCGGCATCAGGTGAGGATCGGGGCCAGGACGGCGGTCTGCGGCAGGAACGGCAGCGGGAAGTCCACCCTGATCAAGCTTCTGTGCGGGCTGTATCCCGGATACCGGGGCGGGATACGGGTCAATGGGATGGAGCTGCGGGAGATTTCCATGGACAGCTGGAGGAAAAAGTGCGCCTATGTGGAGCAGTCGCCCTATCTGTTCCAGGGCACCGTATGGGAAAATGTCCGGCTGGGCAGGCTGGACGCGGGGGAGGAGGAAATCCGGGAGGCGATCCGCAGGGTGGGCCTGGAGGAACTGGCGGAGAGGGAGATTTCCGACGATCAGGAGGTGCTCTCCGGAGGGGAGCGCCAGAAGATTTCCATTGCCAGGGCCTTGCTGAGGAAAGCGGACATCCTGCTCATGGACGAGCCGGGGAACAACCTGGACGAGAAGGCCCTTTCCTGGCTGGAGGGATTCATACGGGATTACAGGGGCACCATGCTCTTCATTTCCCATGACGAAAGGATGCTTGCGCTGGCGGACGAGGCGGTCCGGCTGGACGGAAAATAGCATACTTACGCTTGTGTTTTCTTTCTCAGGATGCCATATTTAAGAAAATACTTTTATAAAATACAGGAGTATGAGACGAATCAGACGCGGGGAACGAATATGGAAGTAAAGCGGATTGACAGGAGACGGGTATTCCGCTATATCAACGGACAGGGGACAGTGTCCGCCCCGGCCTTTTGAGGCAGAGGATGGCTATTGGCAGCAGACCGGCAGCATGCCGGATAAAAACAGCCCAAGGCCACTGCCGCATAATGTATCTGAATGTGACAATGGCTTTGGGCTGTTCTGTGACGATAAAATCTGTGGGCGGCTTACAGCTTCTTCGGGAGGATGCCGCCCATCTTCTCTATGTAGGCCCGCTCTTTCTCCCGGTTCACGGCTTCCCGCAGGGCCTTCAGCTCGCTGTCAAGCTGATCCATTTTCAACAATACGACATTGGTGTCATATTCTTTGTTGCCAAACTTCTTGCCAAGCTTCTCCATCTCTTTGTTCACGCGCTTGACCTGCTTCTTCATATCCTTTTTCAGCTTCAGAATCATGATAAGTTCAGACGCTCCTTTCTCTCCTCTTTGGGATTACCTGTTGCTTCTTTCATCATATGCCATTTTCCGGACAGCGTCAAGAAAATTCTGCCCAAAGCATCATACAGAATCTGGTCGATCTTTTGTCTTCTCTGTACTGGCAGGTGTGGCAGCCTGCTACATATATGCAAGTGGTTGGACTGTCAGCCTTGGCGGCGGTGCCTGGACTGCCGTGGTCACGCGCCGGCCACCAGCCAGATGTTCTTCGCGGTGGAGGCAAGGGAGAATATCCCGGTCACGAACAGGGCGGCGCATTCCTTTTTCCCGCATTTGTGGTCAAAACACTGGTTCACGATATAGCATACAAGAATAATCGTCGCATAGAGATAAATGGAGAACACTCTGTTCCCGGAGGCGTAGATGGTGGGGGAAAATCCCAGCACCGCCGCCGAACCGAATCCTGCCGCCAGGAACATGGAGGCGGTCCAAAAGGATACGCTGTTCCCGAAGAGCCAGAACAGCTCGCAGAAAATCAAAAACAGTAAAACCGTCCCCGATGCCGCCCGGGCCACATCCACTCCCCTTGTGAGCATATTGACCCCGTATTCCTCCCAGGGGAAGAAAGTATCCGGCGCCAGCACCTGGAACCTCTGCAGCAGGATGATGCCCACTGCCAGGCTCAGCCACAGGGAAACGGCCACGGAAACGGCCTTTTTCCACTTTTTCGCCGGGCCCGTGAGCAGGATCAGCGAAAGCAGGAAGACAAGGGTGAAAGCGGCGAAATTGATGCCGGAGGTGTAGAAATAGTAATCTGAGGCGTGGAAAAACCCCCGCATCAGCTTCTCGAAAAATGTCCAGTCCGCATGCTCCGGCAGCCAGGTCTGGGCCTCGATAACCATTCTCACCGCATCTCCGGGACAGGTGAGCACGAACAGGATGCTGGCGATGGAGATGACTATCTGGCATATCTGCATCCGGCATATTTTTTTGCGAAGCACGGCACAGTAGATGCAGGAGCACAGATAGACGCCCAGAACCACTGCGCCCACCTGCTCATGATTGCAGGAGAGTATCGCCGAAAGGATATACAGGGCGTTCTCCCACCAGGCGCTTCTTTTGCCGTCCAGGAACTTCCGCAGCGGAAACAGCGCCACCAGGCCTAAGGAGATGGATATCAGGTAGATGCCCGTGGTGGTGATCCATCCGGCGCTGGCATAGTGGGAAAAGGGAAAAGCCCCTACCAGCATGCACAATACCGAGTTTTTCCATACGGAATCCCGAATCTCCAGGAGATAGCGGATGGAGAGGGCGATGATCAGGATATTCACCACGCAGAATAGCCGCCAGACCATCATATCCACATTGACCAGCAGCACTACCAGCGGCTCCGTGACCATTCTGGAAGACCAGTTTGAGTACATCTGTGACAGAAAGGCGAACAGATCCTCCGCGCTGCCTGCCTCTATGCTCTGATAGTAAAAGTCATCCCGGGTAGGTTCCGTGACCATGCAGAACATGGCAAACAGGAATGCGGCCAGCAGGATGTAGGGCAAAATATATTTCTTTTCCCGAAATTTCTGAATCATTCATTTCTCCTTATCGTTCAGGGCTTGCCTGATGCTTTTTACACTCTACCACAAATGGAGGGGAATGGCAAGATGCCCCGGCGAACCGGCAGGCCGGACATATGCGGAAAAGAAATATTCTGATGGTTTTTCCGCCGGGAAAATTGATTGCCTCCGGGAATGGTATATTGACAATCGGGAAAAATAATGCAGTATAATACCGCATTGAACGACTGGTATCTGGAGGATGATTTGGAATCATTGAAGATTTGTCTGAGAAAATGTATCGGGACACTGGTAATATGACAAAATGTAATACAATTTATGAGGTGATGACTATGTGCACAGCAGCGACTTATCGGACAAAGGATTTTTATTTCGGACGTACTTTGGACTATGATTTTTCCTATGGGGAGGAGATTGTGGTGATGCCCCGCAACCACCCCCTGCAGTTTCGCGGCGCGGGGAAGATGGAGAGCCACTACGCGATAATCGGCATGGCCCATATGGAGGGCGGATACCCGCTTTTCTACGATGCCGTGAACGAAAAAGGGCTGGGCATGGCGGGTCTGAATTTCGTGGGAAACGCGGTGTATGGGAAAGACGTGCCGGGCAGGGACAATGTGGCCCAGTTCGAGTTCATTCCCTGGATTCTTGGTCAGTGCGCCGGCATAAAGGAGGCGAAAGCCCTGCTGGAGAGAATCCATCTGACGGATACCCCATTCAGCGACAGGCTGCCCATAGCACAGCTCCACTGGCTGATTGCGGACAGAGAGGGCGCTGTTACGGTGGAGTCCGTGAAAGACGGCCTTAAGGTGTATGACAACCCCGCAGGCGTACTGGCCAACAACCCGCCCTTTGGGGAGCAGATGTCGCAACTGTCCAATTATATGCATCTGTCGCCAAAGGAACCTGAGAACCTGTTCTCGGACAAGCTGTCCTTAAAACCTCACGGCCGGGGCATGGGGGCGCTGGGGCTGCCCGGGGACCTTTCCTCCCAGTCCCGTTTCGTGCGCGCGGCCTTTACGAAGATGAATTCCATCTCCGGGGATTCCGAGTCCGAGAGCGTCAGCCAGTTTTTCCATATCCTGGGCTCGGTGGACCAGCAGCGGGGATGCTGCCAGGTGGGGGAGGGGAAATATGAGATTACCATCTACACTTCCTGCTGCAATGCGGACAGGGGCGTCTATTATTACACCACTTATGAGAACCACCAGATTTCGGCTGTGGATATGTACCGGGAAGATTTGGACGGCGACAGGCTGGCCAGATTTCCGCTGGTTCTGGGACAGCATATCCTGATGCAGAACTGACAAAATATCCAGGCGGGAAAGAAAAGGGAATCACGGCGGAGAAAGGGCTGGCGATAAGGCGGAATCCTATTGCCAGCCCTGCTTTTAGGCTGGAGCGGAGGAATCTGCGAGATTTCCGTCAGATCAAATCCCTATGACAGGCGCCTCGATATGTTTAGAAAAATTTTGGTAGTAAAGATAGGGTTTACATGGTAAAATAAGACCATATTCATGAAGTGAAGAGGCCGGATGGCCATAAATACCATGAGTGTGGCTGTGCTCATGGTAAAATGTTTTTATAAAAGGCGCACTGAGCAAAACGGAAGAAAGGCATGGAACATGATATGTACGATGTAGCAATCATAGGCGCAGGCGTGGCAGGCGGGCTGCTGGCCAGGACGCTGGCGGCATATGACATAAAAATCTGCATTCTGGAAAAGGAGAGCGATGTGGCGATGGGCTCCACCCGGGCCAATTCCGGCATCGCCCACGCGGGATACGACGCTGAGGAGGGGAGCCTGAAAGCGAAGCTGAACGTCCGGGGCTCCCGGCTGATGGAGCAGGTGACGAAAGAGTTAGGCGTTCCTTACCGCAGGACGGGCTCTCTGGTCATAGGTTTCGGGGACGAGGACAGGGAGACTATTGAGAAACTCTGCGCCAGAGGCCTGAGGAACGGTGTCCGGGGGCTGCAGGTCATAGACGGGGAGGAGGCAAGGCGTCTGGAGCCCGGCCTTTCCGACAGTGTGACCTGTGCCCTCTACGCGCCCACGGCCGGAATCGTCTGCCCCTATGAGCTCGCCATCGCCGCAGTGGGCAATGCCATGGACAACGGCGCGGAGCTGATGCTGGATTTTGAAGTAAATCATATTGAGAAAAAAGAAGGACATTATGAAATCTTTTCGGATGCCTGCGGGGAGAATTGCTGTGAGAACCTGCAAAAGCCCCGTAAGGTCTGCGCCAGATATGTGGTAAATGCCGCCGGAATCTATGCGGATGAGATTGCCAGGCTGGCAGGGGACGACTCCATACAGATTCACCCCCGCAGGGGCGAATATCTGCTGCTGGACAGGGAATGCGGCAACCTGGTGTCCCGCACTATTTTCCGCACCCCCTCCAAAAAAGGAAAAGGCATCCTGATCACGCCCACGGTGGACGGCAATCTGCTGCTGGGGCCTACTTCGGTGGACGGCGAGGACAAGGAGGATAAAGCTACCACGGAGGAGGGGCTGGCGCAGATCATGGCCAGGGCGCAGGAGAACGTGAAGAACCTGCCCCTTCGCAAGGTCATCACTTCTTTCACGGGCCTGCGCTCCGCAGGGAACACGGGTGACTTCATCATCACGTCACCTAAGGAAGGCTTCATCAATGTAGCGGGAATCGAGTCTCCGGGACTTACCGCCGCCCCTGCCATTGCGGAGTATGTGGCGGAAATGCTGGCAGGACAGGGACTTGCCCTGAAGCGGAAAGAGGACTATCAGCCTTTCCGCAAGCCGGTGTACGCTTTCCGGAATGCCTCCGTGGAAGAGAAGAACGAGATGATTCGCCGGGACAAAGCCTACGGCAGGGTAGTCTGCCGTTGCGAGACTGTCACGGAGGGGGAAATCGTGGCCGCCATCCGGCAGAATCCGCCTGCCCGGGACTTAGACGGGATCAAGCGCCGCACCAGGGCCCAGATGGGCCGGTGCCAGGGGGGATTCTGTATGCCGTATCTGGCGGAGATTCTTGCCAGGGAATGGGGAGTGCCCTATGAGGAAATCACGAAATCCGGCGAGGGTTCTGAAATCAGTGTCTGCAGGACGAAAGGATAAATAAAGCGGAACAAGGCGCCGCAAATGAGCCAGAGGAAAGATGCCAGGGATAGAAAACGGCACAGAAGCAGCAAAGGAGACAAAAACGAATGACGGATTTGGTTATCATAGGGGGCGGCCCCGCCGGGATGAGCGCGGCAGTGGCCGCATATGAGAGCGGCATCAGGGATATCCTGATACTGGAGCGGGACGCTCAGCTGGGAGGCATCTTGCAGCAGTGTATCCACAACGGCTTCGGGCTGCACCGCTTCGGGGAGGAGCTGACAGGCCCGGAGTATGCCTGGAAATATGAAAAACAGGTGCGCGAGCTGGGCATTCCCGTAAAATTGAACACCATGGTGCTGTCCGTCACCCCTGACAGAGTGATTACGGCCACCAATGAGGAGGAAGGCATTTTCGCCATAGAAGCCAGGGCGATCATCCTTGCCATGGGCTGCAGGGAAAGGCCCAGAGGCGCCCTGAACATCGCAGGCACCCGCCCGGCGGGAATCTACAGCGCGGGCACCGCCCAGAAGCTGGTGAACCGGAAAGGCTATCTGCCGGGCAAGAGCGTGGTCATCTTAGGTTCCGGCGACATCGGCCTCATCATGGCCAGGCGCATGACTTTAGAGGGCGCAGAGGTGAAAGCTGTGTGCGAGCTGATGCCCTATTCCGGCGGGCTGGCCCGAAATATCGAGCAGTGTCTGAATGATTTCGGCATTCCCCTGAAGCTGAGCCATACCGTGGTGGAAATCCACGGCAGGAAAAGGCTGGAGGGCGTCACCATCGCCAAAGTGGACGAAAACCGCCGCCCCATAGAAGAGACAAAAGAATACATTCCCTGCGACACGCTGCTTTTATCCGTGGGCCTGATTCCTGAGAACGAGCTGACCCTGCAGGCAGGAATCGGCATGGATGTTGTCACAGGCGGGGCCGTGGTGGATCAGGACAGACAGACTTCCCGGGAAGGGATATTCACCTGCGGCAATGTGCTCCATGTGCATGACCTGGTGGACTTCGTGTCCGAGGAGGCCGCCGTGGCCGGAAAGAGCGCCGCGGAATACATCAGAGGCGAATCCGGACAGGAGTGCGATATTCCCATTGGGGCGGATGGAAAGATACGGTATACCGTTCCTCAGAGAATCACGAAGCGTAAGGATATCACCTTGTTTTTCCGGGTGGCGGACATATACCGCAATGTGAAGATTAATGTGGTAGGCGACGGCAGAGTCATCCATTCCGTCAGGAAGCCGAAAGCCGCGCCGGGGGAAATGGAGAGCCTGCTGCTGAAAGCGCCGCTTTTTGAGGGCGTATCAAAGCTGTCCTTACAGCTGGAGGAGCTTGGGTAAGTCATGCGCAGGCAAAGGAACATCCGGGATATACGGAACGCATATGACGCAGTCTGAGAGTTTGATGCAGGCAGCGAGCTTCAGAAAATAGAAGGAGTACACGCAATGACAAAGCGAGAGATGACATGTATCATATGCCCCATGGGCTGCCCCGTCACAGTGGAGATGAGGGGAGAGGAAATCGCCTCCATAAGGGGCAACACCTGCAAGCGCGGCGCGGCCTACGCGGAGGCGGAGGTGCGCCACCCCGAGCGCACAGTCACCAGCACCATGCGCTGCGAAAATGGCGGGATTCTGTCCGTAAAGACCGACAGGCCCATCCCCAAAGCGAAAATCATGGACTGCATGAGCCTGATCAATGCCCATACAGTGAAACTTCCGGTCTCTATCGGGGACATCCTGCTGTCAGACGTTTTCGGAAGCAATGTGGTAGCTACGGAAAATAAATCTTAATCGCAGAAAATCATAATCATAGAGACAGATAAGTCCGTAAAAGAGAGGTGTTTGTGTGAATCACAAGCTAAAAGAAAAAATCTTGGAGTCGGTCTCGGCTGTGCTGCCTATCACGGGAATCGTCCTTTTGCTCAGCATCCTGCTGGTTCCAGTTGACTTAGGTATCATGGTGATGTTCCTTGTGGGCGCGATTCTGCTGGTGATAGGAATGGGATTCTTCCAGCTGGGCGCGGAGATGTCCATGACGCCTCTGGGGGAAGGCATCGGTGTCCAGATATCAAAGACACGGCACATTCCCCTGATTTTTCTGACAGGCTTTTCCATGGGAGCCATCATCACGATTTCCGAGCCGGATCTGCAGGTGCTGGCGGAACAGGTGCCCGCTGTTCCCAACCTGACCCTGATTCTCACAGTGGCCGTGGGAGTGGGAATTTTCCTGGCGGTGGCAATCCTGAGAATCCTGTTCCAGATTAACCTTTCTACGATATTAATTATACTGTATATCACATTAACCGGCATATCTTTTCTGGTCTCCAGGGATTTCCTGGCGGTGGCCTTTGACTCCGGCGGCGTGACCACCGGTCCCATGACGGTTCCGTTCATCATGGCCATGGGCGTAGGTCTCGCCTCGGTCCGCGGTGACAAGAATGCCTCCAGCGACAGCTTCGGTCTGGTAGCCCTTTCCAGCGTGGGTCCGATTCTGGCAGTGCTGATTCTGGGCATGTTCTTCAGCCCCGGGGAGACGGCCTACAGCGCCTCTTCCGTGGCGGCTGTGAGCACCACCCGGGATGTGGTAAAAGAATTCCTGTTCAATATGCCCTCCTATATCAAAGAAGTGCTGATATCGCTGATTCCTGTGGCTGCTGTGTTCGCCCTGTTCCAAAGACTGTCCCGCCGCTATCCCCGCAGACAGGTAAAACGAATCACGGTGGGCTTTGCCTATACATATCTGGGCCTGGTGCTGTTCCTCTGCGGCGTCAATGTAGGCTTCGCGCCGCTGGGCTCCCTCCTGGGCAATGAGATTGCCTCGGAGGTCTGGAGATGGCTGCTGGTGCCCATCGGTATGCTGATAGGCTATTATATCGTGAAAGCGGAACCTGCCATCCAGGTGCTGAACCGCCAGGTGGAGGGCGTGACCAATGGCTCTGTGTCCGCGAAATCCATGAACCGCTGCATGTCCTGGGGCGTGTCCGCCAGTGTGGGCCTGTCCATGATACGGGTGCTGACGGGCGTTCCCGTTCAATGGATCATCATACCCGGCTATCTGATTGCGCTGCTTCTCTCCAGGTTCGTGCCGAAGATGTTCGTGGGTATCGCATTCGACTCCGGCGGCGTGGCCAGCGGACCTATGACGACCACGTTCCTGCTTCCCCTGAGCATCGGAGCCTGTGAGGCCGTGGGCGGGAACCTGATGACGGATGCTTTCGGGGTGGTGGCGCTGGTGGCTCTGACGCCGCTGATTGCCATTCAGCTGATGGGAATCCTGTATCGGTACAAGCTTAAGACCACGGAGAAGGCCGCTGTACGGGAAGCGGAAATCCTTGCTATGGATGGTGTGGATGATATCTTTGAATTCCAGGAGGGAGAGGAAGATGGGGGACAATTATAAAAACATATCGTATCGGATGCTGCTCCTGATCGCCACGCCGAAGCTGGTAGACAAGGCGGCGGGCATGTTCAAAGAGGGAAATGTCCCTACCGAGTACATCTTCCACGGACAGGGGACCGCCACCAGCGAAATCATGGACATGCTGGGACTGGACGGCGTGGACAAGAATATCCTCATGGGCATGCTGCCCAAGCCCTTTGCGGATGAAATGCTGAAAAAACTCCGCAAAAGCCTGCATCTGGGGATGCCCAACACGGGAATAGCGTTCACCCTGATACTGTCAGGGGGCAGCGGGTATCTCATCCAATTGATGGAAGGACTGGAGCCGGAGGAAAAAAAGAATGTTGCGGAGAGGAACGAAGGGGATATGGCAGATTATAGCTTGATTATGACAATCGTGAATCAGGGATTCAGTGAGGAAGTGATGAATGCGGCAAGGCCCCGGGGCGCGTCCGGCGGCACGGTGTTCCACAGCAGGAGAATCGGGAATGAAGAAGCCATGAAATTCTGGAAAATCAGCGTGCAGGAAGAGCGGGAAGTAGTCCTTATCCTGGCCCAGAAAGAGGATAAGCCGGCCATCATGCAGGAAATCGGAAAACAGTGCGGCATGAAGAGCAAGGCCCAGGGCATCGTCATGTCCCTGCCGGTGGACGGAATTGCGGGGCTGGATTGATAAAGGACTCTCAGGAAATCAGAAGTCATTTATCTCATATAAGTACAGTTTTCCTTTTTTCCCCACCCTTTTTACGGTTTCCATATAAAATAAGATATTCAGCGACACCTGGGCCAGAGTCTGGGAGATATGGGCGGCTTTGGCGAACTCCCTGGAGGTGAAGGCCCCCTCCAGATCCGGAGGGACGAACTGCATGAAATCTTCCGGGCGCTGGACTTCTATCTCCTGCACCAGCTCCGTGGGGATGCGGTCATAGCGGCTGGCCCCCTTTTTCCTGTCTTTGCTCCAGCCGTTCAGCAGCTTGTACTCTTCCATGTTCATCAGCACCACCCGCAGGCGCAGGTTGGGATTCTTCAAGAACATCTTGATCTTGTACAATTCCGGAAAAACAGCATAGGGACTGCCCTTTAAGGGGGACTTGCGCTTCTTGCTCAACTCCCCGCTTTCCTCGTCTATCCAGATGATCCATTTTTCCCGGGGGATGGGATAGACGATGGTCACCGGGTACAGGGGCAGGAAAGCGGAGAGCTTGTCCCGCATTTTATTGAACTGCCTGGTCTGGATTTCGATGATCTCGCCGCCGCAGAAGATATCGGCCACATAGTTTTCGATGGGGATCTCCTGCCTGTCCTCGTCCGGCTCATAGTAGTTTTTCAGGATGGCATGGACTGTCTTCTCCGACAGGGTGCCGATGCCCAGCCGTTGTCTGTCTATTCCTATGATTTTTCTCTTTGCTTCTTCAAAGGCTTTTTTATCCGGCATATGGTTCCTCGCTTTTGCTGCCGCGTTTGCATGATTTCCAAAGCATAGACCGGGCAGATATTCCATGTCCGTTCGGTCTATGTGGCTGGGCGGACAGGAACGCGGTTTTCATAAATTCCTTTCAAATCAAGCATAGATAGGGATATGTCCAACGCACCGACCGTAAATCCCTCGCTTTTGGCACATCCCTTGGGTCAGATGTCGCAAGGTTCCTCACAAACGCATCTCAAGAACTCATTCCTTTCTGATTCACATTTTAGAGATATGCAGTAATTTTGTCAAGTGCAGAATCCTTTGATAGAAATACATACTACAAATTTAAATATACCTTGACAGACGAGGTATATTGTAATATAGTGTAACCAGAAAGGAGAGTCAGCCATGTCAATTACGTCCGATATTTTACGGGGACATACCGAGGCCATCATCCTGTCCCATCTGCTGGAGCAGGACAGCTATGGCTACCAGATCAACAAGGACATCATGAAGAAGACCGACAACCGCTGCGAGCTGAAAGAGGCCACCCTGTATTCCGCGTTCCGGCGGCTGGAGCAGGCCGGCTACATACGCACCTACTGGGGGGACGAGACAGTGGGTGCCAGACGCCGCTATTACTCTATCACGGAAGAGGGGCGCCTGGCGTACCAGGCTTACAAGCGGGACTGGGAGGAAGCCAAGGCCACGATCGATCAGCTGCTGAAATGAGACGGCGGCATAAAATCTCTGCATATCAGAAAGGAAAGAAGAACATGAACGAAAAAATCAGAAAGCATATCAATGAACTGTTCAAGGATGCGCCCAAGACCAGGAGAGCCATGGAGCTGAAAGAAGAGATGGCGGTGAACACCATAGAGAAGTACGAAGACCTGATTGGCGAAGGCTATCAGGAAGAGGACGCGTTCCAGAACGTCATCAATTCCATCGGGGACGTGACGGAGCTGTTTGAGGATTTGAAAGAGAAGAGCCTGTTCGCGCTGCCGGAGAAGGAGCGGAAGAAAAAGGCCATGCTGACAGCCGCCGCCGTGGGGATCTATATTTTCGCAGGCGTCGTCCTCATCGTCAGCCTGGTAATCAATGACCTGTTTTTTGGGGGAGCGGAGACGGGGATTCTGGGGCTGGCCCTTGCGGTGCTGATATGCATCCCGCCCACCTGCATGCTGGTCTATGCGGCCAACATGTACCCTGTCCACAACAGGAAAGAAGAGAATCTGGTGGAGCTTTACAAAGAGGCCGCGACCTCCGGCAGCAGGGAAAAGGCGGTCAGGCAGTCCGTCAGCGTAATCATCTGGCTGGTGACGCTGCTGCTCTATTTTGCCATCAGTATGAAGACCAGGCGCTGGGAGATAACCTGGCTGGTGTTCCTGGTGGGAGCCTGTGCCCAGATGATTGAGGTGCTGATATTCAACCTGAAGCACATGGGTTCCTGAAATTGACTTATTTGGTCAAAACAGGTTCCATAGGAAAGGTTCCATGGGACATTATTGCTCCGGCGCTGTGACAAGAGCCGGGAAAGGGGCTGCCGGGCCTATGGGCGGATGCCGCTGTAGCAGGCCGCGGCAGAGGAATGGAGAGGAATATGAAACGATTGCATATGATTCTGATTGGCCTGATTGGCCTGCTGATGGCCATGCTGTGCGTGCTTCTGGGGGTTTCCCTGATAAGGGGCAGGCGCCTGGAAACCGGACATGGGAACTATTCCCTGGTACAGGAAAAGAGCTTTCCTGCGGAGGACATCCGCAGCCTGAAGATTGACTATGGCAGCAGCGCCCATGACGTGCTGTTTTATCAGGGGACAGGAGATGAAATCATTGTCCGTGAATATATGAACTTTGAACCGAATAAAAGCCAGCTTTCCAAAGTGCAGGAGACCGGAGGGGAGCTTACAATAAAGGGAGCGGGAAAAGGCCTGTTTTCTTTCTGGTTTGGTTTTTCGCAGGGATTCTATACGGAGATTTATCTGCCTGCAGGATTGGCGGAAGGAATGGATGCGCTCTCCGTAAAAACTGTAAGCGGCGATGTATTGTCCGAAATCGGACTGACATGCCTGGGCAATCTGATGGTGTCCACCACCAGCGGCGATGTGAGGATTCCGGAGATAAAGGCGGATACGATGCAGATGTCTTCCACCAGCGGCAGTATCCGGCTGGAGTCTGTGCTGGCAGAAAGGACGGAAATCTCTACTACCAGCGGCGACATCACAATAGAGCAGGCCCGGGGACAGACAAAGATATCGTCCACCAGCGGAGAGATTTTGATATCCGGCCTGGAGGGGCCCTTACGGACATCCACCACCAGCGGTGACATTTCCCTGGGGCAGGTGACGGGGGACATAACCTTATCCACTACCAGCGGCGCTGTCCGGCTGGAAGACGGCCAGGGAGATTTTGAGGCGGAAAGCACCTCGGGAGATATCCGGGTGGAGAATCTGGACGGGGACCTCAGGATGAACACCACCAGCGGCGAACTCTCCGTCTCCAGAGGGAACGGTTCCGGCACGGCGCACTCCGTTTCCGGGGACATACGGATTTTTCTGGAGGTTTTGGCGGGAGATCTGGATATTTCCACTACCAGCGGGTCAGTGGGACTGGCGTTCCCGGAGACGGCGGATTTTCAGTTCAAGTTCAGCACCACCAGTGGCGAGTGCGAGGCTTTCTTTGAGGATGCGCTGTCCTTTGACAGCAAGAGAAAGAATGCGGAGGGCCGGTATGGGGACGGAGGGCATTCGGTGAAGATATCCACGGTCAGCGGGGATCTGTCCGTGCGGGAATTTTAGAGGGGCAATCTGCAAAAAAGCTTTGTGTTTCTGTCCGAAATAAGGTACAATGAGTTTATTCACGGCAGGACAGAGACAGGAGGAATAAGCGATATGGCAGAGAGACCCCAAATAAAAAAAGAAAATGTAAAGTCCTTATTCGAGTCCCCGTATCTGCGGGTGGCAGATCTGCAGTACGCCCCGGGGAAACACTATTATGACGCCACCAGACGAACCATGGAGAACCTTACTGCCGTAAAGTCGGATGAAGAATTTCAGTCCATGCTGGCGGACGCGGTGAGCTGCTTCGTCATTCTGGACGGGGAGGGAGAGGAACCGAGGCTCCTGCTCTCCTATGAATTCCGCTATCCGGCAGGCCAGTACCTGCTCAGCGTGCCGGCGGGACTCATTGACGAAGAGGACAGAGATAAACCGGATGCTCTCATTACCACGGCCATCCGGGAGATCAAGGAGGAGACGGGCCTGGCGATTCAGGATACGGATTCCGTCAGGATAGTGAATCCGCTGGTCTTTTCCACGCCGGGACTGACGGATGAGAGCAATGCGCTGGTGTGCGCCGTGCTCCGTTCGGCACGGCTTTCGGACTTGTCCCAGGAGGGAGCGGTGGGCTCCGAGCAGTTCGACGGCTTCTGCCTGTTGACGAAAAGCCAGGCCCGGGAAGTCCTGGGTACAGGCCGGGATGAGCGGGGGAAATATTATCCATTGTATACATGGGCGGCGCTGCTGTATTTTGTATCAGATATGTGGCGGCAGTAAGCAGGCTGTGTATTCGGAAAGCTCTCTGACGGCATAAAAAAGAATGGAGGAATCATTCTCATGAAAATGATTAAAATCAGTGAAAATGTGCCGGAGGCATCAGCCATCGGCCTGGGATGTATGCGGATTACCAGCCTGGGAAACGAAAAGGCCCTGCGGGAGCTGGTGGAGACTTCCATGGAGGCGGGAATCAATTTCTTCGATCATGCGGATATTTACGCAAAGGGAGAGGCGGAAGCTGAGTTTGGCAGGATTTTGACGCCTGAACTCCGCAGCCGGATGGTGATACAGACCAAATGTGCCATCCGCCCCGGCATCTGCTATGATTTTTCCAGGGAACATATATTGGAGGCCGTGGACGGCAGTTTAAAGCGGCTGAACATAGATTATATTGATATCTTGCTCCTGCACCGGCCGGACGCGCTGATGGAGCCGGAGGAGGTGGCGGAGGCTTTTGACAGTTTGAAAAAGGCCGGGAAAGTCCGCGCCTTTGGGGTCAGCAACCACAATCCCATGCAGATGGAGCTGCTGAACAGCTGCCTGTCGGAGCCTCTGCGGGTGAACCAGATACAGTATTCCGTGGCTCATTGTCCTACTATTGACGCAGGACTGAACGTGAATATTCAAAATGACGCGGGATGCAACAGAGACGGCAGCGTGATAGAGTACTGTAGGCTGAAGAAGATGACTATACAGGCGTGGTCTCCATTCCTGTACGGCATGTTCGAGGGCGTTTTCATAGGAAATGAAAAATTCCCGGAGCTGAACCAGGTCATGGATCGTCTGGCGGAGAAGTACCAGGTGACGCCCAATGCCATTGCCGTGGCGTGGATCATGCGCCATCCTGCCAATATCCAGACCATCGTGGGCAGCACCAATGCAAGGCGGGTGCAGGATGTCTGCAAGGCTTCTGATATCTGCCTGACCAGGGAGGAATGGTATGAGATGTATCTCGCGGCGGGGAAAAAGCTGCCCTGAGCGGCCGCAGCAGCCGGGCCGCGGAAGTTTCCGTCGTTGCTTCTGGTTCTGCTGCTTATGACGGGGGCTTTGGCTGAGGGGCTTCGGCTCCGGGAGAGACGGATTGGGGAAGTGCAGCGGTCAGGGTTAATGTGAAGCGGACGGTGGTTTCCGCGTCATCGGAGTGCAGGCAGCGGGAGTGACTTTTCGCATCGTCTGCATTTTGGCTGGGGGACAGTTCTGTCCGGGGGAGGGCCTGTGCGGTCAGGGTGCCGCCCATGGCTTCTGCCAGGGATTTTGCTATGGTCAGCCCAAGGCCTGAGCCTCCTTTGCTCCGGGAGGCATCATTTTTATAAAAACGATTAAATAAATTCGGTATATCGCCCTCCTTGAGACGGACGGAATCATTTTGAAAGAAAATCTGAACCAGCCCGCAGCTTTCTGACAGGCTTATGTCCAGATAGCTGCGGGCATATCTTCCGGCGTTCTGGAGCATATTTGCGAAAATGCGCTCACAGGCGTCCGTGTTTCCCCGAACCATTACCGGGTGCTCTGGCAGAAAGCTTTCCAGGCGCAGACAGGCCTTTTCCAGCATTTGCCAGTGCCCGGCCAGGCTTTCTTTCAGGAGTCTGCAGACATCCACATCCCGGATTTCCAGAGAATACTCCCGGGCGTTCAGCTGAGAGAAAGCGTAGAACTGGGAAACCAGCCGCTCCATGGCGCGGGCGTTGCGCTCCAGGATTTCCAGGGACTCCGCCTGACGGGAAAGCATTTCCCATGCCGCTTTCTGTGCTGTGCGCTGCCTCGAAATATCCTCAGACGCTGCCTGGTGGGGGTGTGCCGCCTGTGTTGTGGTTTGCGCCGGAATGTCCGGGGATTCCGTCTGCAAGAGCGCTATGCTCTGGGCCATGTCCCGCTTCATCCACTTTAGATAACCGAGAATCACCGTCAGCGGCGTCCGCAAGTCATGGCTGATATCTTCCATCTGCTTCTGGAATTCCGTCTCCCGCTTTTCATATTCCAGGCGCTGCCTGCGCACTTCCTCCAGAGTGCCGTTGACGGCTTCCATGGCCTGTTCCAAAGTCCGGTCCGGCAGGGGCAGATGCAGAATCTGGTTCCTGGACACATCCTTTTGGATTTCCAGCAAATCCCGTTTCATCTCCCTGAGCGCCCGCTTCAGTGCAAAATACCGGAAAGCAAAATACCCTCCCGCGACGGCAAAAGGCACGCACAGCAAAATTGCCGCCGGAATATTCCCCTCCAGGATATCCCGCCCCGGAAAAGCCGCGCCCTGGAGAACGCCGGCAAGAATAAAGTTCTGTGATAGGAACGAGAAGAATGCCATGGTAAGCTCCTTTCCAAATCCAATCCTGAAAACTGCCGAAAAGGAAGTCGATTATCGGTACAGCAAATAGACGCAATCCTGTCCCGCAAGGCAAAGAGCAGGCTGACGGCTTGGAATCCGGCGTCAAAGTTCCCTCTTCCGCAATAAAACCACGCCTAAAGCGCCAAAGACCACGATTTCCGCCCCGCCGGCAATCAGGCATTTCGCCATCCCCTGTGCCGTGTCCCATATAGCGACGCACTCGGACATGTTGACCCGGGACTGCGCCGTGAGGAAATTTGCGGGCATCCACAGGGCGATATCCAGCAGAAGAGTCGAACTGGCGGTGGTCAGGGCCATGCCCGCCAGCAGCAGGATTTTCGGCAGAAAGACCAGGACGGCCAGCCAAACCAGAATGCTGACGATGCTTTTGTCAAAGAGCTCCAACAGCACATTCGCCAATACCAGGGAAGCGATGGCAATCAGGGACATAGCCGGGAGTTCCAACAGCAGATCCGCCGCTGTGGTAGGCCCGGCGGAATCCAACAGCAGTTCGGCGCTGCAGATATATACCGGCAAAATCATCACCAGAATCACAAATGACACCGCCAGGCTGACGATGCACTTGCCCGCCAGCAGCTCCAGCCGGGACATCCCATAGGAGATGCAGTTCTGTTCGGTGCGGTTGCGCCTGTCCGATTCATAGAGCATCACAGCCACATCGGAAGCCACATAGCAGAATATCATAGGCATGGCCACTACATTGGAATAAGAGAAAGAGGTAATGCCATACCGGAAGCCCTCCAGCCCCTTCAAAAGACACAGCACAATGTTCATCAGCAGGACCAGCCCTACAAAGACGGCGGCTGTCTCCCGGATTTCCGGGCTGCGGGAAGCCCTGTAAAGTTCACTTTTGACATAATTCAGCATATTCCGTTCCCTCCGTTCTTCAGGTTCATGTAATAATCCTCCAGGGAAGCATGCCTGTGCTCCAGCCCCCTGATATAAAGTCCGTTTTCCGCGGCAAGGCGGCTGTATTCTTCCGGCTCCCGCAGACACTTCAGAATCCGGATTGTCCGTTCGGGCAGCACCTGGAAAGGCTCCTCCGGAAAATGCTTTGCCAACAGGGCTGCGTACTCTTCCGGATCCGTGACGGAGATGTCCAGGCAGTCGGAGCATTTTTCATGGAGCTTCTCGGCGGATATCTCCTCCAACAGCTTCCCCTTGTTCAGGAAACCGAAGACTGTGGCAGTCTGCTGCAGCTCCGACAGGATGTGGCTGGACAGCAGAATGGTGAGGTTCTTCTCCCGGTTCAGGCGGAGGAGCAAAGCGCGGAATTCGATGATGCCGCTGGGATCCAGGCCGTTGATGGGCTCATCCAGCACCAGGAGCCGGGGCTCCCCGATCATGGCGATGGCCAGCCCCAGGCGCTGCTTCTGGCCCATGGAGAGCTTTTTGCATTTTGCTCTCCTCTTTTCCTGGATATCGGTCAGCTTCAGGACTTCCTCCACCTTTTCCCTGCCGGGGATGCCCCTTTGGATGCGGTAGTATTCAAGCGTGTCTTCCACCGTCAGATTGGGGAAAAAACCGGGCTGCTCAATCATGGCGCCCATCTGTCTCCGGCAGCGGCGCAGTTCCTGTTCCGCGAACTGGCCGAACAGCCGCAGCTCCCCCGCCGTAGGGAAGATGTGTCCGGCCAGGAGCTTCAGGAAAGTGGACTTCCCGGCGCCGTTGTCGCCGATGAGCCCGTAGATGCTGCCGGTTCTGATGTGGAGATTCACCTGGTCTAAGGCAAGGACAGGGCCGTAGGATTTTGTGATTTGTTTTGCTTCTATGGCGTAATCGTTCATTTTGACCTCCTCCTGGGGCAGCGGAAAGGTGGCGCCCGGACTTCCTGCTGCTTAAGCATTGCTATAAATGGCTGCCATGCATGGCAGCTGTCCGCCGGGCAGACTGAGCTTTCCGGCTGACAGTCATAGTATAAACCATGAGGGGTGAATAAGTCATAAAGAACTTTTAAAGATGTCGTAAAGATTACCAGCTCTCCGCCGCTGATTAGAAGAACCGGCTATAGAACCAGCACTTATGCATTCCAATATGGACAGTATAGGGACAAAATAATGCACTTTTGGCCAAATCGGTTGCGGTTGTGCAATGGATATGCTATAGTTACTTAAAGCGTTTTCAGCATTTTGCCGTAGACCAAACCATAACCATAGGGATGGTGATATGATTGCGATTGCTATTGTGGAGGACAATGAAATATTTGCGTCAATGCTTCGGGACAAGCTAAAGCTGGAGACAAGCTGGGAAGAGCCGGTAAGCATCACTGTCTTTCTCAGTCCGCGCGACCTGCTAAAGCGCCTGACAGAGGGGGAACGATTCGATGTATGCTTCAGCGATGTTGAAATGCCGGGCATGAATGGGATTGAAATGGCTGAAAGAATCCGGGAAATGGATAAGGGGATGCTGCTTGTCTTTTTATCCTCATTTCCGAAATATGCCATAGAGGGATATCGGGTATACGCATTGGACTATATCCTGAAGGAATGCCTGGACGAAAAATGGGATTCCATGATAGAAAGGATTCGAGAAGCAAGGAAAGAGATACGGCAGAAATCCTATTATGTCAGGACCAAAAACAGAATCGAGAGGATACCGGTTAAGGATATCTATTATATTACCAAGGAAAATAAAAATGCCGTTATCAGATTGCAGGACAGAATCGTGGAAGAGCGGAAAGCGATGAATGCCATTGCCGATGAATTGGCGGAATATCCGCAGTTTATTCTAGTCAAAAGAGGAATCCTGGTGAATATTGAAAAAATCCAGAGATCGACCGCAAAAGAGCTTGTTATGAATAATGGAGACAAAATCACAATAGGACGTGGGCGCATTGATGCGGTGCGGGGGAAGATATACCAGTATGTGGAGAACAGCCTATGAATGTCCTTTGGTGGCTGCAGGCGATTTTGACGGTGGCGGAAATTGCGGGCGCATTCTTTTTTTTAAAATCGGTATTTCATTTATGGGAAAGAAACCGGTGTTCTAAAGTCATACTTGTGCTTGGATGCACGATCTATGTGGTTTTGACCATTTATCAGCGGAGCGCCGTTGGTATGTATTCCCGTTACTACATGATTCTGGGCATCTTGTATGCGGGACTGGTGGGAAGCATCTGCCTGAAAGGACATTTGGATGAAATCTGGCTGCCGTTGACGCTGTATTTCGAGACATTGTATTGTTTGGATCTCTTTGGTTATATCATCGCCTATATTTTATGGCCTGCATAGGCTGTGTTTTTGAACCACTTTGTCAAGGCAAGAGTTGTGGGTTGAAAAATGTTTGTGATAAAGAACATATTGAAATAATGGTAAATGACTACATAGAAAAACAGGTAAAGAAAACAGCATATCAAGAAATTTAATATTTATATTAGTCAAAAAATAAGATGGCGGAGGCATATAAGTGAAAAGAAAATCAGTGTTGCATGCTATATACAAAAACAATATGATTCTGTTAGCGATATATATAGCTTTAAGCGTACTGTCAGGTGTGCTGCTTTCTGTCTCAACCAATGTACGCACTGAGTTGATAAATTTTCTGGCAAACAATTCCAGGCAGGAAATATCTATCAGCCTGATAAAAAATGTATGTAGTATTTTTTTATATTCTTATTTGATTCCCTTTGGCTTGATCTTTATAGGGAGCAACATACAAAAAAGGATTTCCCTGTACGTAGATTATATAGTCAACCGTAAAAAAGTATTCATCCCATATCATTATTTTGAAAGGCAGGAAATAAATGACCAGATTAATCTGTTGGATGACATATCCGTGCAGATTTGGAATCTTGTCAGTGGCCGTATCAAGCTGGTGGGCCATATGATCGAAAGCATTTTTATGTTTGCCATCATTGCGCAACTGGGGGCAATGAACAGCCTGATCATTATATCATTCTTCATCCCGGTAGCCTTTTATTCCGTAAGGTCTGGAAGGATATACTATGACACATGGTCAAAGACTGCAAAACTGCGCAGGCACAGTGACTATATCAGAGATATCCTGTTGGATAAGGCATATGCTCAGGAAAGGATATTGTTCCATTATTCTCCGTATTTTCAGAAGATATGGAAAAAGGAGTACTCGCAGATCCGGAGCACATCTATAAAAGAGGAGCTGAAAGGGGCGAAAGGAATCCAAATCTGTGGAGCAGCCTTTTGTATCTACATAGGGATTTTGCTGTTTATTCTGGTCACTGAATTAAGAAATGGCAGCATCAGTGTGGGTTTTGCAGTATCTATTATTTCGATTCTTCCGGTTTTTCTGAATAATTTGATGACAGGCGCTGCACAGGAAATCAATGGAATCGTCAAGGCAAAAAAGTCGGTTAGGACATTAGACAGTTTTTTAGAGATGGAAGAAGTAAGCTATGACAAAAAAGCCGTCATCACTGACTTTAAAGTGATAGAATTGAAAAATGTCTGGTTCCGGTATCCCAACTCAGAAAAGTGGGTGATAAAGGATGTCAGCATGAAGATTGAAAAGGACAGGCATTATTCTATTGTAGGTGAGAACGGTGCGGGAAAAACAACATTTGTTAATTTATTGATGGGTTTATATAAGCCGGAGCGCGGAGAAATCTTAGTCGACGGAAAAAACTTAAATGATTTTAGCGAAGCTGAGATAAGAGGCATATTTTCTGCATTGACACAGGAGCCTCAAAGATATGAAACTGTTTTATCAGAGAATATAGGAATCGGGGATATAGACAGGGTTGACGATTATCATGCAATTGCGGAGGTGGCAAAATCAATCCATATTGATGAGTTTATAGATTCTTTGCCTGATCAGTATGATACTGTATTGGGCACAATGTTTTCGGGCGGCATCAATCTATCGGGAGGCGAGTGGAAAAAGATCAGCCTGTCCAGACTTCTTATATCGAAAGCGCTTATAAAGATTTTAGATGAACCGACGGCCTCGATGGATCCGAAGTTTGAAAAATGGATTTCAGAATATTTTGACAAAATCATGAAAGATCAGACATGCCTTGTAGTTTCGCATCGACTGGCCTTTAGCAAAAACGTAGACCAGATTCTGGTATTCGACAATGGGGAAATATGTGAAGCGGGCAGTCACGAAAAATTAATGGAACAACAGGGGCTGTATCATAGAATGTACACTGCTCAGCAGGCAATGTATGAAGACAGTGTAGCGGCTTCCACGACATAACATGGGAGGTAGGGTAAAGCATGAAACAGATGTCTTATATATTGAAGACAATATCAATCATCTATAAAGAAAATAAACTGCATTTGATATCATGTATTTTTCTGCTTCTGTTAGTTGCAACGTTTCCGTTCATCAAATTAGTTTCCATCAATTTACTGGTGGATGAAATATCAAAGGAATCTTTTGACTACTATAAAATCTTACTTTTGATCCTGTTTTTTTGCGTTTCGATGTTCGTCAGCAATTCTGCGTCATTTGTAAATCTATTGGGATCATATTTATGGATAACAGCAGAAATTGCGCTGCAGAATGCAATCATCAACACGACTGCAAAAAAATCTTTGGCTTTTATTGATAATGCTGACGACTGTAAAAAGCTGGACAAAGCGAAAGAAGGATATGGACGCGCAGTAGAGATAACGATGAAGTTCATTTCTGCACTCTTTATATTCTTTGTTTCGTTTATAATGACGCTGTCCTATCTGGCCCAGATCAATCCCAAGATGGTCTTGGCGCTGCTCCTCATTGTTCCGTTGAAGGTGCTCTCTTCCCTGAAAGTCATGAAGGAAGCGCAAAAGCTTCGGGATGAGCAGACAGAGGACAGAATGAGGGTGCAAAAGTATTCCGGCTATATTACCAGCAAGGATTCCAAGATATTCATGGCATCAGAGTTTTTTCTGAAAAAGTGGTATGACCTATATTCTAAAATAGTGAATAAAGGCAACAGCGTCAATCAGAAAAATCTGCTGATTGATTTATCTTCCAACTGTGTCATGTATTTTTGCTATGCTGCGATTATATATAGGACCATTATTTATGGCGATAATGATTTGGGACAGATGGTGGTCCTGTTCGTGGCGATGGAGACGATTTTCAACAATATAAATGCTATCGTTACCCAATTATGTGATTTGATGCAGAATACATTTCTTTCCAATGATTTATATCGCTATATTGAGGACGCTTCCAAGGAACATATGGAAAGGAACATTGGAAAAGAGGATGGCATCTTTTTGAAAGGAGTGACTTATTCCTATGCCAACAGTTCAAAAAAAGCGCTGAAGAACATTACATTGCATATAAGGCCTAATGAAAATATCGCCATAGTGGGCAAAAACGGGGCGGGCAAGAGCACGCTGATAAAGCTGATCAGCGGTTTATATAGTCCGACGGGCGGTTCTATAGAGTATGGCCGTAATTATGGGCTTGCAGAAGAGGGATATGAGAATATTTCCATTATGCCACAGGATGTCATGCTCTATCATCTGACTCTGGGTGAGAACATAGGCATCAGCAATATGGAGCAGATGGAAAATTCAGAGGAAATAAGAAATACATTGATAAAGATATTCGGGGTAAATAAATTTAGCAAATTTAACGATGGCATTGATACTGTCATAGGAAAGGAATTTGGCGGAATAGATTTATCTGGCGGGGAAAAGCAGAGGATTTCCTATGGGAGAACCTTGTTCCGGCCGCATAAAATAGTATTTTTAGATGAACCGACCGCGGCCGTGGATCCTTTGACAGAGGAAAAGATATATAAGGAATTCATAGAAATCAGCAGGGATAAAACTACCTTTTTCATTACACACAGGCTGGCTTCTGTAAGATTCGCAGATAGAATCATCGTTATGGATGAGGGCAGGATTATGGAGCAGGGAACACATGCTGAACTTATGGAAATGAAGGGGCTGTACTCTGAAATATATAGATTACAAAAGGAAAGTTTTTAACAAATTTAAGGGAACACTGCTTAATTCAAGTATTTCCTAAAAAAGGCAACGCTCCATAGGGCTTTGAGCAGGGATGTGGTAGGTCGCATGAAAAATATTTTTATTCTACATTGTAGAATCAGTAGATTATCCCGCCAAACATATGCATTTAAAAAATGTATGAGGAAATAAGTAGCAGAAACAACGGACTATTAAGGTGCAAAGGAGACCAGCTATGAAAAGTCAAGCATAAATTAGCAAAAAATTTCATTTTCGTATCGGTGGTAAAAAGGGTAACCTTAATAAAGCTCCCCAAGGGTGCATTTTCAAAGTCTACCGATATTGGCTAAAGGCCTCTTAATCGAGGTTGAATTCCACCTCGTCAGTGAGCATCTTCCAGATGACTCTGACGAGCTTGCCGGCGCAGTGCCCGAGGGCATTGTAGTGTGTTCGGCCCTCCGCCATCTTTTTGTCATAGTACTCTTTGAAGGTGGCGTTGTTCTTCACGACATTGTGTGCTGCGTTCATAAGTGCGTACCTGAGCACTCTGGAGCCGCGTTTGGACATCCTGGTGCGCCTGGCACTGTAATTGCCAGACTGATAGACAGAAGGGTCCAGACCGGCGAAAGCAAGCAGCTTATTGGGGCTGGAGAAGCGGTGTATGTCACCAATCTCTCCAAGTATCATTCCGCCGTTGATGTAGCCGATACCCGGAATGGTCATGATGACGGAATCATGGAACTTCATAATCTCTGCCATCTGGGCCTCCACACTGTCCAACTGGCTATCCAGTAACTCGATCTGTGCAATAGAGTGGGTTATCTGAATAGATAGTGCGCTGTCACTGGCGCCGACAGACTTCCGTGCGAGAACCCTTAATTCTTTTGCCTGCTCTTTCTTGAAGTGGCCGTGTGAGGCAGCCACGGGGAGATGGCTCAGATGGGTCATATGCATGGAAGCGATGTCCTGGGGCGCAGGAGCCTCTTTCAAAAGTGCATAGACAGCTTTCTGGTGCAGGCCGGACTTGAAGAAATACTGCAGTTCGGGGAAGACCTGGTCAACATAGGAAGTCAGCTGGATTTTTAAGCGTGTCCGCTGCTTGATGGTCTTCTGACGGAAACGGCCGAGTTGCTTGAGGTCCATCAGGTCAAGGTCATCGAAAGAGATAAACCTGTAGGAATCCTGCACCATGAGTGTCCTGGCAATGAGGAACGTGTCGACTTTGTCAGTCTTGGTCTTGCGGATGTTGTCCTTGCGCATGACCGAAGTCTTGATGGGGTTCAACACACACACGCTGTAGTCACAGGCGACAAGGTATCGGACAAGGTTGTCGCCGTAGTGTGCCGTTGATTCAAGACCGATGATGATGCTGTCGCCGGAGCGGGAAAGCTCTTCAAGGCGGGAATGCAGCATTTGGAAGCCATCACCGTCATTCGTGAATTTGAACGGCTTCATGAGTTCCTTTCCATCAGAAGATATGGCTGATGCAAAGCGATTGAGTTTGGCAATGTCAATGCCTACGTAGATCATGAGGTTGTACCTCCCTTTCATAAAAGTCTGATACCAGTGTCAACCAAGTTGACACTAATGTCCACCATCGATTATCATCGTAGACTTGATTGAAATAAGAACTCAGGAACAGACACTCCGGCTCGTCCAGCAGATAAACAATTCAGATAAAGGTAGCGGCAATACACTCCTGTCGAGTAGTCAAGCTACAGATAAATAATTAAAAGTCCACAGTATCTGAGTTGTATTGAACCACGATACAAAATTAAAAGAAAGGGAATATGGTGTTTTGCTTCTATAAACATCATACAAGTTTTGATATGAGTTGCAAGAAACTTAAAATATGCGAACCTCCAATATTTGGCTTCGGACATCAATGTGCAGTATATAGTATATTATCAGCATATCCAGAGACAGAAGCGTGGTTGAACTGTAATTATATTCAGATTTTCACATTAAGAAATTTATATACAGTAGCAGAGCGGTTGGGAACCCTGGATTTTTTCTATCAATATTATGGAGATTTTAACCTGTATGAAATGAAAGCGAATCCCTGGCTCAAATTTATGAGTATTCCATTTGGAATAGCACGAAAAAAGTGGAGCTCTTTGCTTGAGTTTGTGAAGGAGAGGATTGATAACGAACAGTATTTGTATATGGTCCTTGATCACGCCATATATCGGGGAGGGGAATTGCCTTTCTATCATAATTCCTTGATTTGGGGATATGATGATGCGGAAGAAAAAATTTATGCCGCTGATAATAATTCGATAGGCAAATTTGCTTTTGAGGAAATTAGCTATCGCGATTTTATATTAGCCGCAGATGTCCCGGAAACCGAATATGGAATAGGGGACCATTGCTCAAGACCGGATGGGATATATTTTTTTTCAGTGGTGACGAGCAAAGACATGCATGATTGCGGAACAAATCATGTGATGCAAATCGGCAAGCTCCATCATGATTTGGAGCAGTATTTAAACCCTCCTAAGATTTTGCCGGATTATTCTTATGGGGTGGATTGCTATGAGGAACTAAAAAAGTACTATCGCGACATCGAAAAAAACAAATGTAGAGTGTGCGATAAACGTTCTATATGCAGTTTACTCGACCATAAAGTGCTGATGACAAAGAGGCTAAGCTATTTGTTCCACAACGGGTATGTGACAACTGACTATGAAAATCGATATAGGAGCCATGTCGAGAGGGAATGTCTGGTGTTGAGGAATATGTTGTTGAAAGAAATTGTAAAACAGTGTAAGGACTTTCCGGCAGAGAAATTCTGTATTCAACTTGATAAAATAAAAAAGGAAGAAATACAGATTTTATCTAAGGTAAGCCAGGAGCTAAAAGACTATTTGGACGCACATGAATGGGAATATGATAGGTATTACATGGGATGAGAAAAATATTGCCTGTACATGAGCCCTTATCTGCGACCTATTCCCATACGGCTCATGTGCTTTCTATTATTGGGAATAATACTATAGTGCCATGGTGGATGAACTGTTTTATTCAAATATATGGCGAATGTCCGGATTTTCTGGATTATCAGGACTTTTGGTTTACAGAGTGCCCCATCCTGCATACGCAGCATATCGGGCGGGACATGGTGCTCATTGGATGGCATAGCATGGCGGATTTTGTGCGCGATGCGATTGCGCATGAGTATTATGTCTATGCGGAAGTGAATATCAACTGTATCGGCGTGTACCATGCAAGCCATGGCAAATCCCACGATGCGCTAATCTATGGGTTTGACGATGACAGGCAGGAATATTTAATTGCTGACTTTTTTGATGACAAGAGGTATTCGTCTGCATGGGTCAGCTATCAAGAGGTTGAAAAGGCTTTGCTTTATGATGAACAGATATTTGGAGGCACGGGCATCTTTTTTGACGATATATATCTGTTGAAGGAAAAGCAGGATGCAGAGGCGGTATTTGCGCCGGATAAGGTCAGGGATTCCATTGAAAGGTATCTGGAAAGGACGCCGATGATATATGGATATAATCGTTTCAAGCCATACTCGGTAAAAGAGGTTGACCAATATCTATACGGGCTCGACTGCTATAAACTCCTTTTGCGAATGGCATCGGATTCCGGCACAGGGGAGCCGCTGCCGATGCGGTGGCGCCAGGTGTCGCATTTGATGTATGAACATAAAAAAATCATGTGCTCACGGATTCAGTATATGGAGGAAAGAGGCATATTGAAATATGGGGATCATTATCTTCGGATTTTCCAGGATTTGGCCGAAGAAATGCTCATGACAAGAAATCTGCTGCTGCGCTATTCAATCACGCAAAGAGCAGATGACCTAAAAAGAATACATCCACATATTGACCGTGTGTGCAAGGCGGAAAGCGAAGCATTGTCGGATTTGGCGGCGGATATAATTGTATCTTAATTAAGGGTGGGCATATGATAAATCTGTATCGTCTTTTTTTAGAAAAAGCGCTGGATTATGGTGAGAAAGAAGCAATTCGATATCGCGGACAAAGTTTTTCTTATCGAGAGGTAGATGAGCGAATCCGGCAGATTAGCGCATTTTTGAGAAATAATCATATTAGTAAAAACCGATATGTCATCGTGTATATGGAAAATTCTGTGGAGGCTGTCTGTACGTTGATGGCCGCTGCGGCTTCAGGGCTGGTCGCGGTTCCGTTGAGCAAAAAAACACCCGGGAAACGGTTGCTGGATATTTATGTCTTTTATGGTGTAGATGCTGTCTTGTGTGATGGGAAGACGGAGCTTCCGGCGGTGTGCCGCATGCTGGATGTCTCAAAGGCTGATGCAGCGACAGAAGGCACCATTCTGGATAATGATGATTTTATCTGTATTTTTACGTCAAGTTCCACGGGGAATCCGAAAGGATGTATGTTAAAGCATGATGGAATTTATAATAGCATTTGCGGAAAGATAGATGTGTTAAAGCTGACGCCGAAAGATGTCATTATGCAAAGCATGAATATAGGCTTTGTAGCATCTTTGTGGCAAATGTTCGCGCCTCTTTTGTTAGGGGGGACATTGTGTATTGCAACGGATCAGGAATGCACCAATCCATGGCTGCTGTTTCAGGCTGCAAAGGAGCAGCGGGTGACGGTCATGGCAGTGGTCCCGGGACTGCTGAAGCTGTATTGCGAAAGCGCCAAGGGGAAAAGGCAAAAAATAGAATTGACCGAGCTTCGTATTCTCGTTACGACCGGTCAGATGATCACGTCCGGTTTGGTACGGGAGTATTATAGCATGTATCACATTCCATTAGTCAATGCATATGGGCAGAGCGAATGCTCGGATGATACTTTCCACTACAGAATCCCGGAAGATTTCGAAAACGACTTTGTGCCGATTGGGAAGCCGGTACATAATTTCAAAGTAACCATAGATACAGAAGAGGGAAATGCGGCGGGAGAATTATGGATAGCCGGTATCGGAGTAATCGAAGGTTATCTGGAAGAGGAGCTATTGACGGCAGAAAAGTTCGTGACCAAAGACAATGAGCGTTATTTCCGGACAGGAGATTTAGTCCGGGAAAATGAGGACGGAAACTATGTCTTTCTCGGTCGGTTAGACAATATGATTAAGGTGAGCGGTAACAGAGTCTATCCGGAGGAGGTAGAGAATTACCTTTCGGGAATGCCGGGCATCGGGGAAACTGCTCTCCTGAAGAGTGAAAAGGGAGCAGTGGAATCCCTTGTCCTGGTATATAGCGGAAGAGAATCTATGGAAGAAAAGATTAGAGAGGAGCTATCGCAACGCTTTCCCCCATATATGTGGCCAGCGACTTATCGATATGTTGAGAAGATGCCCCACAATTTATCTGGAAAAGTCGATAGAAAAGCGTTAAAGGAAATATTTGCAAAGGAACATTCAGCGGGGGTGCCTGTTTCACAGCCCAGGGCAGAACATCGAGTGGAAAATCTTTTGAAGATAATCAAGAATTATATCGAATTGGAGAGCGAAGTCGTATTGGCGGATGGATGGGAAAAGCGAAGTTTGGTGGAAAATGATATTGATTCAATGCTATTCATGAGGTTGGCGATCGAGCTGGAGTCACAGGTGGACGGCCTGTTTTCGGATGAGCAGCTACGGATGAATTGTTATCTGGATATGGAAGATTTGGCGGAACAAGCGTTAAAGCTTCACAAGGCTATTTAGGAGAAAATGAAGAGAAAATTAGGCGGGAGATAAAAGATGGGCATGAAAGTTATGCTTGGAGGAAAGATACACCGGGCGGTTATCACGGAGGCTCAGCTACATTATGCAGGGAGCATCACGATTGATGGCCGCCTTATGAAAAAGGCCGGGATTCAACCTTATGAGCGGGTACAGGTAGTCAATGTGAATAATGGGAGCAGGATTGAGACCTATGTGATTGAGGGAGAGGCAGATAGTGGTGTGATTTGCCTGAATGGCGCAGCGGCCCGATGCGGACAAGTCGGCGATCAAGTGATTATTATGTCCTATGTATGGCTGGATGAGAAAGAGTGCGGGGAACACAAGCCGAAAATAGTGATTGTAGGATTGGATAACCGGATAGCAGAAAGATAAGCCATCGTATCTATTTCAGCTTGAACCCAATGCCATACACAGTCTGGATATACTCCTCCAGGGCATCGGCCTCCTTGATTTTCCTGCGCAGATTGCTGACGTGGACATTCACGGTATTGTTCTCCCCATAGTAGCCGTTCTGCCATACCAGCTCATAAAGGCTCTCCCGGGAAAACACTTTTTCCGGGGCCTGCAGGAAGAGGAGCAGAAGGTCATACTCATGAGAAGTCAGAGAAAGCTCCAGCCCATTGACGGTGACCTTACGAGATTCCGGATAAAGCGTCAAATTCTTATAGGAGATTGGAAAATTGCGCTGTGGCAGACTGCCGGTGCGCCTGAGGGCCGCCTGGACCCGGGCGGTCACTTCCTCCGGCTCAAAAGGCTTTGTGATATAGTCGTCCGCGCCGTTCTTCAGGAGCGTCACCTTATCGCCCAGGGCGCTTTTGGCAGAGAGCACCAGGACAGGAACGGAAAGCAGCTTTTTCTCCCGGATGTGCGCAAGGAGCTCTTCCCCGGACATCCCGGGCAGCATCAGATCCAAAAGAATCAGGTCAGGCTCCTGCCGCTCCAGCAAAAGCAGCGCTTCCGTCCCGGAAAAAGCCTGCACTGTCTCGTAGCCTCCCTCCTCCAGTATCCTTGCCAGCAGACGGTTGATGTCCGTCTCGTCCTCCACAATCATGATTTTCTGCTGCATATCCGTCCCCTCTCTGTCAGATGTGGCAAAATGCCTTAAGACAGCAGCTGCTCCTCATATCTGCTCAACATGATGAGGCTCGCCTCGTAGGCATTGAAAGCCTGCACAGCCTGGCGCCTTTCATTCCATGCTTTGATTTCCTGAGTCTGTTCCTGCTGTCTGGCGACAATCTGCTTTTTCTGAGTCTGTGTCGTCTGCCGTTTGGCCAGGGCCTTGTCTTTCAGGAACTGCGCATCATCCTTTCGGGCGAACACTTCCTTTGTCAGCCGGACCTGCTCCAGCCGGCGTTTCGTGAGCTGGCTCTTCAGGTACTTATCCTGCAGCATCTTAGCCAGGGCGCGTTTTTTCAGGTATTCTTTCAATAGCTTTTTCCTCCGGGCCCTCTTCGCCTGCTCGGCGGCAAGCCGTCTCCTTTCGGCGGCGCGCTTTGCCGGACAGTTATCCTGAAGACCCAAAGTATATGTCCGGCATTTGTCCCAGTCCTCATCGATATGGATGAAAGCCAGTTTCGGAGGGCCTCCGCCGAAATTCGTCGCCTTGTTTTGGGCGATATATTCCAGGACTCTCTGCTCATACAGCGGGTCATTCTGCATTCTCCGATAGGCCGCGTCCGATATATCGATGAACCAGTCCACATGCTTTTGGGAGGGGTGCGTATATAAGCCCTTAATCCGGTCATGGATATACAGTTTATATTCCGTCAGGGACATATCCTTTGGCGCAAGGCAGAATTTCTTCGCCATGGCATCGGAAAAACTGCTGTCTGTTTTCTCTTTGCCGCCCACGGAAGCGCTTTGCATATTGCCGTAACCAGTGCCTGCGGCGTAGCCTGTATCGATTGTGCCTGCCATAACATTTCCCCCTTTCCGATGGATATCGCCTTTTTGATTCTTGCTCTGTATATCGGAGAAAAGGGGGATTTTGCTGATGGCTGTTGGAATAAATTGAATTCAAAATGGCATTAACGGATAAAGTGCGTCCAGCAGTGCGCTTCTTTCTCCGGCAGGCCGTAAGTTTCCTTTCCAAGGGCAATGCTCTTCATCAGGAAAGACATGTTCCTTGCCAGCGTACGCATGGTCTGCAGCCCTTCTTCGTCCTGTGCCGCCTGCCCGGGTTCCCTCCCATGGATGCTGTTCCAGTACTGGCTGGAGGCGATGGGCATGCCGCTGATGGTGAAGAACTTGTTCAGTTCATCAAAAGTGGAGGACAGACCGCCTCTCCTGGCTGCCACGACGCTTGCGCCTACTTTCATGGTCTTGTCGAAATGGGTGCTGTAGAAAAGCCTTGTGAGGAAAGCTGCCAAAGTGGCGTTGGCAGAGGCGTAATACACCGGGCTGCCCACCACCAGGCCGTCGCAGGCCTCGAATTTCGGTGCGATTTCATTCACCAGGTCGCCAAACACGCATTTGCCCTGTTCCGCGCATCTGCCGCAGGCGATGCAGCCCCGGATGTCCTTGCTGCCAATCTGGATGGTTTCCGTCTCGATGCCCTCTCCGGCGAAGACCTGCTCCATTTCCCGCAGGGCGATGGCAGTGTTGCCGCCTGTCCGGGGGCTTCCGTTGATGAGTAAGACTTTCATGATTGCAGTACCTCCTTTTTGGATGATTGTGGAAAAAATATCCTATGTAGCATTGTACCTCATTCGGCGCTGCCAGGCAAGGGCAGCAGGCTTTAAAATCCGCGCATTCTGTATGCCGCGAAAATCCGGACGGAAAACAGTGCAAGGGGGGGACATCTGTAACAATCGGCAGGCTGCCGTCATATGCTAACTATGATCAGGAACTAGGAGAATGCTGACGATATGGCGATTGGATACTTGACCATACAGGCGCGGACCGCCCATGAGGCCGTTCCGCTGCAGGGAGTGGATATCAGGATACTGGACGATCAGGGGAACAGCCTTTACCATCTGTTCACGGACGAGAACGGGGAGACCCAGACGGTGCCTCTGGAGACGCTGGATAAGCGTTTTTCCCAAAATGAGAATTTTACAGGCCTGCCCTATATAGCCGTAAACGTGCTGGCTCAGAAAGCGGGATTTGACAGCCTCTATGTGTCCGCCATCCCCATTTATGATGGGGAGCGGGCCGTGCTGCCTATGGTGCTTCTGCCCATGCAGCAGACCCGGCGCCGCCCGGAGCAGATGAAGATTTTCGTGGGCAAGCCCGCCGTGGCCATGCAGGAAGCGCGGAACCAGGAGGGCCCGGCCAGCACCGCAGGGAGTGCCGCAGGGGCACAGGGAGAGGAAAACGGCGCGGAAGGAACCGCGGGAGAGGGAACGGAAGATGCCGGAGGGAGGGTGTTGCGCCAGGTGGTGATACCGAACCCCATCACGGTGCATCTGGGCGCTCCCGGCGCCAATGCCTCCAATGTACAGGTGTCTTTCCCGGATTATGTGAAGAATGTGGCCAGCAGCGAAATCTATCCTACCTGGCCCGACGCGGCATTGCGGGCAAATATTTATGCCATTATTACGTTTGCTTTGAATCGGATTTACACAGAATGGTACAGGAGCCGCGGATACGATTTCGACATCACCAGCAGCACGGCTTATGACCAGAATTTCGTGTATGGCCGGGCTATCTATGAATCCATCAGCAGGATTGTGGATCAGATTTTTAATGAATATGTGCGCAGACCGGGACAGATTGCGCCTTATTTCACGTCCTTCTGCAACGGCACCACCGCCACCTGCCAGGGGATGTCCCAGTGGGGCACGGTGACATTGGCCAATCAGGGCCTTGCGCCTCTGCAGATTCTGCGCTCCTATTATCCGAAAGATGTGGAGATTGCCCGGACCGATATTGTCACGGGGGCGGTGACCTCCTATCCCGGGACGGCTCTGCGGGAGGGGAGCACGGGGCTTGACGTGCAGACGATTCAGACCTACCTGAACCGAATCCGGCGCAATTATCCGGCTATTCCTGCCATCACGGATCCGGAGGGGACTTTCGGCAGCAGCACTAAGGCGGCCGTGACCAAGTTCCAGAGCATCTTCGGGCTGGCAGCGGACGGCATCGTGGGAAAAGCCACCTGGTACAAGATTTCCAGCCTGTACAGCGCGGTGGCCAGGCTGGCGGAGCTGAACAGCGAGGGCAATACCTTAGGAATAGGGACGGTTCCGCCCAGCGCGGTCCTGCGCCAGGGCTCGCGAGGACAGGATGTCATCACGCTGCAGTATCTGCTGGATGTGATGTCCGAGTATTACCCTACGGTTCCGGCTCCGGCCCAGGACGGCATCTTCGGCAGCGGCACCAGGCAGTCAGTGATAGCATTCCAGCGGGCCGTGGGGCTTACGCCGGATGGAATAGTGGGGCAGGCTACCTGGAGGAAACTCTATGATGTGTACAGGGGGATAGGAGACAATGTGCCGGGAACGGGGGGCGGCACCCAGCAGCCCGGCGGAGGCGGCACAGGTGTGCAGGAGTACACTGTCCGGGCCGGGGACAGTCTCTGGTTGATTGCCCGGAGATACGGCACCACGGTGGAGGCCATCAAGAGCCTGAACGGCCTCACCAGCGACCTGATTAATGTGGGGCAGGTGCTGAAGCTCCCCGCGGGGGGTACCGAGGGCTCCTGGGAATATACGGTTCGTGCCGGAGACACGCTGTGGCTGATTTCCAGAAGATTCGGAACTACGGTAGACGCCATCAAGGGCCTGAACGGCCTGACCAGCGATGTGCTGAATATCGGCCAGGTGCTGCGGATTCCCGGATGATGGGCACAGGACTGCGGAACCAGGGCATTTTCGCATGGATTGCTGTGCCGTTATGCAAAATACTAAAAGGGAACTGCCGCAGACTATTTTGGATGCGGCAGCTCCCTGCATGAATTGTTACCGGTTTTCAATTTCTTCGGGCAGAATGTCCCGCAGCGCTGCTATAGGGAAATTTATTGCCCTGCTAGACTTCGATGGTATAAGAGGCTTTCCAGACCTCGCCGGGCGCAATCTCATTTCCCCACCTGCGCTCCTCCAGCGTCCCCGTGAAGTCCTCGCCGTCACATCTGCCGTGCCAGGGCTCTATGCACACGAAAGGGGCGATTTTGCCCGAGGGCGACCACACGCCGAACAGGGGGGCGTCCATGGTGACCTTTACATAGCTGCTCTTATCCGGCCTGCAGAGGGATACGGTGTCCGTCTGGCTGTCCTCAATGACTAATGCGTCGTGGTCAAACAGGTGATCCGTGAGAGGGAGCTTTCCCTCCTCCAGACGGTAGAGGTCCTTTTTGTCCAAAGCCAGCCCGTTTTCGCTGATTCCGGTGCTGAGCACCTGGTCTGCCTTGCCGAAATCCAGGAAATATTCGCTGCGGGCCGCGCCCTCTTCGATAGGACAGTTGAAAGCCGGATGTCCGCCGATGGAAAAGGGAAGAGTTTCCGCGCCGGGGTTCTCCACCTGCCACAGGACAGTGGTTTTGCTCCCCTGGATGCGGTATCCCAGCTTCAGGAAGAATTCATAGGGATATTTTTCCAGGGTCTTCTCATTGGAGCGCAGCCCGAACCAGATTTCATCCCCGGTCTGAGAGAGCAGAGAGAACTCCATATCCCTGGCGAAGCCGTGCTGGGTCATGGAATAGGTCCTGCCCTTGGTGCGGTATTCCTTGTTTTTGGCGCTGCCTACGAAAGGGAACAGGATTGGCGAGGTCCGGTTCCAGTATCTGCCGTCTGCGCACCACATGTACTCGGTTCCGGAGTCTTTCCTCTTCAGGGACTTCAGTTCCGCTCCGCGGCTGTCCACAGAGATAGAGATGGCTTCATTTTCTAATTGGTAAATAGACATTGTGCCCTCCTTTTGCTATGTTTAAGATGCTTATACTTTTTCCTGAGTATTATCATAAGATAGAGCATTGCGCTTTGTCAAGGAGCAGGATAATATCATAGGGAAATTCAAGGTCTACCTGGTCTTATATTGCCGCATAAAGCGACATCTGGCACCTGCGGCAGGAGGGAGGACGGCTGGACAGTCCGCCTGACATTCAGCAGCGGTATCACCTTGCAGAACGGCCGGAACGGAACATATGAGACAGACGGAAATGTCCTCACCATATCCTCCATGGACTACAATGCCCTGATTGAAAAAGGAGGCAGCACAGGAGGGATAGGCTTCATCATCCAGGCGGATGCTGACTGTACATTAAGCGATTCATCGGATTTAAAGTAGGTTTATGATTATTTCTTCCCGTTTGAAAAGATTTACTTAATCTTTCCTAAAACTATATTTTCAGAGGAATATCAAATCCATGGAGGATAACAATGCAAGCATTAACCGTTAAGATTTCTGACGCTGAACTTGAGGTAATGAGAATACTTTGGCGGGAGAAACAGGCTGTATCGTTCAGCGATATTCGTGCAGAGCTAAGCGATAAAACAGGCTGGGAGAAATCCACAATCGCAACGCTTTTAAGAAGGCTGCAGAAAAAGGGCGCTATTTCGATTCAGGAGAAAGAGATTCGTTATTATGTGCCGAATATAACAAAAGAAGATTATATCACGCTCAAGAAAAGGAGCCTGATAGATAAACTTTACGATGGGAGCGCAAAGAATTTTGTTGCGGCTCTCTGCCGAAGTGGAGAACTCACGGAAACGGACATTGATGAATTAAAGGAGTATTTCCGAATGGGAGACAAGGATAAATGACGATTGAAGATGAAAGCAGAAGAACTTACTGACGACAGATTCGTTAATAACCTTGACGAATACATGTTGCAGTTAAATGATGGGATGATTGCTCCGTATGCCCCGACTGTAGAAGAGTATGAGTCTGCAATCTCATTGTATGGTACAGTTTCGGATCCGTCTAAGAAATGCAGTAATATTTTCGGGCATAAATGGGGTATTGGGGTAACTGGGTAGAACTTGAGACAATACACCACATAACAGTGCTTGCCATTCCTTGTTCTGCCTATATATTTTTTCTTTTACAAAAATTCTCGCTTCATAAAACAATATAAAAAGCGTTGCGATTAAGAACCTCAGGTATTCCTTTGCCTGTTTCCCATTTCGTAATAGCTTGTCTTGATACATTTAATTTTTCAGCAAGCTGTTCTTGTGAAAGGGATGCATGTTGTCGCATGGCTTTAATTTTTTCTCCTAAGCTCATATGTTAGTCCTCCTTTTTGTTTTTTGCAGGCTCATCATAGCAGTTTTATGAGGGATTCACAGTTTTTTTGGTTCGGAATAGTGTGGTGCCGGCGGTCTGTCTCTTGTTTTCGGTTGCTTGCTTCTTTACCGTACATGAGCATTCTCTCCTGAACCGCAGCAGGCTTTGCTCGTTGACCTGCGCAGCCTCTCCCTTGCCGGGGACGGCACCCCGTCTACACTGCCGCCAGGGAACGCCCGCCCGTATACAAGGACGGCTTTACCATAGGCGACGACGGTGTCCCCATATGCCGGGAGGGACATGCCATGGGGCCTTGCCAAAGGCCTCCCGACTAAAAGACGCCCATTGAATTTTTGAACCGAGATGACAAAAGTTATCAAATTATTATTTGATAGAATGATTTATTTCCTGTTGACAAATAACTGATTATGGTGTATATATAACATATAAACAGATGAAAGGTTGGTGTGACTGTGAAATTATTGCAGAATTCCGGTGTGCCCATATACCAGCAGATTGCCGAACAGCTGAAGACGGATATCCTGGCAGGCAAGCTAAAGGAGGGAGATTACCTCCCGTCTATCCGGGGACTGGCGAAAGACCTGAAGATCAGCGTCATCACTACCATGAAAGCCTATGAGCTGCTGGAGGCGGAGGGGCTGGTGACGGCTGCCCAGGGGAAAGGCTTCTATGTCAATGCCCAGGACAACGAGATGTTGAAAGAGCAGCATCTGCGCCGGGTGGAGGAAGCGCTGCAGGAGGCGATTCACGCAGCGGAGATAGCGGGGATGACGGACGAAGAGCTGCAAGGGACACTGCAGGCATTATTGCGCATGAAAGAAAACTGAGGTGAGCGGGATATGCTGAAAACCCCATGGCGAAAGTGAGAGTGGATTCTGCCTGAAACTTCAGCGTAGCAGCATGGCAGTAGAAAGCTGATATGCGATTATTTTAGAGGCAAATGGATAAATAGTGCCCGAAGAGACGTATTAATGAATATTTTTATGCGAAAATAAAAGAAATTGAAAAACAGTTCATACAGTGCCGCGACAGGGAAAAGAGGCACGGACAAAAAGGAGGAAAATATGAGCGGAAGTAAAATAGACACAGAACCAAAAGGAATAATGAAAGAGGAGCATTTCATGAAAGAAAAGCATTCCATGGAAATGGCCGGGGAAAGTGTGCTGCGGGCGCAGAACCTGCGGAAGAAATACAAGGGTTTTGAACTGTCCATACCGCAGCTTACGCTGCCCAAGGGCTTCGCCACCGCCCTGATAGGAGAGAACGGAGCGGGCAAGACTACGCTCCTCAATATCCTCACAGGCATCCGACTGAACTTCAGAGGAGAGATCACCTACTTCGACAGGCCTGGGAAAGGAATCGATGAAAGCGTCCAGGAAAAAATCGGCTATACCGGCCCGGGCAGCTACTTTCTTCCCCAGTGGACTGTCCGCCAGGTGGAGGAAATCAGCGGACTGCTCTTTGACAATTTCCACAAGGACAGATTCCGCCGGCTCTGCGGGGATCTGGGCATAGGCGGGGAACCCGGCGGCAGCTTCGGCAGCCTGCCCTACGGCTCCAAGGAAGTGAAGAAACTGTCCGACGGCAATCGGATGAAGCTGATGCTGGCGGCTGTGCTGGCCAGGGACACGGAGCTATTGATTTTGGATGAACCAGCATCCCCCTTAGATCCCCTGATGCGGGATAAACTCTGCGACATGATTCGGGAATACCTGGAACAGGGGAACGGAGAGCGCTCAGTGTTCTTCTCCACCCACAATGTGGCCGACATGGAGAACGTGACAGACTACTGTCTCATCATGGAGCACGGCAATATCGTGGAACAGGGCTTCGTGGAGGAACTGAAAGAAAAGTACATCTGCGTGAAAGGGGAGGCGTCTGACGCGGAGCGGGCCGGGGAAGCGCTGTTCTCCATAAGCAGGAGCGCCTATGGGTTTGAGGGAATCTGCCTGGCCGAGAACCTGGAACGGCTTGTAGGGATGGATGTGGCTTTCGAGACGCCCGGCCTGTCCCAGATCTGCGTGGCCGTGATGAAAGCCAATACGAGCCTGAAACTGTGAAGGGACTGACGATTGGAAATAAGCGAAAAAGAAAATAATGGGGAAAGCTGGACAGAGAAAGTAGAAGAAAGTAAGAGAAAGTAAGAAAGGGATGTTTGGTTCTATGGGAAAAAGAGTGAAAAGTTATATCGTATTTACGTCTTTCGCATATCGTATTGTCATATATCTGCTGATTCCGGCGGCATTGGTGGCATTCTGTGCCTGGATAGGGACATACATGGGAGATATGGGTCTGATATTCACGGTGATGCTCCTTGCATTGGCGGAGATTATTTCCGACAGCTGGCTGTTCGGAGGGCTCCAGACCAGGGATGCGGAGAAAATGGACTATCTGAAGTCGTCAGGCCGAGGGCTGTCTCTCGTGCGCAATGCCCTGGGGCTGGATCTGTTCCGGAAATTCCTCACTGCCTTGTGTACCGTTGCGGCGTCCTATCTCCTCATCAGGCAGGTAAAAGGGGGACTGGCGGGGAGGCCTGAGCCGATTATGGATTTCGTCAGCTGCGGCGGGCCCTTACAGAGGATTGGGTTATTGGCGTATCTGGTATTGCTGGCCTATTGTTTTTCGGCGCTGGGGACATTTCTGTCCAGATATAACAGCACGATTTACGGGAATCTGCTTTTGGGATATGGGGCCATGGCGCTGGCGTGCCTGGCGGGCATTTTCGGGCCGTCCTTTGTGAAGTATCCCTCCAATGGGATTTTCCTGCTGGACCTGCTGTGTCTGGCGGTGGGGATTGGAGTCAGCGTCCTGACGGTGCGGACCGCCATGAAGAAAGTAAAAGGAGGATTTTATGATGAATGATTTCAGGAGAGGATGGAAACTGATGCGCTATACCTATGGCATCAGGAGCAACTGTATCCAGGCGGGCGTCTTTCTGCTGATGGGCATTGTGTTCAGGTTTACAGAGGGAGACGGATATTTCGGGATGATGGGCGGATTTTTCTGGATTACCATCCCCATATTGCCCGTGCAGCTGATTTTCACCCTGGGGGTGGCGGATCTGGTGAATGTCTCGCCCATGAGAAAGAAGATGCAGACGATTTTTCCTGTGGCAGTCAATCTGATCTGCATGACAGTGGTATACCTGGCGGAACTGGCGATATGCGCCGTCCGGCTCTGTGTGAGCCCGGAAAAGGCTGAACAAGTGGGCCGCAGCGTGATTCTTCTGGCGGTCATGATGGCGCTGGTCATGGTCTATCTGGGAGTCTGCTACAAATATTTTGTGGTGTCCACCCTGTTCATCGTTCCGACCATGATACTCTGGATGCAGATGCAGAGCCCCACAAAAAACCAGGCATTCGTAAATTTCCTTTTCAGGTACCGGGAGCTGCCGTTCGGGATGGCGGCAGCCATAGGATTCGGAATCCTCATAGTGGGAGCGCTGGCAGAGTATCTGCTCACCCGGCTGTTCTACAGGGCGCCGCTCTCCAAGGTGGCCCAGGCAGCGCCTCTGCGGAAAGCGCTGTGAGATATCTCCATAATTGATTGCCGGCTGATATGCCGGGATGGTTCCCGGAATCTGTATCGGCATGCCGGAACGCGCCGCCGTCAGGCGGCGCTGTGCTGCTGCAGGCAGAATGCCGCATACAAAGGAATGGCCCATACCGCTTCATCCGCTCATTTCCTTTTTGTTTGACCAATTAAGACACATAGATTAGAACATTTCGGGCATCCTTATTTTATCAATCCTTTATGAATAGTTCACAGAATTGTTAGCACTCCGGCTTGACGAGTGCTAAAATATGTGTTATAGTACAGATAGAACAAAGGAAGAGAAGAAAAAAGCGAAACCAATCGAATCCGGCGTTCGGGAAGCAGTACGTTAAACTTTGTATAAAATATAGTTCAAATGCAGAAAGGAGATATGACTTATGATGATGCCCAGTATTTTCAGAGACAATTTGTTTGATAACTTTATGGAGGATTTCGCGTTTCCTAGATTTTCGGATATCGACAGGACGCTGTATGGAAAGAACGCCCGGAATCTGATGAAGACGGACGTGAAAGAGACAGAGAACGGGTACGAGGTGGACATTGACCTGCCGGGCTTCCGGAAAGAGGAAATCCAAATGGAGCTGACAAACGGCAACCTTACTGTCAGCGCCGCCAAGGCCCTGAACAACGACCAGCAGAACGAGAAAGGGAACTATGTAAGGCGCGAGCGCTATGTGGGGAGCATGAGCCGCAGCTTCTATGTAGGGGAGCATGTGACGGAGGAGGATATCCATCCCAAGTACGAGAACGGCATCCTGACATTCCGCATCCCCAAGGAAGAGGAAAAGGTAATCGAGGAGAAGAAGCGCTATATCGCCATCGAGGGATGACGCTTCATCACAGGACGGGAGGACGCCCCGCAGGCTATGCTTGCGGGGCGTTTTGGCGCTTGATTCTTTTTTTGGCTGAATTTGCAGAATAATCATGCGATATCACATATTATCAGAGAATACAGAGGCGAAAGGGCTATAAAGACACATTAAAACAAATATGAGAAAATAAATTTCTAAAAATAATCAAAAAATATAAAAATAGTATTGACAAATAGAAGGCCGTGACGTATAATAAAGACACAATAAAGAGAGGGAAAACAAAATCTTCCATTAAAAATTTAATAAGCATCAAAGGTTTCAGACAGAGTGGATGTGCAGTACACGAAAAAGTAACGGATTGCTGAAGCGGAATTTGCCAGAGCGTTACAGTGCATTGAGTACAGGAGAAGCGTGGAAAGCACAATGGGTGAAATGGAAGAAAAGAGAACTGAAAAACTGAATAAGGAGGTATGGTCCATTGGATGAGGAGTTCTGAGAGGGCGTATTGATTGAAACGGAATCGATACGCCCTCTCGCTGTGATTTTTTATTTCTCCCGCCATTCCGTCTTGCCGCTGTCGGACCATACCACCATGTTCCGGCCGTTGTTTTTGGCCTTGTACAGCATATTGTCCGCGACTTTCAGATACTCGTCATAGGAATCCCCGTCTTTCGGGAGCAGCGTGACGCCGCCGATGCTGATGGTGACCCAGGGGGAGACGGACGGGTCGTGGGGGATGTGCAGATCCTCCACCGCCTGCCGGATGGTCTTTAAGAATTCAAAAGCCGATTTGGCATCGTTTCCGATCATGATCGCCACGAATTCCTCTCCGCCGTAACGGCCGAAGAAGTCCGTGGAGCGCTGCAGGAAAGAAGACGCCGTCTTAGCCACGGAGGCTATGACTTTGTCGCCTGCCGGATGGCCGAAAGTGTCGTTGTATATCTTGAATTTATCGATGTCGAACATGCAGACGGAAAAGGTCAGGCCCAGGCGCACGGCCTCGCGCCATTTCAGGATGCTGTCGTCCTCGTACCGCCTGCGGTTCGCCACGCCGGTGAGCTGGTCCACGGTGGCCTGCCGCATGAACTGCATCTGGTAGTGGTGGAGTTTGATATGGATATTTGCCCTGGCCCGGACCGTGATGGGGCTGAAAGGCTTGGTGATGTAATCCACCGCGCCGAGAGTGAGCCCCTTTTCCTCATGCTGGACATCAGCCAGGCCGCTGACCAGAATCACGGGCGTGTACTTGGTCAGGATTGTCTCCTGCAGCTTTTTGAGCAAAGTGAACCCGTCCACATCCGGCATGATGATGTCCAGGAAAATCAGGGAAAAGGCTTCGCCCTTTGCCTTGCGGAACCCCTCATCGCCTTTCAGGCATATGGTGACGTCATATCCTGTGCCAAGAATGGATTTCAGATATTCAGCCTGTGCCAGACTGTCTTCGATAATCAATATTTTATCCATATATGTCTGTCCTCCGTCTGTTTCTGCTATCGGATAGTGAAATTTAATTCGCTTTTTGGTTCATATGCTGACGGTGCACGGTTTCCGTAATGTTCTGCGCCACGTATACCGCTGTCTTGGGACGGTCATTTTCTCCGATTTCCGCCAGCACTACGGTGGCGCACACCCACTGGAAATCCTCGGGACTGTCCGCAGTTTCCTGGGACAGCGTCCGGAAAGTGGTCGACACACAGGGCTGCCACCAGCGCAGGTTCTCCGTCAGGTTCGGCATATTCATGACTTTCAGGTAATCCTCCCGGTCATCCGGATGGATGAAATTCTCGGCGTAGACCTGGAGCGCGGCGGTACAGTTTACCTCGCTTCCCAGAACGTCCCCGGCCTTGCCCAGTTTCGTGACAGCGCGGAAAGTATCCTTTTCCACATCTATGTAGTAGGTGGAGAAGAAGAGGCTGCTTAAGCTGCTGATGATATAGGCGCGGTCCTGCATGGTCCTTGCCCTTTCGTCCTCCCGGCTCTTTTCGGCGCTAATATCATGTCCCAGGATATTGACCACCACCCGGCCGTTCTGACGGCTGTAAATGATATGCTGCTCAAGCCAGCGGGGAGGATTTTCCCTGGTGCGGCTCTGGCAGATTTCCTCGGCATAATTTTCCGTGGCTGCAGCTTTTTCACGCAAGTGTTCCAGAGATAACAGGCTGGAGTAATTGATTGCGTCCTTGGGGTGCAGCTGGGGAATGAGCTGCTGTGTATAATAGCTGTAATCGCCCACCATGGTGTCCTGCGATCCGGAAGAATCGTTCAGGAAAATGCGTTCACACTGGCCGTTTTCCAGGTTGACTGTGGTCATCACGGTAAAGCGGGACTTCAGGATCGCCGCAATCTGCATATCGTGCTGGTTGTGGGCCAGTTCCCTGCGTATCTGTTCGTCCATGTTCTCCAGGGCCAGGACTATCTGGCCGCATGTGCCCCGGTCTCCCTGTAAATGGGCTGTCACGGAAATGTAGCGATAGGCACCGCCGATTTCCCACTGGCAGAGGAGCTCCGATTCCGGAGCGCCGGCTTCCATGGCCTGTATGAGGCCGGCGCTGGAAAATTTCGTCTGGAAAGCCTCGCGGTACGCGGGATGGAGCCTTTCCATAATCCGGGTATGCATAAAAGAGTCCCATAGAGGCAGCTCGGAAAGCGGTTCCGTGGGAATGCGTCCCTCCACCCGAATGGGCTCAACGGTGCCCGCATCCGGATTGATGGCATAAATGCCGAAGCTCTGTTCGCCAATCGCCAGAAGAGCGTCCCGGCTACGGGCATTGACTTCCTCCAATTCCAGGCCTTCCCGCATGGTATTGTGTACATCTTTGACGCAGAGCATGGCTGTTTCATTCTCTTCGCTGTAGTCAAAAGCCTGCACGATCTCCATCAGATTCCAGCGGAATTCTTCTCCGTGGAGGCGGCGGTAGATGCAGGTCAGCACGGCTTTGTCGGAGCGTATTGCGCTGCGCAGATGTTCTATATCGGTAAAGGCCTTGAAGCGTTCCACGTCTTCCGGATGAATCATTCCGCTTCCTGCCAGGTTTTCAAATTCCCTGGAAAGATTGTCTGTGCCGTGCCCGGACAGCCATGCGCCGGTATCGGCTTTCAGGACATCATAACGGTTCCGGCCGAGATCCAGACGCAGGACTTTGTAGTATGTAGAGCCTGAGGCTTCCGGGCGGGGCGTCACGCTGACTACAAAAGCGGGAATCGTATCCTGCCACAGCATCCGTGTAGCTACCATGTCCACGACTCCGCCGAAAGTGGGATTGTAACTTAAGGAATGCCCCTCCTGTCTGTCCTGGATGGTCAGCAGGGGACAATTGATGCAGGATCCTGTCCACACCTCGTGACAAATCATGCCCAGCCGCACCTCCGGTGAGGCGGTCCGGACTCTCTTATTAAAATATAACAGACTATGATTATCCTGCCGGATGACATAGATACCAGTCTCCGGCATGCTGTTCAGGATGATTTCGTAATCTTTGTCTCTCAAAGTAAATCCCCCTTAATCAGTGGTGACGGGCTATATTCTATTCGACGGCAAGGCGAGCCTTTGGCGTGCAAAAAAAAAGCCTCAGATGCAAGGCTTTGCGATGCTTATCTTTACTATATAATGATAAAGAAAAAAAGCCGGATTGTCAAGCGGAAAACGATAATCGGCACGATGGGAAGCTGCGGGGACGAGGATTCTAACGCGGAATCAGGCGGTATTCCGTGGGTGTCATGCCTGTATTCTTTTTAAAATGGGCAATAAAATGGTTCACGTTTTCGTAGCCTGCCTCATAGCTGATTTCGTGAATCTTCAGACTCGTTTCCGCCAGCAGGCTTTTGGCGGACTGTATACGGATTCTGTGCAGGTACGGCAGAGGCGGTATCGGTTGACTCTGTACTTCTCCTCGAACTCCGCCAGGGTGTGGGTTTCATAATAATGGGTCTCCAGCTCGGATTTCATGTCCGCCAGATAGGAGGGCGCTTTCTTCCCGGGGAGCATATGTCCCAGAGTCAGCCGGGAGAGCATTTCCGTCAGCAGCATATGGCAGAGGACAGGATTGGCGGCCTTTTTCTCGAACAGCGGAAGCAGCTCGCCGGACTGGGAGACGGCGGGAGGAATCCGCCAGAAAGGCGCAGTCTCCGGAAGCAGGGAGCGGAAATAGGGCCAGCCCGGGCCGTCAAAGCGGAGAATTTCATATTCTGCAGCGTTCCGCACGATGATCCGGCAGGTGAAGCGGCAGTCGAAAAGATAGAGGCCCCTCTCTGACACGGCGGCGGATTGTCCGGCGGGAAGAACGGTAAAAAGCAGGGAGCCGGATTTTAAGCGCAGAAGCCCCAGCCCCTGGCAATCCGAGACATAGTAGGAAAGGGGGCTTTCTATGGAGCCGCATTCCAGGGAAACGCGGTAAAGGAGGGAGCCGGCCACGTCTGCCTCCGGCTGGAAGGAAGTCAGGCACAGGCCCGATTGGGCCAGCAGGGACAGGCTTGGGGTATATGCTTCTGCCATCATTTTGACTTTCACCTCTACTTAAAAATTAATCCGCATTTAAGCAATATTAATTTATTATAGCTGAATTTTCAGGAAAAATATACTGGCAAATACTCTGAAAAAGTCAGACTTGCGACACACGCAATCAGGGACTCCGGGGAGATTTCTTCTTCCCTGTGGGATTTTAAGACCCTGGAAACGGCTCAGGGGGCAGCGGTTTCCAGGAAGGCCATGGTACCGGAGTGCTGGGAGTGCAGTCCGGACATGCGCGGCTACCGGGGCAAGGCCCAGTACCAGCGGGACATCCGGTGCTTCGGGAATGTGCGGCTGGAGTTCAAGGGGGTAAGCCATACGGCGGAGGTCTATCTGGACGACAGGATTGTAGCATCCCATTACAATGCCTATACGCCTTTTTCGGTTGTCCTGAGAGACATCGGCGAGGGGGAGCACCGCCTGAAGGTGGTGGTGGACAATTCCTTTGGCGAGGCCTCCGCATTGCATGTGCCCAATGATTACCAGACCTATGGGGGAATCACCAGGCCGGTGGTGCTGGAGCGCCTGGGGGATGCTTACCTTTCTGGGATGCATGCGGACAGCATCTTCAAAGACGGCCAGTGGCATCTGAAAATCCGGGCGCAGGCAGAGAACCTGTCGGGGACGGCGTTTACAGGCAAAGTCACATTTTTCCTGGGGGAAAGGGAGCTGGCTTCGGTTCCGGTGCGGGCAGAGGGGAACGGCGGCGCATCCGTGGAGACCGGGGAGCTGCCCTGCGAGGAGGTGACGGCATGGTGTCCGGAGAACCCTGCCCTGTATCCCCTGACAGCGGTGCTGACGGACGCACATGAGTGGGAAATCGACGACCTGATTGACCGGATAGGATTCCGCAGGGTGGAGATTGTGGGAAAGGGGATTTACCTGAACGGCAATCGGGTGCGGATTAAGGGGTTCTGCCGCCATGAGGACCATCCCCAGTTCGGGTGCGCCATCCCCTATGCGGCCATGTACCAGGATTTGATGCTCATGAAGGAGGCAGGGGCAAATTCCGTCCGCACCTCCCATTACCCCAACGACGAGCGGTTCCTGGATCTGTGCGACGAGCTGGGCATTTTGGTCTGGGAGGAGAACCACGCCCGCGGGCTGTCGGAGGAGAACATGAGCAACCCGAATTTTGAAAGGCAGTGCGAGGACTGCATCCGGGAGATGATCACGGCCCATTACAACCACCCCAGCATCTACATCTGGGGCATCCTCAACGAGTGCGCCAGCCACACGGAATATGGGAGAGAGTGTTACCGCAGGCAGTACGAGCTGATTGGACAGCTGGATTCCACCAGGCCCCGCTCCTCCGCCAGCTGCCAGTTCAAGACGGACATCTGCTTCGGATTCCCCGAGGTGGTCTCCTATAACATATATCCCCTCTGGTACCACGACACGCCGCCCGGGGAATATCTGGACGACCTCTATGGCTGGGTGCAGAAGGAGACGGAAGGGGCGGGCAAGCCCTTCCTGATTACGGAGATCGGCGCAGGGGCAATCTACGGATACCGCACCCCCGACATGGTGAAATGGTCGGAGGAATATCAGGAGAAGGCGCTGGAGGAGCAGCTGACGGCGGTGCTCTCCAGGGAGGACATAAGCGGCGTCTATATCTGGCAGTTCTGCGACTGCAGGGTGTGCGACAGCTGGTTCGGCGGCAGGCCCCGGACCATGAACAACAAGGGAATCTGGGATGAGTACCGCAGGCCAAAGCTTTCTTTCCGGACGGTGAAGCGGATTTTTGGCAGTGTATGAGGCGGGGAGAAAGGGGCTGTCGGATTATGTTCCGACAGCCCTTTGATTCGGTCAGAATAGTCAAATAAGAAAAATGTTTTGACAATGGGGTCTTCTCAAAATCGGTCAATAGGTTTATGCTGTAATTAACCAGGCGGTCAACGGAGGTGACAGGATGAACGAGAGGTTCTTTTCCCTGCCGGAAGAGAGGCAGCAGGCCATCATCAATGCCGGATACAGGGTATTTTCCCGCAATACCTATAAGAACAGCCCCATGAGCGAGATCGCCCGGGACGCCGGCATCAGCAAGTCGCTGCTGTTCCATTACTTCCATAATAAAAAGGAGCTGTATCTGTTCCTCTGGGACAAATGCGCCGAGATTACCATCGAGCTCCTCACCAGATATGGATGCTACAGCCAGGCGGGCCTGTTCGAGAGCATGGAGCAGGGGATGCGGGCCAAGATGGAAATCGTCCGCCTCTGCCCTGACATGGCCAGCTTCACCATCAGGGCTTTCTATGAAAAGGACCCGGAGGTCAACGCCGCCGTCCAGGAGAGCTACCATCGGTATTTCAATCTGAAGGCCGATAAGGCCAGGCTGAACTTTGACCCGGAGCAGTTCATTCCGGGGCTGGACATTCCAATGATGTACCGTGAGATGTACTGGGCCTCGGAGGGGTATCTCTGGGAGATGGTGCAGCGGGGGGACGTGGACATGGAGCAGATGGAGCGGGACTTCGGGAGGCTCATTGCTTTCTGGAAGAGCGTGTATCTGCGCAAATCGTAATGCGGGCGGGCGGCTCCGCGAAAGACTTTCAAAGCGAAGAAAGGGATAGGGACATATGGACGCAATCAAAATCGAGAACCTGACGAAATATTACGGGAAGGCCCGGGGAATACGGGAGATAGACCTGACCGTGGCGGAGGGGGAGTTCTTCGGCTTCATCGGGCCAAACGGCGCGGGGAAGTCCACCACCATACGGACCTTGCTGGGACTGATTGGCCCCACATCTGGCAGAGCATACATTTATGGACTGGATATCGTAAAGCAGAACAAGGAGATTCTGGCCCGGGTGGGCTATCTGCCCTCGGAGGCGGTATTCTACTCCGGCATGCGGGTGCGGGAGGTGCTGAAGCTCTCCGCGGATCTGCGGAGAAAGGACTGCGGGGAGGAGGCGGCCAGGCTCTGCGAACGGCTGCAGCTTGACACCTCCAGGAAGGTGGAGGAGCTTTCCTTTGGCAACCGGAAGAAGGTGGGAATCGTCTGCGCCCTGCAGCATGAGCCTGCGCTGCTGATCCTGGACGAGCCCACCAGCGGCCTGGATCCGCTGATGCAGAGGGAGTTCTTCGACATCCTCAGGGAGCGGAACCGGGCAGGGGCCACGGTGTTCCTGTCTAGCCATATCCTGTCCGAAATCCAGCACAACTGCACCCGGGCGGCCATCATCCGGGAGGGCAGGGTCATCGCCTGTGACAGCGTGGAGGCCCTTTCCCGCACCACGGCCAGGCGGGTCAGCGTCCGGGGCGAGGTGTCGCTGGAGGGGCTTGAGGGCATCCGGGACAGAGAGGATTCCCCGGGGGCGGTGAACTTCCTCTACAGCGGGGACATGAACCTGCTGCTGCAGAGGCTGGCGGCGGGCAGGGTATCGGATTTGTCCGTGTCGGAGCCGGATTTGGAGGAGATATTCATGCATTATTATGAAAGCTGAGCATCCGGTGCCCGGGGGGAGCGGGCAGCTGGTGTGGGCATGGCATCGGAAGGGTAGAACAAATATACGAACAGATATAAACGAATAGATGTATTGCATGACAAAATGACAACAGACCGGTTTTAAAATATAAAAAGAAAGGCGGCAGCATATGACACTGATAAAGCATGAATTAAGACAGGGGAGGATTTCTTTCCTCATCTGGACGGCATCCGTCGGGTTCCTCCTGGCGGTGTGCGTATTCCTGTACCCGGAGATGAAGGGGCAGATGGAGGACGTGGGCGATGTGTTCTCCTCCATGGGGTCGTTCAGCGACGCTTTCGGCATGGACAGGCTGAACTTCGGGACGCTCCTGGGCTTCTATACCATCGAGTGCGGGAACGTGCTGGGGCTGGGAGGGGCTTTCTTCGCGGCCCTGTGCGGGGCCGGCATCCTCAGCAAGGAGGAGAAGGACCGGACGGCGGAATTTCTGTTGACCCATCCGGTCAGCAGGGCGCGGATTGTCACCGAGAAGCTTGTCTCGGTGTATGCCCAAATCATCGCCATGAACCTGGTCATCTACGGGATATCCCTGGGCTCCATCGCGGCCATCGGGGAGTCCGTTCCCTGGAAGGAGCTGAACCTCCTGCACCTGGCCTATTTCCTCCTGCAGGCGGAGCTGGCGGGCATCTGCTTCGGGATATCTGCCTTTGTGAGGCGGGGCAGCGCGGGGATAGGACTGGGGATAGCCGCGGGGATGTATTTCCTGAACCTGGTGGCCAATATCGCCCAGGCGGCGGAGTTCCTGAAATATGTCACGCCTTTCGGTTATGCGGAGGGCGCGGACATCATCGAGAAGGGCTGCCTGGACGAGACGCTGGTGGCTATCGGGCTGGCGCTTGGGGCAATCGGCATCGGGGCGGCTTATGGGAAGTATTGCAGGAAGGATATCCGGTGAGGGAGGCTGCCCGTGAAGCAGGAGAATTTTCGCCTTTTGTATTGAGGTTTAGGCCGTTTTTAGATATACTGGAGACAGAAAGGATGCCGAATGGCAGCAGTCTTGGGATGATTTCTGGTTGACATTGGTGTCATGTTCGGCTTTGTGGCGGAGCGAGACAATGCGGTAGTCGTGGCGAATCGGCTATTTGAGATGAAGCTGTACAATCTATTCCTGTCCGAGGAGGAGATGGAGAAGCGGCCCTTCAGCGCTGAAGCTTCACAATTCGAAAAAGATATGGTAACGTAATAAGACGCACCGGGAAGGGGATAGGCTTATGGAAGGAATTTATCCTGAGAATAAGAAGCTTTTGTATGAGAATCCGTTAGCCTGCAAGGCGGATATCAAAAATTTTGTGCTGGAGGGGGATGCGCTCATCACGTTTCCGGAGGGCAGAATGCGGCTGGAGAACGCCCGCAGCGACAGGGAAGGGCAGAAGGCCAACTATGTCCTCTGGTGTCCGGATGACTTTCCCTCCGATGTGATGATTGAGTGGGACTTCGCGCCGCTTCGGGAGCCGGGGCTGTGCATGCTGTTCTTCGCCGCCAGGGGAAGGGCGGGGGAGGATCTCTTTGACGGGCGGCTGGCGCCCAGGACAGGGGAATATCCCCAGTACCATCATGGGGACATCAATGCGTTCCATGTGTCCTATTTCAGGAGGAAGGAGCCGGACGAGAGGGCCTTCCATACCTGCAACCTGCGCAAGAGCTATGGATTCCACCTGGTAGCCCAGGGAGGCGACCCCATCCCTGATGTGGCGGATGTCAGGGGAATGTACCGCATGAGCGTGGTAAAGAAAGGGGATGTGCGGTTCTGCATAAACGGTCTGGAGGTGTTCTGCTTCGTGGACGATGGGGAGACCTATGGGCCGACGCTGGCGGGAGGGAAGCTGGGATTCCGCCAGCTCGCGCCCTGCGTGGCGGAGTACGCGAACCTGAGGGTGTACGGGATATAGGCCCTGGGAGTAACAGGAGGAATCGGGCCGCCGGAGGGAGGGAAGCTCCGGGAGGGCATGGTTGTGGAACAGGAGATAGCGTTTTGTGGGCGATGATAAAGGATCGGATTGGAAAGCTTCCATATAAATATATCATATATCTGTGTATACTGGGCCTGATGGGCATCATGCTGGTGGCCTTCGCTTTGTATGTCTATCTGGATTACCGGGGACAGCGGGAGGAGGCGGGCGGGCGAGAGGCCGTCAATTCCGCGGAGCAGATGGTGGGCCAGGTGGACGAGCGACTGGACAATTTAAAGCAGTACTACATCTCTTTCACGGATTCCGACGATTTCAGCTGGGCCCTGGAAAACGAGATGCATTATTCGGACTACAACGAGAGCAAGGCAGTGCTGGAGATTATGACAGGAAAAAAGATATTCATGGACTACATCGGCAGCTGCTTCCTTGTGAACTTCCGGACGGGGTGGGTGCTGGGCAGTACGGGCATGTTCCCCTTGAGCCAGGTGCGCAACAGCGAGGCCCTGTATGAGCTGGCGGAGCGCAGCAAAGGGGCCCTGGACAAGAATTACTGGCTGTACAATGAGGCCACGTCCATCGAAAGGGTCAAGAACTATGAATACAATGTCATGGGAGAGGGGAAGGGCCTCAGCCTCGTGATGACCTTCTCCAGCCTGATTTCCGACCCGGGCAGCGTCTTCATCGCCAATATCGACATGAATACCTGGAAGCGGTGGATTGGCCGGGCGCTGGGCGACTGCGAGGAGCTGGTGGTGCTGGACGCGTCCGGGGGGATAGTTTACGCCACGGAGGACAGTCTGGTGGAGGACTGCAGGCGGATGCAGGAGAATGGGAACGTGGAGGGGAGGAGCCGCAGGGTCAGGTCCGGGGGGGTAGATTACATGGTATCCTCCAGACGGTCGGATGTCCTGGGCTGGGAATATTACATCTGCTATGACATGGACCGGGGGCAGTTCATCGGGATGCGGCTGTCGGGGATTCTGGTGCTTGCGATTCTGGTCATCGTCGCCACATGCTTTTTCGTGACAGCTTATACGATATACAGACCTGTGGGCAGGCTGGTGCAGGGCGTGGCCAGGGAGCAGCAGATTGCCGGAAACGAACTGGAGTTTCTGGCCAGCAGGTTCGCGGATATGAAGAATGACCGGCAGGCGCTGGAGGCGGTGATGTATCAGCAGAAGGAGAGGCTGCTGGAGCTGTTCGAGCTGCGGCTGATGCGGGGGGAGGTGCGCTCCGAGGACGAGTGGAACGAGTATTTCGACAGTCTGCACCTGAGAAAGTGCAGATGCTTCGCGGTGACGGTGGTGGTGCTGAACCTGCGGGAGGAGAACGGGGAGCAGAGCAATGTGAACGAGGACGCTATCTGCCTGAAGCTGGTGGAGGAGCTGCCGGATGCCCTCAAGGAGCTGACATGGATGCCGGTGGTATACAATGCCTGTGCGATTTTCGGCCTGTTCGGCGAGGACGATGAGGACGTGCTGCTGGAGCGGATTACGGATTTCTACGATGGGATGCGGGCCTTTTCGGAAGAGCGCTATGGGTACCAGATTCTGATGGGAGTCAGCGCGACGCATACCAGCCCCCGCCATATCAGGGCCGCCTACAGGGAGAGCATCAACGCCCTGACCCGGGAGATGTCCGGGGAATATAAGGCCGGCGAGGGGACGGAGGAGAGCAGGGAGGCGGAGAGAAGGGACTGCCGGTTCTTCCTGTCAAGCACCACCGTGTGCGGCAATGTGTATAGCCAGGCCTGTGAGAAGGAAATGCACAACTCCATCAAGGCCATGGACAAGGATCAGTGCTACAAGCTCATCGACGAATTCTGCCAGGAGCTGCGGGGAGAGGCTTCCAATGATAAGGCCATGGTGTACATACTGCGGATGGTGAATGCCGTCCTGCTGGCGGGTATCGATACGAAGATTGACATAGACAAGCTCTATCCCAACGGGCTGAAGCGCGTCTATGATGAGATCATAGAGATCATAGAGCCCGGCCGGGTGCGTCGCAAGCTGAAGGCCATGCTGATAGATCCGATTCTTGCGGCCAGGAGCGAGCTTCTGGCGGACAATTCCTATTCCATGCTGCAGGAGATCGAGATGCAGATCAGGGAGAGCAAGGGCAACATCACGCTGTCGGAGTGCGCCGGTGCCCTGGGGGTGCACCCCACTTATGTCTGGAAAGTGCTGAAGATGGAGAAAGGGAAATCCTTCATGGATTATGTGGAGGAGTATAAGCTGGAGGAGGCCATTCGCCTGCTGCTGCAGACGGACTTGACGGTGGCGGAAATCGCTGTCCGGCTGAACTACACCAACGCCCAGAACTTTATCCGCTTTTTCAGCAAGAGCACCGGGGTGACGCCCGGGAAGTTCAGGAAATTATATTGATTTTATGCTGGTTTTATCAGCCTTTTCGAGAAAATAATCATTTTCTTTCCGGACGGAAAAAGTCCCGGTAAGAAAATGATTATTTTTGTTATTGAGACTATGTGGAGACAAAATGCACAAAAAATACGAGAAAAAGAAAGTGATTATAGACATAATCGATTTCATAGGGATAAAATCACATTATAAGGCAGGGGAAAAAGGCAAAAAGCCGACAAAATGCCGAAGAGCAAAATAAGTTATAGAAGAAAGGTGGATTGGTATGGCAAAAACAAAAATGAAGAAAGGGTACATCACGCTTCAGGATGGACGTACCATGCGGGTGCAGAAGATGAGCACGCCCCAGTACATGGTTCAGCACAAGTGGCTGTATTTCCTTCTGCTGCCGGGGGCATTGTATTTCATCCTGTTCCGGTATGTCCCCATGGGAGGTCTGGTGATTGCTTTTAAAGAGTACAGCCCCTTCCTGGGCATGTGGGAAAGCCCATGGTGCGGATTTGACCAGTTTACGAAGTTTTTCACAGGCAATGATTTCTCCAAGCTGCTGGTGAATACCCTGGGAATCAGCCTGCTGCTGCTGGTTCTGTACTTCCCGGCCCCCATCATTCTCTCCTTATTTCTGAATGAGGTGCGGCACAGCGGATATAAGAGAGTGGTGCAGACGCTTGTCTACATACCCCACTTCGTATCGTGGGTCATCGTGGCCAGCCTGACGTATCAGCTCTTCAATGTGTCCGACGGTATCGTCAATATCATCATTAAGGGCATTACAGGCAGCTCCTGGGATGTGCTCTCCAAGAGTTCCACTTTCTGGGGGCTGATTGTAGGGCAGGATATCTGGAGAGAGACCGGTTACGGTACCATCGTATTCCTGGCGGCTCTGGCCGGTGTGGATCAGGAGCTGTACGAGGCGGCCAGGGTGGACGGCGCAGGGCGCTGGAGGCTGATGTGGCATATTACTCTGCCTGCCATCCGGGGTACCATCGTGATGATGTTCATCCTCCGGGTAGGCGGTATTCTGAATACAGGCTATGAGCAGATCTTCCTGATGAGGAATGACCTGAACGTGGCCAGGGCTGAAGTGTTCGACACCTACATCTATATGAGAGGTATCCGTCAGGGGCAGTATTCTTTCTCCGCGGCGGCAGGCATGTTCAAATCCGTAGTGGGTATGATACTGGTGGTAATCTCGGACCGTGTGGCCAAGGCCTGCGGTGAGAGCGGCATTTATTAGAAGGGAGGAGGCACACAATGGCGAAAGAGCATGTAGTAAAGGAAGGCGCCAAGGTGAGGAAGAGCACCGGCGACCGGATTGTGGATGTGATTATCTATGTGGCATTGGGACTGATTGCACTGAGTACCGTCCTGCCCTTCCTGTATGTGGTAGCCGGTTCCTTCGCAACGGAGAAGGAGCTGACGGAGAAAGCGTTTTTCATCATTCCCACACAAGTCTCCCTGAACGCTTACCAGTATGCCATCCGGACGGCGAATATATTGCGGGGGCTGAAGAATTCCATCATCCTGACCATCATGGGGACGGTGATGTGCATGCTCTTCTCCCTGAGCTTCGCATATCCCCTGTCCAAGATGCATTTCAGGGGCAGAAACTGGATTATGAATCTGGTGATCGTGACCATGCTGTTTTCCGGCGGCATGATTCCCTCCTACATGGTGATCAACGCCTACGGGCTGTATGATACCTACTGGGCGCTGGTGCTGCCGGCCCTGATCAATCCGTTCAACATGGTCATCATCAAAAAGTTTTTTACTGGGCTGCCCGTGGAACTGGACGAGGCTTCCTATATGGACGGAGCCAACGATCTGCAGATTTTTACCAAAGTGGCGCTGCCCCTGTCCAAGCCGGTGATCGCTTCCATCTCCCTGTTCTATGGCGTGGGATTCTGGAATGATTATTTCAATTCCATGATTTATCTGCAGACGGCGGAGAAGTTCCCGATTCAGATTCAGCTGCGTTCTATCATACTGCTGTCTTCTACCTTTTCGGACGCGATGATGGATTTCTATGATATGAACGGTGCGCCCCCTGACAAGGCGGTGAAGATGGCATGTACCGTTATCGCTACGGTTCCTGTCCTGTGCATCTATCCTTTCGTGCAGAAATACTTCACCAAGGGCGTGATGGTGGGAGCTGTCAAAGGCTGAATAGGCGCAGAGGGCGCGCCTATTCAGCCGGAAGAATGCCCGAAGGGCATTCTTCCAGGTTCGGGCAATTGGACAGTTTTGGGCAATTTAATAGCTGGTTCCGACGGCGGGAGGCCGCTGCCGCAATCATAAATCAACCATTTCATTCAATAAGGAGGAGAAAATGAAGAAAAAGAGTTTGAACAAGGTATTTGCACTTGCGCTTGCCTCCGCCATGACCTTAAGTCTGGCGGCCTGTGGGAACGGCAGCGGAAGCAATGAGGGAAGCGGCAGCAGCGCCGGCAATGAGAGCAGCCAGTCCACGGCGGAGGATAGCTCCGCGTCAAGTGAGGAGAGCCAGCAGGACAGCGAGTCTTCCGAGTCCTCCCAGGAGGAGCAGCCTTCCGGTGAGCGGCAGACCATCACCTTCAGTGTTATCGATGTGAACGCTGGCAGCAACAACGTAGGTGAGTACGCTGAGCAGATTCTGAATCAGATTAAGGACTACACCAATGTAAACGTGGAGCTGACCTGGGTGGCCAACGACGCTCTGGCGGACAAGAATGCACTGTACCTGACGAATCCCGGCACCATGCCTCATATTATTACCTGGGGCGGTACTGTCACGGCCAATGTGGTAGAGGCGGCAAAGCAGGGGGCATTCGTGGATCTGAATGAATATGTATGGGACAGCGCAAAGTATCCCAACCTGTCCGGTATGTCCAAGGAAGTGGCGGCTAACCTGACTGTAGACGGCAAGCTGATTGCCATTCCCAGAACCCGTGTAGTAGGCCGTAATGGTCTGAGCTACCGCACTGACTGGTTTGAGAAGCTGAAGGACGAGTACAACCTGACCGAGCCCAACACGCCGGAAGCGGTGAAGGAGATGCTGAAGGCATTTACCTACGGCGATCCCGACGGAAACGGCGTGGATGACACCATCGGCATGGAGATGACCAAGCATACAGGGCCTTTTGACATCATCCAGACCTGGTTCGGCTGCGGCAACGGATGGGCAGAGGTTGACGGACAGCTGGTTCCCGTATGGATGCAGCCCGAGTACATGGAAGCCGTTGATTACATCAAAAGCCTGTACGACGAGGGCCTGATGCCTGCCGACTGGCACACCCGCCCTACCGATGGATGGTCCGACGGATGTAAGAAGGGCGAGAATGGCGTATTCATCGACGTGCTGGATTCCGGAAAGCGTATCTGGAAGTATTTTGAGGATGAAGCCACATTTACGCCCTCTGTCGTGAACCCGGATGAAGCCGCTCATATGACACTGCACGGCGCGGTAAACGGACATACCCTTGCGACCGCAGGCTATGCCGGATACTTTACACTGTCCGCCACCACTCTGGACACACCGGAGAAAATCGAAGCCGCATTGACCCTGTTAGATAAGCTCAACGATCCCGAGATGCTGGTTTTGACCCAGTATGGCCTGGAAGGCATCAACTATGACATAGTGGACGGCCTGCTGGTAGATACTGACAATACCGAGGAGGGCAAGGCTCTGGCAGAGAACTATCTGGGACTGAACCAGATGCTGCCTTTCCTGCCTACCACAGAGGAAACTACCGCAAGAGTTGAGCGTCAGATTGACAAGTATGACCAGGCACAGAACGAGGCTTATGAGGCAGCGCTTCCCTATGCGGTGATGAATCCTGCCATGCCCTATCTGGTGAATTCTCCCACATACGCCAGCGAGGGCGCTTCCCTGGACGAGGCGGCTACCGCGGCAAGAACTCAGTATATCTGCGGCGCTATCGACATGGCTGCTTTCGAGGCTGAGCTTCAGCGCATCCGCGATAATGGCTATGATACCGTCATTGCGGAGGTGAACGAGCAATACAAGGCGAATCAGTAATTCGCCTCGGCGAACCAATAATTCTTAACCAGTAATTCTTAATCAATAATTTACCTGGCAAGTGCCTGGGCGGTTCGTCCGCGGGCCAGTGACTTCGCCGCGGACGATAGGACGGGAAGGGCATCGATGCCGTAAAAGGCATCGGTGTCCCTTTCTGCCATCTTCCGGCGACTGGACAGACGGCAAGCCGGAGACAGCACAGGACCACAAGAGGAGCAAACGGATATGCATATAGATTTATCTGGAAAATGGAATATTTCCCTGGAGGCGGAGGAAGGCGCGCAGACAGGGCAAATCCAGCTGCCGGGCATCCTGCAGGCAGCCGGATACGGAGACCCCATCACCAGGCAGACGCCTTGGGTCAGCAGCCTACATGATACGTTCTGGTACCAGCAGGAGGAATACCGCTATGCCCAGGAGGAGGGCGTGAACGTGCCCTTCCTGTCCCAGCCGCCTAGGCACTTTCTGGGGGAGGCTGTCTATGAGAGGGATTTCCAGATTCCCATTGACGGCCAGGAGTGGTATTTCTACATAGAGGTGGCAAGATGGCGCAGCCGGGTATGGATAGACGGAGTCTGCCGCGGGGAGGACTGTACGCTCTGCGGCCCCCATCATGTCAGGCTGGGCGTGCTGCTTTCCGGCAGGCATACCATCCGGGTGGCCATGGACAATTCCATGATTTACCCTTACCGTCCGGACGCCCATGGGGTGTCGGATGCCCTGGGAGGGACATGGAACGGCATGGTGGGCGAGATAGCCCTGATGACAGAGAAGGAGTACAGGGAGCGGGAGGCGGCGAAGAGCACCTATGCAGCCGCCCATCCCAGAACCGTGGAGGCATCCGGAAACCAGATTCTGATAGACGGAAAACCGTTCTATTTTCGCGCTACCCACTTTGGGGGGGATTATCCGCTGACCGGCCATCCCGAGACGGGGATGGCCTGGTGGCGAAAGCTCATGGGGACAATCCAGGCCTGGGGACTGAACAGCATCCGCTTCCACTCCTATTGCCCTCCCGAGGCGGCTTTCGCCGCGGCGGATGAGGCAGGAGTATGTCTGCTGGTGGAATGCGGCATGTGGAACCGCTTCGGGGACAGTTCCCAGGAGATGGAGATGTATGAGGTGCTGATGGCAGAGACCAGGCGCATCCTGGACAGCTTCGGGCATCATCCCTCCTTTGTGTTCTTCTCGCCCAGCAATGAACCCGGCGGTGCGTGGTATAAGGCGCTGCGCAGATGGGTTCGGGAGGCCAGGGAATATGACGAAACCTTAGGATATGGGGGCAGGAGGCTCTACACCGCCCAGTCCGGCTGGTTCTATGACGTACCCCCGGCCGGGATTCAGGGCACGGATTTCATCTATTTCCACCGCTCCGGATACGGCCCTTACCTGGGCGGCACGATTCGCAATCCCCTGGGCTGGCGGGGCGGAAATTACAGCCCGTCCTTGGAGGGCGTAAAGAAGCCGGTCATCTGCCATGAGCTGGGGCAGATCTGCGCTTATCCCGATTATGGCGTCATCCGCAAGTTCAAGGGCTACCTGCAGCCGGGGAATTACAGGGTGTTCCAGGAGAATGCCCGGGCCAACGGCATCCTGCCCTATGCGGAGGATTTCGTGAGGTGCTCCGGGGAGAACCAGCTCCGGCTCTACAAGGAGGAGCTGGAGGCGAATTGCAGGACGCCGCAGATACAGGGCTTCGAACTCCTGGATCTCCATGACTACCTGGGGCAGGGGACGGCTTTGGTGGGGATACTGGATTCTTTCTGGGAGAGCAAGGGGTATGGCAGCCCGGAGGCGTTCCGGGAATTCTGCGGGGACACGGTGCTGCTGGCCAGATGCAGCAGCTATGTATGGAGGAGCACAGACAGGGCCGTGATTCCGGTGGAGGTCTGCCATTATGGGAAAGAAGCTGTCAAAGAACCCATTGTGGTGTGGACGCTGCGGTGCGGCGATGCCCTCTGGCGGACAGGGGAATTGCGGGCAGAGGAAATCCCCTGCGGATGCAATACGGAAATCGGTGATATTATAATCGATTTCAGGGAAATCACCCGGGAAGCCGGACTGACGCAGAGCAGAGAGCTGGAGCTTATGCTGGAATTGCTGGATTCCCAGGATACATATGACACATCGGGGCAGAGGGCCGTCATGAGCCGCAACCGCTGGAGCATGTACGTATTCCTGGACTGTGGGCAGGATGCGCAGTCCGGCGGGGTCTTGTATACAAGAGACTGGGCGGAGGCTAAGAGCGCCCTGGAGGAGGGCGGAAGGGTGGTATTCTCGCCCTATCTGTCGGATCTGGGCTATGAGTGCCCGGCGCTGTCCGCCAGAAGCGTGGACTGGAACGGGCAGATGGGGCCTTCCTGGCGGCGTACCATGGGGATTGTGGTGCGGGAGGGCCATCCGGTCTTCCGGCATTTTCCCACGGGGCGCTCGGGAGGCTGGCAATGGGAGGATATCCTGGAACAGGCCAGGGGGTTCTGGATGGAGGGCCTGGAGCAGGTGGAGCCGATCGTACAGCCCATCGATGACTGGAACAGGAACCTGCTGCAGAGCCTGCTGTTCGAGGCAAAGGTCCTGGGAGGGAGCCTTTTGCTGGTCTCCGCAAATCTGGAGGGAAGCTTCGAGGAGCGCCCCGGGGCCTACTGCCTGAAGCAGGCCATCCTGCGGTATGCCTCCTCGGAGGATTTCGCGCCGTCCGTGGAAGCCCGGGCGCAGTCTATTGAGGCAAAGCTCTTCCCGATGCTGCGGATGGGGGAGCTGACGGAAAAGATCCTGTATAGCTGCAGCCAGGTCAGAAACGGCGGCAGCCTTGTGACAGCGGATCCGAATTCCTCTGTCCGGGCGGAGGCGGAAGGGTTTCCCATTGAAATCACCATCCTGCTGTGCAGGCCGATTGCCATGAGGGGGATTCTCTATGTGCCGGAGCAGCGGGACAGAGGCCATGAGGGGTTCGTCAGGGACTACGCGATAGAGATAAGACATGGGGAAGAGGCCGGATGGGAGTCCGCGGCGCAGGGGACGCTCCAAAATACCTGCCGTTCCCAGAAGATAGCTTTCGACAGGGTAAGGACGGGGGATGCAATCCGGCTGAAGGTGTTCTCCGCATATGGGTGCGTGGACAAATACGTGTGGAGGGAGAGCTGTGAGGGGTGGCACCGGGTCTTTAAACCACTGGAGGCCGTTGTACAGATAGCCGGTCTCCATGTCCTCTGCGAGGAGGACGGTCCTCACGGGGACATCTATGCATCAGGCAAGGCGCGGGGCTCCCGCACAAAGGAAATCGATTTTTAGGAACCTAATTCCGGTTTCAGGAAGGGAGGAAGGAAATGAAGCTGCATTTATTGGAGGGAACCAGGGCGGAGGGCTATACGACCTTCGGCTGTATGTGGAGACAGGGAGAGTGTACAAAGGAGACGGAATATCTGTGCAGGCGGCAGGCGGCAGACGGCACGGGGCAGGAGGAGATCCCGATGCAGTCCAGGGTCACGGCCTACTGGCCGGACGGCTCCGTAAAGTGGACGGCCCACACGGCGGACGCGGCGCGGCTGGGGCAGGACATCGAAGTGCTGCCGGGAAAGCCGGGGAGCGTAGGCGGCATGGAATGCGTGGAGACGGAAGAGGAAATCCTGCTCCGGGCGGGGGCGGTCACGGTGACTGTCAGGAAGGACGGGAGGCATCTGTTCGAGTCTGCGGCGAAGGACGGCAGGAACTATCTGCGGGACGCTGAGCCCGTATTGATCCTGGAGGAGCCGGTCATGCTCCAGGGAAACCCCGCCAAAGTGGAGAAAAGCTATATAAGCCATATCACGAAGGTGGCCGTGGAGGAGACAGGGAACCTGAGGACAGTGATACGCTATGAGGGGATTCACCGCTCCTCCTTGCAGGAAGAGAGATTTCCGTTTATAATCAGGATGGAGGTGGGATATGACAGTGCTGTCATAAAATTCACCCATACCTTCCTGTATGACGGGGATGAGGACAAGGATTTCCTGAAGGGGATGGGAATCCGCTTCCTGTCGCCCATGGCCGGGGAGCTGTATAACCGCCATGTGAAATTCCCGGGGGACTACGGCGTGTTCCATGAGGCCCTGGTGCCGCTGACGGCATGGCGGCCCAAAATGCCGATTGCCCTCTATCAGAGACAGATGGCGGGAGAGAAGATGCTGCTTTCCGGCGAGGCGCGCCAGATGGCGGACAAGGTGCTGAAGGATGCGCCGGTCTGGAGCGAGTACGCGCTGTACCAGGACAGCGCCAGCCACTTTGGCATCAAGAAGAAGCAGAAGGGGGAGAACCTGTGCTACATCGAGTCCCTGCACGGACAGCGGGCGGCGGGCGCGGCGGCCTTCGGCTCCGAACACGGCAGCGTGAAAGCGGCGGTCAGGGATTTCTGGGAAAAATATCCCTCCGGCATCACCTGCAGGGGGCTGGACGGAGAAAACGCGGAATGCACCCTGTGGTTCTGGTCTCCGGACGCGGCGGCCATGGATTTCCGGCATTACGCGGACAGAGGGTACAATCAGGTCTGCTACGAGGGATACGATTACAAGGGGGCGACGCCAGACGGAATCGCCTGTACGAACGAGTGCAGGGTGGCGTTTTCGGATGCGATGATTCCAGAGGACGGGGAGGTGGAGGCCTTCGCACAGTCCGTGAACCATCCTGCCGTCTACGTGGGGACACCGGAGTTCTATCATGAGATGAGGGCGTTCGGCTACTGGTCGCTGCCCGCCGGGGAGGGTGCCACGGAGACGGAGCGCTGGCTGGAGAGCCAGATGGAGCAGGTTTTCGACTTTTACAAGGGGGAGATCGAGCAGCGCGGCTGGTACGGCATGTTCAACTACGGCGATGTGATGCATACCTACGATTTGGTGCGCCACCAGTGGAAATACGATATCGGCGGCTATGCGTGGGACAATACGGAGCTGGTGCCCACTCTGTGGCTGTGGCTGTACTTTCTGCGCACCGGCAGGGGGGATGTGTACAGGGTGGCGGAGAAGCTGTCCCGCCATGCCAGCGAGGTGGACGTCTACCACATGGGCAGATATAAGGGGCTGGGTTCCCGGCATAATGTGCGCCACTGGGGGTGCCCCTGCAAGGAGGCGCGGATTGCCATGGCGGGGCATCACAGGGTCCTGTACTATCTGACCGGGGACAGGAGGCTGGAGGACATCTTCGAGGAGCTGAAGGACAATGAGATGAGCTTCCTGAACAAGGATCCCCTGGGAGACTTCTTTGACAAAAAGGACATGGTCTATCCCAGCCATGCCCGCAGCGGCCCGGACTGGTCGGCCCTTTGCTCCAACTGGATGACCAGATGGGAGAGATTCCACGATGAACGATATCTGGACAAGATCCGGACGGGGATTGAGGACATCAGGAAAGCGCCCCTAAGGCTGGCCTCCGGCCCCGATTTTGAGTTCGACCCCGCCACCTGCCATCTGCGCTATATCGGAGAGCGGACCACAGGAGGATGCCACCTGCAGATTTGCATGGGCGCTCCTCAGATATGGACGGAGCTGGGGGATCTGATGGGCGATGAGGACTGGAAAGAGATGCTCGCCGAGCTGGGCAGCATTTATTTCATGACAGAGGAAGAGAGGGACAGGGCCACGGGAGGGCTCACCGGCAGCAGGGAATTCACCTTTCCTTTCATGGCGGCGGGGATCGGCGCCTATGCCGCCGCTTACCGAAAGGACGGCGAGCTGGCCAGGCGGGTCTGGAAGGAGCTGCTGAGCACGATCATCAATGGGGAAAGCCGTGAGGGCTTTGATCAGAGCTGGATTCCGAATCAGGGCAACCGGGAGGCTCTGCGGGAAATCCCCTGGGTCTCTACCAATTTCGTGGCGCAGTTTTGCCTGAACGCCATCATGGCGCTGGAGCTTATCCGGGACCGGATTCCGGCTACCCTGAGAGAGGCCGGGGAGCTGACAGCGGATGGAGGGGAGCGTTTCCGCAGGGCATAAGCCATGCCCCGCCAGAAAGGATGGATGATATTATGAAGGTCTATACATGCTTTCCGGAAGGAAAGACGAAGGCGCTCACTATGAGCTATGATGACGGCAGGCTGCAGGATGAGCGCCTGGTGGATATCTTTAACAGAAACGGAATCAAGGGGACATTCAACCTGAATTACGGCCTGATGGAAAAGGATGGGAACCGCATTGCCAGGGAGAGGGTCAGGGAGCTCTACCAGGGCCATGAGGTGGCCACCCATTGCCTGACCCATCCCACCATAGCCCGCTGCCCCCTGGTGGAGGCGGCATATGAGATCCTGGAGGACAGGAAGGGGCTGGAGGGCCTGACAGGCGGGCTGGTGCGGGGGCATGCCTATCCCAACGGCTCCTACAGCCCGGAGATCAGGGCGCTGTTCCGCCAGCTTGGGATTGCCTATGGCAGGGTAGTGGAGGCGAGGGCGGATTACGAGCTGCCAAAAGACCCCATGGAATGGCATCCCACCTGCCACCACAATGACCCGGAGCTGATGGAGAAGGCGGCGTTCTTCGCAGAGTTCGGAAAGCGCCAGTACCTGAAGCTGATGTATGTGTGGGGGCACAGCTATGAATTTGACGACAGGGACAACTGGGGCGTGATGGAGGAGTTCTGCAGCTACATGGGAGGCAGGAAAGACATCTGGTATGCCACGAACATAGAGATCATCGACTATATGGAAGCGGCAGGCCGTCTGAAGTTCTCGGGGGACAATGGGATGGTGTACAATCCCGGCGCTGCCAGTGTATGGCTGCAGATAGATGACAGGGCGATTGTGGAGGTGAAAGGCGGCGCTACGGTCAGCCTTTTGCCGGCATGAAGCCCAAGGCAGAGGAGGGCTTAAACGGAACAGCACCTGCCATGAGGGCAGCGGAAAGGAGACAATATGCTTCGTTTGGAATATGACAAGGAACAGATTGAAGAGACGATCGACAGAATCGTGAGGAAGACCATGAACATGGACCTGACATGGGACTGGCCCTGCGGGGTGGCCTATTACGGCATCAGCGAGGCCTATGAGAAGACCGGGAAGGAGGAGTATCTGACCCTTTTGCGGGACAGGGTGGACGAGCTGATCGACCTGGGGCTGCCAAAGGTATGGACAGTGAACGCCTGTGCCATGGGGCACTGCCTGATCACGCTGTACAATGCCACGAAGGAGCAGAAATACTACGATATCCTCATGAGCAAGATGGCCTACCTGACAAGAGACGCACTCCGGTTCGGAGACCATGTGCTGCAGCACACTGTGTCCGCGGCCAACGACTTTCCGGAGCAGGCATGGTGCGACACCCTTTTCATGGCGGCGTTCCTTATGTTGCGGGTGGGCGTCATGAATAAGGATGAGGATATGATCGACGATGCGCTGAACCAGTATTACTGGCATATCAAATACCTGCAGAATCCGGACAGCGGCTTTTATTATCATGGATACGACAATATCGCGGGAGGCCATATGTCCGGAATCTACTGGGGACGGGCCAACGCCTGGGCGGCTTTCACCATGGCCCAGGTGGGCGGGGTGCTGCCGGAGTGCTACCTGTATCCCAGGTACATGGACGTGGCGGGCTCCCTGAACGAGCAGCTGGCGGCGCTGAAGACCGTGCAGACCCAGGACGGGCTGTGGCGGACAGTGCTGGACGATGGGGATTCCTATGAGGAGGTCTCCGCTTCCGCGGGAATCGCCGCGGCCATGCTCCTTAGGGGCAATCCGCTGCATTCCAAGTACATCAACAAGTCCATCAAAGGGCTTCTGGCCAATGTCAGCAAAGAGGGCAAGGTGATGAACGTGTCGGCGGGGACGGCGGTGATGCGGGATAAGGAAGGCTACAAAGGCATCTCCAGGGACTGGATCCAGGGCTGGGGGCAGGGGCTTATGCTGGCATTCCTTTCCACCTTGCTGGTGTCCGATACCATAGAGAAGGATGGTGCGCTGTAGGATGTTCTATAGACGATTTGTTTTCGGGAAGGTTCCATCTGAAACAGGGGCGGAAAGCGGAGCCGGATTGAGGGGCTGCAACGGAACAGAACCGGAGGACGCCGACATAATCCGTGTCCGGGCTGGGAATCTCTATGAGTCGGGCCGGGGATACGGCTTCGTCACAGAGAAGAACCGCGGGGAGCAGGAGCGCCTGAGGGTGCCGGAGCTGAACTCCGCTTTCGATGCGGCCTGCTGGTATCAGAATCAGGAGCTGACACTTGTGGAGGAGGATCGGTTCGGCTGCTTTCTGGATTCCGATGGGGAAATCGCCCGTCTGGAGAAGGGGGCGGGAGCGCCCTTTGAGGGAGAGCATCGGCGGATTCCTCTTTCCTTTAAGCTGGATGTGCCCTGTCAGGGGAATTATAAGGTGACTGTGGAGATTCGTTCAGAGCAGCCCATGAGGGATGTGCTGATCTTCACGGGGCGCAGGCATCTGGGATACCGGGGGGATGTGCCCGGGGAGGGCCATTCCAATGAACCTGGGCCGCAGGGCGGTTTCAAAGCGCAGGGGACAGAATATGGCCGGGAAGACGGGACAGACATAGGGAAAGGGTTTTCCTGCACCATGATGGCCAATGTCTGCGACATCGTGCCGAGAGGGCATACAGAGGTCTACGAGGACAGGACGCTGGACATCACCGTTGTCGCCGACAGACCTGTAATCAGTGCGATTGCAGTGGAGGAGGCGGAATGCCCGACGGTGTTCATTGCGGGGGACTCCACAGTGACGGATCAGAGCGCGGACTATCCTTATGCGCCGGGAAGTAGCTACTCCGGCTGGGGACAGATGATATCCGCGTATTTGGAGGGAACTATCGCCGTTTCCAACCACGCCCATTCCGGGCTCACTACCCAGAGCTTCCGGGAAGAGGGACATTACGGAATCGTGGAGAGATACATCAGGCCCGGAGACTATTATTTCTGCCAGTTCGGGCACAACGATCAGAAGCTGGAGTCTCTGAAGGCGGAGGAGGGCTACCGGAGGAACCTGGTTCGCTATATCCGGGAGTGCAGGGAAAGGGGTGCTTTCCCGGTGCTGGTGACGCCGCTTGCCAGAAATACCTGGAAGGGCAGCGATGGAAGCTATAATGACCTGCTGGAGGAATATGCGGCAGTCTGCGTCTCCATCGGGCATCAGGAGGATGTGCCTGTCCTCGACCTGCATAAAAAGAGCATGGACTTTATCAGGGAGATGGGGCTGGAGGCTTCCAAAGCCTACTTTTTCCCGGGAGACTATACCCACAGCAATGACTATGGCGGGTATTTCATGGCAGGGCTGGTTGCGCAGGAGATTCGGGAGGTTTGCGGCAGGCGGAAAGAAGCGGAATATCGTTTTTTGGCGGACTGCGTGACGGATGGCTTCGGGGCATGGCGGCCTGGGGAGCGCATTGTGCCGCTGACGAGACCGTTGGAGTGCGGGGAGACGCTCGAAGCGAAAGAGTTGCCCATTCTTTCCGATGGAAGAGACTTGTCAGAACCCTTGGACAGGGTATCTGCCCTGGAGCTGGTAATCAGGACGGCCGGTTTTTTCCCCACCAATGTCTACAATGACATGTTTACCGATGTAGTGGGGCATGAGTGGTATGCGGGAACGGTGGAGTGCGCTTACCAGAACGGGATAATCGACATGGGACTGGTCGAGGACGGGAGGTTCCGGCCATTGCAGCCTGTCACGCTGGAGGAGTTCCTGGTCTTTGCGGTGAACGGATACAGGAGCCGGAAGGCGATTCCTGAGAATGGGAGTATCGGGAAAACATGTGACGGGGAAAGCTGTCGGATACAGACAGACATTTCGGAACCCAGGACCGAAAAAGAGATGCGGGAGCGCGGCCGCGCCTATGACGGGAGATGCAGGGAGGCTGCGCTGCCCTATATACAGGCCGCCTGCAGGCTGGGGTTGATTCCTTGTGATGGCAGTGCAGAGCTGGGGCAGGGAATCACCAGAGGCGCTGCCGTGGAGCTTTGCAGGAAACTGGGAATATAAAATATGAGGGGAAAAAGAGGCTGAAAAGCAGTGCTTTCAGCCTCTTATAATGCGCAGGCCCAAACGGAGGACGCCGCCAAGGCGGTGTGTGGGCTGTATGTCAATCTTTTTCGAAAGAATATGTATGTGAATAAGTATGCGTGAAAAATGTCATGCAAAAAATGTCATGAATGTCTCGCACAGGAACACCACCCCGCAGCACAGCACGGCGATTCCGATCATCTTCATGCCCTTCCAGGCGGCGATGACGCCGACGGCCAGCGCCAGGATCCCGGCCAGGGGCGCCTGGGGCGCGGCGAGGATGGCGGGAAAGGTCATCACCGCCAATGTCACATACGGCACATAGTATAAAAAGGAACGTATGAACGGATTCCTGATCTTCCTGCGGATCAGGGTCAGCGGCAGGATGCGGATCAGGCCGGACACCGCCGCGGCTACCAGTATGTACAGATAAATGTTATGCGTCATGTCCCTTCACCTCCCCTTCCTGCCTCTCGTCTGTCCTGTCCCCTGCCCCGTCCTTTTCCTTTATGGGAAAGAGGAGGGCCGCCGCCCCCGCGATCAGCACAGTGAGCAGGCTGATCTTCATGCTGTCGGAGAGCCTGTCGAATAAGGGGATCCTGGACATGATGAAGCTGGCCAGGAAGCTTGCGGCGACCACGCCCCCCACGACCCGGCTGGCCTTTGCGGCAGGGATGATGATGGCGATGAACATGCCGTACAGGGCTACGCTCAATGCGCTGACCAAGGACACCGGCAGGACATTGCCCGCCACCACGCCCATGGCCGTGCCAAAAGCCCAGCTTGGCAGGGCAATCGTCATGGCCCCGTAGGTGTAGAAGGGGTTCAGCGTGCCCGGCTTGCCGATGCTGATGCCGAAGATTTCGTCCGTGATGCCGAAGCCTACCAGCAGGCGGTGGCCGCAGCGGGCGGCGGAGTCGAATTTCTGGCTCAGGGCGCAGCTCATGAGGAGGTAGCGCATATTGGTGATCAGGATGACGAAAGCCATCTCCAGATAGGGCGCGCCTGCGGAGATGACCGTGAATTCCGCGTATTCCCCGGCGGAGGCGTGGTTCAGTATGCTGGAGAGAAAGCCCTGGAAAGGGGTCAGCCCGGCCTTTCTGGCCACGATGCCCAGGGAAAAGGCCACCGCCAGATAACCCAGGGCGATGGGGATGCCGTCCCGCAGGCCGTTTGTGAAAGCATTTCTATCATAGAATCCAAGAGAGGATTCTGTGATTATGTTTCTATTATGGTTCATGTTCCGGTTCCGTCCTGTGTATTAAAATTCATTAGAGTCAATGCTGGTATTATATCCTTTCTCAGGGCAGGATTCAAGAGGCCGATCCGGAAAAGTCAGGAAAAGCCAGAGAACATAATTTATTTTGGTCCGGGGTCTTTGCCATGATGTATTTCCCGAACCTGGTGGCGAACATAACCAAGGCGGCGGAATTCCTGAAATACATCACGCCTTTCGGCTATGCCGAGGGCGCGGATATCATAGAAGCGGGGCGGCTGGACGGAAAGATGGCGGCCATAGGCCTGGCTTTCGGGGCGGCAGGCATCGCGGCGGCTTATCTGCAATATTGCAGGAAAGATGTACAATGAGATTTTGCCCGTTATGACAGAGAGGGGCAGAGAAAAGCTGATGCGCCGCGCGTTCAGGCCCCGGCACCGGGAAAGGCGATACGGATGCTCAGCCTGTTGCCCTCATACTCCGCCGAAACCGTGCCGCCCATCTGCTCTACGAGGGCTTTCGTGATTGCCAGGCCAAGGCCTGTGGATTTCCTGGCGGCCTCCACGGTGAAGAAGCGGTTGAACAGCCTGCCCACCTGCACCTCGTCCAGTCCCGCGGCAGTGTTGACGAAGATGATTTCCCCGGTTTTGCGGAGAATAATATCCAAATCACCGTCACTGTAATTGATCGCATTGTTCAGGAGATTGGAAAATACCCGGGATAAGGCGGAGCGGTCAAGAATCCGGACGATTCTTTCCTCAGGTATCCGCAGGCCGGGGGTGATATGCCGCTCCTGCAGGGCAGCATAGAACGCCGCGATGCTCTCTTCCAGCACATGGTTGATGACCACGGGCTCTCTGCCCGGGTCCTTTTCGCCGGAGAGAATCACCGAATATCGGAACAGCTCCTCCGTGAGATGCATCAGCATTTCGGAGCGGTTCCGGATGATGTCGAGATAACGCTCGACATCATCCGGCTTCTCCACCTGCTCCAGCAGGTCCAGATAGCCGCAGATGGCAGTCAGCGGAGTCCTGATATCATGCGAGATATTCGTGACGGCATTCTTCAGCTCGGTGTCTCCCTGCTGGAACCGGTGACGTTCAGAGCGGAGCCTGCGAAGCTGGGTATTGATCGCGGCGGCCAGGCTGCGCATATATCTGTCGTTGCAGGAAATACCGATGGGGGTATTGGTGGAGGTCTGGAGCCTGTCGGCAAAGGCCTCTTCGATTTCCCTGGCGGCTTTTCTCAGAATGTGGATTTTGGTGAGCGCAGCGATGACAATCAATGTCAGGATACCGACTAAGGCCCATAACCATACAATCATGACAGACTCCTTATCTCAAATCTTTATCTTAAATCTTTTTTCTGAAACAGCACACATCCCCCGCCCGTGGCCAGCACAATGATCGCCAGGGAGTAGAGGGGGAGCCTCAGAGGGTGCACAGCCGTCATAATGGCGCATTGGATGGCCTGCCCGCCGGGGAGGATATCGTAAAGAGTCTGGACGATTTCCCGCCTGATCCCCTCCAGATATTTGGGATTGGCTTCTTCCGTGGAGGCCATGTTGCCGTCTTCGTCCAGGAAATAGACCATATGGGTGGGCGGCGCCTCCAGCATCTGGTTCAATATGGCCGCCGTCATCAATAAGCCAAAGGCGAGCAATATGCAGATTATGTTGGCGGCGGATTTGCTCTGGCATATCATGGCGATGAATGTAAACAGAGAGGAAAAAGCAACCATCAGAAGCAGCACCGTGACCACCGTCAGCAGAATCAGCTTCCCGTCAGCCGCGAAGAATCCAAACAGCGGTATCCCCACGCAGAGGTAAGGGATAAGGTACGCGGCGCAAATGACAATGCCCGCCGCGGAAGAGACGATGAGATTTGCCAGATAAATCGTCCCGCGCTTCTGCCCCGCCACAATCTTGTTCCGGATGGTCCCGTCGCTGTACTCCGTACCGATGAAGCAGCTGCAGAACACTGCCATGATGACGCCGATGAACAGGGTCCAGGTGAAAAATCCGTTGTCCAGGTTCTCGATGTAGTGCGACTGTAAGGTATCCAGATATTTTCTCACGGGGAAAAATACCCCCAGCGCAGCCATGAGGATGACCGCTGCCCAGAAGAGTTTATCCTTTTTCAGGCGCAGAAAATTCGCCGATAATAGTTTAACCATTCTCATTCCCTCCTACCAGACTGATATAATAGCTCTCCAGACTCTCATTCCGCTCCTGCATGGAAAGGACTTCGCAGCTTTCCTCTGCCAGGGCAAGGGTCAGCCTGGACACATGGACCTTTGCGTACACGTCCGCGGCCCTGTCCGAAAGGATGTTGTACTCCACGCCCATCCCGTCCAGCACGCGGGACAGGGCCTGCACATTGGTCACTTCCAGGCGGACGCATTTGCGGCAGGCGGCTTCCAGATCCCCGGCGCTGATCTCCCGGACGATGTGCCCCTTGTCGATAAAGCCGTAATGGGTAGCCAGCCGGGACAGCTCGTCGAGGATATGGCTGGAGATCAGGACCGTAATCTGCTCTTCCCGGTTCAGCTTCAGTATCAGCTCCCGGATCTCGATGATTCCCTGGGGGTCAAGCCCGTTCACGGGTTCATCCAGCACCAGAAAATCCGGCGAGCCCACAAGGGCGATGGCGATCCCCAGCCTCTGGCGCATGCCTAAGGAGAAATTTCGGGCTTTCTTCTTCCCGGCATCTTCCAGCCCCACCAGCTTCAGAATCTCCCCCAGACCGTCATAGGAGGGAAGCCCCAGAATGCGGTACTGCTGTCTTAAATTATCCTCTGCCGTCATGTTCAGGTAGATGGAGGGGGTCTCCACCACGGCTCCCATCCTCCTGCGGGAGTTCATGATTTCCCTTTCCGTGTTCTTCCTGCCATATAGGGTGTAGTCGCCGGACGTGGGCTCCTGCAGGCCGCAGATCAGCCGGATCAGCGTGGTCTTGCCCGCACCGTTTTTCCCCACGAAGCCATAGATCGCTCCTCTGGGGACATTCATGGACAGCCCGTCCAGTGCTTTATAATGCTTGTAATTTTTGGTTAAAGCGTTTGCTTTCAGAACATAATCCATAAAGCAGCCTCCTTTTGCTTGATGCTGACATTTTAACCGCAAACGGTAAAGAAAGCGGTAAAGGAAGCGGTAAAGAAAGGGTAAAGATTCAATTTGCCCGCATTTTGAAGCCGATGCCCCAGACTGCCTCAATGTAGTCTTTCCCCCCGGCTTCCCGCAGCTTTCTGCGCAGATTGCTGATGTGCATCTTCAGAGAACTGTCCGTGCAGTCCGGCGTATCTTCGCTGATACGTTCCAAAATCACCGATTTGGCGATGACCTGGGAGGGGTTCTGCAGGAGCAGCTTTAAAATGGCATACTCCGTCCGGGTCAGTTTTACCTCTGTGCCGCCGACTGCTGCCACATGTGTATCGGTATTGAGGGTGATATCGTCATAGACCAGTTCGGAAACCACGGGCGCGGCGCCCCGCAGATGCACGGCGATTCTGGCCAGGAGCTCTTTCATGGAAAAGGGCTTCGTCACATAATCCACGGCGCCGCCCAGCAGCAGCTCCACCTTGTGGCTGATATCCGCTCTGGCGCTGACCACGATGACGGGAATCCCCTTTATTTTGGGCAGAAGCTCTTCGCCGCTAAGCCCGGGCAGCATCAAATCCAGCAGCACCAGGTCCGGCTTCTCCCCGGACAGCACCAGCAAAGCTTCCGTGCCGGAGTAGGCGCGCCTGACGCCGTAGTTTTCCTTTCGCAGGGCTTCTTCCAACATGTTTCCGATATGCATATCATCGTCGATGATCAGGATATTTTTCATAGAATCAGACAAAGGCCTCCTTATTGCGAACACTGATAACAGTATAGTCAGTCAGGGCAAAAAATGCAATAAAACAGGATGGATTTCAAGAATAGTTAATGACTTAATCTAAAAAATAAGTAAAATAAAGTTACAGGGCAAGAGGAGCCATTGACGAATCCCCGAATGAGGTGTAGCATGAAATGGAAAAAGCTGCCTTGCCCAATAGAAGCGGAAACGGAGAAATGCCATGACAAAAGTGAGGATGCAGGATATAGCCAACCGGGTGGGAGTCAGCACTGTGACCGTACACAACGCGCTGGCAGGACGCAAGGGCGTCAGCGATGAAGTCCGGGAAAAGATTCTGAATACGGCCAGGGAGATGGGGTATTTCCAGGGCCGGAAAAAGGGCGGTCTGAGGAATATCGGCGTGGTGATTTCGGAGAAGTACCTGGCGGACTATATCACGTTCTACTGGAAGATATATATGGAAATCGCCATGGCGGCGCCGGAGAAGAACTGCGCCGTGATGGCCGAGGTCCTGAAGCATGAGACGGAAAAGGAGCGGGAACTTCCCTGCTTTGTGGAGGAGAATGCCATCGAGGCCCTGATTGTCATGGGGGAAGTGGGCAGGGAGTACATCAGTTTCCTGAAAGCCAACGCAGGGATGCCCGTGATATTCCTTGATTTCTATTACAAGGAGATAGCCGGGGACGCGGTGGTCACGGACGGTTTCTACGGGATGTACCTGATGACGGAATATCTCTATGAGCGGGGCCTGCGCCGGATGGCCTATGTGGGATCCGTCCATGCTACCAGCAGTATTATGGACCGGTACTGCGGTTTCCGGCGGTCTCTTCTGGAACACGGCCTCCCGTTTCGGGAGGAGTGGCTGATAGAGGATCGGGACGAGGCAGGGGAGATTATTCTGGAGCTGCCGGAGGAACTGCCGGAGGCTTTTGTGTGTAACTGCGATTTGGTGGCCTACATGCTGATTGATGAGCTGGAAAAGCGGGGCTGCCGGGTGCCGGGGGACTGCTCGGTGGTGGGATTTGACAATTATCTCTATCCGGGGCTGCTGGACCGGGGGATTACCACTTACGAGGTGGATATGAAAGGAATGGCAGAGGCTGCTCTGCGGAAAGTGCTGGAGAGGCTGGACGACTCCGGCGGGGTGAAGCGGATCGATCTGGTGGCGGGACATATCGTGGAGAAATCCAGCGTCAGGGCTTTATAGGGGGTTATGGTATGGCAAAGATTACGATAACCGGGCGTATGCTTGACTTAATAAGGGCTTGCCGGATAAACTCGGCTTGGCTCATTTTGCAGAGGGTGACACGCTCGGAAAACCCGGCGTATTCTTCCTCGGTCAAGCGTGTCTTGATTACCCGGTGGCGGTGGGGCGTGTTGTATCTTTTCATGGCTTTCAGCTCCTTACTTTTTATGGTTTGCCCTCTCACCAATAGGAGAAAAACAGGGGGCAAAGCGGAAGTGTTTTTTGAAAAATCCGAAAATATTTTTTCGGGGATTTTTCAAGCGGCGCAAGCCGCAAAAAGGCGGGCTTGGGGTGGCAACCCCAACAAGATTCCCATAGGACAAAATGAGTGATTAGCGATATTTGGTACTGTGGTAGAATCTTGCTCTAAGAAAGTAGCGGCTTCCGCTGTGTGGGCTTCTGCTGATACCCTCAACGGAGAGGGCGGGGTTTCTGGCAACTTTGCGGCGGTATTTCGCTCTCAATATCTTTAGGAACTGCCGGAAAATAATCTACGCATTTTGTTTAGAGTAAACCTGATAAAATCTGTAAATTTTGCAACAGGCTTGCGTAGGTTATTTGGAGGCATTTCCTTAGTGCCGCAAGCGGGGATTTTGCCAAAGCAGCGGCGATATTTCTCCCTTTAATACTTCAAACCAGCAAAAAGCAAAATGAACGTTAATTTGCGGAAATTTCCCCTCATTCCTTACAAAACCACGCAAGCCGGAATAGGCGGGAATTTTCAGAAATTTCTTTCTATCCCCTTTGCACGGCATAATACCGACGATTTTTGAAAATGCCAAAAATGGGCGCAAAAAAACAGGAAACCTTTTCTTGATTTCCTGTCTTGGTGTGCCGTTTTATGTAGCGGCGGTTATTCAGTTTTTAGCTGGCTACAATTCTACAAACTGGAAGTTGTGCAAGGGATTTCTGAAAATGCGCAGAAAACTAGCAACAAAGCCAAACTTTGTTGTCCCCAATCAAACACACCATTGATTATAGCATTAGCAGGTAAAACGGTTGCAACCATAATTGAAATTCCCATAAACAAAAGCGGATTTATCAGCACCCATCTTTTCTTTCCCCATGTTCCTTTTATCGCAACACAAAATATAATAATTGATAAAATTATAAAACTTATTGCAGCCAAAAATGCAACACAGATGAATGTAGTAAAAAAGCGTTCACTAATCCGCTTAGCTAATACTATATTCTCTTCTGCTAGTTGATTATATAGCCACGCGGATATTGCGAATACACAATGGTATAATGTTCCTACAGAGACAAATACAATGGATGCTATAAAAAACAGTTTATCATATTTACCGACTTTTTCTTTGAGTAAAACAGATATAGCGTAAAACCCGCAAAACATTAAAAGAAGTGCAATCACGCCCAATAATCCGCCTATAATGAACCTAATAGACGTAGCATTTGACCATTCTTCTGAAAATGCAGGAAAAAGATGAAAAATCCCCACTTTTTCCATAGGGTAAAAGCAACCCAATAACATATCTCCGCAGAAGCAAAGTACGCTTCCTGCGATTGCAATATAGAACAGCTTTTTTATTGTCATAGCGCCTCCGTTTTTTTAACAAAAATTCATGTTCATCGGATTACTCTGTTTTTTCTTCCTTTTGACTTTTCTTCCTTTGAACCAAAATGTGAAATTAACGTTCCATGCTGAACTTTGTCACTTTGTTAATTACTCCCACTTTATCTGTGCTTTATTATATATCCGTTTTCCCAAAAATGAAAGCGATTTCTTATACTTCCTGTTCATCAAAACGGAACTTGAATAATACGGCAACAAGCCGGGATTTTATGTTGTCCTCCGTATCTCTGTTGATATGCCCGTTTTCAATGGCGGCAATTCGGATTCGCTTGCTGTAATGCCGTAAAACTTCGTCCACGGCTTCCGGCTCTCCGCTGGTCGCCCGGACAATCGTTTCATAGGGCAAAAGGTTCGGATTCCCCATGTGAAAGCACCTCCATTTCTTTGTGCAGAAGCCGTAAAGTCCTGCGTATCTGATACCCGGTCGTACTCCGGCAGCGTCCGTACATTTCCCCGATTTCCCGCTGCGTATAATGCCCGAAAAAATAAAGGAAAATGATTTCCCGGTTCTTCTCCGGCAGAGATAACAGGGCGGCGGCAAGCCCCCCATTGGTGAGGATAACTGTCTGACCGCATATCGTAATGGGGTATTCTTCATAAGGTGCTTCAAAATATTCGTCTGTTGTGCCTAAAGGGTAAAACTTTTCTTCTGTGAGGTATTCAAGGGATATTTCTTTTTGCCGCCGCCTGCTCCTGTCACGCCATGCGTTGATAGCCGCAAAGCGTATGACGGTCTTGCAATAGCCATTGAAAGTATACATGATGTGTTCTCTGTATGCTTCTGTGCAAGGCATAGATGATTCCCCCTTTCTCCCACATAGGGCGGTGCATGGTTTACAGTTACATTGTTATAATTCAAAGGACATTTTAATCTATTGTTCCTTGATTATCATTTCCATGTTACGCTCTTTTATTTTTTTGTTTGGAATAGTGTGATGCTGGTGGTCTATCTTTTGCTTTCTATTTACGCATCTTTACTGTATATATAATTTATAAATTATTATTTAATTTGGCATATACATACGTATCTTTCCAAATTGCATTTCCAGTTTCATCTCTCCAAAAATATACATTCTTTCTAAAATGAGCTTCACGCTGAAATTCTAATGCTTCAAGTAATTTCCATGAATTCTTATTGTTGGGGTCACATTCTGCGTATATCCTATGAACCCCATTTGAAAATGCCTGTTTAATTAAGGCTTTGCAACTTTCAGCAGCATAACCATTTCCCCAATAATTTTGATTAAATACATATCCTATTTCCAGTGCTTCAAAATCACGTTTTCCCATATAAACGTTTCCAATCATTTTGTGCGAATTTTTCAACTCGACAGCAATCATTTCATCTGTACCTATGCGCCATTCAAGATTTTCTTTTGTTTCGTCAAAAGATAGCGGTTTATATGGTTCATATTTCACAACTTCTTTATCAGATAAATATTCAAACAAGTCCTGTATATCTTCTTTTATGTATCTTCTTAAAATCAATCTTTCTGATTCGGCTACGATTATTTTGTTCTCCATGTCATTCTCTCCTTACGCTCCTTATATTGTTCTGTGAAAGTTATAGAAATTTCTATATTCTCCACATGAAATAGTATAATCTATTTTATTACTGATAGGGGAACGATTTGAATTTATAATAAAAGATGTGCCACATTTTTACATGGCACATCTTTTTGTTATAAGTTCTTTGTTTTTTCCTGTCTTACAATTCTTTGAATACTTTTTTCTACAAGAAAATACTTTTGGGAGAGTTGCTTAATTGAAAGCCCGCTAATATATTCCATGTAGATATTTGTATTTCGTATAGATAGTTCTCTTTTTGCCAAAGTATCCACTTTTCGTCCTTTTCTCTTAGGTTCCGATTTAGGGATATAGATAATCTGACCATCTACATAGCATTGTATCTGCTTAATTATCTCCATTGGCAATACATCTTTTGCACTTATATAGTTCATGTGTTGCACCTCCTAAAGAAATTATTTAGGATAAGCATGAACTATCACTTTTTAGTTTTTTGCAATAGCTCATGCTATGCAACTTTTGTTCTACTCATAAATTAATCTTACCTCCCTTGCTGAAAAATATTATATATCTAAAAGCAGTTAAAATCAATGCTCAATTTGTTATACTATCTATCAACCTCTGATATATAAAGAATTGGGCGATTCCGTAGTAGTCGGCATTGTGGAAAAATCCAAAAGTTTTGATTTTTCCATAATGCTTGTCTTTGGGTCTTTGGTTTCTTTGGTTCGGAATAGTGCGGTACTGGCGGTCTATCTCTTGTTTTCGGTTGCTTGCTTCTTTACCGTACATGAGCATTATCAAAGGGCATATCATCCGCGGAAAGTATAAGGATAAAAAGAGGCCGGTTCTGATTAACAACTGGGAGGCCACCTATTTTGCTTTTGATACGGAAAAGCTGCTGGCCATCGCAAGAGAGGCCTCCGGGCTTGGAATCGAGATGCTGGTGATGGATGACGGGTGGTTCGGCAGGCGGAAGAACGAGTACAGCTCCCTGGGGGACTGGTATGTGAATGAGGAGAAGCTGCGGGGCGGCCTGGGCTATCTGGTAGAGGAAGTCAACAAGCTGGGGATGAAATTCGGCATCTGGTTCGAGCCAGAGATGATTTCGCCGGATTCGGACCTCTACCGCGCCCATCCGGATTGGGCCATCGCGGTGCCGGGGCGGACGCCCTCCATGGCCAGGGGCCAGTATGTGCTGGACTTCTCCCGCAGGGAAGTGGTGGACGGTGTCTGGGAGCAGATGAGAGCGGTGCTGGAAAGCGCAAATATTGAATACGTGAAATGGGATATGAACCGGCCGCTGTGCGATATGGGGAGCTTTGGGCTGCCCCCTGAGCGGCGGGGGCAGGTTCGACGCGGGGATGCTGTACTACAGCCCGCAAATCTGGTGCTCGGACGACACGGACGCCATAGAGCGGCTGGCCATCCAGGAGGGGACGGCGCTGATTTATCCTCTTTCCGCCATGGGGGCCCATGTCAGCGACTGCCCCAACCATGCGGTGGGCAGATTTACGCCTTTTGAGACCAGAGGGTATGTGGCGCTGGCGGGGACATTTGGGTACGAGCTGGACGTGACGCGGATTTCGGAGGAAGACAGGGGGATGATACCGGAGCAGGTGGCTCTTTATCATAAATACAATGACCTGGTTCGGGAGGGGGATTATTACCGCATTGCCTCCGCGGCGGAGAACCATCTGTATGATTGCTGGCAGGTGGTGTCCGGGGACAGGAAAGAGAGCCTGGTGACCTGGGTTCAGGTGATGTGCGGGCCGGGGAGGCAGAGCCATATGGTCCGCCTGAAAGGGCTGGACGAAAACGCGGTTTACCGGGTCGAGGGAGCCGAGGGGACGGAGGGGGAGACGGAACTTTTGCTCTCGGGAGACTGCCTGATGTACGCGGGACTTCGGATTCCTGACAGGAAAGGGGATTTCGTGGGGCAGATGTTCCATCTGATTCGGACGGAAGAGGACTGACAGAGAGGATTATGGCGCGGGTTCCTGTTTAATGGGGACCGCGCTGTTTTAATCTCATTGCATGGATATCTTCCAGTCTATTCTATGCTGGAACAGGGATTTATTTCTTTGAACAAAGTTGAATATTTGTTCCGGATTCTCCTTCCGCGTTATTGCGTGCTTTTTTTGTATGTATTAAGATAAAGAAAGGACAGCGATAGAGAAGTGCCATTCGTAAATTTTTTGCTTATATGGAAAGCGCATATAAAAAGTCAAGAGGGAGGAAATCTAGTGGAGCAAAAGAAAGAAGATTCTAAACTTACCATTGTCCTCTGGAGTTTGAAAAAAGCCTGGAAAATCTGCCCCGGGAAGCTGGTTTTCTGGGTGCTTATCAATGCCTGTAGTGCGTTGCTGGTCCCCGGTTATCTGGTGCTGTCCTCGTACCTGGTTGACGCTGCCACATCTGGCATCGGCGTGGAGGCTTCGGTGGTGTATTTATTGTTTCCCGTTGGCGCGATGACTGCATTTCTGTTTCTGCGGGGCAGTTACAGGCTGCTGATTCAGGTGACAAAGCAGTTGTTTGTCAACGACATGCAGATGGAAGTATCCCGTGAGATAATGAATCAGAATGCCCGTATCCCGGTGGCCACCTTTAATGATGATGAGTTCGTGAAGATGCTGTATCTGTGCGCGGACAGTAATAACGCGGTGAATGTGGCGGTGGTGGCCCAGGGGTTTGTCACGGCGCTGGGGCAGATTGCATCCGTCATTACGCTTCTGGCGATGGCGGCCCGGCTGTCTTTGCTATTCTTGCTGGCGGCCCTGGCCCTGGTGGTCATCAGCGTTGCCCTGTGCATGTGGATGGCAGGCACGCGGTACCGCATTGAGAAAGAAACCATTGTGGACGCGCGATGGAAAAGCTATTATTTCTCCTGTCCCTGCACGCAGGAAAACGGACGAGAGATTCGGACCCTGGGCCTGGAGGATTTTTTTGTAAAAAAATGGCGTAGCGTGGCCGACTCCTTAAGGAAGAGGCTGCTCAGGGTGGAACATGCGAAAAATAACGGAAGCAGACTGATAGATGCGCTGAGCATCCTGCTGTCTGTGGGCATGCTGGTCGGCGGCATCCGGATGCTGGGCAGCGGCATAATTACCCTGGGAACCATGTACCTCATCTGGCAGCTCAGCAACGAATTGCAGAGCGGCGTTCGGAGCTTTGCGAATGAGCTGGTGGAGCCCTATGCGGCGATTCCTAAGGTGCGTGACACAAAGGAATACTTAGGGCTTGCGCTGGAGAATGATTTGGCTTTGTGCGGGAAAGAAGATGAGGTGCCACCCGGTGGGAGTGTGCTGGCTGGCATGGACACCCGGGTGCCTGTCTATCAGCTGAAAGATATCTCTTTCGGCTATAAGGAAAGAAAGGAAATCCTCCATCAGCTTTCCCTGACGCTGAGGCCCGGGGAGATTGTAGCGCTCTGCGGTCCAAATGGCTGCGGCAAGAGCACGTTGATTAATCTTCTGACAGGTCTATATAAAACGAATGAGGGAAGCATTGCCTTTGGCGGTGTGCCTTTCCATAGCATGACGCCTAAGCGGCTTTCCACAGCCATGGGGGTGGCATTTCAGTATACCTGTACTTTCGGTTTCCCGCTGAAAGAGGAGGTGGCCCTGGGGCAGATTGAACGGCTCTCCATGGAAGATGAGATACAACAGGCTGTCAGACGCGGCGGTGCAGAGAAGATACGGGACAGAATCGGACTGGACGGCTATGTGGGTACGGACTTTGACGTAAGCGGATACCGGCTGTCCGGCGGTGAGAAACAGCGGATTGGGGTCAGCCGGGCGTTCATGGGGGACAAACAGGTCCTGATTCTGGATGAGCCTGCCGCAATGCTGGACCCCATTGCCGAATACCAGCAGTTCCAGGAGATCCGGGGCCAGATTGCAGGCCAGACGGCGATTCTCATTTCCCACCGGATTGGGTTCGCCCGTCTGGCAGACCGGATTCTGGTCATGGAGGCAGGACGGATAGTGGAGGACGGCACCCATGAAGAGCTGATGGGGCAAAACAGCGTTTATCGGCGGATGTTTGAGGCCCAGAAAGAATGGTATGACGATGTCGAGGGGGAGGTGCAGGTACATGGGTAGGAAAGTGGAAGCGCAGCAAAGCGGGGGACGCCAGTCCCATATGCGGATTCATGAGGTGCTGGGAGCCTGCATGTCTATCTTGCGGGAGACATTGTCCAGGGGTATGATGGCGGCGCTGCTTTTGTTTTCCTTGGCTGGTTCCCTGATGCCGGCCGTTGTGGTATACGTGAACAAGTGGATTATCGATGCAGCGGAGGGCTTTTCGCGGCAGGAGGTTTCCATGGAGGGTGTTCTTTGGTGCATCGCTCTGTTTGCGGTTATGGGTCTTCTGCTGGCAGGAATTGTTAATGTGAGGGACCGCCTGGTGGCTGCCTGTTTTTCAGGGGTTGCGGATCAGCTTCAGGAGAACATCATGCGCAAGTCTTCTCGAATTCGGCTGGCCTATTATGATGACATCGCCTATCGGAACAAGGTCAGCTTCTCGTCCAGCGATCTGCCGCTGCGCCTGCGGGAGCTGATTGTGTCCTGTGTGTTGCTGGTGCAGGACATGCTGACGATTCTTTCCCTGGTGGCAACGGTGCTGTCCATAAACGGCTGGGTGACTTTGCTTGTGTTTCTGGGATTTCTCCCCATGGTGTGGGTCATTCTGCAGCAGGGACGTGCCAATTTCCGCTTTCTGCAGGAGATTTTTGCCCAGGATAACCAGCGGTATTATCTGCACACGGTCACATACCGGCGGCGCCATCTGGAAAATATGCGCTATTACGGGCTGCGCCAGTTCGTGGAGGACAAATGGGAGGGGATTTCCGGGGAGCTGAATGAAAAGCGGGCCCGGATTGTGATGAAGTTTTTCCGCCTGCGCCTGCTGGCTAACGGAGTGCTGTATCTTAGCGTGGGGGCCGGAATCGTCTTAGTTCTATCCGATATTCTGGAGGGAAAGAACTCCATCGGAAGCATTGCCCTGGTTCTTACTGTCGTCATTTCGCTGACAGGGACGGTGACTGCCTTTTTCGAACGGCTGGGCATCCTGGAGGAGAATGGCCAGTATGTGGAAAGCTACAGGGAACTGATGTTCTTTGAGGATGAGGCACCTGGGATGACGCCCCTAGCGCAGGATATGGAAATCCAGTTTGAGCATGTCAGTTTCACTTATCCCTATTCTGACCGGGAGGTGCTGCATGACCTGAACCTGACCATACGCCAGGGGGAGCGCATTGCCATTGTGGGGGAGAACGGCAGCGGGAAATCCACCTTTGTATCTTTGCTATCCGGCTTTTATCCGATTCAGTGCGGACATGTCACGGTGAATGGGGTGACTCTGGAGGAATGCCTGGCGGATTTCCGGGACAAGACCTCCTGCCTGCACCAGTTCAGTGAAAGCTATATCATGACAGTCAAGGAAAATATAGAAATCGGCGACACCAAAAGAGAGATTTCCCGGCAGGAATTAGAGGAACTGGGCCGGAAAGCGGGTGTGCACAGTTTCATCGACACCTTGGAAAATGGTTACGACACTCTGATTGGGAATTTAAGCAACAATAACACCTTTGACTTATCAGGGGGGCAGAGACAGAAGATGTTCCTGGCCAGGGCACTGGCCCGCAGGGACGCCAGGCTGCTTATCCTCGACGAGCCCACCAGCGCCCTGGATCCAATGTCGGAAGCGGAATTGTACCGCAATTTTTCCGAACTTGCCGGGGACAGGACATGTATCCTGATTTCCCACAGGCTGGGAGCCACAAAGCTGGCAGACAGAATTCTGGTGTTCCGGGATGGGCGGATTATTGAGGAGGGTACCCACGAGAGCCTCATTGCCCGGAACGGCTATTACAGGCAGATGTATGCTGCCCAGGCCCAGTGGTATAGGTAAATGGATTTATGTATGACAATGCAGGAAAACCTCGAAGAAGTTATGGTGCATTGCATTGAGGATACTGGTGCAGTATGTGGCTTTTAAGCTATGCTGCACCAGCAGTCTCTTTATGAAAGATCTGTGATTGTACAGAGATGTTCCTTTTTGCCGGTGTCATAGCTTAAGCCCACGGCAAGAATATTTGTGACATTCTCTTTTCTCAGCTTTTCGCAGTATTCCTTGTTTTTTATCTGAGCAATCGCATCCTGGGGCGTGCTGTCTGCTTTTAACTCCAGTATGATTCCCGGCAGGTTATTGCGCCTTGGGTGGAAAATGAAATCCGCAAAGCCTTTGCCGCTTTTTTCTTCCCGCTCTATCCTGTATTTATTTCTTGCGGACAGATAGGCAAGCGTTACCACGCAGGATAAGCTGTTTTCATCGTTATATTTCAGGATGGGCAGCTCGCTGTTATGGATGTCATGGAGATATGATGCTACGGTATCTCCTTTTTTCTCCAATGTGGCATTCAGGATTTGGTCTGAGTTGCGCACCAACTCTGCAACATAGCCGAAATCATCGTCTTCCAGCGCCTCTTCAAATTCCAGCATAAGCTCTTTGTTCGGTATTCTGAGTTCCCCATCATGATACGACAGCAGCCCATATATGATCATTGCGGAATAAATGTCTTTTCTGTTGGCGGGGCTTTTCTGACCGGCATAGTATTCTTTTTTGATATCGATTCTGACAGGGATGTCGTTTACCAGCCTGATGACATCATCCCGCACTTCGCCGATGTTGTATTTCAGGAAAAACAGTACCTCGTCCATTTTTCCTGTTCTGGTCCAGTAGCTTTGGCACATGGAGTCTTCCAGGGCACACACTACGGATCTCGGATTATACAGCCGCGTCCCACCCCCTGCCTGATACCCGTTGTACCAGTCGCTGATTTCATCCATTGTCAACGCAGATTGTCTTTCGCAGAGGGCTTTGACCTCGTTTTCTGTAAAGCCGAAATATTCCTCAAAAAAAGGATCCCTGAGCATGGTGTATTCTTTGAACATATTCAGCGCAGAGCCGGTACTGTATTTCTTGATTGGCAGCACCCCCGTCATGTAAGCCAGAGCCACATAAGGGCGGTCTTTCAGAAGATTTCTCAGAAACTCCAGAAATGCGCTGTGATGTTCCGGGAAAAGTTCATGGCTGAATATATAATCCCATTCATCGATTATAAATATGAACTGATCGCCTGTGGCATCCAGCAATTCGGATATCGTGCGGAATTTCCGGTTCTTAAGCTCCGGATAAGCCTCTTTTATATCATCTGCGATGGACTCTCTTATCAGGCTGATATAATCCTCATAAGTGCTGCCCGCATCCGGCAGATTGTTCAGGCATAAATTGATTACATTATATTGATTCAGGTGGGTCGGATAGGTGCTGCTGTGGTGGATTTTCAGATGGTCAAATAGCTCCTTTGCGTCGTATGCCCTGCAATAGTAGGTTCCGAGCATGTTGAGGACGGATGTCTTGCCGAAACGCCGCGGTTTCGTGATACAGATATATCGGTTTGGCGTATTGATTCTCGCATTTATGATTTCGATTATGTGGGTTTTATCGACAAAATATTTATCATGGGCCAGCATGCTGAAATTTTTATTTGCAGAGCCTGTGTTTAAACAGATAGCCATGGGAGCCTCCTTTTTGCATAATGAGAAACGTTATATCGAATTGTGGCTGCCGGTGCCGCCGTTATGCTTCCCGGAACGCTTCTATTTGGCAGGTATACTTCTTGCTCTTTGCGTCATAATTGATTCCCACCAGGAGCATGTCCCCGCCTTATGGGCTTCTTCGATTGCCGCCGCCACTGCCTCTTCGTCCCCGTTCAGGGTGGCTTCCAGGAGCTGTTCCGAGTCTTGGATGAGCTTGGCGATTTCTCTGTGCTTTCCCGCGTTCACTGCCCGGATCCCTGATATTGGAGGCCCGTGATATGAACAGCGTGATATCCAGGTAAATCACGTTATATCTGTTCAGATACTGCTCGAAAGAGGCATCCCCGGAAATCTCCAGCCTTTCGAACAGCTCCCGGGAGTCGCAGCTCTTGTCATAATACGCGCACAGCATCTGCGCGGCGATGGACTTCCCGAACCTGCGGGGCCTGCTGACGCAGATGAGCTTATCTTTTGTGCCCAATATGCGGTTGGTAAAGGCGATCATCCCGGTCTTGTCCACGTAGGTTCCTTTTCTGACGGACGCAAAGCCGGCGTTGCCGATGTTCAGGTAGTTTCCCGTATTCTGCACGCTCCTATGGTTCTATTTTACTGTACTTTCCCCGAAAGAGCAAGGGACTTCCGCGGGATTGGCCGGATTTAGCGGACGCGTACCTGGCCTTCTGCAAGCCCCCCTAACAATGCCATCAGTTCTGCGTAAAGCGCCGGACAGTTCTTCTTTACCTGCACCACGAAGTCCCCGCCTCCATGATGTCTCCTGTCGCCCCGGCGGCGTAGACAGTCACGGTGCTCCTTTCCATGTCGAGCATCTCCACGAGCATGGGGATTGTGGCCGCCTCGTTCGTCTTCTCCCGGTTGGCAACCTGTCCTGCCACCAGCCTTGATGCAGCGCCTACGGCGATATGGATGTCCCTAGTGTTGGATATTTCCCCTATCCATTGAATATAGTATATTCTACTTGATAGAAAAAAGCCAGCTTTTGGAGATGTATTACTACAAATTCTAAACTGACTTTTGAGCAGAACTCTATTTCATTTTCATGCTTCTTCGTGAAACAGCCCTGGATATCCTCTTTAACATATTGAAAAGTTGTGGTGAATCTGCTATGATAGGTTAAAATAAATCTGTTTTGGCAGATAGACGAAAGGAGAAATATAAGATGACTGTTTTGTGCGAGGTAATGGAGAGGTAAAACTGAATAGCCGTTTTTAAGTAACCTTTCGTGAATACTATAACTTTCGGTTGCAGCACGCTTTAGGGGTGTGTTATTTTTGTATCCAGAATCAGCCGTAGGAAGTACCTGCCAATAAGGGTTGCTTGCTACGGCATTTTTGTGTCCATTTTCGGATGATGAAAAAACGGAGGTAATAAGCATTGAATATCAATATTAGGAAAGAGACACCTGCGGATTACCGTATTGTAGAGGAATTGACGCGGAAAGCTTTTTATATTCTACAGCTGGCGGAACTGGGAGTGCGCAATCCGGTTTGTTCGCTGATTCGCTCGAAAGCCGGAATCTCTTTGTATCGTGTGGAATGCGTGGAACATGTGGAATCGGAAAGGAAAAATCTTATCCTGAAAGTGTTTGAGAATCAGGAAGATGCGCGGGAAATTGGCAACTATCTGATGCTGTCAGAGCTTGAAATACCGACTTTGCCCCTGTTGGGTTTCACCAAAAACGCAATCCTTTTGCCGGATGTGGAGTCAGGCGATGAATACCGGCTTGGCAGAGAAAGTGATTTAAACAACCCAAAGACGGCAAGAGCCATTGCCAAATGGTACAGAATGCTTCATGAAAAGGGCCGCGGGTATCTTTCCGGCCGCGAGGCTCCTATGTATGATGAATCCGATATGCTCACTGTGGACAATATGGGAATGGTGGCTGAAAAGACCGGCACCGCGGAAAACATGCTTTGGCAGGCAATCGCGGACGACTACAGCACGATTCGCGGCCGGATAGACGCTCTGCCGCGGACGCTGGTCTACAATGATTTTTACTGGACGAATCTGATTGTATCAAAAAACGGCGAAAGCGCTTTCATGTTCGATTACAATTTGCTGGGCAAAGGCACTGCTTATGGCGACATCCGTAATGTGACCAGTTCGCTTTCCCGCGAGGCGGCGGAGGCATTCATGCGAGAATACGGTGATGACATCGATGACGGGCAGAAAAAGGCAGATGCCTTTATTGCGCCTCTTGTCACACTGGTCAGCGCCTGCGGGTATGATGCTTTCCCGTCTTGGGCAAAATCCGCGCTTGAGGAATTGAAGAATGGCGATATATTAAGGCATCTGAAAGAATGGCTGGATATGGAAGCGGATGGATGAATTCGTCTCCGGAATCTGGAAAGCGATATACGCGGGCAGCAACTCAATAAAGGCTTTACGCTTTGAGCATGGATTGTTATAATAAAGATATAGATACAAGTAACCGGTTCCCATAGAAAGCAGGTGGTTATAAGGCGTTATACCGCTTTAAAAGTGATTCTTACGGCTTCTGGTATTAATCTTACAGAAATCGACATTATTAAAGAATAGCCCTGCATCTGAACCGCAGATGAAATGAAAGCGCAAAGCCCTTATTGGATTATCAAGGGTTTTGCGTTTTTTGATGGAGGTAAAGACTTTCATGCGTTTGGCATCTTTTGTTGTAAGCCCCTTGACAGCGGCGCATCGCTTATTGTAAGATAAATACATATAGCAGAGCCTGCCAGCCAGGCTTCTGCTAAATCTTGGAAAGGCGGTACCCTGATGATTATTATTATTCGATAACTTTTAACTGATGAGTCGGCAATCATGCCGGAGGCGCAGGGGGATTTCTGCGCTTGTCAGAGAGATTATCGGATAAGAAAAGGGGCAGGCCTTTTTTGCGTTGCAGGATTTTTTGCCGCGGGAAAATACGGTTTGAACGACTGCTTTGCAGGCGCTTTCTTATGTGCCCGGGGCGCATGTGAAGCCCTCCGGTTCCGGTAATCTCTCCCTTTGGAAATATGGAAAGGAGAGATTTTTTTATGCAGGCAAGACAGCTTATTTTAGCGGAAAACATAGAGATGAAATTCGGGGAGCGGGAGATATTCCGCTTTGACAGAATGACAGTGTACGAGGGAGAGAAGATTGGGCTGGTGGGCGCCAACGGCGCGGGAAAGACCACGCTGCTCAAGGTGCTGGCGGGAGAGCTGGAGCCTACGGACGGCAGGGTGAAGATAGCGGGCGATGCGGCCTTTTTCCGGCAGTTTGCGGAAAGCGGGGAGGACCGTTTTTTGGAGGAAGACCTCTGGGAGCTGAGCGGCAAGGAAGTCAGCGATATGGGGATACAGGACAAGGTCTGGGAGGCATCCGTCAGCGGCGGAGAGGAGGCCCGCATCCGGCTGGCCCGGATGTTTTCCAGCGATAAGGCCATTGTCTTTCTGGACGAGCCTACGTCGAATCTGGATTACAAGGGAATCGCTGTCCTGAAGCGCAAGTTAGCCGCCCTGGAGACCCTGGTGATTGTCAGCCATGACCGGGCCCTGCTCAATGAGCTTTGCACCCGCATCATAGAGATTGAGGGCGGAAAGCTGACGGAATATGACGGCGGCTATGACGACTATCTGGAGCAGAAGCAGGCTGCCGTGGCCCGGCAATGGACGGAATACGAGAATTACACAGCTGAGAAAAAGCGGCTGGAGAAAGTGTTCCAGGAGAAAAAGGAACATGCCAGACAGATTGAAAAGCGGCCGAAGAACATGTCGCCCCGGGAGGCAGGGCTGCGCAATTTCCTTTCAAAGCATCCCAAGGACGCCAAGGCGCGGAAGATGGAAAAATCGGCAAAAAATGTACGGCAGCGCATAGATGCCATGGAGGTAAAGGAAAGGCCCCGGGAACTGCCGAAAATCCGCCCGGATTTCCGCCTGACAGACCCGCCGGAGAATCGTTTCGTCATCCGGGGCGAGGGAATCCGCTTTGCCTATGAGGGCGGCCCGGAGCTTTTCCGGGATGCCTCGTTTCAGATTGCGAACCACAGCCGCGTGGCCATAGTGGGGGAGAACGGGGCGGGCAAGACTACGCTGCTGCATCTGATTTGCGCTGCAGGAGACGCTCCGCCCGCCTTGGGCGCCGGCGCGATATCCGTGGTGCCCAAGGCCAGAATCGGGCTGTTCGAGCAAAATTTGTCCACAATTGACTACGACCGCACCGTATTGGAGAATGTGATGGAAGTCAGCATCCAGCAGGAGTCGGTGGCGCGCACGGTTCTGGCGAGACTGCTGTTTTTTGAAAAAGATATGAAGAAACCGGCCGGCGTGCTCTCCGGCGGGGAGCGCATCAAGCTTGCTTTCGCCAAGCTGTTCGTGTCCCGGGTAAACCTCCTGATACTGGACGAACCCACGAACTACCTGGACATCCCCTCCATAGAGGCGCTGGAGGCGATGTTTTCCGAGTATGAGGGTACTTTGGTGTTCGTGTCCCACGATGAAGCTTTTATCCGCAGAGTGGCCACGGATGTGCTGGAAGTGGCGGATGGGAAAATCATACATCATGACATGCCGTCCGGGACGCCTCCATGGCGGACGGCACTTTGGCAGTCTATCTGACCTTGGAGGATATCATCGGCAGTGACCGGCTGGCGGAGGGCGCGGACTTCTGCCACAGCTGCCAGGCCGGCAGGCCGGACGGGACGGATGAGACATCCTATCGGTACCAGTCTCTGGGCTATCACGGGGAAAGCGGCACTTACGGATTCCTGGTCACCATCACACCCGCCAATGAAGACAAATCGGGCGCTTCTAAGGCTGTTTTGCTGGTAAAGTATTCTGTTGACGCTGACAGTTCCGATATCATTCAATACTAACACGGAATCATGCGTGATGAATGAATTTTTCTTGAAATTCCAGGTTTACACAGAACAAATGTTCTGATATAATGAAGCCATGGCACAGGAGGGACATTTGCATGGACGACAGAACAATCTTTCATATTGATGTGAACAGCGCATTTCTTTCCTGGGAGGCGGTGCACCGTCTGCGGGATCTGGGAGAGACGCTGGACTTGCGGACGATTCCATCCGCGGTAGGCGGGGATATGTCCAAGCGGCATGGCGTCATACTGGCGAAATCGATTCCGGCGAAGAAATATAATGTGCGGACAGGGGAGCCTATCGTGGACGCTCTCAGGAAATGCCCGAATCTGACACTGGTGTCACCTGATCGGGAGCTGTACGCCACAAATTCCGCGGCTTTCATGGAAATCCTGCGCAGATACTCCGATGTGGTGGAGCAGTACAGCATCGACGAGGCTTTCGTGGACATGACAGGGACCCGGGCCCTGTTCGGAAGCCCCATGGAGGCGGCTTACAGGCTGAAAGATGAAATCAGAGACACCCTGGGCTTTACGGTGAACGTAGGGATTTCCAGCAATAAGCTGCTGGCGAAGATGGCAGGGGAGTTCGAGAAACCGGACAAGGTGCACACGCTTTTTCCGTATGAGATTCAGGAGAAGATGTGGCCTCTTCCGGTGGGAGAGCTTTTTTCTGTGGGCGGCGCCTCGGAGCAGAAACTGAGACGCCTTGGCATCAATACCATCGGAGATCTGGCCCGGGCGGATTTGGGCACTCTCCGGGCGGCTCTGAAGAAACACGGAGAGGCCATCTGGAATTTCGCCAATGGCAGAGATCTGTCTTTGGTGGAGGCGGAGAGCGCGGATAATAAGGGATACGGGAATTCCACTACCCTTGCTTTTGATGTGACAGATGCAGATACAGCGAAGATGATACTTCTGTCCCTGGCGGAGACTGTGGGCAGGAGGCTGCGCAGGGATGGGGCATGGATAGAGACCGTGTCCGTGGCGCTTCGCTTTTTCGACCTGTCCCGGGCATCCCATCAGTGCGTGCTGGACTATGCCACGAATATCACAGACGAAATCTATCAGGCAGCCTGCAGGCTTTTTGACGAATTCTGGGACGGGACTCCCATCCGCCTGATTGGCATCCAGACCGGGAAAGTGACGAAAGATGGGGACAACAGGCAGATGTCGCTCTTTGACGACACGGACTATGAGAAGCTGGAGCGGCTGGACAAGGCCATGGACAGCATCCGGGAGAAATTCGGCGAGAACGCTGTCAGGCGGGCTTCTCTGACATCGCTTTAGGGGCATTTATAATCAGATGGCCCCGGAGTACATCTTCGTATATTTGCAGGTGTTGCGCATTCCGGAGCCGTGCCGGGGCCAGGGCTGTGATTACCATTCGGACAAAAGCCACATAATGGAATCGTATCTGGGCTGCATTATCCATTTCCTTTTCTGCGGGCGCTTCTGCGCATCAGCCTGCGCGCCAGCTTTATGAGCAGCCAGAGCAAAAGGACGATCAGTGCCAAGAGCAGCAGAATGACACCCAGGATGATGAACGCGAATTTGTTAGGGCTTTTCAGCAAATCTCCGATGGCCCTGCTGTCCTCCACTACCTTGCGGCCCTGGGGGGAGGCATAATATTCCGGCACGTTTGAAATGCCGTCCCCATCCGTATCCTCCAGAGAATCCAAGAAGCCTGCAATAGCGGCCCAGGCCTTTACCTCCCGCCCTCCGTCAGTGATGATGGCATCCTCGATATTCTCGATAGGGGTGCCGTCCGCGAATTTGGGCTGGACAGACAGGATGCCGTAGGACACATCCGTGACGGCCCCCAGCATCTGCCCGCTGTAGAGATCGCATACCACGCGGTAGAGCTTGTCGTCCTCAATCTCCGTGCGGCTGCCCTTTTCATCGGTCATATAGCAGTCAGTGACCTTGTTCAGGATAATCCTGTGGGGATTGTAGGTAAAGTGCAGTCCGCTGATATACAGTCTGGCGGATTTCATGATATCTGACATGGAGGCGTCGATTTCCGCGCCGGTCTTTAACTCCGCGCCGGTCAGATACATGCTGATCAGCGGGTATCCCGGGATACCGTCCGGGCCTATCCCCAGGGAATAGGCGTTGAACACATCCGTCACGGTGATGTCCCCCGTGGCAAAGGTGTCGCGCACGCAGCCGGAGGGCACGATGGCCACATCTACCGGATGGGTGTCAGGGTTGTCCGCATGTTCCGCCGCGTAAGTGAAAGAGTCGGACAGAAGATTGCCCAGATTGTGCTCCGTGTGGATTTCATACAGGTCATCGGAGGTGGCGAATTCCACTGCGTTCTGGGCCAGCACCTGATTCCTGGTGTAGCCGAACTGAGTCAGGTAGGCGGAATCCACTTTTTCCATCAGGCTGTCGATTTTGGCCTGGGCGGTGTCATCCGGTTCGATATCCGGCGTGATGGGCAGCAGGTCATAGGAATCCATGTGCCAGCGTCCGTCAGACTGCCTGGTCATGGACAGGCTGCCCAGACTCCTGCCGTAGGAGCCGCAGGACACGATATAGGTGTTTCCATGCTGGATGGGCTCATAGAGGGAGGTGTGGGTGTGGCCGCTGATGATTAGGTCAAGCTGGGGCACTGCCTTTGCCAGGATTTCGTCCTCGGACTTGTCCGGGTTCTCGCTGGTGCCGCTGTGGGAGACGCAGACGATCATGTCGGCATCTTCCTTTTCCTGAATCACTTTTACCGTGGCGGCCGCAGCCTCGGAGGCATCCTTGAACTTCAGGACACAGGTAGGGGCGCAGGCCAGGGAATCCTCCCCGAAGACGCCCAGCACGGCAATTTTCACGCCGCCTTTATCCAGCATGATATAATCTCTCACGCCGTAGGCGGCGAAAGCATCCTCTAAGAGCTGCTGGTCCGCAGTGAGGCCCTCCGCTTTCATGGTCTCCCAGTCCACGTTGCACAGCGCCAGAGCGGGCACGGGCTCTCCGCTCTGCACGGCTGCCTCCAGGGCCCCGGCCAGCCCCGAAGAGCGGTAGTCGAATTCATGATTTCCCAAAGTGGTGACCTCGCATTCCAAAGCGCCCAGCATCCGAAGCTCCGAAGCGTCCGTGTGGAAGATAGTCTGCACTAATGTCCCCATGGAGAAGTCCCCCGCGTCCAGGACCAGGGCATCCGGGTTTTCCTCTTTCGCCTGGTCGATCAGCGTCTTGATGCGGGCAAAGCCGCCCAGGGTCACATTCGCTCCGTTTTCCACTGTGGGAAAGCTGTCCAGATGGGAATGGGTGTCATGGAGGAACAGGATGTCCACCTGCTGCCCATCTGCCTGCGCGGCAGAAGCGGTGAGGTGAAACAGGGGAAATGAGAGCATGGCCGCCAGACAGAGCGCCGCAAATCGTTTGAAATGTTTCTTCATAGTCAAATTTACTCCTCTTTTTATGAGAATAGCATTGGCAATTACGTGTTTTTACATTATAATATCTGAAAAGGGAAAAGGCAATATTTAAAAAATTTTAAGGTTTCTTTTCGTGACGAAAGCGCCCGGATGTGGTATAGTGCATCATAAGTCAGTGTAAGAGGTGAAACAGTCAATGGACAGTAATGATAGAAGTGACAGAAATGAGATGGAGCAGATTCAGCGGGGACTGGAGGCGTTTCTGGAGAAAGAGATGGACGGCGCCCGGGTTTCGGGGAACCGGAGAGGCGGCCGGAGAGAGGAAGCCGTGGAGGACTCGGAAGAGATTCGCATCATAGGACAGCCCCGGGGCAGGGGGCAGTCCCGCAGACAGTGGGAGGCTGCAGAGCCGTATCCAGGGGACTGGCAGGATGAAGACGAAGAGCCGTTTCGGGGCGGGATGCCGCCGGAGGACGAAGCGTATGACGAAGAGCCCGATTTGGAAGATTGGGATAACTGGGAGGAGGAAGCCAGGCCGGCCCGCAGGAGGAGAGCGGAATACGGAGGATATGGGGATGAAGAGCCGTATCCGGGGGACTGGCGGGACGAGGAAGAGGAAATTCCCCGGAGGAGGGCAGAATACGGCAGATATGAAGAGGAGCCCCGGAGGAGAAGAGGGGAATACGGCGGATACGAAGAGGAGCCCCGGAGGAGAAGAGGGGAATACGGCGGATACGAAGAGGAACCCTGGAGAGGAAAGCCGGGATATGACACATATGAGGACGAGCCTCCCCGCAGGAAAAGAGCGGAATATGAGACGTATGAAGACGAAGAACCGCGCCGTAGAAGACGGCAGACCGTAGATGCCGCGCCGCCCCGAAAGAGGGGCAGGGACTATGAAGAGGAGGAGGCGTCCCGGGGGAAGAGATATTCTCGGAAGAAAGGGAATTCCAAAGAGAAAGAGCTGGAACCAGAGGAGGAGGATTCCCGGATGTCGAAGAAAGCAAGCAAGGCGCAGAAGAAACGCCGTAAAAGAAAGTCCAGGCTCAGGAGATTCCTGATTGCCGTGGCGGTCATAGTCGCCCTGCTGGGGTTTGGCCTGTACCAGCTGGTAGGAGTGGTATATTCCAAGATGAATTACAAGGAGCTCAGCGCGGAGGCGACAGGGCCCATGAAAGAAGACGGTGTGGTGAACATCCTGCTCATCGGCAATGATTCCCGGGAGAACGGGGAGGACGGCCGCTCCGACGCGATGATTCTCATATCGATCAGCAGCAGGACCAAGACCATCTATATGACTTCTTTGCTGCGTGATATCTATGTGGAAATTCCCGGACATGACGGCAACCGCCTGAACGCCGCATACGCTTTCGGCGGCCCGGAGCTGCTGATGGCGACTATCGAGCAGAACTTCGGCATTCCTGTGAACCGCTATATGCTGGTGAATTTCGAGGCTTTTGCCGGTCTGGTGGACGCGGTGGGCGGTATTGAACTGGAACTGACCCGGGACGAGATAGACTATGTGAACGGCTATCTGGTGGAGTACAACATGCTCACCGGCAGGGAGCAGGGGACGGACAATATGGATCTATCCGTGGCCGACAATGGGCCGGCCGTGGTACATCTGAACGGCCCGCAGGCCCTTGCCTACAGCAGGAACCGCTATCTGGGCACGGACTTCGGCAGGACGGAGCGCCAGCGGAAAGTCCTTACCGCGGTGATAGGAAAGCTGCCCCTGGCCATGCTCACTAATGCCGGAGGGCTGATGGACGGCCTGATGCCGAACCTGACTACGAATCTGACCCAGGCGGAATGCTTTAGTTTAAGCCTGACGGCAGGGAAACTGCTCACCTATGACATTGTGTCTGACAATATTCCCCAGCCGGGCACCTACCGGGATGTGACGATTCGGGAAATGGCAGTGCTGGAAGTGGATTTCGATGCCAATATCAGGTATCTGAAAGAAAAAATATACGGAGAATAGGAGAAAGGTATGAGCTATTTTGTATTTGTGTTCATAGGCTGTACATGTATGTACGCGGGAGCGAAGATTTTAAGCAGCGAGGAGAGGAACAAAGTATTCAACAGATTCCCGATTCAGGTGGAAGATGTGAAGAAATATAATAAATTCTGCGCCATTCTGGTGATAGGCTTTGGCGTGGTGGCGGAGCTTACGATGCTCTGCGCCTACGCCTTAGGCGGCCTGCTCAGCATTGTGTTCACACTTTTCCTGATTGTGGAGGCCCGTATCGTCATGAAGATTTACAGCAAGGGCGAGAAGAAAATGCTGAAAAAAAGATAGCATGTACAGCAAGGAGAATAAGGTTCCAATTTTACCTTGACAAAGCTGCCGCTTGAAAGGATAATGATAAGTGGCGGAGAGGACAGGCTCCGAGGCGGAACGCTGTGGAGATAAGTGGGGGACAGGAGTGTTATTCAATTCCATTCATTTTTTGATTTTTTTCCCGATCGTGGTGTTGCTTTATTTTATTGTGCCAAGGAAGGTAAGATATCTTTGGCTTTTGCTGGCCAGCTATTATTTCTATATGTGCTGGAATGCGAAATATGTCATCCTGATATTATCGTCCACTCTTATAACGTGGCTGACGGCAGGATTTGTACACTCCTGTCAAAAGAAAGCCGCCGGGAGAGCGGCGCTGAGTGTCTGTATTGTCTTTCAATTGGGACTTCTGTTTTTCTTTAAATATTTTGATTTCTTTCTGGATACCAGCAACAGGATTTTGGGCAGAATAGGCTGGGAGCTGCTGGACAAGCCCTTTGACGTGCTGCTGCCGGTGGGAATCTCATTTTATACATTTCAGGCCCTGAGCTATACCCTGGATGTATACAGAGGAGAGATAGAACCTGAGAAAAACTTTTTCAGATACGCCCTTTTTGTATCTTTTTTCCCGCAACTGGTGGCAGGACCCATTGAGCGATCCGGTAATCTGCTGCGGCAGATGCGCCGGATAGAGAAACTGGAGTTATGGAATTACGAGAATATCACAAACGGGCTCATGCTGATGGTCTGGGGGCTCTTCCAGAAGATGGTCATTGCGGACAGGGTGGCGATTCTGGTGAACACGGTCTTTGACGGCTATTATATGTACGGAGCGGTGGCGCTGATTGCGGCGGCGACGGGCTTTGCCCTACAGATTTACTGTGATTTTGCCAGCTATTCTTCTATAGCGATTGGGGCTGCCAGGGTCATGGGCTTTGAGCTGATGGAGAATTTCGATACGCCGTATTTTGCCAGATCCATATCGGAATTCTGGCACAGATGGCATATCTCTCTGAGCACATGGTTCAGGGATTATGTGTATATACCTCTGGGAGGCAGCCGCTGTTCCAAGGTGAAAAGATACCGGAACCTCTTGATTACCTTTGCGGTCAGCGGCCTGTGGCACGGCGGGGGGTGGACCTTTTTGGCCTGGGGGATTCTGCATGGCATGTATCAGATAATCGGCGATCTGACAAAAGGAATCCGACAGAGGGTGAATGACTTTTTCCATACGAAGACGGAAAGCTTCAGCTATAAAATGGCACAGACGGTAATCACTTTCGCCCTGGTAGATGTGGCGTGGATTTTCTTCCGGGCGCAGGGGCTTCGCGCCGCAATGGAATATTGTCTGCGGATTTTTACCAGATGGGATCCATGGTCATTCTTCAATGGAGAGATTTACACGCTGGGACTGGACCGTGCCGAGATGAATATATTGCTGGCAGGATTGATTCTCCTTCTTCTGGTGGATTTGATCCGTTATCTGAAAAAACAGACATTCTCCGAATTCCTGGCGGAGCAGTGCATCTGGTTCCGGTGGGGTGTCCTGCTTGCTATGATGGCATCGATTCTGGTATTTGGAATTTATGGGATACGGTTTGAGTCCTCGCAGTTCATTTATTTTCAGTTTTAAAAAGGATGGGTTGGTGTCAGGATGAATCTTCGCAAGGCGGCGAAAGCGGTACTTTTTTGTGTGATGGCGGCAGTGCTGTATCTGTACCTTTACAGGGTGCTTTCCTGGAAAGATACAGGCGGGGATTACCAGTCTGCCATGGATACTTTCTACACATTGGACGAGGATGTGGTGGATGTGGCTTTCCTGGGGAGCAGTCATTGCTATTGCGCGGTCAATACGGCGATTTTGTGGGAGCAGTATGGAATGGCCGCCTATAGCCTGTCTATCTCGGGCCAGGATATGGCCAGTTCGTATTTTTGTCTGAAAGAGATGCTGAAGACCCAGAGGCCCAGGGTGGTCTGCGTGGAGATGTATTACAGCAATCTGGAGGGATACCAGGTAAAGGGGAATCTGTATAGAAATCTTCTGGGGTATCGAATTTCCCGGAATTTCGCGGATGCTGTGGAAAGCATTGCGGAGGATGAGGAAAAGTGGGATATTTTGTTGAAATGGCCGATAATTCATACACGGTATGCCGAATTGAAGAGACAGGATTTCGAACCGGATCCTCAAATGCGACTTTACATGGGCTGGGAGACAGGGTTCTCTGATGTGGAGGATATCGGCGGGATATCTGTATACCAGGGAGAGGAAACTTTGGAGATCCCTCAGGAGACAGAAGAGTGGCTCCTGAAGATCATCGCGCTGGCCCGGGAGGAGGATGTGGAACTGTGCTTTTTCCTGGCGCCTTTCGGGGCGGACGAAAGGGCGCAGATGCAGTACAAATATGCGGAGAAACTTGCCCGTGAGAACGGAGTGCCATTCCTGAACATGATTGATCTCCAGGAGGAGCTGCAGCTGGATACTGCCAGAGACTTTTCGGATACGGGACATACGAATTCCTATGGAGCGGAAAAGGTCACGGAATATCTCGGGAAATATCTGGACGGACATTATGATTTGGAGGACAAAAGAGGAGGGGCGCAGTATACTCTGTGGGATGAGAACCTGGTGATGTGGAAACATCAGAAGCAGAATCAAATACTGCGGGAAACGACAGACCTGGGGCTTTATCTGGACAGCATATCCGGGCTGGAGGGTTATACTGTCATCATGGCCACGAGGGGAGAATATCTGGCGGGCGATGGGGAAAATCTGGCGGAAAGCCTGGCTGACATGGGGATAGATGAAAGTTTCTTCCAGATGGAGGGAGCCTGGGTGGTTGAGGATGGCGCGTTTCAGTATGGGACAGGGCTGGAGGATGGTTTCCGCCACATGGAAATCGGAGGGAGCGATGCCGTGATTCATGGAAATGACGGGCAGATGCATATCATCATTGAGCGCCAGGAATACATGCGGGCGAATCCGGGAATCGACATTCTGCTCTATGACAATATCCTGGAAGAAGTCGCCGACATAGTGGGATTCCAGGCGGCAGGAGATTATATATGTATCAGATGAGTGAAGGGAAAGGTAAGATGAGAAAACAGATAAAGCGGTTGTGCATGCTCCTTTTTCTGTGGATGCTGACGCTTGGCTGCGGCGGATGCGGCAGCGAAACGGGGGCCAGGCTGAAAAGCTATAAAATCTATCGCGTGGAGGGCAGCGATGCCTTGGAACTGACACAATTTGTGATGGACCTGGCAAAGCAGGAGGCGGATATCCGATTGAAAAATACCGCAGATGAGGAGGAGAACTGGATTTCCCTGCTGTCTGAGGAGGGATCGGCAAACGGGTACGGATACACTGTGGAGGGAATGGGGCCCAATGCGTTCACCATTGCCCGGGACGGAAACCATCTGTTTTTGCTGGCGCGGACCGACGCCGGGCTGAAGCGCGGGTGCAGATACCTTTTCGCTCACCTGGTGGACGGACAGGGGAGACTGCTCCTGGAGGATGGGGAGACCTATGCGGATGCCGGTCAGGATATGAAGGACGGAATCTACATAGGCAGTGCGCCTATTGCGGAATATACTATTTTTTATGGGGACAAAAGCGCAGTGCCCGTGTGCGGGGAACTGCAAGAGTTCATTTACCGGACAGACGGAGATCTGCTGTCGGTGGCGGATTCGAAGAACCGTGAGGGAGCAGGAATTGTTCTGTCCATAGACAGTGCATTGGCCCAAGGGACAGGGCAGACTGTGATTGAGAACGGAGAGGTGTCCATAGCGGGGGCTGACGCAGATGCCCTGAGGCAGGAAATGTACCTGTTCGTGAACACCTATCTGGGATGGATGGACGCAGGAGAACCAGATGCCCGTATCAGCAGCGCAGCAGGGACGATTTATGTGCCGGATGAGGTCAGGGCAGTGACAAATCCGTGGATAGAGGAGCGGGAGGCAATCGTGACGCTCTGGAATGTGAACTTTACCAGAGGCGTATATATGAATGAAGCCACTAGTCTGAAGAATAATATCCTGGACTATTCGGAAGAACAAATATATGAATACGTAAAAATGTTGAAATACTGTGGCTTCACAGGGGTGCAGGCTACAGATATGTGCTCTGCCTGGGCCGGAACGGACGGCTATGAGGCCACTCATGAGAAAATCCGCATGATGGCGGATGCGGCCCATTCGCTGGGGATGAAGTTCACCTTGTGGGTGTGGGGGGCAAATTTCGATGGGTTTAGCTGGGTGGACGACACGGTTTCCTATGCCCCGGGGGAGAGCGGATTCGCATATGACAATCCGGATACAGTGGCTACTTTTGAGAAATATTATTCCATCTATGCGGAGCTGGCAGATTGCTGCGACCGGGTAATCGCGCATTTTTACGATCCGGGCATGCTTTCCACATCGGAGGATGTGGCCTATTTTGCCAAAATGCTGCGGGGCAAGTTCCTGTCGGTGAATCCGGAAATCGACTTCGGCGTCAGCTGCTGGGTGGATGCTTTTGACAAAGGGACATTTGTAAGGGAGCTGGGCAATGATATCACGCTTTATGAGGGCGTGTTCTACGAAGATGAAAACGAGTACGTGGGTTTCCGCCAGTCCGTGGCGGGACTGGGCACCAGGCTGGGGACATGGGCCTGGGATATCTGCGAGATGGAGATAGACCAGCTTGCCCAGATGAATTTCAATATGGATATCATCCGGGAGACCTATCAGACGGCCAGAAAATATGACGAAATCTGTAAGCCCGCCTATTGGAGCGAGATGGACAGCTATCATGTCCTGAATGCGTTTTCTCTCTATTGTGCAGGTCAGATGCTGATTGATCCGGACATGGATGGAGAGGAACTGTACGCCAGGCTCTCCGCTGCTGTCGTGGGAGAAGAGTATGCGGAGGAATTTGCGGAAATACTGCGGCTGGTTCAGGATGCAAGGTCAGGAAGCACCTGGGACGAATTCTGGTGGCCGGACGATTCTTACCTGCTAAAGAGCGATACCTATCCGGCGGAGAGCATTCTGGAACGATGTGAGATTTATATTCCTGTCCTGCAGGAGATGATAGACAAGGGGATAGACAGCCACACCTTTCCGTTTCCCATAGCCCTGGATGAAGTATTCCGGATGATGCTTCCTCATCTGGAGCAGATCAGGGAATATGCTCAGTTCCGGATTGGGCTGGCCGGGCTGGAGGAGGATTGGAGGCAGGGCGCATCCGGGGAAGAGCTGGGAGCCGCGCTGAAAGAAATCGCAGAGCCGGTGCTTTCCTATAATAGCGTCATCGGAATCTGGGGGCAGATAGAGGCCCGGGCCCAGAGAGAGATGGTGCTCGCGTTCTGTGACAAAACAGGGGCAGAGATTCCCGTCTATCCCGTATGGGACAGACAACGCAAGCAGTATATCTATGCACAGCTGGTCACGGATCAGAAAGGAAAGGGAGAGCCTGTCAGGGCTGGTTTCCCCTATTATCAATATGGCCTTGCCTACGGCGAGGAGACAGAGCGGCTGGTTCAGGAGATGGTGGAAGAGGGGCTGCTTGTCCGGGATGCGGACGGCAGCGTATATCTTGCCGACTGGGAGAACTACAAATATCATTTTGATTAAAATATCATAAAATGGAGGACGGAAAAATGGAAAAAAGAAAGATGGAGAAACTTGGTATCGAGACATCGCTGCTGGGATTCGGCTGTATGCGCTTTCCTGTGACCGCAGAGGGCAGGATTGACGAGCCGGAAGCGGAAAAGATGCTGGATAAGGCCATCGCCGCCGGCGTGAATTATATCGACACAGCATATCCTTACCATGACGGGGCCAGCGAGCCTTTCGTGGGCAGGGCCCTGAAGAAATACGACAGACATTCCTTTTATCTGGCTACAAAACTGCCCTGTTGGAAGGTAGAGGCCCTGGAGGATGTGGAGAAGATATTTGAGGAACAGCTAGGCCGTCTGCAGACGGATTACATAGACTTCTATCTGATGCACGCGCTGAACAAGGACAGCTTCCATAAAATGGCGGAGCTGGGCGTGGTAGAGAAGCTTGAGGAGCTGAAAGCCGCCGGAAAAATAAAATATCTGGGATTTTCCTTCCATGACGACTATGATGTCTTCGAGGAAATCATAGGCTGCAGGGACTGGGATTTCTGCCAGATTCAGCTGAACTATATGGATACGGAAGAGCAGGCAGGGATGAAAGGCTACCGCCTCACAGAGGAGAAGAATATCCCACTGGTCATCATGGAGCCCATCAAGGGCGGTTCCTTAGCGGCTTTTGCGGACGACATCACGGGAAAATTCCGGCAGCTGGATTCGGAGCTTTCCGTGGCTTCCTATGCCCTGCGCTGGGTGGGGAGCCTGCCTAACGTGAAGGTCATCCTGAGCGGCATGAGTACCATGGAGCAGACAGAGGACAATCTGAAGACCTTTGAAAATTTCAAACCTCTTTCAGAGGAGGAGAGCAGGACCATCGAGGACATTGTGGCGCTGATCAAAGGCCGTGTGCAGAATGGCTGCACGGGCTGCCGCTATTGCATGCCCTGTCCCGCCGGCGTGGACATTCCGGGCAATTTCCGGGTGTGGAATACCTACCATATGTACCAGAACTACAATATGGTCAAAGGCAGCTGGGAAAATGGTCTGGGCGACGAAAAACAGGCCAGGAACTGCGTGAAATGCGGCAAGTGCGAGAAAGCCTGTCCCCAGAAACTCCATATCCGGGAGGATTTGGAGAAAGTGCAGGCGGATATGGACAAAAAGGAATTTGTCTTCTAAAACCTGTACGGACAGGAATCTTTAAAAGCAAGTGGAGAGCCCCCGGCCGCATAAGGCCGGGGGTTTGTGGGCAAAGGGGGGACTTTTGTGGAGAAAGCGTTCAAACTGGATTTTGAAAACGACAAAGTGGGAAGCCTCTATGTGAACTGCTGCGGCTGTTCACAAACAGAGGGGCTCCACAGCTTCGGCCCGGCCTCCAAGCCCCATTATCTGATACATTATGTGTTGAGCGGCAGGGGAATCTTCCGGTTCCATGACAAGGAGTACCGTCTGGAGGCGGGATACGGTTTCCTGATACAGCCCAATGAGCTGGCCTTTTATCAGGCGGATGAAGAGGAGCCCTGGAGCTACCTGTGGGTGGGCTTTGGCGGAAGCCGGGCGGGAGAATACCTGAATTCCATGGGACTGTCCGCCAGGCATCCCATCTTTTCCTGCGACAGGGACCAGGAGCTCTATTCCATCGTGCGGGACATGATGGAGCACAATACGTTTGGCGTGGCGGACGATTTGCGGCGGAACGGGCTGCTGGGGGTCTTCCTTTCGGTGCTGGCCCAGGGGGCCGGGGTGGTGGCCCAGGACGAGGAGGACAAGGGCAATCAGTATGTGAAAAAGGCAGTCTCTTTTATCCAGAGCAATTACTGCAATCCCATCAAGGTGACGGATGTGGCGGATTACGTGTGCATCAACAGGAGCTATCTCTATACGCTGTTCCAGAACTACCTGGGGATGTCCCCCCAGCGTTTCCTCTCCACATTCCGCATCACAAAGGCCAGGGAGCTGCTGGACTCCACTTCCTACCCCATAGAGAGTATTGCCCTGTCCTGCGGGTACAATGACGCGCTGGTGTTCACCAAGGCGTTCCGGGCCATGAAAGGCATGTCCCCCTCCCAGTACCGCAAGCTCAGCCACAGGGAGAAGCGCAAGGAGCAGCTTCAGGAGGTGGAGCACCTCATTGCGCAGCTGCTGCGGCACCAGGAAGAATAGATTCATATAGATTGATAGAAAAGAGGTATTGAAATGAGAATTTTGCTCTTGTTAAGAGGCTCTGCCAGCTGCGGAAAGTCCACATGGATTGACCGGCACGGACTGAAGCCTTATACGCTGTCTGCCGATGATATCAGACTGCTGTGCCAGAGCCCGGTGATGCTGCCGGACGGCACGGAGGGAATCAGCCAGGAAAATGACAGCATCGTGTGGAAGACTTTATTCAATATATTGGAAATCCGTATGCAGAGGGGCGATTTTACGGTAATCGATGCCACCAATTCCAAGACCAGCGAGATGAACCGGTATAAGGAAATGTGCGAGACTTACCGGTATCGGATTTTCTGCGTGGACTTCACCGATGTCCCCATCGAGGAGGTGAAGAGGAGGAATGCTTCCAGAGAGCCTTTCAAGAGGGTGCCGGAGTCGGTGATCGATAATATGTACTCCAGGTTCCGGACCCAGAAGATTCCCTCCGGCATTAAGGTAATCGGGCGGGAGGAACTGGACACGATCTGGACCAGGCTGTTCGACATGTCATCGTACAAAAAGATTCATCATATCGGCGACTTGCACGGCTGCTATACGGCCCTGCAGAAGTATCTGGCTGACAACGGCGGCATAAAAGACGATGAAATGTATATTTTTGTAGGAGATTACATCGACAGAGGCATTGAGAACGCGGAGATGGTGAAATTCCTGATTTCCATCATGGACAGGAAGAACGTGCTGATGCTGGAGGGAAATCACGAGAGATGGCTGTGGCTCTGGGCCAATGACTGCGTGGGCAGATCCAAAGAGTTCGAGCTGATTACCAGACCTGTGCTGGAGGAGGCCCGAATCGATAAAAAGCAGGTAAGGCAGCTGTACAGAAAATTCGGACAGTGCGCTTATTATCGGTATAACGATAATATATTCCTGGTCACCCATGCGGGGCTGAGCACTATGCCGGAGAATCTTTCTTTCGTGGCTACGGAGCAGATGATCAAGGGCGTGGGGAACTACCAGGATTTCGAGAAGATTGCGGAGACCTTTTTTGACACCACCCCGGGGAACTGCTACCAGATTCACGGACACCGCAATACCAAACAGCTGCCGGTACAGGTGAACGACAGGGTGTTCAACCTGGAAGGGCAGATTGAGTACGGCGGCTGCCTGCGCTGCGTGCAGGTGGACGGAGAGGGAATCCACTGCGTGGAAGTGCCCAATGAGGTGTACAGGATGCCTCAGATGCAAAGCGAATCGACGGTGGTGGAGAGCTCCGTGGCAGACACCATCATCGCCCTGCGCCACAATAAGTATATCCAGGAGAAGAAATTCGGCAATATCTCATCATTCAACTACACGGATAAGGCCTTTTACGACAGGGTCTGGGATGCCCAGACTACCAAGGCCAGAGGACTGTATCTGGATACCGTGAAAGGCAAGGTGGCAGCCAGAGCCTATGATAAGTTCTTCAATATCAACGAGCGGCCGGAGACGAAATTTGAGATGCTCCGGTACAAGCTGCAGTTCCCGGTGACGGCCTATATCAAGGAGAACGGATTTTTAGGGATAGCCAGCTACAATGAATACGAGGACGCGCTGCTTCTGGCCAGCAAGTCCACTTTGGACAGCCAGTACGCGGGGTATTTCCAGGAGATGGTGCGAAAGCAGGTGTCGCCGGAGCATCTGGAGGAGATGAAAGCCTACTGCAGGGAGAATGACGTATCCTTTGTCTTCGAGTGCGTGGACATGGAGAACGATCCCCATATCATCGAATATCCGGAGAGCAGGCTGTTTTTGCTGGATATCGTGCATAATCAGATGGAATTTGAGAAATACGGGTATGAGGACATGTGCCATGTGGCGGAGGGCTTCGGCCTGAGGGCCAAGGAACGGGCCAGGGAGCTTGGGAACTGGCAGGAATTCTTCGACTGGTATTATGAAGTCATGGAGGAAGACTACGAGTATCAGGGGAGGAAAATAGAGGGATTCGTCATAGAGGACAGCGCCGGATACATGACAAAGCTGAAGCTGAGTTATTACAACTTCTGGAAATTCATGCGGAGCGTGTCCCATGAAGCTATCCGAAAGGGCTACATCGCCAAAACCTCCGCCCTGACCACGCCGCTGGCCAATGAGTATTACGCCTGGGTCAGGAAGCTGCATGAGGCGGAGGACAGGGAGAGCCTGCCTAAGGATATCTGTGCTTTGCGGAGGATGTTCTACAGTGAGAGGGCCTGACAAGTTAGACTGCCCGTTTCGGGTTGTCAAGGTACCTGAAGGATATCGGATTCACGCCAGGTCATTTCTTTGAGTGGCTGGATGGGAAAGAAGCTCCGCAGACACCGAAGGGCGATGATGTACCTGGAATGGATAATGTGGCGGCAATGTGAGGCAAGCCTGCACAGCAGGCGAATAATTTTATTGCGCTGAACATTCGTGAAAATTTGGAGAATGATGACGGACGGCTCGGAGAGGATAAACTGTTACAGCTCCTTTCCGAGTTTTTCTGTCCGTTAAATCCGGATATTGATTGCTTTTTGAAACATCCCTAAGTTGTAACTTTTATAAAATTTAGGATAGACAATTCCCCAAGGATAAAGCCGTAAACCTTTTCGCTGTTCTTCAGCTTTGTAATCATCTGCTTCTCCGTCATGCCTGCGAAGCCCTTGCTCTTGCTGTCATAGAAATCATAGCCGATCAGTCTCTGCCCTAAGAAGTTACCGTTTGTAAGATACATGCACATAATGTTTACCTCTTTCTTTCCGTGCCTCAGCACTAACTTTATTTAACTTACACATAAATCTTAACGCTGATTTATCCCTGTGCATAGACGTGATAGTGCAAGGAAATGAACCATTATGTAACATATATTTTTAGGGAGATTGACGCATATATAATGATTTATACATATCCATTAACTTGTTAATACTTCTATTCCCTATGCTGTCCTATAAGAAAATATATTGCCTGCCTCAAATAAACTCGAAAAATCAATTTACTGTTTTCCTGATTTTTTCATATCGCTTAATAAATTTTGTATTGTCCTTTTCCATATTTTCATCTGTACGGAATTTCTCAAACTTTCATCTACACTTTATCACCACCACTATTTATGATGGCAGTTTTTACCCACTGCATAGGTTGATGTATACATATTTTCACACTACTGTATGCGAACTGAAATTTCTCACCAGATTTTTTTACCATGCTGGAACGCTTATCATGCTTTACAGGAAAATAATACGCCCTATATTATTTTATTGCTTTATCCTTAATCATATATGTTTTTCAATTATCCTCATTGGGTTAAACAACTCAAAAAAGACCACCCTTTTAAAGGGCAGTCTTTTTGATGTATATTGCAATTTAATTGTATATCCTGTTTTATACAGGAAATCATATTTCTTGTCTGCTTATTCCGCACTTGTTACAAGCCACTCACCGGAACTTTGTACGTCAATTTTCACTTGGAATGTATTTTCTATATTCTCTATATCCAAATGAATGTTTGCACTAAAATCGGTATGTTTACTATCCCAGTCATTCCAAATAGAATAAAATTCTTCCTCACTCAAATCACGTGTTGCACCATTTTCAGTTATTTTACTGCCATAATATACTTCCCATTCTATATCGCCATATAAGGCACTTATTTCTGAAAATGTCGTTCCGTCATAAACATACAAATAACCATTTGCACCTGCATCATTCCATGTAGCTACTAAATATGTTCCATCTGCTTTGTTTACCCCTCGAAAAGATTCAGCTATTAAGGAATCTATAGACAAGGATGGCAAAAACACTTTTGTCTCATTATGAGAACCATCTTTATATGAAACTAAAATCTCTTGGTTACCGTCATTATTTAAGTCTGTTATGTCAAAATAAAAATTTTCCGGTCTACCCATACCCATATATTCAATGTCAATATACGTAAGTACTATCCCTTCCCCTCCGCCATCTTTTTCTATATAGTTTTCGCCGTTCATAAACTGCCTTAATATTTCAAGACTGTTGACTTTCTCCTGTGGTACTTCTCCCCTGGTTGTAATGCCTGTTCCGTTATGTTTGACAATATCAACCTTCTTTATCTCTACAGGCACGGACTGGCCATCACTCATAGCTGATGCATAGGCATTGAGGTAATTGACCATTTCTTCTAAGGTGCATGGGGGCATATCATAGAAGCAGGTGTAGGGTAAGGTGTGGGTATGATTTTCCACCAACTCCTGTATATCCACCAGCACCCCTTTGCTTGACCAATAGTCATCCCATGTATAAACCCCCGTCTCAACTCCATCTTCTGTAATATGCATAAGACCATCTTCGCCATTGGCCGATTTTATTACTTTGCTTTCCTTTATAGCACCTTCAGAAAAACAATACAAAACAGACTCTTCTCCCAGCGAATGTTCTATATTATATAATATTTTTATTTTACACTGGTCATTTTCATCTTCACACAAGTCAAATGTTTCCCATGCAAGGCTTAAAGGTCCAGTATGTGTGTCAGCAACTAATTCTGTTATATTATCTCTCCAGCCATAAATTTCAAAGCTTTGACTACTATCATTGACGATATCGATGGTATTGCTACTATACACATAAAGATAAGGAATCCCATCACAGGAAAAATCACCTAACATTACATTGAACCTATCCACCTCATATGGGTCTCCAGTCTCAGTAATATATATTCGGAATGTATCATTCCAAGATGTTATGTCATATATTTCGTTATATCCGCCCCGAAAGCTGAAATCCCCGGCCAGACCATCTGCTATCAGCTGTGCAAATGCTGTTGCCTGTTCCGCTGTCATTGCACATTTAGATGCATCACCATAGTAAGGCATTTCACCTAATGCAGATTGTACCTTTTCTTCCTGCGTGATTTCCGGTGTGGGTTCTGGCGTAGGCTCTTCGGTAGGTGCTGGTTTCTCTGTAGGCTGTGCTGTTTCCTCTACACTTGCCGTATCAGGAATATCAGCCTGTGGAGCTGTTTTATCTCCACAAGCGGATAAACTGACCGTAAGTGTCAGAGCCATCATAAGTGCCACTGTTTTTCTTTTCATTGGTTTTCTCCTTTACTGACTGCCTATGACCTCTTTCTTTAACTGCTCAAATTCCTCCTGTGTAATCATGCCGTTCTCATACAGTTTTGACAACTCCGATAAAGAAGTTACTTTATTTGTATAAACATTGCTTCTCTGCCTTACCTCATTGACTGTATGCTCTACAGGAACAGGATTCACGATATTAACATACAATTCCTGCACCTCGCTTACAGCTTTGTAGAAATCCTTTATTTCCTGCTTCCCTAATTCTGATGCAGGAAAAGCTACTGTCAGAGAAGTAAACTCTATGCATATGTTTGTTCTTTTAAGAAAAAAGGCATGTAATACAAAATAAATAATCAGGGAAAAACCTATCAGAATAGAAGCCACGGTCAATAAAAACATAACTATAAAAATCCCGGATACATCTGAGCCATCTCTGTCTAAATATAAATAAATATATCGAAAAAAACGGAAATTTAGTATTTCAAGCAAGATTGACAATATTGCAAATAACAGCATCCGAAAACGTGACAATGTTCCTACATTGATTCCTTTCATTTCGCTTGCTATAATCCGGTGCTGTACATTTGTCCTAAATGCAAATATCCATTTCTTCTGATATACCTTTCCTATAAAGTAAGCCGCCTTATCTGTCAGAATACAAAACCCATCTTCCTGTATGCCTTTTGTCAGCAAATTGGTTGCATTTTTGATTCCCAGTACAGCATATATTTTTTCCTGCTCATTGCTCACAAACTTACGCAACTTACTGTAGAAATCATCAAAGTCAATCTGCCTGTCCGTATCATCAAATGGTTTATCGTCTGCTACTTTCTGATGTTGCCGTATTGCTAATACTAAAAGTGTAACTGTGCATAAAACCAAAAGAATACCCCAAAACAATATCATATGGATCACCTCTTGTTTTTATCAGTATCATTAAACAAATCCATATTTGTCTTATCACGTTCATTCTTTCTTTTTTTGACAAGTACAACAGGGATAATTACTGCAAGAATCACTATAATTAATAACGCAACTAATACATATACAATCATACTCATATTGATTTTCTCCTCTGGTTAATGGTTTTATTTGGTTTCTTTATAGCCTTCAAGTAAAAAACACATATTACAATAAACAGCGCAACTGCAATCAGTGCGCTACAAGAAGCTTTAATTGATAAAACTTCTTCTATATCCTTCTGTTCCCATATTTTTTCCTGCGCCCTTTCTATGTTTTCTCGTGTATCCCTCCGTTGTGCTGAATATGTTGCACTAAGGTCTGCGTAATAGTGCCAGTCGCTAGCCGCTCTGTCAGAATCCCATTGTTCAAGCTGTTCACGATATTTCTCCGCATTCGCTGTGTTTTGGACTGCTTTTTCATATAATATGCAGTTCCTCATGCAAATCACAAGAGATAGCAGAAACATTGATGCTAATACAAACAAGATTGTTTTTTTAATTTTCATGCAACCACTCTTTCTAATTGATGATATCTTTCAAAAAGTCACTTCCGGCATTCAGGTAATAATGATATTTACAGTAACCATCCTCATAAATTTCATCATCACACCCACTTTCTTTGCATGTGTTCGTTAAACTACACGCTGTAAGCTGTAGCACAGTGAGTAATGCCACGAACACGCATAATACCTTCCTTCTCATTGATTAAACTCCTTTCTCCTTTGTCTCCGCACAAAACGACTTAATCATTATATCATCTTTCCGCATACTTTACAATGCTTTTAGCAAATCTTCCATATCCTATAGCATATCGATATCACGTACAATCGTTACATGGAGGTACTCATATGATAAATGGATTAGGCCAGCGGCTACAGGAACAGCGCATATTACGAAATCTTTCACAGAAACAGGTTGCTTCCTCTATCGGTGTGTCTGCCTCCGTCATTTCCAACTATGAGAGCGGAGAGAGGACGCCCAGCATCGAGATACTCATATCGCTTGCACATTTATACCACTGTTCCGCCGATTACCTGCTTGGCATTGATAAAGCTGATACTGTCAGACTGCTTGATGTATCTATGCTGAACGATAAACAATACCAGCTGTTACAATCTTTTTTGTTGAGTTTACAGGAATGACAGAAGTAACTGAAATCAGATACCTTTGTCATTCCTTTTTCCCACCGCCTTTCTGTAATCATTATGTCAGAGTTGCTTTTTCAAATTGTCAATCTTTTCATGCAGTTCCTGTATATCTGTTTTTTCTATTGTTTCCAGATAACTCTGCATAAGGATTACACTGCACAACTCATATGAATCTTCTACATGATTCAGTGTCCTTGTTCCCAGATACACCAGTTCAAGAAGCCCCACAAGATTGTGAATCTTCAACTCAATCCTGTCAACCATATCATCAATCTTGCTCAATTCCTTTCTTAAGTTTTTCATTTCTTTCATGTTGTACACCCCCTTTCCTTTAAAATGGGTGGGGATTGTACCGGATTGTTACATGTCATTCAATAGGGGATATAACCAAAAATGGACTATGCTCATAGTACATGATGTACAATAAACATAGTCCATCTGCCAAATACACTGACGCTTTTAGGGTGCATCTTCCCTTGTCCATATGTATGTTGAATTTCTCCATACTTAGATTGGACATCCCTTACATACAATAAATATAATGCATGTGGGGCTGTATGCTAAAATTTTCTCTTGTATTCCAGTGTGGCGGTGTCAAAGTGTAAACCCCTGTTGCCGGAAAGGCAAAAATTCCTGTAGCCTTACTTCCTCGAATCGTTTGATTTTCTTATATATAGTAGGTCTGCTATATTCAAAGAGTTTTGAGATTGCTACTATGCTTATACCCATAAGGTACAGGATATAAATCCGCTCTTCATCAACTGCCGCTTTATATTCCGGGTCTACCTCATATACTTTACGTGGTTCCTGTCTGCTTATACCGGGTCTCTCATTATGCCACTGATTGTATTTCTTTTCATTATAGTAGTCCGACATTACCAGGTTGACAACCTCGCTTCTTTTTAATTCACGCATATTCTCATCTACATATATGCGTGGCTCTGACTTGATTTTATAAAGCATACGCATCGAAAACGGATCGCAACATGCTCCATCTAACCATAGGATGTTTATCTTTTCCATATCAAGTTCTCCTTTCAAAAGTCTATTGGTGTACTGTTTTCCTCATGTTCGCTGACTTTCCTGTAAAATGTACTCCGGCTTACTCCTAACTGCTCACTGGCAGACTTCGCCGTAATATCTCCCTTTTTCCATTGTACATAAACAGCATCAAAGTTATCAAGCTGTTTTTCTGGTCTGCCTTTGTATTTCCCCTGTTCCTTTGCAATTTCTATGCCCTCTTTTTGCCGTTGTCTTATGTATTCCCTCTCCAACTCTGCCACCGCTCCAAAGATTGTAAGCATAAACTTCCCAGCCGGGGTATCCGTGTCAATGTTTTCTTTTTGTGAGATAAATTGAACACGTTTACTATTTAGTTCCTCTGTCAGTTCAAGTAAATCTTTTGTATTCCTTGCAAACCGTGAAATACTCTCCACGATTACAGAATCGCCCTCACGCACAAATCCCATCATCTCCTGCAAGGCTGGCCTCTCCATATTCTTACCGCTCATTCTGTCAATGTACACTTTATCCACTCCCAATGACTTCATGATTTCCTCCTGACGTGCCGTATTCTGTTCTTTTGTACTCACTCTGACATATCCAATCTTCATAGTGTCTGCTCCTTTCTCAACAAGATTGATAAATGTGAGATACCAAAAATTTTCCTCATTTCAGAAAGAGTCCCAAAAGGCTATACCCTACCCATACGAAACAATCATACATTTTTCATACACTAAAACTGTCCCAATAGAGCGGTTTTCCTATTTATGAAACACATTCTGAAACATATCTCATTTACCCCTCTTTTCATTTCAGAGCAAAATGAGAAGCATACATAAAAAATAAAAATGCCTGTATCAATTCCAATACAGACATTTTCCATATCAAAAAAAGTTGAAACATTTGAAACAAACTCATGATTATCCATATATAAGTCCAGTCTCCGTCCAACTGTTGGAACCCCTCTTAAGACCCTCTATTTCCCCTTTAAACCACGCCCGGATACTCCAGACAGTATTTCCCCCAGCCCCCCATATCCCCCTTTAAAAACCCCTCTGGCATACATTATCTAAAATTTTGTTGGAACTTTGTTGGAACGCACCTTTTCCCGGTTCCTTATTCGCCCCTCTTTATTACCGCCAAATAACCTTTTCCACGTCTTAATTACCGTCAAAAAATCACCGACAAAAAAACATGGACTTTCAAAAAAGCCCATGTTTTCAAGGAAAAATCGGCGTGACAGGATTTGAACCTGCGACTTCTACGTCCCGAACGTAGCGCTCTACCAAGCTGAGCCACACGCCGAAGTATGAAATTTTTTACCAGTTCCGTAACGTCCCGAACGCAGCGCTCTACCAAGCTGAGCCACGCGCCGCCAGCTGTTGAAACGGAATATATCAATAATAAATAAAAAAAGATATTTTGTCAAGAGAAAAACAAAGATTCTGGAAAATCAAAAAATAGTTAATCAAAATGCAGTCCTGTGCTATGATAATAGATAGCAAAGGAGGCGTTCAAATGGCAAGGATTAAGGCAGAGTCGGGCGAGAAAGTTCACAGGCTGGAGGAGAAGGTGGCGGCGCAGGAGAAAGAGAACGCGCCGCTGAAGGAGAGCAACAGGTTCCTCACAGATAAGAACGCACGGCTGAAGAGCATCCCGGACAACGACAGCTTGAACACGTTCCTGCCCCATCCACCGACCAGAAGCCTGCTGAGAAAAGGGAGAACGAATACAACGAGCGCACAGCCGCGAAGAGGGAAAGTCGGTGCCCGGGCGAGGCACAGGGAAAGGATTGTGACGACCGACGAGATAAGGGAGAGGATAAGGACGGGCAGGCGCCGCCATGCGGCAAGGGAGATAGGCAATGTGACCTCCGGGAGGCAGGCGGCAGCGAGATCTGCCATGAAAGGATGGTATGGGATTGGAGAAAGGGTATAGGGAACGCATGAAAGTCATTGTAGTGGATGACGAGATTCCGATTCGGGATGAAATAAGGACAATGCGCCTGGCGGAGCATGGGTATGAAATCATTGGGGAGGCAGCCAATGGCAGAACCGCTCTGCAGCTTTGCAGGCAGCTGCAGTTGGACATCGTGATTACGGATATTACCATGCCTGTGATGGATGGGCTGGAGCTGATTCGGATTCTGCAGAGGACGATGCCATTGACCAAATATGTGCTCCTGACCTGCCATCAGGATTTTGCCTATGCCAGTGAGGCCATCAGACACGGTGCGCTGGATTACATCATTAAGGCGGATATCTCACAGGAGGGCATCCTGAGAGTTCTGGATCGGGCCAGAAGCATTATCGAAAGGGAGCAGGAGAACCTGAGAAAGCTGGAGAACGAACAAAGGAACAGCTTTTCCAGGTATGCGCTAAAGAATGTGTGGGATGCGGGAGAAATCGACAGGGAACTGGAGCGGATTCACTTCCGGATTCACTATAACGGGCCCAATTATTTCCTGGTGGTGGAAAACCGTCTGGGCTCCTGGGCTTTCATGGAAATGATGGTCGGCAGTACCCTGGAGGCGGATAAATCCATTGAATGCCCCATAATCGCCAAAGCGGACGTAGTGGTGGCAGGCTCCGGGCCCGCAGGCGTCTCCGCCGCAATTGCGGCGGCGCGGGAGGGAGCGTCTGTGGTGCTGGTGGAGCAGATGGGCAACGTGGGGGGAATCGCCACGGAGGGGCTGATGAGCCATTGGACGGGAAACACAAAAGGAGGTTTTTATGAAGAACTGTTAAAACACTCTGCCGATATAAAATCTTCGGAGAACCGGCATATCATCAATCCCGAGCGCCTCAAGACTGTATTGCTGGAAATGCTGGAGGAGGCAGGCGTCAGGCTGATGCTGTATACGTTTGCCTGTGGGCCGGTGATGGAGGGAAACTGTATTCGCGGCATCATTGTGGAGAACAAATCCGGCAGAGGCGTCATTTATGGCAAAATCGTCATAGACGCCAGCGGAGACGGCGACATTGCGGCCCGGGCGGGAGTTCCTTTCTGCCTGGGCCGGGAATCGGACGGCAGGATGCAGCCGGCCACGATTATGTTCAAGGTGGCGGGGGTGGATGTGGACAGAGGCGTCTTCCCGGGCTTTTTCGAAGATCACCTTGAAATTCCCGCCGGTGACATCCAGCAGATCGGACGGGAAAATCTGCCCTTTCCGGCAGGACATGTATTGCTGTACCGCACAACGCTCCCCGGCGTGGTCACCTGTAACATGACCAACTGCATCGGAATTGACGGCACAAAGGCGGAGGATTTGACAAAAGCCACCATTGTATGCAGAAAGCAGATGGACAGTATCGTGGATTTCCTGCGAAAGTTCGTGCCGGGATTTGAGGAATGCTATCTGATCAGCTCCGCTTCCCTGATCGGCGTGCGGGAGACCAGGCACTTTGAGGGGGAGTATGTGCTGGGTCAGGAGGACATCGTCTCAGCCAGAGTCTTTCCGGACTGGGTGGTGACCAGGGCGCACTTTAATTTCGATGTCCACAATATGACCGGGGACGGACTGGACGAGACAGGCGTGCAGAAAGGTTTTGCCCAGCCCCGGGGCTATACCATTCCCTATGGCTGTTTCGTGCCCAAAAAGGTGGACAATCTCTACCTTGCGGGAAGAAATATCAGCGGTACCCATATGGCGCATTCCAACTACAGGGTGATGCCGATTTGCGCGAACATGGGACAGGCTGTGGGGATTGCGGCGGCTATCTGCGCTGCCTCGGGCTGTATGCCGCGGAATTTGGATGTGAGGGCCGTACAGAAAAGGCTGGAGGAAGTCGGCGTATCGGTATAGGACGGAGAATACAAATTATAATCAAAAAGCAGCCGGCAAGAGGATAAGGGATATTCTCTTGCCGGATTTGCTTTTTTCTGCTTTTGTGCTATACTGAAAAGCAGAAAAGTTCGGAGGAAGCCGCCGAGTGCGGGCAAGGGGGAACTATGTATCAAACGATTGTGACATTGAAAAAGGGGGAGGGCCGTACCCTGAAAGCCGGCGGCATGTGGGTGTACGACAACGAGATTGCCTCCGTCACAGGGGATTTCGAGAACGGAGACGTAGTGGAGGTCCACGATTTTGACGGCTATTGTATGGGGGCGGGCTATATCAACACGAAATCCAAGATAACTGTGCGTATGCTGTCCCGGAAAAAGGATGTCCTGATAGATGAGGCTTTCATAGAGGGGCGGGTGAGGGATGCCTGGGAATACCGCAGGCAGACCATCGACACCTCCAGTTGTCGTCTGATATTCGGCGAGGCGGATTTCCTGCCGGGAATCGTGGTGGACAAATTCGCCGATGTGCTGGTGGTGGAGTCCCTGGCGCTGGGGATAGACAGATGGAAAGAGACTATCGTGGATGCGCTGAAAAGGGTGCTGGCAGAGGACGGAATCAATATCCGGGGAGTCTATGAGAGAAGCGATGCCAAGGTGCGCCTGCAGGAGGGAATGGAGCGGGTCAAGGGATTTCTGGGGGAGCCCTTTGACACCAAAGTAGAGATTGTGGAAAACGGCGTAAGATATATCGTGGATGTGGAGGACGGGCAGAAGACGGGATTTTTCCTGGACCAGAAGAACAACAGGGCAGCAGTGGGCAGGCTCTGTAAGGGGAAAAGTGTGCTGGACTGTTTCACCCATACGGGCTCCTTTGCCCTGAACGCCGGGGCGGCGGGGGCGGAGAGCGTACTGGGGGTGGACGCTTCCGGGCTTGCCGTGGAGCAGGCCCGGGAGAATGCGAAGCTGAACCATCTGGAGGAAAAGGTGCGTTTCGAGTGCGCGGATGTGTTCGAACTGTTGCCCCGGCTGGAGCAGGGAGGGGAACGGTTCGACGTGGTCATCCTGGATCCTCCTGCATTTACGAAATCACGCAATTCCGTGAAAAACGCGGTGAAAGGATACCGGGAGATCAATCTGCGGGGCATGAAGCTGGTGCGGGACGGCGGCTTTCTGGCCACCTGCTCCTGCTCCCATTTCATGGAGCCTGAGCTTTTTGCCAAGACCATCAGAGAGGCGGCCTCGGGCGCCCACAGACGGCTGCGGCAGGTGGAATTCAGCACACAGGGGCCTGACCATCCCATCCTCTGGGCGGCGGATCAGTCCTATTATTTGAAATTTTACATTTTCCAGGTGGTCAGCGAACGCTGACTGCCTGTCCGGGAAAACATTTTTGGCCATGGAATCTTGATACAGACAGGAGCAGAAAGAGAATCAGGTTATGAGAAAGAAAAGAAGAAAAAAGAGATATGCCCTGCGGGTAATGCTTTTCCTGCTGGCTGCGGTCATCGCGGGCGCCGGACTTTATCTGTATCCGGCATGGAAAGCGGCGAAAATCCTGCGGGATAGAATGGCGCTGCCCTACAGTTCCTTTGAGATAGAGGTGGAGCTTGACAGGGAAAGGGTGCCAGAGGAGCAGAAAGAGATGTTCGGCACGCTGGCAAGGCTGACAGGGCTGCGTGAGGAGGCGGTGTACCGGCTTTCCGTCAGGGGAGCCGCGGTGGAGGACAAGGTTCACCTGATGATATACCCGGATGGGGAGGAAGAGCCTCTGCTTGAATTTTATCTAAGCAATGACATGAGTGTCATAAATGAGACGATACTGTACAATGCCATCCGCAGCAATCTGACAGGGCAGTTCGGTCTACTGGAATATCTGATGCCCGGCCAGGAGGAGACGCAGTATATGACGCTGGAGCAGGCAGAACAACTCTTCGGCGTGGAGATAAGCGGGCTTGACCGTTTCCGGCTGTCTGGGGCGGACAGGAGTATTACAGCAAAAGGGTATTTCCTGATGCTGGCTGTCATGTCCAGAGAGGAATTGGCAGACGGATGCCGGTTCGCGCTGGAGACAGAGCAGATTGTGCTGGGGTTCGACGTGGCAGAGGAAGAAAGGGATGGGGCTGCGACGAGGATGCGGCTTCAGATAAAGAATCTTCCTGAAGTTCTGGCCCGGGGGGACAGATTGCTTTCCCTGTTGGGGGACTGGCTGCCCTGGGAGAATCTGCAGGGCCTGAAAAGCCTTTCTATGACCCTGACGCAGTCAGATGAGGGGACGATATCGGTGCCCGCGAATCTGGTGAACCAGGAGACGATAGAGACGCTGTCCAAAATCCGCGCCTGGATACAGGAGACCTTTGGCTGAAACTATAAATGTGTTTTGGACTTGCGGAGAGGGGAGCCGAAAGAAGTATGTTTTCGGACATGGAAATGGAAGCCGGGAGGACGGTCAGGGGGGAGAGAATGATTACAGGCGCGAGAGGCAATTGGAAAGAGGGCTGGAAACAGGACCTGGCAAAGATGCTGGTGTGGTTCGTGATCGGGGGCCTGTGCATAACGGGATTTGGCCTGCTGTCGGGCAACGTCAGGAATTTCTGGATAACTCTGAAGCGCGGATATGATGTGGAGTATCTGATGGAAAACGGCGGCGCGAAAGAGGGGATGCACGTGACAGGGAAGGTGCCCTATGTCTATGACTGCTTCGCGAATCTGTCGGATTTTGAGGATACAAATGTCAGTGCCTACTATTATGCCCTGCCCTGCGGGGATGGTATGATGATACTGAGCGTTCCCGAGAAGCAGTATGACGATATGGAACAGCTCTGGGAGGAGACATGGCAGTACGCGGAGAGCGGAATCAGACCCTCTTCCCCGGTGCCCGTAGAGGGATATGTGACGAAAGCGAAAGGCAGGCTTCCGTATCTGCTGTCGGAATATATGGTGGATGTCATGGGATACTCCCGGGAGGAAGTGGATGCTATGGGAGAGCCGCTGGTAATCCAATATGCCATGGAGGCGCTGCAGAGGGCCAGGATATACGCGCCGGTGGGCATGATATTGCTGTGTTCGGGGATACTGCTGCTGATATTGCGGCTGTTTCTGGGAAAACGCCGCATGGAAAAGGAGGGGAGAAAGTAGGAAATAGGTAGGAAATTAGAATTTTTTAAATTTTTTTAAAAAATTTTAAAAAAATGCTTGCATTTTTGAATGCAGTGTAATATAATTAATTTCGTTCTTGTGAGAGATATCGGACAGTAAAAACTGTGCGGCACATAAGAGATGCGCCACTAGCTCAGTTGGTAGAGCACCTGACTCTTAATCAGGGTGTCCAGGGTTCGAGCCCCTGGTGGCGCACTAGAAGGACTGTTTTTGAGGACATATGAGCCTTGGGGACGGTTCTTTTTTTGTGCCCGGGAAACCGCATAAAATCGGCGTTTCTGG
>CAJTHM010000012.1 GCA_910576125.1 Lachnospiraceae bacterium | reverse complement strand
ATGTTTTTGAGAATTCTTCATAAAATCACCTGCCTTATGGGAAAATACATCAGTTATCTACTTTCATTATACAATAAAAATACAGAAAAAAGGAACCTTTTACAATATCAAATGTAAAAGATTCCTTAAGTTAATGACATTGTCATCTTCCAGAGGTTTCAAATCCCCAAAAAGATTGACTTCAACATAAACCTTGTCAAGGTCGAGGTTCATGCCTGGCTCCAACATGGTTTGCATGGTGACAATGTTGCTTGCCGTGTTTATATGGCACAACACCTCCGGCAGCTGCGTTCCATTATGCTTTACTAGTGCACGCATCAGTCCACCACCCTCGCTCTTTTTAATTTAGTGTAGATTTGCTCTGCCGTGTATTTTCCATTTCCCAAAGCAATCAGCTGTTCCATGTTCAGTCCCCTTGTATATGCATCCGCAAGCTGGACGCTGGAAATATCCTTGACTCCGAATGGCATGGTTTTGACTATGGTATTCCCACTGACACGCATATTCTTGACATCACGGTCAAGATTAACCATAAGCTGTTGGATACCCCAAATCTGTTTGCTTAAGGTTTTTAGGCACTTAATCATTTCCTGTTCATACATACCTGATTTCCTTTTAAAAATTTTTTAAGTTACACTTCCTTATCAATCCCATGTATCTGTACATGACGGCAATGGGATTTTCCATTGCTGAAAAGCTACATACAAAAAATGGTTTATCCATTCTGCCGGATAAACCATTTTTGAAAATGCTGTTTATTATTCTTCTAATTCCTTTAATGCTTTACTTCGCCCTTGTTGTTCCAATCCTGACTTTTCCATAATATATCCTCTTTTAGTATTAGTTTGAATATAAAAGGACAGGTTATTCCTGCCTTTTTCAATACTGCTTCTACTTCATTTAGTTTTATCATGCCGCAATATATCCGACACTTCGCAATCCAATATGAAACAAAGTGTATCTAATGTTTCCGTAGTAAACGGAAGTCCTTTTTTGATTCGATGTATCGTATTTGCAGACATTCCCTGTTTGTATATTAAATTATACTCTGTAATACCTTTCTTTTGCATAGTCTCAAATAAAGGCTCATAAGAAATCAAGTTTTATCATCTCCGTTTCTTTATATCCGACATATTTACACTAACATACTTAATTACTTGACTATGCTTAACATATTGAGTATAATGTATACGCTAAAATTCTTTATACGGAGGGAAAATTCATATGAAGCACAAAAAATTTTTACATGTAATTGGCACATTTACAATCTGTTTTATGCTGACAGGCTGTTGTATGAGTCACGAATGGAAAGAAGCCACCTGCACAGAACCAAAAACGTGTGCCAAATGTGGAGAAACAGAGGGCGAAGCATTGGGGCATACATGGATATACGCTACTTGTTCAGAACCTAAAACCTGTAGCGTGTGCGGAGAGACAGAGGGCGAGACTTTAGAGCATACATGGGTAGACGCTACTTGTTCAGAAGCAAAACATTGCAGTGTATGCGGAGATACAGAAGGAGAACCACTGGAACATACTTTGACAGAAGCGAACTTTCAACAGGGCGCTATGTGTGAAGTGTGTGGAGAAACGGTTGGCGAACCATTGCAGGCAGAATTTGAAAAGTATGGATTAGTCTGCAATGCGGAATTAGATACTACATATCCTTATGTGATAGCCTGTTATGACGCTGGCTACACAACCAACGGAAAAGTTATATTTTCAGATTATGAAACATTTGAATCAGACGAAACGCATGAAGCGTTAGACGGTTACGAATGGAAAGCTGTTACATGTACCATGATTTTGGATGATGAAAATGCGTATAATCACGGTTACAGTGGCTTTAACAGTACGACCATTGATTATTATGATAATTCTTTTTGGGATAACTATGATGAAAAAACAGACACTTTTACGGTAAACTATAGCGGCATAGAATATCCCGGTGTACAATACGATTCAGAAGAATTGCAGTATGGTTGGGTTGATGATGTTTTCGCATATAAATTCCGAAATTTCTATCGTGTTCCGAAAGGATATGACGGGCTTGTACTGGGAATATTTAATCCTAATATTGCATCATCATCTTCTGAATTGTCTGATATTGAAAATTTCTATGAAATAGCTAAAGAAAATGATGATACGATACTTTTCCGTTTAAAATAGCATAAATGGTAGTCAAGGGATATTCCAAAAGAGTGAATTGGAATATCCCTTTTACTATTATTTGCTTTATCGGCTTAATATACTACCGCCTGTAAATCCCCACTCTGCGAGTGCCTACGGTAAAGGGATTGACAGGCTATCGAAATAACGGTACGAGTTTGGGTCTTGATTAAAAGTGGTAAATTCGTGGTAAAATGATTGTGCAATCAGCTTACAGCCTTGATTTTTAGAGCATTACAGAATCGGGTTAGCGTTTTGCCGTGACAGATAAAGAGTATTTTTATCATCTTGATTATATCCTTTCATAAGCCTACAAACCTTGATATTTTAGGCTTTTTGGCATTTTTCTTCAATTTTGTATTTTGCCCGGAACATACGCAATTCTTTATAATTCTACGCAAATTCATGGGCAAATGGTGTAGTAAGTGGTGTAGTAGATTGGTGTATTTTCAACCTGATTTTCTCTTCTTTCCCTGCATATTGGTTTCTTTAAAGTCAATGATTTTCGCCATTTGCTCTGCCACCCGGTCGAAACTTGCATGAGTGTAAACATTCAATGTAACACCTACATCAGAATGCCCCATTACATATTGCAGGTTTTTGATATCCATACCGGCATCTGCCATGTTTGTACAGAACGTATGACGGAACACATGGGGCGTGATATGGGGCAGCGGCTTATCCGGATGCAGCTTCTTGTATTTGAAATCAAAGGGATTTCTGCGGATAATATCCTCATTGTATGCCATTTGAAAGGCTGGCTTGACAACGCCCCGGACGCTTGTAATAGTGCTGTATCCTTTCCCCTCGTCGTGAAGCTTCATAATCCACTTTTGGGCATCTGATACTTTGATATCCCTAATCTGACGATAACCGAAATCTTCTTTCCTGACTAAATTCAGCACAAAATTGTAACCGACTTTCGTGTTGTAGCGAACTCCCTGTTTCAGACTGATGTATCGCTCTAAAAGGTCTATTATGGTAATCTTTCCGGCAGCATAGTCAATTCTGTCGTCAAGCTGCTTTTGAATCGTCTTTTCTTTGGCTCTATCCTGTCCGCAGGATTCTCCCTTTATTGTCTTTTCTCTTCTCGGACATTTTCAAACTCCATTTCAACTTGCCGATGGCTCCATTGTACCACAATCACTTTCCAGAGGGAATAAACCTTACAAAAAATCCGTTTCAAGGTAATGGATACGATTCCCCTGAATTTCCTCTTGTTCCGTCTTTTGGGCTTTCAGAATTCTTCAACAGCCATATGGGAGTGGAGGAGAAGCTCGCCTATTTGCTGAACAATGTGTACGACGATGAAAAGGTAGGAAAAATCATCCGTATCTACGGCATGGAGGAGATGATTCTGGAAAAACACTGCCCGGGAAGAACGGGAGAGCAGAGCCTGTTTCCCTGTAAAACCAAAGAAATCTTTATAATTCTTACGGTTTTCTCTTTATACCTCCTCTTTATACTGAAATCATCAAATGACAGCATAACACGCTGAATGTAAGTGTGAATTTTATTGTTAAGAGGAGGCATATCCCATGTGGCAGTTTTTAAGAGAATACATCAGCGCTCCGAACACGATTGGGGCCATTGCACCCAGCAGCAGGCATCTGGCGGCGGCCATGACGGCTTCTATTGATTTCGGGAAAGCGCGCTGCGTTGTAGAATACGGGGCGGGGACGGGCGTATTTACCAGAGAGGTGGCAGCAAGAAAAAGGCGGGACACGACTTATATAGTGATCGAACAGAATGATTGTTTTTATGAGATGCTTCGGAAACAGTTTCAGGGAATGCCGGGAGTGGTGCTGATTCACGGAGATGCCGGAAATGTATGCAGCTTCTTAAGAGAACAGGGGTTTAAGCATGCGGATTATATCATTTCCGGACTGCCATTTACATCACTCCCCCGGCAGGTGTCCCATAGAATACTGTCACAGACCCAAGAGGCTATCGGAGCCGAAGGCGTATTTACCACATTCCAGTATACGCTGCTGCGGAAAGCCTTTCTGGAAAATTATTTCCATATCCAGAGAATCGTAAGGGTCTGGCAAAACCTGCCTCCGGCATATGTGCTGCACATGAAATGATAGTAAATGCCATAGCCATTTTATTAGTGCTTGAAATCCAGCATTGTAATGGAAACTATCCTTGCAATGGAAATTAGCATAGAACGTCAAAACAAAGACTGTAAATCGCTTACTATAAAATGCTGCCCCGGGGAGCAAAGCTCTGCGGATGGTGCGGCATGAACCAATACCAGGAGGTGTCGTTATGTGGTGTGTCTATTTTCTTGTCTGCGTGCTGCTCCCTATCTGTATTCCGGTGCCGGAAACGGCAGTGGTACTGTGGGGAACCAGACGGATCGGCAGCCTGGGAGCTTTTGCCCTTGGGGTCACAGGCTCCGTGCTGGGATTGACGATTATGTATTCCTTATCTTCCCTGATCGTACATCGTATTTTTAAAGGAAAAAAAGAGAGGCGGCAGCTTGCGTGGCTGCAGCAGCTGACGGGGCGGTACCGGGTTTGGATTCTCGGCGTACTGCTGATCGTTCCGCTTGTGTCCGATGAAGTGCTCTGCACAGGCTCCGCTTTTTTGAAAATATCATTGCCCCAGTTCCTGAAAATTGGTATAATTGCTAAAATCATATCCATCGGTATGATTGCCTTTTCGGGGTTTTTCGGCAGCTTGTGCGGCCTGAGGCGATGGCAGATGATTGCTGTGGAGCTTCTGCTTATGTTCCTTGCCTCGGCGTTGCTGCAGCATTTCTGCAAAAAGGGAGAAGCAAACTATCATGAAAGAATTCATACTGGTTGTTGACGACGATAAAGATATCTGCAGACTTCTGGGCATCTACCTGGGCAATGAGGGCTACCGTTACCTCACCTGTGAAAATGCGGCCCAGGCGCTGGATATCCTGGAACACTATCAGGTAGACCTGATCCTGATGGACGTGATGATGCCGGGAATCGACGGCATCAGCGCCTGCCTGCAGATAAGGGAAAGGAGCAGAATGCCCATTATATTCATGTCGGCAAAATCAGAAGACATAGACATCATACAAGGGCTCACGGTAGGGGGAGACGATTATGTGACAAAGCCCTTTCAGCCCATTGAGCTCCTCGCCCGCATCAAAGCCCAGCTCCGCCGCTATAAGCAGTACAATGAGACGGAAAAGCCGGCGCACACGCTCCAGACGGAGGACCTGACGGTGGACATGGAAAGCCGCCAGGTGTGGGTAAGCGGGCGGGAAGTGAGGCTGACGCGCAAGGAGTACGACATCCTGGAATATATGCTGCGGAATAAGGGGCAGGTGCTGACCATGGCGCAGATTTATGAAGCGGTATGGCATGAAGACTTCTTCTGTTCGGAAAATGCGGTGATGATGCATATCGCCAATCTCCGCAATAAACTGAACTGGGACAATGTCCATTCGGATTTTATCAAGACCTGTTGGGGAAGAGGGTATCAGATATGACGGTATTACAAATAATTCCAAACTATATTTTAATCAACGGCATTGTCATCGCAGGAACGGTTTTCGTGATTTTCCTGGTTTACAGAAGACTGTCCTCCTCGTACCAAAAACGCCTCACGGCATATTTCCTGAAGGCGGCCTGCGTCTCCCTTGCCATCAGCCTGGTGGTGTTGGCGGTGGTGCTGTCCATGATGCAGCTTCTGCTCCATTCCGGGCTGTGGGATTATTTTCATGATCTGGGCTATAAATACCTCATTGCCGCCGAATATCTCCCGTCGGTGGTGGCAGTGGCGCTTACCGTGATATGCTTTATTGTCTCCTTTTCCGTCAGAATCAACCGCAGGGTCAGGTATGTGGAGTACCTGTCCCAGGAAATCCAGAAGATCCGGGAGGAGGGCTTTGGAAGGACCATGGAGCTGCAGGGGGACGATGAAATCACCCGGCTGTGCGCCGTCATCAACGAGATGTCCGTCCAGCTTCGGGAAAAGGAGGAGAGGGAGAAAAGGCAGCAACGAAGCAAGGATGAGCTGATCACCAATGTGTCCCATGACCTGCGCAGCCCCCTTACCTCCATCATCGGCTATGTGGAGCTGCTGAAGGAGACGGGGCCCGAAGACAGGCAGCGCTTTGCCGAATACATCGAAGTGGTGGAACGGCGCCTGACGGGGCTGAACGGGCTGATCAACGAGCTGTTCGAATATACGAAGCTGAACTCCGCCGACCAATTACCGGACATGGAGAAAAGGGATGTGCTGGAGCTGCTGCGGCATATCCTCTATGAATATAAAATACTTATGGAGGCGGAGGGCCTGACGCTTTCATGGCAGCTGGAGGCGGAAAGCCATATGGCCCATATCAATATCCAGCAAATGGTGCGGGTGTTCCAGAATCTGCTGGACAACGCCCGCAGGTACGCCCACCGTTCCGCCCCGGTAACCGTGACGGCACAGGACACGGGCCGGCTCCATATCTGTATCACCAACCGGGTGGCGGATCCTCACGGCATTGAGCCTGACCGGATCTTTGAGCGCTTCTACTGTGGAGACCGGGCCAGGAGCGCCCCCCAAAGCTCCGGGCTGGGGCTTGCCATTGTAAAGCGCATCGTGGAGCTCCACGGGGGCCAGGTGGACGCATCGCTGCAGGGACAGGAGCTGTCCATCCATCTGTTTCTCAAATAAAAGAAGAAGCGCCAAAAGCAAAAACATTAATCAAATGATATAAGCCAAATTCATGCTATCGCCCTTTCACTCAAAAATATCTGCCACAGGGCTATCCGCCACGGAATCGAAAACAGCGAAATAATCGCAAGTGACGGAAAGCGTTTCTTTTGCGTTGATTGTTGACAACAGCGCGCTCAAAACCCGCTTGATTTTCTGAATCCTTTCTTCTGGCAGCTTGGCATTCGCCCTTATTTTTCCTGGGGAAAAAACCGATATAGATAGAAAAGCTGGTAAAACGCAAGGATGCGGCAGGGAAACAGGAGGTTACCATATGAGCATAGAAGTCAACACCAACAGAAATACCGGCGTAAGGCAGATTACCCTAAAGAGGCCTGACGGCTCTAAGGTGGGCACGATCACGATTCACAGCTCCAGCCTGAAGAAGCTGAAAAAGCTGTCCTATAAACAGCGGCGTATCTCGACCATGATCACTCAGGCCAAGACTTCGGGCAACGCGAAGCAGGTCCTGGCCAGCGCCAAGACAGAGACAGTAAATCTGCGCAGGAAGCTGGCCAGCGGGAAGTACAACGACCGGGAAGTAAGGGCCGCCATCCGCCATGCGGAGCGCATGGAGCGCGTGGCAAAGAAGCGGATGAAGCACCTGATGCAGGAAGAGGAAATCGAGAAACGCGGCGGCGGTATCTGGCAGCAGGGCCTGGACGAGGAGGAATCCCGGGAGTGGAACTGGGAGACGGAAGGGGCTGACTTCGCCGAGCTGAGCGCGGAAGAGATGGAACAGCTCATGCAGGAGCTTCAGGAGGAGATGGAAGAGCTGGCCATGGAGAATGAGATGGAACTGATGCAGTCGGTGCGGCTGGATATGGACCCTGAAGAGCTGGAGCAGCTGAAAAAGAAGCACAGGGCGGACGAGATGCGGGAAATCGTGGAGGCGGACATGAAGTACCTGAAAGCCCTTTTCAGCCAGCTGGAGAAAGAAAGGCAGGAGGCGGCTTCATTTTCCAAAGACAGCGGCGTGTCCCTGCAGCTGTCCGGCGTGGAGATACCGGTGCAGGTGGACGGCAGGTCCGCGGTGGAAGTGGCTTCCGCTGCCCCCGTAGCCCAGGGCGGCAACGTAGATGTGTCCTTATAAAAAGCAAGAACAGAGATAAACACCTTTCTGTCATTGCGGAGCGGTTCAGGCTCCCGCATGAGGGAAAGGTGTTTTTTAGTCGATACGCTGGGGGACGGAAACTTCTTTCATCCCCGCTCATTTCTGCGGGCCAGCCAGACTGCCCCGTGGGATGCGTCTGTTCTGGCTTCCGTGAGGCGGATCCGGGGAAGACCGGCAGCGAGCGCTTTGGTCAGCTCTCCGGCAATCCTTTGGTTGTTGCGCAGGACGCTGCCGTGAAGAACCAGAGGGATTTCGGCTTCGCCGCATCTGCTCTCCATCTGGCGGCAGACCGCTGCGGCCATTTCCAGAAGCGCTGCTGCCGCTTTGGCGATAATCTGCCGGACCGCTTGGTCCGTATCGGTTTCCGGCAGGGAAATCAGGCGGGCCAGCTGGGCGATTTCCTTTTTGGTATGGCTCATATCGTACACATATGCTACCAATTCAGAGGAATCGGAGATTCCAAGATGACTGAACAGGATATCCCTAAGGACTGTTTCGGGTCCTCTGCCGTCCTCCGCCCTCACTACGGCGGCTGCGATGTCCCGGCCGATGGCGTAGGCGCTGCCCTCATCGTCGATGAGATGCCCGAAGCCCCCTGCACGGTACCTTTTCCGCCCCGCGTCCGTCTGCCCCAGGCAGATAGAGCCTGTCCCGGAGATCAGCAGAAGTCCGTCCTCTTCCTCGAAAGCTCCGTACAGCGCCGCGTCCGCGTCGCTGCAGATGGTGACCTGGCAGTGAAAGCCGCAATTAGCCAGGCAATCCCGCAGCAGTTCCGCGGCGGCAGGATTGTTGTTTCCGGCAGCGCCTATGCCGATACCGAGACAATCCGCGGGAGAGAAGCCGTTTGCCGCCAGATCCGCCATAGCGTTCCGCAGCGACCGGACAATCCTTTCCCTGGGAAAACTGTTGCAATTGAGCCCCTCTGTCTTTGTCTGAAAAAGGTCTTTCCTGCCGTCCGAAACCAGGACGGAAGTCCCCGTTCCGCCGGCATCCATTCCGATATAATAGTTCATCATGGTAAACTCCTGTGCTATCGTTCGGGAAGCAGGAAGCGGGCCTGCTCCTCCTTTGTCTTTGATGCAGCGCGTCACCGTCCCGCGCTGCCCGGGACAGGGGGATCGATTCCGAGACTGGAAAAGGCCTGCCGCAGATTGCCGCCGTTTTCGTCCAGCGCGGCCTGTGCCGCCGGAGCCTCCAGCCCGGAGCAGAACATCAGGATGGCCGGCTTTGTCCGTTTGCCGGCTGCCCAAAGGTACTTTTCGGCATCCTCCTCTGAACCGCCTGTGATGTCGCAGAAGATTCTCTTTGCCCTCTCCACCAGTTTGCCGTTGGTGGCGTTCAGGTCCACCATACGGTTTCCGTATACTTTGCCCAGCCTGACCATAGTGGCGGTGGTGAGCATGTTCAGCACCAGTTTCTGGGCGGTCCCTGACTTCATCCGGGTGGAGCCGGTGAGCGCCTCCGGGCCTGTCACGGGGGCGATGCAGATGTCCACGCAGTTTTGCAGGAGGCTGTCCGGGTTGGTGGTGAGGCCGATGGTCTTCGCGCCCACGGCCTTTGCCTGCCGCACCGCGCCCAGCACATAAGGGGTCCTGCCGCTGGCGGCGATTCCCGTCACCACATCGGCGGCAGTGATGCCAAGCCTTGTGATTTCATCCCGCCCCAGCGCCTCATTGTCCTCGCTGTCCTCCACCGCGTTGCGCAGGGCAGTGTCGCCGCCCGCGATATGGCCCTGTACCAGGTCGGGACTGACGCCAAAGGTGGGCGGGCACTCGGAGGCGTCCAGGACGCCAAGCCGCCCGGAGGTGCCTGCGCCAAAATAGAAAAGCCGTCCGCCCCCGCGGATGGCATCTACAATCATGTCCACCGCCTGGGTTATCTGGGGAATCACCTTTCCTACCGCTTCGGGGACCGCGGTATCCTCTCTGTTGATCATGGTCAGAATCTCCGCTGTGCCGCAGCGGTCAAGTTCCTCTGTGCGCTCATTGACCTGCTCGGTCGTGAGATTAGCCAAATATTTGTCCATTCTGCCTCCTGTCCGCCCCGCACGAATCCAGGGCATTGTCTCCGGTAACATTTTCTGGCTACATTTTAGTTGCAACAGAGGGCGATGTCAACAAATATTTAGGGGGAAAAATCTGCTGGCGGAAAACGCAGCGCTTTTGCTGTGGCGGCCCGGGGCTGTATACTGTGTAAATTGGTGGAAAAAGTTGATTTTCAGAGCCGTGATTTTGACGTGCGCAACTGCCGGAAACGTGGAGGACTGCATAAAAATATGAGGATTTTGTCGGCTTTTTGGCACAATCCAAATATTATACTTTTTGGAAAAGGGGAAGAGTTGTCAATAATGACAAAAAGAATGGAAAAATCACTTGACTTTTATGCGTTTTTGTAGTAAATTTAAATAACAAATTCGTCAGGGCTTTCTATTTTCAAAAAGTATAGGTTTTGGAAATAGAAACCCCTGACGGAAAATATTCCAAGGGGGACCGTATATGGAAACGACCAAGAAAAAGAAAAAGACATTGCACGAAATTTGGAAAGCGAGGTACCTGTACATACTTCTTTTGCCCCTGCTGGTCTGGCTGGCAGTGTTTTGCTATGCCCCCATGTACGGCGTGCTCATGGCGTTCAAGAACTACAGCGCGAAGCTGGGAGTTATGGGGAGTCCATGGGTAGGGCTGCAGCATTTCAAGAGAATCTTCATTACACCGGACGCCATCAGGTCGATCAACAATACCATTGTAATCAGCGCCAGCAGACTGCTGTTCGAGTTCCCCATGCCCATCATTATGGCCATCATGATTACCGAGATGCCCGGCAACCGCACGAAAAAGATATATCAGACCATTTTTACGTTCCCTCATTTCCTCTCCTGGGTCGTGGTGGCGAACATCGTGACCAACTTCATGGCCCAGGGCGGCGCGATTAATATCCTTTTGGATAACCTGGGATTTGAGAAGATTAATTTCCTGACCACAAAGCCTCTGTTCAGGCCTCTGCTCTACATCACTTCCAACTGGAAGGAGATGGGATGGTCCGCCATCATCTACATGGCAGCCATAGCGGGCATCGACACCACGCTCTATGAAGCGGCCAAGGTGGACGGCGCCACCCGGCTGAAGCAGATATGGCATGTGACCCTGCCAGGCATCCTGAGCACCATCGTCATCATGTTCATCCTCCAGGTAGGCGGAATGATGAATGCCGGTTTCGACCAGGTCTTCAACCTGCGGAACAGCGCGGTAAAGGATATATCCCAGATTCTGGACACCTATGTCTATGACATCACTTTCCTGAGCACGCCGAATTACGGATTTTCCACGGCGGTAGGATTGTTTAAGTCCGTGATCAACTTCTTCCTGTTGTTCCTGGCGAACACGGTGACGAAGAAAATCAGCGGACAGGGAATGTTCGCTTAGGCGAGGATGGGAAAGGAGACAGAGACGATGAAGAATACAAAGACGAAAAAGAGACATAAATGGGCCGGCACGGAGATTTTCTCCGTGATAGTCCTGACGATTATAGCCATATTGATAGTGGTTCCTTTCTGGAACGCAGTGATTATTTCCCTGGAGACATCGGCTGCTTTCAGCCGCAAACCGTTCTCCTGGCTGCCTGGAGAGTTCACTCTGGCCAACTACAATTATCTGCTGTTCCAGAACAGCGGCGCCATGATTACCGCATATAAGGCGACGATCGGAATCACCTTGATAGGCACATTCGCCGGAATGCTGGTATCGGTCATGGGAGCATACGCATTCTCCAGAAAGTTCCCGGGGAAGAAGTTCTTCTTCATGGCCATGTTGTTCACCATGTTCTTCGGCGGCGGACTGATTCCCACATACCTGCTGATCAAGGGCATGGGACTGCTGGACACCTATACCGTACTGGTGCTGCTGGGCATGATTTCCACCTACAATATCATCATCATGAAGAACGGCTTCGAGAGCACCCCCATGGATCTCCAGGAGGCGGCCATGATAGACGGAGCCAATGACCTGACGGTCTTTGCGAAGATTATGCTTCCGTTGCAGAAGCCCCTGATAGCTACGTTCTCCCTGTTCACCGCAGTGGGATACTGGAACAGCTGGTATTGGCCCATGCTCCTTTTGAGCAGCGGCGACAAGACGGTGCTGCAGCTGTTCCTGCGCTCCATCGTCAATGCCCTGACCTCTCAGGAGGGTACCAAGAATATGGCCGCCTCCGGTATGGCGTTCCAGAATACTTTCTCTCAGGGCGTCAAAATGGCAGCAGTGTTCGCGGTCATGCTGCCTATCATGGTGGTGTACCCGTTCCTGCAGAAGTACTTCGTAAAAGGCATGCTGGTAGGCGCCGTGAAGATGTAATGCTGTGACCTTGGGTATTATGCATTCGGGATCGGAGACGGTGCCGGAAGTGATACAATATAAAATTCATTTACATGAAAGGAGAGTATTATGAGAAAGGTAAAAAAGTTTGCTGCATTGTTACTGTGCGGCGCGCTGACGCTTTCTGCTCTGGCAGGCTGCGGAGGCGATGACGGAGGTTCCCAGGGCAGCAGTTCTGCTCCGGAAGAGTCCAAGTCAGAAGAGAGCAAGGCGGAAGATGCCGGAGATGCCGAAGACGCTGGCGGCGAAGCGGAAGATGCCGGCGGCGAGGCCGCCAGCGGAGACGCAGTCCATTTCACCTTTACGGCATACAACTGTATCGCCGGTAAGGATTACAAGGATCCCCTGTTCCTCTGGATCAACGAGAAGTTCGGTGTGGACATGGAAGTCATGGCCAATGAGCCCAGCGGCGCCGACGAGAGGTTCCGTACACAGGTCATGGGCGGTTCGCTTCCCGATTGTGCCAACTGGGAAGGATTCACTTTCGCCGAGTATTATTCCTACATCGATCAGGGTCTGCTTGGCGCCCTGCCTGACGGCTGGGAGGAGAAGTATCCCAACATCGCCAAGATGGTAGAGGCCTCCGGCTACGCGGAGTATCTGAAGGTGGACGGCAAGACTTATGGCGTTCCCCACGTTGTGTTCAACAACTTCCTGGAGATGGATCCCCCTATCAACCATGCGACTCTGTTCTTCAGAAAGGACTGGGCTGCGGAGGTAGGCATGCCGGATCTCGGAAAGGACTACAGCATCACCATTTCTGAGCTGAGAGAGTATCTTGAGAAAGTGAAAGCGGCAGGCTTGACCAATGATTCCTTTGTAAGCGACAGCCCCGGCAACCTGGACCAGATGTTCGGATATGCTACAGGCACTCCTTACGGAAGAACTTTCATCGAGACAGAAGACGGCTTCAAATATACTTTTGTGGATGACAGGGACAAATGGATCAACATGATCGAGATTATGAGGGAGTGGTATCAGGCAGGCCTGATTGATCCCGACTATGTGGTCATCAACGATATCTATGATGCCCGTGCCGCTTTGATGGCAGGTACGCTGGCTGCTATGTATGACAGCGGCGACTGCGGAAATACCAATACTTATATGACTGGCTATCAGGGGAACTTCCCGGATCAGGATCCCTATGAGATTATCGGCGGCGCCCACATCGTTCCGGATGAAGGCGTAAGCGCAGGCAGCATCCTTGAGGTAGGCAACTACTGGACCGTGCAGGTCTTCAATCCTGACACGGACGAAGCTACCATGGCGAAGATTATGGAAGTCATGGACTGGGCCTGCACTGCTGAGGGCGAAGCATCCGTGCAGATCGGTATCCCTGAGGTTGACTGGAAATATGCGGATGACGGCAGCATCGAGCCCATCAACAACATCGACATTACCGTATACCCTTCCACTGAGATTCTGGGAACGGCATTCAGCCACTGCCAGGACGAGATTGGATATTCCGGGGCAAGAGCAGATATGGACAAACGCGCCATCGACCAGGCTCTGGCTGTCTTCGAGGTCAAGAAGCAGGGTACCATCATCCCTTACGAGAAGAACTACACAATCTTCAGCAGCCCTACAAAGGATACCTATTCCGTGGCTTATGCAGATAAGATTAACGAACTGGTAACCGGTACCGATGACATCGCTTCCACCTGGGACGCTTTCTTCGAGGAGAACAGAGGCATGTGGGAGCCCCTGCTGAACGAGCTGAACGAGTACTTCGGATACTAAATTATAACGTGGTGCACAAGAGGCAAAACGGTTGAATCATGAAATAATGAAACAAGAGCAATGAAGTAAGTATGGACGGCTCCCTTGTCCCCTTTGAAAAGGGGAAGGGGAGCCGAAAGTATATATAAAAACAGCGGACTGCCGCGACGGGCGGCCGCAGGCGGCCTGCAATGTGCAGTGCGGGATAGGAGGTTTGTCGGGTATGGGAATTCCGAGACTTTATTTTTACGGTGACATCGAGGGCCTGGCACCGGCTCTGAAAGGGCTGGAGGGGGACGGATATTTCAGGCTGTGCGGGAAAGACGGGGGCGGCTTTCCGATAAAGGCGGTAAGCGGCGCGGAGAACAGCGTGAGCTGCGACGGGCAGGAGGCCTGCATCCGTTTTGACTCCAGGACGCTGTTCTTCCGCCAGCTGGGGAGGCTGCTGGGGAAGCTGCCGGAAGCCTTTGAGGAGAAGACGGTCAAATATTTCGATGAGCTGGGCGCTATGTTCGATTTGTCGCGGAACAATGTGATATCCGTGGAGGGTTTCCGGGGCTTCATGAGAAAGCTCGCCCTGATGGGGTACACCTATATTTTCTTATATATGGAAGATACTTATGAGGTGGAGGAGCTGCCCTACTTTGGATATGGGAGAGGGCGTTATACCCGGGAGGAACTGTCCGGAATGGATGCTTATGCGGCGGATTTTGGGCTGGAACTGATTCCCTGCATCCAGACTTTGGGGCATCTGGAGAAGTACCTGCGCTGGCCGGTGGCTTTCCCCATAAAGGATACCACCAGTGTCCTGCTGGTAGGGGCGCCGGAGACCAAAGAATTCTTAAGGAGCATCTTAAAGGCGGCCACCGCGCCGTTCCGTTCCTCCAGAATCCACCTCGGAATGGACGAGGCATGGGGCCTGGGAAGCGGTCGGTACCTGGCGAAGAACGGCTATAAGCCATCGCTGGAGATTCTGCGGGATCATCTGGAGATGGTGATAGAGCTGTGCAGGGAGCTTTCTTTGGATCCCATGATATGGAGCGACATGTTCTTTCGGCCTCTGAACGAGAGTGGGGATTATTATGACCAGTCCCCGATTGAGGAGAAGACATTGGAGCAGATCAGGGCCTCTATTCCGGACGGGCTTTCCCTGGTGTATTGGGACTATTATCATGCGGAGAAAGAAGTCTATTCCAGATTGCTTGAAAAGCATCAGCAGCTTACGGACCGCATCATCTTCGCCGGAGGCATCTGGACATGGAACGGCATCTCGCCCAACCAGGGTAAGGCGTTCCGGGTCACCAGGGAGGGGCTTGCCGCATGCCGCGAGCGGAATATCCGGAATGTCTGTACCACCATGTGGGGGGACAATGGCGGCGAGACCTCCGGTTTGTGCGCGCTGATCGGGCTGCAGCTGTTCGGAGAGTACGCTTACAGCGAAGAGCCTACACAGGAGGAAGTGTTTGGCAGCTTCCGGGTGTGCTGCAGGGAGAATCCGCAGGCGTTCTACGATCTGCGCCTGCTGGACGAGATCCCCTCCGTTCCGGAGGAGAATCTTCAGAGCGCCAATCCCTCCAAATGCCTGCTGTACCAGAATCCGCTCTACGGACTCTTCGACAGGCATGTGCAGGACTATCTGAGTGATGTGCTGAAGGCCGCAGGCAGGGATCCGGAGGACCCGGTCCAGATGGAGGCCATCCTGTTCGGAGGAGACGGGGAGCTCTTAAGCCTGTACGACTACTATATGGAGCTGTCCGGAAAGCTGCGGGTATATATGAGGGAATCCGAGGGGAACGCGCTGCTGTTCGCCCATTACGCGAATCTGGCGCAGTTCCTGGCGGACAAGGCGGAACTGGGCTGCGCCATCCGCTTTGCCTATGACGCTGGCAGGGACGATTTGGTGGAGGAATGCATGGACAGGTGCAGCGGGCTTTTGGAGCAGCTGCCCGCTCTGACCGATACCTGGCGCAAGCTGTGGAAGAGCACCAGCAAGGCCGTGGGCTTTGAAGTAATCACCATCCGCCTGGGCGCGCTGGAGGCCCAGCTGAAGTACGCCCTGGAGTGCCTGGAAAGCTTCTATCACGAGGGGACGAAGATAGAGGAGCTGGAAGAGGAACTTCTGCACTACGGCTCCATGCGGCCCAGAAAGGATGGGGAGGCCATGAACATCGGCAGCCCGTTCTGGGATTGGATTGCCGCGGCGAATCCCACCGGAGGCGTATAGCATTATAGCATAGCAGCATAAAGCAATTCGATGGTTGTCCTGCCGTAAAGCCCGGATTTATGGCAGGACATTTTATGGGCGGAAATTCTTACAGCCGTGCCTCCGTGAGGCTGCCGGAGGTATAGCGCCGCAGGCCCCGGTAGAACACCGCTATGGCCGCCGCCAGGAGCAGAATCGTGTACGCCGGCACTCCGGCGGGATGCTGGAAACATTGATGTCTTCAATGCAAACATGATTACTTCTCCTCTTTTGGGGAAATTCTTCCTGATGAAAAATGCAATAATCTGAAATTTCAAGCAGGATTGCACAGTATTTTTGAAAAGTCAAGTCCTTAAGAATCCTTAAATCCATAAAATTCTATTGATTTCATTGCCGGGACAGATTACAATAGAGAGGGAAAATTTTGCGCATATGGCGTAAGAGCGAGAGCAGGAGGTTTGACATTTATGAAGACGGGGGCACAGCTGTATACAATACGCGCGTATACACAGAGCGAGAAAGACTTTGCGCGGAGCATGAAGAAAATCGCGCGGATAGGCTATAGGACAGTACAGATTTCCGCTGTTGGCAGGGATATCCGGCCGGAACGCATCCGGGAGATCTGCGATGAGGAGGGGCTGGAAATTGTGCTGACCCACAGCGATGTGAACCGCATCCTCTATGACACGGAGCGGCTGATCGCGGAGCATGACATCATGGGATGTCAGTATATCGGCCTGGGGGCCATGCCGGACAAGTACCGTGCGCCGGAATGGCTGGCATATTTTGCCGAGGACTTCCGGGAGCCCGCGAAAAAGATTGAGGCTGCGGGGAAGCTTTTGATGTACCATAATCATAACTTTGAATTCCGCAGGTTGAAAGCGGAGGGCACTGACGGGCAGAAGCGCATGATCGAGTACCTGATGGAGTGGTTCGCGCCTCAGGAGCTGGGCTTTACGCTGGACACCTACTGGGTGCAGGCTGCGGGAGCGGATGTGTGCCAGTGGATCGGGCTTCTGCAGGACAGGATTCCTTGTGTGCATCTAAAGGACATGGGAATGAGTCCGGAGGGCGCTGTGATGGCGCCTGTGATGGAGGGAAATCTGAATTTTGACGCCATCCTGAAAAAGCTGGAGGGGACAAGCTGTGAATATCTGCTGGTGGAGCAGGATATCTGCCAGGGAAGTCCCTTTGACTGCCTGAAACAAAGCTATGACAATCTGGCGGCTGCCGGATACCGCTGAAAGGGGCCGTAGGTTCGTGGCGGTGAAAAACCGTGTACTTTCAAACTATTGATTGGAATACGCGCAAGAGCGCGCAAGGGGTATAATATGGTTTTATCGGACAGGACGATTATGAAAATGCTCCGGGAGGGGACATTGTCCATCTCGCCCCTGGAGGAGAGCCAGATACAGCCTGCCAGCGTGGATATCCGTCTGGGAAATATGTTCAGCATCATTGAAGACCTGCCTGCGGGCATCATAGATTTGGAGAACGAGATTCAGTACCGGACCATGGAGACGGAGCGGTATGTGCTCCTGCCTGGCCAGTTCGTCCTCGCTACCACGAGGGAGTACATATCCCTGCCGGACAATCTGACGGCATTCGTGGAGGGCAGGAGCTCGCTGGGGCGCATGGGCCTGTTCATCCAGAATGCGGGATGGGTGGACCCGGGCTTCAAAGGGGAGATTACGCTGGAGCTGTTCAATGCCAACCGCTGTGCTATTGAGCTGAAATCCGGGCGCAGGGTAGGACAGCTGGTGTTCGCGGAGATGGATGCCGACGCACTCCACCCTTACCAGGGGAAGTACCAGGGACAGACCGGAGCTACGGGTTCCCGGGCATTTATGGATGACAAAGAGTGAATTCCGGAATGGCGCAGCGGCTTATTCCGAGATCATAGAAAAACTTAAAAAGCAGAAAAAGAAAGGAAATTCTCATGAAAAAGAAAGTATTGGCAGCAATTATGGCAGCTGCGGTCATTCTGGCCGGCTGCGGAGGAAGCGACGGGGGGGAGAGTTCTCCGCTGGAGACACTGGCGCCTGTGATAATAGAGGAGACGCCGGAACCTGCGCCGGATGCCACGGAAGAGCCGGAAGAAGGGGAAGAGGAGCCGGATGAGGTTCGCGAGGGCATGTACCGGAGCGAACTTACGAACGAGTGGATTGACGAGGAGCTGAAAAACCAGCGCCCTATCGCGGTCATGGTAGACAACGAGAAGATAGCGCTTCCCCATTACGGCCTGACGGAAGCCGATGTCGTCTACGAGATTATGAACAGCACATTGAATGACAGAATTACGCGTTTCATGGTACTGGTAAAAGACTGGGGCAAAATCGAGCAGCTGGGCAGCATTCGGAGCACCAGATCCACCAACATCTACCTGGCAGGAGAGTGGAACGCTGTGCTCTGCCATGACGGCGGCCCGTATTTCGCCCTGGATTTGATTAAAGAGCGGGATTACTGCGAGAATTTCACCGGCACCTTTTCACGTGTGGATAACGGCAAGCCCACGGAGTTTACAGAATATATCCTGGCGGGCGATTTGGAGAAGAATTTCAGCGATAAGAAGTATAGCAAGGAATACAATGAATTTTATCCCGGAGAGCATTTCCAGTTCTCAAATAAGGAGTTCGACTTATCCGATGAGGACGGAGCTTTCGACTGCACTGAGATTCAGCTTCCTTTCGGACATAATAAATCCACTCTGAAGTATAATGAAGAGACAGGAACCTATGATTACTATGAGTACGGACAGGCCCATGTTGATCCTCAGCATGGGAATGCCCAGCTGACCTTTAAGAATCTTCTGATTCAGGACTGCACATTTACTGATTTGGGCGACGGCTATCTGATTTACAATGTCCTTGATACTTCAGGGCGGAGCGGATATTATATCACAAACGGAAAAGCAATAGAGGTGAACTGGTACAAGGGATCCGACACTGTCCCCACTACCTTTTATAAGAAAGGCACAAGCGAAGAAATCAAGCTGAATACGGGAAAGACCTATATTTCCATCGTGCCGTCGGACGGGTGGGAGGATATCGTCATAAAATAATCAGCGCTCTATCACTATGCCTGTAAAAAGATGAACATGTCAAAGTGTTCATCTTTTTATCTTTCGGGCAGGACGGCATTGGAAAATCGAGAGACAAGAGGATGGGGTATGGATCGGAGGAGGTTTTTTCGGAAAAGCGGGCTGGTGTATCTGGGGATTGTGGTTCTGGTGGTTCTGCTGAATGTGGCGGCGTGGAACAGCTCTGCCTTTGCGGACTGGTATATTGCGCATGTATTTCCCATATGGGTGAATACCTATGGCAGGTTAAGCGGGCTTTTTCCTTTTTCGGTGGGGGAGTGGCTGATCGTGGCAGGGCTGGTGATTGTAGGGGCGGCGGTGCTGTTTGGAGCCATTTGGGCAGGAATCGGGGCGGTATGGGGAATCAGACGCATAGCGGGAAGGCAAAAGCGTGATACGGCGGCGCCAGGGCTGCCCCGCAGGAATGCCGTGGAATTATCCCGCACGGAAGCGCCGGAATTATCCGGGAAAGGAGCGGGGACAGAGGGCGGGAAAGGCCGGATTTTCAGGCGCTTCAGCAGAGGATTCTACCGCTTTTTCGCATGGGTGCTGGCCTGCGTCAGCCTGATCATGACGCTGAACTGTTTCATCCTGTACCATGCCTCCACCTTTTCGGAGCATTATTTCGGCGAGGATGACAATGTGTACGAGCTGGAGGAGCTGATTGGGGTCTACAATATGGTGGCAGAGCAGTGCAACAGCCTAAGCGGCCTCATGGACCGGGATGAGAACGGCATGGTGCTGTATCCGGGCAGCATTGGAAAAGACGGGAGCCTGCTGGATATGGAGGATATGGCCAGGGAACTGATGACTCGGCTGGGGGAAACCTATGAACAGCTGGACGGCTATTATCCCCGGCCCAAGGCGCTGCTTTCTTCGGATTTTATGTGCCAGCAGCATATGCAGGGCTATTATTTCCCCTTTTCCATGGAAGCCAATTACAATGATGTGATGCACATTCTGAATTTCCCCTCCACCATGTGCCACGAGCTGGCCCACCTGCGGGGCTATATCTATGAGGATGAGGCTAATTTCATAGGCTATCTGGCCTGCGTGCAGTCGGATGATGCTTTTTTCCAGTATGCGGGGTATCTGAGCGTGCTGGTGTATCTGTACAATGATATCTACAAGGCGTGGAAAGAGAACGAAACCGTCTATGCGGAGGCGGTAGCGAGGATTCGGCCGGTGAAAGTGGAGGACCAGGTCTGGACGGACAATGTCTTCGTAGTGCAGGAAGAGTGGGACCGCATCAACGGAAAAGCCCTGATTGACACGGAGGTGGTGGACAAGGCGGCGGATGCGTTCATCGACACGAACCTGAAAGTGAACGGCGTTTCTGATGGGGCGGTCAGCTACAGCCGGGTGGTGAAGCTGCTGCTGCAGTATTATCGGTATCATCCCCTGGCTGCGTAAGCCCGTACTTTTCCGGCAGTCGCAAAAGCCGTAAAAGGATGGAAAAAAATTTTGCAAAAGTATTGACAAAAGCTTCATTTCAGTGTAAAATAATCAGTGTTGTGACGCAGGAATATGTAGCAGGCCCAGATAGCTCAGTTGGTAGAGCAGAGGACTGAAAATCCTCGTGTCACTGGTTCGATTCCGGTTCTGGGCATTTGGGATTCGATAAATTAAACAGGCAATACTTATGCAGGTGTAGTTCAGTGGTAGAACACCAGCCTTCCAAGCTGGATATGTGGGTTCGATTCCCATCACCTGCTTTTTTGTTATGATAAAAAGGACTTCTGTCCTGAGCGGAGGCTCTTTTTTCAGGCCGAAGCAATAGTGAGGTTAACGGATATCTGGAAAAGGGCAATGTTTCGAGGGGGAGGGAACTTGATAAAATCGGGTCTGTATGGTACAATGGCCTTATTCAGGACAGGAAACGGCCGTGGTCATAAAGATTATATGCGGTGCTGCGCACATGATAAAATCGGTGTCGGCGAAATAGATAGAAAAGAAAGGAATGTGACTCATATGGAAAAAATCGCAAGCTTCACAATAGATCATATCAAACTGCAGCCAGGTGTCTATGTGTCCCGCAAAGACACGGCGGGGGCAGAGACGATTACCACCTTTGACCTGCGCATGACCAGCCCCAATGAGGAGCCTGTCATGAATACGGCGGAGGTACATACCATTGAGCATCTGGGAGCCACTTTCCTGCGCAACCACCCGGAATACGGCCCCAGGACCGTCTATTTCGGCCCCATGGGATGCCGTACCGGCTTCTATCTGCTGCTGGCCGGGGATTACAGCTCAAAGGACATCCTGCCCCTGATGGTTCAGATGTATGAGTTCATCCGGGACTATAGGGATGAGGTGCCCGGCGCCTCCCCGAAAGACTGCGGCAATTATCTGGACATGAACCTGCCCATGGCCAATTACCTGGCGAAGAGATATCTGGACAATGTGCTCTATGGAATCGACGACAGCAGGCTGGTTTACCCGGAATAAGATGACTGCCTGTCAGCAGGCGGACTGGCGAAGCATGATTGCGCAGGGGGCAGACTGCCGCACTGTTTAGGGTGCAGAGAGGAAAACTTGCGCGGAAACGAGGAGGATATGACAAAGATTGGCATTATCGGAGCAATGGAGCTGGAAGTAGAACAGCTGAAGAAAGAAATGACTGTGACAGAAGTGGTGAAGAAAGCCGGAATGGACTTTTTCCAGGGAACCCTGAATGATGTCCCTGTGGTCATTGTCCGCTGCGGCATCGGAAAGGTGAACGCGGCGCTTTGTGTACAGATTCTGGCAGATGTATTTTGGGTATCCCATGTCATCAATACCGGCGTGGCAGGTTCCCTGAACGCGGATCTGGACATCGGAGATATCCTGATATCCAGGGACGCCCTGCACCACGACATGGACGCTGCGATTTTCGGCTATCAGCCCGGAGAGGTGCCCCAGATGGGCTTTAGGGAATTCAAGGCGGATGAGCGGATGATGGAGCTGGCTAAGGAGGCCTGCGAAAAGGTGAATCCTGACATTCATGTCATGTATGGCCGGGTGGTCAGCGGCGATCAGTTCATCTCCAGCAGGGAAGTGAAGGAACGCCTGATTGCACAGTTCCACGGCGACTGCGCGGAGATGGAGGGAGCCTCCATCGCCCACGGTGCGTATCTCAATAGCCTGCCTTTCGTCATCATCCGGGCCATTTCGGACAAGGCGGACGACAGCGCGGAGATGGATTACCCTACCTTTGAGGCGGCGGCAGCGAAGCATTCCGCTGCGCTGGTGAAAGAAATGATAAAAGGACTTCTGCCCTGAGCGGAAGTCCTTTTTGAACGATGCCATATTCTATGCGGAGCCTTCCGGCTTTTTCTTCTTGTTGAAGACGAAGAATTTGCTGAAGATATAGTTGGCTATGGTTACCAGTACGGCGGATATCACGCTGGCCACCACCAGATTGATGTTCAGGGCTGTCAGCACCTGCATCACCACGATGTCCAGAATCCATGTGGCCACCCTGGAAAGCACGAATTTCGGGGCATCCTGGCGCATGGGCACCTTGCTTTTGAAGACGAACCTGCGGTTGGTGAAATAGGCGAAGATGACGCCCGTCACCCAGTTGATGGTGCTGAGCACGGTATTCTGCACGGGGGTGGGGTACATAGTATTGTCGTAGAGCAGGGCGTTGGCGAGGAACTTTGCCGCCCAGGACACGATGGTGGTCATGACGCCCACGATGAGGTAGACGATGATCTCCTCATATTTCTTGTATAGTGCTTTACATTTCTCTATCATTGGTTTCCTCCTGTTGCCGGCTTTTTGGTATTGCGGATGTTAAAACAGGCCCGTCAAGGATTGACGATATTCCTGTCTTCTCCACGCAGGTAAGCGGCGATATTGAGATAAGCCTCCTCAACGCAGCGCCTGCGGGCCTCCACGCTGGCCCATGCCAGATGGGGCGTGATGATGAGCTTTACGCTGTCCTTGCATCTGCTCAAAGGATTGTCCGGGGTCAGAGGTTCCTTTTCCACCACATCCAGGCCGGCAGCGGCTATCTCGCCGCTTTCCAGGGCCTCATATAAATCGGCATTGTTCACCACCGGCCCTCTGGCCACATTCAACAGGATGGCGGTCTTTTTCATCTTTTTCAGGGCATGGGCATCGATGAAATCCCGGGACAGGTCGCTTAAGGGGCAGTGCAGGGACAGGAAATCGCACTCTGTAAGCAGTGTGTCCTTGTCCAGCCGGGGATATTCCGTACAGGAGCTTTTTCCCGTGACAGAGTGGAAGACCACTCTGCAGCCGAAGGCCTCCGCGATCTTTGCCACGCGCCTGCCGATATTGCCCATTCCCACGATGCCCCAGGTCTTGCCCTCCAGCTCGCAGAAAGGCAGGTCGAAATTGGAAAAGCGGTCCTGGGCGCTGTAGGCGCCGGATTTCACATAGGCGTCATAGTGGAACAGCTTCTGGCTTAAGGCAAGCGCCATGGTGAAAGTATGCTGGGCAACCATGGCTGTGCAGTAATCCCGCACGTTCGCCACCTTGATACCTCTGGATTTGCAGTAGTCCAGGTCGCAGTTGTCATAGCCGGTGGCGAATTCGCAGATCAGCTTCACGTTTGGCGCGTCTTTCAGGGTCTCCTCCCTCAGGGGCGACTTGTTGGCGATGACGATATCCGCGTCCCTGACCCGGTCCCGGACTTCCTCTAAAGTGACAGTATTGTCATAAACGGTGACTTCTCCCAGTTCGCTTATACAGTCTGCGGACACATCCGCCCCTACGCTGTTTCTCTCTAAAATCACGATTTTCATATATTTGCTCCTCCGTCAGGAAAGCCTGCGAAGCGCTTGTCCGCAGGCTCATGTCCAATTCAGTGTAGCAAAGTTATATCACAAATTCAAGTCAATTTGGGAAAATTTCCAATCAATTGTGAAAATCACCCATATTAAGAAGTCAAAAATTCTTTCAGCAGCGCTTCCAGCTCTTCCTCGGTAACAATGGCTGAGGTGTTGGCCATAGCTGAGGCGTCGGCCATAGCTGAGGCGTCGGCCATACTTGAAGAACCAGCCATAGCCGAGGGGGCTGTCATTGCGGAGATATCTCCCACAGCAGAATTACCCGCCATGGAAGGATTCTGGAATTGGGAGCCGACGGATTGGGGCGGCGTCAGCACCGGTTCGGATACGGCTTGCCCCGCCTCCGTGTCCGCCAGTTCCTCCCCGCCGGCGGCCAGCCTGTTTCCGATGGGCATCAGCTCCAGTGTACGGCGCTCCTGGGGCCTGGCGGCTGCGCCGCGTCCGCTCCTGCGCCGCTTTCCTCTGTTCTGAGAACGGCTTTCCCGCTTTTCCTCAAACACGGATTCTCCATACAGCATCTCGATATCCTGCCTTGTGATTTCGATGCGGGGGGATAAGTGGTTTTCCAGATAGTCCACCAGGTTCACTTTCAGCACTCGTTTCTTGCCGCTGACATCCACCACTGTGGAGATGCTGAAATAGGCGTACAGGCCGAAAAAGCTGGCGATGTAAAAGGGCAGCACATCTCCCAGGGTCCGTCCCCCCAGGATGCTCTTGCACACCCCTATGCCGGAGCAGACCACCGACAGGAGCATCATCTGGCCGGACAGGTGGTAGAGGGTGTCGAAGGACAGAGGACCCAGCGCCATCCTGCCCAGGAACTTGTCCACAAAAACGGGTATGTTCGCCACTCCGCCGGTGAGCTCGTAGCAGCTGGCGAATTTTGTCTTGCACTGCCGCAGCAGCCTGTTCTTCGTGGAGGCCATGTTGTCAGCCTCTTTTATCATATTCCGGTACAGCAGCCCTAAAAATATCCGAAGGATGATGCTGATTCCCAGACAGGTAAACATACAGATCGTTATCAGTCTTTCTTCCTGAAATACGCGAAACATAGTGTACCTCCTCTCTGCTTTGCAGGTTTCACGGCAGACAAGCCTGCCATGCTTTCAGTATAACGCAGAGGCACCTAAGTTTACAGATTTTTCCATCGCATTTTTCCATGTTTTTCTGACAGGAAAACAGCTGTTTCCCGATGCGGGAGCGTGCAAAAACCGATTGCAGAATAAGGCAAAATCTGTTAGAATGTACCTTAATAGGGAAAGATAAAGGAGAGAGAAAAATGGATTCATTGAAGTACAAGACACATGGGACCTGCTCACAGCAGATTGACATCGAATTAAAGGACGGCATCATCGACTCCGTGAAGTTCACCGGAGGCTGCCACGGCAATCTGCAGGGCGTCAGCGCTCTGGTAAAGGGAATGAAGCCCCAGGAGGCCATCTCGCGTCTGAAGGGCATCCGCTGCGGCATGAAACCGACCTCCTGTCCTGATCAGCTGGCACAGGCACTTGAAGAGATGATTTATACTGCTTAATGATTTCACTTGCCGTAAAACCAGACTGCATAACGCTGACTGGTTCAGGCGCATGATTGCAATAGGCAGTATTCAGCGTTATGCAGTATAATCTTAATTCCGAAAGGCATTTTATGAAAAAAATAGTTTTGACAGGCGGGGGCAGCGCAGGGCACGTTACCCCCAATATTGCATTGCTTCCGTCTCTGAAAGAAGCAGGATATGAGATTACTTATATGGGCTCCTATGACGGCATCGAGAAGAGGCTGATCGGGGATTTCGATTTGCCCTATGTTGGCATCGCCACGGGAAAGTTCCGCCGGTATCTGGACCTGAAGAACCTGACGGATCCTTTCCGGGTCATAAAGGGCTTTTCCGAGGCAAGGAAGTTTCTGAAAGAGTATCAGCCCAATGTAGTCTTTTCCAAAGGGGGCTTCGTGTCCGTTCCTGTGGTGCGGGCAGCGGCATCTCTGGGCATTCCCAGCATCATCCACGAATCGGATATGACACCGGGGCTTGCCAATAAGATATGCATCCCTGTGGCCAAGAAAGTATGCTGCAATTTCCCCGAGACCCTGAAGCTTCTGCCCGAGGACAAGGCGGTGCTGACGGGCTCCCCGATCCGGGCGGAGCTGGCCCAGGGGAACAAGCTGGCGGGCCTGGATTTATGCGGATTCAATGCCAACACGCCGGTCATTATGGTAATCGGCGGAAGCCTTGGGGCCGCCAATGTGAACAAGGCTGTCCGGGAGGCTCTGCCCAGCCTGCTGGGAGATTTTCAGGTGGTCCATCTGTGCGGCAAGGATAAGGTGGACAATCTGCTCCTGAATACCCCGGGCTATAAGCAGTTCGAGTATATCAAGGCGGAGCTGAAGGATTTGTTCGCCATGGCGGACATCGTGATTTCCAGGGCGGGGGCCAATGCCATCTGCGAGCTTCTGGCGCTGAAGAAGCCCAATATCCTCATACCGCTTCCCGCCGCCAGCAGCAGAGGGGACCAGCTGCTCAACGCCAGATCCTTTGAGGCTCAGGGCTTTTCCATTGTGATAAACGAGGACGACCTGACCACTGAGCTGCTGGTGGATAAGGTGCACGAACTCTATTTCTCCAGGCAGACTTTCCGGGACGCCATGAACGACAGCGGCCAGATGGATTCCATCCGGACGATTATGCAGCTGATCGAGGGAGCGGCTTAAGGAAAAGAGGACGGCACACTCTTTTTCCGAATCGCGAATATAGTAGAGAGAAGACTTTTGTGAAGCGGGAGATTATTTATGCTTATCGCTTCTCTCCTGTTCGGGATTTCGGCAAGCCTGGACGCGCTGCTTGTGGGAATCAGTTTCGGACTGCGCAGGGTGCGCATCAGACTCTGGCAGAATCTGGCCATCAGCCTGATCACTCTCTTGGGGACCTGCCTCTCCGTGGGGCTGGGGCACCGGCTGGCTTCCTTTCTGCCGGAGGCGGTCAGCGCATACGCGGGAAGCCTGATTTTGATTCTCATGGGGCTGTATTACATCGCGAAGTGGGGCGCCTCTTTCTGGAAAAGCTGCAGGGCGGCGCCTGCGGGATATCCGGCGGATTACAGAGAGCGGGAGTCCAAAGAGGCAGCCGCCTCTTTAAGGCTCTCGGAAGTGTTCGGCTTAAGCCTGACGCTCTCCCTGAATAACCTGAGCGCGGGCCTGAGCGCCAGCCTGGCGGGCCTGGCCCTTGTGCCTGCGGCCATCGCTACATTTGCCTGTTCCGTGCTGTTTCTGGCCTCCGGCAACCGTCTGGGAAGCTGCCATGGGCTTCAGCTGGCAGGCTGTGTGGCAGAGCCGGTTTCCGGCATACTGCTGATCGGGCTTGGGCTGGTGCAGCTGTTCTGGTGAGGCGGGATGACCGCAATGCTGACAGATTCTTTTGTGCGAAACGGGAGTTCTTCCTGTTTCGCTCTACATAGCTTTCATCGCATCATTTTTCCTGGCAAGAATACCAAAAACTTCATAAAGCAGGAATAAGCCCCCGGGAAAAAGGGGAAAATGAGTGGGACGAACTGAACCGTTTCTGAAAGGTGGGGAATGCCATGGCTTTATCTCCTGTGTTGGATGAGAACATCCGCTACATCGAAGCGCATCTGCCGGTCAGGGAAAGCTTCGATTTTATGACAAGACATCTGTATCTGGGAAAGACTCCGGCTTTTTTTCTGGGCCTGAACGGGTTCTGCAAGACAGAGGTGCTGCAGCAGATTTTTTCCGATCTGCAGGACGCCTCCTACATGAAAGACGAAAAAGTGGCAGATATTGTGCGGTATATGGATGGAAAGCTGGGATATGCCCAGGCTTCGCTGTGCGGTTCCTGGGAGGACATATTCAGGAACGTGCTCAGCGGCCCGGTGGTCCTGCTGGTGGACGGCTTTTCAGAGGCTATACTGATAGATGTGCGCACCTATCCCGCCAGAGGCGTGGCGGAGCCGGATTTAGAGCGGGCGACAAAGGGGGCCAGGGACGGATTCGTAGAGACCTTATTGTTCAATGCCAACCTGATCCGCCGCCGGGTGCGGTCCGAGGGTCTGGTTTTTTCCATGCATAGCGTGGGGCAGGAGAGCAAGACGGATGTGGCGGTTGCGTATATACGGAATTCCGTTAATGAAGAATTGCTGGAAAAGCTGGCGGAGAGGATAGATGCCCTGCAGGTCACTTCCCTGACCATGGGGGCGAAGAGCCTGGAAGAGCTTCTGGTGCACAAGCACTGGTGGAATCCCCTGCCCAGCATACGGATGACGGAGCGGCCTGACGTGGCCTGCAGCTATCTGATGGAGGGGCATATCCTGGTGCTGGTGGACAATTCGCCCCTTGTGCTGATTCTCCCCTGTACGGTTTTCCAGTTCACCCAGAGCCCGGAGGATTATTACAAAAGCCCCTCTGTGGGCACATATTTCCGGCTGGTGCGTTTCTTGTGCATTCCTGTGAGCCTGCTTCTGCTGCCGCTGTTTTTGCTGATTACGGCTTGTTTTCCGGATATGGCCATGGACTGGGGGCTGCTTTCGGATGGGGCACTGACCAAAGAGAGGCTGTTTTTCTATATTCTGGCGGTGGAGTTCCTGCTGGACCTGTTCAAGTATTCCTCTTCTTTGAGCTCCGGGAAGTTTTCCGGCTCTCTGTCCATTGTGGGGGGACTGATAATCGGGGATATCGCGGTGAGCCTGAACTGGGCTTCTGTGGACGTGCTGTTCTACGCGGCCGTGACGCTGTTGGCATCGCTGGCCGTTGCGGATACGGAATTCAGCGACGCTGTGCGGCTTTACAGGATTCTGCTGATTGTGGGCACCGGTTTCTTCGGTATGGGAGGATTTCTGGTCTGTCTGGCGCTTGTGCTGCTGTCTGCGGCCACTACGCCTACTTTCGGCGGGTTCAGCTATTTCTGGCCCCTGTTTCCTTTCAATAAAAAAGCCCTGGGCAGACTGCTGTTTCGCAGTCCCACGCCCAAGGCTCAGCCCTCCAGGATATGGTATCGAGGCAAGGTTCACAGATAGATTAGTTTGCTTTCTTGAATTCCAGAGGGTACTGCAGACCGGGGAGAATCTCGCCCTCGCTGGGGTCAGCGCCGGAAGGAAGCTCAAGCTTCAAGGTGTCGCCGCTGATTGTGAAGATATCGTATGCGCTCTTGTCGATATCTTCCCCTGATTCAGCCATGTAGAGCTTGTCGCCGGATGTCTCGTATTTGCCGCTGGTGGTCATCTCGTTCAGCAGGGAGTCCACATCCAGTTCGCTCTCGAAAGTCTGGCGGAGATAATCTTCGATGCTGCTGCCGTAGGTCTCTTCAAAAGCGGCATCCGCGCCAGCCTTGTCCAGTCCCTGATTGGAGAACTCGCTGTACAGCATTTCGGCGCTGAAAGCCAGGAACTCGTCCAGCCATGTGTTGAAGTTGGCCTTGAAAGATTCCTGCTCACCATACATGGTGAAAGTCTTGTCATCCTTGAACTCGAAGCAGATGGACATCATCAGCGGAGCGCTGAAGTCCGCATAGTCGTCGCCCATCTCTCCGGCCAGGAGATCCGCCAGATCATAGTCCAGAGACCAGGTCCCTACCAATTCTTTTCCGCTGTCGCTGCCACCGCATCCGCAAATGGTCAAAGCCATGACGAAGACCAGCAGTACGGCCAGTATCTTGCTCATTTTTTTCATTTCATTTTCCTCCTCAATTTATGATGACGCTTTAGATACATTACTTAGTTTAGCACTAATTTTCATGGCTTGCAAGGAGAATATGGGTTTTATGAAATTTCGTAATATAGTGTATAGAACATCAATATTTACATAATGTTTTATCCTTTTGGTCAAGTTTTGAGATTTTTGGTGGTTGAAACTAATATTGTTTGGAAGCCTTGGGAGGAAAAATAATTTTACGCTTAATATATTGATTACAGTGCTAATTGTAGATACAAGTCGGCGGCGGTGCTCAGGAAGCAGATGAATATTATTGGGACGGAAGGTATTGAACAAGGGCGACATTGATGTGGCAGAAGAATATATGAAAATTAAAAACCTCACATTCTGTGAGGTTTTCTTTAAATAAAAGAGCGATAGACGGGACTCGAACCCGCGATTTCCACCTTGGCAAGGTGGCGCTCTACCAACTGAGCCACTATCGCATTACCTGCAAACAATCATAACCGCTTGCACTTGTATTAGTATACGGCAAACTTTCCTGTCTGTCAAGCAATTTTTTGAATTTTTACAATTTTTGTATTTTATCATCTTCCGGCCCCTGGCTTTCAGCCTGTTCCGCGGCCTCGATTTGCCGGGGCGCACAGGGGGCGAAAGCATCCCTTGCCCTGTACAGCTCCCGCTGGAATGTCCGAAAATCGTCCTCCAGATAATCAAAAGCCAGAAAGGCAATCTTGCCGCCCGCATATTCTATCACGAATATCTTGAAAGGAGTGGAAAAAAAGTAGATGGGTGCTGCCACCAGACCTACCGCCAGCAGGATAGAACAGGCCCAGATAATAGAGTCCCATCCAAAATAAAGGTGATCCACAATCTCCACAAAATGCAGGAAAAAGGCTGTGGCAATGCTGAGGAGGACTACGAACAGCAGCTCCAGCGCAAGGACGATGCCCAGCCTGGTGGTGGAAAACCCGGAACTGATGATATCCCTCACATCAAGGGTGCTCTCGCCTTTCTTCAGGCGATAGGCCCTGTAGGTATTATGGAGATATAGTCCCCTGACATACACCCGCTTATCTGTGAGCACACAGAAATTGCTCCGCATACGGCCTTCATCTAAAAATTTGTAAAGAAAGCCATGTCCTAAAATAGCCGCTTCTTTTTCAGCGGCATCCATGAATAGACTGTTGATTTCTGCCATATTTTTGAATTCCCCCTGTCCCCGGATATGCTGTTGTCTGTGAAAAAAGCGCCGAGGACGCTTCTTTCACGCTACGCCTGCCTTACGGCAGGCCTGTCTGTTTTGACTATGGTCTCACTTAGAACATCCCGGGCGGCAGAGCGCTCCGCCGCCAAGGATATTCAGGTGAGAATCAAGAACGAGGTGTCAAGCATGCGTCCACACTTTTCACCTCGTGTATATCATAAGGCTTACAGATGGTCCAGTCCCGTACGCCGCAAAAGGCATTGTAATTTTACCACAAATGCGTTATAATAATTTTGCGTGTATCGCAGACTCGTTCTGTATCGTGTGGTAGCCAACTACCAACCTTGCCACAGGAAGTGCCAGCTTCCTGTGGTGGTACACCGATATTATTACGTCCTTGTATTCTCGATTCTTATTTTACCATATCTTGTCTGTTTATACAAGTGGCAAAAAATTTTAAATAGAAGATTATAAAATAGATTATAAAATACTGTTGCGGGAGGAAATCAATGAACGGTATGAATGGCATGAACGCTGCTTCGATGCTGAAGCTTATGGGGGCGAGAAATCAATTCAACCGCAATCATCCGAAGTTCAGCGCTTTTCTGAAAGCAGTCTTTTCCAGACAGATAGAGGAGGGGACAGTGATTGAACTGAGAGTCACCAGGCCGGGGGAAGAGCCCATCACAACGAATATTAAGGTGCAGCAGTCGGACTTGGAACTTCTGGAGGAATTGAAGGAACTGATGAAATGATATATCTGTCACAATTTTCCTTTCCGGACATAGAGCGGGAATACGATTTCCTGATGGGGATAAAGAGGACCTGCTATGACAGTTTCTATCCCTTTCAGGTCCTGTCCGGGCATGGCTTGCGAATGCTGGATTTTGAGCCGATTACGATTCTGTACGGCGGGAACGGTTCCGGAAAGACCACAGCGCTGAATGTGGTTGCCCAGAAGCTGGGAATCACAAGGGAATCCGTGTACAATCGCTCCAATTTCTTTGAGGACTACCTGAAAATGTGCGATTTCGAGATGCGGGAGCCTGTTTCGGAGAACAGCAGAATCATCACCAGCGACGATGTCTTCGACTTCGTCCTGAACCTCAGATGCCTGAACGATGGTATCAGCCAGAAGCGGGAGGAACTGTTCGAGGAATACCTTGAGAATAAATATTCCCATTTCCAGATGAAGTCTTTGGAGGACTATGAGCAGCTGAAAAAGGTTCAGATGGCCCGCCGCAAGACTCAGTCCAGGTATGTAAGAAACAATCTTATGGACAATGTGCGGGAACATTCCAACGGCGAGAGCGCCTTTCTTTATTTTTCCGAGAAGATTCAGGAGAACGGCCTGTATCTTCTGGACGAGCCGGAGAACAGCCTTTCGGCCTTGCGACAGCAGGAGTTTGCGAAGTTTTTGGAGGATTCCGCGCGCTTCTTCGGCTGCCAGTTCGTCATATCCACCCATTCGCCGTTCCTGCTGGCCATGCGCGGGGCGAAGATTTACGACATGGACGAGGATGTGGTGGATGTAAAACGGTGGACGCAGCTGGAGGGAGTCAGGATGTATTTTGATTTTTTCATGAAGCATGAGAGGGAGTTCGGGCAGTGAAGCGGTGTGCATGCAAAAAAGAGCCGTCTGGAAAACGGCTCTTTTTCGTACTTAATTGTAGTTGTCGATGCAGGGCTGGAACATGTCCTTGGTCACGCCGCAGATAGGGCAGCACCAGTCAGCGGGAAGATCCTCAAAAGCGGTGCCGGGCTTGATGCCGTGCTCGGGATCGCCTTTCTCGGGATCATAAGTATATCCACAGGGATTACAAAAATATTTCTGCATATGAATCAGCCTCCTTTATTAGTTTTGAAATGTTTTAGCCAAAGTATCTCTTCAGCAGACCCTCAAATGCCTTTCCGTGTCTGGCCTCATCCCTTGCCATCTCATGAACGGTATCATGGATAGCATCCAGATTGGCAGCCTTGGCTCTCTTGGCGAGATCGAACTTGCCGGCGGTAGCGCCGTTCTCGGCGTCCACTCTCATCTCCAGGTTCTTCTTGGTGGAATCGGTTACGACTTCACCCAGCAGCTCTGCGAACTTCGCGGCATGCTCTGCCTCTTCGTAAGCGGCTTTCTCCCAGTACAGGCCAATTTCGGGATAACCCTCTCTGTGGGCCACTCTCGCCATAGCCAGATACATACCCACCTCAGAGCACTCGCCCTCGAAGTTAGCGCGGAGATCCTTGATGATATCCTCGGGAACGCCCTGCGCAACGCCTACAACATGCTCCGCGGCCCAGGTCTTCTCCCCTGCCTGAGCGGTGAATTTCTCAGCGGGAGCATGGCAGATAGGGCACTCTGCGGGCGGATTGTCGCCCTCGTGAACATAACCGCATACTTGACATACATACTTCATACTATTTATCTCCTTTTCTTTTAAAGAATATCTGATAGCTTGTCTCAAAAATCCCCGGACTCCATGCAGCGGCTGCAGGTGCCGTAAAAATATGTCACATGCCCGGCCACATGTCCGTCAAAATGCGCGGCTGCTTTTTCTATGACAGAGTCTATATCCTCCATCTTCAAATCCACCACGCCGCCGCATTTCTCACAAAACAGATGGTAGTGGGGAGAAGTGTCCGCATCGAAATGGTCTACCCCGTCTCCCATATTCAGCCGCTTGATCTCTCCGTTCTCAGCCAGAAGCGTGAGATTGCGGTATACTGTGCCGAGACTGATGCTGGGATTGCGCTGCCGGACATTCATATAAATGATATCTGCAGTGGGGTGGTCTTTTCTTGTCATAAGAAATTGCAGAATCGAATCCCGCTGCCTGCTATGCTTCCGTGCAGCCATCCGACACTCCTCTCTTCGGCGCAGTCTGCCTTGCACTGTTTTCCAAAAATAGTAGTGATTACTGTTTTCATTATAAACGGTTGCAGACAAAAGTCAAGGGGCATGGCAAAATTTTATATTTGTTTTATAAAAGCACCCTGTCCAGCCTTGCGCCAAGGCGGCTGAGGATTTCGTTGCTGATGGTGCCGCACTGTTCCGCTATCTGGCCTGCGGTGATTTCCTCCTCCCCGGATACGCCTATGATGACGGCGGTATCTCCGGGCTGGATGTGGGAAATCCCGCTGACATCCACGATGGTCTGATCCATGCAGATTCTGCCGATGATGGGCGCTTTACTGCCGCGGATCAGAACGCTGCCCTTTCCGTAGGAGAGCTCCCTGGGCAGGCCGTCCGCGTAGCCGATGGAGATGGCGGCAATCCGCATATCCTGCCTGGCGGTAAAGGCGGCGCCGTAGCCCGCGGCCTCCCCGGCGTAGAGGGGCCTCAGGGAGGTGACTTTCGCTTTCAGGGAAAGGACAGGCTCCAGAATGCCTTTCCAGGGCATGGTGTCCGCTTCGGAGCTCAGGAGCCCATAGAGGGCGATGCCCGGGCGGACGTAATCGGCAGCCAGTTTCAGCTCTTTTGCGGCAACCCGTCTCTCAGCGAACCGCAGGGATTGATTTCCGGAGGGATTGCCGCGGCCCTGGAGCAGAGTCAGGAGACCGTAGCTGGCCAGCAGATGGAGGCTGGGGCAGGGATAGCCTTCCGCCTTTAAATAATCTACCACCTGATAAAAGGCGCTGACCTGGGCTTCGGTGAAAGCCCTGTGCTCCGGGAGGGGCGAGTCGGAGGCGCACAGATGGGTGAAAAGCCCGTCAATGACAATGTGCCGCAGTTCGCAGACGGCTGTGATTTCCTCTATATCTTCGCAGCGTATCCCTAAGCGGTGCATGCCGGTGTCGATGCCGATGTGGACATGGATGTCCGCCTCTGCCTGATTCAGCTGCCTGGCGTAAGGGTAGTCTATGACGGTCTGAATCAAACGGTAGCGGACAAGCAGCGGGAAGTCTTCGGGCGGGGTGTAGCCCAGTATCAGGATTTCGCCCTGGATGCCCGCTTCGCGCAGCTCGATGGCCTCCTCGACGCAGGCCACGCAGAAAGCGTCCACTCCCAGGAGGTTCAGCTGTCTGGAGATAAGGACGGCTCCGTGGCCATAGCCGTCCGCCTTGACGGCGGGCATCAGGCGGCAGCGCTCCGGAAGTCTGGAGCGGAGTGCCTCGACATTGTGGGCAAGGGCCCTGGAGTCCACTTCAATCCAGGCCCGGGAGGCGGGGGATTTCTCATGGGAGAAAGCCGGGCTTTGTGCGGAGGGAGCGCTTCTCGCCTGTTCTCCGTAAGCCGCTTCTGGATGAGATTCCTCTGAAGCCTCTCCCCCATAGGGCTCTTCCTGATACGGCTCCTCTGAACGCGCTTCCTCTGGGAAAGATTCCGGATAGGAATTATCCGGATAAGCATTATCTGTTTCTTCTTCCGCCATAACCTCTTCCGGGTACAGGCTGTCCCAATCTTCTTCGTTGGATGCATCTGAATAAGAGTCGTCAAATTCCGCGGAATCTGAATAAAATTCATTTTCGGACGAAATAACGTCATCCCCGTCCCATGCGTCACCGGAAGCAGCTGAGATAGCCTGTTTCCTGCCGCGTGCGGCGGGAACCGTCCGGCTGCCGGCTTCATGGGAACCCCGGCGCCCGGACTGCCGCCTCTCTTGCAGCCACGCCATGGCAAAGCCTGCGATGACAGACAGCGCCGCCACCGCCAGGTAATGCACAAAGCTGTTGTCCACCAGCAGCTCCGTCAGCCGCAGGGGCCTGGCGATGCCTCTGACCACCACGATAAAGGCAGGGTGCAGCATATAAATCCAGGTAGCGGCCGCGCGAAAAATGCCGCTGGATTTTTTAGGGATGCTCTGCAGAATCCGATACAGGAAGAACATGACAGGAATCAGCATCAGATACATGCTGTCATGCCGCTGCAGTTCAAAATGCCGCAGAAGGAATGCCTCCCCGGTCATAAGGGCAAAGGAGAGGGCGAACAGGGAGCAGAAAAACAGAAGCCTTTCAGAATCCGCCCCATCGTTCCGCTTCTGCCCGGCCTCCGCCATCCAGGCGCCAAGCACCAGGAACAGCGGCGCAAGGAACAGCCCGTTGCGGGTATAGGAGGAAATCTGGAAAAGGAATCCATAGACAGCCTCCACTGCAGGCGCTTTCGCGGCCAGCCCGTAATAACTGTCCCCGAACAGCCCAATGACATACAGCACGGCAGAAACGATTGTCATGCCCCGCAGGCTTAAAAAACGGCTCATCAGATACACCAGCAGAATGCCTGAAATGCACGCCGGAAAATACCACAGATGATAAAAAGTCCCGTCAAAGAAAAGCATCCGCAGCGCGGCGCCGACAGTAAGGTCTTTGTAATGTCCCGCATAGATGCCGATCGGCAGATACAAAATGATGCAGAACAGATAGAGCAGGGAAGTCTTCACCAGATACTTGCGGAATCTGTTCATTCCTTTCGGGGAGGCGGAAGCCTCGCCGGAGGGCAGGAATCCGGCCGCCACAAACTGTCCCGTCACCATGAAGAAGAAAGGGACGGCCACGCGGGCCAGCACTCTGGTGAGAAAAAAATCCGCCCCTTCATGAAATGAAGTCAGGGGCGAGGTGTGGATAGCGATGACTAACAGGGCGGCGGCAATCCGAAATCTGTCCAGACAGCCGTAATTTGCTTTCGTCCGCATCTGTTTACCTCCATTCTGTCAAAATAAAACCGTCTGCGTTATTGCCGGAGAGAGACCAGGAATCCTCTTCCGGCAGCTTCAGGCAGATCGGATCCGCGGCTGCTTTTAGATAAGAGATACAGACCTCGCGCCCATTGTCCGCCACCCGGCGCAGGCCGCTCCCGTAAGGAAACCGCTTTAAGCAGTCTGTGTATTCCTCCAGGGTCATATTCTGCTCTTGCATGATTGCCGCATGGGGCGCCCCTACATAGCGGAAATGCCAGGGCTCATGGCTGATGCCGGTGATGCTTTCTTTTCCCTCGGGGTAGCGCAGGATAAAGCCGTATTTCGCGGCGCTTTCCCGGAAATCCTGACAGGGGCCGGTATAGGGGAAATCCGGGCAGATGAAATCTATCTGCTCTTTTTTCGCGCCCAAATCCATGGCCAGGCCGGTCTGATGCTCGCTGTGGCCCGGAACCGCCACATAGGCGCGGGTGAACTCCGGCCCGTTTTCCCGGAGGCTGTCGTCCCAGATTTCCTGCTGTTCTCTGCGGGAGCGCCATGCGCTGACGAAAGCGATATGCTGCCAGCCACCTATCTCGTCCATCAGTCTTGCCAGCGCCTGGGCGGCAGGACGCTGCAGCAGGGCATCCGGCCGGGATTCCGTCACGGGGATGAGGTCTTCGGCAGCGCTCTCATCAAGGCCGTGGGCCTGATTTACCAGAATCAGGGGGCCTTTGTAAATGTCATGGCAGGATAAGGATAGTATTTTCATAGGAGTTTCTCTTCCGCGGTTTCTTTATGCCTGCGCGGCCTCAAGGCCCAGCTCCAGGATCCGTGAGAGGACTTCCCGGAAAGAATGGCCCGCGGCTTTCATCATGCCGGGATAGCGGCTGTGCTCCGTGAAGCCGGGAATGGTATTGACCTCGTTGAATACCACTTCCCCGTCGGGGGTCAGGAACATGTCCACCCGGGCGAAGCCTGCGCAGCCCAGCGCCCTGTAGATGCGCTTAGCGGTCTCCTTGATCTCCCCGGCCTTGGCGGGATCGATTCTGGCCGGTACGTGGATGGCGGAGGTCTTCAGGGTATATTTTTCCGTGAAATCGAAGAAATCGCCGGAAAGCTCGATTTCGTCCACCTCGCCGGTAATCAGCTCCTTGTTGCCCAGCACGGCGCAGCCCACCTCAAAGCCGGGAATGTTCTCCTCCACAAGAACCTGATTGTCATACTGGAAAGCCAAAGCCACCGCGGGGGCCAGCTGCTCTTTGTCAAGCACTTTGGTGACGCCATAGGAAGAGCCGGCTTTCACGGGTTTCACGTAGAGGGGATAGCCTATTTTTTCCGCGAAGCTTTCCATGATTTGCGCGGGGGTGCCGGGCTCCATCACCAGATGCAGGGGCACGCGTATATCCTCCAGGCGCACCAGCCTGTGAGCGCGGTCTTTGTCCATCCCTAAGGCGGAGGCCAGAGTGCCGCAGCCCGCGATAGGGACGCCGGAGAGCTCCAACAGTCCCTGGAGGGTGCCGTCCTCCCCGTTGCCGCCGTGGAGCACCGGGAACGCGATGTCCAGGGGGATGCGGGATGGGCCGTCCTGCCCCAGGAGAATCAGGCATTTCTCGCCGCGGTTGGGGGAGAGGACTGCCGGGGTGCAGTCCGCGGGATTCTGCCAGGTATCGTTCAGCAGTTTGTCCACGGGCCCGGCATAGTGGAACCATTCCCCTTTCCGGGAGATGCCGATCAGCACGGGATTGTATTTTTCGCTGTCCAGATTCAGGATGACCCCTGAAGCGGAGGACAGGGATACGCTGTATTCGGGGGAGCATCCGCCGAAGAAGACGCCTACATTTATCTTTTTCATCATATAACCTTCCTTTGCTTATTTGTATATGAAATATCCTACAACCAAAAGGAGGAAAAGTAAATAGCGGGAAGATTAAGATTTTTTTAATGATATTATTTTTCTTATTTTACACTTTCCCGGGGAAAATATGGTACAATAGTTTCATACCGTGATTATAGTAGAGAAAAGTATCGTGCGGGGGAGAGGGATTATGAAATTCAGAACGCGGCTGCGGGTCACATTCATCGTCATCATAGTTCTGCCGTTGATTCTGACGGCGGTGGCATTTCTGGGAATCGGACTGTATCTGATGAATGCCCAGAAAGGTTTTCCCATCGCGCGCCTGGACTATACGACGATGACGGAGAACATGCGGGAGGTGGCGGCGGCCACGGACGATGTGTTCTTTGACCTGAAGGAACAGATCGAGGAAGACTCCTCCAGGCTGGCGGACCTGGAATATCTGGACATGGTGAATTCGCAGATTCCGCACAAGACCACGTATATCATTGTACGGAAAGACGATGACCTCTATTACGCCGGAAATCAGGAGGCGGCGGAGATGATTTTCTCCCGCCTGCCCGGTTATGGGGAGGGAGGCACGGCGGAGAACCCTGACATCTACTACGATGAAATGGATAAATTCGTGAAGCAGCTGGACTTCATGTTCCCGGACGGACATCCGGGCAGCGCTTTCGTGGTCACAAAGGTGAACACGCTGATTTCCAGGAAGCTGCTGGTGGACATGTTCGTTGCGATTTTCCTGATACTGATTTTCACCAGCATCGTGCTGACCCGGTGGATTCACAGGGGGGTGTTCAATCCCATTAACGAACTGAATATTGCCATGCGCAAGATCAAGGAGGGGAATTTCGATTATGTGCTGCAGACGGACGCCAAGGGCGAAATCGGCGATCTGTACCGCAATTATGAGGACATGCGGCTGCGGCTGAAAGAGACCACCGAGGAGAACCGGGAGAGCGAGCGGCAGAACAGGGAGCTGGTCAGCAATATTTCCCACGATCTGAAGACCCCCATCACGGCCATCAAGGGCTATGTGGAGGGCATCATGGACGGGGTGGCGGTGACCCCCGAGAAGATGGACAAATATATCAAGACCATCTACAACAAAGCAAATGACATGGAGAGGCTGATCAATGAGCTGACCTATTACTCCGGCATCGACAACAACAGGATTCCGTATAATTTTCACCGGATAAACGTAGCAGATTATTTCGGGGACTGCATAGAGGAAGTGGGGCTGGATTTGGAGCAGAAGAATATCGAGCTGAACTACTCCAATCTGGTGCAGCCGGAAACAGTGATCATCGCGGATCCGGAGCAGATGAAGAAAGTCATCAATAATATCATCAGCAACAGCGTAAAGTATATGGATAAGCCCAAAGGCGCCATTGATATCCGGATTCTGGACGAGGTGGAATCCATCCGCATTGAAATCGAGGACAATGGCAAGGGTATCGCCCAGAAAGACCTGCCGAAGATTTTCGAGAGGTTCTACCGCACGGACGCCTCCCGGAATTCCGCCCAGGGCGGCAGCGGCATCGGGCTGTCCATTGTGAAGAAAATCATAGAGGATCACGGCGGTTATATCTGGGCCACCAGCAAAGAGGGCGAGGGAACCTGTATTCATTTTGTATTAAGGAAATATATTGAGCTTCAAGATGATAAATAGAGCAGGCATAAGGAAAGGTTGGGAGGAGTATGAGCAAAATATTGATTGTGGAAGATGAAGTGGCAATCGCGGATTTGGAGAAAGACTATCTGGAACTGAGCGATTTTCAGGTGGATATCTGCAACACCGGGGACGAGGGGCTGGCTATGGCCCTGAACGGCGAGTACAATCTGGTGATTCTGGATCTGATGCTGCCCGGGATGGACGGATTTGAGGTGTGCCGCAAGATCAGGGAGGAGAAGAATATCCCGATTCTGATGGTTTCGGCCAAGAAGGACGACATCGATAAAATCAGGGGGCTGGGCCTTGGGGCGGACGATTATATGACCAAGCCTTTCAGCCCAAGCGAATTAGTGGCCAGGGTCAAGGCCCATATGGCGCGGTATGAGAGGCTGGTGGGCACGAACCAGAAGCCCCAGAACGATATCGTGGAGATTCGGGGCATCCGTATCGACAAGACGGCGCGCCGTGTATATGTGAACGGCGAGGAGAGGACATTTACCACCAAGGAGTTCGATCTGCTGACTTTCCTGGCGGAGAATCCCAATCATGTGTATACGAAGGAGGAGCTGTTCCGGGAGATCTGGGACATGGATTCCATCGGAGATATCGCTACGGTGACGGTGCATATCAAGAAGATCCGGGAGAAGATTGAGAAAGATACCGCGAAGCCCCAGTATATTGAGACTATCTGGGGGGTTGGGTACAGGTTCAAAGTGTAATTTTTGGAAGGAAAATAAAACTGCCGCGTGTGTCCTGCAGGTCTGCCGCGCGGCAGGTATGGCTTTTGGGAGAGTTAGGGGGAAGTGTATGCTGCCGGGGGCTTTTTTGGAGAGAATGGAGCAGATGCTGGGAGAGGAATACGGGGCTTTTCTGGAAAGCTGTGGAAAGGAGAGCGCTCAGGCCCTGAAGCTGAACCCGGGCAAGATCGGCAGCGACGGACGCAGCGCGGCCAGGCGATTTGGCTCGGGGACGGCTTGTCCGGACGGCGCGGACAGAAAGGGACGGGACGCTGCGGGGCAGCGCGGCACGGATGCGGAGGGGCGGGACGACGCGGAGCGGGCTGGTGGATTCGCTGTCGGTTTCGCGCATTTATGGCCGGTTCCCTGGGCGGAGGACGGGTATTATTATCTGCCGTCGGACCAGCCGGGGAAGCATCCTTTTCATGAAGCCGGGCTGTACTATATCCAGGAGCCCAGCGCCATGGCTCCGGCGGAGCTGCTGGATGTGCAGCCGGGAGAGCGCATATTGGATCTGTGCGCGGCTCCGGGCGGGAAGAGCGTGCAGTTAGCCGCAGGGCTTTCGGGCAGCGGAATCCTGGTATGCAATGAGATTCATCCGGCCAGAGCGAAGATTCTGTCGGAAAATATAGAGCGGATGGGCATCGGGAATGCCTGCGTCCTGAATGAGACGCCACAGCGTCTGGCGGAGGCGTTTCCGGGGTATTTTGATCGTGTACTGGTGGACGCGCCCTGTTCCGGGGAGGGGATGTTCCGCAAGAACGAGGCGGCCTGTGAGGAGTGGAGCCCGGAAAACGTCAGGCTGTGCGCCGAACGCCAGGACGGGATTCTGGACTGTGCCGCTAAAATGCTGCGCTCCGGGGGACGGCTGGTGTATTCCACCTGTACGTTCGCGCCGGAAGAGGACGAGGGGAGCGTTGGCAGGTTCCTGGGGCGGCATGAGGGATACAGGATATTGCCCATAGAGAAAGAAAAGCTGGGGCTGGCCGGATGCGACGGAATGCCGGAGATTGTCGAAAATCCTGTCCCGGGCCTGGAGGATACGCTGCGCCTGTGGCCCCAGCGTGTCCGGGGAGAGGGGCATTTCGCGGCTGTGCTGGAAAAGGATGGGAATGTTCCGGATGGATATCGTAATTACGCACTAAAAGATACGGTAAAAGAAACGATGAAAGAGGCGAGCGGAATCATGCCGGAGGAATTTCGGCATTTCTGTGCCGAGAGCCTGAAATTAGGGGAGGCCGGTTGGAGGCTTGGGGAAGCTGAGTGGAAGATGGGAGCCGCCGATTGGAGGCATGGTGAACCGGACCGGAAGATTGGGGAACCTGCCCGGAAGACGGCCATACCAGAGGCGGAGAAAAGCAGGGGGTATGGCCGAAGCGGCGGACAGACAGGGCGGAAAGCCGGGGGAAGTCCGGGGACGGAGGAGCTGCTTTCCGGACTGGGAGAGGCTGTGGGGCTGAAAGGCACGCTCAAACTTATGAAGCTGGGGGACAATCTCTATCTTGCACCGGCGGACATGCCCTCCCTGAAAGGCCTGAAAGCGCTCCGGCAGGGTCTGCATCTGGGCGAGGTGAAAAAGAACCGGTTCGAGCCCTCCCATGCCCTTGCGCTGGCGCTGCGCCCGGCCTGCGCGGCCCGTGTCTGGAATCTGGATTCCGGCAATCAGGCGGTGTCCGCTTACTTAAGCGGCCAGACTTTCCCGGCAGAGGGAGAGAAAGGCTGGTATCTGATCTGCGTGGACGGTTTTGGGATTGGCTGGGGGAAGCTGGCGGCTGGCTCCATGAAGAATCATTATCCCAGAGGGCTGCGAAAATGAGGGACAGATGGCATATATCTGGAAAAACTGATTCATACTGCACTGGTTTGAACGGATAATTATAAAGGAAGAGAGGAAACGGGATGAGGGGGATGAATCGGCGGACTTTTTTCTTTGTGCTTGGGGTGATATCTATCCTTGGGATGGTCCTGCGGTGGACAGGTATCCGGTTTGAGGGAGTGGATTACAGAGTCTGCCTGGAACCGTGGTATCAGCAGCTGAAAGAGGGCGGCACGCTGGCTGCTCTTGCCGGTTATGAGGGGGATTACAATCTGTTTTATGTAACGATTCTTTACCTTTTGACGCTGGTACCTGCGGAACCAATTATCAGCATCAAGATGGTTTCCATTTTGTTTGATTATGTGGCGGCTTTCGCGGTGATGCAGGTGGCAATGTCTGCGGGGGAGGAAACGGGTAAGGGCCGATTCTATGGAGCGCTTGCCTGTGGGCTGGTGCTCTGTAACCCGGTGGCAGTGATAAACAGCGGATATCTTGCCCAGAGCGAAAGTATCTGGGCTGGCCTGGCGCTGCTTGGCTTCTGGTACCTGTCACAGGAAAAGCCTGTAAGAGGGATGTGGATGCTGGGGTTCGCTCTGGCTATGAAACTGCAGGCTGTGTTCATTCTGCCCATTGTGCTGATTCTCTACTTTTATAAAAAGACATTTTCTATTCTGCATCTGCTGTGGATACCAATTGCCATTCAGGTATCGTGCATTCCGGCAATCATAGGAGGATGCGGCTTTGATGTGGCTTACCGTACCTATTTCCGGCTGATGGGTGAATACCCGTTTATGTATTATTACTATCCCAATATCTGGACATTCTTCAAGGAGGCGCCATATTATCTGTTTGGGAAAGCGGCGATTGTGCTCGCTTTTATGGCGCTGTTGATGTTCGCGGTGCTGTTCGTGCAGTCCGGCCGCAGGCATGCCATGAAAGATTATCTGGAATATGTGGCATGGACTACCATGACCTGCGCCATGCTGCTGCCCTGTATGCATGAAAGGTATAATTATATTGCGGAAATCGTGCTGCCGGTATGCGCCGTCTTTGAGAAAAAATACCGCGTTCCGGCGGCAGCTCTGGTGCTTTTGTCTGCGCTATGCTACGGGGGCAGCTATCTGGGGTGGAGCCCTGTGTCCCATTACGCTCTGGCGGCGGGGAATCTGTTGATTTATTTTTATCTCACATGGAAATGTTTTTACGGACTGTATGACGGATGCCGTGCCGGAAAGAGGGTGGAACCATGCTGAAAATAGAGAAGAAAATGATTTCATGGGCAGAGAGGCATATGCTCTGGCTCCTGGTGGCGCTTGCGGCAGCTCTGGGGCTTTATTTGAGGAAGATAGTAGTCTGGTGGGGCGCTCCCGATATAAATTGTTATTTTGACAGTCATGAAAATAATGTCCAATCCGCATTTTATTACCTGTTGATTCATCTGATGCAATATCTGCCCGTGCTGCCTCTGCACAGTGTGAAATGGCTTGTGGGGATAGCGGATTATATTGTGGCAGCGCTTTGTTTTGTGGCGGTAGGCGGTCTTAAGGATGGGCTGAAAATAAAAAGCGCTTTTTATCTTGTGGTGTGCATACTGTCGCCGGTGGCGTTTTTGCGGGGAATCTGCTGGGCCCAGGTGGATGCCCTGGCTTTCGGCTTTCTCCTGGGGGCCTGGATTTTGTGGGAAAAGGAAAAGAGGGCAGTCGCGACGGCGCTGGCTATATGCGGGACTGCGCTGTATCCCTGTTTTTTGTTGCTGGTATTGGGATGGATGCTCTGGGGAAAAGAGAAACGGCCGGGAAAAGATTGGATTTATTTTGGGATTCTGGCAGCGGCCTGTTATCTGGTGCAGGGGATTTCAGGCCTGGCCATGGGACAGGCCTGGAGGGAGAGCGTGGTTTCCTGCGTGCGCTGGGCCTCTTACGATCCTTGTCTGGGGACAGCTTATCAGGAGCTGCTTTTGTGGGTGAAGCAGATGGCGGGCCTGTTTGGCTATGGAGCGGCCATGACAGGGGGAATGGCAGCCTGTCGCCACAGGATTTCTTATGTGGCGGCGCTGGCGATTCATTTGGCGGTACTGTTGGTGTATGGGAGTATCCTTTTTCCTGTTTTAATTTAGACGTTTTTTGGACATGGAAGAGAAGAGGGGCGATATGCGGAGTCGGATTCTCTATGAGGATAAAGAGGTGCTCGTGGCCCATAAGCCCGCGGGAATTGCGGTGCAGACAGCCAGGACAGGACAGGCGGATGTGGTCAGTGAGTTGAAGAATTATCTGTTCCAGGGCAGAGGCGGCTTATGTATGGCTACGGGGCGGCAGGAGCCTTATCTGGGCATCATCCACCGCCTGGATCAGCCTGTGGAGGGGCTGCTGGTATTCGCGAAGACCAGGCGCAGCGCGGCTTCCCTCACCGGACAATTGCAGCGGCAAGGCGATGAGGGGAGCTTTTGTAAGCGATACTATGCAGTGCTCTGCGGCATACCTGCAGCCAGGGAAGGGCGATTGGAAGACTGCCTGTACAAACAGCCGGTGAAAAACGGAAAACGTACAGACTACATATCTGTAATCAAAGAAGCCGGCCCTGAAATGCGGGATTCCGCTGAGGGTTCAGGCCGCTCTGAGAGTTCTGCCTGCCCGGAGGGACGAGGCTGTCCCGAAAGCCGGAGCGGGAGACAGGGGCATCGCAGGAATGCAGCCGGTGATTCGGCTCCCGGAAGCAAGAGCCGTCCCGGAGACCGGCAAAGGCTCTCTGCTGCTGCAAAAGAGCCAAAAATCTGCAGGGCGGTGCTGGAATACCGTATCCTGCAGACCAGGGAAGAGCAGGGGCTCGCCCTGGCGGATATCGGCATCGATACAGGCCGCTTTCACCAAATCCGCGCCCAGATGGCTCACGCGGGGACGCCTCTTTTAGGGGATTCCAAATACGGAAATGAGAGGACAAAAGCGCTGGCACAGACTCTCGGCGTTCGGAACGTGGCCCTCTGCGCTTACAGGCTGGGATTTCTCCATCCTGTGTCCGGGAAAGAGATGAATTTTCAGATAAAACCGGAGAACCCGGCATTTTCCTCTTTTTCACAGTTATGATTTTCCGGAAAAATATCATACTAATATAAAACACCGGTGCGGCAGCCGGGGCATCGGGGAGGTTAGTATGATGGAAAAAATCAGAGAAAACAGATTCGTGACACTGCTCCTTTTGACAGGGGCAGTTTATTTTTTCCTGAAAGTCATCACGCCGCTGACGGCGCCGGTGCTGGCGGCCATGCTGTTCGTGACGATTTTCGGCCCGCTGCTCCAGAAAATGCAGAAAAAGCTGAAGCTCCACAGGCAGATAGGGACATTGCTTCTGCTGCTCCTGGCATGCGGAGTCTTCGGCGGCTTGTTATGGATTCTGTTTTCCTGGATTATCGGGAGCCTGCCCGGCCTGGTGGAAAACCTGGATTCCCTGGAGGCGGAGCTGTCCCTTTTCATCCACGATATCTGTGATGCGGTGGGGCGGGCTATGGGGATAGACAATCTGTATCTGGAGCAGCTGCTCCTTGCAAGGATTCAGGACGGAATCGATTATTTCCAGCTGCAGTTCCTGCCCGGGATGCTCTCCCAGTCTCTGGCTTATGTGAAGATGTTCGCCTCCGTGGGCGGCTTTCTGGTGACTTTCCTGATAGCGGCGGTGCTTCTGGCGAAAGATTACGATGACATCATGAACCGGCTGCTGGAGCGGGAGGAATGCTATGTGTACCTGGAGATTATCTGCGGGATCATACGCTACATCGCCACTTTCGTTAAGGCCCAGGTCATCATCATGAGCCTTATCGGGACGCTGGCGGCTGCGGCGCTGGGTGTCGCCGGGATACACAATGGCATCCTCTGGGGGCTTCTGGCGGGGCTTTTGGACGCGCTGCCCTTTATCGGGACAGGGGTGGTTCTGGTGCCTCTTTCCATTCAGCAGTTTTTTTGCGGGAGCTATGTGAGAGGGGCGGTGTGCCTGCTGGTGTACGTGGTGTGCATTTTCGTCCGGGAGCTGCTGGAGCCCAGGCTGATCGGGAAAAAAATCGGGGTTTCCCCCATAGCGATACTGCTGTCCATCTACGCGGGCATCAAATTGTTCGGCATTTGGGGCATCATCGGCGGCCCTCTGGGCTTCATCATAATCTGTCAGGCCTATATGAGCCTGGAAAGGCGCAGAAGAGGCGGGGATTATCATGCAGCTGAAAAAAGTCAGTAAATTTTTCCGAAATATAAAACCTTTTTCCGGCTGGACAGGTTATATTAAGTGAAAAGGGAATACAAAGGAGCCATCGTGGAAGAGCGTCAGTGGATACATGCCATTCGCAAAGGGAATAAGGAGCCTCTTGGGGATATCGCGGAGAAGTATTATGACGATATCTATCGTTTCTGCGCCTTTCAGACAGGCAGCAGGGAGGATGCCTGCGATCTGGCTCAGGAGACCTTTGTCCGTTTCATCCGGTATGTGGAGAGTTACCATGAACGCAACCTGAAAGGGTATCTGCTGACGATTGCCATGAATGTGTGCAGGGATTACCTGCGCCGGAAGTACAGGGAGACTGCGAATATGTGGGACGGCGGGCGCTGGACGGAAGAGGGGCAGTACATAGGAAATGGGCATGGCCGGGGCTGCGGATTGGAGGAAAGCGGCTATGACTGCCTGGAGGCGGGAAGCAGGGCCTGTGACAGAGGGGAGCAGGAAGAGGAATATCGGAAATCGCCAGCGCCCACGGCCGGGGCCTTGGGACAGGGGATATATGGCAGTCCGGAGCAGCAGGTATATGACAGTCCGGAGCAGCACGCGGTGGACGCGGATATCCGCGACAGGCTGATGCAGGCCCTGGCCAGGCTGCCGTATATGCAGCGGGAGGCCATTCTGCTCCATTACCTGTACGATATGAAATACCGGGAGATAGGGCGGGCGACAGACTCACAGGTCTCCACTGTAAAGTCCAGGGTCAGGCAGGGGATGGAGAAGCTGCAGGGAATTCTGCGCAGGGAGGATTTCCTGGACTGAGAGCGGGGAAAGCATCGAAATGAGATGAACGAAATAACGATAACCCGATAATGCGATAAGAATATAACGGGAAAATGTGACTGCGGAGGGATAAAGATTTGAAGAAAAATCTGAGTGTGGGAAATAAAGACGATTGCAACACGGCGGGCTTTGGCAGGAAAGCGAAAGATTTCCGCAGGAAAGATTCCAATACAGATGAAAAGGCGGCAGCAGAACGGCTCAGGGCGGCAGCGGAGACGCTTGTCCCCGAAAAGGAAAAACGCGGCGATGCATTAAGGCAAATACGGAAAAACATCCATGAAAAAACCATGTGTCAAACAGACCGGACCATCCCGCTGGGGAATCTCTTTGTGATTCAACTGCGGCACATCTCCCCCTCCTTTTGGATTATCCAGGGAATCCTGGCAGGTAGTCTGGCGCTTTTATTAAAAAAGATATCCATGGACGACGGAGCGCTGCCAGACTATCTGCGCTGGATTTCCGTGCTGGCCGCGTGGATGGGGGTGCTGGGCTGCTGCAGTCTGGGGCGGCATTTTTCTCAGGGGATGGCGGAACTGGAGCAGAGCTGCTATTTCAATCTCCCGCAGCTGTGGACCATAAAGATGACATTGTCAGGGGCTGCGGACGTCCTGGTGCTGGCCCTTGGCAGCGGAACGATCGCCGGAAAGACGAATCTGCCTTTCGGACAGGTATGCCTGTATGTGATGGTGCCCTTTGTGCTGTCGAATATCTGCTGCCTGCTGTTCTTCACGGCCCTGCGGGGCAGCAGGAACCGCTATGGACAGCTGGTGCTGGCGCTTATGACAGGGCTGCTGGCCGCAGCGGTCAGCTCCCTGCCCATGGAGGCTTATGCGAAAGGCAGTCTGTGGGCCTGGGCGGCGGTATTTTCCGGCGGAATCGGAATTTATCTGTGCCAGCTGCGGTACATGTATGGAAAAATCAGGAGAGGTGAGATAGTATGCTGGAACTGACTTTGGACAGTGTGACGAAAAAATATGGAAAAAAGACGGCGGTGAACGGAATTTCGTGCACCCTCACACGGGGAGTGTATGGCCTCCTTGGGGCAAACGGCTCCGGCAAGACCACCTTACTCCGCATAATCTGCGGCATTCTGGAGACCACGGAGGGGGCTGTGCTCTATGGGGGCGGCGCCATCAGGAGCCTTGGGGCCCGGTATCGGAGAATACTGGGATATCTGCCCCAGGATTTCGGCTATTACCCGGAATTTACCGCTAAGCGGTTCCTGCTGTATCTGGCGGCCCTGAAAGCAATCCCTAAGGACGAAGCCGGGAAAAAAGTGGAGGAGCTGCTGGGGCTGGTGGACCTGGCCGCATATCAGAATAAGAAAATCAAGACCTTTTCCGGGGGCATGGTGCGGCGGCTTGGCATCGCCCAGGCTCTTTTGAACAACCCGGAAATCATGGTTCTGGATGAGCCTACGGCGGGACTGGATCCCAAAGAGCGCATCCGTTTCCGCAATATCATCAACTCCCTGTCCAGGGAGCGCATCATCATCCTGTCCACCCATATCGTGTCGGATGTGGAGTACATAGCGGATGAGATTCTCCTGATGAGGGAGGGGCAGCTGCTGGCCATGGGGGATATCGGCCATATGCTGGAGATGGCCCGGGGCAAGGTGTGGGAATGTATCGTGAGCCCGGAGGACACGGAGCGGTACCAGGCCGGTTTCAATGTGAGCAACCTGCGCAATACGGAAAAGGGCGTCAGGCTGCGGATTATCTCCGACGACTGTCCCGTGGAGGGAGCGCAGCCTGTAGACCCGAATCTGGAGGATGTGTATTTATACTGCGTACAGTTAAAATTTCCGAGTAACCTGACTACATAACGCCAGCCATGTACGTTGAACCAATGCAGTCTGGTTTCACGGCAAGTGAAATCGCTAAGCAGTATAAATTCTGGCGTTATGTAGTATGTATTATTTTCGTGAGCGATAAGGAGGGCGAACATGTTCAGAGCGGAGATTTACCGTGTTTTTTCCAGAAAGGCAGGTTTGGCGGCCATGCTTGCGGGGCTTTTCTTCATTTTGTATTATACCATGGGCAATACGGTCTGGGGAGAGGGGCTGGTGGACGAGGGCAGAATATACTATGGGAAAGAGGCCATCCGGCGGGACAAGGAGATAGCGGCCGAATTCTCCGGGCCGCTGACAGAGGATGTGGTGCGGGCCATCTGGGAAAAGTATGGCCCTCCTGTCAATTATGCCAACCGAAGCACCACGAAAGAGGGGCTGGAGGCTGCAGCGGCCACGGGAGGCAATGACAATTACTGCAACCGGGCCATGACCAGCCTCTTCGGCGAGGAAATCGTGGGCGAGGACGGTGAGGTCACTTACGCGCTGGCGGAGGGGTGGACCGAGAGCCGCTATCTGCAGGGCGGCTATACTTTCGGCTATACCGGGAGCAGCAGATGGTTCTGGGACAGGTTCATGATGGCTTATCAGCTGGCGTATATAACCATTATCGTGTTCCTGTGCCCCATGTTTTCCGAGGATTATGCGTTCCGCACCACGGACATCATCCTGCCTGCGGCCAAGGGGCGGTTCCGGCTCTGGAGGCTGCGCCTGGCAGTGGGGTGCTTTCTGGCATCGGCCTATTACTGGCTGGCCTGCGGGAGCATTTTCCTGCTCTACATAGCTTATTACGGGACGGAGGGGCTATCGGTGAGCTGCGGGCTGGCGGGGGTTCCCATGTTCTTCCCGGAGGATGACATATCCATGGGAAAGGGGCTCCTGATGCTGTATCTGTGCGGGTGGACGGCCGCCGTGGTGCTGGCGGCGCTGGTGTGCGCCGTCTCCGCGGCGAGCAGGCAGTCCTTTTCCTCGCTGGTGCGGTCTCTGGCGCTTTACATAGGCCCCTTTGCGTTCATGCGACTGGTTCTGGATTCCCTGCCCAGGGGGAGGGTGAATTCCCTGCTGCATATGATCTGCTACAGCATGCCGCTGTCCTTTTGCGGCAGCTATGTGGAAGTGTCCCATGGAGAGCGGTGGCTCATGGCGGCTGTGGCGCTGGCAGCGGCGGTTTCCGGAGCCGCTGTCAGCGCGCGCAGGTACTGCCATCATCAGGTGGGGCGGTGAAATGTGTTGAAAGAGCAGATACACCATATAGCGGCATGGCGAAAAAAGTAGTACGCAATACCGCTATTACAGAAAAGGCACAATGGATTTCAGGGCATCGAGGCTGCCGCCTTTCATCAGGCGCTCCGCAAGTTTTTTCAGGGACTTCCGGGACAGGAAAGGGTAGAGTCCGGATAAATTCAAGACCTTGCCCTCCGGCAGTTCCTGCTCGATAAGCCAGTCCAGGGTGTCCTCCTCCAGGAAAGGGGCCAGTGCCAGAATGCCGTCCATGTCGGTTTCCGGATTGGCGTTTCTGATCAGGGAATCCAGGGCCTTGCCGCTTAGGAAAGGAGCCAGTCCGGCGACCTTTTTCAGGCTGCCGTTTAAGGTTCTCTGCTCCACCAGCCAATCCAAAGTCTCCTCGCCCGGGAAAGGGGCCAGTGCCAGGATGCCGTCCAGGTCAGCTGCAGGATTGGCGTTTCTGACCAGGGAGTCCAGAGTATTGCTGCTTAAGAAAGGGGCCAGTCCGGCCAGCTCTTTCAGGTTCTCCACATGAGCCCTCTGCAGCAGCTCATCCAGATATTCTTCATCTAAAAAGGGCGCCAGACCTGTGATGGCGTCCAGGCTGAGCTTTTCATGGCTTTCCTGTCCGCCCACATTATCCTCCACCAGCTTTTCTATGTTCTTCTCCTTTTCGTCTTGTTCATTTAGACTGCCTGACAGTTAAAACTTTCGAGTTACCTGACTGCATAACGCCGGTCATGCCCATTTAGCCAATGAAGTATGGTAAATTCCGGCGTTATGCGGTATAAACTTCCTGCGGATGCATCTGCTGTTCGTCTATGGTTCCAGTATAGCTTATCCGCCGGGAATATGGAATCAAGAGTTGCTTGAAACGCTGCGCAGGCGGCACTAAAGCGGCGCTTGAGCCGGGATTTTGCGGGATTGCCGGGGCTTTGCGCTTGTCAGGGGGTTGGGCTTATGATAAAATGACCTTATTCAAGGCGTGAAACGGCCGGATGGCCATAAGGGCCATGAGGGTTGCTGTGCTCATGGCAGAATTTGTCCGCGCTGTGACGACAGGCAGGCACAGGGAAGTGGCAAGGCTGATCAGAGAGCCGGACAGTCTGCTGGAACAGACATTGAATCAGGACGAGGAGGCAGTGGCAGCCGCAATCGGCAGGGCCCTGCTTCTTTATATAACATTTTGACAGGTTCAAAAAACATATGGATGTGGTGGTCTTCCTGGCATTATGTATATAATAGAATCCAAGAGCAGGATTCTATTATCAAAGTTCTAAAATAGAATCCAAGAGCAGGATTCTATTATCAAAGTTCTAAAATAGAATCCAAGAGCAGGATTCTATTATCAAAGTTCTAAAATAGAATCCAAGAGCAGGATTCTCAGAAAGAGGACAGTGGAGCACGAGGCCGGAGGGAACGGACGGCAGTGAAAATAAAGTTTGCCGGAGGCAGAAAGGAACAGGTAGTGACATGAAGAATGAGATTTTGAAACGGTTTGAGGAAGTATTCGGCGAGGGCGAGGGCGTGAAAGCCTATTTCGCGCCGGGCAGGGTGAACCTGATTGGAGAACATACCGACTATAACGGCGGACATGTGTTCCCCTGTGCGCTGACCATCGGCACCTACGGCGCGGCAAGAAAGAGGGACGACAATAAGCTGCGCTTTTATTCCATGAATTTCGAGAGGCTGGGCGTCATCGAGTCCTCTCTGGAGGATCTGGTGCCCTCCAGGGAGGCAGGCTGGACAAACTATCCCAAGGGGGTCATGTGGGCTTTCGGGGAAAAGGGCATGAAAGTGCCCCAGGGCATGGATCTGATGCTGTACGGCAATATCCCCAATGGTTCCGGACTTTCCTCATCGGCATCGGTGGAGGTGCTGACAGGATACATTCTGCGGGATTTCTTCGGCTTTGATGTGACGAATCAGGATCTGGCGCTGATTGGCCAATATGCTGAGAACAATTACAATAAGGTGAACTGCGGCATCATGGATCAGTTCGCTATTGCCATGGGAAAGAAAGACAACGCCATCTTCCTGGACACGGCGGATTTGAGCTTCGAGTACGCGCCCATCGTACTGGAGGGTGCGAAAATCGTCATCGCCAGCAGCAACAAAAAACGTGGTCTGGGCGATTCCAAGTACAATGAGCGCCGCAGCGAGTGCGAGACGGCTCTGGCGGAACTGCAGCAGGTGGTGAAAATCAATGGCCTGGGCGATTTGAGCGAGGAGGAGTTTGAAAAATATCAGTCTGCCATCAAGGATGATGTGCGCAGGAAACGGGCGAAGCATGCGGTGTATGAGAACCAGAGGACTGTCCGCGCAGTGGAGGCTCTGAAAGCCAATGACGTGACACTGTTCGGCCAGCTGATGAACGCCTCCCATGTGTCTCTGCGGGATGACTATGAAGTGACGGGAATTGAGCTGGATACGCTGGCGGAAGAGGCCTGGAAGATTGACGGATGTATAGGCTCCAGGATGACCGGCGCGGGCTTCGGCGGCTGCACGGTGAGCATCGTGAAAGATGAGGCCATCGACGGCTTCATCGAGAAAGTGGGCAATGCTTATCAGGAGAAGATTGGGTATGCGGCGGACTTCTATGTGGTAGAGGTGGGCGACGGGCCCATGGCACTGTAGACGGGTATTCCCGCGGCAATGAGCCGAAGTCATATTTGCAGGACTTTGGCGAATGCCGCGGGGTATTTGATTGAGAGCCGGAACTGCAGTTCAGAAAACCAAAGTTAGGAGATTATTATGATTCAGACAGATATCAGAAAATTGGTTGCATATGGTGTGCGGACAGGGCTGGTGCCGGAGGAGGACGTCACCTTTACCGCGAACAGGCTGTTGGAGCTGTTCGGATTGGATGAACCGGGGGAGCCGGGAGAGAAAGCGGAAGAGAGTGAGGCCCGTGCCGCCGGCTGCCTGAACGCGCAGGATGGCGGGGCGGCTCGACTGGCCGGAGAGCTGGAGGAAATCCTGAACCGCATGTGCGACTACGGCTGCGAGAATGGCCTCATTGTTGAGGACAGCGTGGTGTACCGGGATCTGTTCGACACGAAGATTATGAGCATGCTGATGCCCAGGCCCAGCGAGGTCATCCGCAAATTCCGGGAGCTGTACGAGACGGAATCTCCGAGAGCGGCAACGGATTATTATTATAAACTCAGTCAGGATTCCGACTATATCAGGAGATACCGCATTGCGAAAGATATGAAATGGGTTGCGCCTACCAGGTACGGCGATTTGGACATCACCATCAATCTGTCCAAACCGGAGAAAGACCCCAAGGCCATCGCCGCCGCCCGGAACGCGAAGCAGTCCGGCTATCCCAAGTGCCTGCTCTGCCGGGAGAACGAGGGCTACGCGGGCCGGGTCAACCATCCGGCCAGACAGAACCACCGCATCATCCCGGTGACGATTAACGGCAGCCAGTGGGGGTTCCAGTATTCGCCCTATGTTTATTATAATGAGCACTGCATCGTGTTCAATTTCCAGCATGTGCCCATGAAGATAGACCATGCCGCGTTCTGCAAGCTGTTCGATTTCGTGAAGCAGTTCCCCCACTATTTCGTGGGCTCCAACGCAGATCTCCCTATCGTGGGCGGCTCCATCTTAAGCCATGACCATTTCCAGGGCGGTCATTATGAGTTCGCTATGGCAAAGGCTCCTGTGGAGAGGAGCTTCACGGTAGAGGGCTTTGAGGACGTGGCTGCGGGGGTGGTAAACTGGCCCATGTCGGTAATCCGGCTGAATGGGCCGGACAGCGACAGAATCATCGCCCTGGCAGACCGGATTCTGGAGAAGTGGCGCGGGTATACGGATGAAGATGCATTTGTGTACGCTTACACGGACGGCGAGCCCCACAATACCATCACGCCTATTGCCAGGAAGCGCGGGGGCAATTTCGAGCTGGATCTGGTGCTGCGCAACAACATCACCACCGAGGAGCATCCTCTTGGGGTATATCATCCCCATGCGAAGCTCCACCATATCAAGAAAGAGAACATAGGCCTCATCGAGGTCATGGGGCTGGCCGTATTGCCCGCCCGCCTTAAGGGAGAGATGGCGCAGCTGAAAGAGGCTATCCTCACCGGAGCGGATCTGCGGGCGGACGAAGTGCTGGAGAAGCATGCGGACTGGGTGGAGGAGTTTACGCCTAAGTACGAGAAGATAGATGCCGCCAACATCGATGAAATCATTGAGAAAGAAATCGGCCTGGTGTTCATGGAAGTGCTGGAGGACGCCGGGGTGTACAAGAGGACGTCCCAGGGGCAGGCGGCTTTTGACAGATTTATACAGATTCTGTAGAAATTGCAGAAATATGACCCAACACGCCTCTCAACGATGCGGACCACGTTGGGTCTTTTAACTTTAAGGGGATTTACTAGCGCATCGATGCCCGCATGTGAAGAGATAGGCGGAGGCATACCGTGGCCTTATTTAACGGTGGGTATAATGTACAAAAGGGGCGATGTATTCGTCCCTTTTGTACATGGAAAGGCGATTATGGATAAGCCGGATTTCTAGTCAGACAAGCTGTCTTCCATATTTTGCCAGACAGTCTTTCGCTTCTTCTAAGGACAGTCCTATCTTTTCCCGGAGTCTCTTTAAAATGGTCTCGTCGTCCTGTCCGTCATCCTGCCCCAGTTCGACAATCATTTTTGCCTGGCCCTGGCGCATGCCCTGTTGCATGCCCTGGCGCACCCATTTCTCGGATTCTGTCTCAATTATAGTTCCGCCCATTACATTCACCAGCCTTTCTTCGTTCTTGTTTTCATTGGCAATATGTGTGATGATAGTATTCACAAAACCCATCAGATCTATCATTTCGGCATCGGACAGTTCGGCTGTCCCGCGGAGGCGCAGCAGCGCGTCCTTAAAATAGGTCAAATCCTCTATGGCACGGTCCACGTTCCCTTCCGATGTGATGTCCTTTTCGTATCTGGCGATATAGAAAGGGATGTAGGGAAAAAGCCTCTTCTCGACAATGTATTCTTTGGTAAGGTTTTCCAGAATCACGTTTTCGAATTCATAATCAACAGTCTGCCCTTCGGGAAATGTGAATGTGATAGTGGTAGCCTTGGGCGTCTTGTCCGTTTTCCTGATATATATGATGGAAAACCTCGGCATGGGGATGGTCGCATGGCCGATATCCCATACCGCGGACTGCCTTGCGGCGATAAAGGCATACTCCGCAATCCGAATCGCCATGGAATCGTCGTTGTAGCTCTGGCATTCCAAAAGATAGACCTCCTGACCAATCTTCAACAGGAAATCCGAAATCTGCTCCTCGATTTCCTTGCTTCCGTCCACGGTCTCGCTTTCTGTCAGATACCCTTCCGAGGGCAAGATTGTCATATCCGCATCGACAGGATAATCTTTCCCGAATATGTCGTTGATGACGGAAATGAACAGCCTTTTATGCTTGCTTTTCATCGTCTTAAATACGTTGTCATAGTCATGTGTCTTTTTCTGCATATGAATGTCCCTTCACAGGAAATGTCCCTGATAACATTATAATGCGGCTTGTCGGTTCTGGCAACCATTTCTGCCGCAAATATCTGTCAATGGGGCATTGACTTGCCATATAAAATGCCAGAAAGACGTATAGTTACTGGATTTCTGGCATTTTGTCATTATACTATAAAACCATAATGTAATAGAAAAGTATTGACAAATGATTCTACAAACTGTAATATAAAACGTACTACAATATATAGAATGAGAGAACATGACAAGATGCGTGAATTGAGGATGGGGACCGCAGAAGCGAAATTTGCCGATATGATTTGGGACAACGAGCCGATTTCATCAGGGAATCTGGCGAAACTTGCAAATCAGGAATTTGAGTGGAAAAAGACCACCGCATTTACCGTGCTGAAGAGGCTGTACGAACGGGGGCTTTTTCAAAATCAGAACGGAACCGTCACTTCCCTGATATCAAAAAATGAGTTTTACGCACGCCACAGCCAGCTGTATGTGGAAGAGGCGTTCGGCGGCTCCCTGCCTGCTTTCCTGGCGGCATTCGGGACAAGGAAGAGGCTTACGGATAAGGAGATTGACGAGATTCAAAGAATCATTGATTCCATGAGAGGGTGAGCATATGCTGGAACAGATTTTTCTGAAAGTGCTGGATATGAGCCGGGCAGCAAGCATGATTATTGTGGTTGTATTCTTTGTGCGCATTTTGTTGAAACGGTTTCCCAAGTATATTTCCTATCTGCTCTGGAGCGTGGTCCTGTTCAGGCTCAGTAATGGGCATATTCAGGCCCAGGATTTATTTGCCGGGGAATTTGCGCCAGGAAGAGCAGGAATATATTATTCTGCATGAGAAATTCCATAATTGCGGTGTTGCGGATTTGGCCCCAATCGGTGAGCCGACGATGGTGGCGGAGGATGTGGTCATGGTCTGGACAGACCTTGCACTGAACAATTACCCGCAGCCGGGCGCAGAAGATATCGCCATGGCCTGGACAGGCGGGCTGCGGTATGATATGGAGCATGATGACATTGCAGAGCTTGGGATATCTATCCAAAGCATTTGAATAATACGGTGATTCAGAAAGCCGACGGCTCTTATTGGGTATGCGGCGAGAATGTGGGGACGGAAGAGAAGACAGTGCATGGCCGGGAGGCTGACTACACTGTAGTCTGCGCACATGAGTTCCATCCCTGCAGATAGCTTTGCGATGCCGTTTTTGCGCATAGTCCCATATTCTTTTTGACATTCTGGATGTCACTGTATTACAGCCGGTCCCAGAGCCATAACTGCCTGGAGCTAATGTGCTCACTGCAAGAACACTGGTCATTGTACCATGCCGTCTTTTATGATGACAATCCGATTGCAGTAGTCGGCTACCGACTTATCGTGGGTCACTATGATGATTGTCTTGCCTGCGCGGTTCATTTGCCGGAACATCTCCATTATTGTGGTCTCTGTGTGGGAGTCCAGGGAACCGGTGGGTTCATCTGCCAACAGCACGTCCGGATTGTTCGCCAGGGCCCTTGCTATGGCGGTGCGCTGGCATTGGCCGCCAGATAATTCATAGGGATGGCTGTCTCGTTTGTCATATATCTCCAGCTGCCGCAATAATTCCTCTACCCTGGCGGATATGGCGTTCTTATTGCTCTTCCCGTATTGCAGCGGGAGCGCTATATTCTGGAAGACTGTTCTATCGTCGAGAAGCGCGTGGTACTGGAGGATGAAGCCGATTTTCCGGGAGCGGAAAGCGCTTAACTGTCTCTGGCTCAGGCCATTGATCCGGCTGCCCTCAAAGAGATATTCGCCCTCGTCCACTTGAACCAGACCGCCTAAAACATTCAGCAGCGTAGACTTGCCGGAGCCGCTTTTGCCCATGACGGCTACCATTTCCCCTTCTTTTATGGACAGGTTGATACCTTGCAGGGCATGTACTGCCCTGTCGCCGGTTCCGAAGCTCTTCTTGATGTTGCGCAGCGCTATTTTTTCCATCAAATTATCCTCCTCACTCTTTCCTCCATAAAAAATCCGTTCCTGTAAGTTTCCTGACGATTGCCATTGCGGGCATGGCGGTCAGAGGAGACAACAGGAAGCTTGCGGCCACAAGTGGAAAGCTATAGGAGCCGCTTACGGCACCGCTGATGAAAAAAGCCGACAGATGACAGATCGCGGCAATCAGGAGCGCCTCAGACAGAATCATTATATATATCCTGAAATATCCTGCGCCCAGCAATATATGAGTATAGTAAGCATTTAGGTTTCTCAGGCTGTTCAATGACAAATAGACGCACATGCAGAGGAAGGAAAATACAGCAATGCAGCAGACCAGGAACAATGTGCTGTCATAGTATTCCGCATTGGAAAGCTGCAGCATCCTGACGGTGAACATGCTGACATCTGCTATATAGTATTCGGGGATATTATATTTGCTGCGGATGCTGTCATAGTATGCGACAAAGTCATTGAGTTCATAGCCCTCTGACATGGTGATGATGAAATTGAGGTACGAGGAATATGCTACTTCCTGCATCAGCCGCTCGTCATCCGGTTGGGAATCCTCGTTGTGAATATCAACAGGGTCATATGGGAAATCCAAAGCCGGAACAAGGATATAATCATCCAACACCTCGATGTTATCCTGCGAAAAACTTAGCATCGATTCGCTTTCCTCTAAAATGCCTATGATTTTGAAATCGACGCTCTTATTCCAATAAAAGCCCTGAAGCATATCGCCTACCGAGAAATTGTCGGCATAATTGCGCCCGACCATTACAGGAACATAATCATTTCTGTATATGAAATCGTCATTTTGGAGCGGCCGTCCAAAGCTGACATTCAGCCCCAATTTCCCAATTATATTTTGTGAGATATAATAAGCCTTTGCCCGGAAATAAGTCTGGCCGGACATTTCAAAGCTGTTGTCCTTTGAGCCTTCTCTGTAATTGGCTATAAAGCTTATATTGTCTTTGAATTCCACAAGTTCAAGCGGTTGTCTGATCTGCAGATAGTATTCAAAAATCTGCTGATTCATCAATTCGCGCTGAGCATTTTTCAAATCGTTCAGCCTGTCCAGGGAGTGGTAGAATATGCCGGAATCTCCATCTTCGAACTCCTTGGAGACGAAGAAATATTCTTTGCCGTTATATATGGTCTTTAGACGCTCATCTACCACCCGGACATCTCCGGATTCCGTAAAAAGGAAATTCAGCAGGAAGAAGACCACGGTAAGAAGGACTATCATAAGGAGGAACATGAATTTCGTCTTTTTTATATTAAGGATCAATTGCTCCATTATCATATCATTCACCTCAGGTAACGATTTGTCCAATTCCTCAGATACAGGATGACAGGTACCATGGAAAGTGGAATCAGCAGAACCGAAACAGTTAAGGCATAAAGCACATCCAGGCGGCTGTATCGGCTCTTCAATGACAATATGGCGGCTGCGCTCCCGAGCAGGTAACACGGGCTGCATGTAAGCATAAAATCCCCCAGGAGATCCAGCAGTATATGGAGATCCGATACTCCGCACAGCCTCTTCACGGACAGAGGATATTTTTGACTTTCCAGCCAATATGATATGCTGATTATAGCACAGATTAAAAGGCACAATAGCACTGAAACAAATACGGCTAAACCAGTATTGCGCTCTTTGTACATGGCTCTGACTCCCACTTTTTCGATTTCCGTTTCGCTTATGATGCTGCCAAGAGCGTCATCCTGCAGGAGACTTCTGCTTTCCCGCCCACCGTCTAATACATAAAAGCCATCTGACTGGAAAACATCCAGCATGGCATCCAGATTGATCCACAGATAATTGTCCAGCAGGCTGGGAGATTCGGTGCCAAGGATTCCGATTACTTCATAAAGCTCGTCTTGCACCGCGTAATAAGTCCTGCCATCGATGGTCTGGCAGTCATCCCTGCGGTTGCGTCCGATCAGAGCGACTTTTTTGCCAGCAAAAAAGTCTGAACTCTGAAAGCTCCTCCCCCATATGACGGGAAACGCGCCTCTGCTGTCCTTTATGTATACGCCGCGGCAGTATCTGTCTATCTCGCCATACAGGATGCTGCCTTTTTTCATATGTTCCATTATATATTCGATGTCGGCCCTGTCAGAGCCCGCTGCCCAGAATGCAGCCGCGTGATTGCTGTAGAATTCCCGGCTGATTCTTATGTTCAGGTCCATATCGGAAATGACGTGGAGGATGACAGGAACGGTAAAACCGATCATCATGAATATGGCTGCCAGCAAGGCTTTTCGGATTTTTGGCATACTGCATGCTCCCTTTGCTTATTAGACAATTCAAAGCAGGAAGAATTTGGCATTCCTGCTCTGAAATTGCGTTGGTGTACAGATTGTTGGAGACTTGGATTTATGGTTATCTGGGTCGTTGCAGGTGTGGTTATATCCTATTTTTGCGCCGGTTTTATGATATACATTCTTGCCATTTTTTGTCACGGTTGTCCAAGCTTCAGCAGCCACTTCGCTGGGCTTGTACGGATGTTGGGGTCTCTTCAGCCGCAAAAGCAGTAAAAGCGGAAGATAACGACAGCGGAGCACGGGCCGAGACTTAGCTGCTCCAGGGTCACGTTTCTGCCTGTGCGCATTCCTGTGAGGAAATTGTGGAAGTGTATTTTGTCCCTGCTGTACCCTGCATTCCTTTCTGATATGGCCATACAGGAAGTCAGACGAGCTGTTTTCCATATTTTGCCAGGCAGTCCTTCGCTTCTTCTAAGGACAGGCCTATCTTTTCCCGGAGTCTCTTTAAAATGGTCTCGTCGTCCTGTCCGTCATCCTGCCCCAGTTCGACAATCATCTTTGCCTGCCCCTGCTGCATGCCCTGCTGCACGCCCTGCTGCATGCCGCGGCGTATCCATTTCTCGGACTCTGTCTCAATTATAGTTCCTCCCATTACATTCACCAGCCTTTCTTCGTTCTTGTTCCCATTGGCAATATGTGTGATGATAGTATTCACAAAACCCATCAGATCTATCATTTCCGCATCGGACAGTTCGGCCGTCCCGCGGAGGCGCAGCAGCGCGTCCTTAAAATAGGCCAAATCCTCTATGGCACGGTCCACGTTCCCTTCCGATGTGATGTCCTTTTCATATCTGGCGATATAGAAAGGGATGTAGGGAAAAAGCCTCTTTTCGACAATGTATTCTCTGGTAAGGTTCTCCAGAATCACGTTTTCGGATTCATAATCAACAGTCTCCCTGATACCATTATAATGCGGCGTATCGGTTCTGGCAACCATTTCCGCCGCAAATATCTATCTGTCAATGGGGCCTTGTGAAACTACTGGTTTCTAAAAAAGGAATGTTTATCCTTTGACTCCGGGAGCGGCGCAGGGTAGACTAATCATGGAAATACTGATAGAGTCACAGGATGCCGCAGGCATCAGCCGGGCATGCCGGAAAGGGGTTCACATGGATTCATTAAAGTATCATGAAGTTGCAGTGGGGGCGAGGATATATTCTCTGCGCATGGCGAAGGGAATGACGCAGGAACAGCTGGCGGAGGTGCTGAGCGTCACTCCGGCGGCGGTCTCCAAATGGGAGAGGGATTTGGCCGTTCCGAGCATTGAGCTGCTGTGGGCGCTGGCCGATTTCTTTGACTGCGATATCGATGATCTGGTGGGAAGGAAGGACGCGCGGATAGAGGCCGTGGGGGCATATGATGCGGAAAAGCTGCGTCTGTCCGTGACAGGGGAGGATTTGCTCAAATGCGGTGAAATCAGCAGGCAGAAAGGCTTTCCTGCCATGCAGGCCGCAATCCCCGGGCTAAAAAGCGAAAGCGCTTTTCTGGCATTTTCCATTCCGTACATGATGTACCTCACCATGAGGCAGACGGAGCCGGAGCAGGCTTTTGGATTTCTGGAAAACTACGCGGAGGCGCTTCCGGAGGCAGAGCGGAGGGAAGGGCACATGATAGCGGCGGCATTGAAGATGATTTTCGCCGGAGGAAAGCAGGAAGAGTTAAGCGAGCTGATCGCGTCCTATATCGGGATGGAGTACAGGCAAAAGGGAGGGCATATGGGAGAGATTCTGAACCGCACCAGACAGGAAATCATCGATACTTATAAGGATAAGGAAATGTATTCGGGCGCTACCGATCTCCTGGAGGAGGCTGCGGACCTGGGGGATTTTGAGATACAGACCATGCTGCGGAACATGGACGAGGCCACGTTGACGGCTGCGCTGGCCGGAGCGTCCGGCAGGGTGGCGGTGCGCTTTTTGTCGAATCTGGCGGACCGGGTCCTGTACTTTATCCATGAGGATGTGGAGCGCTGGAGCGGAACCGAGGAAGAGGTTCTGGCAGCCCAGAGGAAAGTGCTGGAGATTGGAAGCTTTTGCATGAAGCACAGCCAGTCCTGACAAGTCCTCCGAAAACTGCAGAAAGCTTTTTCAGGAAAGCCTTATGTATGCCGCCGGGAGCTGGTGTTCCCGGCGGTTTCTTCTGTCTGGGATTGCGGGATTGTCTGTTTGGGTATTGCTATTAAATGCAGGCGTATAGTATAATTGATACTATATACGTTTAACCATCGCGGTATGGTTTCATGGCAAGTGAAATCGTTAAACAGTATAAATTCTGACGCTATGTAGTATGGGCAGATTGAAGAAATCTGTGTGGCAGAGGGAATAGCGCAATTATTATGAAGATTTCGACAAAAGGCAGATACGCGGTGCGCATCATGCTGGAACTGGCCCGGCATGATGGGGGAGAATGCGTCAAAGTAAAGGAAATCGCCGCCAGACAGGGGATTTCCGGGAAATATCTGGAACAGATTATCGCCGTGCTGAACAAGGCAGGCTTCGTGCAGAGCGTCCGCGGCGCCCGGGGAGGCTACCGGCTGGCCAGGCCCCCCGGGGACTATACAGTGGGAATGATTCTGCGTCTGACAGAAGGGTCTATGGCTCCGGTCTCCTGCCTGGAGGAGGGCGGGGAGGCCTGTGAGCGCTGCGATACCTGCGAGACAGTGGGAGTCTGGCGGGATGTGCAGACAGCCGTGAATCAGGTGATAGACGGCGTGACGCTGGCCGATTTGCTGGAGCGCGGGCAGAAAAAGGGCTTTTGAGGGCAGGCCCTAAGATGTATTTTTGTGAAAGGAGGCCGCTATGCGGGGATTGTATACAGAGAAAGTCGTTTCCGGAAAGATTCCGTTCGGGCAGTTGATGGGAGAAATTCTATATTGTGATAACAGGGATATTATCCCGGAGGACATGACGCGGGAGGGCATAACACCGGGGGACATTTCCGCGGAGCAGTTCTGCGATGACGGAGAGGGCGAAGTCAACCGTTACAACGTATATAAAATAACGGCAGGAGACAAATATTATGTGCTGAAAAAGTCTGATGAAGCAGAAATCCGTATATATGAACATTTCCTGAACGGCCAGGGCCTCCCGGCTCCGGCTTATTTCGGAAGTACGAAATGGAACGGAAAGCAGTGGATTCTGATTGAATATGTGGAGGGGACAGATCTGCGGGACTATACGCCGGACATGGCGATTGCCTGTGCCGAAAGCATCAGCAGGATTGCCAACCGCTACTGGCAGGAAGACGAGGCGGAGTTTGCCCGGAAGAAACAGGATGACCGCTTTGAGCGCTACTGGAAGCGGATCAATAAGAGGGCGGAATGCCTGAAAGAAGAGCCGCTGTTAAGGGAGGCCTACGACTGTTTCCTGAGGCGGCAGCTGACCTGCCCCAGGACGCTTTCCAATGGGGATTTCCTGCAGTTCAACGCTATTTTCTGGGACAAAAAGGTGACGCTGGTGGACTGGGCTTTCGGCGGCATCATGCCCTATTCGCTGGACATCGCAAGGATGATTGCCCACGGCACCGAGAACAGGCGCACCTTTCCCTTTTATATGACAGAAGCGCATAAGGGCCTGTTCGTGCGCAGGACCTATGAACTGCTGGAGCGCAGGCCCTCCTATGAGCGGTATCTGGCGGATATCCGGCTGGCGGTGCTCAACGAATATATCGAATTCATCGAAAGCGATCTGCCAGACAGCTCTCAGGCAAGGGATGAGGTATTCGATTACTACAGTTCCGGGGCCCTGAAGCTGGCGGAGGAGATTCTGCGGGAAGAGGGATGACAAAAGGAGGCTGGGATGAAGAGACTGGCGCTGATCAGCGATGTTCATGGGAATTACAAGGCGTTGGAGGCCTTTCTGGAATATATTGAAGAGCATCCGGTGGATGGCATCATCTGCCTGGGCGACTATGTGACGGACAGCCCTTATCCGGAGCGGACCATGGAACTCCTGCATAAGATGAGGGAAACCCGTGACTGCTGTATGCTCCGGGGGAACAGGGAGGATTATCTGCTGGACAATGTGGGAAACAGGGAGGGCTGGAAGCCGTCTTCCGCCAACGGCACGCTTTATTATACCCTGCAGCACATGCGTCCGGAGGATTTGGCTTTTTTTGCTTCGCTTCCTACAGAGCGGGAGCTGAGAATCGAGGGATGCCCTGCCCTGTACCTCTGCCACGGCACTCCCGGCAGGGTGCGGGGGAATGTCCACGAGGAGGCAGGGCTGAAAGAGAAAGTCATGGAGGCGCTGGATTATCCTTATCTGCTGGGAGGCCACAGTCACCATCAGGAAATCGACAGGATGTACGGGAAGACCTATATCAATCCCGGTTCCCTGGGCTTTGCCGTGGACAATGTGGGACGGCGCGCCCAGTTTGCGATACTGACAGGAGTGTCAGAAAAATGGGAGGCGGAATTCCTGTCCATTTCCTACGATGTGGACGAGTATCTGCGGGACTTTACGGAGAGCGGTGTGGACGAAATCGGCATGACACTGAACAAGGCAATCAAAAAGAGCCTGGTGACAGGCGTCAATTATTTCTACCGCTGCATCCTTGCCATGGAGGCCAGAGCGAAAGAAATGGGGCTGGACTCCATGACGGAGGCGCCGGAATCAGAGTGGGAGAAGACAGGGGAGCGGTTTGGATTGTAGGCCGGAATGCCATTGACTTGATGGTGACAATGGTGGCGGATGAGCTTGCGGAGGGAATGCATCTAAGTCCGACAGATTTGCTGCCCCGGTTCGTCGCGTCCCGGACAGGCAAGCTGCTGTACGATGAGATCTCTAAGCTGCGGCGGAGCGGGCCGTCCGATATTGCCGATATGTGTGAGGCTGAAATACGGGCTTGATTATCGGATTCACAAAAGCAGGATTTGGAGGGACAGCCTTGGACTTTACATTTTTACTGACAGCGATAAACGCGAAATATATCCATTCCAACCCCGCCGTATACAGCCTGCGGGCCTGCGCGGGAGAAGAACTGCGGCGGCATGTGGAGCTGACGGAGTATACCATCAATCAGCCTATGCACCAGATTCTTGCGGACATCTATGCCAGGAAGCCGGACGCGATCGGCTTTTCTTGCTATATCTGGAACTGGAGGCTGGTGCAGGAGTTGCTGGGGGAGATTCCCAAGCTGCTGCCGGATACGCGAATCTGGCTGGGGGGCCCGGAAGTATCATATGACGCTGATGTCATATTGCGCCGGTATCCCCGGCTGTCCGGCATCATGGTGGGGGAGGGAGAGGCCACTTTCCGGGAGCTGCTGGCTTACTACGTGAATCGGCCGGATTGCGCAGACGCAGGCTTTGCAGCGCAGGAAAGTCCGGGCAGAAGCGCGTGCGGAGCATGTGAAGCCGGGGGGACGCCCGCAAAGATTCAGAGTCGGGAGGCGAAAGTGGAGAGACTGCAGTCGGAAAAAGACTTGCCGGAGGGCGCTTTGCCGGAAAGGAATTTGCAGGAGGAAGCGGAAGATTTACAGAAAATTCCGGGCCTGTGCCTGCCTGCAGGCTACACTCCGTACCGCGCCCCGACAGACATGGACAGCATCCCGTTCCTCTACGACGACCTGACCCCTTTCGAGAACAGGATTCTCTATTACGAGACCAGCCGGGGCTGCCCGTACCGCTGCAGCTACTGCCTGTCTTCCATAGAAAAGAGGGTGCGCCTGCGGGATATCAGTATCATTGAGAAGGAGCTTCAGTTTTTCCTGGATAACAATGTCAAACAGGTAAAGTTCATCGACAGGACTTTCAACTGCAATCATAAGCACGCCATGGCCATTTGGGAATATCTGCGAAAACATGACAATGGTGTCACAAACTTCCATTTTGAGATTTCGGCGGATATCTTACGGGAAGAGGAAATCGCGCTGCTGAACAGTCTCCGTCCGGGGCTGGCCCAGCTGGAAATCGGCGTCCAGTCGGTGAATCCGGAGACCTTAAAGGCAGTCCGGCGCGCGATGGACGTGGAGCGGCTGGAGCGGGCAGTGGCCGCCATCCGCCGGAGCAATAATGTCCATCTGCATCTGGACCTGATCGCCGGGCTCCCTTATGAGGATTATGAAAGCTTCGGGAAGTCTTTCGACCGGGTCTGTGGGATGAAGCCACAGCAGCTGCAGCTGGGCTTCCTGAAAGTCCTGAAAGGCTCTGAAATGTGGGAGCGGGCCGAAGAGTACGGCATCACTTACCTGGAGCGGCCCCCATACGAGGTGATGTGCACGAAATGGCTGTCTTATGAGGATGTGCTGCGGCTGAAAGGAATCGAAGAGATGGTGGAGCTGTACTATAACAGCTGCCAGTTCACCCATACCTTGCCTTTCCTGGAGAAAGCGTTCCCCGGCCCCTTTGCCATGTATGAGGCGCTGGCGGACTTCTACAGAAAAAAAGGCTATTTCACGGCCAGCCCGGCCAGGGGTTATCGGTACCATGTGCTGTTAGACTTTGCGGCGGAATATGACGCTGGACGGCTGGAGGCTTACAGGGAGCTCCTCACCTATGACATCTATCTGAGGGAAAATGTGAAGAGCAGGCCGGATTTCGCCCCGGACATAAATGACTGCAAAGATAAAGCCAAAACGTTTTACCAAAAAGAAGAAAGGGAGCGGAAATATCTTCCTGATTATGAGGGATACGACTGGAAACAGCTCAGTAAGATGACCCATCTGGAGCCTTTCACCCGGCCGGTATGGGACATCGGGAAAATGACGGAGAGCTACGGCGGGGAGGATTCCGGGGCCGCGAAGCAGAGGGCGGAGCGGCAGGGAAATCCAGGCGGGAATACCGCAGTCTGCGGATTTGCCCTCTTCGACTACCGGAGGCGAAATCCCCTGACCTGCGAGGCGGCAGCGCATATAGTGAATCTGCAGGAAACAGAAGATGATTTGCCATAGGTTCTGATTGGAGCGTTGTCCGCATAAAATAGTCCAAGGGCGGCCCGTCCGGGACTTCCGCGTCAATACAACACACCGACGATGGAATCCAGGCTCTGCTTCAGATGGCGCAGGATAGCGCCCTTATTGGAAGACCGCAGGCCCTGCGCGGTGTTCATCATCTGCTCGATTTTATCTCCCCTGCCCCTGGCGGCCCAGTAATCCGCCAGCTGATAATAAGTGCGGCTGATGTCCGTATTGGTGCTGACGGCGAACTCCATGATGACTACGGCGCCGTCTGCATATCCGGCCTCTGTCAGCGCATCCGCCCATTTCTGCAGGGTGCGGGCCAGCAGCGTATAGTTCTGATCGTATTCGGACAGCTCCGTGATGTTGGCGGCGCCGTACTCCAGCTTCAGATCCGTGTTGGTCCAGCCGGTGAGGTTGACGATTTTCCGGGAAGTGAGAGACTCTATGACGTCAATACACTCCAGCACCTCCGCGCTGTCGTTCAGCAGATGGGTGGGAAATCTCTCCAGGGGAATCTTGATATACGGCAGGCCGTCGAGGGGTTTGCGGCGGACAGAGTTCGCCTCCGCCTCCCGGGCCCAGAAATCCTTTTCGTCGCGCTTTCTCTTTCTCGCCTGTTTTTTGATATTGTAAGAAACAAGCAGGCAAAAGGTAATAAAACTTGCCAAAAATCCGATATTCATATATAATATCCTTTCGTAAGGAATTATTCAAAAATGACCGGAACAATTCCTGATAGTATTCGCCTGAGGGTGCCTGCGGGGCGCAGGCTGTTCCCGGGCAGTTAGGAGTATGTCATGTTCAACATGAATAATAAAAAGACGACCCAGCGTATCTCGGCGGCAATCGTCATCTTGCTGGTGATTGCGATGGTTGCTTCCACTGTAACATATTTGGTTTATTAATTCAACAGCGGAAAATATGCTTTGGGTATTTTCTGCCTGCGTGAATGAGAAAGGAAGAAAGCAATGGAAAAATGGATGAGAAGAGGGTTTCTGTGCGCTCTTATGCTTGCAGGTATGCTGGTGCCGAAGACAATGGCAGCAGCCAAGGAAAATGATGTCATCAAAGAGGGAATCTTTGTGGGCGAGGTGGATTTATCCGGCATGAGCGCCCGGGAGGCCGAGGAGGCCGTGGAGGCCTATGTGGATACGCTCAGCGACGTGGAGATCACGCTGCTGGCCGCGGAGGACAATGAAGTGCCCGTGACCGCGGGAGAACTGGGGATTTCCTGGGCCAACAGGGAGATTATTACCGAGGCCCTGGAGGTAGGCACCCGGGGAAATGTAATCGAGCGCTACAAGATGCTGAAAGACCTGCAGCGGGAGAATCTGATCTACCCTCTGGAACTGTCCTTTGATTTTCAGGGGCTTACGGATATCCTGATTGATGAGTGTACGCAGTACGATGTGGAGGCGTTGGATGCCAGCCTGATCCGGGAGAACGACCAGTTCCGGGTAGTGGGAGGGAACACCGGCTACGCGCTGGACGTGGAAGCCTCTTTCGACAAGGTTCATGAGCTTTTGGCCAGCGGATGGGACGGCCAGCCCTGCAGCATACCTCTGGTAGTGGAAGTATCCCAGCCCAGAGGAAGCGCCGAGGAACTGGCCAGGGTGAAGGATGTGCTGGGAACCTTTACCACTTCCTACGGCTCCTCCAATTTTAACAGAAGCGAAAATATAGCCAATGGCTGCGAGCTGATCAACGGCACGGTGCTGTATCCCGGGGACGAGTTCTCCATGCTGGAATGCGTGACGCCTTTTACGGCGGAGAACGGATATTATATGGCAGGCTCTTTCATGAACAACCAGGTGGTGGACAGCATGGGCGGCGGCATCTGTCAGGTATCCACCACCCTGTACAACACGGTCCTGCTGTCGGAACTGGAGGTCACGGAGCGTTCTAACCACTCCATGATCGTAAGCTATGTGGATCCTTCCGCGGACGCCGCCATTGCGGAGAGCGCGGACAAGGATTTCCGGTTCGTGAACAACCTGGACTGCCCGATTTACATAGAGGGGCATACGGAAAATAAGCAGCTGACTTTTACCATCTACGGTGAGGAGTCCAGAGACCCCGGGAGGGAGGTACGCTATGAGAGCAAGGTGCTGGAGGTCATCAATCCTCCCGCCGACGTGATTACCGCGGAGCCGGCGCTGCCTCTGGGATATCTCGCCGCCGACAATAATCTTCATATCGGCTACAGGGCGGAACTGTGGAAAATTGTCACCGAGAACGGACAGGAGACGGAGCGCACCCAGATAAACAGCAGCAGCTACCGGATGGTGCCCAGAAGCGCCGTGGTAGGGGTGGGCACGGAAGACCCTTATGCCTATGAGGAAATCATGGCGGCAATCGGCACTGGCAGCATAGAGCATGTTGCGAATGTGATCGCGTACCTGGTGCCGCCTCCAGTGGATCCCGCGGCTGAGGAACAATGATGTCTGCGGGAGGCAGTGGTCCGGCAGGGCTGGCCGGAATGAAAACCGGGAAATTGCCGGTGAATGCCATGAAGCGTTCTGTCCTGGGACAGATACGGACAAAGAGAAGTGAAGTGTTGAGTGGCGCAGGCATGGGAGAAGACTGCGCCATCTTCTCGTCCGGCCCGGAGGAGACAGCGGCGGTCTGCGTGCAGGAGGCTGTGCTGCGGACTGCGGGGGCAGGCGCCGCGGCAGCGAGGCAGCCTGTCCGGGAAGCGGATATGGCACTGGCGGATTTGATTGTGAAATGCGCCAACAACCTGGCGGCGGGAGGCGCCCGCCCGGTGGCGGTGATGATTGCGCTGCTTTTGCCGGAGGCGGTGCGGGAGCCTGAAATCAGGGCGCTGATGGCGGAGGCCGAGGAGAAATGCGCGGAATTATCCATAGAAATTGCCGGCGGACAGACAAGGATTACCGCCGCGGTATCCGCGCCTCTGGCCACAGTGACGGCTTATGGTGCCGCCGCAAAAGGCCGAGATTACAGTGCAAGGGCGGCAGCGCCGGGGCAGGATGTGGTTCTGAGCAAATGGATCGGCCTGGAGGGGACGGCGCGGATTGCGCAGTGCCGCCGCGGACAATTGCTGGAGCGCTATCCCGCCTGGCTGGTGGAGGAGGCGGCATCGTTCGGAAAATATCTGTCCGTGCTGCCGGAAGCGGAGATAGCCTTGACGCATGGCGTCTGTGCCATGCATGACGCATCGGAGGGCGGAATCTTCGGGGCGCTCTGGGAGCTGGCGGAGGGCGCCGGCACAGGGCTGACCATTGATATGAGAAAACTTCCCCTGCGCCAGGAGACTGTGGAAGTGTGCGAGTGCTGCGGCGTAAATCCCTATGAGCTGCTTTCCGGAGGATGCCTGATAATGGCCACATGGGACGGCCCCGGCCTGCGGCAGGCGCTGGAGGAGGCGCGGATCTCCGCAGTCATTGTGGGAAAAGTCACGGACAGCCATGACCGGATTCTGCTCAATGGCGGAGAAACCCGCTACCTGGACAGAACCGGGACGGACAGCATCTATGCGGTGATGCCGCATAGCGGATAAAGCCGAGATTCCCTGTGCAGTATGCCATGGGAAGAATTCTGTGCCCGGAATGCAATGCCGGAGGGAGCTGCCGTGCTGTATGGTCACTGCGTGAGCCCGCAGATATGCGGAGGAAATATGAGGATGACAAGAAAAGAGAGGTTTATGAAGATGAGAGAAGAATTGTTGGCATTGATTGAAAAGAACAGCCGAATCGATTTAAAGGAGCTGTCAGTCCTCCTGGGGGCCGGAGAAGCAGAGACGGCAAATGAACTGGCCAATCTGGAAAAAGAGGGCATCATCTGCGGATACCATACCATGATTGACTGGGAGAAGACATCCCGGGAAAAAGTATCCGCGTTGATTGAAGTGCGCGTGACGCCCCAGAGAGGACAGGGCTTCGACAGCATCGCCGAGCGCATCTATCAGTATCCGGAGGTCCAGAGCGTCTATCTGATGTCCGGCGGCTATGACCTGATGATTATCCTGGAGGGCAAGACCCTGAGGGAGATATCCGCATTCGTATCGGAGAAACTCTCCGCCCTGGATTCCGTGCTCAGCACAGCCACCCATTTCATCCTGAAGAAATACAAGGATCACGGCACGGTGCTGTCCAAGAAAAAAGAAGATGAAAGGGAGATGATTACCCCATGAGAAATCCGTTATCCGAAAAAGTCGTGGCAATCAAGCCCTCGGGCATCCGAAAATTTTTCGATATCGCCCAGGAGATGAAAGAGGCGATTTCCCTGGGGGTAGGCGAGCCTGATTTCGACACTCCCTGGCATATCCGGGACGAGGGCATTTACTCCCTGGAGAAAGGGAAGACTTTCTATACTTCCAACGCGGGCCTTAAGGAACTCCGGGAGGAGATCGCAAATTACCTGTATCGGAAACAGGGAATCCGCTATGAGGATCCCATGAAAGAGATTCTGGTCACAGTGGGCGGATCCGAGGCCATCGACATAGGCTTCCGGGCTATGATTAATCCCGGGGACGAGGTGCTGATTCCCCAGCCCAGCTTTGTGTCCTATGAGCCCTGTGCGGTGATGGCGGGAGCGAAGCCTGTCATCATCAACCTGAAAGAGGAAAACGAATTCCGCCTTACAGCCGGGGAACTGGAGGAGGCCATCACGGAGAGGACGAAAATCCTCGTGCTGCCTTTCCCCAACAACCCCACCGGCGCCATTATGGAGCGCAAGGACCTGGAGGCCGTCGCGGAAGTCATCCTGAAACATGACATCTATGTCATGTCGGATGAAATCTATTCTGAGCTTTCCTATAAGGAAAAGCATGTGTCCATCGCGCAGCTTCCGGGCATGAAAGAGCGCACCTTACTGATCAACGGTTTCTCCAAGGCATTCGCCATGACCGGCTGGCGCCTGGGCTATGCCTGCGGGCCGAAGAACATCATAGAGCAGATGATCAAGATTCACCAGTTCGCCATCATGTGCGCCCCTACCACCAGCCAGTACGCGGCTGTGGAGGCGCTGAAGAACGGCGACGAGGATGTGGCGGAAATGTGCACGGCCTACAACCAGAGGCGGCGCTATCTGGTGCATTCTTTCCGGGAGATGGGGCTGAAATGCTTTGAGCCCTTTGGGGCGTTTTACATTTTCCCCTGTATCAGCGAGTACGGGCTGAGCAGCGATGACTTTGCCATGCGGTTCCTGAAAGAAGAAGGAGTGGCCGTGGTGCCGGGGACGGCTTTCGGCGACTGTGGGGAGGGGTATCTGCGGATATCCTATGCCGCTTCCCTGGAGAATCTGAAGACTGCCATGGAGAGGCTTAAAGACTTCCTGGGCAGGCTCCGGGAAGAGCAGGGGCATAAATAAGAGGTGGTATCTATGAGGAAAAAGACAGGTATCGCAGTGACTGCAATAACAGTAATGACTATGCTCCTGTCTGCATGCGCGGGCATCCCGGGGATGGACAGCCTGAATGGTTCTTCCCAGGCTTCGGAGGAGGCAGGGGAGGAGCCGGGCAGCCAGGCGGATGACCCTGAGGCGGATTCGGGACAGGACAGTGCAGCAGACGATCATGAAAGCGGGGATGAGGCCGGCCGGGAACAAAGCGGCAGTACAGGCCGCGGAAATGGTAAAATCGACCTGAAAGGGAGCGACAGATCCCAGAGCCACAGCGGCGGAGAAATCCGGATCAGGACAGGCGGCAAAACGGGAGGAGACAGCATAGAGGCAGACCCGGAAGAGACGGACGCATCGGAAGAACAGGAAGAAAGCGGGGACGAAGAGACGGATTCCTACACGCTGGGCGTCACCACGGATGAGGGCTGGGAGAGCGAATATTGGAACCTGCGCTACACTGCTCCGGAGGGACTTTACATGCTGAACAAGGAGGGGCTGGATGCGCTGATGGGCCTCAGCGAGGAGCTGGCAGCGAAGAACTACACGGAGAGGCAGCGGGAGTATCTGAAGCTGACGACTCTGTATGAAATGATGAGCATGACCCTCGCCAATGATGCAAATGTAGGCATCACGGTGGAGAAGCTGTATGTAAAAGGCATGGAGACCGAGGAATACAAAAAAGCTGCGCTTCTTCATTTAAGGCTTATGCAGGAGCCGGTCTATGAAATCCTGGATGACAGCGGCACTGCGGAGATCGCGGGGGAGACCTATGCGGTGGTGAATACCCGTGTGGAGAGTAATGATGTGTGTCTGCAGGATTATTACTTCCGCGTGGAGGGTGAGAGGGCAATGATTATCGTGATTACCTACACAGAGGAAACCGCGGATACCGCCGGGGCGATTCTGAACGGTTTTGACGTATACTGAGGCTGCGGGACGGCCGGAGGAATTTGCGGATGCATATCATATTGCACCAACCGGAAATACCGGGAAATACCGGAAATATCGGGCGTACCTGTGTGGCTACAGGCACGCCCCTGCATTTGATAGAACCTTTGGGCTTTCGCCTGGACGAGAAGTCCATCAGGCGCGCCGGGATGGACTATTGGCCGCTTCTGGAAGTCCACAGGTACATGAACTTCCGGGAATTCGAAAAGCAGCATCCCGGCGCGAAAATCTGGATGGCTACCACCAAGGCCAGAAAAGCTTACACAGAGGCGGCCTACGGCCCGGAGGACTACATCATGTTCGGCAGGGAAAGCGCCGGGATTCCGGAAGAGATACTGGTTGAGCATGAGGAGGGCTGTATCCGAATCCCAATGCTGGATTCCATTCGTTCCCTGAACCTGTCCAACTCCGTGGCCATTGTGCTGTACGAGGCCCTGCGGCAGAACGGATTCCGCGGGATGCAGCAGGAGGGAGAACTGCACAGGCTGCACTGGCATGACGGGGAGAGCGGGACATGAATCTGCCGATTGGAGAGAGGACAGCCATGCGGCGGAACGCCGGAGATTTCATGGCAGACTAAGGAAGAGAAAACGGGCCGTGCTCCGCAGGGGAGGCGCGGTTCGGAAAATAGAAAACCCAAATGAGGAGGTAGACGGATGAAGCGGGCATATGTAGTAGGAATCGGGGGAGACAGCGCCAGCGGCAAGTCCACGCTGACCAGCAGGCTGGAGGAGCGGCTGTCCGACTACAAAGTGAAAGTCTTCCGCATGGACAAGTACTTCAGGGAGGCATCGGAGCGCCCTGATGTGGCGGGCATCCTGAACGGCAAGATCTACCGGGATGACAATCATCCGAATACGCTGGATTTAGAGAGGCTTCACGCGGATGTGCTGGCGGCCCGGGAGGAGGACTGGGACATCATCCTGATAGAGGGGATGTTCATACTTTGGGATGAGGCGATGGCGCCTGTGCTGGATTTGAAAGTCTTTGTGGACTGCGATCCGGACGAGAGGCTGCGCAGACGCGTCACCCGGAACCTGGCATTCGGGCAGGACCTGGAGGAGATTATGGAACGCTATGTCCAGGCTGTAGTGCCCAGACAGCGGGAGTACGTGGAGCCCTCCAAGTGGAAAGCGGACATCATCGTCAACGGCTTCAGGACGGTGGACGATGGGCCTGCGGGCGTGGACATCATTCTTTCCTGGATTGAGAAGAACGCAGCCGGAGCGTAGGAATCGGCAGCAGATACGAATCACCCCACGATCGCCAGCAGGACGGGAATCGTGAACACGCATAATATGGTAGTCAGAATGATGGCAGCGCTGCAGGTGCTGCCATCTATGCCTTTCTGGTTGCCCAGTATCAGGGGCATATTGCCGATGGGCATGCCGAACATGACCATACACACGGAAATCAGGGCGGGATCGCCGGTGGCCAGCCGCAGCAGCGGCAGCATCAGCAAGGGCAGCACCAACAGTTTGACGATAGAGAACAGATATAATTTCGGCTGGCAGAAAATCAGTTTCGAATCCGTGCTGGCCAGCGCGAAGCCCACGGCCACCAGCGCCATGGGAGAGGTCACGTTCCCCAGATAGGTCACTGCCGTCATCAGGAATCCCGGCAGCTGTATGCCCAGTATGATGAGCAGGAGAGCCGCTATGCCGGACACCATCCCCGGGTTTATCATGGTCTTCAGGGAAGAAACCGAGAACTTTCCGTCCATCAGGGCCACTCCGTAGGTATAGAATACGATCGTATAAATCACCAGGAACTCCGTCACATAGACCACATATTCCGCCCCCAGGATACTGCTGACCACCGGTATGCCGATGAATCCTAAGTTAGAGAAGACGAACATCATCTGGAATATCTTCCGCTGGTCGGCGCGCTTGTCGAAGAACGGCGACAGAATCATGCCAGCGGCGATCAGGATGGCGAACATGGCTACGGCGATCAGGCTCACCAGCCCCATGGTACCCAGGGGAATCAGCCCCACAGAGGACGCGGCGCTGGATATGATGAGCATGGGATTGAAGACGTTCACGATCATTTTGGACATCTGGGTGTTGGTGCGGGCGTCCAGCATCCCCTTTTTTGTCATGAACCAGCCGGCCCCTATCATGATGAGCAGAGAGAGCATCTGGAAAAATACGGTAAATATCGTCATGGCAACCTCCGATTCTTCTGCCGGTTCTGTCCGTCATGGGACAGGATGGCATATGCTTATTATAGCCATGTCCGCGCCGGATGTAAAGAATGATTTCGTTTGGAATCCGCGCTGTTGGATAAGCAGGAGCTTTCGCTTCGAATAATTTCCTCCGCAGTGAGGAATGCTATGGACAGTCCTGACATGCAGGACTTAATCTGACGCAGCGAGATGGAGGTTTTATGTCGAGGACAGTTGACGATAAAGGAAATGTGAAAGAGGACAGGGCGGGAGATGTGCGCCCCTTTGGAATCCGTGATAAAATCGGATACATGTTCGGGGATTTCGGCAATGATTTCAGCTTTATCTTCGCCAGCAGCTACCTGATGGTATTCTATACCAAGGTGCTTGGCTTAAGCGGCTTCGCGGTGGGGCTGCTGTTCCTGGGGGCGCGGTTCGTGGACGCTTTTACGGATGTAACTATGGGGCGTATCGTAGACCATATGCGGCCCGCAAAGGACGGCAGGTTCCGGGCCTGGATCAGGCGCATGTGCATCCCGGTGGCGGTGTCCAGTTCTGCCATGTACCTGTATTTCGTGCGGGACTGGGCCTATGGGGCGAAGCTTGTCTACGTGGTGTTCACATATCTGCTCTGGAGCAGCTTCTGCTATACGGCCATCAACATTCCCTATGGCTCCATGGCCTCGGTGATCAGCACGGAAGTGAAAGACAGGGCTTCCCTGTCCACTTTCCGGAGTATAGGCGCCAGCCTGGCGGGGCTGGCCATCGGTGTGCTGGTGCCGCTGATTGTATACGAGACGGACCAGGCAGGGAACCAGATTGTGCTGCCGGTGCGCTTTACGGTGACGGCCTTTGTGTTCGGCGCGCTGGCCGTGGTCTGTTATGTACTGTGCTACGCGCTGTGCAGGGAGCGGGTGGTTTTCCATAAAAAGGAGGAGAAAGGGGAGACGGCCTGGGAGATGCTGCGCAGCCTCGGGCGGAACAGGCCGCTGCTGGCATTGGTGTGCGCGGCGCTGGTGCTGCTTCTGGCCACGCTGATGGGCCAGACCATGAACAATTACCTCTTCCTGGATTATTTCAGGAACGCGAAAGCCTTGTCTATGGTGAATGTGGTGAGCATCGGCGGCACCCTGCTGCTGGCTCCTTTCATTTCCACGATTGCATCAAAATTCGGCAAGAAAGAGGCAGGGGCGGTGGGAATGCTGGCGGCCGGAATCATCTATCTGGCATTGTTCCTGCTGCGGGTGGAGAGCATTCCGCTGTTCATGGCGCTGCTGTTTTTGGGGACCCTTGGAACGGGCCTGTTTAATCTGATTGTATGGGCCTATATCACGGACATCATCGATTACCAGGAGGTGACAACGGGAAAAAGGGAGGACGGCACAGTCTACGCGGTGTATTCCTTTGCCAGAAAAGTGGGGCAGGCTCTGGCGGGAGGTCTGGGCGGTTTCGTGCTGACAGCCATAGGCTATGTGTCTGAGGCTCCCGCCCAGAGGGAAGTCGTGGCGGAGCGGATTTACACAGTAGCCACCCTGGTGCCGGGAGTCTGCTATCTGGTGGTGTTCCTGATCATCCGGTTCGCCTATCCCCTGACGAAAGGCGAGGTGGAGAAGAATACGGCGATTCTGAGGGATTCATCGATTTCCCATTGACAATATCTCCCATATCGGGTAGGATTTTAGATAGGACCATGGCGGGTTCTCATACTATCAGATAAATGCGCCCGGAGCGCAAGGAGGCATATGAAACTCAACACATCAAAGATAACCGTCCCCGGCCTGTGGGACGCGATACGGGAACACGAGGGACAGCAATTCCTGACCAAAAAAGGGCTTCCTTTCACCTATACCATCAAGGGCGGCGAATTGTTCACGGACAGGCGGGAGCGCTCTATCACCAGGAGCACGTTCGAGAAAGCTTACGAGAAGCTGATTCAGGATCAGGTGGGGGAGGACGCGCCGAAGAGGATTGTAGGGCCGAAGACCCTGAATCTGTACGGTGCGCCCTATATCTGGGCCGTATTCACGGGAATCGGCCTGATAGAGGAGCCCAGGTACATACAGGAGGAGATAGACTTGAAGCCCTGATAAAGGACTTCCGCGGCCCTGTGCAGATTCGATAAACAGTATCATGAAATTTGGCCTATATAAAAGGAGATTATCATGAAAAACAGTAAAATATGTCCAAAATGCAACAGCAGCAACATCCTCAGGATAGAGGGCAGGGCAGGCGCCTATGGAAGCGGCAATAACATCCCGGTGGGATTAACTATATTTTCTTATGTAAAAGTGCCAAGGTATGTATGCTGTAACTGCGGATATTCAGAAGAATGGATTGACAAAGAGGATATCCCTGCACTGGAAAAGAAATTTCGGACATAGTGGCGGCATGCTTTCAGACATCTGCATGCCGGTGTTCTTTCCGAAACAGATTCAAACGCTTTCTATCGAATTATCTGGTATATTCTTTACAAACTTCCCCATGAGCAAAATATTCTCCCATGGAATCTCAGGCTCCGGCAGATGGGCAGGCACCGCGAAGAGGCGGCGTTTTCTTTTACCTCTTCGGGTGTGCCGAAAGGCATGACGTTCCAAATGCCGATGATGCCGCGGAATGATAATTCGCTTTCGTAGTAATATATGCGGAAAAGCATATATTTTTTTATTGAGATATTTTATGGCTTGCACAGATGCAATTAGTATGATATCATATTGATATCAAAATAGAAGAGCTGTGGAGGATAGCGAAAAAGAAACCTCCGCAGTAAAATGCGCCAAAAGGACGGAGGGAATTGAAAATGCTGGAAATAAAAAATCTGACAAAAACTTACAAAGGCGGAAAGACGGCCGTGGACAATCTGTCGCTGACAGTGCGGGCAGGAGATATCTACGGCTTCATCGGGCACAACGGGGCCGGCAAGACCACCACCATAAAGGCTGTGGTGGGAATACATGACTTTGACCAGGGAGAGATTCTGATAGATGGCAGGGACGTGCAGTCCCAGGCCATGGCCTGCAAGCAGGTGACGGCCTATATCCCGGACAATCCTGATATCTACGAATACCTGACGGGCATCCAGTACCTGAACTTTCTGGCGGATATCTACCAGGTGTCCGGGAGGGACAGGGAGGAGCGTATCCGCAGGGAGGCGGGGGATTTCGGCATCTTTCCTGTTCTGGGAGACCTGATATCCACCTATTCCCACGGCATGAAGCAGAAGCTGGCCCTCACAGGAGCGCTGATTCATGAGCCCGGACTGCTGGTGCTGGATGAGCCCTTTGTGGGGCTGGATCCGGAGGCGTCTTTGCTTCTGAAAGGGAAAATGCACGCTCTCTGCGAGAGAGGCAGCGCCATCTTCTTCTCCACCCATGTGCTGGAAGTGGCGGAGAAGCTCTGCAACCGCATCGCTGTCATATCGGCCGGAAAGCTGAAAGTGGAGGGGGATACGAAAGAGCTTACCAGAGACAGATCTCTGGAAGACGTATTTATGGAGGTGACGCATCATGACAAGGCAGATTAGACTTTTGACAAAACTCTCGCTGTATGGAATGTTCGGCTTCAATGAATTCCGCCACACGAAAGACAAAAAGAAGAAGCTGGGTTACTGCCTGATGGGGGTGCTCTGGGCTCTGCTGATACTCATGATGGCCGCCTATGTGGGGGCCGCGAGCTACGGATTTGTCATCATAGGGATGGGATATTTCGTCCCGGCGGTTCTGGCTCTGGTCGTATCTCTGGTGGCATTCTTCTTTACCATAGCGAAAGCAGGCCCGGTGCTTTTTGACCAGAGGGCATATGAAAAACAGGTGGCCCTGCCAGTGACGGCAAAGAGCATCATCGCCAGCCGGTTCCTTTCCATGTACCTCACGGATATGCTGCTGGGCGTGGCGGTGATGCTGCCGGGGATGGTGGTGTATGGAATGTTGGAGAAGCCGGGCTTTACATTCTATCTTTACGGCGCCATAGTCGTACTTTTCCTGCCCCTGCTGCCTCTGACGGCGGCTTCTGTGGCAGGAGCCCTGATTGCAGGCATAGCGGGGAGATGGAAGAGGAAGAATCTGGTCTCCATCCTGCTGACTATGATTTTTCTGTGCGTCTTTCTGGTGGGAAGCATGGGGATGAGCAGGATGGGAGAAGACGAACTGATAGTCATAATGGAGGGGATGGCGCAGCAGCTGGGAAATCGGATCGGCAGCGCCTATCCGCCGGCTCTCTGGATTTCAGAGGCCATGGTATCCGGGAAAGCGGCCGCCCTGGTTTTGTTCCTGGGGGTGTCCCTGGGATGTTTCCTGATTTTCCTGGAGATTCTGGGGCATTTTTACGGCCATGTATGCGGCCTGCTCAGCGCCAGGGAAGCCCGGGGCAACTACCGCATGGAGAGCCTGCGGGCCAGGCCCGTGATAAGGAGCCTGCTGGAGCGGGAATGGAGGCGTTATTTTTCCTCCAGCATATATGTGGTGAATACGCTGACCGGAGAGGTGATGATGGTGCTTCTGGCCATCGGCGTGGCGATGGCGGGAAAAGACAGTGTGGACAAAATGCTGGGTCTTCCCGGCGTGGCGGAGAGGGCCCTGCCCGTGCTGCTGGGGGCATTTCCCGTGCTGATGCCGCTGACTGCCTGTTCGCTGTCCATGGAGGGAAAGAGCTGGTGGATGATGCAGACCCTGCCCGTCAGCAGGCGTGACATGATTCGGAGCAAGGTGGCTCTGCAGCTGATAGTGACCCTGCCTTTCTATCTGGCATCGGAGGCGATACTGATAGCCGCGTTGCGCCCGGGCTGGACGGAGACAATCAGCCTGCTGGCGGTACCGGCAGCCTACATCCTCTTCGGCGCCCGGACGGGGATAGCGGTGAATGAGAGATTTCCTGTCTTTGACTGGGACAGCGAGATCAAGGTAGTGAAGCAGGGGGCTTCTGTCTTTTTGATGATGGTCATAGGGCTGGTGTCAGCGGCTGCGCCCATCATCGCCCTGTTCATCCTGTGGGAGCTTCCGGCGTATGCTGTGTATGGAATTGTGGTAATCCTGCTCCTGCTTCTGACCGGGCTCATGGAGCTGGGAGGGCGAAAGAGGGAGCCGTGCGGTCCCTATCGCCTGGACTAGAGATGCAGGCAGATGCCGGTGATTTTTGGTCTGTCCGTTCAGCTTCTTGCGGCGGGGAAACGGATGGATTCTTTCCTTGCGCAACTATCCGGTCCGTGATATGATGGACTCATAAAAGGGCCGGGCCGGCAGGCTTCCGGCAGATGGAAGGCGGGGAAAATGGATACCATAAAAATCAACAGAGGAAACACAAGGATGATAGCCCACAGAGGCGTGAGCGGCCTGGAAACGGAGAATTCCATTCCGGCATTCGTGGCGGCCGGGAACCGCAGCTATTACGGCGTGGAGACGGATGCCCATGTGACGCGCGACGGCAAGTTTGTAGTTATCCATGACGATGACACAGGGCGCGTGGCAAAGGAGGACATCCATGTGGAGTCCTCGGACTATGAGCGGGTGCGCAGGACTATGCTGAAGGACATCTGTCCGGAGGCGGCGGGAGATTCCGTCACATTGGAAGACAGGCAGGACCTTGTCATACCGAATCTGAAAGAGTACATTACCATCTGCCGGAAATACGGAAAAGTCTGCATCCTGGAGCTGAAGAACGAATTTTCTTCAAAGGATATACGGCGGATAGTGGAGGAAATCCGGGAGCTGGGCTATCTGGAGCAGGTGACATTCATCTCTTTCGCCCTGAACAATATGATTCGCCTGAGAGAACTTCTGCCGGAGCAGCAATTATACTATCTCACCGGCGAGTACAGCCAGGAAATCCTGGAGACCCTGAAACAGTACGGACTGAATCTGGATATATACTACAGGGCCCTGACAAAGGAAATCGTGGAGGAGCTTCACGGGGAAGGGATTCTGGTGAACTGCTGGACCTGCGATGACAGAAAAGAGGCAGAGCGGCTGGTGTCCTGGGGCGTGGATTTCATCACCAGCAACCGGCTGGAATAATGAAAAAAAGGCTAAGCTTTCGGGCTTGGCCTTTTTGGACCGGACGGGCGATTCGGGGGGGAGCTTGCCGGCAAACTGTCCTTGATGTAAACCGCGCACACAAAAAGAGCCCGCCAGGCGGGCTCTTTTCGGGAGTAAAAAATAAAAGAAAACATGAAAGGGAAAGGTATCTATAGTAAAACTGCTTTCGCAGTATTGCTATTAGTCGAAGCTGACAGAACCCTGACCATTGTTTATCAAAATTCAACAGCTCCTTTGTTTATGTATCTATCATACCCTGAAAATGTGTCTAAAGTTTGACCTTAGACTTAAGGATTTATAAAAAAAATATATAAAAAATTAAGGAATATCGCTCAATCCACCAGTTTTGCGTTAGGGTAGATTCGTTCCATCCGCTCGTCCGGGAAATGGGCGTCCAGAAAAGAGGCCAGGGGATTATCCTCCGGCTCCGCGTCCGGGGAAACAGCACCTGAAGCCTCCGCCCGGGGACCATCGGTCTGCCGCTGCGTATACCGGGCCAGCGCCAGGGATGAGAGAATCATATTGACAATCATGAACACGATCAGGCAGTTGCACAGGATTCTGCCCGCTCGCACAGGGAGCCTCTCTATCAGGTCTGACAGCTTCGGATAGATTATCTTCAGCCACACCACAGCCGCGATTCCCCAGAAAAAACAGTACAGCAGATTGATGCGCCCGCCCAGGTTGAAAGCGAAGCCGCTGTAGTCCCAGAACACCGTGCCGAAGAACAGCTCCGTGAAGACGCTGCAGACATACTCATAGACGCCGCCCAGCAGAGTGCCTGCCAGGAAGATATAACGGTCGGTCTTGTTCCGGTAGCGATAGAGGAAGAGGGTCAGAAGAGCGCAGCCCAGCCCCCAGACGATGCTGAAAGGCCCGTACACCACGCTGCTGCGGCTCATGAGCACCCCGGTGGTCAGAAAGCAGAATATGGTCTCCGTGATATCTCCCAGGAACGCGCCGACGAAGAACAGGGACACCAGCTTATAGAAGCTGCACCCTTTCGCGAATACGGCGGGCTTTGATTTGGCCTGTTCCGATTTCGCTCTCAGATCCGCCGCTATTGTCTCAGGATTGATGGAGGGGAAGGAACGCTGCATGCGCTTTTGCACCCAGACAGTGAGCCGGTTCTCCAGAAGCTTCGAGGTATGCTGCATTCCCTCGGAAAGCTGGGACAGGCGCTTCGCGCTGACCTGCATGCCCAGCACGGCCATGGAGGTGGTGATGAAGTCTATTGCCAGCAGACCGGCCGCGGCCCACTGCAAGGTCAATGTCACCAGGTCCGGCACCCCGCGCAGGAGACTGCACAGCAACGGATTGACGTAGCGCACGGTGGCCACGGCCAGCAGGCCCCACAGCAGGGAATAGCGGGCGCAGACATAGCCGCTTAAATTGTACCTGATATCAGAATAGTCCCACAATTTCCTGTGGAAAATCTTCTCCATGAGCATGCCGGTGGTGTATTCAACCAGCGAGGCCAGCAGCAGGCCGCCCAGAAAAAGGAAGAAAGCACTGTCTGCAAGCTCCGCCAGGAACACCGCGAAGAGAACGGCGCTGAAGCCGTATATGGTACAATAGGGGCTGTTCACGAAGCCCCGGTTCACGAATTTCCTGCGGATGAACGCGGCGTAGCACACCTCCGTGCACCAGCCGGCGAAAGAGTAGACAAAAAATAACCAGACCAAATCCCTCAAACTGTATATCATATTAGAAAGCTCCTCCTCTTACAATATACTCCTGATACGTCGTCAGTTCAATCCCGATCTGTAAAAAACTGCCGCAGGCTGGCCGTCGGGATAATCTGATTCTGCCACGGAGGATTTCCTTTCCAACGGGTAATCCGTGAATGATACAGTTTCCGCACATTGACAGACAAATATGAGCGTAGTATCATGACAAGTATAGAGTTTCCGTTTCCGGAGCGGACAGGGAGGTATGATTATGAAGAAGAAAATGATGCTGTCACTGGCGGCCATGCTGCTGCTTTTTTTTGCGGGTTGCGGTAAGGCGGAGGAAGATTCTGCACAGCTTCCCACGGCTGTGAAGATTTCGGAAGATGAGCCGGGGGATGGGCAATCAGGGGAGGACTCATCCGACGGGGGTTCCTCCGCAGAGAACGCATCCCCGGAGGAAGATTCTCGGGAGGATGCTCCGGAGGGGGAGCAGCAAAGCCCGGAAGGACCGGGGACTTCGGAGACGGGAGCGGGGCAGAGCAGCGCGGAGGCGGGATTTACGTTTGCGGATCTCTCTGACAGGGTATTCTATTTCAGCAGCGGCGCAGGAGCCTGGTTCACAGAGCTGCACATTAAGGATGACGGATCCTTTGAGGGGCATTATCAGGACGCAGACATGGGATCCACAGGGGATGGCTACCCGAACGGCACCTTATATTACTGTGATTATTTCGGAACCTTTGACCAGCTGGAGAAAGTGGACGATTTTACGTATAAAATGAACCTGTCGTTCATCTCTTTCAAGCAGAAACCGGAGGAGGAAGAAATCATAGGTGGTGTCCTTTATGTTTATTCCGCTGCCTATGGGCTGGATGGGGATGAGTTCTATCTGTATCTTCCGGGTTCCAGGCTGGCCGATCTGCCCCAGGCTTATCTGCAGTGGGTGGGGTACTACGATTTGGAGGCTGTCCAGGAAGAGGAGCTGAGCTTCTACGGGCTTTACAACGTGAGAGGGGAGCAGGGCTTTTCCAGCGCTGTCTATAAGGAGCAGAGCCTTTCCGAGAGGATTGCCATGGAGATTTCCTTTGCCGAGGAGCAGGAGAAGGAAGTGGAGAAAAAGCAGGAGGCAGCCGTCACCCAGCCGGAGATGAATGAGTCCGCCGAGGAGATGTACCGGCTGTGGGATGACACTCTGAACATCGTATGGAAGCTGCTGGAAGCAAATTTGGATACAGCGGACATGGAGGCTTTACGGAAAGAGGAAATGGAGTGGATCGCATCCAAGGACGCGGAAGTGCAGGCAGCCGGGCTGGAGAATGAGGGAGGAAGCCTGCAGCCGCTGCTGGAAGCCATGAAAGCGGCGGAACTGACCAAGGCGAGGGTGTACGAGCTGGCAAAATATGCGGAGGGTAAGTAGGATTGGCCTTGAAAGAGCGGCATGGAAAATACAGAACACGTATAAATAGGAGGATGGATCAAAATGGTGACATTATCATTGAAAGTACTGGACAAAAACGGCAATACCATCTGCGTGGGCAGCGGGGAGGATTTCGTGGACCTGGTGTGCATGAGGGCCTATGAGGAGGGGGACAGCATCGTGCTGGAGACTTCTCGGAAAGATATCTACATAAACTGGCAGGTGGATGATGCCATGGGCGCTTCTTTCGTGTATCTGAAAGATAATGTATCCTATGAAATCCCTTTCGGGGAGAAGCGCATCAGCCTCTCGCCCAAGGTGTTTTCCGGGGACAAACATTATATCTACGCGGAAGCCGCCAGGCAGGACGAGATAGAGGCTTACCGTAACCTGGCGCTGAACCCCGCGGACCAGCACAGGGATGTGCCCTGTTTCCCCCACGCCACGGCAAATGTGGAGACCAGGGGCGAGTCCGTATTCGCCGCTAAAAACGCCATAGACGGCGTGCGCGCCAATCTGTCCCACGGCGCATGGCCCTATCAGTCCTGGGGCATCAACAGGCAGGACGATGCCACGATGCGGGTGGACTTCGGGCGGAACATCCGCACGGACAAGGTGGTGCTCTACACCCGGGCCGACTTTCCTCATGACAACTGGTGGGTGCAGGTGACACTGCGGTTCTCGGACGGCAGCAGCCAGGACTTTGCTCTGGAGAAATCCGTGAGGGGCCATGTGCTGACTTTCCCGGAGAAAGAGATTCAGTGGATAGAGCTCTGCAGCCTGATAAAGGCGGACGATCCCTCTCCGTTTCCGGCGCTGAGCCAGATTGAGGTGTATGGAAGAAATGTGCTGTAGGCGGAAAGGCCAGTGGGACGGCACGGTTATCGCCATGACAGGAACAGGATTCTATTGTTAAGGATATTGAAATAAAGGCCCGCCAGAGGCGGAGGTGTGTAAAGATGAAATTGCTGTATGCTACGGGAAACCGTGCAAAATTGGATGCCATGAGGAGCAGGGCGTCCGGGCTTGATTTGGAGATACTGGGACTGGCGGACATGGACAGGAAAGCGCCTCCTGTGCCGGAGGACGGGCGCACGCCTCTGGAGAACGCAAGGCAGAAAGCGCTTGCCTACTATGATTTCTACAAGGTGCCGCTGTTTTCCTGCGATTCCGGGCTTTATTTTGAAAATGTGCCGGAGGAGCTGCAGCCGGGAATCCATGTGAGGACTGTGGGCGGGAAATATCTGACGGATGATGAGATGCTGGCATATTACAGCGGCCTGGCAAAGAAATACGGGGATTTGAAAGCCGGATACAGAAACGCGGTCTGTCTGATCCTGGACAGGGACCGGGTGTATGAGTCCATGGACGCGAGTCTGGCCAGCAGGCCTTTCCTGATCACGTCCCGCCCCCATTCGAAAGTGCGGCAGAAAGGATTCCCGCTGGACAGCCTTTCCGTGGACATCCAGACGGGAAAGTATTACTATGACATGGAAAAGGGGCAGACAGAGCAGCTGGCCGTGGAGGACAGCATGCTGAAATTCTTCAAGGATCTGGGGCTGTGAGCGGCCGCAGGCGACGAAGCCGGCCGCCAGGAGGCTCAGGGCGTAAATCCCTCGAAAATAGGCATTACGCCCTGCCGTTCCAGCCGTTCCATAATTTCCTTGCTCCGAATAGTCCAGCCTGCCTCATGGACGCCGTACAGGCGCTTCATCAATCGTAAACTGGGGCAGGCGCGGTCTGTGTAATTATAGGCGATGAAGTCAGGACGGGTGAGGAACGAGGTCAGCAGCAAGGTCAATATGGCCCGCACAGGCCAGGTCAGCGTCCCGGCGTCATTGACCCGCAGGAAGTTCTCGGAAAGCTGCCCGCGGATGACGGACGGGTAATGCTTTTTCAGATGCAGCAGCACGGCGGGATGGAAGGATTCGATGCAGTAGGCTCCTTTCCAGTCTTTTAAAAGCGCCATCACCGCATCGGTCAGGGCTGCGGCATTGCCATGCTCCACTTTCAGCTCGATGATGAGGGGCGTCTTTTCTTCAAACAGCGCCAGCACGTCCCTGAACAGGGGAATCGTCTCACCGTTTCCTTTTAGCGGATATTCCGATAAATCCTCCAGCCGCAGTTCCTCAATAATCGCGCTTTTGCCGCAGACCCGGTTCAAATCGCTGTCGTGGACCACGGCCAGCTGTCCGTCCGCCATGAGGTGGACATCCAGTTCCGAGCCGAAACCCTTTTCGACAGCGCCGCGGAAAGCCGCCATGGAATTTTCAGGAATGCCCCGAGTGATGTCGTGGAGCCCCCGGTGGGCATAGCGGGTATTCGTAAGTTTCTCCCAGCCGGACTGCCCCCGCCTGGGCAGCAGCATAAGGCACCAGAGCGCGATTATGATCAGCGCTGTCAAAAGTATCCGAAACAAGATCATAAAAATCATGATTAAAATCTACTTCCTTTCCTGATTGTCAATCATCCATATCTTCAAAAGCCGCCAGCCCTTTTTTGGCCTCCGCCTTGCTGTCTCCGTGGCGCACGAAGCACATGGTGATGAAGCTCATGGTCACGAAAAAGGCGGCGTAGGGGAAGAGAATCTGATAGCTGATGGCTTTCATCAGGGAGCCTGCCGCCACTGGCGTGATGACCTGTGCCAGCATGGAGGCAGTGTAATAATAGCCTGTGAACCTGCCCACATCGCTGCCCCGGCACATCTCCACCACCATGGGCAGGGAGTTCACGTTGATGGCCGCCCATGCCAGCCCCACCAGGGCGAAAGCAATATACATGACGGCATTGATGGAGGAGAAGAGGGTGGTCAGGAAGAACCCTGCCAGGAAACAGGCCGCCAGCAGGATGATTCCCCCGTGGATGGTCTTCTTCCGGCCTATCCGGGAGGCCGCGACGCCGATGGGGATATAGGAGACGATGGCTCCGGCAGTGGCCACCAGCAGACAGGTGGAGGCGCCTCCCAGCCCCTCTCCCATGACCTGGGACACATAGGTGGTGAACCAGGTGGTGACGCCGTTGTAGCCGATGTACCACAGGGAGATGGAGGCCAGCAGGAATCCTAGGCTTCGCTTCACCGGCCTGGGCAGGCGCTCGCTGCCCTGCCCGTCGTCCTCGGCCAGATTCCATTCGGGATGCCGCTGTTCCAGAGCCTGGTTCTGAGCCGCCAGCACAGGCTCTCGGATGGTGGCTAACAGCACGATGACCGCCACGGCCATGATGGCGGATACCACGATGAACAGGGGCTGATAATTGACATGGTCCAGACTGGCCACCTTAGAGGTGGGATAGAGCACTGCCGCCACCCCCAGATAGAGAACGCCGCCCACGGCCCCCATCAAGTTGATGATGGCGTTCGCCTTGCTGCGCAGGGGCTTGGCGGTCACATCGGGCATCAGGGCCACGGCGGGGGAGCGGTAGGTTCCCATGGCTACTAAGAGCAGCCCCAGCACGATGACGAAAGCCGCAAGCTTAAAGGGCGCCGCCTCCCTGGAATAGCTGTTGTCCAACACGGGCAGCAGATTCATCAGGATGACGGCCGCAGCGGTTCCGGCTATGATATAGGGGGTGCGGCGGCCCAGCTTTGTGTCGGTTCTGTCCGAGAGTCCGCCGAAGAAAGGCAGCAGGAACAGGGCCAGGATATTGTCCGTGGCCATGATGATGCCGGTCAGGGACTCGTCCATGCCGAAAGTCTCCCGCAAGACTAATGGCACCACGCTGTCATACATCTGCCAGAAGGCACAGATGGACAGGAAAGCCAGGCCTACCAGGACGGTTCGCTTGTTGTTCAGTTTCGATTCGCTCATTTGATTTCCTCATTTTTTGTTGGCATGTGATTGCGCAGGGGCTGTCCCGTTCCTGCCGTCACGTTGCTGTAGACGGTGTCATTTTATCATAGGTAAGAAGTCTTTGCAAGCAATTTGCCATGGGGAGGGGATTTACGGAGCGGATTCGGAGGCGGATTTGGCGCTGCCACGGTTGCATCTTGGCGGCAGGAGTGCTATGATACAGATAAGCGAGTCCGCGCCATGACAGCGTGTTCCTGAAAGGGAAGCTGCGGCACGGTAACTGAAGAAATGCAGGAGGAGTTTAGCTATGAAAATCACATTTCTGGGCACCAGCCACGGGGTGCCGTCCCCTACGAGATACTGCAGCGCCACTTTGCTGGAGGTGGAAGACCGGGCTTATCTGATTGACGCCGGGGCTCCGGTGGCGGATCTTCTGATTCGCCGGGGTGTGCCTTTTGAGAAGCTGAGGGCTGTCTTTACCACGCACATCCACTCCGACCATACCGTGGGACTGTCTGCCCTGTGCAGCCTGGCGAACTGGTATTACAGAGAGAGCGATTTTGATATTTATATGACAGAGGAGCGGGGGATTCAGATTTTCCGCCAGATGGTCCGGGTTACGGACGGATCGCTGGACGAGCAGCGTCTGCGTTTTCATCTGACGTCCCCCGGCGTTTTTTACGATGACGGGACGCTGCGTGTCACCGCCATATCCACCCGCCATATGGAGCAGGTGAACGGGACTTCCTATGCGTATCTGATAGAGGCCGGGGGCAGGCGGATGCTTTTCACCGGGGATCTGCATGGGGAAGACGCGGCGGATTTCCCTGCTGCTGCGCAGGAGCCCACGGATCTGATTGTGTGCGAGATGGCCCATTTCGGCCCGGATGCCATCTTCCCCAGGCTGGCGGCATGTCCTGTAAGACAAGTGCTGTTCAATCATGTCTACCACGATTATGAGGCTTCTATGGCTGCAATCCGGGCGGCTGCGGGGCAGTATCCCTTTGAGGTGCGGGCGGTGGAAGACGGAGATGTAGTAGAACTGTGAGAGGATTTCGCGCGGATTGTTTGCCGGACGGCGCGGGAATGACAGACTGGCTGACAGGATGACAGACAGGGAAAGAGAGGGAAAGAGAGGGAAATGGCATGGATGAGAAGAAGACGGAGGTCTCTGATGTGGAGGCTTTGATCGCGCTGCTGGACGGCTGCACTCAGGCCGGGGACAGCCGGATCAAGGTGGATGTGGCAGAGGGGGAGGAGGGAAAAGTCACGCGCCGGTATCACCATGGCCGCTGCGACATCGGGAGCCCCTGGGCCTGCGGCACTGCCTTTGATGTGCTGGAGTGAGTGCGCCGGTCCGCCGCGGAAAGGGCTTTCCGCCGAATTTTGCGCTTGCAATTCCAGACGGTCGGTGTTACACTGTTTACAGTACTTAAAAAATATTCAGTTGAAGGAGGAATCGTGATATGAGAAAAAGCGTAAGGATGGTGAACCGGATCAACTGAATAGCGGGCATTTCGATGCCGTTTTTTTAAGTACCTTTATGAATAACTGTTGACTACAGGGCACACATATTGGTGTGCCCTTTTTGCGCGCAAATCCAGGCGCCGCAGGCAGAGAATAGGGGCTGCTTGCGGCGCTTTTTTGCGGCAAAGGAAGAGCTTGGAAAAGGAGAACAAAATTTGAAGAGATTAAAATTCTATCTATTGAACATGAAACCTGCCAGTGAGACTTACGAGGAAATGTATGAGGGCAAGATGTGCGAGTCTTTCATGGACAAAGATCCTATTGTGCACAATCATGCCCTGTACTGGGACGGGGAGATAGGATACGAAATCACGAAGAGTAATCGGCTGGAGCTGTCCAGGCCGACAGTGGTGATTCATATCCCGCTGCATCTGCTGAAGCTGGAGGAGCCGGACATGGCGGCGCTGGACTATGTGTTCCGGGCGTTCCTGCCTTATGTCAGGTCACTGAACGAGTGCAATGACAATCGCAAGCGCACGGCAAAGGAAAACGGCCATTATTTCATCTATGAGCCGGGCAGTGAGGTGCTGGTCAGGAACGTGATTGCGGTGAATACGGTGGCACAGAAGTATTACAGGATTGTAGGCGGAAACAAGGTGGAGATCATAGACGGCCTGCGGGACAGAGGCGTGCAGTCCGGGAAGAACTGCATGATCGCGCCCATCGACGGAGCGGGGGACGTTCCGGCTTACCGTTGCGCCAGCATCATGCTCCAGGTGCAGCTGCCAGTGGGAAAGCACAAGAAAGCGGTGCAGATGCTGACCCATGATCTGCCGGAGGCGGTGAACTGCTTCCTGAACGAGTTCGACCAGAACGGGCTGCAGCAGGCGCTGGCCCTTTACAGGAAACAGCAGGAAATCCGGGCGTGGCTTAAGGCAAGCGACTATTGCGCTTTCGTGGCAAACGGCAGCATACTGCCCAGAGAAAAGGGCGGTGATGCTCCCATGCAGGGGGCAGTGCCTTTCCTGGCGCCGCCGGAGGATACGGTGGAGGTGGCGGGAGTCAGAGGGATGGCTTTCCGGAAAGGGGTCACGGTCATCACAGGGGGCGGCTACTCCGGCAAAAGCACGCTGCTGGACGCCCTGTGCGCGGGCATCTATGACCATGTGGCGGGGGACGGCAGGGAGTTAGTCATAACTGACGACTCCGCCATGAAGATTTCCGCCGAGGACGGCAGGAGCGTCCGGCATGTGAATCTGTCCCCTTTCATCAAATGGATTCCGGGCGGGAATCCGGCGGATTTCTCCACGGAGCATGCCTCCGGCTCCACCTCCCAGGCCGCCAATATCATAGAGGCCATCGGCTGGGGGGTCAGGCTGCTGATGATCGACGAGGACAAATCCGCCACGAATTTCATGATTCAGGACGCGGTGATGAAGACTTTGATCGAGAAAGAACCAATCACGCCCTTTGTGGAACGGGTGCGGGAGCTGTATGAGCTGCATGGGGTCTCCACCGTGCTGGTCATCGGGGGCAGCAGCGAATATCTGCAGGCGGCGGACCGGATTTATATGATGCAGGATTATCTGATCGGCCAGGTGACGGAGCAGGCGAAGGCGCTGCAGGCCGGGAATCAGCCCTTGGGGCGGGCCGGACAGGGAGGCGTGGGGCAGACGGAAACGCCGCCGGCAGAAGAACTTCCGCCCGCCGATTTTTCCAACCGGGACGAAATAGATGCCGGTCTTCTGAGCACCCGCCCGGAAGGGGCTGCCACGGAGGTGCTGGCCGTGTCCGATTTAGGCTTCCTGATTCTGGGAGAAGAGCGCATAGACATCCGGATGCTTCACGATATCGCCACCATTCCGCAGCTGAATGCCATTGCCTTTCTGCTGCGCAGGCTCATCAATCAGGTGAACCCGCTGGAGCGGTTCCGGAAATTTCAGATTGCCGGAGCCGGGGACGGAGGCAGCCCCGGAAACCAGGACAACCGCAGGCGGATCTGCCGGGAGAAAGAAGTGGAGCGATTGCTGTCGGAAATCCGGGAGGCAGGGCTGGAATCCGCTTATTCGCCCTTTTTTACGGAATGCGTCAGGTGGATGGATCTGCCCAGAAAGTATGAAATCCTGGCCGTGCTGAGCCGTATGCGGACGGAATGAAGATTTTCTAAGGCTGGCACCATTTCATGCGCCGACATTGACAAGGGTATACTATTGTGATAGTATGAAAAATGTAAAACTATCGCAATAGTATACGGCGGGACTGTCGGTAAAGGGAGCGGATACATATATGAAACTGTTTGACTCAGAATTAAAAGTGATGGCCGTACTCTGGAGAGAGGGGGATTCCACCGCGAAGCATATTTCGGATGTGCTGGGCAGCGAGACTGGCTGGAACGTGAACACGACTTACACGGTCATCAAAAAATGCATCAAAAAGGGCGCCATCGAGCGCCGCGAGCCGAATTTCCTCTGCCACGCTTTGGTTTCCAAGGCCCAGATACAGGCGGCGGAGACAGACGAGCTGATTGAAAAAATCTATGACGGTTCGGCGGACATGCTGTTCGCCTCCCTGCTGGACAGGAAGAGGCTTTCCGCCGAGCAGATCGAGCGGCTGAAGAGGATTGTGGAGGAAGGGAAATAGGTGATGGACATGGGATTAGTGCAGAGAAGTATTTATGGCGGAATCCTGATACTGATCATCATTGCGGTGAGGGTCCTGCTGCTGGATAAGCTGCCGAAAAGGACTTTCCCTGTCCTGTGGGGAATAGCGCTGCTTCGCCTGCTGGTACCGTTTTCCGTGGCCTCTGTCTTCAGCGTCTATACTCTTCTGGGGCTGGGGCGGCAGGAGGCGGCGCCGGAGCGGGAGGCATATGTGGTTTCCGGGGAAATGGAGGCGGTGGATCTGCCGCCTGAAAAGGGCAGCGGGCAGCCTCCGGTTCGGGGGCAGGAAACGGCGGTTGCAGAGGCGGGAAACCAGATGGAGATACTGCCTGTCCTCTGGTGCGCCGGGGCCCTTATCTGCAGCCTGTTTTTCGTAAGGTCATATGTCCGGAGCCTGGACAGGTTCCGGAAAGCAGCGCCTGTGGAGTCGGAACAGGTGCTGCAATGGATGGAGAGACACAGGAAAGGGCGCCCTGTTTCCGTCAGACAGGCGGAGGGGATTTCTACGCCTTTGACCTATGGATGTCTTCGGCCTGTCATCCTGCTGCCCGAAAAGGCTCTGGAAGAAAAGGGGCGGGAGCTGGAATACATCCTTGAGCATGAGTACGTGCATATCTGCTATTGCGATGCGCTGATGAAGCTTGTGATGGTGGCGGCTTTGTGCGTCCACTGGTTCAACCCCCTGGTCTGGGCGATGGCCCTGCTGTTGAACCGGGACATTGAACTTGCCTGTGACGCGGGAGTCCTGAAACGGTTCGGAGAGCAGGCCAGAGCGGGGTACGCCATGGCGCTGATCGGGATGGAGGAGAAAAAGATTGGGTTGGTGCCGTTCTTTAACGGATTGGGCAGGAATGCCATTGAAGAAAGGATAAATCTGATCATGAAGTATCGAAAGCCCAAATATACGGCCGTGGCTGCAGCCGTGTCGCTTGTGGCTGCGGTGGCGGTGGGGTTCGCCACGTCGGCGGAGCATGTGCGGGCCACGGAGAACCCATGGCAGGAGTCCGCGGGCTATGGCGAAGAGGCTCGGGACGGCCGGGGCAGCGGAGATGGCCTGACGACAGCTGACGCAGGGGCGGGAGGAATGAATGCGGCTGGCGCGGAGGCGGACGGCGTGACGGCGGGCGGTACATATGGCGCAGGGGAGGGAGGCCTGAATGCAGCTGGTGCGGAGGCAGGCAGCGTGGCTGCGGGCGGAGTGACTGCGAATGGCGTGACCGCCGCAGATGGCGCGGATTCGGCTGCCGCAGGTGCGGAAACGAATGATGTAATATTGGGAGATACAACAGGGGACAGCCAGGGAGAACGCCCATCATCGGCGCTGCCGTCAAATATTCCGGAGAATCCGGTAGCACAGGGCCATACGCTGCTCTACACCCAGGAGGGCATGCCCCAGGAAGAGCCCGCCAATCTGTACAGGGGGGCAGGGTATTGCCTGCTGGTGCCCGCCCAGGGATGGGTCTCCGGCGGGCAGGATACGTGGATGTGGCAGGAGAATGAGGCGGTGCGCTTCTGGGTCACCGACTGGAGCGGGAATACATGGGAGCAGGCAGCCGCCCGGCTGGAGGAGGAAGGCTACGCCCGGACAGAGGAGGAGGGAGCTTTTCGGAAAGAAAGCGACGGCAGCCTCTTTTTCGCCAAGCTGCACAGGAGCGGGATACGGATCATGAGCATCCACTATACCTATCCGGCGGAGGCGGAATACAGGGAGGGCTTCGGCGTGTCCCTGGCCGCTGTGGCAAAGCATTTCGTGCTGCTGTCGGAAGAGGGCGGAGAGGCTTTGTCGGAGGACGGAAAGCAGCAGCGTCAGCTGGCCGGGGCTTTCTGGGACGCATACCTGACCGGCGATGAGGAGGCCCTGCGGCAGTACCTGGCGGAAGGCTACAGCGGGACAGTGGAGACTTTCCCGGAGGGCAGCGACGGCCATGTGGCCCGGGAGGCAGAGGCCAAGAGCGTGAAAGGCATGGACACGGAAGAGAGAAAGATGGGAGACAAGTGCGTAGTCTGGGTGGAATTCTATCCTGCCGCAGATGCGGATTCTCTGGAATATCTGGAGATAGAACTGATTAAGGAAGAGGACGGCTGGAAGGCAAACGCATACGGATTGGAGAGGTAGGCATGCATTTTGTAGAGGCAAAAGGGATTCTGTCCGCGAAAAACGGCATGAACCTGTACAGGGGCTGCACCCACGGCTGTATCTACTGCGACAGCAGGAGCAGCTGCTATCAGTTCACCCATTCCTTCGAGGACATCGAGGTGAAGCGCAACGCGCCGGAACTTCTGGAAAAGGCGCTCCGCTCCAAACGGAAGAAGTGCATGATAGGCACAGGGGCCATGTGCGATCCCTACATGCACTGCGAGGAGGAGCTGGGGCTGACCAGGAGGTGTCTGGAAATCATAGAGCGCTATGAATTCGGCCTGGCCATCCAGACGAAATCGAACCGTATCCTAAGGGATCTGCCGCTGCTGAAGCGCATCAACGAAAAGGCGAAATGCGTGGTTCAGATGACCCTGACTACCTATGACGAGGATCTGTGCCGGATTCTGGAGCCCAATGTCTGCACCACAAAGGAGCGCGCAAGGGCCCTGGAGATATTCCGGGACAATGGCATCCCCACGGTGGTCTGGCTGTCGCCGATACTGCCCTATATCAACGATACGAAAGAGAATATTGAGGGCATACTGCAGTACTGCGTCCGGGCGAGGGTGCACGGCATCATCTGCTTCGGCATGGGGATGACGCTCAGGGAGGGGGACAGGGAGTATTATTACGCGGCGCTGGATAAGCATTTCCCGGGGCTGAAAGAAAGATACCAGAGGCGCTACGGGCATGCCTATGAAGTGCCCAGCGACAGGGGCGGGGAGCTGATGGAGCTGTTCTGCCGGACGTGCAGGCAGCATGGAATCCTGAGCGATGTGGAGGAGTGTTTCGCGTATCTGAACCAGTTTCCGGAGCGGTATGAACAGATGGGTCTTTTTTCATGAGGGATGTGGAGACATTTTTCTGTTGGAGTGCAGTTGATAAAGAAATGAAAAAGCAATTTCGATAAAAAAGGTATAAAATAAACAATAGATGGAAAACTAATGCAATAAAACCATAATACGGGCTCTATTGCCAAAAGTCTATGATTGAAAAATTCTGAATATCATGGTATCATAAGGATGTAGATAAGTGGCAGGTACATTTTTATGAGGATGATGATATGAGAATAGAACGTGTAGATGAAAAAACGGTAAAGTGCTTCCTGTCCAATGAGGAATTGGAGGAGTATGACATTGACTATAAAGACTTCGTCCTGCGCAGCGACAAGGCTAAGGAAGTCGTGCAGGAGATCATCGAGCAGGCCGCGGAGGAGGTCGGCTACAAGCCTCCCAGGTTCGCTTTCGATCTGCAGATTATGATGCTGCCGGATCAGGGACTGATACTGACCTTTTCGGACAGGGATCCGGAAATCAAGGAGAGCGATCAGTTCATCGAATGCCTGAAAGAGATGAAGCGGATTCTGCAGAGGACCCGGGAGAAGATAGGCGGAGGGAATGCGGACGCCTCGGGGAACGGAGATGCACAGAGCGCCGGTCAGGATCAGAATGGGGCTGCGGATGCCAATGGGACAGATGCCAAGGGCGCCCGGCAGGTCAGCCGCCCCACTTTTGCGGTGTTCGCCTTTGCGGAACTTGGCAGAATCATCGAGTTTGCATCCATGCTGCCCGCGAATCTGCAGGTGGAGAGCAGCGTGCATGTGATGGACGGACTGTATTTCCTGTATCTGCTCAAGGGCAGGGCATCCTATGAGCGTTACAGCAGGGCCTGCATCCAGGCGCTGGAGTTCGCCAGCCTGTATGCGGCGGAACCCTCTCAGACAGCGCAGCTGGAGGAGCACGGGGAGTGCCTTATCGCGGAGAAGGCGCTGAAGAAGCTGCGGAAATAGGATGGAAGACGGGCGCATGATATGAGGCTGCCGGGAAATAGCATTTATGAAAATGCAGCCATTTCCCGGCGGCCTCTTTCTATACAGGATTGCGACAGGAGAAGCCTGCACGGGCAGAAAGCCGTATCCGTAGCCTGGCGAAAAGTGTTGAAACTGTCAGCGGAGCTGATTGGCGACGGCTGGAGCGCAGGCCGCATGCCCCGCTGCTCTACAGCGCAGCAGGATGGATGTTCTGCCGCCCGTAACAGGGCTGCTGATTTGGAAAGTGGGAGACATATGGCGCAGAAGAGGGATATGACAGAGGGAAAAATCGCGCTTCCGCTAGTGGAGTTCACCGTGCCGCTGGTGCTGGGGAATCTGTTCCAGCTGACCTACAATGCGGTGGATTCGGTCATCGTAGGGCGGTACGTGGGGGAAAGGGCGCTGGCGGCGGTAGGCACGTCGGCGCCGCTGATGAATATCGCGCTTTTGTTCATCAGCGGGCTGTGCATGGGGGCCGGTATTTTGATGAGCGCCCAGTACGGCTCCAGGGATTATGAGCTGCTGTCCCGCCAGATCAGCACCACGTTTCTGGCGGGATGCGGATTTTCCCTGGTGTTCTCTTTACTGACCATTCTGCTGGCGGAGCCGCTGCTTAGGCTGATTCAGGTGCCGGAGGCGGTAATCGGGGAGGCGGGGACTTATCTGCGGATTATTTTTCTGGGGATCTTGTTTACCTTTATCTATAATTTCCTGGCAAATACCCTGCGGGCTCTGGGGGACAGCAGGACGCCGCTGTATTTCCTGATCATCAGCGCGGTGCTGAATATTTTCGGGGATCTGCTGCTGGTGGCGGCGTTGCGGCTGGGGGTGCCGGGGAGCGCGGTCTCTACGGTGGTCAGCGAGGCGGTGTGCTGTCTGCTGTGCGGGGTTTATATCAGCAGGAAAGTGCCGCTATTGAAGCTGGGGAAAGGGTGGCTCACGTTCGATAAAAAGCTGCTGGGGCGGACGATTTCCTATGGGAGCACCAGCGCCCTGCAGCAGGTGTGCCTGCAGGTGGGAAAGACGATGATTCAGGCCATGGTGAATACTCAGGGGGTCAGCATGATGGCGGCTTTTACTGCGGTGAACCGGGTGGATGATTTCGCTTATACGCCCCAGCAGAACATCGGACATGCCATGACTACTTTTATTGCGCAGAATAAAGGGGCTGGGCATAGGGAGAGGATTAAACGGGGATTTAGAGTCGGAATTACGATAGAAATTATCTATTCTGTTGTTATCTGTCTTGTTATTCTGCTGGGGGCGCCGGTTATCATGGGATTGTTTACAGGGGCGGAGGATGCGCAGGTGGTCCCGCTGGGAGTGTCTTATCTGCGGGGGATTGCCTTGATGTATCTGCTGCCGGGATTCACCAATGGGATACAGGGGTTCTTCCGGGGAATGGGGGACTTGAAAGTCACGCTGTACAGCACTTTTATGAATATGCTGGGGCGGGTGGCGGCGGTGTGGGTGTTGCTGCTGGTGCTCTCGCTGGGGTTCGTCAGTCTGGCCTGGGCGAACTTCGCGGGGTGGATTGTGATGCTTTTGTTTGAGGTGCCTTTATTGGGGAGACGGTTGAGAGGTGTGGCTGAGGCTGGGGATTGATAGTAAATCTTTCATGTAAGAAAAGCCCCTTGCGCTTTCCGGTACAGTACAGTAAAATGAAATCATAGTGAGCATAGGCTGTCCTGAATATGGATGAGAAGACAGAGGCAGCAGCGGTTGAGGGAGCTGGGGAGCGCGACAACACGGAAGCAAAAGTTAATAAGGAGGAATGACATATGGCATTACCGGCAGAAAAGGTTCGGTATACGTTCGCAGATGTTCTCTTGTGGGATGGGGACGAGCATATTGAAATTATCAACGGCGAGGCGTTCATGATGGCTACGCCGTCCAGAATCCATCAGGAAATCACCGGCGAGTTATTCCGCCAGCTTGCTAATTTCCTGGAGGGAAAGCAGTGCAAGGTCTATTCCGCTCCCTTTGGTGTTCGGCTGTTTGAGCAGGATGGGGACAGACCGGAAGATGTGGACACGGTGGTAGAGCCGGATATTTCAGTGGTATGCGACAGGAGCAGACTGGATGAGCATGGGTGCAAGGGAGCACCCGACTTGGTGATTGAAGTTCTCTCCCCCTCTACACAGCGGCATGACCAGCTTGTGAAGCTGAATCTATACCAGCGGGCGGGAGTTCGGGAATACTGGATTGTCGATCCTGAAAACAAGACGGTTCGCGTTATGATTCAGGCTGGCGATGGCACCCTCCGAACCCACGAAATCTATAGGCAAGAGGATGTGGCGAAAGTCAATGCGCTTGACGGGTGCTTTATTGAATTGAGCAAGGTGTTTTCTGAATAGCAGCGCAGAGCTGGTGATTGCCTCCGGACAAGTAACAAATTTGAAAGAGATGCTAAGGGGCTGATATAAAAAGGTCCGATAAGGGAACTATAATTATGGACAGTAGGAGGTCTGGATGGAAAATGGCAGGACGATTCGAGAGAAGCTGGAAGGCAGAGAACTGAAGATATTCGGCAGTTTCTCCCTGCTGCTTTTGTTCGCGGCGGGAATCATCGGCATGGAAGTGGAGGGACAGGGGCTCCTGTCCGCTGTCAAGGGCCTGTGGGTCATCGTGATTTCAAGGGACGCACTGATTACCGACTATTTTGAACTGGCGGGATACGGAGCCGCGTTCTGGAACGCATTCCTGGTGATGGGAATGGGGCTCTGGCTGCTGCATCGTGAAAAAATCCAGTTCACGGGCCTTACTATGGCGGCGGTCTTCATCAATGCGGGCTATGCCCTCTGGGGGAAGAATCCGGTGAACATCCTGCCGATCCTGTTCGGGACCTTTCTCTATGCAAAAGTGCACGGCACCCAGATGAGCCGCTATATCTACACCGGTTTTTTCGGCACCAGCCTGGCGCCGCTGGTGACGGAGCTGATTTATGAGCTGCCCTTTGACTGGCGGGTGAACCTGCTGACGGCTGTGGGTGCGGGGATATTGATCGGCTTCATCCTGCCCGCGCTTTCGGTACATACAGCCTCCATGCACATGGGCTACAATCTGTTCAATGTGGGATTTTCGGCGGGCATCGTGGCATTTGTGATGGTCTGTGTGCTTAAATCTTTCGGCATAGAGAGCGAACCGGTGATGATTTGGAAATCCGGCAGGCCTCTGTGGGTCATGGCAGGGCTGTATGGCTATTTCCTGCTGACCTTTCTGTACGGATTGTATCTTGCGGGCGGGGATGTCAGGAGCATCCTGAAGATATGGAAGCACCCAGGCAGGGCGGTGGCTGATTTCGTGCTGATGGAGGGTGCGGGCTGCACGCTGATGAATATGGCTATTGTGGGCGCTGTCTGCACCACGTATATCCGGCTGATCGGCGGCGATTTCTCCGGTCCGGTGGTGGGAGCGATATTGACCGCATTCGGGTTTTCGGCCTTTGGGGCCCATATCAAAAACTATCTGCCGGTGTTGCTGGGAGTATTCCTGTCTACGTTTCTGACCCGGTTCGCGCCGGTGACGCCGGGGATGCAGCTGGCGGCAGCGTTCGCGGTAGGGCTGGCGCCCATTGCAGGACGGTTCGGCATTCTTGCGGGAATGGCCGCGGGCATGCTCCATTCTGCCATTGTCATGTGCACGTCCGAGATGTACGGAGGCCTGAATTTATATAATAACGGATTCAGCGCAGGCTGGGTGGCTATCATAATGGTGCCCGGGCTGGAGAGCTTTACCACTAGAAGAAAGGAAAAGAGGAAAGGCATATGCTTCATGAACAGGAAAAAGCAGGAAAAATCGTAGCCGAGCTGTCCATGTATTTCATGACGCTGGGCGCCACCAGGATTAATTCCAGCATCGTGCTGGAGGAGAGGCAAGGCAGGATTACCTTTGAGGCCAATTACCCGCCGGAGCAGAAAGAGAAGCTTCGGGAGCTGGAATGCCTGAACCAGCAGCGCAATGACGGCATCGAGGAAATCTACTGGGAGCTGGCCGGGGTGGGAAGCCACGGGGACAGCAGCCAGCTGCTTCTGATTGGCACCATGATAGACAAGGCGGAGATTTCCATAGAGGACGAAAGCGTAAAGCTGGCCCTGTACAAAGATTTCTGAAAAAGGATTTGCGGCGGCCCCGGGCCCCTACCACATCCTCCGGTATTCTCCGGGGGATATCCCCTCCACTTTTTTGAAGACACGGCTGAAGTAGCCGGGTTCCCCGATGCCCACCTCCCGGCCCACTGCCTCCACGGTCAGGTCAGAGAAGCGCAGCAGCTGCTTGGCGTGGGTGATGCGGATCTGGTCCAGACAGCCCAGGACAGTAGCGCCGAACTGCTCTTTAAAGGTGCGGGCCAGGTAGAATTTATTGAGATAGAACTGACTGGCCAGATGGTCTAAAGTAATCCGCTCCTTATAATGTTCCTCCAGATATGCCTTTACATACTGGAGGGTTTTCTTTTTTACGCCCGTATGGGGGCAGGCTTCGGGATGCCAGCTTTCCGCCATGACAAGGGTCAGCAGGCCGGTGAGTTTCTCGTTGATTCTCATGTCGCGGATGTAGTCCTCCGTTCCCGCCACCGTGAGGAGCTGCGTCAGCAGGCCGGTGAAAGCTTTCGGCTCCTTGGGGGCAAAGACAGGTCTTCCGCCTCTCTCCACATACTTTTCGTAGATTCCGTTCATACTGGAACCATAGAAATGGGCCCATTTCAAAGACCACAGTCTGTCTTCGGAGGAACTCTGGGCGTAGGGCCTCCGGCAGTCGATGAAAACGCAGTCGCCCGGGTTCAGGAGGTAGCGCTGCCCGTCATAAAAGAGGCTCCCGGCGCCCTGGGTCACGATGAAGAACAGGAAAGAGAGGAGCCCCTTTCTGCTGCTGGTATGGGGCTTTATGGCGCGGAGCTCTCCCACCTCCTGCAGGTGCAGCAGATTGGCTCTGGCGAAGCCGGAGGGGGTGTATATGATGCGGCTGGATTCTACGGAAACACCTTGAAACAGAGATTCCATGGCATGTTCTCCTGTTTTGCATGGTTAAACAATAATTTATATGTGTTTTGTCATATACAGAATCAGGAGTTGTCACAATGCTTTTTGGGGCAGCATTATATCATGAGCACAGCAACGCTCATGGTGATGGCCATCCGGCCGCTCCATGACTCAAATAAGGACATTGTATCATGAAAGTCAAGATTGTACAAGTATGCCGCAATATCATGAATTGCAAATGCGGAAGTCATCCCCTAAACTGGAAATATGGAAAATCGCGGGAATCTGTCCCCTTGCAAAAAAGGTGTGGCAGAGGAAATCATAAAATACAGAAAGTGAGATGAACCTATGAGTAAAGTAGCGCTGATTACCGGCATCACCGGCCAGGACGGTTCCTACCTGGCGGAGTTCCTCCTGGAGAAAGGCTATGCGGTGCACGGCATCATCCGCCGGGCCTCCCTGCCTAATACGGCCCGCATCGAGCACCTGACCGGGGCGGAGAACCTTACCCTTCACGAGGGCGACCTGTCGGATTCCTCCTCTCTGATCCGCATCATCAATATTGTCCGACCGGACGAAATCTATAACCTGGCGGCCCAGAGCCATGTGCAGGTATCCTTTGACGTGCCGGAGTACTCCGGGGACGTGGATGCCATCGGCGTGCTGCGCATCCTGGAGGCGGTGCGCATCCTTGGGCTGGCAGAGAAGACCAAGGTCTACCAGGCTTCCACTTCCGAACTCTACGGCAAGGTGGAGGAGGTGCCCCAGAGCGAGACCACGCCTTTCCACCCCTACAGCCCTTACGCGGTGGCCAAGCAGTACGGCTTCTGGATTGTCAGGGAGTACAGGGAGGCCTACGGCATGTTCGCCGCCAACGGTATCCTGTTCAACCATGAATCCGAGCGCCGGGGGGAGAATTTCGTCACCCGCAAGATCACCCGGGCGGCGGGCCGTATCGCCGAGGGCATACAGGACCATCTGGAGCTTGGCAACCTGGATTCCAAGCGGGACTGGGGCTATGCCAGGGACTATGTGGAATGCATGTGGCTGATGCTGCAGCAGGAGAAGCCGGAGGATTTCGTCATCGCCACCGGCGTCCAGCACACGGTGCGGGATTTCACGGAGAAGGCTTTTGCCGCCAACGGCATCACTATCCGCTGGGAGGGAAGCGGCCTGGAGGAGAAGGGCTGCGACGCCGCCACAGGGAAGATGCTGGTCTGTGTGAATCCCCAGTGGTTCCGGCTCACGGACGTGGACAATCTGCTGGGCGACCCCACCAAGGCGAAGACTGTCCTGGGCTGGAATCCCCAGGCCACCAGCTATGAGAGGCTGATAGAGATCATGGCGGAGCATGACAGGATTCTGGCCAGGCGGGAGAAGGCTGTGTATATGGCAGAGTGCCGCTAGAGCGGGATTCTGGGAGAAGATATAAGAATGAGGAAGACATCATGATGGAAAAGAACGCGAAAATCTATGTGGCCGGGCACCGGGGCATGGTGGGCTCCGCCATCCTCCGGGAGCTGCAGCGCCAGGGCTATGAAAATATCATCACCCGCACCCACAGGGAGCTTGACCTGTGCCGCCAGCAGCAGGTGGAGGACTTCTTCGCCGCGGAGAAGCCGGAGTATGTATTCCTGGCGGCGGCCAAGGTGGGGGGCATCGTGGCCAACCAGGAGGCTCTGGCGGACTTCATGTGGTTCAACATGACCCTGGAGATGAACGTCATCCACAGCGCCTGGCAGAACGGCTGCAAGAAGCTGGAGTTCCTGGGCTCCTCCTGTATCTATCCCCGGATGGCCCCCCAGCCCATGCCGGAGAGCTGCCTGCTGACCAGCGAGCTCGAGAAGACCAACGAGGCCTACGCCCTGGCCAAGATTTCCGGACTGAAATATTGCGAGTACCTGAACCGCCAGTACGGCACCGATTACATCTCCGTCATGCCGACAAATTTATACGGGCCTAACGACAACTACCATCCCACCCACAGCCATGTGCTGCCGGCCCTGATCCGCCGGTTCCATGAGGCAAAGGAGCAGGGGCTCCCTTACGTCACCTGCTGGGGGGACGGCTCGCCCCTGCGGGAATTCCTGTACGTGGACGACCTGGCCAACCTGTGTGTGTTCCTGATGAACCATTACAGCGGCAACGAGACCGTGAACGCCGGGACAGGCAAGGAGCTCACCATCAAAGAGCTGACGGAGCTGGTGGCAAAGGTCATCGGCTATACCGGGGAGATCCGCTGGGATGCCGGCAAGCCCAACGGCACCCCCAGGAAGCTCCTGGACGTCTCCAAGGCCACGGCGTTAGGCTGGACTTACCGCACGGAGCTGGAGGAGGGCATCCGGCTGTCCTATGAGGACTTCCTGAGCAATCCCATGCGGGCGGAGCGGTGAGGATAGACCTGCACTGCTCCCTGGAGGAAGCCTGCCGGATAACAGGCCAGAATCCGGCGGAGTATAGCAGGGCAAAAGCCTTAGCGGAGGGGGGAGAATTTTCATGCTTGACAAACCCTGCTGTGTTGCACTATAATCCCATACATATAGAGCGACTGTGAAGAGGGTCAGTACAGATTCAGAAGCATTCCAGAGAGAGGGCGAGGCATGCTGTCAGCAGGGCGGCAGATGCGGCTGGGAGGCTCTTATGCGGAGGATTTGGAACCTGCCTTGGAGTTCCATGTGAGGCCTGCGGGAGGACAAAGGTCCGCCGTGAGCGAAAGCATGGCGTAAGCTTGCGATAAAAGCGTGAGAGATGGGCGCATTTGCGTCAATTAGGGTGGTACCGCCGGATTTTCGGTCCCTTGTGGGATGGAAGTCCGGCGTTTTTCGTGCGGAGACGTCCCTGACAGTCTTGAAATGTAATGCGCAACTGGAAACAGCAGGAGTCCGTGCAATGCTGCTACTGGTACTGTATGGGCGGCTGCGGAACTTCAAATCAGGAGGAGGAAGAAATGGCAGACAAGAAAATGGTAGAAGAGATTACATCCATGGAGGTGGATTTCGCCCAGTGGTACACAGATGTGGTGAAAAAGGCGGAACTGATTGACTACACCTCCGTAAAGGGCTGCATGGTGATCAAACCTGCAGGCTACGCAATCTGGGAACTGATCCAGAAGCAGCTGGACCAGCGATTTAAGGATACAGGGGTAGAGAATGTATACCTTCCTATGTTTATTCCCGAGTCTTTGCTGCAGAAGGAGAAAGACCATGTGGAGGGTTTTGCCCCGGAGGTGGCCTGGGTGACCCACGGCGGCCTGCAGCCCTTGCAGGAACGTCTCTGCGTGCGCCCTACCTCCGAGACGCTTTTCTGTGATTTTTACAAAAATGACGTCCACTCCTACCGCGACCTGCCCAGGGTCTACAACCAGTGGTGCTCCGTGGTGCGCTGGGAGAAAGAGACCAGGCCATTTCTGCGCTCCAGGGAATTCCTCTGGCAGGAGGGGCACACGGCCCATGCCACGGAGGAGGAGGCCCGGGAGAGGACCATCCAGATGCTGAACGTGTACGCGGATTTCTGTGAGGAGGTGCTCGCCATACCGGTAATCAAGGGGCGAAAGACCGATAAAGAAAAGTTTGCCGGAGCCATCGCCACCTATACCATCGAGGCCCTGATGCACGACGGCAAGGCGCTGCAGTCCGGCACCAGCCACAACTTCGGGGACGGCTTCGCGAAAGCGTTCGGCATTCAGTTCGCGGATAAGGACAACACGCTGAAATATGTGCACCAGACCTCCTGGGGCATGACCACCCGCCTGATAGGCGCCATCATCATGGTGCACGGGGACAACGAGGGCCTGGTGATGCCGCCCAGGGTGGCTCCTGTACAGGTGTGCATCGTGCCCATCCAGCAGAAGAAAGAGGGGGTGCTGGACAAGGCATATGAGCTCCGCGACAGGCTGAAAGAGAGTTTCCGCGTGAAAGTGGACGATACGGACAAGACGCCGGGCTGGAAGTTCGCGGAGGCGGAGATGCGGGGATTCCCTATCCGCGTCGAAATCGGCCCCAAGGACATCGAGGCGGGCAAGTGCGTCATCTGCCGCAGGGATACCAGGGAGAAGCTGGAAGTGTCCTTGTCCGAGCTGGAGGCAAAGGCAGGGGAACTGCTGGATACCATCCAGAAGGATATGCTGGAGCGCGCAAGGGCCCACCGTGAGGAGAATACCTTTACCGCCGCCAACATGGCGGAATTCGAGAAGATTTTCAGCGAGAAATCCGGCTTCGTCAAAGCCATGTGGTGCGGCGACGAGGAATGCGAGAACATCATCAAGGAGAAATTAAGCGTCACCAGCCGCTGCATGCCTTTCGAGCAGGAGCACATCGCGGATACCTGCGTGTGCTGCGGGAAACCTGCGAAGAAAATGGTATACTGGGGCAGGGCTTATTAAAACCGGCATAATAAAAAGGAGATTGGAAAATCATGAAAAACGAGACTTACGCAATGAAACAGGAGGGCTCCCTGCCCTACGCGAAGCTGGTCACCTATATCCAGGATGATTCCGTAGAGATAGACCTCCCCGAGAGGCCCCTGGTGCTGGTCTGCCCGGGCGGAGGCTATGCCTTTACCTCCGACAGGGAGGCTGAGGCGCTGGCCCTGCAGTTCCTTGCCATGGGATATCACGCGGCAGTGCTGCGGTATTCCGTTGCCCCTGCGGTATTTCCTGCTTCTCTGTCGGAGCTGGCCTGCAGCGTGCGCCTGATCAGGGAGCATGCGGAAGAATGGCATGTGAACCCTGACCAGATTATCGTGCTGGGCTGTTCCGCGGGAGGACATCTGGCCGCATCCCTGGGCGTGTTCTGGAACCGGGATTTCCTGGCAAAGGCGCTGAAAGCCGAGGGCACGGACCATAAGCTGTGGAAACCTGACGGCATGATTCTGTGCTATCCTGTCATCACCTCCGGAGAGCATGCCCACAGAGGGTCTTTCGACAACTTGATGGGGGACAGGGAGAAAGAGATTACCGGGATGCTGGGAGCCCCGGCGCTGGAAGCATTGTCCCTGGAGAACCAGGTGAGCGGCGACACGCCGCCCGCGTTCCTGTGGCATACCTTCACGGATGACGCCGTACCGGTAGAAAATTCACTGATGTTCGTGAATGCCATGCGCAGGGCGGGGGTAGGCACAGAGCTTCATATCTATCCGGAGGGAGGCCACGGACTGTCCCTTGCCAACCGGCTGACGCAAGGAGCCGGCGGCAGCGCTGTCCAGAAAGAATGCCAGTCCTGGATTGACCTGGTGCATACCTGGATAGAGAGCCGTTACGTGGAAAAACCCGTATAAACCTGTGTTTTTAAAGAAGGAAATTGTATGAATTATATCGTATTGGATTTGGAATGGAATCAGGGCAACGGCACCTCCAACCGGGAGGCTGCCGCCATTCCCTTTGAAATCGTTGAAATCGGTGCGGTCAGGCTGGATTCTGCCGGGGAGAGAAGTCCCTCCGCAGGCAGGGACTGTGCGGAATTCAGCCGTCTGGTCAAGCCTGCGGTGTATCATGAGATGAATCAGATCACCGGCAGGCTGATTCACCTGAGGATGAAAGAGCTGAAGAAAGGGAGCCCTTTCCCGGCGGTGGCGGAAGATTTCTTCCGCTGGTGCGGGGAGGAGGAGTACCGTTTCTGCAGCTGGGGGAACTCTGACCTGACAGAGCTTCAGCGGAATATGGAGTATTACCATATGCCTCCCCTGGCTGACGGCCCTCTTGCCTATCTGGACGTCCAGAAATTATTCAGCATCGCATTCGAGGACGGAAAAAGCAGAAAGGCGCTGGAATATGCCGTGGATTTCCTGCAGCTGGAAAAGGATATCCCTTTCCACAGGGCATTGAGCGACGCTCACTATACGGCGAAGATTCTGACGAGGATTCTGAGAGAAAAGCCCCAGGTGCTCCAAAACCTGTCCTACGATGTGTTCCACCCTCCGAAAGACAGAAAGGCGGAGCTTAAGGTACAGTTTGAAACATACGCAAAATATATTTCCAGGGAATTCGACAGCAAGGAGGAGGCCTTTGCGGACAGGGAGGTGGCATCCAGCAAATGCTATCTCTGCCGCAGGAATCTGCGCAAGAAGATTCGATGGTTCTCCCCCAATGGGAGGCACTATGTCTGCCTGGCCTACTGCGAGAAACACGGCTATCTGAAAGGAAAAATCCGTATCCGGAAATCTCCTGCCGGGAGAATCTATATCGTGAAGACCACCAGGCTGATTTCGCCCGAGGACGCGGAGGCTCTGAGAGCCCGCAGGAAACATGCCGGCGTACTCCACAGAGACCGTGATATCAGGAAAAAGAGCGAGGTGCAGAAAAAAGGGACTATGATTTAAAAATCATAGTCCTTATGTTTTCTGGCCCGCCTGCGTCTGTGCCGATTCCTTTTCCGCCAGGATCTCCGGCCGCTCCGGGGGGAAATATTATAGTTTTTCAGGATGATGTGTATGATGAGCCAGATGAGCAGTGCGCCCCCCAGCACCGCGCAGCCGATTATGATGACTGTCACATTGACAAATACTATGTGGCCGTCTTCTTTTTCGGAGGTTTCCTCCGGCCCGGATGGCATGTCAAAGATGCTGGAATCATCTCCGCTCACCGTGAAGTCCACCCTGACAGAGCCAAGATTCAGGCCCTGATAGGCATAGGTGATGACCGCCGCCTGATTCGCATCCGCCGTTTCATAGGATATGGAGGATTCCACGTCCTCAAAGGAAATGGTCCGCGGCAGGATGATGAAGTCGTCCTTATTTAAAGAAAGAAAGGGCTGGGAGCTGCCGAAAATGTCATTGCCGCTGTAGAACAGGCCGGTGTTGTCGATATTGTACCTGGTCTCCGTCTGGGACACGTACACTTTCTCAAAATTGGAAAAACCGTATTCAAAAAGGGAAATAGTATCCCTGTAGTGGTAGGGCGCCTCGTCTTTCATGACCACACAGATCAGCTTCATCCCGTTCTTTTCCGCGCAGGATACCAGACAGCTTCTGGCATCGTCCGTGTAGCCGGTCTTGCAGCCCACCAGATACTCATAAGCGTAGGTGCCCCCCGGGATGATTTCCATGTGGTTGTTCTCCAGCTTCCCCTGGGGAAGCTTGTCCGTGGGCGGAAAGTCGATCCGCGGCGCCAGCGTAATCTTGCAGAGCATCTCATTGGCGAAGAATCCCCTGCCTATCATGGCCAGGTCATAGGCCGTGGTATAATGGTCATCCGCCGGCAGGCCGTTGGGGTTCGAGAAGTGGGAGTTCAGGCAGCCCAGTTCCGCCGCGCGCTCATTCATGATGTCGGAGAAGACCTGCCAGTTTGTGGTGCCCGTGATGTGCTCCGCAACGGCATAGCAGACCTCATTGGCAGAGCGGATCAGGATGGCGTTCAGGCACTGCTCCATGGTGAGTTCCTGCCCCACGTCCATGGCGATGTGGCTGCTGTCCCAGGGCGTGTCGAAGACGGCGTCGTGGGAAAAAGTGACGATCTCGTCCATCTGGCACTGTTCCGCGGCTATGAGCGTGGTGAGAATCTTGGTGGTGCTGGCAGGATATTCCCGCTGATGGATATTTTTGGAGTAGAGTATGGTGCCCGTCTGGGCCTCCATCAAAATGGCGGACTCAGCCCCTGTCACGGGACCGGCGGGCCAGCCCGGTATTTCGTCGGACTGGACGGGCAGGCTGCGGTTGGTCTGCAAAAGCAGTTCCGCAGCGGAGGGAGCGGAGGCACATGCATGTATGGCGGCCCCCGGGAGGAGACTGCCCGCGCAGAGCGCAGCCGCGAAAAGCCGGATATATTTATGTGTAAAATGTTTTCTGGATACAGACATCGGTGGACCTCGCAATCGGATTTGGCTGGGTTTCGTTTTTCATGATACAATTTCGCGCGCCACAGCGCGCATGGAATCAGAAGCTGACTCAGTGCACTTCTGAGTCAACATTATACACCATTTTTCAAAAAAACCAAAGCAGCAATATTCATGGATTGACAAGAATTCAAATTTAAAGTACATTTATTAAAGAAGTCCTTGGATTTGGAAAAAGGATAAAGGGTGTCCCTTGGAGGGACAGGGAGTGCAGACCATGAGATTGCGTAATATTACCGGCTCCAGGGAGGTGATCGCGGAGAGCCCTTATGTAGTGAGAGAGGAGCTTAGCTTTCAGTGCCCCGGTACATGGAAAGAAATTTTCGGAAATGGAAATCCTATCCACATCGAAATCGGTATGGGAAAGGGGAAATTCATCCATACTATGGCTAAGGAACATCCGGATATCAATTACGTGGGAATCGAGAAATATTCCAGCGTGCTGATTCGGGCGGTCCACAAGATGGAAGCGGAGGAGCTTCCCAATCTGAAGTTCCTGCGGATGGACGCGGAGGACATCGCCAGGGTGTTCGGGACGGGAGAGGTGGACAGGATTTATCTGAATTTCTCCGATCCCTGGCCCAAGGACAGGCATGCCAGGCGTAGGCTCCCCTCCAGAGAGTTCCTGGCGCGTTACGACGTGATCCTGAAGTCGGGCGGCAGACTGGAGTTCAAGACGGACAACAGGGAGTTGTTCGACTTTGCCCTGGAAGAACTGGCGCCTGCGGGCTGGGAGACCGACGAGGTCACCTATGACCTCCACAGCGACGAGCGGTTGATGGAGGGCAATGTGATGACGGAGTATGAGGAGAAATTCTCCAGTCAGGGAAATCCTATCTGCAAGTATATCATCCGCCGCAGAGCCTGAGGGAATCCGGTGCGTCCGGGGGAGATTCATGGTTTTTCCGGAAATAAACCGGGAGGGACGGCTCATGGAATGCGATTGCGCACCGGAAAGGTGCAGAAAAGAGGTAAAATATGGAATACAAATTTACGGCAGACAATTTCGACAAAGAGGTATTGCAGGCATCCGGTCCTGTGCTGGTGGACTTCTATGCGGACTGGTGCAATCCCTGCAGGATGATGGGGCCCGTGGTGGCCAAGATGGCGGAGGCCTACGAAGGGCGGCTCAAGGTGGGTAAGTGCAATATCGATGAGAACATGCAGTTAGCGCAGACTTACCGCATCTCCAGCATCCCGGCTTTCGTAATCTTCAAGGGCGGCAGGCCTGTGGCCAATTATGTGGGAGCCATGTCCGCGGCGGAATTCAAGGAAAAGATAGAGCAGGTGCTGGGATAACATGAGCAGAGAGAATATGGTTTATGAGGGGAAGAGGACGCTGGTCTGTATCATGGCCACACTGATGTATGCGGTGGGACTGAATCTGTTCGTGGTGCCGGCCAATCTGTATTCAGGCGGATTGATGGGCATCTGTCAGGTGATCAGGACGCTCCTTGTAAAGTACCTGCACATGAACTTTCAAAGCTTTGATATTGCCGGTATCATTTACTATATCATCAATGTGCCGATTTTCATCATTGCGTTTACCAAAATGGGCCGGAAGTTTTTTGCCAAGACCCTGATTACAGTCACCACCATGACAGTGTTCCTGTCGGTAGTCCCCATCGTGCAGGTGGTGGAGGACACCGTGGCCGCCTGCGTGGTGGGCGGCATCATATCCGGCGCCGGAATCGGCATCATCCTGCGGATGGCCTCCTCCGGCGGCGGGCTGGATGTGGTTGGCGTGCTGCTGACCAGGTGGAAGAGGGATTTCAGCGTGGGCAAGGTGTATCTGCTGGTGAACCTGTCCCTGTATGCGGTCTGCCTCTTTTTGTTCGACATAGAGATTGTGGTGTACTCCGTGATCTTCGCAGCCGTGCATTCCCTGGCGATTGACAAGGTACATATACAGAATATCAATGTGGAGGCCAATATCATCACCAAGTCCAACAATGTGAATCTGGAGAGGGCCATCATGGAGGAGCTGAACAGAGGCGTCACCAAATGGTCCACGCTGGGGGCCTACACTTATGAGCAGTCCCATATGCTCTATATCACGCTGTCCAAATACGAAGTGTCCAGGCTGAAAGCCGTTGTGCACAAGTATGATCCCAGCGCGTTCATTGTCATCAATGAGGGCGTGACGGTGGATGGGAATTTCCTGAAAAAACTGTAGCAGAAGTAGATGGAAAGGGCAATCACGCGGAAACGTGATTGCCCTTTTGTCAGACAAAATCAATATTTCTTTCTGGCCGTCTGGACCGGCTCGCTGGTCAGGTCTACTCCAAGCCTTTTGTATATCTTGATATCCACCTCGGAGAGCATCACTGAAGTATGGGCCTGGCAGCCCTTGAGGCTGGGCAGCTGCTCTAAGGAGCGCTGGGCGTTCTCGTCATGGCAGGCCGCCAGCGCCAGCGCAATCAGCACTTCGTCCGTGTGGAGCCTGGGATTCTTTCCGCCCAGGTAGCGCACTTTCAGATTCTGGATGGGCTCGATGGCCTCCGGCTTGATCAGCTTCGTGTCATGCTCCACTCCCGCCAGATACTTCAGGGCATTCAGCAGCAGGGCAGCGGAAGCTCCCAGAAAATCGGAGGTCTTGGAGGTGATGATGCGTCCGTCCGCCAGCTCCATGGCGGCTGTGGGGACGCCCAGGGCCTCGGCCCGCTTCCTTGCGGCGGCAGTGACTTTTCTGTCAGCGGTGGTGATCTTTGCCTGCTTCATCAGCAGTTCGATTTTGTAGACTTCCGTCTCGGAGGTCTCATCCCGCACCACCTTGTTCAGGGCAGTGTAGTATCGGCGGATGATTTCCATCCGGGAGGCCTCGCAGCAGGCCTCGTCGTCGATGATGCAGTTCCCCGCCATGTTGACGCCCATGTCGGTGGGGGATTTATAGGGATTGGTCCCGTAGATTCCCTCGAAGATGGCGTTCAGCACAGGGAATATCTCGATATCCCGATTATAATTTACCGCTGTTTCGCCATAAGCGTCCAGATGGAAAGGGTCTATCATGTTCACATCGTTCAGGTCTGCGGTGGCCGCCTCATAGGCCAGATTGATGGGGTGCTTTAACGGTATGTTCCAGATAGGGAAAGTCTCGAACTTGGCGTACCCGGCCTTGGTGCCCCGGAGGTTCTCGTGGTAGAGCTGGGAGAGGCAGGTAGCCATCTTCCCGCTGCCGGGACCCGGCGCCGTGACGATTACCAGAGGCCTGGAAGTCTCGATATAATCGTTCTTGCCGTAGCCGTCCGGGCTGACGATCAGGGGCACATTGGCGGGATACCCCTCGATGGTATAATGGAGGTATACTTTGATGCCTTTCTTCTCCAGCTTCGCCTTGAACTGCTCCGCGCTGTGCTGCCCCTGATAATGGGTGATGACCACGCTTCCCACGTACAGCCCCCTGTCCTGGAATTCGTCCCGGAGCCGCAACACGTCCACATCATAGGTGATGCCCAAGTCTCCCCGGACTTTATTCTTCTCAATATCGGCGGCGCTGATGACGATGACGATCTCGGCGCAGTCGGACAGCTGCATCAGCATCTGCAGCTTCGCGTCAGGCTCAAAGCCGGGAAGGACCCGGGACGCATGATAGTCGTCGAAGAGTTTGCCGCCGAACTCCAGATAGAGCTTGTCCCCGAATTCGGCGATGCGCTCCTTGATATGTTCCGACTGCATTTTCAGATATTTGTCATTGTCAAAACCGATTTTCATGTCTTGGCCGCCTCCTGATTTTTGATAAAAATACTTTTTCATTCTATCATAAATTTCGGGGGATGGGAATGGGGAAGTTGATATTTTGAGAGGTCTGTTTGACATTTATTTCAGGGCATATTATGATGGAGACAGAGAGACGAGGGGGGAGCGCTTTGGAACTTCCCGCAGGAAATATGGCCGGATGGCATGGCCTGGCAGACGGAGGTATGAAAATATGGGCATATACGTAAACCCGGGGAACATATCGTTCCAGGAGGCAATCAATTCTAAAACCTATGTGGATAAAAGCGGGATGATTCCCTATACCAACAGCGTCATCCGGACCCGGCAGAAGAACCTGTGCGTCAGCCGCCCCAGGCGCTTCGGGAAGACCATGGCGGCGGACATGCTGGTGGCTTACTACAGCCGGGGATGCCAGTCCGGCAGGCTGTTCTCTGGTCTGAAAGCGGAGGGGGACGCATCTTTCCGGAACCATCTGAACCGCCATAACGTGATTCGGTGGGACGTGCAGCAGTTCCTGTTCCACGAATCCCATCTGGACATTTTTATAGAAGAGATGCAGAGGGTGGTCATAAAGGAGCTCAGGGCAGAGTATGGTGATTGCTTTGAGGCGGATCGATACGGTCTGGCGGGCGTACTGAAACAGATTCATGCCAGCAAAGGAGAGGGCTTTGTCTTCATCAACGACGAATGGGACTGCGTGTTCCGCATGGCAAAGGAGAAGAAAGAGATACAGAAGGAGTACCTGGATTTCCTGCGGGGCCTGTTCAAGGGGGCGGAGTACGTGGAGCTGGTGTACATGACGGGAATCCTGCCCATCAAGAAGTATGGGGAGCATTCGGCGCTGAACATCTTCGAGGAATACTCCATGCTTGACTCTTCGGAGCTGGCTACGTCGTTCGGCTTTACAGAGGAGGAAGTCCATGGACTGTGCGCCGGCAGGGGCATGGATTTCCAGGACGTGGAGAGATGGTATGACGGCTACCTGATGAACGGCATCCACATCTACAACCCCAAGTCCGTGGTGGATGCCGTGAGGCGGGGGAAATGCAGGAGCTACTGGACCGGCACGGAGACCTATGAGGCGCTGAAGGTCTATATCGACCTGGATTTCGATGGGCTCAGGGAGGCGGTTGTAGGGATGCTTGGCGGCGGGCGCTGCAGGGTGGACGCTACCACTTCCCAGAACGACATGACTACCTTCAAGACCAAAGACGATGTGCTCACCCTTCTGATACACTTGGGGTATCTGGCCTATGATGAGGAAACGGAGGAAGTCTTCATCCCGAACCAGGAGATAGCGCAGGAATATCTGAGGGCGATAAAGGTGGGCGGCTGGGGCGGTCTGACAGAGGCCCTGAACCGCTCGGAGGAGCTGCTGCGAAGCACCTGGGCCCTGGATGGGGAGGCCGTGGCGGCTGGCATGTCAGGCAGACCGGTGGAAGGCGGAGCGGGACAGGGTGAATGAGGCCCAGTGGAAGCTTGACAGGAAAAGGAGCCGCTACCGTCTGCTCTGCGATGCTGTAAAGACATGTGGCTATCTCACTGGCGTGGCCCTCTGCCTGTGGCTGCTTCGGGACGGCGCCATATCCGCCCCCCATATTCGGCGCGTGCCTGGTGGCATTTGTAAGTGTCCAGGATGTGGTGGGGAATTTTTTCGGCTCCGTAGGGAAAATCCCGGGCTTCGTGGGCCTGGCGGCGGATTATTTTTCATTCATAGACAGCAGCATCCCCGAAGAACAGGGATCAGCGGAGCCGGAGAAATCGGCTACGCCACAAGAGCTGTCGGGGGCAATCGGCACCATCGAGCTGAAGGACATCAGCTTCCGCTATCCCCACAGCGAAAAGGATGCAGTGAAGTCCGCTTCCCTGACAATTCGACAGGGAGAGGTGGTGTCCCTGGTGGGAGTCAACGGAAGCGGGAAGACCACTTTAGTCAAGCTGTTGCTTGGAATCTATGAGCCGGAGCGGGGAGAGATTCGCTATAACGGAATGGATTTACGGACGATTCGGAAGGAATCCCTGTACAGCCACGCGGCGCTCCTGACCCAGGACTTCGCCTTGTACAATCTTTCCTTGGAGGAGAACATCGCACTGGCGGACATAGGCCAGGCGGGAGACAGAGAGCGCATAAGGGAGGCGCTGAGGCGAGTGGACCTGGAGGGAGCGCTTGACAAAGCGGGGACTCGGGGATGCTGCAATGGCCAGGAAGATTGCGGCAGGGTTCTGGGCCGGGAGTTCAGAGGTCCTGCCTTCTCGGAAGGACAGAAGCAGCGCCTGGCCCTGGCCAGAGTGCTCTTCACCCACAGGGAACTGGTCATCCTGGACGAGCCCACCTCCGCCTTAGACTCCCTCCAGGAGAACAGGATTCTGGAGGAATTCCTGCGCCTGGCAAAAGCCCCACCACGATTATCATCTCTCATCGGGTGGGTCTGTGCAGACAGGTGGACAAAATCGCCGTGATGCAGGCCGGGGTCATCGTGGAATGCGGCAGCCACGAGGAGCTGATGGCAAAAAGGGGAGAGTAACGGAAGCTCTATGACATGCAGAGCAAATGGTACACGGAGGGACGGCCATGAAGAAAAAGAAAGTAAAAATAATTGCCGAATCACTTCCGGGACAGCGCAGTCATGATCCTGGACGAGCCCACGGCGTCTCTGGATCCTGTGGCGGAAAACCAGATGTACGCCAGCCTCACGGAGATGATGAAAGGCCGGTCCTGCATCCTGACTTCCCACAGGCTGGCGGCAAGGTATGCGGATTGGATTCTGGTGCTGCAGGGCGGGAGGCTTATCCAGGACGAGACCCATCACTCGCTCATGGAGGAGGGCGGCGTGTACGCGTCCATGTACCGGGCCCAGAGCCATTGGTATGATTCGGGGAAAGCGACAAAACTGTAAGGAGACAGGCACTATACCACCTGGATAGCGGACTACGCCGGGGACATCCTCCTGGTGAGGATTAATTACGACAAGAAGAGCAAGGAGCATGCCTGCGCCATCGAGGCGTGGAAGAAAGAAGGATAGACTTGAAAGGGTCGGCCGTCACTAGCTATAGTGATGGCTCTTTTTCGGCCTTGCTGAAAAGTTTGATATGTTGTGTAAGACTAAATTGAGCCTATAGTAGAAATTTATCTTCATTTAATCCAAAGGAGGGTTTAATTCTCCGCAGTATGATAGACAAACAATCTTTTCTCTAAACTTGAAAAGGTGGTATATTAGAGGAAAAAGAGGAAAGGAAATTGTGCGGTGAGTGAAACAATGTACAAGTCCCACAATGTGTCAGTGCTAATGTATTAATTTGTATATCCGGCAAAGTATGGAAGAGTACTGATAGATAAGGAAGTGGATGAGGTAATAAAGAAAACATGTGAAGAAATCGAGAAAAGGGATGAGATAAAATTTATAGAAGTAGGGATAGATAGGGATTATGAGTATTTTTGATACAGTCGGTTCCGACAGAAGATAATCCAAATAGTAAAGAGCATAATAGCGAGAGAAGTGCTTGGGAATTGTCTCGTAAGTTAAAAAGAAGCTGTGGGGAGGAGAATCACAGATGGATGAATATTACGCAGTAGCGGTAGGCGAACATGAGGACGAGCAAGTGATAAGTAAGTCAGGGAGCAAGGGCAGAAAAGGCTGCAAAAGAATTTATAGAATGTAGAGGGACAAGCAAAACAGTATAACTTATGGGACTATATGTGACGAGTGCAGAACTCGATTCCCCACACAGCTTTCTACAGGGGTTCATTTAAAGACAAAAATGTCTTTAAATATATTGAAATGTATTAAAAAAAATGATATACTTTTTTATATTCATGCCAGAGCTTATCTGTGGGGATGTGTTCCATAGGAACAGTATTAACATGAGGCCTATTCTGATTTCTTTCAGGGCAACTAAATTGGCAAGATTATTGTTAAGTATTTTTGGTTGGCCAAATAAAAAGAAACTAAAAGAATACCTGGGTATACACTTTATGGTACTAATAAAAAGATGGTGCCAAGATTACCAGAATCTTGGTCTTGCGGATGTGGTCCTTGCGCATGACCGAAGTCTTGATGTGGTTCAACACACACGCGCTGTAGTTACAGGCAATAAGGTGCCGGACAAGGTTGTCGCCGTAGTGTGCCGTCGATTCAAGACCGATGATGATGCTGTCGCCGGAGCGGGAAAGCTCTTCAAGGCGGGACTGCAGCATTTGGAAGCCATCACCGTCATTTGAGAATTTGAATGGCTTCATGAGTTTCTTTCCATCAGAAGATATGGCTGATGCAAAGTGGCCCTGCTTGGCAATGTCAATGCCTACGTAGATCATGAGGTTGTACCTCCCTTTCATAAAGTCTGATACCAGTGTCAACGAAGTTGACACTAATGTCCGCCAACGATTATCATCGTAGACTTGATTGAAATGAGAACTCAGGAACAGACGCTCTGGCTCATCCGGCAGATAAACAATTCAGATAAAGGTAGCGGCAATACACTCCTGTCGAGTAGTCGAGCTACAGGCAAATAATCAAAAGTCCACAGTATCTGAGTTGTATTGAACCACGATACAAAATAAAAAGAAAGGAAACATGGTGTTTTTGCTTCTATAAACATCATACAAGATATTATGGATGGTTATACGGATGAAAATAATTTTGCAATTGAACTTCTAGCACTTTTTGGTTTCAAATTTATGGATTTAAAGCAAGACATTAGAGAAAAAATAGGTAAAATAGATGCTGATTTGATTTATAAATATGTTAGACCAGCACATCAAAATTTAGTGCTGTCTTGCTATAGGGAAATAAAAAATGAAAAAGATATAGATGGGGTTAAAAAGGAGTCTCAAAAATATTGTATAACTTCTGTTGCGTATAATTATATGTTTACAGAATGCCAATATGAAATACAAAAATTGCTGGATAAAGAAAGTGTACGTAATGCCTTTATAAAAGGCAGTTGCTTCGATTATTCATTATTTCGAGATGATGCAAGGAGGTTCAAAATTGCAAGAGATATAGATATATTAGTTCATCCAGATGATGCATTAAAGGCGTATCAACTATTAAGAGAGTATAGTTGTAAAACAGATGGAGGATTATCTAACTACTTACAATTTTATCAGAGATTTGGCCATCATTATCCGGAATTTGATTATAAGGGAATAAATATTGACATTCATCATAGAATTGTGTGGCCATATATGACCCAAATAGGAATAAATTATTTTGTTCCTGAGATTTTAAAAAGAAGCCAGATAATGGTAATAAATGGTAAAGAGCTTCGTACAGTTGATGCAGATGATATTTGTTTATTGTTAATGTGCTTCATATATAAAGATCAGGTTTACGCACATGATTATAATCCCTATAATGTTAGTTCGCTTTTACTGCGCTTAATGAACTGGGATAACTATAGTGAGATGATAGAGAGAATAAAGAAATATAATATTATCGAAGCAGTAAAATACTGCATACAATTATGCAAATATCTTTATATGAAATTATTTGGAAAAGATTTTGTGTCAGAGTTAGACAGTTGTTTCGATTTTCCAGCTGAAACTTACGAATATATAAACCAATTTAGATCTCATGCCATTTATACTAATGAGGTAATAGGGTATTTTAATATGCCATTGGAAAATCGTTATTTTATGAGTCCTCAAGATTTAGAATCTTATGTATATGAAAAAATGATATGCAAATATAAATTATCTCCGCAGGAATTATTTGAACAAAGGGTGGTGAAATTTGTTGAACATTTTGGATTGAAGCATCCGCCTACACAGAGATTGCTTTAAAATACATAATAGAGGTTTTAATAGAAAAACTAATTAACTCAAACTTCCCACACTCCAAACCAGCTGAAAACCTTTAAATTTCTGGCTTTGGATGCAAATATATTTGTACATTGACAACAAAAAGCACCTGTTCTCTGGCATAATAAGATTAGCGAAATCCAAAAAATACCTAAGAAAGGTGCCAATTTTATGATAAACCATACTGACGGAAATAACAACCCCGAAATTCAGTACAAGTTTGGAGATGCCATCAGGGAGCTTGGTATATGCAGGCTCCTGAAAGAATCCAACATCCGCAAGAAGAAAGGTGGCTCTGTATATGAGATCTTCCAGTTCCTCCTGCTACTGGTATTCCAGAACTGCAACCTGTTCCATTTCCTGAACTCCAAGAAGCAGGACATGGCATTCTCCAAGAACACGTATCCAGGGTACAACTGGCAGCGCTTCCTGACTCTGCTCTCTGCCAAGGTGGCGACCTATTTTTCATCGCTTACACACAGGGGCCGGGTAAAATGCCTCGTCCTTGACGATTCCGTAATAGAAAGGGACCGCAGCAACCAGGTGGAGCTGCTTTCCTGGGTCTACAACCATGCCACCCACAAGATGGTCAGGGGATTCAACATGCTGACCCTGGGGTGGACGGACGGCTACAGCTTTGTTCCTGTTGCGTTCAACATGATGGCATCCGCGAATCCTGGGAAGTATATTATGGGGGCCGCGTCCGGAATTGACAGGCGCAAAAGCGGCTATAAGCGCCGCCAGGAAGCGGTCAGCCATAAGCCGGATGCTGCATGGTAATGATTCGCAACGTGCTGAAAGCCGGGATACAGGCCAGCTATGTCCTGATGGATACATGGACGTGATTGGAATGCTGAAGGACAACAAACAGCTCTACTGTTACCGGGGCCGGCCCTACAACCTTAAAGCCCTCAGTAAGCTGGTCGCATTCAACAACCGGAAGTAGTGTGGGAAGTTTGAGTAATTATAGTAAACGTCATAATTATTCTTGCTTTGAATGAAACTCCCCGCAGCACAAGCTATAGGGTATCAGCCCGAAACTCACTTCGTTCGTCATTAGCTTGTTGCACAGCAGGATGCGGGGAATGAACCCCTCTTTGGGATTCAAAGCCGGAATTGCAACAGCAATCAGCATAATTCGACAAAGTAAAGATATTAAAGTCGTTTACTATAATTAAGAAATAAAGTGGGGATGTAATTATATTTTGGCAATGAGATTTTTTCGATTGAATGAATACAAGATATATTACGAAAGGGGATATGGAATATGAAACGTAAATTTGTGATGCCGAAAATTCAATATGTTCAGTTAATTCCTGAAGAAGTGGTGGCACGTGGCTGTTGGTCATGTTCTGCAAATGGAATGAATTTTTGTTAGTTATCTAAATAGGTCTTTATGGTTTTAGAAAATGTAAGGCTAAGTAGCAAACATAGTAGAATAAGTTGTTGAAATTAAATTATATTCCCCATTTTATATAAAATTAGAATGCTAGGAGAGTAAGTTTGAAACTTAAACGTGGAGGATAGCAGCAAAAAAGCGTACAGCAAACAAGCCATCCCCAGACAGCCCAAAAGAAACTATACATAGAAGGAAATCAGGCAGTGGCAGCCATATCGTCAGTTATGGTATAGCCTCTTAGCCTGAGGAGTTCAAGGGCCTGCGACTTGGTCAATACCTTTTTCCCATTGACAGGCCTGTGCTCCAAAAACCCGCTGGGATCATAAGGCTCAAGCTTGCTCAACATGTTCCAGATAGCGGTCAGGAGCATCTTGCAGACAGCAATAACAGCCTTTTTGTGTCCCCTGTGGGACTTGACCCTGTGATACCTCTCTTTGAATTCAGGATGCTTTTTGGACTTGATGAGGGCATTGGCGACCTGGACCAGAAGAGGTTTCAGATAAGAACCGGCAGTGGAGATGCGCCTGGATTTTACCCTGCTGTTGCTCTGGTCGTTGCGCGGGCAGCAGCCAGCCCAGGAGACAAGGTGCTTCGATGACGGGAACACGGACATGTCCGGGCCGATCTCGGAGAGGATGGCTATGGCGGTCATCGGGTTCCTGTCCAACCCGGGGAGCGTGTGGAGCAGATCCAATACGGCAGAGAAAGGTCCAGCGACGAGAAGCATCTCCTACTCGATTTCTTTCCGGTGGGCTTCAAGCTCGTCGATGTGTGCAAGGCATTGGCGCAGCTTGACGGCCTGCTCTGGAGAGATTGCCCCATCGACGGCGGCCTGTATCTCCTCCAGAGGGGACTTGCAGCGTCTGTCCACGAACGGCGCGACATCGAAGGCCTCGCCAGGATGGTCAAGGATGTACTGGGTGATGGACCGGGCAGACTTTCCAAAGACATCACTGAAGACATCATCAAGCTTCAGGCTGGAGACGGTCAGGCAGTTCTGTGCGCGGTTCTTCTCACCGACAAGCATATTGGTGAGCTTGGAACGGTAACGTACCAGGTCGCGGAGCTGGCGGATTTCAGGGGAAGGGATAAAGCTTGGTTTTATCATGTCGCACATGAAGAGGTCGCAGATCCATCTGGCATCCTTGCGGTCGGTCTTGTTCCCTTTCTGGGGCTTGGTATACTTGGGATGCGCAAGGGTAACAAGACAGGATTTCTCGAGGATGTTGAAGACAGGAATCCAGTATTTACCGGTGGACTCCATGCAGACCTCGAAGCAGGAGTATCTGGCGAGCCAGTCAGACAGCTCCCGTAAACCTTTGGAAAAGGAAGAGAAGCGGGCCTGCTTATACTCTGTAAGGCCATTGGTGTCAGTAATCCCGATGCATGCATAGATCCAGGTCTTGTGGACGTCAAGCCCACAGCAGTTCCTACGAAAGATTTTAAAAGCCAATACAAACGCCTCCTGTAAAAAATTTACAGGGCAGGCAGGGACTGGCCATCCGGCGAAAAACGAGTGCATTTCGGAAGAGATAAGTTTATGGGCTACTTGTTTGCGCCATTCATTGATGCCTTAACAGATGGCCGACACCATATAAAAATGCGGGGTCGCTGCTATACAGCCCCGCCACTCACCTCCCCGGGTTCTGTAGTATGCCGGCATCCTGCAAGGTGAGTATAACAGATAAAAGTGATGAGTGAAAGGTGCAATGGCGGGTTTCATAACCCCATCGGTGCCTTTCGCAGAAAGGCGGTTTATAAAAATGAAAAACATACCAGAGTTATGCAATCCATCAAAAATTTCAAAAGTTGGAGAAGAGAGGGTTATTTTACCGCAAGACTTAGCGGAAAACTGTCAAGTAGGGCTGGCTAATGAATCTGCCGCTTTTATCATTGATAAAATTGATGGTAACAATTCAATTGAAAAAATAGCGGAAGATTTTTGCGAGATATATGAAATAAATGAAAAGGATGCCGTGGATGTAATATTCGATTTCGTTACGGATCTTGTTAAAGAAGGAGTGTGTAAATGGAAAACGATAGATTGACTGTTAGAGACTTTAAACAAAGATTAATGAAAGAAAGTGAAGAAAAAAAGGTGCTTCTTTCGGCTAACGTTGAAATTACGTCTATTTGTAACTTTAAATGTCCTCACTGCTATAACGAAAATGTAGAAAGAGGCTATATGCCTTTGGAATCGTTTCAACGAATAATGAACGAGTTGAAAAATTTGGGGTGTGTTTATCTTACTATAACCGGAGGTGAACCGTTACTTCATCCTCAATTTGAAGAGATTTATAAAAGGACACATAAAGCAGGTTTTATTGTATCCCTTTTTTCTAATGGATATATAATAGATAATTATTTGGAATTATTATCGAGATATAAACCGTATGAAGTGGATATATCACTTTATGGAATAGATGATGAATCGTATCTTATTAATACAGGAATAATCAATGGGAAAAAGGTAATCAACAATCTTGAACTGCTTGAGAAAAAAGGGATAACATTTAGTTTAAAAACTGTAGTGACACGTAATTTATTGCCGTATATAGAACAAATGAGATTAATTGCGCATACGCATAATGCTACGTTTAGATTGGATGCTTATGTATATTTATCCCCATTGCAAGCTAAAAATGTGGAGAGATTAACTGCAAAAGAGATTGCGGAATTACTACTAAAAAGTAATGAATATGTTGAATTGGAAAGAAAAGCACTTATTGAAAGAAGCAGCTGTATAGGTGAACAGTTATATAATTGTAGGCCAGGAGAAAACAATATATTTATAACATGGGATGAGAATGTAAAAATGTGCCCATTTGGGAGTGAAGAACATTCATGTAATATAAAAGGAGGAAAGAGTTCAATTGAAGATGCGAGACGATATTTGCAAAAGATAGGAGAATTGAAGTGGCCTAAAGATAAAAAATGTATTAATTGCAAATATCTAACAACTTGCAGAAAATGTCCGGAACGGTTTTACGTTGAATCAGGGAGTTATTATGACCCGACGGATTGGATGTGTGAGACTGCAAAATGTATATATGAAAGGATACAAGACGATGTCGGTGAATAGTGAAGACATCATTAATATAGGAATATAGGTTCTGACGACACCAGCTTCCCATATAGCATAATCAGTCCTCTATCACGGCTGAGACAGCTATGGCAAATACGAAGCTGTCGACGGTCAAATAATTTCTGCATTCATAACTATGAAATGACAATAAGGGCGGTATATTTGAAATGTCCTGTATCAAATACATTAGCGTTGCCTTAAAGACTGCTTTGGCACTTCGGTACAAGTTCCATTGCGTCATAGGTGAATGTGCAAACATATATCATCTCCTCTGTTTCATTGAAAGGGATGAAGATTTTTTGGTAGGATGGATGCTGATAAATGAGGTAGGGAAATGAAAACGAAACAGAAAACGCTGTTGCTTTATAGCTAGACAATGATGGAATCCCCAACTTTTGAAGGTGTAGCTCATGATTAGCTGTGAAAAGTTGCATTTTCATGGACTGAGGAAAAACAAGGTTGCCACCAGCAGTGCAATCAATGGTAATGCACTCAGTTTTTGCAATATATTTTCGGGAAATTACAGTTACGATATGTAGAAATATAATTTTTAGAGCGGTGACATAAAATTGAGATGGCTGTCGTTATGATTTCGGCATTAAGGAAAATATCAAAAGAGCTTGTCTATAACACAGTGGTGTAAAAAGAGTCCCAAGCGACATATGGCAAAAACGGAATGGGGCATGTAAGCATAGATGCTTATTGATAACCCGCATATTTTATGTTCGTTAGTTATTAAAGATACAATAAAATGACATCAAGAAGTACGATTGTGGTACGAAAATGTGAACAAAGGAGAGGAAAATGATGCAATACGATTTGTTAATAGCTGGAATAGCAATAAGATTAATATATTCAAAAAAAATATCAATTGAACCGTATGCAGCTTCCTCTTTTTGGGCAAATTCAAAGGAAATGGATATAGTTTTACATATAGATACAGTTCAAAAGCTGGAAAAAATGTCAATGCCATATGTTAATATTAAAACATCTGCATGGGAGATGATGAAAGATAAAAATGGAATGTTCTATAATATTTTTAATCAAGGATGCATTAAGGCGATTTTATTTATTGCATACGATTATACTGAGTGTATGCTTAAAATTTTGGAAGATGAACTTCATGATATAATTCCGCCATTACATATTATGTATCCAATTTTATCAGGATTTCTTTTAAAAAAAAATCAGGGCTTTTTCTTTCATGGATCATTTGTAAAAATTGGAGAAAAAGGAATTGTATTGACTGGTGAATCAGGCGTGGGGAAAAGTACATTATCAGAACTTATAAAAACAAATGGTTTTGAAAAATTTGGGGATGATAGATTAATCCTAACTTTAGATTCACAGGAAAAATTTGTTCTATGTCATAGTACACCATTTGATTTAAAACTAAGCAATTGGGTAAATATATCTTATAGAGTGGACGCAATTCTTTGTTTGATGCATTCGTCTAATGGTAGCAACTGCTTAGATAAACAAAATATGAATAAAGAGATGGGACATTTAATATTAATGAATTTTTTGCCGCTTTTTATGGAGGACAATTTAGCAAAACATTTTAATTTATGTGAAAGACTTTTGAGTGGGATTTCGTTGTATAATTACTCTTTTGTTCCGGATAACACGAGTGTCAAATATTTGCTTGATAGCCTGTGTGGTTGAATTTACAGTAACTTTTCTTTTTGCGGAATTCAAAAATATAGTCTCTGGATTTTAAAAGATTAGGTGTTAGTTTAAAAATGGGTTGGTAGATTTAAACAACCAACAGCTTCAGTTCCTTAACCTCCCTGCTGCTGTGGTAGTGATTAGTGCTTCCCGCATTTAGCAGGGCATGGCACAGCTGCTTTGCCAGAATATCTGTATTATTATAAGATGCTGCAAACAGTGCATTATACCTGTTCAGGTATTTGGTGGCTACACCCCGGCAAAAATCATAGCGGCGTTTAATAAAGCTATGGAACCCGTTGACTATATTCAGGTTGAAAAAGCCCTTTTCTTCTTCTGCGGCCTCATGGCAGTCCTTTACCGTACAGCCTGTGACTGCGGAAAGGCTATGGTAACTTTTTAGCCCATCGCAGAGCACCAGCGCGCCTCGAGCGATATGGCCTGCAAACAGGCCTGCCAGTTCTTCTGCATCCGGTTTTGCCCGGTTGGCTGTGGCAGCATAAGCATCCCCCTTACGCTGGATTCCGGTACAGATACAGACGTATTCGTTGGGGATGCCACGCTTTTGCGCTTTTGCTCCATGCTTACGTGCTTCGCGCCCTACAGTCTCCGGAAGTTCCCTTTATAGGATTCAAGGACAAAAGTCTCATCCAGTTCAGATACGCCGTCAAGCAGGATATTTTCTGTTTCTGGGAGTTCCTGTAATGCAAGGAGCACCTTATGGCGCATATCAAATACCGTGCGGTGGCTGATGCCCAGTTTCTTGGTGCTGTAGTCAATGGCGTTCCCCTGTACCGTGTCGCTGATGACTTCCTGCCATACGGCTCCGTTAAAGTGGGACTGTGACATGATGGTGTGGGTTGTTGTCACAAAAGTACGCCCACACTGTTTGCAGAGGAAACGCTGTTTGCCGCATTTGTGCCCATAACGGATGGCCTCTGTGCTGCCGCAGTAGGGGCAATCAGGGTTTCCAGCGGTACTTTCGGATGCCAAGAGTATTTTTACTGCATCAAGCAGTGTATTGACTGCGTCTGTAGATAGTTTTTTGATACACTTGGTAAGTTCTTCGAGTCTGGTCATAGTATTAATCCTCCATTTATTCGAGGATTATCTCATATGAGATGTCCCATATAACGGACTCTAAATACTTACCAACCCATTTTTATACTAACACCAAAGATTATAGTCAAATGCTCTGGGCAATAAACTGTAGATATCAGGAACATAGCTTTGAAGATATTCCGGTATAGATGTGTCAAAATAAGTTTGCTCGTGGGAACTGATTGCAAAAATTATTTGATGCTTCGCGAGAAACATGTAGAAGTTATTTGTCTTTAGAAAATACATTAGAGGGGGAAGTTTGAAGCTTAAACGTGGAGGATAGCCGGAAAAAAGCGTATAGCAAACAAGCCATTCCTAGACAGGCCAAAAGAAACTATATGTAGAAAGAAATCAGGCAGTGGCAGCCATATCGTCAGTTATGATATAGCCCCTTAGCCTGAGAAGTTCAAGGGCCTGCGCCTTAGTCAATACCTTTTTCCCATTGATGGGCCTGTGCTCTAAAAACCCCGCCGGATTATAGGGCTCGAGCTTGCTCAACATGTTCCAGATAGCGGTCAGGAGCATCTTGCAGACAGCAATGACAGCCTTTTTGTGTCCCCGGTGGGACTTGATTCTGTGATACCGCTCTTTGAATTCAGGATGCTTTTTGGACTTGGTGAGGGCATTGGCAACCTGGACCAGAAGAGGTTTCAAATAAGAACCGGCAGTAGAGGCCTGGATTTCACCTTGCTGTTGCTCTGGACGTTGCGCGGACAGTAGCCGGCCCAGGAGACAAGGTGCTTGGTTGACGGGAACACGGACATGTCCGGGCCGATCTCGGAGAGGACGGCAATGGCAGTCATCGGGTTCTTGTCCAACCCGGGAAGCATATAAAGCAGATCCAACACGGCAGAGAAAAGTTCGCAATCAGAAGTATCTCCTGCTCGATTTCTTTCCTGTGGGCTTCAAGCTCGTCGATGTGTGCGAGGCATTGGCGCAGCTTGACGGCCTGTTCGGGAGAGACAGCTCCATCGACGGCAGCCTGTATCTCCTCCAGAGGGGCCTTGCAGCGTCTGTCCACAAACGGCGCGACATTGAAAGCCTCACTGAGATGGTCGAGGATGTACTGGATGATGGAATGGGCAGATTTTCCAAAGACATCACTGAAGACATCGTCGAGCTTCAGGTTGGAGACAGTCAGGCAGTTCTGGGCGCGGTTCTTCTCTCCGACAAGCATGTTGGTGAGCTTGGAGCGGTAGCGCACCAGGTCGCGGAGCTGGCGAATCTCAGGGGAAAGGATAAAGCTCGGCTTTACCATGTCGCACATGAAGAGGTCACAGATCCATTTGGCATCCTTGCGGTCGGTCTTATTCCCTTTCTGGGGCTTGGTATACTTGGGGTGGGCAAGGGTGAGGAAACAGGACTTCTCAAGGACGTTGAAGACAGGGATTCAGTATTTTCTGGTAGACTCCATACAGAACTCGAAGCAGGAGTATCTGGCAAGCCAGTCAGCCAGCTCCCGCAGACTTTTGGAAAAGGAAGAGAAGCGGGCCTGCTTATACTCTGTAAGGCCGTTGGTATCAGTAATCCCGATTGTATAACAGATAAAAGTGATGAGTGAAAGGTGCAATGGCTGGGTTTCACAACCCCATTGGTGCCTTTCGCAGAAAGGCGGTTTATAACAATGGAGATTAGAGGTAAGAATTTAACTTACAGAAAACTGCTGGACACATCCGTCCCCCGGCTCTCCGCCATTCTCACAGGAACCGTCCTGGTGACAGCGGGGAACGTATTCCTGCGCTGGCGCGTGGGGGATGCTCTGGAAAGGGGAGATTTGCCCCTGTGGCTGCTGGCCCTGGCGGGTGTGCTCCTGCTATTGACCCAGGCGACAGGCTTCGCTAGGCAGATTCTTTCCGCCAAGGTGCAGCGCAACATCTGCCACAGGCTCCAGTCCACAGTGCTGCACAGCCGCCTGTCCGGGCTGGAGAAGAGCGGCATGGGCGCGCTCACCACCTGCTACATAACGGACACAGGCCAGATTGATGCTTTCCTGGAGCGGATGCTGAACAAAGCTTTCCCTGATGCGGTGGGGTGGCTGATCACAGTGGGCCTGATGTTCGCCTTTGACCTGTACCTGGGGATGGCTGCAGTGGCTGCCACGGTGCTGCCCATCTGCCTGGTCCACAGGATGAGCAGGCCCATCGCAAAGGGCACGGACCAATACCAGGAGGCGCTGGGGGAGGCCAACCAGACTGTGGTCTCGGGTCTCCACAATATAGAGACCATCAAGGCCTCCTGCAGGGAGGAGGTCTTCCTGCGGGTCAACCGGGAAAAGCTGGACTGCCTGCAGAAGCGGAAACGGGTGGTGGCCGTGTGGGAGGCCCTGCTGGCGGCTCCCATGATGGTGGGGGCATTCCTGACCATCGCCCTGCTGACAGGCCTGGGAGGGTGGCTTGCCCTCCTGGGCCGCATCTCCACCGGGCAGCTCCTGACGGTGGTCACGCTGATTGACAATGTGGTCACATTCGTCATGAGCCTGGACGGGACTGTGTCCCGGTACAGGAAGGCGTCCGTGAGCCTGGAGAGGCTGAACCGCTTTCTGGGACAGGAGGCGGAGCGCCAAGGGGGCCGCAGGGCGGGGCAGATTCGGGAGATTGATTTTTGCAGGATATGCTTCGCCTACCCGGATACCGGCAGGGAGATATACCATGGATTCACGGAGAGCTGGCGGCCCGGAGACATCCGCTTTGTTCAGGGCGGCAACGGGGAGGGGAAGAGCACGCTGGTAAAGCTGCTTTTGGGCGTCTATGACCTTTCCGGCGGAGAGACCCTGATCAACGGCATGCCTACGGAGCAATACAGTCTGGAGAGCCTGCGGGAGAGGATCGTGGCGGTGCCTCAGGAGAATGTGCTGTTTCGGGGGACCATATACGACAACCTTGTCTGCGGAGCGCGGATAAGCCAGGAGCAGGCGGAGGAAATGTGCCGGAAAGTTGGCATACATGAGGAGATCATGGGGATGCCGGATGGGTACAGGACGGAGCTTGCGGAGAACGGGGGCATTCTCTCCGGAGGGCAGAAGCAGAGGCTGTGCCTGGCCAGGGCCCTGCTCAGGCAGGGGGACGTCTATGTCCTGGATGAGCCCACCAGCGCCCTGGATGCGCGCCACAGCGAAATCCTCATGGGTGTCTTGAGGGAGCTGGCCCGGGAAAGAATCGTGGTGGTAATCACCCATGAGCGGGAGCTGCTGGATTCGGCGGAACAGATCACTCGGCTTGGAAATGCCGCCGTGCAACCGGCCATGGCAGAGATAGGAGGGCAGAAGGGATGAGAGGAAATACAGCGGACAAAAGCCTGCTGCGGCAGATGCGGAAATGGATTGTCCCCTACACTTTGAGCACCATCATGGTGGCATGCCGGAACTTCCTGATCACTTGGCTGACGGCATCCATCGGCAGCAGGGTGCTGAATCTGGTGAGTGAGGGCAGCACGGAGGACTTCCTCCCCCAGATGGCCCTGACGGCCCTGTTCATCGCGGCATTCCTGGTATTTGACACCACAGGGCTGTTCTGGCAGTCCATGACCCTGCATGGCATCCAAAACGATCTGCGCAGCATCCTGTACGGGAAAGTGCTGGGGGCCAGGTATGACAAGGTGCGCGCCATGGGGCAGAAAGGGGAGCTGCTCTCCCGCCTCAATTCGGACGCGGAGACAGTGGTCTCCATCCTGGGCTCCGGCATCCTGATGCCCCTCATGTTCCTGATTTCCGGCATCGGCGCCACTGTGACCATTGCCGCCATCCGCTGGCAGCTGTGCGTCCTGATTTACGGGGCGGGTTTCCTGTGCTGGGGGATTCAGGTGTTTTTCATCCGCAGGGAGCGCAGCACCATAAAGCTGCTTCGGAAAAACAAAGAGGAGGGCCTGGGGATCTGCGGGGAGAACTTCCAGAACGGTCTGACCATCCGGCTGTGCGGCCTGGCGGATGCCTTTGAGGAAAAGGTGCTGGGGAACCTGACGGGCTTTGAGAAGATTTCCCGCAGGCTTGCCCTCCAGAAGACCGGCGAGGGGCTGGGCGGGAGCGCATTGCAGTATCTGCAGAGCGTGGGGCTTCTCTTCCTGGGGCTGTTCCTGTACCAGAGGGGCCAGCTGGCCCTGGGAGATATTGTCATGATATACCAGATGGCGGCCCTGATTACCACGATGATTACCATGACGTCATCAACTTATGCCGCCGTCCAGAGCTGGCGGGTGGGCTTCGCCAGGCTTCATGACATCCTGGACCTGGAGGAGGAAACGGACGCTGCCGGAGCCCGTGATCTGACCTTTGACGGGAAGGCCGGCGAGGGCATCCTGGCCAGGGACATCCGGTGCGCGCTGGGGGAAGTGACCATACATGAGGACCTGAACCTGGCCCTGGGGAGCCGGGGCATCTATGTGATGGCCGGGGAGAGCGGAAAGGGCAAGACCACCTTTTTCAGGCTGCTCACAGGCATCTATCCCTATGGAGCCGGGGAGCTTCGACTGTTCGGGCATGAGCGCAGGGAGTACAGCCTGCGCAGCCTCCGGCGGCAGATCGTCTACATGACCCAGGAGGACGCCCTGTTCCAGGGGACGATCCGGGACAACATCCTGTGGAGGAGCCATGCGACGGATGCGGAGATTCTGGAGCTGCTTGGGCGGCTGGGGCTGTCGGAATGGGTCGGCGGCATGGAGAAAGGGCTGGACACTTGTATCAGCGATGGCGGGAAAGAGTTTTCCGGAGGCCAGCGGAAATGTCTGCTGCTGGCCAGGACGCTTTTGGAGAAAGCGCCGGTGTATCTGCTGGACGAGGCCCTGGCCGGGGTGGACGAGGGGCACTGCGAGCTCATCCGGAGAGAACTGACATCAGTGTCGGAAAACGCTCTGGTGGTGGTGATCGCCCATGACAGGCATATCATCGGGGACTGGGTGGAAAAGGGAGCTGGGCTGCTGGAGATTGGCGGTGCACTATAAGGAAAAATTTTAGAAATCTTTAAGAGTTGAGGTGTTTTTTTCACATTTCTGCTATTGATTTATCAATTGGTTGTATCTATAATGAATAAGACCCATTGTATCGGGACTGTGTCTGCCGGTTTTGGGTCTGAGGCGAAGAAACTTATACTGACGATCGCTAAAACTTGCCATGAATGTCCCTCTTCATTATGCCCGGCTCACGAGCGAAAGATGCCGGAGATGTCGTGGCAAATTTCATCGCGCGTGAGTATATAAAGTGACATGACGAAACGGAGCTGCTTATGGACAATCAAATGAACCAATACGACAATGGCGGAGGATACAACAACGGCGGGCGCGGAAACGGGCCCGGCGGAAACGGCGGCGGGAATGGAAACCAGCCGCCCAGGCGGCCCAATATCATGATGGTGCTGCTGGCGGCATTGAGCACGGTGCTGCTGGTTTTCATGCTCTGGAATCTGCTGTTCGGCTCCTCAGGGAGCGGACAGGAGGTCAGCTACACGAAGTTCCTGGAGTATATCAATGAGGACAAGGTGGATGCCGTAGAGGTGCAGAGCACCGGGCAGGTACTGTTCACGCTGAAAGCGGATGAAGAGAAAGAAGATACCAATGCGCCCGGGGCGATGACAGGCTATCCTTTTTATGGAAATATGCCGACTACCTATTCCACCATTATTATGGAAGATTTGGATACCCTCACCTCCCGCCTGGAGGAGCACGGCATTGACGGCACCCGGGTGCTCAGCGACAATTCGGGCCGCATTTTCGACATCCTTTTATATGTGGTGCTGCCGGTGCTGCTGATGTGGATCCTGCTGGGCGTGGTGTTCAAGAAGATGGGCGGCGCAGGCGGCCCCATGGGCGTGGGCAAGAGCAACGCCAAGGTCTATGTACAGAAAGAGACAGGCGTCACTTTCAAGGACGTGGCCGGTGAGGATGAGGCCAAGGAGTCCCTGGTGGAAGTGGTGGATTTCCTGCACAATCCCGGCAAATACTCCAAAATCGGCGCAAGGCTCCCCAAGGGCGCTCTGCTGGTGGGCCCTCCCGGAACCGGTAAGACATTGCTTGCCAAAGCGGTTGCCGGCGAGGCGCATGTGCCGTTCTTCTCCCTGACGGGTTCTGATTTCATAGAGCTGTACGTAGGCGTGGGCGCCAGCCGTGTGCGCGACCTGTTCAAGGAGGCGACAAAGAATGCCCCCTGTATCATATTCATAGATGAAATCGATGCCATCGGCCGCAGCCGCGACTCCAAATATGGCGGCGGGAACGAGGAGCGGGAGCAGACCCTGAACCAGCTGCTGTCCGAGATGGACGGCTTTGACAGCTCCAAGGGCATCTTGATATTAGGGGCGACTAACCGTCCGGAGATTCTGGACAAAGCGCTTCTGCGTCCGGGACGCTTCGACAGGCGGATCATCGTGGATAAGCCCGATCTGAAAGGACGTGTGGAAATCCTGAAAGTCCATGCCAAGGACGTGAAGATGGACGAGACCGTGGATTTGGATGCCATCGCTCTGGCCACCAGCGGCGCGGTGGGCTCCGACCTTGCAAATATGATAAACGAGGCGGCCATCAATGCCGTAAAGGAGCGCAGGGACTATGTCTGCCAGAAAGACCTCTTCGACGCGGTGGAAGTGGTGCTGGTGGGCAAGGAGAAGAAAGACCGCATCATGAGCAAGGAAGAGCGCAAGATTGTGTCCTACCATGAGGTGGGCCACGCCCTGATCAGCGCCCTCCAGAAGAATTCCGAGCCGGTGCAGAAGATTACCATCGTGCCACGCACCATGGGCGCCTTAGGGTATGTGATGCATGTGCCGGAGGAGGAGAAGTACCTGAACACCGAGGCGGAGCTGCGGGATATGCTGGTGGGCCTGGTGGGAGGCCGGGCGGCGGAGGAAGTGGTCTTCGACACAGTGACCACCGGGGCTGCCAATGATATCGAAAAAGCGACGGATATCGCACGGAATATGATAACACGCTACGGCATGAGCAAGAAGTTCGGCCTGGTAGGGCTGGCCACCGTGGAGAGCCAGTACCTGGAGGGCAGGACGGCGCTGAACTGCAGCGATACCACGGCCGCCCAGATAGACGCGGAAGTGGTGGAGATATTAAAGGAGAGCTACGACAAGGCGCTTGCGCTGCTTCGGGAGAACCGGGAGGTCATGGATAAGCTGGCGGAGTTCCTGATTGAGAAAGAGACCATCACCGGCAAGGAATTCATGCAGATTTTCCGCCGGGAAAAAGGACTGCCGGAGCCCGAGGAGGCGGATGAGGCCGGAAAAGAGGGGCAGGATGCCGGGAAAGAGTCAAAGTCTGCGGCTGTAGAGGAAAAGGGCGGCCAGGACGCGCCGCAGAGCCGGGATAATGTTCCGGAGCCGGAAAGCGTCCAAAAGGAAGAGATGCCTTTCCGGGAGGCTGCGGATGCAGCCGTAAATCAGGAGGGCAATCCCGGATTGAGGGAAACGGAAACCACAGAGGGGGACAGGAGCGCTTCAAGACCGGAGGATTCTGCGCCGGAGCCAGGGCGGGAGACAGAAATCCCTCAGGAAGCGGCTCCGCAGTCGGAAACGCCTCCCCAGGACAAGTCAGGCGGCGGGAACGCTGAGACAGAGGCGGAGAAGACGGACGGCCGCCCTGTAGGCAGATTTTCCAATGGCAGGATAGACTGATGAATCCAAGCCTTTCTCATTAGTTGGGAAAGGCTTGGTTTTTCGTTCGACAATCACAAGCAATCCATTTTTCAAAACAATCAGTAAGGAGTCCGACATGTTCAACTTTGAAGAGGAACTTAAGAAGCTGCCCAAAGAGCCCGGCGTCTACATCATGAGAGATGACAGGGATGTCATTTTATATGTGGGCAAGGCAGTGAATCTCCACAACCGGGTGCGCTCCTATTTCCGGGAAAATATCGGCAGAGGTCCTATGATTGACAAGATGGTGTCTCTGATTGCAAGGTTCGAGTACATCGTCACGGATTCCGAACTGGAGGCCCTGGTGCTGGAGAACAACCTGATCAAGGAGAATTCCCCCAAGTACAATACCCTGTTAAAGGATGACAAGACCTACCCTTACATCAAGGTGACTCTGGGGGAGGACTTTCCCAGGGTCCAGTTCTCCCGCCTGATGAAGAAGGACAGATCCAAATATTTCGGCCCCTACACCAGCGCGGCGGCCGTGAAAGATACCATCGAACTGCTGAACAAGCTGTATCAGCTGCGGACCTGCAGCCGCAGCCTGCCCAGGGACACGGGGCTGGACCGGCCCTGCCTGAATTACCATATCAAGCAGTGCCTGGCACCCTGTCAGGGCTACATCTCCAAAGAGCAGTACAGGGAGCAGGTGGAACAGGCCCTGGAATTCCTGAACGGAAACTACAGCCCCATCTTAAAGGATCTGGAGACGAAGATGCAGACCGCTGCGGAGGCCCTGGATTTCGAGGCGGCAGCCGGTTACCGGGACTTGTACAACAGCGTGAAACAGGTGGCCCAGAAGCAGAAGATTACGGACAGTGTGGGAGAGGACAAGGACATCATCGCCATGTACCAGGACGACAGAGAGGCCGTGGTGCAGGTGTTCTTCGTCCGGGACGGCAAGCTGATCGGGAGAGAGCACTATTATATGACAAACGTGTCAGCTGACAGCAAGGCGGAAATTCTGGAGAATTTCGTGAAGCAGTTCTATGCGGGCACTCCATTCATCCCCAGAGAGCTGATGCTCCAGCATGAAATCGCGGACAGGGAACTGATTGAGAAATGGCTCACCGGGCGCAAGGGAGGCCGGGTCTATCTCCGTGTGCCCAAAATCGGCTCCAAGGAGAAACTGGTGGAACTGGCCGCCCAGAACGCAAAGCATATCTTAGAGCAGGACAGGGAGCGGCTTAAGCGCGAGGAGGGCCGCACCATCGGCGCGGTAAAGGAAATCGCGAACCTCTTAGGCCTAAAGCAGATTGAGCGCATGGAGGCTTTCGATATCTCCAACATTAACGGCTTTGAGAATGTGGGTTCCATGATTGTCTTTGAGAAAGGCAGGCCCAAACCCAGCGATTACAGGAAATTCCGCATCAGGACAGTCTCCGGCCCCGACGATTATGCCTGTATGCGGGAGGTGCTGACCAGACGTTTCCGCCATGGACTGGAGGAGAGCGCGGAACTGGAGGAAAAAGAGTTAGACAAGACTTACGGCAGCTTCGCCAAATTTCCGGACCTGCTGATGATGGATGGCGGCAGAGGGCAGGTGAACATAGCCCTGTCCGTGCTGGAGCAGCTGCAGATTTCCATCCCTGTCTGCGGCATGGTCAAGGATGACAACCACCGCACCAGAGGCCTGTATTTCAATAATGTGGAGCTGCCCATCGACACCCGCTCGGAGGGTTTCAAGCTGATTACCAGGATTCAGGATGAGGCCCATCGTTTCGCCATCGAGTACCACAGGTCCCTGCGCAGCAAGGCCCAGGTGAAATCCGTCTTAGACGAGATACCCGGCGTAGGCCCTGCCAGAAGAAAGGCCCTGATGCGGGGCTTTAAGTCCATTGAGGAGATTAAGGCAGCCTCCGTGGAGGAACTGGCTGCCCTGCCTGAAATCAACCGCAGGGCGGCGGAGGAAATCTATGGGTACTTCCATGGCAAAGAGATATAAAGGACATTTTAACGAAAGGAAACGTATAAGACTTAAGCGATAAATGTGTATTTTGCAAAAAGTATTTATTCGATTATTTTCCCAAAATAGAGGATAAAATGCTTTATTGGCAGTTATTAGGGTTGGTTATTGGGCAGTATAACGATCAGTATCAAAAAGTCTTTATGTTGATTTTGATATATTAATCCGAATTCCCGAGTTTAAGTGGCTCTATATTACGGATGTCATTCATCCATTAACTTGGAATTTGCTTGTTGTGGACATTTCGAATATTGGATAAATGTAGTTCCACTTTTTCATGGGAACTAAGGATAGTTCAAGAAGGAATTGTGCATTATGCACATAAAGTGATAAGATTATTTGTTGTAATTCGGTTGTAGTTCAATGCAGAATGTTAGTGCGGGGTTGGAGGAGATATTATATAATAAGATATAGGTATAGTATTGCGAAGAAAAAGAGTAACGGATTTCCCGCTTCTTAATAGGCGCGTTGGCTCTGTTGAATGCTTTACGAAGGAGAGTGTTATGAGAGACAACATGCATAAGGACGATTATGCAATTGCACTTTTGGCTTTATATGGTTTAAGCTTTGAGGGAATAAAACAAGGTGTCAAGGAAAAAATAAATAAGTTGGATATTGCGTTGATAAATCAATATGTTAGACCTGCGCATCGGAATATTGTACTATCTCGTTATATGTTATTTAAGGATGGGGAGTGTTCTGATATAGTCAAAGAGGAACGACAAAAGTATCGCATAACATCTGTTGCTTATCGGCATATGCTTGCAAACTACCAATATGAAATACAGGCAATTCTTGATAGAGAGGGTATACGTAGTTCTTTTATAAAAGGCATTTGTTTTGATTATTGTTGGTTTCCCGATGATTCAAAGATGTTTAGGTTTGCAAGAGATATAGACATATTGATTCATCCGGATGATGTTCTCAAAGACATATATCACTTTTTGAAAGTAAGTATGAAGGATAATGGAGCCAAACGATGACTGAGACTTTTTTTCGTACACTGAAGCATAAACTGGCTGTCAGTTTCCTGGCAGTCAGGTTTGTGTCTGCAATTAACCGGGTTTATTTAATTTGGGTGTTCCTGAAAGAACTCATCAATGCATTAAAAGTACTTCCATATATGTATCTGCTGAAAAAGGCAGTGTCTGGGTTAGAGGAGCCATCCGGTTTTCGGGCGTATATTTTTCCAGTATTTTATATTCTTTCAATCATTTTCATCTTAGAATGGACCAGCAATCTCTTAGATAAAATAATAGTGAAATCAAAATTGAAACTGGATTTTCTGATAAAAGAGCAGATAATAGAAAAGACGGATGCGCTGGATTATTTTGTGCTGTCTACAAAAGAGTATTTTGTGCTGCAATCCAAAGCGATGGAGGGATATGGACAGGGAGCCGTAGAAAAAAATGTCCATTTGTTTTTTTCGCTGATTTCGAACCTTATACTGCTGTCAGGGATAGGCGTTGTTATTTTATCTCTTGGACCCGCGCTGTTATTGCCAATCTGTATGACGATTGCGGTCAGAATACTGTCCGAGTTTTTCGACAGGAAAGCCGGGTATATCCGCAGGACAGAAATGTCTGAGGTCAACCGAAAAAGCAACTATTTACATAAGATTTGTGAGGACATTAGATTCGCGAAAGAGATTCGCATATTTCATCTGGAAAATAAATTTGACGCTAAACTGAGAGAAATCAGCAGGGAAAAAGTAAATATATGGAAACGATATATGGGGATTTTTCGGTATAGTTCTGCGACATATGTAATAGCGGATATTATATTGCAGTTAGTCATTTATCTTATTTTGGCGTATCGGGTATTGGTGCTGCGAACCATTCAAGTAAGTGATTTTGTATTCTTTTTTTCGGCCTATCAGCAGATGCAAAATGTCATGGGAAATCTGGCCTCCGGTGTCATGAATATTTTCCTGAATGCTGATTATTTAGACGATTTTATGAGTTATTGGTATTTCAAACCCTTAGAGGCAGCCAGAGAGGGGGACGATGAGCTGAAGTATTCGGAGGACGATGATATTGTCATAGAGTTCAAGAATGTGTCTTTTCGCTATCCTAATACAGATTTTGATGCGCTGTCTGACATTAATATAAAGCTGAAAAAAGGGAATACATACCTCATCGTAGGTAAGAACGGGGCTGGGAAAAGTACTTTCATTAAGCTGCTATGTAGACTGTATTCGCCTACAATGGGAACGATAACTTTAAACGGAAAAAATATTCTCGAATATGACAGGAATGCCTATTTATCTTTGCTGTCGGTGCTGTTTCAGGATTATAAGTTCCTTAACCTGACAGTAGCTGACAACATATCCTCACTGGAGGAAGCATTTGATAAAGATATTTTCCACAGAGTTGTCACGGATGTCGGTATCGAAGAGAAAATCCAAGCGTTGCCGAATAAAGAGTATACCATCTATGGAAAAGAGTTTGACAAGAATGGGGTGCGTTTCTCAGGCGGTGAGCTGCAAAAGATGATGATTGCGAAAACGCTGTATAAACAGTCCCCTTTGAAAATTTTTGATGAGCCCACTGCGGGATTAGATGCCGTTGCAGAGTATAACATATACGAAAGAATGAGGCAGGTATCGGAAAAGGGCATATTGATTTATATAACGCACCGTCTTTCTACAGGCGTAAACAGCGACAATATATTAGTGTTTTCTCAGGGCAAAATCATTGAAAAAGGAGGCCACAGTCAACTCATGGATCAGAAGGGAGAATATGCTTCTCTGTTTGAGGCACAGGCTGCATTATATGCCGGAGGTGATTCGAATGGACACTTTTGAGAAGTCCAGGATAGTAAAGGCATTGAAGACATTGCCTGGTTTTTTTTCGCTGCTTTATAAAAATGATAAAAAGTACATAATTATCATGTTGCTTGAGGTGGTTTCCTTTTCCATCGACAAGTATCCGGCGCTTTTTATTATGAAATACACTATTGACGCTTTGACGAATCATATCGAATATCGAGAGTATGTGCTGATGCTTGTTCCACTGACAGCGATTATGTTCCTGTTGAAGATGATACGAGTTGCGGTCAATACAGACAGGCCTGTACGCGACCAGATGATTACGGAAAACTTATTTAACGCCTTTTTTGCGCAATGTATGAAGATTGATTACCAGACTTTCGAGAAAAAGGAGATGCAGGATCAGAAAGAGCTTGCTAAATATATCGCAAATGGAAAAATTGCCGCTGTAGGATGGTATTTTGTTGAAACGTTTTCCAGCTTAATTGCGATTGTAATTGCGACAATCTTTATGATAACCACAAATGTTGCGGTTTTAGGGATTGTCCTATTGGGGCTGCTAGGCAAAGCTTTTCTGGCCAAAAGAAATGCGGAGGCAACGGTTCCTATCACGGAGCGGCAGATAATCGACAATCGCTATCTTTCTTATTTATATGAGATAGGGTCTGAGTATGAATATGTGAAAGAATACAGGATTTTCAACTATAGGAAGAAGCTGTTCTACAAAATCGATAAAGCGAAGAAATTATATATGGAGATGGAGACCAAGGTACAGAAATACAATTTCTGCCATTCTATTTTTCAGGACATGGGGGATTTCGTGGTGAAATTGCTGGCTTTTGCGGCAATGGGTGTTTCCTGTCTGAAATCAATTGTCTCTATAAGCGATTTCACGTTTGCTATAGGCCTGGTAAACGATTATATTTCCTATGCGGACTCTTTCACATCTAGTTGCAAAAGTTATGTGGAAGCGGCCGCATATATAGAATATTACATAGAGTTTATGAGATATAAAGATGCGCTGCCGGGGCGTGAAGAAGTCCATAAAGACATGGATGAAAAATCCCATGCCATAGAGTTTCGGAATGTAAGTTTCAGGTATCCGGGAAGCGGTGAATATGCCTTGAAAAATATAAATCTGACACTTCGTGCACCGATGAAAATCTCATTGGTAGGACGCAATGGAGCAGGCAAGAGCACATTGGTGAAACTATTGCTCAGGTTATATCGACCGGAAGAAGGCAGCATACTGTTGGATGGAGTGGATATATACGAGTATTCGGACGAGGAATATATCGGGTTGTTCTCTTCGGTCTTCCAGGATTTTGTCTTGTTTGCCTTTTCTGTTGCGGACAATATAACGTCTTTCGATACGGATGTTGATTCAGCTTTTCTGGCAGATGTCTCACGTGGGACAGGCGTAGATGAATTTATCAGCGATTATCCGAATCGCTACGAAACCTATTTCACAAATGCCTATTCTAATGATGGGGTAGAGTTCTCGGGTGGACAGCAGCAGAAGATTGCGTTAGCGCGTTCCATGTATAAGAAAAATGCGCTGTTTTTTGTTCTGGATGAGCCCATGTCCACATACGATGCGGAGGCAGAATATCAGCTTTATAAAAAGTATGAGGCTCTCCTTTTCGGAAAAGCATCTATTTTCATATCGCATCGTCTGTCAAGCTGTAAATTGAGCGATCGAATCATTTTGCTGGACAGGGGCATGGTCATAGAAGAGGGCTCACACAGTGAACTGATGTCAAGTGAAACACAGTACAAACGGATGTTTGAACTTCAGGCAAGACAATATAATTGGGAGGATGATGATAATGGAGAGTGAATTATATCGTTGCGCTGCTGTTTTTACAGCACAAAATATATTGGTCTATCGGGATGGTCGATATGACAGGGCAATTATTTCAGGCAAGATAGACAATCAGGTTTTAGTAGGCGATTATCTGGCCTGTGAAATGGTTTATGGACAATTATACGTTAATGGAATAGTCAGAAGAAAAAATCGAGTCAGTAGGCTGCAGACAGGTAAAATACAGGGATTGGCCGCTAATGTTGACATTACATTTATTATGACAAGCGCGAATCAGGATTTTAATTTGGCAAGATTGGAAAGGTATTATATTCTTGCGAAAGAAGGGGGCACTAGGATATGCTTTGTCCTTTCAAAAACGGATTTGACCGATAGATATGAGGAATTGGCGGGCATCATTTCTAAGCGTTTTTCGGAATGTCCTGTTGAAAAGACAAGTATCTATCAGGTCGATTCAGAGAAAGTATTATATAATCACTGGCATGAAAATGAAACTGCTATATTTTTGGGCAGCTCCGGCGTAGGAAAATCCTCTTTGATAAATCGGATGCTGAAAGATGAGGTTATAAGAACAGGTGATATCCGGAAAGGCGATGATCGTGGCCATCATACGACAACAGCAAGGCATATATATATACTGCCAAATAAAAGGGTGGTAATTGATACCCCTGGTCTTCGCAGTGTAGGTATATCGGCAAATGCAGATACACTTGATGAATTGTTTCCCGAAATAAAGGAACTGGAAAGTAAATGCAAGTATAAAAATTGTTCACATTTAAGTGAGTCAGGATGTGCAATTCAGGAAGCCTTAGAAAGAGAAGAACTGGATTATAATCGCTATTTACGATATCTGAAATTAGTTGGAGCGGAACAAAGAAGACAGATTTTGCTAAAAGGGAAAGAATACGAGAAAGAAAGCCTGATTAAAGAACTAAAAGCTTCAAGAAAGAATAAGCGTAAGTGAGAAAGAAAATGGCAGAGATTGCTATTATTGATACAGGAATAATGTTATTAGTGTAGGCGTAAAGGCAGATTTACATTTAACAGAAAATAAAATCAGAATAAATAAAGCAAAAGCTTCTTCAATAAAGATATGTTTAACATATATCACTGCAAATGAACCAAGTTATGCTACAGCGGTAGTAACAGCACTGGTATATAATGTGCTATGTGACCTAAGAAAGAGATAACTTGTCAAAAAGTTCTTGAAATCTTGACTGATAAAGAATTGCCAAATAATAGCTGTCGGTGAATTATATTGTTTTTGAAAGCTTGACAGTAGGGGAGAGCTGGCGGTTGTTGCATCGCCGCAATGATTCCTTTTGGCATTCTTTTTTATTTAGAACCTCTTCACATTATGTTTTTCTTGTGTTACAATCAAGATACTATAAAAGCCCAGCGCGGAAACGGATACAAAAGGAAGGAATCCGATTAGGAGACAAGCCATGGAAAGTGTCAGACTGACCCATCTTATCGAAAAAATGAAGCTGGAGAACCTTACGCCCCAGATCGACGTGTCGGATATCCGGCTTACCCAGCCCGAAATCAACCGCCCTGCCCTGCAGCTGACGGGCTATTTCTATCATTTTGACGCCACAAGGCTCCAGATTATCGGCTTTGTGGAATACACCTACATGGAAGGCCTTTCCGACGCGAGAAAGCGGGAAATCTACAACGAATTCATGGAATACGACGTGTCGGCAGTAGTGTTCTGCCGGGAACTGAAGCCGGATTCCATTTTCCTGGAGGCGGCGGTTGCCCACAAGATACCGGTTCTGTCTTCCAGGATGACCACGTCGAACTTCATGGCCGAGTCCATCAGGTGGCTGAACGTGAAGCTCGCCCCCTGTATCTCCGTCCACGGCGTGCTGGTGGATGTCTACGGAGAGGGACTGCTGATTACCGGCGAGAGCGGCATCGGCAAGTCCGAGGCGGCGCTGGAACTGATTCGGAGGGGACACCGCCTGGTGACGGACGATGTGGTGGAAATCAGGAAAGTCAGCGACGACACGCTCGTAGGCTCCGCCCCCGATATGCTGAAGCATCTGATCGAACTGCGGGGCATCGGCGTGGTGGACGTGAAAGCGCTGTTCGGCGCCTCCTCCGTCATGGATACCCAAAATATAGACCTTGTCATCCGCCTGGAGGACTGGGACAGGGAAAAGGAATACGACAGACTGGGATTGGAAGAGAATTATACGGAATATCTGGGCAACAAGGTGGTGTGCTACAACATCCCCATCCGTCCGGGCCGGAATCTGGCGGTCATCTGCGAGTCCGCCGCCGTCAACCATCGCCAGAAGAAGATGGGCTACAATGCGGCGCAGGAACTTTACACCCGGGTGCAGAATTCTTTTGCGAAGAGCAGGGACGAGGATATGTAATCAGTCTTTACGAAACCGTAAAATACAGCAATAGCGAAAACCCATAGAAAGGATTGGAAACAATGAGCAAGTATGCATTTGGAGTGGACGTAGGAGGAACGAGCGTAAAACTGGGCCTGTTCGATGAGGAGGGAGCGGTTCTGGACAAGTGGGAGATTCCCACTGTGACGGAAAATCAGGGCGCTGCCATTCTGCCCGACATGGCGGAGAGCATCAGGGCCAAAATGGAGGAGAAGAGCCTGAAAGAGGCGGATGTGGCCGGAATCGGCATCGGTGTGCCGGGTCCCGTGGACCGCAATGGCCTGCTGGTGGGTCGGGCAGTGAACCTTGGCTGGGATTCCATTGACATACCGAAAGCTCTGAATGCATATATTAAGGTACCGGTAAAGGCTGCCAACGATGCCAATGTAGCCGCGTTCGGCGAACTGTGGCAGGGCGGCGGCAAGGGATATGAGAATATGGTGGCCGTGACATTGGGAACCGGCGTAGGCGGCGGCATCATCGTAGACGGCAGGCTGCTGGCGGGAGCCACAGGCGCCGGCGGGGAGATAGGACATCTTCATATACAGGACGGCGAGACGGAATCCTGCAACTGCAAGAATAAAGGCTGTCTGGAACAGTATGCCTCCGCTACAGGCATCGTGCGCCTGGCAAAGCGCCGCCTTGGGGAGGACGGGAAACCCAGCACCCTGCGTGAGGGCGAGATTACAGCCAAGACAGTGTTCGATGCGGTAAAGGCAGGGGATGGCGTGGCCATAGAGATTGCGGAGCGTTTCGGCGAATATCTGGGCAAAGGCCTTGCAATCGTGTCCGCGGTGGTGAATCCGGAAGTCTTCGTCATCGGCGGCGGCGTGTCCAAGGCAGGGGATATCCTGCTGACCTTTGTGGAGCCGAATTTCAGGAAATACGCATTCCCTCAGTGCAGAGAAGCGAAGTTCGTTCTGGCGAAGCTGGGGAATGACGCGGGTATCTACGGCGCAGCGGCTCTGATTCTTCGGAATAACGGATAACGCAAGCTATCGGGAAGTATATAGAAAAGGGAAGTCAACTTAAATGATCAGTGGAGCAGTGGTAGAAGCATTAGAAAGATACGTGCCCCGGGACAATATCCATTTGCAGGAGCCAATGGCAGGCCATACTACCTTTCGGATAGGGGGACCTGCCGATTGCTTTTTGCAGTTGGAGGACGAGGAACAGCTTAGGAAAGTGCGGCGGTATCTGGATCTGGCGGGCGTGCCGTTCTTTGTGCTGGGCAACGGGAGCAATCTGCTGGTGGACGATGCCGGCTATCGGGGCGTAGTCCTGCAGATCGGACAGAAGATGAGCGGCATTTCCGTGCGGGGATGCGATATCATAGCAAAGGCGGGAGCCACCTTAAGGCAGGTGGCGAATGCCGCCCTGGAGCACGGGCTGACAGGATTTGAATTCGCGGCGGGCATTCCCGGCACCGTAGGAGGCGGCGTGGTGATGAACGCCGGAGCCTATGGGGGAGAGATGAGTCAGGTGGTGACTCAGGTCTGCGTGGTGAGCAGAGAGGGCGAATCCATGGAGCTGGATAATGACACCATGGAGTTCGGCTACCGCACCAGCGTCATTCGGAACAGCGCCTTTACGGTGACCCAGGTCACATTCCGTCTGGAGCCGGGCGATAAGGAGGCCATCCGGGCGAAAATGGAAGATCTGGCCGCAAGGCGGAGGGAGAAGCAGCCCCTGGAATACCCCAGCGCCGGCAGCACCTTCAAGCGGCCGGAGGGGCATTTTGCCGGAAAACTGATAATGGATGCGGGTTTTTCCGGATATCGGGTAGGCGGCGCGCAGGTGTCGGAAAAGCACTGCGGCTTTGTGGTAAATACCGGAAATGCTACCGCTGTGGACGTGCGGAAGCTTATCAGTGAGATACAGGAGCAGGTAAAGGAACGGTTCCGGGTGGACCTGGAGCCGGAAATCGTATTTCTGGGATAAAGATGCGCTTTTGGCTTTATGGGGCAGATAAGGACTGACGGAGATTCTGCCATGGCTTGCGGAGCGATTTGATATTCATAGTAGAGCAGGATGAAGGATACAGGATTATGAGATTCGTAGTAGTCACGGGGATGAGCGGCGGGGGGAAGAGCACCGCCCTGAAGATGCTGGAGGATGCAGGTTTTTACTGCGTGGACAATCTGCCGCTTTCGCTGGTGGAGAAATTCGCGGAGCTGGTCTCCATGCCCGGCAGCGAGGTGGGCAAGGTGGCCCTGGGGCTGGATGTGCGCTCCGGCCAGAACTTTGAGGATGCCACGAAAATCCTGGAGAAGCTCAAAGCATCCGGCTACAAGCTGGAGATTCTGTTCATGGACGCGGACGAGAGCGTCCTGATCAAAAGATATAAGGAGACCAGGCGGATTCATCCCCTTGCCATGGACAAGCGTGTGGAGGACGGTGTCAGAATCGAGCGCGGAGTACTTGAGAATATCAGAAGTCATGCCGATTATGTAATTGACACCTCGAATCTGCTGACCAGGGAGCTGAAAGAGGAGCTGGACCGCATCTTCGTGCAGAATGAGGGGTACAACAGCCTCATGGTGACAGTGATGTCATTTGGCTTCAAGCACGGCATTCCGGCAGACGCGGATTTGGTGCTGGATGTGCGTTTCCTGCCCAACCCTTTTTACATTGATGAACTGAAATGCAAGACAGGCAATGACAGAGAAGTGCAGGAATATGTCCTCAGTTTCCAGGAGGCGGAAATCTTCATGGAAAAACTCACGGACATGGTACAGTTTCTGATACCGAACTATGTGAAAGAAGGGAAGAACCGCCTGGTGGTGGCCATCGGCTGCACAGGGGGCAGGCACCGCAGCGTCACCCTTGCCAATGAACTGTACAGGAGTATAAAGGACAAGGGGAAGTATGGCTGCAAACTGTATCACAGGGATGTCGGCCAACAGGGGAAATAAAGATGTCGTTTTCAGGTGAAGTGAAACAGGAACTGGCAAAGCGAATCAGCCCGGCGAGGCATTGCCAGATAGCGGAGCTTGCGGCCCTCATGCATTTTTGCGGAGATTACGGGCAAATCGGGGAGAGTCAGGGCGGAAAGCCGGTGTTCACCCTTGGTTTTCAGACAGAAAATGAGGCCGTTGTCAGAAAAGGCTTTACATTGTTGAAAAAAACATATAATATAGAAACGGACAGGACATTGGAGGAGCAGGAGATACATGGGCTGCTGGCAAAAATCGGAGGCCCCGGTGAGCCGGTGAATCCTCTTCTGATCAAGAATTCCTGCTGCAGGAGAGCATTCCTGCGGGGAGCGTTCCTGGCCGTGGGTTCCATGAGCAATCCGGCCAAGGGATACCATCTGGAATTCGACTGCGCCGATGAAGCAAAGGCGCTGTTTCTTCAGAAGCTGATCAGGAGCTTTGAGATTGAATCAAAGATCATTCTCAGGAAGAAATATCATGTGGTCTATTTAAAGGAAGGTTCCAGTATCGTGGATTTATTGAATGTCTGCGAGGCGCCGGTGTCCCTGATGAACCTGGAGAACATGAGAATCCTGAAAGAAATGCGAGGCGCCGTGAACCGGCGGGTGAACTGTGAGACCGCCAACATAGCAAAGACCGTGACCGCGGCGGCAAAGCAGGTGGAGGATATCGAATACTTAAGAAAGTATTACGGTTTCCAGAATCTGCCGGAAACCTTGCGGGAGATGGCAGAGATACGATTGGAATATCCGGACGCCCCGCTGAAGGAACTGGGAGGGTACTTTCATCCGCCTCTGGGAAAGTCCGGCGTAAACCATAGACTGCGCAAGCTCAGTGAGCTGGCGGAGCAGGCAAGGCCATAAGTAACTTAGAAACGGAACTAAAATCAGGAGGAGAATTTAATGAAAAAGAAAAATATCAGCATCAACCTGGAGGGAGAGCAGATGGCCAGGCATATCGCTATGTTAGTGCAGAAGGCCAGCAAGTATGAAAGCTCCATCTACATCCAGTCTGGTGACAAGAGGGTCAATGCCAAGAGCATCATGGGCATGATGACATTGGGGATGGATTTGAGCGACAGCCTGGAAGTCTCCGCCGAGGGCGATGACGAAGAGGTCGCCCTGGACGGAATCACCAGTTTCCTGACCGGCGAGGAATAAAGGCGGAGCCCTATGGATAAGAAGCTGCTTTTTGTATACAATCCCAAAGCCGGCAAGGCCCAGATAAAAAATAAGCTGGCGGATATACTGGATGTCTTTGCGAAGGAGGGGTATGAGATTACAGTGGCCCCTACTCAGAAAAAAGATGATGCAAGGAGCATTGTGGCGCACCGGCGGGAGGAGTATGAACTGGTGGTGTGCAGCGGCGGCGACGGCACCCTGGACGAGGTTGTCACGGGGATGATTGAGAGTGGTCTCCGCACGCCAATCGGCTATATCCCTGCGGGGAGCACCAACGATTTCGGAGGCAGCATCTCTCTGCCCAAGAATATGGTGCGGGCTGCTCAGATAGCGGTGAAAGGCAGGGATTACCAGTGCGACATCGGCACGTTTCAGGAGGATGATGCCAGGGACGTGTTCGTATACATCGCTGCTTTCGGACTTTTCACGGATGTATCCTATGAGACAGAGCAGGAGATGAAAAACGTGCTGGGCCATATGGCGTATCTGCTGGAGGGCATGAAGAGCCTGTCCTCAATACGCTCTTATCCCATGAAAGTGAGCTGGGACGGAAATGAACTGGAAGGCGACTTCATCTTCGGTATGATAACGAATTCCTTTTCCGTAGGAGGCTTTAGGAATATCACGGGCAAGAATGTGAAGCTGGACGACGGGGTGTTCGAGGTCACTTTGATCAAAAATCCCAGGAATCCCATAGAACTGAGCAATATCATGATATCCCTGCTGAACCGCGACATAGATACCAGTGCCATGTACTGCTTCCGCACTTCGGAGCTGACCCTGGAGTCAAGGGGGCCGGTGGCGTGGACGCTGGACGGCGAGAATGGCGGCAGCCATACAAAAGTGACCATACGGAATGTGCAAAAGGGAATCGATATCAGGGTAAAGCCCCTTCCGGAATAGAGAAAGCGAATCCGGCTATTCCAATTTATGGGATTATGTGATATAATAGCCTTATTCTTGGCAGGGAGCGGCCGGATGGCCATCCATCATGAGCGCTTCTGTGCTCAGGATATCATTTTCATATATCAGGGATAGCTGTAAATAAAAAATGGAGGTAAGTAATTATGTTAGTATCTGCAACAGAAATGTTGAAAAAGGCCAAAGCAGGCCACTATGCGGTAGGACAGTTCAACATCAACAACCTGGAGTGGACAAAGTCCATCCTGCTGACCGCAAAAGAGTGCAAGTCCCCCGTCATCCTGGGCGTATCCGAGGGCGCCGGCAAATACATGGGCGGCTACGATGTAGTCGTAGGCATGGTGAACGGCCTGCTGAAGGATTTGGACATCGACGTGCCCGTGGCCCTGCATCTGGATCACGGCTCCTATGAGCACTGCTATAAGTGCATCGAGGCCGGTTTCTCATCCGTCATGTTCGACGGTTCCCACTACCCCATCGAGGAGAACGTTGCAAAGACCACTGAGCTGGTAGCTGCGGCTCACGGCAAGGGCATCTCCATCGAGGCAGAGGTAGGCTCCATCGGCGGCGAGGAAGACGGTGTCGTAGGCATGGGCGAGTGCGCAGATCCCAAGGAGTGCAAGGCCATCGCTGACCTGGGCGTGGACTTCCTGGCGGCAGGCATCGGCAACATCCACGGCAAATATCCCGACAACTGGCAGGGACTGAGCTTCGAGACCCTGGATGCCGTACAGCAGCTCACCGGCGAGATGCCTCTGGTGCTCCACGGCGGCACAGGCATCCCCGCTGACATGATCAAGAAAGCCATCAGCCTCGGCGTGGCCAAAATCAACGTGAATACAGAGTGCCAGCTTGCGTTTGCTGCCGCTACCCGCAAGTACATCGAGGAGGGCAAGGATCAGCAGGGCAAGGGCTTCGATCCCCGTAAGCTTCTGGCTCCCGGCGCTGAAGCCATCAAGGCTACCGTGAAGGAGAAGATGGAGCTGTTCGGTTCTGTGGGAAAGGCCTGAATCGCGGATAGAAGTAAATGAGTAAATATAAGGAGCAGTCTCCGCCCGGTTGGGGAGGCTGCTTTTTTGCGCCACCGGCACGTTCATATTTTGTTTACAAATCATTCAATTAATCTTTGAATTATCATCATTCTTTAGACATTTCTTTTTACTATACTAATACTTGTAACAAGACAGCTGCTACTGCCAGCCACAGCTTACTAAATAACTTTTTCATAATTATTGCCAGGGGGCGCAAGCTCCCTGGCATCCTCCCTTTTTAGGGAGATTCTCCCTTTTCAGGGGTAAATTCCAATTGGCAGGGACTTATTTTTATGGTACCATGAAAATAACAAAACAGAGAAAGCGAGGGAGAATATGGATTTTGAAAAATTTGTCCAGCGCGCAGGCAAGACAGGGATTCTGGGCGTGAAGGTCAGTCAGGGCGGCAGGGATTTGTGGAAACATCTCTGGGACGAGGAGTGCCGCCGTAATGTCTATTCCGCCAGCAAGAGTTTTACTTCGGCCGCGGTGGGGATAGCCGTCAGGGAGGGGTTGCTGTCCCTGGAGGAGAGGCTGGTGGACGCCTTTTCGGAGGATCTGCCCCGGCAAGTAGGCGAGCACCTGGAAACAGCCACAGTGAGAGACCTCCTGACCATGTGCCTGGGACAGGAGCAGCCGCAGCTGATGGGAGCCCAGCGCCCGCTGTATGAACAGGAGGACTGGGTGAAGATGTCCCTGGCCTTTCCGTTTACCTGCCGCCCCGGGACGAAGTTCGTCTACAACAATGTAGGCCCGTATCTGGCGGGCGTACTGGTGCAGCGCCGGGCGGGGTGCGATCTGGTGTCCTATCTGATGCCGCGGCTTTTCCGGCCCCTGGGCATCCACCGCCCCACCTGGGAGACGGATCCGCTGGGATATACCTTTGGAGCCGGCGGACTGTTCCTGACATTGTCGGAGCTGCATAAGCTGGGGCTGCTGTATCTGCAGAAAGGCATGTGGGCCGGAAAGCAGGTGGTTCCGGCGGACTGGGTGGAGGAAAGCTTGAAGGCCCAGGTTCCCACCGGCCTGAAAGAGGATTACGGTTACGGATATCTGTTCTGGGGAGGGCCTTGCGGGTCTTTCAGGGCGGACGGCAAGTATTCCCAGCTCTCCATCATACTGCGGGACAAGGAGGCAGTGATTTCCACAGTGGCGGAATGCAGGGACGGGAAAGCCTTGATGGACGCGGTCTTCCAGGAGCTGTATCCCCGGCTGTGACCGGATGCGCGTACGAAAGGTTGCTGAAAATGAAAAAGCCCCTGAAAAGGGAGGATTTCCCTAAAAAGGGAGGATGCCAAGGAGCTTGCGCCCCTTGGCATTATTATGAAAAAGTTATTTAGTAAACAGTAACTGTGGCTGCCTTTTGTTTCTCTCAACCTCTTGCGATGTCGATGATTATAGTATAGGGGAGAGAGATGTCTAAACAATGATCATCAATTTAAGAATGCTTGAATGATTTGTAAACAAAATGTGAACACGCGATAGGCACGTATTTCGCTCCAAAAGCGCCTTGCGAAACTTTCAGGTACATGATAGGATAGGGAAAGGGATACGGTGAGACAGTATATGGAAAATAAATTTTAAGTGATGGAGAACCTGTGGGCAGGATTTTGAACCGACCTGTGTAGAAACGATGAAATCCAATGGACATAAAGTGCTTGGGGGAGATATCAGGGAAATAAAGCCGGAAACACTTTTAGAGCTGACAGGATTACATGTTGGAGAGCCGTTTATGATTTGCGGAGGCCCGCCATGCCAGCCGTTTTCCACAGCAGGAAAAGACTGGGAATAAATGATCCCAGAGGAAGTCTTTTTATGGATTTTATCAGGATGATAGACTATATACGTCCGCGATTCTTTGTAATGGAGAACGTAAAAGGCATAGTTTCAGCGCCTTTGAAGCATATTCCGGCAGCTGAAAGGGAAGAAGATAATTCAAAGCAAAGATTAGGAACGGTTTTAGATGTGATTTTGTCCGAATTTAATAAATTAGGCTACAAAACAGTATATGGTATTCTGGATGCTGTTAATTATGGCGTGCCTCAGTTCCGCGAACGCTTTGTGCTAATAGGCAGTAGAGATAATGAGGATATATTTTTGCCGATTCCAACGCATTTCCAGATTCACCAAAACGCAGAGTATAGATGGAAAACAGTAGGGGACGTAATAAAGGATTTAGAAGACAATCCGGGGGAGTATACACCATTAAGCGGTGAAAGAAAAAAATATCTGCATATGGTTCCGGAAGGCGGAAACTGGAAAGATTTGCCATTGGAAATGATTCCCACTGCCATGGGAGGGGCATATAAATCCGGCGGCGGTAAGGTTGGATTTTATAGGAGATTATCGTATGCACAGCCGTCTCCCACAATTACCACATCTCCGGCGCAGAAAGCGACCATGCTCTGCCATCCGAAACTTGACAGGCCGCTGAGCATAAAAGAGTATGCAAGAATTCAGCAGTTTCCTGATGATTGGGAGTTTATCGGAACGGTATCCGCAAAATATAGATAGATTGGAAATGCGGTTCCGGTTGGCTTAGCTGAAGCTATCGGGAGGGCAATTATATCGACTGCAAATAATACATCAACGATAGAGACGAAACGACTTAGGGGAACCAGCGTACATAACAAAATAAGAAATGCAATGGAGCTGGGGGGGAGTTCATATGGCGATTAACAATTTTTATGATGAAGAGGCAGTAGTGCGAGCAATAGCCAAAGCATTGGTTACAATAAGGCAGCGAACAGGCTAATCAGAGAATTTTCAAATAATTTCTGCAAAGAAGACGGGGCAATTGATTGGGAAAAGCTGGTTGAATTCAATTCTGGGGATTGAGGCATTCTGGTTTTGGATTTGCAGAGAATATCTAAGGGAAGAATGCAGTAAAAAGCAATGCCGTTTAGAGTAAAAATGGTTCTAAATGACATTGCTTTTTGATGCGTGCTTTTGCAGGGAGTAGTTTAAAGTTTCTCCGGCTCCGGATACTCCACCCCAAAAGTCTCTACCGTGACGCTGCCCATCATCTGCTTTTCCAGGGGCCTGTCCGAAGAATCGGTAGCGGTCTCGGCGATGCGGTTCACCACATCCATCCCCTCAATCACTTTCCCGAAAGCGGCATAACCGCCGTCCAGATGGGGCGCGTTCTTGTGCATGATGAAGAACTGGCTTCCCGCGGAGTCCGGCTGCATGGACCTTGCCATGGACAGCACGCCCTCTGTGTGCTTCAGGTCATTGGCCACGCCGTTCTGGGCGAACTCACCCTTGATGGAATAGCCGGGACCTCCCATGCCTGTGCCGTCGGGACAGCCGCCCTGAATCATGAAGCCCCTGATGACCCTGTGGAAAATCAGGCCGTCATAGAATTTTTTGTTGACAAGGCTGATGAAATTGTTCACGGAGACAGGAGCGGTCTCGGGATACAACTCCAGGCGGATTACGCCTCCGTCTTCCATGGTGATCGTTACAATCGGATTTTTTGCCATAATCTGTTATCCTTTCTTATTGAAATGGTGTATAATACTAGATGATAGAATTCTCTCCTGGATTCTATACTATGGATATACCTAACTTATTGTACCCGAAAAGAGGGATATCGTAAAGAAGAAAATCCAAGCTGCATAAAGTTTTTGCCTGGCAATGCCGCGCAGGCTGTATTTGGGGGGGATATGAGTTATTGTAAGGAGATAGTGGTAGATACAGAAGGGCGCAGGGGCATCCTGTACCTGACGGACGACGGGCAGAGGGCCCGGGGGCTGCAGGCGGCAGGGGAGGCGGTGCTCGTCCATCTGCACCCGGGCAACAGGGAACAGGATTTTTCGGGATTCCTGTTCGCGGTGGAGGATCCGGAGGATTTGGAACCGGAATATATAGAGCGGGTCTACCGGCGGCTGAAAGGCCTGCCATGGAACATACTGCGCACGGCCAGATGCCTGATTCGGGAGACCGTGCCCGGGGACGTGGACGATTTCTACCGGATTTACAGCCATCCGGCCATCACGGAATATATGGAGGGGCTGTACCCGGATGTGGAGGAAGAGAAAGCGTATGTCCGGGAATACATTGACAAAGTCTACACTTTCTTCGGCTTCGGCGTCTGGACTGTGGTAGAGCAGGTTTCCGGCGAAGTCATCGGCAGGGCAGGACTCTCCTACAGAGAGGGCTTCGACGAGCCGGAACTGGGCTTCATCATCGGCGTGCCCTGGCAGCGCAGAGGGTATGCGGAGGAGGTCTGCAGGGCCGTCCTCGCCTACGGCTGGAGCGCCCTGGAGTTTGAACGGATACAGGCGCTTGTGGAGGTGGAGAACATACCGTCCCTGAATCTTTGCGAAAAACTGGGATTTCACAGGGACGCCCGCCTGACGCTGGAGGGCAGGGAGTACTATCGTCTCCTCATTGAAAAAGATAAAACGAAAAAATCACAAAATTTACTGCCCGGCCAAAGGAACATGGGCTGAAAATGGAAAAGTCTTTTCCGGCGTCAGTACCGCCAGTGAAAAATACTGTACAAAACCGACAGAATCCGGCCTTCTTTACAGGACAAATCCACGATTTTTTGTGCATGTTGTTGAAAGACGGCAAGCTGACAGTTGGAAAAATCTGTTGACAGAAAAAGGCCGGAATGCTATACTCTCATTTGTAAAGCAAAGGCGCTATGGGAAATCCGTAGCGCCTTTTGTCGTGGCAGTCCGGAAAGCATGTGCGGGAAACGAATTGCCAATCACATTCAGACGGAATACCGAAAGACGGTTTTTCCGTTGTCCACTCGTTTCTGTATGGTAAGTCAACGGCAGGAAAGGTCAACAGGTTGTCTGTGCCGTCAAAAACAGCGATGCAAAGGGGCTTCGTAGTCTCTTTCGCATCGCTGTTTTACTTTATGACAGTTCATGGCAATAAAAGACTCACAAGACGGGGGCTCTACTGTTCAGGCCTGTTCAGACAACGGAAAGAAAGTCCGCGGGATTCCGCCGCAAAGAGGAGGAGAGATATTATGACAGAAGAGATTTTTGAATCAATGAACAGCATGCTGTTCGGCGTCTGGTTCCTGATAGGAGCGGCGCTGGTGTTCTGGATGCAGGCGGGCTTCGCCATGGTGGAGACCGGCTTCACCAGGGCCAAGAACGCGGGCAACATCATCATGAAGAACCTGATGGACTTCTGCATCGGCACAGTGGTGTTCATCCTGATAGGCTTCAGCCTGCTGCTGGGGGAGGACGTTGCGGGGTTGATAGGAAAGCCGGGCTTTGATATCTTCACAGCCTACGAAAGCTTCGACTGGTCGAACTTCGTGTTCAACCTGGTGTTTTGCGCCACCACGGCCACCATCGTGTCCGGAGCCATGGCCGAGCGGACCAAGTTCCTTTCCTACTGCATCTATTCCGCGGTGATCTCGGCCCTGATCTACCCCATAGAGGCCCACTGGATCTGGGGAGGCGGGTGGCTGGCACAGATGGGCTTCCATGATTTCGCCGGTTCCTGTGCGATACATATGGTAGGCGGTATCTGCGCTTTGATTGGCGCGAAGATCCTGGGGCCCCGCATCGGGAAATTCGGCACGGACAAGGACGGCAAAGTGACCAAGGTGAACGCATTCCCCGGCCACAGCATTCCTCTGGGCGCCCTGGGCGTGTTCATCCTGTGGCTGGGCTGGTATGGGTTCAACGGTGCGGCGGCCGCCAGCGTTGAGCAGCTGGGTTCCATTTTCCTGACTACGACGGTAGCGCCTGCTGTGGCCACTGTGGTATGTATGATTTTCACCTGGATGAAATACGGCAAGCCGGATGTGTCCATGTGCCTGAACGCTTCTCTGGCCGGTCTGGTGGCGATTACCGCGCCCTGTGATGTGACAGATGCCCTGGGCGCCGCCGTTATCGGTGCCGTGTCAGGCCTGCTGGTGGTATTCGGCGTATGGCTCCTGGACTACAAGCTTCATATAGACGATCCCGTGGGCGCAGTGGCAGTGCACTGCATGAACGGTATCTGGGGCACCATTGCCACAGGCCTGTTCGCTACCACCAGTGCGCCGGGCAGTGAGCTGAGCGGCCTGCTCTACGGCGGCGGGTTCAAACTGCTTGGCCTGCAGCTGCTGGGCGTGGTCAGTGTGGGCGCATGGGCTGCGGTGACGATTACCATTACGTTCCTGATCATCAAGGCCATCGCGGGACTGCGCGTCACGGAGGAAGAGGAAATCGTGGGCCTGGATGCCCTGGAGCATGGCCTTGCCTCCGCATATTCCGGCTTCTCTATCATGGACGTGGCAGGCTACGGCATGGACGTGAACGAGAATACGGATTTGGGCACAAGCGAGTACGAAAAGGCCTCAGAAACGAAACGGGCAGCAGCTGTACAGGTGGCCGCGGAACCTGCTGTATCCGCAAGCGGCATGTACAAAGTGGCCATCATCGCGAAACTGTCCCGATATGACAAGCTGAAGAAAGCCATGAACGATTTGGGCGTCACCGGCATGACCGTGACCCAGGTCATGGGATGCGGCATCCAGAAAGGCGCGGGAGAAATGTACCGCGGCGTGGAGATGGACGCTACCCTATTGCCTAAGGTAAAAGTAGAGGTAGTAGTCAGCAAGATTCCTGTGGAGACCGTAGTGGAAGCCGCCAAGAAAGCCCTTTACACCGGCCACATAGGCGACGGCAAGATATTCGTCTACAATGTAGACCGCGTCATCAAGGTCCGTACGGGCGAAGAGGACTTCGCTGCCCTCCAGGATGTGGAATGACAGGACATAAATCAGAAGCGAAAAGAGAAGAGGGGCTGCCGGGATTTTTCCGACAGCCTGCCAACGTTTCAGGTTGATATCTGTGAAATGCCGGCGAGACTCCATGAAATAACCCGCGTTGTGCAGGCCCTCCCCGTAAAGAGGAGCGGCCTGCTGTATCTCGGGTCATCTGGTATAGAATATCTGCGCAATGGGAGAATCCGGAGACAGAATCACCGTCTTGTTGTTGCCCCGCAGGGAGGCTTTCAGCGCGTCTAAACTTCTGACGAAAGAGTAGAACTCCTGCTTGGACTCGTCCCGGTAAGCCTCGGACAGTATCCTCATATACTCCGCTTCTCCCTCCGCAATCAGGATTTCCGCCTCTTTCTCTGCCTCAGACAGCAGCACCGTCACTTCCTTGTCTGTGGTGTTGCGGATGATCTGGGCTTCGGAGCTGCCCTCCGCCGTGTAGGTGGCCGCGATATTGTCCCGCTCGGAGATCATCCGCTCATAGACCGCCGCCTTGTTGTCGCCGGGGAGATCCAGCTTCTTTGTCTCAAAGGACAGCAGCTCGATGCCGTACTGCTCCAGGGAGTTGCCGATATTTGCCAGGATCGCTTCTGAGAGCTCGCCGTCCCGGCCGGAAATCACCTCATCCTGAGTCGTGCTGCTGATGACATTCTTCGTAGAGTTATACACAATGGCATCCAGCCGCCCCTCCGCATTCGTGATGGAAGAGTTCAGGGTCTGTGCGAATTTCTGGGGATCTGCGATGTACCAAAGGATGTAGCTGTCGCAGATCATGGTCTTCTTGTCGCTGGTGATCACATCCGAGGAGGGCAGGTCGTAGAGCAGGATCTGCTTGGGCAGCGTATCCACGCTCTGGATGAAAGGAATCTTGAAGCTGACGCCCGCTTCGGACACCACATGGTCGATCTTTCCGAACTGGCGCACCAGGCTGTACTCATTTTCCCTTGTGATGACAATGCTGGATGCGCCGGCAACCAACAGCACGAATAATACTATGACTAAAAGGATTCTTTTGGCTATTTTCATATATTACCTCCGATTTTGCCTCTGCCTTTCCGGGGCTGCTGCCCGGCAGCGGCTGATGCAAGCTGATTTGTTATCTGTGGAACCCGGCTCATGGTTCCGGCTTCGCTGTGCCCGTGTCATCAGGCTCCTGTGCCGGATCAGTCCTCCGCAAGTTCATCCGTGCTGTCCTGGGGGGCAGAAGCCGCGCCCTGTGCCGCGCTGTCCTGCATTGTGCTGCCCTGCGCAGAGGCCTGGGTCTGCTGTGTCTCGTCCTCCGCATCAGGCGTCCCTGTGAATGATTCCAGCGGATAGATGGTCTGGGTATTCCCGTTGGGGCTTTCGATGATGACTTTTAAATCCGGCAGCACATCCTCCATAGCCTCAAAGAACATACGCTGTCTGGTGACGGCCGGGTTTTTGATATACTCCTGGTACATGGAGTTGAACCGGGCCACCTGGGCCGTTGCCTCATTGATGCGCTCGGTCTTGCGGGCCTCCGCGTCTTTGATGATGCCGTCGGCTTTTGCCTGTGCGGAGGGCAGCTGCTCGTTGCGGTATTTGTTGGCGTTGTTCAGGGCGGTCTCTTTGCCTTGCTTCGCCGTCTCCACTGCCTTGAAAGCTTCCATGACCTCTATGGTGGGCGGCTCGGAATCCTGTATGGTGATGTTCACCAGCTGGATGCCGATGTCCTGATTCTCCAGCCGCTGCAGAATCATCTCCTTGATGGAGGCCTGGATTTCGTTCTTCCCGGTGGTCAGCACATCGTCCACGGGGTAGCTGCCGATTACGGTGCGGATGCAGCTCTGGCTGACATTGCGCAGGATATCCAGAGGAGCCCTGGAGGCATACAGCGCTTTCACCGGATCGCTGTAGCGGTATTCCACGTAGAAGTCCACATCGATGAAGTTGAAGTCCGATGTGATCATCAGGGATTCATCCTCGTCCACCTCATCGTTTTCGGTATTATAGCCGATGGAGAAGCCCTGAATGGTGGTGTTCACCTTTCTCACCTGCTGGATGAAAGGAATCTTGAAGTGGAGCCCCGGTTCGGAAACCGCCTGGGCCTGGCCTAAAGTGATCAGCACCGCCTGCTCCTGTTCCTTGATTTCGTAGGTGGAGTTCAGTGCCAGCACTGCCAGGATGGCTATGGCCGCTACGATGCCGATGATTTTTCCGGTGGGATTTTTGCCCTTTGGGCCTCCGCTCTGCTCGCTTTTTCCTCCGTCCATGGTCTCGAAGCCGTTCTTTCTGTTGCGAAAAGAATCACTGTTCATATGCATTCCTCCTTGTGGATTCTGGTCAAAACTTTTTTCTTGGTTTTGAGTCCATCATACTTTATCTGTGTGGAAAAATCAATCAAAATACGCGCACATTAGGGGGAGCTATCGTGCGGCGCGGTCACTGCGGTCTTTTCTTTTGGAGGAAACTGTGATACAATGCGTGTAGAAAATCCAAATCAGGACAGACTAAGGTCAGCGGATGGCCTGCGGCCATGGAGATTTGGAACCAGGAGGATTTTGAGATGATGAAAAAGAGAATGGTAACTTTATGTGTGACGATGCTTGTATTCCTGCTTGCCGCATGCGGCGGGAAAGGAGAGGAGGGCGGCCAGTCCGATGGGGGCCAGCCCGGTCAGGAGGGCGGAGCGGGTGTCTCCGAAGAGGAATCCGAAAGCAGTGAGGAGAGCGCTCCCGCGGAAGCCCCTGAGGAAAGCGGGGAGGCTCAGCCGGGGGAGAGCGCGGACACGCCAGGCGGCTACGAAGAGGGCTGGAGCGAGGAGATGGAGAAGCTTAAAAATGCGGCGGTAGAGGCGCTGGACGGGGATTACTGGCCGGACACGGCATTGCTGCCGGACATGCTGGAGATGACTTTCGGGATCTCCTCCGATATGTATGAGGATTATATGGCGGAAGTGCCCATGATCAGCGCAAATGTGGATACCCTATTGATTGTCAGGGCAAAAGATGATAAAGTGGAGGCAGTCCGGGACGCGCTGGAGGCTTATAGGGATGCCCAGATCAACAATACCATGCAGTATCCCATGAATGTGGGCAAGGTTCAGGCCTCGCGCATTGAGACGGTGGGCAATTATGTGATGTTCGTGCAGCTTGGCGGAGATACCATGCAGGCTGCGGAAGAAGGCGACGAGGCTGTAGTCGCCATGTGCCAGGAGATAAACGATAAGGCGGTCGAAGCGATCCGCGGCCGGCTGTAGGGAGGCCATCAGGGACGGAATCCGCGTCAGCGGCCGTCCCGGAGCTTTTAATAGGAGAATACAGGAATGGTTTTCAGCAGTGTAGTATTCCTTTTCCGATTTTTACCCCTTTTCTTTCTTTTGTATTATCTGGTTCCGGAGAGGATGAAAAATGTCATCCTCTTTTTGGGGAGTCTGATTTTCTATGCCTGGGGGGAGCCGGTCTATGTGCTGCTGATGCTTTTTTCCACAGTGGTGGACTATGTCCACGGGAGGCTGCTGGAAAGGCTGCGGGGAAAGCGGGCTGCCAGGCTGGTGGTGCTGTCGTCGGTGCTCATCAATCTGGCAGTGCTGTGCTTTTTCAAATACGCGGATTTCCTGATACAGTCCGTGAACGCTGTGTTCGGGACGAAACTTCCGCTCTTCGGGCTCGGACTGCCCATCGGCATTTCTTTTTATACTTTCCAGACTATGTCCTATACCATCGATGTATACAGAGGGCAGGCGAAGATGCAGAGGAACCTGCTGGATTTCGGCGTGTACGTGACCATGTTCCCCCAGCTGATCGCGGGGCCTATCGTGAAATACCGGGATGTGGAGGAATCGCTGCACCACCGCAAGATCACCATCTTCGATGTCAGCGAGGGCCTGAAGCGTTTCTGCGCAGGCCTTGGGAAAAAGGTGCTGCTTGCCAACAATATCGGGGAGCTCTGGGCCTATGTGAGCGGACTGGATCCCCGGGGCATGAGCATGCTCACGGCCTGGCTCGGCATTCTGGGATTTGGGTTTCAGATTTATTTTGATTTTTCAGGCTATTCGGATATGGCAATCGGCCTGGGGCGGATGCTGGGCTTCCGTTTCCCGGAGAATTTCAACTATCCTTATATCGCGTCTTCCGTGACGGAGTTCTGGCGCAGATGGCATATCTCCCTGGGCAGCTGGTTCCGGGAATATGTGTACTTCCCTCTGGGGGGCAACAGAAAGGGGCTGCCGAGACAGCTTTTTAATATCCTGGTTGTATGGATGCTCACGGGCATCTGGCATGGAGCAGGCTGGAATTTCCTGCTGTGGGGGCTTTGGTTCGCCTTTGCGCTGATGCTGGAGAAAGCGTTTCTGGGAAATCTTCTGGCATGGCTGCCAAGGGGGATCGGCATCGTATATACGCTTCTGGTGGCGGTGACGGGATGGGTGCTCTTTGCCCTGGAGACGCCTGCGGGGATATGGGGCTATACGAAAGCCATGACAGGCGTAAGTGTAAGCCTGGTGGACGGACAGGGCCTCTACCTGGGCAGACAGTATCTGATTCTGTTTCTGGTGGCGGCCGTGGCATCGACGCCGTTGCCTCATAAGTTTACGGAATACCTGAGGAAATCCCGTACAGGGCTCCATATGGCCCTGTACCGGTTCGGGGAAAAGTTCATCCCGGCGGCAATGCTGCTGCTGTCCATTGCCGGTATCGTGGATGCGTCTTACAACCCTTTTCTGTATTTCCGTTTTTAAGGGATTGACTGGATGAGTCAAAAGGAATGATTGCACATGGATGAGAAGAGAAGCGCTCTTTTTACGATTATTGTCATCACATCGGTCATCGCGGTGTTCGGCGTGGCGGATCTGATACAGAGAGACAGGCTGTTCTCGGAGACGGAGAACCGGGTGCTGGCCGGGAGGCCTGAATTTACGCTGGATGCCTTTCTGCGGGAGGGCTATGCGCAGAAATATGAGGCTTATCTGTCGGATCAGTTCGTCAGCCGGGATAAATGGATTACGATCAAGACTTATATGGATCTGCTGCTGCAGGAAAAGGAGGTGGGAGGCGTCTATCTGGGCTCGGACGGCTATCTGATCGAGAGGCATCTTCCGGAGGAGTATTCCCATGTACAGGAGGCCAAGAAAATCGCGCTGCTGGAAAAGCTGGTCTGGGAGTGGGACGCCGGCGTGATGCTGGTGCCTACAGCGGACAATATCCTTTCGGATAAGCTGCCTAAGTACGCTCCTTATTACGACCAGAAGCAGTTCCTGGAGCAGGTGGCGCAGCATGTGGGGCCGGAGCATTATGTGGATGTGTATTCCGTGCTGCGGGAGCATGCCGGGGAGGAGATTTATTACCGTACAGACCATCACTGGACGTCCCTGGGGGCCGGGTATGGCTATGACGCCTGGGCGCAGTATACCGGCCGGCGCGGGGGACGCTACACCGCGGAGGACATGGAACTGGTGGCAGAGGATTTCCTGGGGACGCTGCAGAGAAAAGTGAACCTGAACATGGCGGGGGATGATATCTATTATTTCCCGGAGACCCTGAAGCGGCCGCTGAAGGTGACTTATGACCTGAAGAAGGAGGCTGAGACCTGTTATGAGGCCTCTCATCTGGATACGAAGAACAAGTATGGTTTCTTCCTGGATGATAATCATGCTTTCGTAGAAATAGAGACGGAATCCCACAACCACAAGAGCCTGTTCATCATCAAGGATTCCTATGCCAATTGCTTCGTTCCGCTTCTGATACCCCATTATGAGAAGATTTATGTGCTGGATCTGAGGTATTTCAGAGGGAGGCTGTTTGAGTTCATGGAGGAACATGAGCCGAAGCAGGGCATGGATGTGCTGGTGCTGTATAACTGTATCCACTTTTTGGAAGAATTCTCATACGTTGAATAGATGCGAAGACATTTACGCACAGAAAAGAGAGGAATGGTATGAAAGCAGTCATTTTTGACATGGACGGTGTCCTTTTCGACACAGAGGCAGTGTGCATGCAGGCGTGGATGGATGTGGCAAAAAAGTGGGGACTGCCAGACATGGAAGAGGTGTTTCCCCAATGTATCGGGCTGAATGCCAATGACAGCAGGCAGATTGTCTTTCAGGCATATGGGGAGCATTTCGACTATCCGCTCTTTCGGAAGCATGCCGCCGCCTGGTTTCAGGCTTATGTGGAAAAAAACGGCCTGCCGGTGAAGCCCGGAGTGCGGGAAATCCTGGAATGGCTGAAGGAATCGGACTATGCGGTGGGGCTGGCGTCCTCCACGAGGGAGAAAGACGTCCGCAGTCACCTTGCGGACACAGGGCTGCTGGACTACTTCTCTGTGATAACCACGGGCGATATGGTGGAGCATTCTAAGCCCCGGCCGGACATCTATCTGCTGGCCTGTGAAAGGATGGGGGTGGAGCCGGAGCAGGCCTATGCCATCGAGGATTCCCCCAACGGCATCCGTTCCGCCCATGCCGCCGGGATGTGTCCTGTGATGGTGCCGGATATGATAACGCCCGATGAGGAGATGCGGGCCTTAAGCTACATAATTTTGAAAGACCTGACGGAAGTTCTGACATTTCTGGAACAGAGGACGCAAATATAAAAACAGCGGCAATGGGCCGCGGAACTGGAAAAGACATGGCAAATCTCGGAATTCCCCGCAACACCATCGAGGTGCTGCAGAGACATAACTTTATATTTCAAAAAAAATACGGGCAGAACTTTCTCATTGACCCAAATGTGCTGGAGCGGGTCATAGACGCGGCCCGGGTCACGGAGGAGGACTGCGTGCTGGAAATCGGTCCCGGCATCGGCACCATGACCCAGCTGCTGGCGGAGCGGGCCGGGAAAGTGATAGCGGTGGAAATCGACAGGAATCTGATTCCCATTCTGGAAGAGACCCTTTCTCCTTATTCTAATGTGACGCTTATCAATGAAGATATTCTGAAGCTGGATATCAGGGAACTCGTCCAGGGGCAGCAGGGCCGTCCTGTCAAGGTGGTGGCGAACCTCCCTTATTACATCACTACGCCCATCGTCATGGGCCTGCTGGAGGGCGGCGCGCCCCTTAAGAGCATCACGGTGATGGTGCAGAAGGAAGTGGCGGACCGCATGCAGGCGGGGCCCGGCACCAAGGAGTACGGGGCCCTTTCGCTGGCGGTGCAGTATTACGCGGAGCCGGAGGTGGTGGCCAATGTGCCGCCGAACTGCTTTATCCCCAGACCCAGTGTGGGCAGCGCGGTCATCCGTCTGACGAAGCACAAGACGCCTCCCGTCCGGTGCCATGAGAAGAAAATGTTCGCCATCATCCGCGCTTCTTTCAACCAGCGGCGCAAGACTCTGGCCAACAGTCTGGGGAACGCGGCGGGGCTTGGCGTTTCCAGGGACCGGGTGGTGGAAGCGCTGGAGGAGATGGGGCTTCCCGCCATGGTGCGGGGAGAGGCGCTGACGCTGGAGCAGTTCGCGGAGTTGAGCAATCGGCTGTGAGAGGTTGTAAATTTTCTTTTTTTTTTGACATATGTACATGGACTATGTTACACTAGAAAATAATGGCCGGAGATATGTGAAAGGTGTCTTTTGGCGGATTGCCATGAGGGATAGGGGCGGATTACCTTGGATAAATATGAATATAAAGTAAGATCGGATGAAATAAAATCCCTGATAGGGCAGGGGAATTATGCACAGGCTGCTGAAATCGCGGATACCATCGACTGGCGCAGGGTGAAGAGTGTCATGATGCTCTGTACCGTCAGTGATTTATATAAAATAAACAGGCGTTATGAGGACGCGAAGAATATGCTGCTGCTGGCCTACGAGAGGAGACCCGGCGGCAGGACCATCTGCTATTCGCTCTGCGAACTCTGCATCAAGACAGAAGAGTTCATGCAGGCGCTGAAATACTACAAAGAATTCGTACAGGTGGCCCCGAAGGATACGGGCCGCTATATTCTGCAGTACAAGCTTTACGAGGCCCAGGAGGTGAGCCTGGAAGAGCGCATCGGTGTGCTGGAGGAACTGAAGAAGAGGGATTACAGGGAAAAATGGGCCTATGAGCTGGCCTATCTCTACCACAGGATGGGGCTGGCCACCCGCTGCGTGGAAGAGTGCGACGAGCTGATTCTGTGGTTCGGCGATGGCAAATATGTGGTGAAAGCCATGGAACTGAAGATGCTCCACCAGCCGCTGTCGGCCGCCCAGCAGGAGGTCTATGACAGGCGGTTCGAGGAGCCTGCGCAGGAGCCGGAACAGCAGGATGACTATAGGGAAGAGGCGGATTACGGGCAGCTTCCCGCTGAGGAGCAGGAATACGGCTGGCCGTCAGAAGAGGAACGGCTGGACGGAGACTGGCAGGATTCTGCCTATTTTGACGGGACTGATTTTGGCCAGGAGCAATCGGAAGATGAGATGGACATCCAGGTGAAGACCGTGGATGTGGGGCAGTACAATACCATCAATCTGCAGGCCGAGCTGGCGGCAGGGCTCCAGGAAGTGCTGGGGGCTGACGGCATGCCCCAGGCTGTCGGCGCAGCAGAGGCCGAGGGCTTTGCGCAGGGGGCGCTTCAGGCAGACGCTCTGAGCGGGGCGGCAGTGGAAAACGGCTATCAGGATTTTGGAGAAGAAGAGATAGAAGACTCGGAGGTGTTCTTCGGCGCTACGGGAGAGCTGGAGGATGCTTCATTGGAGTTGGAAGCAGGGTATAACGAAATAGAGAACGGAGAGGAGCCATCGGAGGAAGACCGGTTGGAGACAGGGCCGGAGGATGCGGATTGGCAAGCCTCCGAAGTGAAAGCTGCGGGATGGGCGGAAGAGGAGCCTTTGGAGAAAACGGCGGCCGGAGAGTCCCTGGATACGGAAAGGAAGCAGGGCTTGCAGACAGCAGAGAAAGCGGAAAGCAGGGCATCCCGGGGGAATACGGAGGAAGACGGAAATGTCGTACAGTTTGCCGAACAGTATGCGGAAAAGAGAGCAGGGACCGTAGACGATGGGCTGTCTGACATGCAGCCGCCCAGAGAGATGGCGGATGTGCTCTCCCAGGAGGCGAACGGACAGATCAGCATCGTGCTGCCTGAAAATGCGGCTATTGAGAAGCAGATAACAGGACAGATGAAGCTGGAAGACATCCTGACGGAATGGGAGCGGATCAAGAAAGAGAACGAGGCCAAGTGTCAGGAGGAGGTGCGCAAGCATGTCCTGAACCAGACGGGGCCCATGTTCACGGAATTTGAGGCCACTGTCAGAGACGGGCTGCTGGAGCAGCTTGAGAAAGGGGAGGCACAGAAGACCGGCGGCCGGCAGCAGGCGGCCGGGCCGGAGGCTGCCCCGGAGGGACTGACAGGAGCTGAGGAAGCATATGGCGAGCCGGAGGGGCTGACGGAGACGGAAGCGGAAGCAGCCGGGGAGCTGCCGGAGCCGGAGGATGGGGATGCGGAGCCGGAAGAGATGTATGCCGGGCCGGTGGACGTGTACGGCGGAGCAGAGGAGCTGCCGGAGGATATTGAGGCGGCAGAAGGGGCTGCGTATGATACAGACGCGTATGCCGGTCCGGAAGAACTGACAGGACTGGAAGACGAATACGCCGAACCTGAACTGGAAGAAATGGATTCGGAAGAAACAGCATATGATGTGGAATCCGAAGAAATGTACGAAACGGAGCCGCAAGAGGAGCCGGTGTATGACGCGGAAGCAGAGTATCCGGCGGAAGATGGATTCGGCGCGGAAGCAGGATACAATGAGGCAGAGTATATAGAAGAGGAGCCGGCGGAAATTGGGTTCGGGGAGGAGCCGGAGTACGCGGAATCCGGGGGAGAACTGGAATACATAGACGAAGCCGCTTATGAGGAAGAGTTCGCCGGGGAAGAAGAGCCTGAATATATAGAGGAATCTCAGCCGGAATATGAAACCGGGTATGAGGACGAAGCCGCATATGCTGAAGAGAACGAAGCGGTTCTGGAAAGCGGAGAAAACATGCGCCGGGATAGCAGGGATGACATACAGGAAGATGATTTCGTCGAAGAGATAGAGGAAATCCAGGAGCAGGTAGAACAGGCGGAGGAAAAGAAACAGCCAATCCCCGGGGGCAGGCCTAAAAAGGGGGGAACGGAAAACCGACCAATAAAAGACGATAAAGCACCCATAGAGAGGGAACAGGCCAGGGTCAGGAGCCTGACCCGCGAGGAAAAAGAACTTTTCGCTCCTTTCATCCAGAACCGCCGCTCCAGAGAACAGCTGGTGAAGGCGCTGGACAGCATCAGCATGGCCGCTTATACCGGCAATCTGATCATCACCGGCGAGGAGGGCATGGACACCCTGACCCTGGCAAAGAATATGATGCGGGAAATCCGCATGACAGACAGCAATTTCGCGGGCAAGGTAGCCAAGGTGTCCGGACAGGGGCTGAATGAAAAGGACGTAGCGGAGACTTTGAGGCAGCTGAACAACGGCGCTTTGATCATCCAGAAAGCATCCGGCATGAGCGGCAATACCGCGGCCATGCTCCACAAGCAGCTGCAGCATGAGAGATTCGGCATCATCGTGGTCCTGGAGGACACGGAAAAGGCGATGAAGAAGCTGTTCCTGGGGACGCCGGATCTGTATGGTGATTTTACCGCGCGAGTCGATCTGGAGGCGCTGAGCAATGACACGCTGGTGGCTTTCGGGAGACAATATGCACGCGAAAAGGAATATTCCATCGATAATCTGGGCGTGCTGGCCCTGCACACCAGGATTGAGGAACTGCAGACCATAGACCATGTGGTGACTGTGATGGAAGTGAAGCAGATTGTGGACGAGGCGATACGCCGGGCATCGAAGAAGTCATTGGGCCATTTCTTCGATATACTTCTGGCGAGACGATATGACGATGAAGATATGGTGATATTGACAGAAAAGGATTTCGCTGCGTGAAAGGTGGGATAGTAATGGCAGGAAAGACAACGAAGACAACAAAAGCTGAGAAAACGGCAAAAACAACGGGAAAAACGGTAAAAAAGACACCGACAGAGAAAGTCTTTATCTCGGAGGCCGATCAGTATCTCTTTTCCCAGGCAACCCATTATGATATCTATAAGAAGCTGGGGGCTCATGTGTCTGAGGAGAGAAAGAAAAAGGGCGTCTATTTCGGCGTCTGGGCGCCCAACGCCAGCAAGGTGCATGTCATCGGCAGCTTCAACGGCTGGGACGAGGACGCCCACCCCATGGAGAAACTGGGGCCTGTGGGAATGTGGGGATTGTTCGTCCCGGGGGTAGGGACAGGGGAAATGTACAAGTTCCTGATTACCGCCCGGGATGGCAGAAAGCTGTACAAGGCGGATCCTTTTGCCAACAGCGCGGAATACAGGCCCGGAACGGCATCTGTCATCACGGACCTGAACGGCTTTGAATGGCGGGATGAAAAATGGATGGAGACCCGGGACGGACAGGATATCCAGAAGCAGCCCATGGCAATCTATGAATGCCATATCGGCTCTTTCATGAAGCATCCCGACGGGACGGAAGGGTTTTACAATTACCGGGAGTTCGCGGACAGGATTGCGGAATATCTGAAAGAAATGAAATACACCCATGTGGAGCTGATGGGAATTCTGGAACATCCCTTTGACGGCTCCTGGGGATATCAGGTGACGGGCTACTATGCGCCCACCTCCCGGTACGGGACGCCCAAGGACTTCATGTACCTGGTGGATAAGCTTCACAGGATGGGCGTAGGCGTCATCTTAGACTGGGTGCCTGCCCATTTTGCCACGGATGCCTACGGCCTGGCGGAATTTGACGGGCAGTGCATTTTCGAGCATCCGGATCCCCGCCTGGGATCGCACCCGGACTGGGGTACCAAGATTTTCAATTACGGCAAGCCGGAGGTAAAGAACTTCCTGATTGCCAATGTGCTGTTCTGGCTGCGGGAGTTCCATATAGACGGCATCCGGGTAGACGCCGTAGCGTCCATGCTTTATCTGGATTACGGCAAGAAAGACGGCCAGTGGGTGCCCAATAAATACGGCGGACACGAGAACCTGGAGGCCATTGAGTTCTTCAAACATCTGAATTCCGTGGTGCGCGGAACCTATCCGGGATTCATCACCATAGCGGAAGAGTCCACCGCGTGGCCCAACGTGTCCGGAGACATCGGCGGGGATGCCCTTGGCTTTACCTTTAAATGGAACATGGGATGGATGCATGACTTCTGTGAATACATGAAGCTGGATCCCCTGTACCGGAAGGGCAATCACTATGCCATGACTTTCGCCATGAGCTACAATGAGTATGAGAAGTACATTCTGCCTTTGTCCCACGATGAGGTGGTGCATCTGAAGTGTTCCATGGTGAACAAGATGCCGGGCTACAAAAAAGATAAATACGCCAATCTGCGGGTGGGCTATACTTATATGTTCGGCCACTGCGGCAAGAAGCTTCTGTTCATGGGACAGGATTTCGGACAGGAGAGAGAATGGAGCGAGGAGCGGGAGCTGGATTGGTTCCTGCTGGCGGAGGAAGAGAACTCAGGGCTGCAAAACTATATGAAAGAGCTGCTGAAGCTCTACCGCAAATATCCGGCGCTCTATGAGATAGATGACAGCTGGGCGGGCTTTGAGTGGATGAATGCGGACGATGCCGAGAACAGCGTGTATTCTTTCGTGCGCAAATCTTCCAAAGGGACGCAGAATCTGCTGTTCGTGCTGAACATGACTCCGATAAAGCGGGAGGACTACAGGGTGCCGGTGCCCTCGATTTCCACCAGGAAGAAATATAAGCTGCTGCTCAACAGCGATGAGGAGCGTTTCGGCGGCTGGGGCAATGAGATCGCGAAAGAAATTCCCGTGGAGAAAGTTCCCTGCCACAACAAGGAGTACTCCATCGGCGTGGACCTGCCTCCCTACGGCGCGGCGGTATTCGTATTTTAGTCCGGGCGGCTAAAGGTTTCCCATGATTTTACCGAAATAAAGGGTAGGTGCAGAGAACTGCATCTACCTTTTTTCCATACATTTTATATATAGGAGATACTATTTTGAAGATAACATTCAGCGAACAGGCAATCAAAGAGGCGCAGCGCAGGCAGGCGGAGAAAAACCGCGAGGCCCAGCAGACATCTGCCGCTTCCGTGGGACAGACGGCTTTTGCCGACATGTTCGGCAGGCATCAGGACAGCATTGTGGACGCGGGGGAGAAAGGCAAGAGCCTGATTGAACTCCAGCAGGAGGCGGGCAATGTGGACGTGGGCGTCCAGCGGGATTTTATGACAGTCATGTCACATACCATGTCCGAAGAGGATTACGCCAAAATGCAGGAGGAGGGCTTCGACTTAGGCAGCATGGATCCTGAGGAAGTCGTGACCATTGTAGATAAGATTAAGGCGGAGCTGGTCCGGGCCGGCAAGAGCATCGCGGGCTATACGGACGACATGGATGTCAGCAAGCTGACGGCGGCTCTTGGCAGCGAGGTGCTGGCAAGGTCTGTGGTGGACAGCTTCCGGGAGGCGGATGTGCCTCTGACGAAAGAGAACCTTTCGGCCATATCCCGGGCCTGGGCTATGAACTCGGAGCTTGCGCCTTTGGGGGAGGGCTCCTATGACTATCTGATAGACAATGAGATGGAGGCGGAAATCTGGAATCTCTATCTGGCCCAGAGCAGCGGCGCCGGGAAAGGGACGGATGCGCCCAGATTCTATGCGGAGGATGTGCAGGGATATTACACCCAGAGCGCAGGCCGGGGGCAGAGCAGCGGACTTCAGGGGCAGATTGACCGCATCATAGAGCAGGCGGTGGGCCAGGTGAACGAGAAGAGCCGCATGAATGCCGCGTGGCTTCTGGACAAGGGACTGCCGCTGACAGCGGATAATCTGAAGAGGCTGGAGGCGCTGCAGGACATCGAACTGCCCATGACGGAGGAAAAGTTCGCAAAAGCGGCGGCTGCCGCAGTGGCGGAGGGGAAAGACCCCGTGCACGCCTCTTTCTCGGAAAACAGTGGAAACCTGTACGAAAGAGCGGCTGCTATCTCCGACTTCTACCACAGCAGCGAGCTCTGGGAGGCTACCGTAGGGGATATTACCGCCAGGAGACAGTTGGAGGAGGTTCGTCTGCGGATGTCCGCGGAGGTGAATGTCCGGCTGCTGCGGAGCGGTTTTTCCATTGACACGGAGCCTATGGTGGAGCTGATCGAGGCTCTGAAGCGGGCGGAATATCAGCTGGCCAACCAGTATTTCCCCAGAGACAACATGGCTGTGGAGAAGTATCAGAATTACCAGAAGGCCAGCAATGTGGCAGGCCAGCTGCCGGGACTGCCGGCGGACGTGCTTGGCATGTTCGCGAAAGGAGAGGGTTCGGCCTCTCTGGAGACGATTTATAACGAAGGCAAGGCCATGCAGGCCAGCTACGAGAAGGCTCAGGCCAGCTACGAGAAGCTGATGACAGCGCCCAGGGGCGATTTGGGCGACAGTATCGACAAGGCCTTTGCCAGCGTAGACCATATACTGAAAGATTTAGGCGTGGAGCTTACGGACGAGAACCGCAGGGCTGTGAGAATCCTGGGCTATAATCAGATGGAGGTAAATCTGTCCAATCTGGATGCTGTCAGGGATGCCGACAGGCAGGTACAGGGCGTTCTGGAGAAACTGACTCCTGCGGCCACACTGAAGATGATCCGGGACGGCTTCAATCCTCTGGAGAAGAGTTTCGGGGAATTGGAGCAGTACTTCAAGACGCTCCCGGCGGAGTACAAGAAGGAGGCGGACAGCTACAGCAGATTCCTGTACGGGCTGGAGCGGAACAATGAGATTACGCCGGAGGAGCGGGAGAGCTATATCGGCATTTACCGTCTGGTGCGCCAGCTGGAAAAGGCGGAGGGCGCAGCGGTGGGCGCTCTGGTGAACTCCCAGACGGAGATTCACTTCTCCAATCTGCTGTCCGCTTTGCAGAGCAGCAGGAACAGGCCGCTGGATATGCGCGTGTCGGATGAGACGGGAGAGAGACTGAAAGTCCTGCGCAAGGGCGAGAGCATATCGGCCCAGATTTCAAAGGCTTTCAACAAGACCGTTCGGGAAATCCGGGAGGCCAATGCAGCGGCGGCCAGCATAGAAGAGGTGAGGTTTGAGGCGGAGGTCAAGGCGGCGAAAGAGACGGGGGCAAAGGAGGAGCAGCAGACGCCGGATGCGGGAGCTTCGGCAGCCCGGATGGCGGCAAGCCCGCAGCCTGCAGTACCTGAGGCTGCGCCCAAAGCTGCGGAAACGGCGGACAGCGCGGAGGCGGTTTCCGAAGCACTGGTCAAGGCTGCCAACGATGTGCTGACAGAGGCGTCTTCGAATGCGGACGCCGCCAAAGAATACAATAAGACCCAGTTAGAAGAGCAGCGTCAGGCGGTCAGTTCCGCGGATAAGGACAGCGTGGCCATGCTGCAGAGAGGGGCGCTGCCCTCCAACGCGGACAATCTGATGGCTGCCCAGGCGCTGAACCATGGTGTAGATAACCTCTTTGAAATCACGGACAGGAAGCCCGCGAAGAAGAAAGAGCAGTACTCCATGAACGACCTGATGGCCATGCTGGCCAGCAAGTCCGGCGCTGAAAAGGCCCAGCCGGAACCGGCTCCGGCGGCCGAAGAGACCGGCTCCGCCGGATTGTGGCAGAAGCTGGACAACAAGGAGGAATTCGTGGAAAATTACGGCCAGACGACTGCGGCTGCACTGGAATCCGTGGAGGAAGCTACTTTTGCGGAGGCGGACAGCAGCGTGGACGTGCGGAATATGCAGCTGAACCACAAGCAGCTGACCGTGGCGGCGGCTCTGGCAAAGAGAGAAGAATACTATCTGCCCGTCTATGTGGGCGATACCCTGACCAGGGTTCATCTGACTCTGGACAAGGGAAGCCAGGAGAAGGGCACTGTCACCGTGGGCGTGACCCTTTCCGAGGAAGCGCATCTGCAGGCCCGTCTCTATCTGGAGAACGGCATGGTACACGGCATGATTTTCGGCGAGGGAAAAGTCGAACTAATGAAATTGCGCCAGATTGCCGATACCTTTAAAGAGGAAGCGCAGGCAAGCTGGACGGTGGGGAATCTTACCACCATTACCTCGGAGACCAGGATGCCGGAGCTGATCAAGTCGGGCGAGCATACTCCCACGGACAGCGCCGAGCTTTACCGGGTGGCGAAGGTGTTTCTGCATGCCATAGTGCAGACTCCGTGATGACACATGATGACAGAAAAGACGAATGGATGCGTCTTACAATAATTGTGCCTGCGCAGCATCGGAGATGCGCATGTAGATACGCAGGTGACGGAAAGGCATGGTTTAGAGATGAGAATCAATTACAATGTATCCGCAATGATTACGAACAACAATCTGGCAAACAATGACAGCGCAGTGGCGAAGTCCCTGCAGAGGCTTTCCTCAGGTCTGAAGATTAACAGCGCAAAGGACAATCCCGCGGGGCTTGCCATGGCCAAGCGGATGAACGCCCAGCTCATGGGCCTGGAAATGGCGAACCAGAATGCCAGCGACGGCGTTTCCATCATCGAGACGGCGGACGGCGCCATGTCGGAGATCAGCGAGATGCTGCAGCGTTTGAACGAGCTGGCCATGAAAGCGGCCAACGGCGTGGAATCCGACAGCGACAGAGATGTCATACAGGACGAAGTGAAACAGCTGACCGAGGAAATCAACCGGGTGGCGGAGGCTACGGAGTTCAATGGGCAGAGGCTGCTGAACGGGGAGTTCTCTTTTAGGGGATATATTGATTCCACCGTCAATCCTGCCAATATTGATATCAAAGTGGTATCTTATTCTTCGGAGGTGGCTGTGAAGCCTTATGAAATAAATGGCCTGGAAATCAGCAAGGATAGTCTCACAGGGGAATACAAGGTAGATGTGCCTGCCGGAAGCACATCTACAATGTCAAAGGTTCTGGAAGATGGCGGCTTCCCTTATGGATCCACGGCCAGCATAAAGGATGACCTTTTGACGATTAAAGCCAGCAATGGGTTTGAAATGACGCTGGATTTGACAAGATGTGATTTGGAGAATAACCAGCCTTTTGCACTCAATAATCTTACCATTAACGCCGAGGGAATAGGAGCCATGAGGCTGCAGGTCGGCGCTAACCAGGGGCAGGTTCTGGAAATCAATATTCCCCAGATCTCCCTGCGTGAGATGGGGCTGGAGACGTTAAAAGTGAAGGACGAGAATGGCGGGGAAGTCTGGACTCTGGATGTAAGTACAGAAGATGCGGCAACGGAAGCCATCGACCGCGTTGGGGGAGCCATCCAGTTCATCTCAAGTGTCCGCGGTCAGCTGGGCGCTTACCAGAACCGGCTGGAGTCCACTATCAACACCCTCGATATCACCTCAGAGAACATGACGTCGGCATACTCCCGCATCATGGATGTGGACATGGCCGAGGAGATGACGAACTATACTACCGCGCAGGTGATGACACAGGCGGCTACTTCCATGCTGGCACAGGCCAATGAGCGGCCTTCCCAGGTGCTGCAGCTGCTGCAATAAAATAAGGCTGGTCAAGTATGAAAAAAGAAGACAAACAGCAGTTTACGCTTAGAATTACGCAGGCGAATTCCACCCAGCTGGTGGTGATCCTGTACGAGATGCTGCTCTGCTATCTGGAGGACGCGGCAGAGGCGCTGGCGGAGGATAAGGAAACGAAAGGGGAGCCTGACGGTTTCCGGGAAGCCGTCAGGAAAGCGAGAGGCTGTCTCAATGAGCTGATTGGCTCCCTGCATATGCAATACGAGCCGGCGCCGGCGCTGATGCAGCTGTATCTGTTCTGCATCAGGCGGCTGGCCCTGGGCGAACAGCGCCGGGACGACGGGATTCTGGATGAGGTAAGGAAAGTCATAAAGCCATTGCGCGACTCTTACAGGCAGCTCGCGGAGTTGAACAGCGATGGCCCGGTGATGCGCAATTCCCAGACAGTCTATGCCGGACTGACCTACGGAAGAAATACCTTAACTGAGAACATGGCTGATCAGGGCACGAACCGGGGAATGCTTGTATAGCATATCTTCTTCCGGTGCTGTCTCCAGGGCGGCCAGGTCCGTCAGATGCTTGTATCTTTTTTGAAGAGAGTTGATTTCGTAAATATAGCTGTCGATCATATCCACATCTACAGCGTTGTCAAAACCCGCGTAAGCGTCATTCAGGGCCCGGCGGGTTTTTTCTATGGAATCTTTCAGTGTGACAGGGGTATAATCTTCCTCTGTCATATTGTCTGTTTCTATTTTCTGGTTAAAATACATTTTCATGGCAGTTTTCCTTTCCGCGGGATTTTAGGTTGATGCAGAAGCGGTGGTGTCATGGTAAAAGTATAGGTCTTTTCCATGCAGATTATTCCAATTCTGGAAAAAAATATGAAATTCGCATATAAAAACAGAATAGACACATATTTATATTCCAAAGGGTTCATGACGGCTGAGGCACTGTCATGGGCAGGCAATGGAGATGATATCATGGAAAAAATTCTGAATCTGATTATGAGAGCAATCCTGGGGACGATAGCGATGTATTTCATCAATTCTGTCCTGGACAATATGGGGATAACCCTGGGGGTGGGCATCAATGCAGCGACGGTATTGACATCCGGAATCCTGGGATTTCCGGGGCTTCTGGCGCTTTACGGAATCAGGATTTATAAAATTTTGTGACAATTTTACAAAATTCGACTTTTTTCGCCAGGCCTCTTGAAATCGGAGGACAGAGGGGGTATAATTCAACCATCATTTCAAATCAGGTATTTCAAATGAATTCTACGATTCAGATAATCCCGGAGGCACATTTCGCCTCGGCAACCAGGTATTAGACAGGAAAGGGATGATGGGCTTGGCGGCATTAGGTGCTTTTTTAGTGGCAGCCTGTAATTATGACTACAGGGAGAAGAGGATACCGAACTATCTGATTATATGGATGGCAATCGCTGGCGTGGGGTGGCGTCTCTGGAACGAGGGAGCACCGGGCGAATTTTGGTACTTGGGCCAGGCGGTGCTCGTGGTGGCGATTCTGTATCCTTTTTTTAAGATTGGCGGCCTTGGAGCAGGAGATGTGAAGCTCCTTGGCGTGACGGCGGGCTATCTGCCTGCGGAAAAGATTCTGGCATTCTTGTTTTGTTCTTTGCTGGTTGCAGCAATGATTTCACTGGTAAAATTTTGGAAAAAGGGCGGAGAGCGGCGGGGCAGAGGCGTCTGCCTGTCGGGACCTGTGCTTGTCAGCGTTCTGCTGTTTCTGGGAGGTGTCTATTGAGAGAGGGAGCTTGTAAGGTCATGGCGCTGTGCGATACGGAGGATGAGTACGCCCAGCTGATGACAGAATTTTTGAAAAAAAGGAAGAGTCTGCCCTGGGAACTGCATACCTACACCAACGTGGATACTTTGCTCGAAACCGAGGAGAAAGGCCTGGACATGCTGGTGGTGGCAGAGTCCGCCTATTGCCAGGAGCTTAGATCTCTTTCGCCGCAATGTCTGGTCGTCCTCAATGAAAGCGGTGTCATGAAATGGGAGGATATTTCCTATGTGGACAAGTATCAGGAGGCGGAGGAGGTGTTCCGGCAGCTGCTGGGAGTCTATATGGACATCGCGGATGTCCAGCTGCCTTTCCTGCGGACTAACAGAAAGACTGTGTTCATCGGGAACTACTCCCCGGTGCGCAGATGCATGCAGACCTCCTTTGCCATTACCATGAGCCTGATGCTGGCGGAGAAGCATCCTACGCTTTATCTGAATTTTGAGCACTACGCGGGAATCTCGGAGCTTCTGCCGGATATACAGGTTCTGGACATGGCGGATCTGCTCTATTTCCTCAATGCCCAGAAGGACAAGTTCAGGCTGAGGCTGCAGTCGATTTTGAAGCACAAGGGCGCTCTGGCCTATGTGCCGCCGATGAAATCAGGCCAGAATCTGATTACGGTCACGGCGCAGGAATGGCTGGGGCTGTTGGAAAAAATAGAGGAACTGGAAGAATACGAGTATGTGGTGCTGGACTTAAGCGAGAGCATGCAGGGACTGTTTGAAATCCTGCGGATGTGCAGACATGTCTACACACTGACAAGAGAGGACAGGATTGCCAGGGGGAAACTGCTCCAGTATGAGCAGGTGCTGGCGCTGTATGAATACGGCGATGTGCTGGGGAAGACAAAGAGGCTGTCCCTCTCCCATATCCAGAAACTGCCGGAGGAGCTGGAGCAGCTGACGAAAGGAAATCTGGCCGATTTGGTGAAAGGGCTTCTGAAGAGTCTGGAGGAGGGAGGAGAGGAGTGAATGGAATACACGGAACTGAAAAAGGAGCTGCGTGGCAGAGTCCAGGAGCGGATGGACTTTGTGAAAGATTTCACAGACGCGGAGGTGGAGGATACCATAGATGAAATCATTCTGGAGCGGGGCATGACGGTATATCCGGTGGAAGTGCGCAGGCGGCTGAAACAGGAGCTTTTCGACTCCCTGCGCAGGCTGGATATCCTGCAGATATTCGTGGAGGACAGCTCGGTCACGGAGATTATGATCAACGGAAAAGACCATATCTTCGTGGAGCAGAACGGAAAGCTGAGGGAGCTGGATATCAGCTTTGAATCCACAGAGAAGCTGCAGGATGTGATACAGCAGATTGTGGCGGGATGCAACCGAGTCGTCAACGAGGCGTCCCCGATTGTGGACGCAAGACTTGCTGACGGCGCCAGGGTCAACATCGTCATGAATCCGATAGCGCTGAACGGCCCGATTGTCACAATCAGACGTTTTCCCGAGAAGCCTATCACGATGGACCAGCTGATTCAGAGCAATTCTATATCATGGGAGGCCGCGGCTTTTCTGGAAAAGCTGGTAAAAGCCAAGTACAACATTTTCATAAGCGGCGGAACAGGAAGCGGCAAGACTACTTTCCTGAATGTTTTGTCACATTTCATCCCCTCGGAGGAACGGGTCATCACAATTGAAGACAGCGCGGAACTGCAGCTCCAGGGACTTCCCAATCTGGTGCGCCTTGAGACCAGGAACAGCAATGTAGAGGGCTGTAATGAAATCACGATCAGGGATTTGATCAAGTCATCCCTTCGCATGAGGCCGGACAGGATTGTGGTGGGCGAGGTGCGCGGGGCAGAGGCTTTTGATATGCTCCAATGCCTGAATACAGGCCATGACGGAAGCATGTCCACCGGCCACGCCAACAGCGCGAAAGATATGCTGGCACGGCTGGAGAACATGGTACTTATGGGAATGGAACTGCCGCTGGCAGCCATCCGGCAGCAGATAGCGTCCGGCCTGGATGTCATTGTCCACTTGGGCAGACTGCGGGACAAGTCAAGAAAAGTGCTGGAGATAACGGAGGTGGCCTGCTGCGAACAGAATGAAATCAGGATGAATCCCCTGTTCCTCTTTGAGGAAACGGGAGAGGACGAGGCAGGCCATGTGGTGGGAAATCTTTGCAGGAAAGGGGGACTGCTCCATGAAGAAAAGCTTAAAGCAGCAGGATTACCATAAATATAGCTGGAAGAAAGGGGAAAGAATCCGGACGATTTTCCTCTGTATAGGTGTGACAGGGATTTTTGCCTACTTTTTCTACCGCAGTTTCTTTGCTCTGATTCCGCTTTCCGCGGTTGGAGTATCAGCTTTTGGGATGATTAAGAGGCAGAAGCTTGAAAAGGCCAGAGAGGAACTGGCAGGCCAGTTCAGAGAGTGTATTCTGGCGGTGGCGGTTTCCTTGCAGTCGGGCTATTCTGTGGAGAATGCCTTTCTGGAGTGCAGGCAGGACATGGCTTTGATGTATGGGGAAGAGGCTCCCATCTGTCAGGAACTGAAGCTCATCAAGAGAGGGCTGGATATCAATATTTCTCTGGAGGGACTTTTAGCGGATATGGCAAGGCGGAGCGGCTGCGGGGAGGTCGCCCAGTTTGCGCAGATTTTTGCTCTTGCGAAGAGAAACGGCGGCAACATGGCGGAAATCATCAGAAATTCGGCTAACCAGATAGGCAGGCAGATTGAGCTGCGCCAGGAGATACAGATGCTTTTAGGGGGCAAAAAGATGGAACTGACGATTATGAAAGTTATGCCTTTTGGGATACTGCTCTATATTGACATGGGAAATCCGGGGTATTTCGATTCTCTGTATCATAATTTCCTGGGCATCGCTGTGATGACTGGCTGCCTGGGGCTGTACCTGGGGGCTTACTTTCTGGGGGAACACGTCATGAAAGGGATTATGGCGGAGATGGCATAGGAGGTGATGGCTTTGTACTGGATTGCACTGGTGGTGGCGATAGGATTCCTGGTGATGTTTGTGCTGGCTGGAAAGCAGGTACCACCCCCTGATACAGCCTCTCTCCTGAAGCCGTTTTACAAAATAGCGCTGTATCTCTACAAAAAGCTATGGAACAGGATTCCGGGTGTATTCTCTTCCACACAGGTGGAAAGAGATTTGGTAAACCTCCATCCCGGAGAGGCGAGAGAGTACCTGAAGACAGAGTACTATGGGAAAAAGACGGCAATCTGCCTGGCAATTCTGTTCGTGGGAACTGTATTCGGAGCAGCGGCTAAATTCAGCGCAATGGGGGAAATTGTCCTCAGAGAGGATGGGACAGTGGCCAGGGGCAGCTACAGAGAGGGGGCTCAGGAAATCGACGTTGAGACAGATTACGGACAGCAGCAGATGGGGTTTCAGGTGGAGGTGGAGCCAAAGCGTCTGACTAAGGAAGAGGCGGAAAGGCTGTTTGAAGATTTGATAGAAAAACTGCCGGAATATGTATTGGGTTCCAATGATAGTCTGCAGAATGTAAGTTATGACTTAAACCTGAGAGAAAAATATGACGATTTTCCGATGTCCATAGAGTGGGAAAGCGATAATCCGGGCCGGATCAGCGATTCGGGACAGATATTTTCCCTGGAGGAAGAGACAGAGGTGACGTTTTGCTTCCGGCTGACCTATGGGGCATGGGAAAGAAACGGGGAGCTGGCAGTGATATTAAAGCCGCCGCCGCTGGCGGAGGAGGATTTGCTGCATATGGAGCTGCGGGAGGCATTGCGGGAATCTCAGAACGGAAGTTTGAATCAGGACGAATGGCAGCTTCCCTCAGAGTGGCGGGGTGAGAGAATCCGCTGGAGGCAGGTGGTAGAGGATAACAGCCTGATTTTGTGGGCGGTTGCCTTAGTGACAGCGGTTGCGGCATTCCTGTTCCTGGACAGAGACCTTCACGGGCAGCTGGAGAAGCGGAGGAAGATTCTGCGCCGGGAATATCCGGAGATAGTCCATAAACTGGTATTGTTCGTGGGAGCGGGCATGACAATCCGGGGAGCCTTTCAGAAAATTGCCGGGGATTATGAAGCGAAGCGCTCAGAGGGAGGCAGGTCATCGCCTGCCTATGAAGAAATATTGTATACCTGTCGGGAACTGCACTCGGGGATTTCCGAGGGGCTGTGCTATGAACATCTGGGAAAGAGGGCCGGTCTGCAGGAATATATCCGGTTGAGCGCGCTTCTGGCGCAGAATCTGAAGCGGGGCAGCAGCACGCTGCTGGAGAGGCTGCGGGATGAAGCGGAGAAAGCCGCGCAGGAGAGGCTGCAGGAGAGCAGAAAAATGGGGGAGGAGGCAGGGACGAAGCTTCTGGTGCCGATGATGCTGATGCTGGCTGTGGTAATGGTAATCATCATGATTCCTGCCTTTTCAAATATGTAGTTTAAATTTTTGGCCATGGGTATGGCAGAAAGAGAGGAAGAAATGAAGCAGGTAAAGGGAATGAAGGAATTTATACGGGAAGAGGACGGAATGGGAACAGTGGAGATTATTCTGATTATTGTAGTGCTCGTGGGACTGGTGATTATATTTAAAAGTCAGATTACCCAGATAATCAATACTCTTTTTCAGAAGATTACTTCCCAGACGAACACAGTGTAAGGGAAAGTCCGGCAGCGCAGGGAGAAAAGGTATGGTATCGAGCAGGAGAGAAAACGATGGACAAAGGATACATATACGGTAAAATATACGACCGCAGGGCGGTAGGACAATTGCATAACGCGTATCTGACTGTGACGCTTGCCCTTTGTCTGGCGGTCGTATTATCCCTGTTTCTGACCCTGATAGACGGTGTGCGCAGAAATGGTGCAAGACTGGAAGCGGAATGCGTGACAGACATCGGGCTGCAGAGCATCCTGGCGGAATACCACCGTGAGCTGATGAAGCAGTACAATCTGTTTGCCATCGACTCTTCCTATGGGACTGCCGGCTGCGGCAAAGCCAATACAGAGGCGCATCTGCTGCGGTATCTGTCAGGGAACTTAAGCTATGATGATATTTTTCTATCGGATTATCTGTACAGGGATTTTCTCGGTCTTGCCGTGGAACGAGTGGAATTGACGAAAGTATCTATATTGACGGATCATGGGGGAGCGCTGTTCCGCAGCGATGCCGTGGAGGCTGTGAAAGCTGATGTGGGACTGGGCCTTTTACAGGAGCTTCAGAGCTGGATGCAGAATGTGGAAATCAATGGCCTTGAAGAGGGAACGGAAGAGAACCAAAAACAGGAACTTGACAGTGAAATCAGGGAATGGGTCAATGAATATGATGGCAGGGAAATCCAGGTAAGTGAGGATGAGTGGAAGAGAGCGGAAGTCAAGAATCCGACGGACGGACTGGAGGCAAAGAAGAGAATGGGGCTTTTGCGTTTGGTGGTAGGCGATGAGGCGAATATATCTCCCAATGTCATACACCCGGAGAGCCTGATTCTGAACAGAATGCAGCAGGGGCAGATAAATTACGGAAACATGGCGTGGGAGGGAAATACGGAGACAGAACAACTGACGGAAAGGTTTCTCTTTCAGGAATATCTCCTGCGCTACATGGGGCGGTTCGGAAAGGAATGCGAGGAGGACGCGCTGCGATATCAGATTGAATATCTGATAGCAGGCAAGGAGAGCGACGTGGAAAATCTGAAAAGCGTCGTCAACCGTCTGTGCATCCTCAGAGAAGCCGCAAACGCGATGTACCTGATGTCGAATGAGGCGAAGAGGGGAGAGATCCGGCTGGTTGCGGCGGCTGCCTGTACTCTGATTACGCTGCCGGCTCTGACGCCTTTGCTGGAGAGCGCGATTCTTCTGGCATGGGCTTACGCGGAAAGCGTATATGATATCAGGACGCTTCTGGCAGGAGGTAAGGTGCCTGTTCTGAAAGACGATGGGAGCTGGCACTATAGTCTCTCTGCGGCGCTGAACGGCAGCTTGCAGGATGAAAGCACCGGGGGCGAGGGATTGGCTTATGAAGACTATCTGAGAATTTTCATGATGCTTTCCGATTTGGACATGCTTACCGGGCGGGCCATGGACATGGTGGAAGCCGATATCAGGAAAACGCCGGGCAATGCCGCTTTTCGGCTGGACGGCTGCTTTAAGGCAGTAGAAGCCCATATCCGGATTGGCAGCAGCTACGGCTTTCAATATGAGATAACAAGACAGAAAAGCTATGAGTGAGGATAAGCGAGGTGAGCAGTGATGTCCTTTTTATGGAACGGCGGCAACCAAATAAATATTTCAAACAAAAAAGGAAAACCTTCTCCGACACATCATTTTTTTATCCCGGATTCTGCCCTGAATCCGGATACTTCCCAGGATGGCGGCGGGTGCCGCGCATCTGTCCTGTGCCGTTTCATGGAGAGGACATCACTGTTTGCCTTCTTTTCCAGGAAAATAGAGGCTGGTATGACAGTGGAGGCTTCTATCGTACTTCCTTTGTTTCTCTTTTTCTTCCTGAATCTGGGATGCGCCATAGAGATGATTCGGCTGCACGGCAATCTGCAGCTGGCCTTGTGGCAGATTGGGAGCAAGATGGCTGTTTACGGTTATGCGCTGGACAGCGGGGAGCAGCCGGAAAACAGTGATGGCTGGTGGAGAGATCTGGCAGGAATTGCGGTCTCTGCCACCTATGTGAAAGGGCAGATAATAAACTCTGCAGGAGCGGACTATCTGAATGGTTCTCCTCTTACGAATGGGGCTGCCGGCATACAGTTGTGGGAGAGCGAGATATTCGGTTCTGATGATGAAATCGACATTGTCGTCACATATTCGGTTTCTCCCTGGAATGGCCTGATTGGATTTTGGCCTTTCCGGATGGCGAACCGATATTATGCGCATATCTGGAATGGGTATCGGCTGTCCGGCGTCGGGGAAGCGGGAGAGGTGACGCAGATTGTCTATGTCACGGAAAGCGGAGCCGTGTACCATATGAGCATGGAATGTACACATCTGCAGCTTTCTGTGCGGGAGATTTCTTCGTTTGAGATTGATGAGATGCGGAATCAGGGAGGAGGCAGATACTACCCTTGCTCCAGATGTGCGGGAGGAGGACTGCCGTCCGTTTTGTATATTACAAATGAAGGGGATCGCTACCATTGTGACAGGGGATGCTCCGGCCTGAAGAGGACGGTGTCTTCTATGACGATAGAGCAGGCTCAGGAAGCGGGATACCGGCCCTGCAGCCGCTGTGGAGGATGAAGAATATGTGGAATATACTGCTTGTGACAGGCTGGCTTATTGTCGCTGGAATTATGGATGTGAGAACCCGCAGAGTGCCGGTCTGGATGCTGGCATTGGGAGGTGTTCTGGCTGCGTGGGCAGTATTTTGTCAGTATGGTGGATATCCGGAGGTGCTGAAAGGGTGTTTGCCGGGACTCCTGCTTGTGGCCGTCGCTTTCGCGACGAAAAAGGCAGGCTATGGGGATGGCATTGTGCTGTGCTGTCTGGGCGTGGTGCTGGGAGGCGAGAGGAGCCTGCTGCTATTCGGGATAAGCCTGTTTCTGATTTCTCTCTGTGCACTGATTCTGCTCGCGCTGCGCAGGGTGAAGAGAAATACGGGACTGCCGTTTCTGCCATTTCTGGCGGTGGCATGGATTCTGGTTGTGAATCTGTAGTTATGGTTTATGCGGATTTTTTGGACAGGAGGAGCAATGAAAGACAGGAATGCTTATTTTACTGTGGAGGCGGCGCTGGTGCTACCGATGGTAATCGGTGTGATACTTTTTGTTGTTTATACAATGCTGCTTCAATATGACAGATGCCTGCTGGAACAGGATATAGGGGCGATTGCCCTGTGGGGAAGCCTTGTGGAGGTATCCGGCACGGCGGAGCTGGAGCAAAAAGCGCAGGCACGGATGTCTGGATTGTACAGGGAAAAGTATATAGCCTGGAGGATTACGGAATTGAACGCCGCTTTGGACAGGAATCGCTTTTGCGTGAAGGGAGCAGGGCAGCTGACATTTCCCGTACCGGGATGGAATTTCTGGAATGGGAACAATGTGTGGGGGGCGGAGGCCGGCTATGGGTACAGCAGACTTTCCCCGGTGACATTTATCCGGCTATGCCACAGGTTTCAGGAAGAAGCGGGGAGGTGAGAGGCGGAATGCTGAATGTGGAATATGTGAGAAGCCTGAACTGCAATTACGAAAGAATCCTGCTGGACAAAATGCCGGAGGAGCAAAAATACCAATACAGCATCCTCGGAAGATGTCAAATCAGCGGACTGCTTTCGTGCAGCCTTCGCTATATCGATGGGCGTGCGTATCTTTATTATGATATATCCTCCAGGCAGAATATAGCGCTTCTGTATGGCAACCGCTGTATCACCAGAGAATGGGTAAGGGACTTTCTGTGGAGCCTGCGGCATATCCGGCAGGAACTGGGGCGTTTCCTGCTAAGCGTGGACAATATCATCTGGTATCCGGAGCAGATATTCCAGGAATTGGAGAATCATGTTTTTTCTTTTCTGTATATCCCTTATTATGAGGGAGAATCAGGATTTATGAAGCTCATGGAATTCTGGGTGGAGCATATAGACTATAATGACGAAGTACTGGTGGACTGTGTCTACCGTATGTACGAGAGGGTGGAGCGAAATGGAGAGGTTTATTTACAGACCCAGATTTTTGAAGATGCGGAATGCCTGGAAATCACCAAACTCCCGGAGCTGGCATATACAGTGGTAGAGGAGTCCGGAGTGGAAGAAATCAGAGAGAATCTTCCGCCGGCCGTCCCTGTCGTCGACATCAAAAAAGAAAATCAGATACAGGAGAAGCCGCCTAAATCCGGCAAAAAACGAATCAGAGGAATTCTTGAGGGAAAGCGGAGCCGCAACCAGAAGCTGAGGGAGGATTACCGGCAGTTCATGCAGCAGGAGATGACGGGCTATGATTATAAGGTGACGGAAGAAACCCATTATGAAAGTACCTATGGACAGACGGTATTCTTTGAAGACAAAGCGGGTACGACAAAACAGTCTCACAGACTGCTTACACCCGAGGGGCAGCTTTTTTTAAGTCTGGAGCAGCCAAGCCTTTCCATAGGGAAAAGAAAGGGTGAGGTGGATCTGGTGCTGCAGGATTCCTCGGTCAGCCGGCTGCACGCCCGTATTACCAATGAGGAGGGTTCTGCCTATCTGGAGGATTTAAACTCCACAAACGGAACCTTTCAGAACGGCCAGCGCATGCATCCTTATGAAAAGAAAAAGCTGGAGGAGGGAGACGAGATAAAATTCGGAAAAGTCGTTTTTATTTTCCGTTAGGGGAATACTGATTGAAAAGCATATGAAATTATGCTAGAATCAATAGGACAGAAAAAGTGATACTCAGGAGGAGAGAAATCCTTGCGGCCATTGAAATTCCAACCGATTGTGAGCGCAGCCCTGGTGGCAGTCAATGTACTTGTCTTTTTGATGTGCCATTTTGCGGGAAATCTGATATATGGTGCAGGTGAGCTGGATGTCTACCATGTGCTGGTACAGGGAGAATATGGCAGGATTCTGTGGTCTATGTTTCTTCACAGCGGGATAAATCATCTGTTCAATAATATGGTGATACTGTTCTTTCTGGGTGCGATGATTGAAAAGGAAGTAGGACATATCGGATATGGGGTGCTGTATTTCCTCTCAGGTATCGGCGGGAATGTGCTGTCGCTTTTATCCAGAGCGGTTCAGGGAGACATGACCGCTTCGCTGGGGGCCAGCGGCGCAGTATTCGGACTTGACGGAGTATTGCTTGCTATGGTATTGTTTTCTGGCAGGAGAATGGAGAATGTGACTCCGGCAAGGGTTCTGCTGATGATAACATATTCCCTCTACAGCGGCTTTAGGGGCCAGAACATTGATAATGTGGCTCATGTGGGAGGGCTGCTGACAGGATTCGCGGCGGCCGGCATAATGTGTTTTTGGAAGAGATGGAGGCAGCAGCGGGCGGCAGACTGATATTTCATGCACGGCATCAGATGATTTGAAGAGAATGGATTGTGAGGTGTGGCTTTGAACATTAATATTTATTACGGCGGCAGGGGTATTATTGATGATCCGACTTTGTTCGTGATTAATAAGATGCAGGAAATTTTAGAAGAGCTCCGGGTCGATGTCACGCGCTATAATCTGTACGAGAGCAAAAATGCCATAACCACGCTTCCCCAGACTTTGAAAAACGCGGACGGCATTATTCTCGCCACCACTGTGGAATGGTATGGTATCGGCGGATATATGCAGCAGTTTCTGGATGCCTGCTGGCTGTTCGGGGACAAGGAAAAGATAGCTGAAATCTATATGTGTCCGGTGGTCATGTCCACCACCTATGGAGAGCGGGAAGCAAAGCTGAACCTGTCCACCGCATGGGAGATTCTGGGCGGCCTGCCCTGCAGCGGTATCTGCGGCTATATCGAAAATACGTTCACCCTGGAAATGAATGAGCAGTATATCAGAATCATTGAAAAGAAAGCAGAGAACATGTACCGTTCCATCAACCAGCATATAGCATGTTTTCCTGCCAGCAATCAGGCGGTGAAGCAAAAAATCGCTGTGCCGAAGAGTAATAATCTGACTCCTCAGGAGACAGAGCAGCTTTCCGAGTATGTATCCGATGACAGCTATGTGCAGCGGCAGAAAGAGGATATCCGGGAATTGACCAGCCTGTTCAGGGATATGCTGGACGAAGAGGGGATGGATAATGAAGAGGAATATCTGGCATCTTTCAAGCGGGTATTTAAGCCCCAGGAAGGATTTCAGGCGGAGTATTCTTTTGATATAGAGGAGAAAAGGAAGAAACTGATTCTTTCCGTTGATGGCTCCAAGCTGGAATGCGGTTATGGAATCTGTGAACGGCCGGACGTGGAGGTGCAGTTGGGGAAAGCCGCCATGGAGGACATTGTGAATGGACGGATGACTTTCCAGAGAGCGTTCATGTCCGGTTCCATGAAAGCGAAAGGAGATTTCAAGCTTTTGAGGTCTCTTGACCAATTGTTCAATTTTGAAGAGAAATAAATACCCGCAAGGCGGGCATGGGGGTATAAAGATGAAAAAAGATGATTGTATTTTCTGCAGGATTGCCAATGGAGAGATTCCGTCAAAAACTTTATACGAAGACAGCGAGTTCCGGGTAATTCTGGATTTGGGGCCGGCTGCCAAGGGCCATGCTTTGATTCTCCCCAAGGAGCATGCCGAGAACCTGTACGACCTCCCGGAAGGAACTGCTGCTGCCGCAATGGTCCTGGCTCAGAGAATGGCAAGGATCATGCAGAAGAAGCTTCAGTGTGACGGACTGAATCTGGTACAGAATAATGGAGAAGCGGCAGGACAGACGGTGCATCATTTCCATCTCCATCTGATTCCGAGATATATTGATGATGGACAGAGCATCAATTGGAAGCCTGGAAAACCGACCCAGGAAGAGCTGGAAGCGATAAGAAAACTGATTGCGGAATAGAGCCATTGGACAAAGCGGAACAATAGCGGGAGATAAGGGAGCGATTATGAGAGTATTGAATGTCTCCGAAATTACCGAAAACATAAAGGAAATGTGCATTGAGGCGAATCATTATCTTTCGGAGGATATGAGATGTGCCATACAGACAGCGGCAAAGCAGGAAGAGTCCGCTTTGGGCAGACAGATACTGGAGCAGCTGCAGGAGAATATGCAGATAGCAGGGGAGGATATGATTCCCATATGCCAGGATACGGGGATGGCTGTAATCTTCATGGAAGTCGGCCAGGATGTGCACTTTGAGGGAGGCTTGCTGGAAGAAGCTGTCAATGAGGGAGTCCGGCAAGGCTATGTGGGAGGCTTCCTTCGCAAATCTGTAGTAAGAGATCCTATTGAGAGGGAAAACACCAAAGACAATACGCCCGCAGTCATACATTATGCCATTGTGCCCGGAGACAAGGTGAAGATTACTGTGGCGCCGAAAGGTTTCGGAAGCGAGAATATGAGCCGCGTGTTCATGCTCAAGCCGGCTGACGGCCTGGAGGGTGTGAAAGATGCTGTGCTGACGGCTGTGGAGGATGCGGGGCCGAATGCCTGTCCGCCCATGGTGGTGGGAGTGGGCATCGGGGGAACCTTTGAAAAATGCGCTTTGCTGGCGAAGAGAGCTCTGATCCGCTCGATAGAGGAACGATCCAGGATACCTTATGTATGTGAACTGGAGAAAGAATTGCTGGAGAGAATCAATTGCTCCGGCATCGGTCCCGGAGGACTGGGTGGAACCGCCACTGCTTTGGCTGTCAATATCGAAACCTATCCCACGCATATCGCGGGACTGCCTGTAGCGGTGAATATCTGTTGTCATGTGAACCGCCATGCGGTGAGGACAATATAAAGGGGAATTGAAAATGGAAAGATACATTACAGTACCGCTGACCGCTGAGGCAGCTGCTTCTCTTCAGGCGGGCGATTATATATATTTGACAGGGACTATCTATACGGCCAGGGATGCTGCCCATAAAAGAATGTATGAGGCTCTGGAGCGGGGGGAGAAGCTTCCGTTTGATATGAAGGACAATGTGATTTATTATATGGGGCCATCGCCTGCCAGAGAAGGGAGACCTATCGGCTCCGCCGGACCGACTACGGCGAGCCGCATGGATAAGTATGCTCCGGCTCTTCTGGATTTAGGATTGAGGGGGATGATAGGAAAAGGAAAACGCCGCCAGACAGTGAAAGATGCTATTATGCGCAACAGCGCGGTTTATTTCGCTGCAGTAGGAGGGGCGGGAGCATTGCTGTCTCATTCTATCATCGCTTCAGAAGTGATTGCCTATGAAGATTTGGGAACCGAAGCCATCCGAAAGCTGGAAGTGAAAGATTTTCCCGTCATTGTGGTGATGGATGCTGAGGGGAATGACTTATACGAAACGGCGGCCCGGCAACATCGTCGGGATTACGCTGAAAGCTGAAATTACGCTGAAGCGAAAATTATTGGCGGAAATATTCAAAAAAGTGATTGACAAGTAAAGACCTTTTATGTATAATAATACTCGTGTCACGTAAAGTGATTGGGAAAAGCATATTGGCAGCGCATAAGTTCGGATTAAGGAGAAATACTCAAGAGGCCGAAGAGGCGCCCCTGCTAAGGGTGTAGGTCGGGCAACCGGCGCGAGGGTTCAAATCCCTCTTTCTCCGTTTCGCTGTCAATGCGATGAGCGCAGAAGCGTTGGGGTTCAATGCTTCTGCTTTTCTTTAAAAAGTTGTCGAAACAGTATTGACAATTTTTGGCGAATGTGCTAGAATTCAAAGCACTGCAAAGTTTGAAAAAGTTCTGAAAATAAGAAAATGAAAATTTTGCAAAAAAGTTGTTGACAAAAGCGATGGCATGTGATATCCTATCAGAGTTGTCGCTGATGAAGACGACGGAGCACCTTGACAAACGAACAGCAATGCAACCCTGAAGATTCCGGAGACCATCCGCAAGGATGGAGGAAATTCAGAGAGACAAGAAGAGTTTAACACGACCTAGACAAACCTAAACGAACCAGAGGATACACGAGGAAGCCGGTCCGGGAGGACCGGAGGCCGAGCGCAGACTGGGAAGTAGGGATAGGACGACCATGAGCAAGAACATGAGAGTTCGATCCTGGCTCAGGATGAACGCTGGCGGCGTGCCTAACACATGCAAGTCGAACGGGGGCGGATTGAAACCTAGTGATATCTGCCCGAGTGGCGGACGGGTGAGTAACGCGTGGACAACCTGCCGCATGCAGGGGGATACCGGCTGGAAACAGCCGCTAATACCGCATATGCGCACGAGGGCCGCATGGCCCGGTGCGGAAAGGATGCAAATCCGGCATGCGATGGGTCCGCGTCCG
>CAJTHM010000011.1 GCA_910576125.1 Lachnospiraceae bacterium | reverse complement strand
TTCCATGTCGGACTACTACGCCGAAAGGCGAGTAACTTGTTAAGTTGATTGAACCGCCGTGTACCGAACGGTACGCACGGTGGTGTGAGAGGTCGGAAATTTCTCAATTAGAGAAATTTCCTCCTACTCGATGTGTTTTTTTGTTTGGAATGATTAAAAATCACATAAAATGGCGTAAAATAGAATTGTATTGTAGTTAGAAATTGATATAATAAATAAAAATGACTTAAGGAAAAACGGATGTGGAATAAGCGAGGAGATGAAAAGACGATGAAATCGGGAAAGGATAGATTGGCGAAAAAAAAGATAAAATCTGGATTTATCAGGGAGATGCGAAAGAATTGGCAGCTGTATTTTCTGCTGCTTCCTGCGGTCATCTATATTCTTTTGTTTGTATACAAGCCCATGAGCGGAATCCTGATTGCTTTCGAAGATTATAGCCTGAAAAAAGGGATATGGGGCAGCAAGTGGATTGGCTTGGACAATTTCAGCAGGCTGTTTCGCTCCTACTGGTTTCCAATCGCGCTGAAGAATACCCTGACTTTGAGTGTACTGACCCTTTTGATTGGCTTTCCTGTTCCGATTATTCTGGCATTGGCCGTGAATGAATTGCGGCAGGGGCTTTTCCAGAAATCCCTCCAGACAGTATCCTATGCACCCCATTTTATCTCAACTGTAGTCATATGCGGTATGCTTCGGATTTTTCTGAACGCCGAGTACGGAATCATCAATCATTTAATCGGGCTGTTTGGAGCAGATTCTGTTTCTTTCCTGTCAAAGCCTGAACTGTTCAAATGGGTGTATGTACTTAGCGATATATGGCAGAATACAGGCTGGAACGCGATCATTTATTTTGCGGCGCTTTCAGGTGTGGATAAAGCTTTATTGGAGGCCGCGGAAATCGATGGAGCGAACAGACTACAGAGAATACGTTATATCAACTTTCCCGTATTGATACCGACAATCATCATTATGCTTATCTTACAATGTGGAAGCCTGCTGAGCGTCGGATATGAGAAGGTATATCTGTTACAGAACGATTTGAATTTGAGTTCATCAGAGGTGCTTTCGACTTATATATACAAAGTAGGGCTCCAGGACAATGATTTTGCTTTTTCTACAGCGGCAGGGTTCTTTAACAGTGTGGTCAATGGAACCATTCTGATAATAGTCAACAGGCTGGCGGGGAAAATCAGCGATTCGAGTCTATGGTAATGGAGGAGGAAGAAATGGGTGCAGAGAACAGATGGAAAAGCTATGGTGGCAGGCGTAAAATGAGTACGCTGAATCTGTCGGATAAGATATTTGTGTTTGCTAATCACATGTTCCTGATATTTGTTTTCCTGATGACATTGTATCCACTGCTGTTTGTGTTAAGCGCATCTGTCAGCGAACCTGCAAGCGTGACAAAAGGAGAAATGCTCCTTTTTCCAGTGGGATTTACGATGGAGGGATATCGGCATCTGCTAAAATACAAGGATATCTGGAGCGGTTATGGAAATGCCTTTTTTTATACGATTACCGGGACTTTTTTGAACCTGCTTGTCACGATTCCGGCTGCCTACGCCCTCTCCAGAAAAGATCTCAGGTATCGGGGCATGATATTGGGGCTGTTCGTGTTCACGATGTATTTCAGCGGAGGATTGATTCCCACCTATTTAAATATGAAATCCTTTGGATTGCTGGATAAGAGAACGGCTATCCTTATTCTGGGGCTGGTCTCACCTTACAATCTGATTGTGGCAAGGACGTTTTTTGGCAATACGATACCATGGGAATTGCAGGAGGCGGCCAGGATTGACGGCGCATCTAATTTAACCATATTCCTGAGAATCGTGCTTCCCCTGTCAAAGCCTATCATGGCAGTGATGGTGCTGTACTATGGTGTCAGCCACTGGAACTCTTATTTCACGGAAATGATTTATCTACGGGACAGATCGAAATGGCCCCTGCAGCTGTTTCTGCGGGAAATACTGGCACAGGGGCAGATGGCGGCCGCCAGCATCGAAGGAGCGGATGCGCAGTCGGTACAGGCGCTCATGCAGCAACAGGATACGGCCAATCTGTTGAAATATGCAGTGATGGTAGCGGCCATACTGCCCATGATGGTTTTGTATCCGTTTTTACAGAAATTTTTTGCCAAGGGCGTGATGATTGGTTCGATAAAAGGATGAACCCCAAAATATTTTATATAAAGAGAAGGGAGCAAAGCAAATGAAGAAAAATGAACTGGTAAGGAAAGGATTGGCGCTGATGTTGGCGGGAGTGCTTGCTGTGTCTGTCGCGGGATGCGGAGATCAGGGAAAACAAAGTGAAGGAAGCGCTTCGGATTCCGCAGAGACAAAGGAACAACAGCAAGAACAACAGGCAGAAAGCGATTCCGGGGAGCAGAACGGAAGTTCAGAGGCAGTGAACGAAGGGTGGTTCCCTATCGTAGATGAGCAGATTACGATTTCTGCTGCGGGGGTAAATGTAAGCACCGTGGATTGGAATGAGACGGATATGGTGGCCTGGTTTGGGGAAAAGATGGGGATTTTGATGAACTGTTCACAGTACGAAACAGACGCGTGGTCTTCTCAGTTCTCTCTGATGCTCGCAAGTGATGACCTTCCGGATCTTCTGGTGAATCCGGCTGATATTTCCGTGGTGAATCAGTATGTGGAGGATGGCTATTTCCTGGCAATTAGCGACTATCTGGACTATGCGCCTAACCTGAAAGCATTTCTGGAAGAGCATCCGGACTATAAGGCGATGTGTACGGCAGCTGACGGAAATATCTATGGATTAGTACAGTATAACGATAATAAATATGCTAGATTACAGAGGGCATTCATTGACAGGGTCTGGCTGGAAAATGTGGGAATGGAATACCCCAAAACCGTAGAGGAATTATATGAGACACTGAAAGCTTTCAAGGAAAAGGATGCCAATGGGAACGGAGATTCTACGGATGAAATTCCTGTTTCAGGCGACACAAATGCCAGCTGGTATCTTGCGGTCATGAGCGCATTCGGCATGCCTGTGTCCGATACAGCGTATGGCCTGATGCTGTCAGATGGAACCGTTACCTTGGCACAGACGACAGAGAACTACCAGGCGTATTTGACGTATATGAACCGGCTTTACAGCGAAGGATTGTATGATGAAGCGGCTCTTGTCCAGAACAGTGATGAATTTGTGGCGAAGGCCAGAGACGGACGGGTGGGTACATTCGGCGCGGCTGCTCCGTTTGTGACGCTTGGCCAGGATGCTTCCGTGGATGCCGGTTATATGGCTCTGGGAGGTCTGACCTCGGAGTGGAATGCTACAGGCGCGTTCCCTCTTGCAGCCGGTGTCAGCAGTGGGGTGAAGCTGCTGGTCAAGGCGGATACGGCGTATCCGGAAGCGATTGTCCGCCTGATCGACTATTTCTACACGGATGATGGAATCCTTATGGCGGCCAAGGGCACTGAAAAAAGCGTGAAGATGGAGGAGAACCCGTTTGACGCATCCTATCAGCAGGCTATCACTTTTATTCCGGACGGAGAGGAAGACAATTATGATTCTGCGGAGGCGTACCGGTATAAGAAGGCGATCATCAACGAAGGGTTCAATGTGATAAAGTCCATGGAGGGATCGGAATACAGCTTTGTAGATTCTGCATCAGATGAGCTGCTGGCCAGTGAGGAAGTCGCAAAGACCTACGGCTGGAGCGTGCTGATGGAAAGAAGAATCAGGGAGACGGGGACGGTTGACGTAATGCCTGCCTTGCTGTATCAGGAGAGTGAAGCGAATCGGAGGAACACGCTGTACACAGATATCAGTAATTACATTCGCCAGGCTGCCGCACAGTTCATCAGCGGGGAACTGGATCCGGAGACGGATTACGAAAGTTATCTGAATACCCTGAAACAGATGAAGCTGGAAGAGCTGATTCAGATTGAGCAGGCGGCTTATGACCGCATGTACTGATTGCGCAAGAGGATTGGAAAAGCCTGCCGGTAGAGCGGCTTGGCAGGCTTTTCCGGATCTATACGATTTTTCTGTAGGTTTTCCGCAGAGCGGAGGGCGTAATGTGATACTTTTCCTTGAAGACCTTATTGAAATGGCTGAAGCTGGCGAAACCTACATTATAAGAGATGTCTTCCAGCGAATCCTGTGAGAAAATGATATCATTGTACGCTTTCTCCATTTTCAGGTTCAGGATATAGCTGTGTAGCGTGGTATGAAAATATTTCTTCATAAGCCGGGCCAGATGGCTGTGGCTGTAACCGGACAATGACAGCAAGGCCGGAAGACCGATTCGGATATTGTCGGGCTCCGCCATCTGCGCCAAAGCATTTGCCAGATCTTGAGGACAGGGATTCGGCTTTTGGAGCGAGATTTCAGAAATATATTTTATGAAGGTACATAACAGATATTTATATTCGTAGGTGTAGTATGACTCAGTCTTTGTGCTGGTACAGGCGTGTATAATGTCAAAGACTTCCTGGCCGCAGGTCATAATGGCCTGGTCAGCAGCCGAGAGTTCCTTCAGAAAATGATTGTTGAAGGCAGTGGCAAAAAGCGAAAATTCATTATATTCGATGGAAAGCGACATGATTTTGGCATTGGAAGATTGACTGATGAAACGGTGATAGTCTTTCGGACACAAGATCATAAAATCTCCCCGTTTCATCTGGTATCTGGCATCGTTAACCTGATGAAGGATAGAACCATCCAGGACCATGACGATTTCGTAGAAATTGTGGCAATGGTAGATAGAAGTCAGCTTGCGCTCCGCAACAATCTGAAAGATATAGTTATTGTCTTCCAATACACAAAAATCGTCAAACAGGTAGGTTTGCTTTTGCATGGAAATCACCTCGCGGATATGGAATCATCTCTTTGATTCCATTATAGCATCATAATGGAAAAATGAAAGTACTGGGATTTATAAACTGAAAGCAAGAGGAGAACAGAAGATATGTTGCTGACTTTGTTTTCTGTCATTGCCGCTTCTGTGAATAGTACGCTGTTACATAAGACGCAGCCTTATGCGAAACAGGAAGTATATCGCTTCAATCTGTACTGTGCTGTAATCTGGTGCGCCATGCTGCTGCTCTTTAACGGCGGATTTCCGGAGCTGAACCAGGATGTCATGTTCTGGGGATCGATATATGGAATCGCACAGGTATTGTTCTTGCTGTTCAAGACCAAGGCCATGGCAGCCGGGCCGGTATCTGTTACGACGCTGATTGGAAATTGTTCTCTGTTGCTTTCCACGGCGGTCAGCGTCATGGTGTGGAAGGAGCCGCTCGGGACAGGGAAAGCGGTGGGGATACTTCTGCTGCTGTTCGCAGTCTTTATCTGTACTTATTCCGGATCGAAAGGAAATGCTACGAAGAGATGGAAAGCCTATAGCATAGGATACTTTGTATTTTCAGCATCCGTTGGAATCGTTTTTAAGTTCTTCTCACATTCGGGAATCGGCGACCAGGCGAATGGCATGATGCTTCTTGCTTCGATGGTCATGATTCTGCTGCTGTCCGGGATAAGCGGAATGGACCGGGTGCAGCATGGCAGGAGTGGCAGCATGTCGCTGTCAATGGGGAAGATCTCGCCGGGACTGGTCTTTTCCTGCGGGATTCTGAGCTGTTTTTATAACAGGCTGAATGTATATCTGTCCGGTGCATTGCCGGGAACCATTTTTTTCCCGGTATTTAATGGAGGAACCGTTATTGTATCTTTCGCTCTGGGAAAACTGGTGTTGAATGAGAAAATCAATCAGCGGCAGGTTCTGGGGTTAGTTCTGGGAATCGCTGCGATTCTGGTCATTGGCCTATGAGAAGGAGAAGAAGATGATAGAATTCGAGAACAGGCTTCCATGTATGCATGTGGGAGAAATTCAAAATGGATCATATAATAATATAGAGGCTGGTTTCCCAGGCGTCTTCACAACGAAGGACACGAAACTGGGAGAATTCATACATCAGTTGAGAGTCGATATCATGAGTGACAGAAGGCTGGTATTTATCGATCATAAAATCCTGGTATGCTGCATCAACTGGATTCGGGACCATGTTCATGTCATGAAAGGGTTCATGCATTGGGAACATGACCTGAGCTCTTTTTTGGATTTTATTCTGGAAAATCAAAGTGAGGAAGGATTTTTTTATGAGCTGATAAAGCAGTATGACGATTACCACTGGAAGTATGTGAATCCGGACTGTTACAAAATGTACCCGGAGGACAATCTGGCGCTGGTCAGGCTGGAGATAGAAGCGGATGTTGAGTACCTGGTGGTGGAAGGGGTCAGGCGGGTCTTTCAGGTGACCGGAGACGAGAGCTGGCTGGCCTGGGCGCTGCCGAAACTGGAAAAGGCGATTCGCTATATCATGAACAGTCCCAAAAGATGGGATGAGGAGCATGGATTGGCGAAAAGGGCGTTTACCATCGATACATGGGATTTCGTGTATGGAGTGCCCGGAGATAACCGGAAACTGGAGGAAGATACGCCCATGTCCATCATGCATGGGGATAATTCCGGACTTTATCAGGCAATGCTGCAGCTTGCCTGGATGAACCTGCGCCTGAAAAAGCCGGAGAGAGCGGCCTATTGGGAAGAAAAAGCCCATTGCCTGCAGGAAAATATGTTCCGGTATTTGTGGAATGGAAGTTTTTTTATACATCAGCTTCACTTGAATCATGCGGGAGCTGATGAACTGGAGAGGGGCAGGCTTTCCCTGTCAAATGTGTATGATATCAACCGAGGAGTGACATCGCTGGAACAGTCCCGGGCAATTATCAGGGAATACAAGAGACGCCGGAATCTGACGGAAGCGTTTGCCGAGTGGTTTACAATCGACCCGCCCTATGAGGATTTTGACGGTTATCGGGCAGGACAGTATGTGAACGGTGCCATATCGCCTTATACGGCTGGTGAGCTTGCGAAAGCGGCATTCCGGAATGGGTATGAAGAATATGGATGGGATATCATACAGAGACTTATGAGTATGTATGAGCGCGATCAGGGTATCTTCTTTCTCTATTCACCTAAAAATCAGATGCCGCAGAACCAGCAGGGCCCCAGCGCATGGGGAGCCGCGGCTTTGCTGAGCGCGATTGACGAGGGACTGGCAGGAATCGAGGATTTGGACACCGGTTACCGAAAGTTGGCTTTTTCTCCTCGCTTTCCGGTGACGGATTATACAGAGCTCCGGTATACCACTGGTTACGAAAAAAGCGGAGCAATGGTGGATGTCAGGTATATACTGAAGGAGGAGGGGATGCGCTATGATATTGCCTATCCGGGAGAAGAAGTGGCAGCGCATATCTTATTGCCGGGCGGGAGGCGATGCAGGCAGGTGCTCGTAAATCTTCAGAAAGCCATATTTGCGGAAGAGCAGGTGGGTGAATCTCTCTATGTGAATTTTAAAGGGAAGGTAAGCGGTAAGATAAGCATTCAGATACTGTTCGAACAGGACTGATTGGACATGTCCTGAATAAGAGGAACTTCAGCAGGATGTAAAAATCACCCTGCTGAAGTTCTTTATCCATGGCAATAGGATATTACAACAGCTGCAGCCCCACTTTCTCCGCTTCTTTCATGATATCAGCGGGCCACAGGGAACACTGCACTTCCCCGATATGGGCCTTGCGCAGGAAGAACATGCAGATGCGGGACTGCCCGATGCCGCCGCCGATGGTGAAAGGCACTTCCTCGTTAATCACTGCCTGATGGAAAGGCAGTTTGGCCCTTTCCATGCACCCGGCGGCCTCCAGCTGGCGCAGCAGCGCGTCCTTGTCCACCCGGATGCCCATGCTGGACAGCTCCAGGGCGATATCAAGGACAGGATAGTAGACGATGATGTCCGCGTTCAGGGCCCAGTCGTCATAGTCCGGCGCCCGCCCGTCGTGGGGTTTGCCGTTCCCCAGAGCGCCGCCAATCTGCATCACGCAGACGGCGCCCTTGGCCTTTGCTATGTAGTACTCCCGCTCCTTGGGCGTGTTGTCCGGGAACATCTCCTCCAGCTCGCCCGTGGTGACGAAGAAGATGTCGTGGGGCAGGATTTCTTCTATATAATCATAGTGGATGGACATGTATTTTTCCGTCTTGCGCAGGACTTTGTATACAGTGCGGACAGTGTCCTTTAAGGTGTCCAGGGTGCGGTCTTCTTTCCGGATGATTTTCTCCCAGTCCCATTGATCCACATAGATGGAATGGATATTGTCCGGTTCCTCGTCCCTGCGGATGGCGCTCATGTCCGTATAGAGCCCTTCCCCCACGGAAAAGCCGTACTTCTTCAATGCATAGCGCTTCCACTTGGCCAGGGACTGGACGATTTCGGCTTCCCTGCCGTCCTGGTATCTGATGTCGAAAGAGACCGGGCGCTCTACGCCGTTCAAGTTATCGTTCATGCCGGATTTCGGATCCACCATGAGAGGGGCGGATACCCTCAGAAGATGCAGGCGCTCTGCCAGCAGCGTCTGGAAAAAGTCCTTGACCTTCTTGATGGCAATCTGCGTATCGTAAAGATTCAGGCCGGACTGGTAATTTTTTGGCAGTGAAAAGTTTGACATAAAGGTTAATCCTTTCTTTGAGATACAGTTTCCATTTTCTATTTAACAGCTTTTCGGGGGATTTTGCAATAGTTTTTTATATTTTTGGAGCGGAACTATGATATAATAGGCTTATTCGCGGCAGAGAGCCGCCATTGGACACATGGAGGTAAATTTGTATGGCGACATATGCCATTTCTGACATTCACGGTGAATATGATATGTTTCTGGAATTGCTTGAGAGAATAAAGTTAAAGGATACGGACACCCTGTACATCCTGGGGGATATCCTTGACAGAGGACCGCATCCCGTAAAAGTGCTGCAAAAGCTCATGGAAATGCCCAATGCAATCTGCCTGGTGGGAAACCATGAACTGATGGCGCTGGAGTGCCTGGAGTTCCTCTGCAAGGAAATCACGGAGGAATCAATTGATGAAATGGATCCCAGGATGATCGGGAATCTGCTGAGCTGGCAGGGGAATGGGAGCGTGACCACCACAGATGAGTTCCATAAACTGGATAGGGAGGCGCGGGAAGATGTCATTGAGTTTCTGAGGGAACTCCTGATATATGAGGAACTGACCGTGAACGGAAAGGATTATCTGCTGGTGCATGGAGGTCTGGGGAACTATTCTCCTGAAAAGCAGATAGAGGACTATTCACTGGAAGAGCTTGTGTGGGACAGGGCGGATTATGAGACGCAATATTTCGATGATATATATGTAGTCACAGGGCATACGCCCACGCAGTACATCGAAGGGAATCCGAAACCCGGCTATATCTGTCGCAAGAATAATCATATCGCAATCGACTGCCAGTGCTATGTGCCGGGAGGAAGACTTGCGGCAATCTGCCTTGACACAGGGGAAGAATTCTATTCATCGGCAAAGAATTGAAAATCCCATGCATCCCAATGCTCTGCTGTAAACGGAAGCCGGGAGTTCAGAAGATGGCATAAGGTCTTTTAACCGGCTTTGGAAGATGTAAAAAAGCCCTTGCATAAAAAGAACATATGTGCTAAACTAAATAAGAACATATGTTCTAATTTTGCGAGAAAGAAGCGATAGCAAGAGGTACAAGGGACATGGAATATCTGAAGAATCCTCAGGATAAGGCCATAGAAGACAAGCTGCAGATACTGACAGACGCGGCGAAATACGACGTGGCCTGCACCTCCAGCGGCGTGGACCGTCCGGGGGATGGGAAGAGCATCGGCAGCTGCGTGGCGGCAGGCATCTGCCATAGTTTTTCCGGCGACGGGAGGTGTATTTCCCTGCTGAAGATTCTCCTGACCAACGAATGCGTCTACGATTGCAAATACTGCCGCAACCGCAATTCCAGCGACATCCCCAGGGCCACGTTCACCCCGGAGGAAGTCTGCACCCTGACAATGGAATTTTACCGCAGGAATTATATCGAGGGCCTTTTTCTAAGCTCCGGCATCATAGGCAGCCCCACGTTTACCATGGAGCTGATTTACCGCACGGTCTGGCTTCTGAGGAACCGCTACCGGTTCAACGGCTATGTCCATGTAAAGGCCATCCCGGGAGCGGCGCCGGAGGCCATCGAACAGACAGGTTACCTGGTGGACAGGATGAGCGTCAATTTAGAGCTTCCCACCGCAGAGGGCCTGCGCAGTCTTGCGCCCAATAAGCACCGAAAGAGCATCCTCACGCCCATGCGGCAGATTCAGAATGGCATCCAGATAAACAGGGGCGATCTGGTGCTGTACCGGAATGCCCCTAAATTCGTGGGAGGAGGCCAGTCCACCCAGATGATTATCGGCGCCACACCCGAGAGCGATTACCAGATTATCAATGTGGCGGAGAATCTGTATCGGAAATTTGAATTGAAAAGAGTCTTTTATTCGGCTTTCGTGAATGTGACAGGGGATAAGAGCCTGCCCGCCTTGCCCGGAGGGCCGCCCCTGCTGCGGGAGCACAGGCTGTATCAGGCGGACTGGCTGCTGCGGTTCTACGGATTCAGGGCGGAGGAACTGCTGGACGAGAAACGGCCTTTCTTCAACGTGATGCTGGATCCCAAGGAAGACTGGGCAGTGCGCCATCTGGAGCGGTTCCCGGTGGAAATCAACCGGGCTCCCATAGAGGAGCTGCTGCGGGTGCCCGGGATAGGCGTGAAGAGCGCCCGGCGGATCGTGGCGGCACGCAGGAGCGGCAGCCTGGCCTTTGGGGATTTGAAGAAGATTGGAGTCGTGCTGAAGCGGGCGCTGTACTTTATCACCTGCAACGGCAGGATGATGTATCCTGTGAAGCTGGATGAGGATTCTATCGTGCGAGGCCTTACCAGCGAAAAGGACAGGGTACAGTTCGGGAGCGACGGCATGAGCTACAGGCAGCTGTCCCTGTTTGACGACGCCGCTTTCACGCGTCCGGTTACAGTGCAGGAGCGGCAGCAGGCCGCGGTGGGGCAGCTGTGAGACAGGGTGTTCCACAGTAGGACTGTGACCGGGATTGGCAGTATCGCCGGCAGTTCTTCAGCCGGTGACATTCTGCGGCGGATGAAGCGGGCCGGGAGCAGGAGATGATGCGCAGGCGGAAAGGGACATATATGATTGTATACAGGTGCGAAGATACACTGGAGAGTGTTTTTACCGCTATCTATCAGGCGTATGAAGAAAAACGGAATCACAATGACACTTATTTAAGCCTGACGGATGACCCAATGCTGTTTGCGGAGGATATCCCGGTGGTGGCAGATGAGGAGAAGACCCGTAAGGTCATGGGAACCTTGCGGCGGCGCTTCGGCTGGGAGGACAGTGAAAAACTCTGCATGGCGCTGGCCTCGGAGGACGAGGGAAAGGCCCAGGCCGTCTATAGAACCGTAGTACAGGGACTGCGGGGGAGATGCGGCAGGGGACATCTGTTCGACAATCTGGCGGACAGCCAGGTCTACAAAGCTTTTGCGCTTGCCAGAGGCGTGTCCACAGAGGCAGGACATCAGAAGCAGTTCCTGCGCTTTCAGGAGCTGGAGGGAGGCATGCTGTATTCCAGAATCGGGCCGAAGAATGACGTGATGGTTTTTCTGATGCCCCACTTTGCCGACAGGCTGTCCATAGAGAATTTCGTCATTTATGACGAGAAGAGGAATCTGTTCGGAATCCACCCCGGACAGGGGCGGTGGTATCTGCTGCGGGGAGAGGAGGCGGACAGGCCTGCAGGGCTTCGGTTCTCGGATAAGGAGTTGCAGTATCAGGAACTATTCCGACAATTCTGCCATAGTATAACCATAGAGGAGCGCAGGAACAGAAAGCTCCAGGCGGGCATGCTGCCGCTGCGGTTCCGGGAGTATATGGTGGAGTTTCAGTGAGGGGCGCATGGCAGTGGCTCCTGCCAGGGCGGAAATCATCCGCCGGCCGTGTGAAAATGCTGGTAAAAATAATTGTTTACTTTTCAGGCATTTAGGATATAATGAGAATTGGAGGAAAAGGTTGGGACTGTGAGAGGAAAGCGTGGCAGACGGGTTGTCAGCGAAAGGAAGGAAAAATGATAAAGGAGATTCAGTTAACCCCAAATGAAGTCCAGCATTTCGTCAATGTGGCTTCCAGATGTGATTTTGAAATCGATATTTCCTACAACAGATATATCGTCGATGCAAAATCCTTTTTGGGAGTGTACGGACTGGACTTCCGCAAACCTTTGAAGGTGTCTTATGAGGGATACGATAAGGATTTTGAGGAGCTGCTGAAAGCACTTGCGTTCGAAAACTGAATCACGGCTGCCGGAAAATATCGGAACGGATTTTCAAAAAGGCGAAGATAGTAAAATGACTCCCTGTGTCAGATAGAATTTATGGTATCTGCACGGGGAGTTTTGTGTTATACTGCAAACAGTTGGAATTTACAGATGGAAGGAGAACATTCCATGGAAGAAGAGTGTTTCAGGGAAGTCCGGGCGGGAGTGGAGGAGCCCAAAGAGGGCAGCGCGAATCCGGAGGAGGTACGGGTCTCCGTGCGCAGACTGGTGGAATTCATCCTGCGCCACGGAGACATCGACAACCGCTATCATGCGTCGCCGGACAATGCCATGCAGGAGGGCGGCAGAATCCACCGCATGATCCAGCGCAGGATGGGGGCGGAATATCAGGCGGAGGTGCCGCTGAAGATGACCTTTCCGGCGGACGGATATATGCTCAGCGTGGAGGGGCGGGCAGACGGCATCATCCGGAAGGACGGCAGCGTGACCATCGATGAGATTAAGGGAACCTACCGTGACCTGTTCAGGATAATCGCGCCCATGCCGCTGCATGTGGCGCAGGCCAAGTGCTATGCCTACATATATGGTTCCCGGCAGGGCCTGGAAAAAATCGGCGTGCGCATGACCTACTGCCATATGCCGTCCGGGGAGATCCGGTATTTCCACGAGGAATATGAATTTGAAAAACTGGCGGAGTGGTTTGACGGCCTGCTTGCCGCTTACCGGAAATGGTCGGACTATTCCTGGAAATGGCGCGCTGTACGGACAGATTCCATTGCGGGGCTGGAATTCCCCTATCCCTACAGAGAGGGACAGAAAGAGCTGGCTGCCCATGTGTATCGCACCATTTACCATAAGAAGAAACTGTTCCTGGAGGCTCCCACGGGCGTGGGCAAGACGCTTTCCACCATCTACCCGGCCGTTCAGGCTATGGGAAAAGGGATGGGAGAGAAGGTTTTCTATCTGACGGCCAAGACCATCACCAGGACGGTGGCAGAGGAGGCGGTTCGCATCCTGCGGGATAAGGGCCTGCGTCTGAAGAGCGTCATTCTGACCGCCAAGGAAAAAATATGCTTTATGGACGAAGCGGAGTGCAATCCGGAATGCTGTCCCTATGCGAGAGGACATTATGACCGGGTCAACGATGCCGTGTTCGACATGCTCACTTCCGAGGAGAGCTTTGACCGGGAGACGATTGCGGCCTACGCGGAAAAGCATAGGGTCTGTCCTTTTGAGATGTGCCTGGACGCCAGCGTGTTCGCGGACGCTGTTATCTGCGATTACAATTATCTCTTCGATCCCCATGTGTATCTGAAGCGCTTCTTTGGGGAAAGCGTGGCCGGGGACTACATTTTTCTGATTGACGAGGCCCACAATCTGCTGGAGCGGGGCAGGGAGATGTACAGCGCTGTCCTGGAGAAAGAGGCATTCGTGGAATTGCGCAGGGAGCTAAAAAAGACAATTGTGTCAGAAAAAGAAAGGAAGAGGAGAAATGGGAAAAAACCTGATGTTTCCGGGCAGATGAGCCTTGACATGGCACTGTTTCCGACAGCTGTGTCATGTGCGGACGGGATAGGCGGAGGGCAGCCGGATGCCATTGACCAGACAGGTACCGTTTCCCCGGAAGCGGAAAATGCCGCCCAGAGAGAGCGGGAGGAAGGGCCGGACAGGGAAATCCACAGGCAATTGCGGGGAACGGGTGCGTATGATGAGGAGGACGGGACGGCTGATTGGGAATCGCGCGCTGCAGAGAGGCATGGTGCCGGGAATGGGGATGCCGGGGACGGAGGAGAGGACCGGGAAACGCAGGACGCGGATGCTGACGGGGATGGGGAGGCCCCGCCGCAGGCCGCGGATGGACACTATGGCAGAAGGAGCGTCCTCGCCAGGCAGGGCTATGCCGAAAAGATGATGTACCATCTGGAGAAGTGCAACCGGGAGCTTTTGACCCTGAAGCGGCAGTGCGAGGACTACTGTCTCGTGGAGAGCATAGAGGCTTTTGTGGAAAAGCTGATGAGATTTCAGGAGGTCTGCGAGGATTATCTCTCAGAGCAGGAGGACGGACAGCCTCCTGTCCGGGACATGCTGCTGGACTTCTATTTCGCGGTGAGCCACTTCTTTGCCATCTATGAGCTTGTGGATGAAAATTATGTGAAGTACACACGGCTTGACGAGGACGGCAGGTTTTTCCTGAAGCTGCTGTGCGTGAATCCGGCGGGGAATCTGGCGAACTGTATGCTGCGCGGGCGCAGCACTATCCTGTTTTCCGCTACCTTGCTGCCCATCCAGTATTATAAGAAGCTTTTGGGAGGGGAGCCGGAGGATTATGAGGTCTATGCCCGGTCCGTGTTCCATCCGGACAGGCGCGCCCTGCTCGTGGCCAGCGATGTGACCAGCAAGTACACCAGGCGCTCCGAGGACGAATACGGGAACATTGCGCGGTATATCGAAGAGATTGTCAGAAACCGCCACGGCAACTATATGGTGTTCTGCCCCTCCTATGCTTTCCTGCGGACAGTCCACTTAAGATATGTGGATAACTTCGGGGGAGAGGGGCGGGAGTGCATCCTGCAGAGCGAATCCATGAGCGAGGCGGACAGGGAGGCTTTCCTGGACAGGTTCCGCAGGCTTAAGAGTCCGGAAGAGGAGGACAGCATCCTGATCGGCTTCTGTGTGCTGGGCGGGATATTCAGCGAGGGCATCGATTTGAAGCATGACAGCCTGATCGGCGTGATGATCGTGGGCACCGGCCTGCCCCAGGTCTCCCGGGAAAAGGAAATCCTGAAAGCCTATTTCGACAAAAACGGGGAGAACGGCTTCGACTATGCCTACCGGTACCCCGGTATGAACAAAGTCCTGCAGGCGGCCGGGCGGGTCATCCGCACCGCGGAGGATGTGGGCATCATCGCGCTGCTGGACGAACGCTTCCTGCAGCCTGCTTACCGCAGGCTCTTCCCCAGGGAGTGGGAACAGTTCGAGACCGTGACGGTCAATGAAGCGGCGAAGCGTGTGGAACGCTTCTGGGACCAGTGGCTATGAGGGTTTCCGGGTTTTTGCTTCAGGCAGGATCGGGCGGGAAGGGCTTTTTGTGGATTTTGGGTAAATCTGGAAATGACAATGTGGTTATATAAAAATGACAGATGTGTAAATGTGGATAACTCTGTGGATTTTGTGGATTTTTTGGGGACAGAACTTCCATAAAATGACATTTGGATCAAGTTATCCACAAAACGGCCCTTAAAAAGGCCAAAAACGGTACTGGACTGGTCAATGAGAATCGCGCCGTATTCCGCTGCCTTTTTTTTCATACAATCTGCAAAATAAATATTGACATATAATATTATATGGCGTATAGTATAGGCATCAGGTAATATTATACAGCATATAATATTGCATCGAAATATAATAATGTGGATAGATAAGGAGCGGATCAGATGGTATTTAACACAGGCGCGGCGCTATTAGACGCCATCGTGCTGGCCGTCGTGTCCAAGGAGCCGGAGGGGACCTATGGGTACAAAATCACCCAGGAGGTCCGGCAGGTTATCGAGCTGTCGGAGTCCACGCTTTATCCTGTGCTGAGGAGGCTGCAGAAGGATGAATGTCTGGAAGTATATGACATGGAGTGCGCGGGCAGGAACAGACGGTATTATAAGGTAACCAGCAGAGGCTGGGCACAGCTGAAGCTGTATGAGAGCGAGTGGCGGCGGTACGCTGACAAAATTACGGGATTGTTTGAAGGAAGGATAGGGTTATGAACAGAGCGGATTTTATGAACCAACTGGAAAGCCTGCTCACGAGCATCGCGCCTGCGGAGCGGGAGGAGGCAATACAATATTATAATGATTACTTCGATGATGCCGGTGAGGAGAATGAGCAGGAGGTCATAGAGGCTCTCGGCAATCCGGCCAGAGTGGCGGAGAATATCAAGCGCGACCTGCTGGGGAACGGCTACGGCGAGAAGACAGTGCGGAAAGCCCAGGCCTCTGACAGGGCCCTGATGGAATATGGCAAGGAGCCGGATGCCGAGCAGGAGCAGACCCAGGAGGCGGGGAGCGGCATTGGAGACAATGGCCGGAACAGGCAGAACGCCGATGCGGCCTATGGGCGGGGAGGAGCCGGCGGGGCAGGCGAAAAATCGTCCTGGAATTTTCAGCAGGAGAAAGCGGATGCCGATAAGGAAACGGCCCGGCAGAACTGGAATCCCTTTGACGGATACGGGCGCAGCCAGGAGTCCGATACGGGAGAGGACGCGTACAGATGGAGCCATGACACCGCAGGATGGTTCGGGGAGAAGCCTGAAAAATCCGGGAAAGGCAAAATGCCTGTCTGGGCTGTGGCAGCGCTTGTGACGGTGCTGATATTGGCTTCGCCTGTGCTGGCGGGAGTAGTCCTGTCGATTCTGGGAGTGGTATTCGGCGGCCTTGCCGGATGGTTCGGTATGATTCTGGGCTTCGGCGTGGCGGCGGTCTGCCTGCTTCTGGTGTTCGTGGTGCTGCTGATCACAGGCATCATATGCTGCTTTACCAATCCCTGGGTGGGGATGGCCATGCTGGGCGGCGGACTGATATGCGGCTGCTTGGGGCTCGTCTTCCTGATGCTGACTGTGGCCATGGCAGGGATTGTCACGCCTGCCATCTTCAGGGGAATCGGCTGGATATTCCGTTCCCTGAAGAAAATGAGGAAAAAGACGGCCGGCGCATAGACGGATTGTTGCTGAAGGAGTAGGTTTCCCGGCGGTTGAAAAATGTTCAGATGGAGGTAGAGGATAGATGAAGAATTTCATGAAAGGCTGCGCAGTCACCGCGCTGATATTCGCTGTCCTGGGGTCGGCGCTGGCGTTCGTGGGCAGCAGCGTGGCGGGCAGGACCACGATTGGACAGGTAGTGGAGACTGTAACGAAAGGCAGGGTCCATGTGGATCCGTACAGATGGTGGATTTGGCAAGTCGGTATGGGCGACGATATTATAGATGCCGGGATTGCGGATTTCGACGAGCTGCTGCCGGAGTATGGAGACAGTAGTGTCGATGATGTTGCTGGCGAGTACCAGGAACCTGTGGAGGATGATCCGGTCACGTTTGTAAGCGAATATGAAATTGCCAAGGGCGATGTGGAGAAATTCTGTCCCGGCGCGGATATCCGCAATCTGGAAATCGATGCGGGCGGCTGCGCCTTCACGGTGTTGGAATCGGAGGATGACTTCCTGTATCTGGAGGCATACAACGCCTATAAATTTCAGAGCTACCTGAAAGGGGCTACCCTGCATGTCAAGTCCGAAAGCAAATCCGGCGTGAACTGGACGGAGTCGGACAGATGCGAGATTATTTTGTATGTGCCCCATGGGTACCGGTTTGAAAAGGTGGAGGCCGATTTAGGCATGGGATATCTGAACTTCGGAGATCTGTATACGGATGAACTCTCTCTGGAAGTGGGAGCAGGGGAGATTGATATCACCTATCTGGAGGCGCGGAAAGCGGAGATATCCGTGGGCGCGGGTTCTGTAGTCATTGATGATATGAGCGTGGACCGGCTGGAGGCAGAGGTGGGAATGGGAAGCTTTCAGACGGGCGGAAAGTTAAACGAGGAGGCGGATATCGAATGCGCCATGGGATATGTGGAGATGTACCTGAGTGGAAAAGAGAGTGATTTCAACTATGATCTGGGAGGCTCCATGGGCAATGTAGAGATAGGAGACATGAGTTTCAGCGGTTTCGGCCAGGAGAAGAAGATAGTGAACGGCGCCTCCAAAAACATAGAGGCGGAATGCTCTATGGGGAACATAACCATCCTTTTCACGGAATAGTCATGGAACGGTTTCTGCTGTGTCAACGGCGGCCCCGCGGCGTGGTTACGTCCGGCGGGGCCGCCGTTTTCGCGCATCCGGTTCCTCTTTCCCATAAGCCCGGATCCCTGTGAAGCTTTACGGTTCCACGAACAATCCGGATTTTTTCAGGGCGGGCCGTAGTCCCAGGTAGATTATGGAGGCGGCTATGACTGCCACGACCGCGTTCACTCCGGTGGTGAGGGTGGCGATTTTCGCCAGCGCCGCGGAGATGTCCTGGGGCACTCCCAGCAGATAGGTCTTGTAGAAATAGCCCACCACGGGGTCTGCCACCACGTTGAAGGCCATGCCGCAGAAGCAGGCGGCGATGGTGGCGGCAGTGACTTTCTTAGGGTCATGGGCGTCGCTGATATGGAAGATTTTATGGGCCACCAGGCCTGTGATCAGGCCGATGCAGAGCTTCAGGAAGAAAGTCTTGGGCGCGCTGGTCACGTAGGAGGTGGTCAGGTCGCCGATGGTCATGCCCACGGCCCCCGCAAGGCCGCCCCAGTAGCCGCCCAGCAGCAGCGCCGCCAGCACGCAGAACACATTGCCGAAGTGGAAAGCGGTCTTCTCAGGCCCTATGGGAATGTCGATTTTGAAAAAGGCAAAGCCGATGTAGCACAGCGCCGCCAGAAGACCTGCCTGGGTCAGGCGCTTTATGTCGGCTTTCCCGGATCTGCGCATGCCGATCACCGCGTTGCAGATGCCCTTTACAGTCAGCAGGACGGCGAAGAAGACCAACGTCAGGCCGTAGGAATAGGGACGCTCCAGCGACAGCTTTTCCTCGGACAGCCTGGCGACTTCCGCCTCCAGGGCCTCCGGGTCTCCCTCCCCGGCGCCCTCTTTCACGGCGCTCAGCTGGTCTTTGGCTTCGGACAGCTGCTTCCCCAGGCTGGTGGAAGCCTGATAACTGGTATTGTACGCGTATACCGCGAAAATGATGCCCGCAATCAACAGGACTGCTCCGATGATCAACAGGCTGTAGCTTTTCTTTTTTTCCATCTTGTTCTTATTGTCGCTCATGATTGTAATCTCCTTATATACTTACGAATCAGCGAGGCCTCACTGTATTATTGACAGTGTAGCGGAAAAGTGGCATGACAAAAAGTGCCAGAATAGAACTTTTTTGCCAGACCAGTTGCGGCAAGGCGGAGTACAGAGTGTTGCAATCTGCCTGACATTTTGGCAATGAAATCTATCATATCATGCAGGACGTCTTTGCGGAAAAGAAGTATCCGGCATTCATCGGCAGTGTGTACGGGGCGCCCTCTTTTTCGGATGCGGTAGAGGACCTGGTCCGCCAGGGGGCCCGGCGGGCGAAGCTGCTTCCGCTGATGCTCGTGGCAGGCGACCATGCGAAAAAAGATATGGCGGGCGGGGAGGGCAGCTTGCTTGCCGCAGTGCGGGATGCGGGAGTCCTGCCGGAGCCGGTGTTCCGGGGGCTGGGGGAGAGTGCGCGCCCTTTATGTGGAGCGGGTGAGGGAAGCGCTGCGGTTCCTGTATTCCGTGGGCGAACAGCCCAGGTGCCGCCGGAACACTTTCGCAAAATAATTCCTGTTCAAAAAACCGCAGGCTTCGGAGATGCTTTCCATGCTGTCCTGCGTGTTCAACAGCAGGAACAACGCATATTCCATCCGAATTCTCGTCAGATATTGAAGAGGGGTCTGCCCGGTCTCCTGGCGGAAAATCCGGGTCAGATGTGCCTGGGAGACATTGCAGAGTTCTGCCGCTTCCCCGATTCCCTTTCGCTCTGAAAAATGATTCTTGAAATAGGAAACGGCCTGCTGTACCAGGAGAGAGCCTTTTGCGGAAGGCGCTTCCAGCTCGCTTAGGAGCTGTGCGAGAAATCGGTAGAGAAATTCGCTTCCCTCATAGAGCGCGAGAGTCTCCTTATTTTTCAGCTTTTCAAAGAGCCGGAGAAACAGCGCAGTGGGGGGACAGGATGCCGCGAGGGAGAAGACGGGGCCGGTCAGGGTCCGGACGGTCTCGTAAAAGGGCCGGGCAGCGGGGCCGTCGAAGTGCAGATAGAAAAATTCCCAGCCCTCATCGGAAGATTCAGGGGAAATATCCGGCGACGGCAGATAATAGCGGCTGTCCTCCGGCATTTTGGAAAAAAAGCCCCATCCGGGAGTCAGCTTATGGCAGGTATGCCCGTATGCTTCATAAATACCGCATCCTTTCAACGTAAACTGCAGCAGATATCCGCCATAGGAAGCGCGGACAGAGTTCTCAAAATAATAAGTTTCGCGGAAGCGCCGCTCAATGCCCAGATCCAGCAGGACGAGAGGCGGCTGTTCCATCCGTCCCTGTTTCAGAAATCCAAAATTTCCATAAGCATATTCCATCAAAAAATTACCCTTTCCATCAAAGAAGTATCCTTGTTTCTTCCATCCTCTTTCTATATAATTGTAACATAGGATATTGAAGAAAAGAAGTTTCTTATCCGCATTCATATCAAAAAATTACCTGAAAGGAGAGATTTTCATGAACAAGAACGAATTTGCGAAGACGCCGCCCATGGGCTGGAACAGCTACGACTATTACGACACTACGGTGAACGAAGAACAGGTGAGGGCCAACGCGGATTACATGGCGGCCCATTTAAAGGAATACGGCTGGGAGTACGTGGTGATAGACATCCAGTGGTACGCCAATGACGCGGGGACCATGCGGGATAAGTTCCAGTACATCCCCTTCGGAGACCAGGAGATGGATGAATTCGGCAGACTGCAGCCCAGCCCTGCCCGGTTTCCCTCCTCCGCGGGCGGGAAAGGCTTTGGCCCTCTGGCGGACTACGTCCACAGCCTGGGCCTGAAATTCGGCATCCACATCATGCGGGGCATTTCCCGCAGGGCAGCCTGGAACCACTGCCCCGTGCCGGGCACGGATACCACGGCGGACATGGTGGCAGACCCCTCTTCCATCTGCGGCTGGAATCCGGATATGTACGGCGTGCGGGCCACAGAGGAGGGGCAGGCGTACTACAACTCCCTGATAGAAATGTATGCCCGGTGGGGCGTGGACTACATCAAATGCGATGACATCTGCGACAGCTGGCTTTACCGGAACGACCATTTCAGCGGCTGGGAGGAGACCAGAATGCTCCACCGCGCCATCGAAAAATGCGGGCGTCCCATCGTGCTGAGCCTTTCCCCCGGCCCCGCCCATATAGACCGGGCGTGGGAATACGGAAAATACGCCAATATGTGGCGGATTACCGATGATTTCTGGGATAAATGGGAGCTGCTGAAGGCCATGTTCTGGCGCTGCGAGCTGTGGCAGGATCATGTGAAAAAAGGCTGCTACCCCGACTGCGATATGCTGCCCCTGGGATATCTGGGAAAAGGGTTTGGGCATGAACGGCAGACGAATTTTACGAAAGCCGAGCAGAGGACCATGATGACGCTGTGGTGCATGTTCCGCTCTCCCCTGATGCTGGGCGCGGAACTGACGAAGCTGGATGACTGGACGCTGTCTTTGCTCACCAACAGGGAAGTGCTGGATTTGATGCAGGAGGACTGCCGTGGGACCCAGATTCTGCGCACCGATGACATGGCCGTCTGGAAGAACAAGGACGAAAAGAGCGGCAGGATATGCGTGGCGCTGTTCAACCTGAGCGATGAGGACGCGGAACTCTCCGTCAGTCTTTCCGGGCTGGAAGAGGAGTTCCGGGAGGAAGAACCGGCGCTCCGGGAGCTGTGGGATCGCACAGAGGGCCGGGCTGCCGGACGGAAAGTGACGGCGGCGGTGGAGGCCCACGGGGTGAAGGTGTACCGGATTGTTTTCGACCCGTTGCCTGCTGCAAAATGATGGCCCGGCGTGCTGCATGAACTGCCATGCTGCTACAAAATTGTAAGGAAAATGTCACCTGATTGTAAGGTTACTGTGCCATAATTGTGATATCATATCTTTATAGAGGATACGCGTTGCCGGATGTCCGTGCATATCATGGGCGGTCTGGGCCCATGATATGGAATTGAAGAAGCCGGGATAGGATTACGGTTATATAGTATAAGGGGGCAGTCAGATATGTGGCAGATTTTGATAGTTCTTTTTGGAATTTCACTTTGTATCTTTGCGGGGGTGATGGTGCGCGAGCCCAGGACATTATGGAGCGGCGTGGCCTTTTTCTGGATGATGGTCTGCCTGGCCATTGCCATGTTTTTAGTTTTAGCCAGGTATTTGGACTGGCTGAACTCCCACAGCGTGCTCCGGTATCTCCTCATCGGGCTGATGTTCCTGGCGATGTTCAGCATCCTTGCGATGCCCGCGGTCCTGATTCTCATGTTCTTCGTGGAGGGCCTCAAGGTCATCCGGCATGAGGGGATGAAACCGGCCAATCTGCTGTCCATGGCGTTTTCCGTCCTGCTCTTCGGCTACCTGACGGTCTGGCCTTTCATAGGCGGCCTGGGCCGGGACATTCTGGGCACGAAACTGTATGCGTTCATCAGCATTTTTGCGGCATATCTTCTGGTGCTGCTGGCCGTTTATTCCCTTTCCGCCATCCTGAACCTGATTCACCTGAGAAAGAGGCGGAAAGCGGATTACATCATCGTCCTGGGGGCGGGGCTGCTGGGTACCAGGGTCACGCCGCTGCTGGCTGCCCGGATTGATAAGGGCATAGAGCTGCTGCGCTACAACCAGAATGCGGTATTGATCATGTCCGGCGGCCAGGGGCCGGGGGAGGATATGGCCGAGGGCGAGGCCATGGCCGCCTACGCGGTTCAGAAAGGTGTTGATGAAGATAGAATCGTAGTAGAAAATCAATCCAAATCCACAGAGGAGAATCTGCTGTTCTCAAGGGAGCTGATGGGCAAAAAGAAAGCGAAAGTCATCGTTGTCACCACGGCCTACCATGTGTTCCGGGCATTGATCCTGGCCAGGCAGCAGGGGATGAAGTGCATCGGATTCGGGGCCAGGACAAAGTGGTATTTTACGCTGAATGCCCTGATTCGGGAATTCATCGGATACCTGAGCCTGACATGGAAAAGGCATGCTCTCGTGGCCGTGCTGACAGCCTGCGCCGCTGCGGTGATTGTATAGCTGCGGGATCTGACAGTGAAGGAGGTGCGGACGCAGTACCGAATATCGAAGGCCACGGCCCGTGATGCAATCCTCGGTGTACTGGCGGGGACGGCCAGGGGCGGCTGGTGAACCTGGAAATCCAGCGGAAGGAGACCATCGGCCATGCCGGGAGGAGCAGGCTCTGTGCGGCAATGATTGACAGCCAGTGTCTGGAGAAGGGGAAAGAGTACTATGATATGCCGGAAGTGTACATCATATGCATCAGCGGGAAGGATTTGCGGAAGGCCGGGAAGACCCTGTATCAGGTGGAGAAGCTGTTCAAGGGAGGTGACGCTGTCGCTTTTTGAAAGGGGGATGTCCAATATGCAGATTCTGAGAAAATACCCTTGACAAAATCCTGCCCATAGAATATAGTAAAGCAATAGAAACGAAAAAGGCTGTGACGAAGAGGAGTACGCATTGCCCCTTGACAGAGAAGGCTGTTATCCCGGAAAAGGGATGCTGAAAGACGGCTTAAAGGAAAGGATGCGGAAGGTAGCTTCCAAGCCGGGAGCCTGAAAGCAGGCCGGAAATCCTAAGGCGCAGAAGGCGTGAAGACGCAGGTGTCTTCATTGATGTCTCTGCCATTGGGATTCGGGAAAGTAGGGCTTCACGAGTTATCCCCGTTACAGGATAGGACTTTAGTAGAAGTCACTGAGACAGCGCGGATGCATAAAACTCCCGCTGTGAACAAAGGTGGTACCGCGTTAATGACGCCCTTTGCTGATGAGAGTCGGCAGAGGGCTTTTTTGATGCAGAGGAAAGCAGAATGGCTCTGTGAAGACTGCCCGGCAAGAATATTCCTACGGAGAGCATCCGGCAGAAAGGGCTTTGTGGAAACACCAGGCAGAGACGATTGTGCGGAGGCGTTCTGGCAGAAAAGCGTTGTGAAAATCAGACGCGGTAATTGACAGGAAAGGAGAAAAGAAACGAAATGGAAGAAAACCGTTCCAAAGAACTGGCAAAGACCTACGACCCCAAGGGCCTGGAAGACAGGCTCTACAAAAAATGGCTTGACAAGAAATATTTCCACGCGGAAGTGGATTACAACAGAAAACCCTTTACCATCGTGATTCCCCCGCCAAACATCACAGGCAAGCTGCACATGGGCCATGCCCTGGACGAGACCATGCAGGATATCCTGACCCGTTTCAAAAGGATGCAGGGCTACAACGCGCTGTGGCTGCCGGGCACGGATCACGCGGCCATCTCCACGGAGGTCAAGATTATCGAGAAACTGAAAGAAGAAGGCATCGACAAGTACCAGCTGGGACGTGAGAAATTTTTGGAGCGTGCCTGGGACTGGAAAAAAGAATACGGCGGACGCATCGTGGAACAGCTGAAGAAACTGGGCTCCTCCTGTGACTGGGACAGAGAGCGCTTCACTATGGACGATGGCTGCAACAAAGCCGTGACAGAAGTCTTCGTAAAGATGCACGAAAAGGGCTATATCTACAAGGGGGCCCGCATCATCAACTGGTGCCCTGTCTGCAATACCTCCATCTCCGACGCAGAGGTGGTATACCAGGAACAGGCCGGACATCTGTGGCATATCAGGTACCCGGTGATGGAGGAGGACGGAACGCCCAGCACCACCCGGTTCCTGACCTTTGCCACCACCCGTCCGGAGACCATGCTGGGCGATACCGCCGTGGCCATCCATCCCGAGGATGAAAGATACAGCCATCTGATCGGAAAGAGCGTGATGCTGCCCCTGATGAACCGGGTGATTCCCGTGGTCACCGACACATACGTGGACAGGGAGTTCGGCACGGGCGTGGTGAAGATTACCCCCGCCCATGACCCCAACGACTTTGAGGTGGGAAAGCGCCATGACCTTCCCGTCATCAACATCATGAATGACGATGCCACCATCAACGAGAACGGCGGGAAATACGCCGGAATGGATCGCTATGAAGCCAGGAAAGCCATCGTACAGGAACTGGATGCCCTGGGACTTTTGGTCAAAATTGAGGACTATTCCCACAATGTGGGCACCCATGACCGCTGTGGCACGACCATAGAGCCTCTGGTGAAAGAGCAGTGGTTCGTGAAGATGGAGGAGCTGATTAAGCCCGCCGTGGCAGCGGTGAAGAACGGGGACATCCGCCTGGTGCCGGAGCGCATGGAGAAGAGCTATTTCAACTGGACGGACAATATCCGCGACTGGTGCATCAGCCGCCAGCTGTGGTGGGGGCACAGGATTCCCGCGTATACTTGCGATGAGTGCGGGGAAGTGACGGTGGCAGGGGAAACGCCGGAAAAATGCCCTAAATGCGGCTGCACCCACCTGACACAGGATCCTGACGTGCTGGACACCTGGTTCTCCTCCGCCCTGTGGCCCTTTGAGACGCTGGGGTGGCCGGAGGACACCGAGGAGTTAAAGTATTTCTATCCCACGGACGTGCTGGTGACGGGCTACGACATCATCTTTTTCTGGGTCATCCGGATGATCTTCTCCGGTTTCGAGCACATGGGCCAGAAGCCGTTCCATACAGTGCTGTTCCACGGACTGATTCGGGACGGCCAGGGACGGAAGATGTCCAAATCCCTGGGCAACGGCATCGACCCGCTGGAGATCATCGACAAGTACGGCGCGGATGCCCTGCGGCTTACGCTGATCACCGGCAACGCCCCCGGGAACGACATGCGCTTCTACTATGAAAGGGTAGAAAACAGCCGTAATTTCGCCAACAAGGTGTGGAACGCCTCCCGTTTCATCATGATGAATATGGATGGCAAGACCGTGACGGAGCCTGCCGCTTCCCAGCTGCAGCCGGTGGACAAATGGATCCTGTCGAAGCTGAACACCCTGATAAAGGATGTCACCGGCAATATGGAGAGCTATGAGCTGGGCATCGCAGTGCAGAAGGTCGTAGACTACCTCTGGGATGAGTTCTGCGACTGGTACATTGAGATGGTGAAGCCTCGCCTGTACAATACGGACGACGCCGCAAGCCAGAACGCGGCCCTCTGGACGCTGAAGACAGTCCTGGTCGATGCTTTGAAGCTGCTGCACCCTTATATGCCTTTCATCACGGAGGAGATTTTCTGTACCTTGCAGGAGAGGGACTGCTCCCAGGCGGAAGAAGCGCGTTCCATGGAAGAGTCCATCGTCATCAGCAGATGGCCGGAGTACCGGGAGGAGAGAAGCTTCCCGAAAGAGGAGAAGGACATCGGAATCATCAAGGAAGCCGTGCGGGCCATCCGCAATGTCCGCAGCGAGAGGAACGTGGCTCCCAGCCGCAGGACCCATCTGTTCCTGGTCAGCGAAAGCGATGAATGCCTGAGGACCTTCACGGAGGGCAAGCTGTTCTTCGCCTCCCTGGCCTATGCCAACGAGGTGACTATGGTCCGCAAAGCCGGAGATGACGCAAAAACGATAACAGAAGACGGCTCTGCCGTTGACGCGAACATGGACGATATCACCAAAGACGCAGTGTCCGTGGTGATTCCCGGGGCGATGCTGTACATTCCTTTCGCGGAGCTGGTGGACGTGGCCCAGGAGACAGAGCGCCTGCAGAAGGAGAAGAAGCGGCTGGAAGGGGAGCTGGCCCGGGTGAACGGCATGCTTTCCAACGAGCGGTTCCTCTCCAAGGCACCGGAAGAGAAGATTGCCCAGGAGAAGGAGAAGCTGGCGAAGTACACGCAAATGATGGAGCAGGTGGAACTGCGGCTTGGGCAGCTGCAAAATGCATAAAAAATAAGAGTCATTCCAGTAGGGATTGCTTTAGCAATTCCTACTGGCTTGTGGAGGCACCATGTCATGGAGAGACAGAATATTACCACATTCCGGCAGGCAGCAGAGTACATGGAAGATGTGCCCCGTTTTACTTCAAAGCATGATGTGGAGGAAACGAAGGGGTTCCTGCGGCAGCTGGGCAATCCGGACAGGAAGATGCGCATTATCCATGTGGCAGGCACAAACGGAAAAGGCTCCGTTTGTGCCTATTTGCGCAGCATCCTGGAGGCGGCGGGCTACAGGGTGGCTCTGTTCACATCTCCTCATCTGGTATGCATCAGGGAGCGGTTCCTGGCGGATGGAGAGATGGTTTCCGAGGAGGACTTTCTGAGAGCATTCCTGCACATATACAATCTGCTGGACTGGGAGGCCCTGGAGCGGGAAGAGGCAGGCGCCTATCATCCCACATACTTTGAATACCTTTTTTTCATCGCCATGGTGCTCTTCCCGGAGAAAAAGCCGGATTTCTGTATCCTGGAGACAGGTGTGGGAGGCAGGCTGGATGCCACGAATTCAGTTTACCGAAAGGAAATATCCATAATTACGCATATCGGTCTGGACCATGTGGGGGTCCTGGGAGATACACTGGATAAAATCGCCTATGAGAAAGCAGGTATCATGTGCGCCGGCGCGCCGGCGGTCTGGTGGGATACCTGCCCTGAGACTACGGCCGTATTTCGGAGGCGGGCGGAGGAACTTGGGATTTCCGCATATTCCGTGTCGGAAAATGACTATTCTTTTTCAAATTTTAAAAGAAAAACCATTGATTTTTGCGTACACAATCTGTATGATAGAGATGTTACTTTTTCGCTCCGTACGATTGCCGCCTATCAGATGGAGAACTGTGCGCTGGCCTGCAAAGCCATTGAAGTGGTGGATGGCGGCAGGACGATTACGATGGAGCAGATGCGCAGGGGGGTGGCGGAGTGCTTCTGGGCGGGACGCATGGAAGAGGTTCTTCCGGAGGTCTATGTGGACGGCGCCCACAATGAGGACGGCGTACGCGCCTTTCTGGAGACAGTGTCCGCGGACGGGCATCCGGGTTCAAGAAGCCTCTTGTTTGGTGTTGTGAAGGATAAGGATTACAGAAGCATGGTAGAGAAGCTGGTTCTCGGAGGTCTGTTCCGCAGAATCGTAGTGACGCATATGCACAGCAGCCGGGCGCTGGATGCGGAAGAGCTGGCAGCGCAGTTTGACAGATATCCGAATTGTTCCTGTGAGATATGCGGAGACGCCGGGGAAGCTTTCCGTAAGCTGCTGGAAAAACGCGGGAGCGGAGAACGCATCTATGTGGCAGGGAGCCTGTATTTAGTCGGTGAGATTAAGGAGTTGCTTGAATCATGATAAATTTTGAAGACGAACTGAAAAAATTCCATCCCAGCCTTGAGGTGGAGGATGTGGAGGATGCTATCTACAGCCAAGATCTGACGGACATAGCCGATTTGCTGATTAAGAAGATTACCGAGACTGATGGTGGATTAGAACAGGAGTATGAAGAATAATAATGATGTTTTGTTATAATTGTGGCCGCCGCCTTTCGGAGCACGACTTCTGCACTTCCTGTGGGGCCGATGTCTCCTTATATAAAAAAGTGCTGCAGGTGTCCAACATGTATTATAACGAGGGGCTGGAAAAGGCCGGCGTCAGGGATTTGAGCGGCGCCGTTGTCAGCCTGCGCCGGAGCCTGCAATTTAATAAGAACAATATCAAGGCAAGGAATCTGCTGGGACTGGTGTACTTTGAGATGGGTGAGGCAGCCTCTGCCTTAAGGGAATGGGTCATCAGCAAGAATATGAGCCCGGAGAAGAATATCGCGGACGAGTACATCGACAAGATGCGCTCCAATTCCGCCAGGCTGGATTCCATCAACCAGACAGTCAAGAAATATAACAGGGCGCTGGCCCTGTGCAACCAGGACGGCGAGGATCTGGCGGTGATACAGCTGCGCAAGGTCTTGTCCATGAACCCCAGATTCATAAGGGCCCACCAGTTGCTGGCGCTGCTGTATATGAAGCAGGAGGAATGGGACCATGCGGAGCGCGAACTGCGCAAATGCATGGATATTGACAAGAACAATCTCCTGACTCTCCGCTACCTGAAAGAGGTGGAGCAGGCCCTGATGCCGGAGGAAGGGATAAAAAGGCGGAGGAAGGACGAGTCCGTCAGATATCGGAGCGAGAATGAAATCATCATCCAGCCCCTGAACGTTAAGGAGCCAAAAAGGGGAGGCGGTTTCGCCACTGTGCTGAATATGGTGATCGGCCTTATCATCGGTATCGCAGCCATGTATTTCCTGGTGGTGCCGGCAGCCCAGTCCCGGGTCCGGAATGAGGAGCAGCAGACCATTACGAAAATCAGCAACGAATCGGATGCGAAGACTGCCCGCATCCAGGAGCTGGAGGACCGGATAGAGGATTTGAACGGAAATGTCCAGAACCTGTACACAGAGATTGAGGGCTATGTGGGGGCAGGCGGAACCATACAGACCACAGAAGAACTCTTCCAGATAGCTGCGGCATATACGGAGTCTGGCGATATGTATGTGGCAATGGATCAGTTGGAGGAACTTGCAGAGCGGGTGGATATGGCGGCCATGCCCGAAGGATTCCAGCGACTGTATCAGTCAATGACTTCCGTCATCGGGCCTGAGCTTTCCAAGGAGTATTTCGATGAGGGATATCAGCAGTACTATACAAACCGGTTCGAGGAAGCGCTGGAGACGCTTGGAAAGGCGGTGCAGTATGATGCTGCCAACATAGACGCTCTCTATCTTTTGGGGGAGGCATACCGCTCCAGCGGCGATACGGCAAACGCCATCACGACCTATGACAAGGTAATAGAACTGTCCCCTGACACCGAAAATGCCAGGCTGGCTAAGTACCGCAAGGACAGCCTGAATGCCGGCTAAGTGTGTAAAGAACTTCTAAGCGGCCAAAGTGCGCCCGCTAAGAAGTTCTAAGTTACACACGAAAGAACGCAAGGACAGCGTTCTTCCAGGTCTCGCACCAAGTGTTTTGGATGGAGAAATCATAAAAAGTACGAAAGAAAAGAACCTGTAGGCGCTATGGGTTCTTTTTTGTACGTATTTATGCGGGCTTCCCATGCCGCAACAGATTTCAGAAAGGAAGGGTGTAAGTTATGGAACAGGTCACTACAGGGGATTTTCAGGTCATAGACAACTGCCTCCTGATTCAGCTGCCGGAGGAGATAGACCATCATGGAGCGGGCTTCATCTGTGAGTGCGCGGACCGGTATCTGGTCAGGGAGGAAGTGCGCGACGTGGTGTTCGATTTCGGAAGGACCAGGTTCATGGATTCCTCCGGGATAGGCATCATCATGGGGCGCTACCGCAAGATATCCTGTTTCGGAGGCAAGGTCTATGCCATACATGTGGACAGGCAGATAGAGAGAATCTTCAGGCTGTCAGGGTTGAATAAAATAGTGGAGGTACTGGAATCATGAGAAATGAAATGGAGATTATCTTTGATGCCCTTTCGGACAACGAGGGATTTGCCAGAGTGGCGGTGGCGGCTTTCATCACCCATCTGAACCCCACCATGGAGGAGATGGCGGATATCAAGACCGCTGTGTCGGAGGCAGTGACCAATTCCATCATACACGGCTATGAGAATCTGTGCGGCTATGGGAGGCCTGGCGGGCAGGATGAGGGCAGTGCCTGTGAAAAGGCGAACCCGGGCAAGGTAAAGCTGCGCTGCGTGCTGGAGAAGAACATCCTACATATCGAAGTGACAGACAGCGGAAAAGGGATCGAGGATGTGGAGCGGGCCATGGAGCCACTGTATACCACGAAGCCGGAGCTGGAGCGCTCCGGGATGGGATTTGCATTCATGGAGGCGTTCATGGACGAGCTGGAGGTGGAGAGCGCTCCGGGCCAGGGGACGACAGTCCGCATGATTAAGAAAATAGGAGTGGGCGGATGGATAGAACATCAGTGCTGATTGCCAGGTCACAGGCGGGAGAAAGCGAAGCGCGAGAGGTACTGATAGAGAGTAATCTGGGGCTGGTGCGCCATATCGTGAGGCGGTTCGCGGGCCGGGGACACGATCTGGAGGACCTTTTCCAGATAGGGACCATAGGGCTCATGAAAGCCATCGATAAATTCGACTTAAAGCTGGGGCTGAAATTTTCCACCTACGCGGTGCCCATGATCACCGGGGAAATCAAGCGGTTCCTGCGGGATGACGGGCCGGTGAAGGTGTCCCGGACCATCAAGGAGAACGGGCTGAAGGTAAAGCTTGCCAGGCAGAAGCTCCAGGGAAGGGAAAACCGTGAGCCGACCGTGCAGGAAATCGCGCAGGAGGCCGGGCTGTCCGCGGAGGACGTGGTGCTGGCCATGGAGGCCTCTATAGAGGTGGAATCCATCTATTCCGCCGTGTATCAGGATGACGGCAGCGAGGTCTATCTGGTAGACAAGGTGGTCCGGGGAAGAGGGGGCAGCATAGGCAGCAGCGTGATGAGCGGCTGCGACGGAGAGGACGCGGAAAAGGAGGAGGTCCTCAACCATATGCTGCTTGGCCAGCTTCTGGACAGCCTGGAGCCCAAAGACAGGAATCTGATTTATATGCGTTATTTCCAGAACAAGACCCAGACGGAAATCGCCGCCAGGCTCGGGGTCAGCCAGGTGCAGGTCAGCCGCATGGAGAAAAGGATTCTGCTGAACCTGCGGGAAAAGGTCCGTTGAACTTTAATTTTCTGTAAAATTTTTGAAATCGCGAAAAAGCCCTTTTCTTCCTGCGCCAATTCGTTTACTATGGAAGTATAAGAAAGCTTTCCGGGTACTTCCAGTGCTGCATGCGGTATGTCTGAAAATATGCAGGGAAGACAGATTTGCATAAGGCAGGCGGATTGCTCCGGAGGAGAGGATTGTATGAGAGACAGGACAGGACGTAGAGATGCAGGCAGAATGGGGAGAATGTATGTCAGAAAGGGGGTGCGCCGCCGGATATATGCCATGCTGGCTTGCCTGGTGGCGATGGTGGCAGTGATGTTCTCGGTGATTTCCGTCTATGCGTGGATCAGGGAGCGGGCAGGAGATGCTGCCGCGGCTTCCGGAGGGGATGTGGTGGATGGGAGCAGCGTGGTAAGCATCGATGAGAATGGAAACGTGGTGGATGAAGAAGGAAATGTAGTCGGCGTGTTCTCGGGCTCCGTGGGCCTTACTCCGGAGGAGGTGGAGGTTCAGGTGGCCAACGCCAGGCAGGAGGCGGCCACGGAAGTGCTGGAGGGCATCCGGACCAGGATCAACGACGGGGACTCGATTCTGGATATCCTGCAGCCGCTGTATCCGGATGACCTGGTGGTATACAGCGGCGGACAGTACCATGTGGTTCCCATCGACTACAGCCTGGCACAGAACCAGTGGGACAATGCGAACCTGAATATCCTGGAGACCGGCGAGTATCAGTATCTCCGGGACGGCCAGGTAATTTCCCACAAGGGCATAGACGTGTCCGAGCACCAGGGCGACATCGACTGGAACCTGGTGGCCCAGGACGGCGTGGAATTCGCTTTCATCCGGGCGGGTTACAGAGGGTACGGAACCGGGAAGCTGGTGGAGGATACATATTTCGACGCCAATGTGCAGGGGGCCCAGGCGGCGGGCATTAAGGTAGGGGCCTATATCTACAGCCAGGCCATCACCGAAGAAGAGGCGGTGGAGGAGGCGAATCTGGTGCTGGAAAAAGTCGCTCCCTATACAATGGAATGTCCCATTGTGTTCGATGTGGAAAAGGTCTCCGGGGCGGACGGCCGGATGAACGCCCTTTCCATAGAGGAGCGCACCGCATTGACACAGCTTTTCTGCCAGACCATTGAAGACGCGGGATACAGGACCATGCTGTACTACAATACGGAGATGGGCGCCATGATGCTGGGGCTGGAGGCGCTGGAGGGATACGACAAATGGTTCGCGGCGTATAGGGACAGCTTTTATTACCCATATGCGTATCAGATATGGCAGTATTCCCAGTCAGGGACGGTGCAGGGGATTTCCACGGAGGTGGATTTGAATATCAGTTTTGAGCCTTTGTGGTAACGAGAGAGGATGTTCTGAGGTTGCAAAGGACACAGATTAAGGACTGCTTTGACTTGCAGATATAAGAACAAAGAATAATTTTCAAGATTCCGTATCATAATAGTCAGTAAATCCGGAAAGGAAAGCTGATGGGATGATGCGGAATTTTTTATTGATTTTGACAGGGGGAAGTTATGGTCTGCTGGCGGCGGCAGGGGTCTTCACCGTGCTGGCTGCAGTGGGGCTGGTGCCGCGGTTCGCGGGCAAGACCCACACGGCGGAGCATGTGACGATATATGAGGAGATGGTGATATTCGGCACATTGACAGGCTGTGTGCTCAGTGTTTTTTCCAGGTACTGCCGGTTCCGGGCCTGGTGGCAGCAGCGCTGTCCTCAGTATGAGCCGGTCCTGGAGATGGCGGGCGTGTTCTGTCAGGCGGTCGTCGGACTGTTCGCCGGGATGTTCGTGGGATGCCTGGCGCTGGCTATTGCGGAGATGCTGGACAGTATCCCGATCCTTACCCGCCGTATTTCTTTCAGGCATGGTCTGGGGCTGGCAATCATCAGCATGGCGGCTGGAAAAATCTGCGGTTCTCTGTTTTATTTCCTGACGGAGCTGCACCGGACGGTGGGGTGAAAGGAAAGGCAGAGGGAATTTTGGGCGTGAAGCCGGACGATGGGTATTGATTCGGGAAGGAGAGTTCTTATGGCAAATGTGACAGTCTATTTGAAATGCGACAGGAATGTGGAGGTGCGGTCGGAGGACGTGTTCCTGTCGGATGTGGGTTCCCTGCGCTGTATAGACTCTGTCATAGCGGCCAGGCTGAAAGCTTTGAAAGTACACCATTTCAGCAGTGGGGATACGAAACGGTGCGTCATCAGTTCCCTGTATCTGGTGAAGCTGATGGAGGAGACGTGCCCGAATATCACGGTGCAGATTGTGGGGGAGCCGGATGTGCTGGTGGAGCAGATCAGTGTGGATAAGCATAAGGGCTGGCAGCAATGGGCGAAGTGTGCGCTGGTCTGTCTGGTGAGTTTCTTCGGCACGGCTTTTACGATTATGGCGTATCACAATGATGTAGGCATCAACGATGTGTTCACGGAAATCTATCGTATGGTGATGGACAGGGAGCCACAGGGGCTGAATGTGCTGGAGGTGTCCTATTCCATCGGCCTTGCGGCGGGCATCATTCTTTTCTTCAACCATGTGGGGGGCAGGCGGCTCACAAAGGACCCCACGCCCATAGAGGTGGCCATGCGCAACTATGAGGAGGATGTGGACAAGGCTCTTATCGCTACGGCCGGAAGAGAGGGGAAAACGGAGCAGGGCGGCTCCGGGGAGGAATAATATCCTCCTGTCTGCGCATACTGAGAACAGAGTGCAGTGAAATGCCGCCGGTATGGGAAAGGCCTGCCGGGGGATTTGCTTATGCCGCGACGGGGCAGCATGTGGGAAAGCCGGAGAATGGCGGGAGACGGCATAGGTTTGGGGAAAGCGAGGAAAAACAGAGTATGAAAGAAAAAGAGACAAACATAGAGGCACAAGAGCAGAAAAAAGAGAAAGAGCAGCAGAAAGCCTATGAACAGTATGTCAAGGCGGTGACTCCCACCCACAGCCTGTGGCGGCAGATGCTGCATGCCTTTATTACGGGGGGCATTATCTGCTGCATCGGGCAGTGCATCCTGAATTACGCAGGCAGCCTGGGGCTGGACAAGCAGTCTGCAGGCAGCTGGTGTTCTCTGATACTGGTGCTGCTGTCAGTGGTCCTGACCGGTTTCGGCATCTTTCCGAAGATTGCGAAATGGGGCGGCGCGGGAGCTTTGGTGCCCATTACGGGCTTCGCCAACAGCGTGGCGGCTCCGGCCATAGAGTACAAGGCAGAGGGGCAGGTCTTTGGGATTGGGTGCAAGATTTTCACTATCGCAGGGCCGGTGATTCTTTATGGGATTTTCTCCAGCTGGGTGCTGGGTGTGGCTTACTGGGTTGGGAAGACGCTGGGGATTATTTATACTGCTTAACGATTTCGCTTGCCGTGAAACAAGACTGCATAACGCTGACTGGTTCAATCGCATGATTGCATTAGGCAGTATTCAGCGTTATGCAGTATAAGCGCTTTACGGTGATTTTGCCAAGGACGGCAGAATTCTGATGCCGGGCAGGATGTCCCTGGGCAGGACCAGCAGCAGAGTGCCCTTTTTTACGGAAATGGAGCTCTCCATCCCCTTGAATTCATTGCTGATGCCAAGGGGGAAAGTGCTGCGCAGAAAGGCATTGTTGAGCTCGTATTTCAGACCGTGGAGATTTACGCCCTGACATTCATCCGAGTGGGAAAAAACGGACAGGAATCCCTGGTCTCTCCTGGGCAGCGTCAGCTGGCAGTCGGTAATAGTGGTCAGGACATTTTCCCCGTCATGGAGGAAGCCCTGTCTGCCGTTCTGGGACAGGAAGGCCAGGAGCTGGATGTTGGCGATGGTATGCTCGATGCGTCCCCCTGTGCCGCAGCAGAGATGGAACTGGGAAAAGCCCTCCAGGATGCCCTCTTTCAGGGCGGCCAGAGTGTCCGTCTCATCTTTCTGGGGATTGAGCCGGACCACGTTGGAATGGGTGGGGCAGTACCCCAGGGTATCGAAATCTCCGATAATCAGGTTCGGCGTGATACGGGCTTCCTCCAGATAGCGCAATCCGCCGTCCACGGCGATTACATAATCATTTGCGGTAGGGGTGAAGTCAAGCCCTGTGTTCCTGCCTGCGCATACCAAGTAGCAGATTCCCTGTTTCATATAGAGGAGCTCCTTTCTGTTTATGGTCAACATCCTTTACCATTTACTCTATTTTATATCAGCGGCAGAAGAAAAACAAGAACAGATAGTTGAAATCGAACGAAATTTGAATCAGAAACAGTGTGAGAGGAGACGCTTTTTCAGGCAGCCCCGGAGACGCTCTGCCGTTGACAAAAATGTCTCTGAATGATACTCTTATTTGGGAAGAGATTCAGGAGCAGAATCAAGACAGAACGGACAAAGGACGGGAAAAGAAAGGTGAGAAACGCGGGCACAAAGCGCAGGGGCCGAAGGACAGGCTTTATTCTGGCAGTTCTTTTTTTGCTGGCGGCAGGGGGACTGTATTTCTATTTCCGTGTCTATCGGGTGGAGCCGGTATTTACGGAGATTACATATGAATATGGGGACGCGGTCAGCCGGGATATCACGGATTATCTGGCCGGCACGGACTGGTCTGTCCATCTGGGGGAGTTGGATCTGTCCGGGGTGGATGAGTCGGAGACAGGCACTTATGAGGCGGTGGTGATTCATGGAAGAGAGGAGTACGTCTACCGGATTACGATTCAGGACACGGTGCCGCCGGAGATTCTGTGGAAAGAGGGTCAGATTTATCTGGCTGCGGACAGGGACTGTACCGTTACGGATGTGATTACAGGAGTGCGGGATGCGGACAGGGAGGCGGAGGCCTTTTTTCTGGAGGGAAACGATGCTCTGGATGAAATACGGTTTGGCAGTGTAGGGGAATATACGTTGGAAATCGGCGCCAGGGACCGGGCCGGAAATGAGACAAGAGGGGAAATCCGTGTCATTGTGGACACGCCCCCGGCTTTTGAGGGAATCCATGATTTCTATGTCATCCCGGGAAGTGAGCCGGATTATCAGGCGGAAGTTGGCGCCAGAGATGATATAGACGGAGATTTGACTGAATATATACGAATAGACGATTCTGATGTGAAATTGAATCAGGAGGGCAGGTACACGCTCCGTTACCTGGCCGAGGACAGCTATGGGCTGGAGACTGTGGAAGAAGCGCTGGTGATGGTGGGCTCTCCGGAGGAGATACAGGAACTGATAGGGCACCGCCAGATTGACTACCGGGTGGACTGTATCCTGGGAGCGCCAAATATCTATGACGGCGGGGTCTCGGAGTATGAGGATATGGAGGAAACGCTGGAATATATGCGTCCGGCATTGGTGCAGCTCTATCACGGTCTGGGCAGAGGCGGATACAGTTCCGGTTCGGGCTATATCGTGGAGATAACGGAGGATGCCATTTATATCTGTACCAACAATCATGTAGTGGAGAAATATGAGGATTGGGATGTTTATTTTTATGATGGGACGAAGCTGCACGGTGAAGCGGTGGGAGCCAGCGAGATTTATGACGTGGGCGTGGCGAAAGTTGCCCGGGAGGATGTGCCGGAGGAGCTGCTGGACCGGCTGATGACGGTGCATATCGACAGGACCTATTGGGAGAGTCTGGACGATCAGGAGATTGAGCTGGCGCTGGAGCGGGTGGACAAAGAGGGCGGACTGCTGCATAAAAGCAAGGGGAATCTGATTAAGATAAAACAGGAATTTGACTGGTATGAATATCTGCCTCATACAGAGGTGACCATCGAGCTGGTGCATGGAGATTCCGGTTCCGCGGTGCTGGATGGTTATGGGAACCTGATAGGCATGGCATTTGCCTATTCCGTAGAGCCTATACGATATTGGTGCATTCCGCTGGATGGGATATTGTCCTGCTATGAGGAGATTACGGGCAGGCGGCCGTATGTGTATTAAGAGCGATATGTGATGAAACGGTTCTGGCATTGCTGCATGGAGATGGATTCTGTGCGCGGATGCCTTGGCGGACAGCAGAAATGGTTGGGAAGAGTGTTTTGTGGACGCAGTTGTAAAACGGGCAGAATCGAGGAGGAAAAAAAGGATGCTCTATATCAAAAACGGCATGGTGCACGACGGTGTGCACAGGGAAGGGTTTCCCGGAGACATTCTGGTGGAGGACGGTAAAATCAAGGCGATTAGGAAACATATGGAAGAAGGGCATTCCATGGAAGTGCCGGCGGGAGCGGAAATAGTGGACGCGGAAGGGCTGCAGGTGTATCCGGGCTTCGTGGAGGCTCACGGGCACATCGGCCTGGACGGCTACGGCATCGGCTATGAGGGGATGGATTACAATGAGCTCAACGATATCATCAGTCCCCAGATGCGGGGCATCGACGGCGTGAAACCCATGGATCCGGCGCTTCCCAAGGCGGCTGCGGCAGGGGTGACCTGTGTCTGCGTGGGGCCTGGCAGCGCAAACGTGCTGGGAGGTACTTTTACCACAATTAAGACTGTGGGCAAACGGGTGGACGACATGGTAGTCCGGGACGGTGTGGCCATGAAATGCGCTTTCGGCGAGAATCCCAAGCGTGTGTACCGGGACAAGAAGGACTCCAGCCGCATGACCACGGCGGCGCTTCTTCGGGAGACTCTGTTCAAAGCGAAAGAGTATATGGAGAAAAAAGAAGCGGCAGGAGACGACATTTCCAAGCGCCCGGCCTTTGACATGAAGCTGGAGGCCATGATTCCTGTGATGAAAAAGGAGATTCCTTTAAAGGCCCATGCCCATGCTGCGGAGGATCTGTTCACTGCCCTGCGGATCGCACGGGAATTCGACCTGAAGATTACGCTGGAGCATGTCACGGAGGGGCATCTAATCGTAGAGGAGCTGGCGAAGGAGAACGTGCCGCTGGCGGTGGGGCCTACCCTTACCAGCGCCTCCAAGTTCGAGCTGCGCAATAAAAGCTGGACGACGCCGGGCGTGCTGGCGGCTGCGGGCTGCCAGGTGTCCATCATCACGGACTCCCCGGTGATTCCCCAGGAGTATCTGCCCCTGTGCGCGGGACTGGCGGTACAGGCCGGTATGGATCCCTTTGCCGCCCTCCAGGCCATCACCATCAATCCCGCGAAGCACGCGGGGATTGCGGACAGGGTAGGATCTCTGGAAGTAGGGAAGGACGCGGACATCGTCATCACGGACGGGTGTCCTTTTGAAGTATCCACGAAAGTGAAGCATGTGTTCATTGACGGGAAGAGAGTCTGCACAGAGTGATTGTGAGCCGGACGGGCTGTGCGAATGCAGGAAACGCGAGAACAGGAGGCAGGCGCCAATGGAAGAGATACGGTATGAACTGGTGGACAATGTATTGAGCGCAGAAGATTTTGTCCGGCTGAAAATGGCCGCCGGATTTATAGAGAGGCCTTTACCCCAAGTCGAAAAAGCGCTGAAAAACGGACTGTTCAACGTCTCCGCCATATGCGACGGGCAAGTCGTGGGAATGGGGAGGCTTGTGGGTGACGGAGCCATGTACTGGTACCTGCAGGAAATCGTTGTCCTGCCGGAATACCAGGGAAAGAGAATCGGGAAAAGCATCGTGAACAGGCTCCTGGAGCATATCAGAAGCGCTGCCATGCCCGGCACGATCATAGATATAGGCCTGACGGCAGTGAAGGGGAAAGAGCCTTTTTACGAAAAGTTCGGGTTCGTGGTCCGTTCCACCGGAATGGGGCAATTGATGGAAATACAGGAATAGACGGCAGGGAAATGTGCATCCTGTCATGCGCCTGCGCCTGCGGCGGCCGAAGACAGGAAATTGGCAAAGGGCTTTGGCCAGAGGCAGCGCAGAATGCAGCAGGATGAAAGTCTTATATGCTCTCTTTTGGGCAGACAAGTGAAGCGGGAGCCGCTTGTCGCCCGGAAGAGGGCATTTTTATTTTTTCCAAATATGTTACTTTTTACCCTCTTCGGACGTGTTTCAGACAAAGGAGGTGGACACATGGACATGGAGCAGGAGCTGCGGGAGGCGGTCATGAAATACAGCGACATGCTCTACAGAATCTGCATCGTCATGCTTTGCAATGAGCAGGATGTGCAGGACGCCATCCAGGATACCTTTTGCCGATATCTGGAGAAGAGGCCGGACTTTCGCGATGAGGAACACAGGAAAGCCTGGCTGATTCGGGTGGCTACGAATATCTGCCGGGACATGATGCGGTTCCGGATTCGGCATCCGAAGGTTTCCATTGACGGATTAGAAGACAAGATTGTGATACCTGAGCAGAAAGAGACGCTGAGGGAGTTGCTGGAACTGCCGGTGAAGCAGAAGACGGTGATTTATCTGTACTATGTAGAGGGATACCATATCAGGGAAATAGCCGATATCCTGGGGATTACTGAGGGCGCGGTGAAAATGAGGCTCCGGCGCGGCAAAGAGCAGATGAGACTGCTGTGGAAGGAGGGATAGGACAGATGAGCGGGCTTAGGGTAAAGGAAACCATGGAGCAGATACACATTCCGGAAGAGATGCGGGAGCAGATTATTTTAAATGTCCGGGACAGGATGAAAGCCGGGACAGCCGGAGGGGACGGAACAGGACAGGCAGAAACGGCTGGAGGGGCCAAAACAGGAAACCGCAGGGCTTACAGTGCTCAGAAGGCGCACGGTACTCAGAGGGCACACAGCGCCCGGAGGAGAGCGGCAGCCGTGGCGGCATTTGCGCTGGCGGCAGGCCTTGCGGCCGTTCCGGTGCAGGCTCTGGTTCAAAATATGGTGAGGGCGCGGATGGAGGATATCCCAAAGGAGAGAGTGCAGGAAATGGAGAATCAGATTCGGGAGCTGAATGTGGAAGCCGACAGCTTTTCCAGGGAATATACCGACGGAGAAAACGCGCGCATGAAAGAACTGGGGAAAGCGTATCGAAATGGGAGATTCCCGGAAAAAACTCTCTTGCAGGTGGATGACGCGGAGGATGTGGAGGAGGGAGCGCTATGCTATCTCAACACCACAGGGCTTTTCTGTCTGCCGGAGGATCGGGAACTGACGGATGAGGAGATTTTGGAGATTATTGATTTCAATTATGCCAGAAGCTATGCCGTTGAGCAGAGCGCGGCGGCCCAGGCGGCGCGTAAGGAGCAGCAGGAAGAACAGGAACGGCTTAAGGCGCGGCTGCAGGCGGCGGGAGGAATCAGCGAAGAGACAGCAGTGGAACTGGCGGCGAATCAGATGAAAGAGGAGATTGGCGCGGCGGCTGAGGGAAAAGTCGAAATCAGGGTGACTTTGACAGAATGGTTGAAAGTGGACGATGATGAGGAGAGATATCTTGTATACTATGTAGCTTTCAGCAATCCGGAGGATCTCTCTTCCTATTTATGTGCCGTTGACGCTATGGATGGAAGTATTTTGGATACATTTCAATAATCGTATAAATTGGAAATTTTGAATGATATTACGTTAAAAAACTGATGAAAGGAAGAATGGAATCATACATGAAAAAAGCAGGAAGAATTTTAATGTTATGTGCTCTTTTGTTTCTGACAGCCTGCGGCAGGGGCGATGCCGGCGGGAATCAACAGAGCGGCATGTCCCGGGAGATCGGCGCGGCCGGGGACACTGATGCCGCAGGGGGAAAGGAATGGGTCTATGTGCCGGAGGTGCTCTGGGTAGGGGATGAGCGGGCGGACTACGGAGACATGCGGCTGATTGGAGATACGCTCTGCTATATGCAGGTGCCCGGGGAGGATGAGGGCAGCGGGAAGAAAATCTGCCGGTATTCCATGACAGACAAAGCCTTGCAGTCAGTGGACATCGACTGGCAGTCGGAAGGGGATTTCTGGGAAAAGCACGCCTATGCTCTTGACAAGGACTGTAATGTATGGCTGATAGCGAATGTCTATTCCGAGGATTATAGCCAGCTTATGCGTTTCCTGTGCCGGTTCGATTCGGAGGGGAAGCTGATTTTCGCCCGGGAGATCACGGAACAGCTGGGGAGGGGCATCTCCGTAGGCGACATGGTTGTGGACAGGCAGGGGCGGCTCTTTATCTGTTCCAGTGAATACTCTGATGTGGCCGGTATCTGGCTGTACACAGGCGATGGAAGTTTTCACGGCTTCATTGGATTCGATGCTTCGGAGACGGTTTTCGTAAAGGGGACCGCAGAGACGGAGGATGGAAAGTTCTATGTCTGTTACAGCGAAGGGCAGGAGCGGGAGCGCTGTACCCTGTTGGAAGTGGACTTCGAGGGCTGCCAGGCCAGCGTACTGACGGAGGATATGCCGTATATCGATGGATTTTGTTCGGGAAGACGGTTGGACGGGAGTCTGTCTGCGGCCGGGGAGGACAGCGCTTCTCCAGAGCAATACGACTTCCTGCTGTATGACCACACGAACGCCTATGGATGCAATCTCTCTGGCCAGAAAAACGGCACAGAACCAGTGGTGGAAGAGCTGTTTGCCTGGGCGGACAGCGATGTGAACGGATATTATGTGACGAACCTGGGGGTAATGGGAGACGGCAGATATTTCTGTACAGTGGAAGACTGGCAGTATGACGACAGATGCGTAATATTTCTGAATAGAACAAAAGCGGAAGACGCACCGAGGAAAGTCAATATGACCCTTGCCGCTGTGAACGAAGGGGGCGAGCAGGCGGCCATGGTGGTGCGCTTCAACAGGGCCAATCCCCAGTACCATCTCGCTGTAAAGAATTACGAGTCCCTGACGGATTTGTATATTGCCATACTGGCAAAGGAACCCATCGATATCATTGATTTGTCAGGAGTCAATGTGGAGAAGCTTTCAAAACAGGGGGTATTCGCGGATCTGTCCCCTTATCTGGAACAGTCGGAGAAATGGGGATCCTCCGATTTCGTGGACGGCATATTGGAGGCATATACATTTGACGGAGTCCTGGTGGGGATTCCGGAGGGCTTTACGATGCTGACACTGGTGGGGGATGGGACGCAGACCGGAGGAGAGGGCCTGTCGCTGGACGGGCTGTTCCAGGCGCTTTCCCGGAATCCCGGGGCGCTGCCTTTCGAGGGGTCTTATAACGAGAGACTGACCAGGGAGGAAGTGATGCAGTACCTTATGATATTTGGCGAGGATGTCTTTATCGACTGGGATACGGGGGAATGCCGTTTTGATTCGGAGACTTTCCAGGCAGTATTGGAGCTGTGCAGCCGCTATCCTGACGGCGATGCAGCCGCTGTCCGGAACGGTTCCGAATCGGAGGTTTCTCTGCCCACCAGGCTGCAAAGCGGCCAGGTGCTGTTTGCCCTGGCGCGTATGGACGATATTAAAGATTTTCAGCTCTATAAGGCCATATTCGGGGAAACAGCCGCCTGCGTGGGCTTTCCCACCGGGGACGGAAAGGGCGGGACTTTATTGTACAGCGACGGCGCGTTTGGAATTTTCGCAGGTTCGGAGAACAAAGACGGGGCCTGGAAATTCGTAGAGAGCATTCCGGACTGGAAGGTCAGGGAGGGGATGGAGCTGCAGGATGTCTATCTGTGGTATAGTATTCCGGACAGATTTCCTGCCCTGAAAAGTACGCTGGATATGATCATAGAGTACAGGACACAGGAAGACCAGGCATGGCTGGAGAGAGGACATGAGGATTTGGGCGGCAGAAGCTATGAGGACGGCTGGAGCTTTGATTACCATATGGTGATGCAGGATGAAATCGAGACTATACTGAATCTGGTGAAAGACGCGACTCCCGCTTTTGACCTGGAAAATGATGAAATCATCAAAATCATCCGGGAAGAAGCCCAGGGCTATTACAGCGGACAGAAGAGCGCGGAGGATGTGGCAGAAGTGATACAGAACCGCGTCCGGATGTATGTGGAGGAAAACAGGTGAATTTTGGAAAGAAACGTTGAGAAACCTCCGCGGCAATGTTATACTGGTTACAGGCGGCAGACATGAGCTGTTATGCGAAAGGAGAAGGAAATGTACCAGATAATAGACGGAAAAAAGATTTCTCAGGAGATAAAAGACGAGATGCGGGAGAAAGCCGCGGCCTTGAAAGAGCAGGGGACAGAGCGGTGCCTGGCCGTGATACAGGTGGGGGCAGACCTGGCGTCTTCTGTGTATGTCAGGAATAAGAAAAAAGCCTGCGAGTATGTGGGAATCCGTTCCCTTTCCTACGAACTGCCAGAGGAGACCAGGGAGGAGGAACTGCTTGGCATCATCAGGGAACTGAATGGACGTGAAGATGTAAACGGTATATTGGTACAGCTGCCTCTTCCGGCACATATCAATGAGGACAGGGTGCTGTTGTCCATCACGCCGGAGAAAGACGTGGACGGCTTCCATCCTGTGAGCGTAGGGAACCTGAGTATCGGCAGGCCGGGCTTTCTGTCCTGTACGCCGGCTGGGGTGATTCAGCTGCTGAAGCGCTCGGGCATTTCCATAGAGGGGAAAGAGTGTGTGGTGCTGGGCCGGAGCAACATCGTGGGCAAACCCATGGCCATGCTGCTGCTTCGGGAGAACGGCACGGTGACGGTATGCCATTCCCGGACGAAGAACCTGAAAGAGGTCACGAAGCGGGCGGATATCCTGGTGGTGGCCGTGGGCAGGCCTAAGATGGTGGATGAAAGCTATGTGAAAGACGGAGCAGTAGTCGTTGATGTGGGAATTCACAGGAATGAGGAGAACAAGCTCTGCGGAGATGTGGACTTCGACAGCGTGGCGCCGAAGACATCATACATCACGCCCGTCCCCGGCGGCGTAGGCCCTATGACCATTGCCATGCTGATGGCCAACTGCGTGGAGGGGCTATCGGATTAGGGCCTGTGGGAGCAAAATCAATGTTATGTGTTGTGTGAGGGGCGGGATATAGTGGAAACGGAGATACCAGATTTGAATCACAAAGGGGTTCACTCCCCGCAGCTTGCTGCGGGGAGTTTCATTTGCTGGTGCCGTTGCTGTCTTGATTGTACACAGATTTGCAGCATAGCGCAATAGAATTTTGCCCAGATTGCATGATTCAGGCACAAGAAATTGCCGATTAAAAGAAAGTTTTTGATTGCGTTCTATGCGGGGATGTGATATACTTTTTTGTAATAATTTATTCAGTAAGCAGGATATTCTTGCTGCGGTCAATATTCCGCAGAACTTAAATTCAGATTTTCTATTTGTCAAAGATCCCTGCTTAAACTCAAATTTATAAATCATGCGGGGATGAGACTGGGATTTATACTGCTTAACAGTTACAATTTCTGAGTAACTCGACTACATAACGCCAGCCATATACGTTCAACCAGTGCGGTACGGTAAATTTTGGCGTTATGTAGTATAAGGTTTTTGCAAGAAAGTTTCCGGCTTTCTGCGTCCTGTCCTCCCGCGGAAAGGAGAAAATGGGAGAGCCGAACAATGCGCTGAAAGTCTACATGAACAGACCTGACAGAATCAAGTCTGTGCTGGAGTATTATCTGGGGGCGAGGCTGCCATCGGACTGGAAATGCGAAGCGACAGGAGGGTTTGTGACTGTCAGGAATTCCAAAGGAAAACTGTCCTTTCGTGAAAGAGATTTCCTGGGGAAAGCGCAGGCCTGGGGAGTTCGTTTCCTGCTTGGGCTGGAGAACCAGGACAGCATCAATCTGACCTATCCCTGGCGGCTGATGGAATTGGACTACCTGACCTATGGGAGGGAGATTGAACGGATACAGGAGAGGAATGTTTATAACGAGGTTAAATATGGGGTAGAGGACGACTTCAAGTATCGATACAGAAAAGACGATTGCCTGAGGCCTGTACTGAATCTGACTTTATATTGGGGCAGGAAGAAGTGGAAGAAGCCGCAGACGCTGAAAGATATGATGGGCAGCATGGAGAGACTGCCGAAAAAGCTGCAGCGTTTGGCGGGGGATTACCGAGTCCATATGGTGTGCATGCGGGAGATTCCGGATGAAGACATTCAGAAGATGGATTCCGATTTAAGGTATGTGTTAGGTATCATGAAGCGGACTGCTTCTCCAAAGCAATATAGGGAATATATCTGGAAGAATAGGGCATATTTCAGTAAGATGCCCAAAAGTGCTGTGGATGTGATAGATGCATGCACAAATATAAAGAATATCACGGAAAAGCTGGAATATACATTCAATGCGGAAAGCGGAGAGGAGGAAACAAATATGTGTAAAGCATTGGACGAGATAGAAAGAAATGCGGTAAAGCGTGGATTAAAGAAAGGAGTAAAGCAAGGAGTAAAGCAAGGTGCTTTGATGATGTTGTTCTCACTGGTAAACGATGGGCTGCTCAATGTGGGGGAAGCTGCCAGGAGGGCAAAGCTGTCGAAAGATGCTTTTTGCACCAAAATGACAAAAGCCGGATATAAGAAGCCAATATAGAAGGCCAAGGAGCTGATGGCAGAGCTGACGGACATTGTGCTGCTGGTTTTAACAGCCTGTCCGGGGGAGAGCGGGTTCGCTGTGTGGCGCTGAGTGAGATAAGGCAGAGAGTGAAATCGATGGAGGAGCGGGAAAGAATGCGGATAGCCATATGCGATGATGAACTCCAATACAGACAACTGATACATGAGAAGCTGCTGCAGGACAGCATCTGCTGCGACTACGAGACGGAGATTTCGGAATACGAAAGTGCCGCGGAACTTCCGGCAGCGACGGAAAAGGGATATTCTGCCGATGTGTTTTTTCTGGATATCCAGATGTCCGGCGGTGAGGACGGCATCTGGGTCGGCCGGGAGCTGCGCAGGCGCGGTGAAAGAGGGTTGATTGTCTATATCACAGGATTTATCGACTATGTGCAGATAGGGTACGAGGTAAGGGCGTTCCGTTATCTGCTGAAAGGCCAGATAAACGAAAGCCTGCCCAGGGTGCTCGGGGATATCAGGCGGGAGCTTTCCGGCAGTTCCTATTTTTTTCAGGCGGGCAGAGAGTCCTTGCGGGTAGAGAAACGTGACATCCTGTATCTGGAGAGCCGTATCCGGATTCTGCGTCTGGTGACGGCGGAGAGGGAGTACAGCTTTTACGACAATCTGGAGCATGCGGCGCGGGAACTGGGGGAATCTTTCCTGCGCTGCCACAGGAGCTTTCTGGTAAATATGGATTGAATTCGGAAATATTCCAGCAATGAAATCGTGCTGGAGGGCGATATCACGATTCCAATCAGCCGTTCCTATGGGAAAGCGGTGAAGCAGAGGCTGATGCTGGAGATGAAGTGACGGAGCATGGGAAGAGAATGCAGATATTCAGTTTATGCCTGACAGGGCTGTTGACTATATGTGCGGTGTATGGTCAGAGAAAATACGATGATACGAAAGCCGGCGTTTTGGGCATGGGCTTTTTTTCGATTGCTTTTTATCCGGACAGCATCTTCTATCTGATTATGAAAAATGCAGCCGTCGGCTGTTATTCGGTTCCGGCAGGCTTCGGCAGCATTGGGACGGAGGCGGAAATGGTGTTCCAGCTGATGGGGATTCTCATTTCCAAAAGCATTGTGGTGATTGGGCTGACGGCGTGGACGATAATAAGGCGGGGGTTTGACGGAAAGACCGGGGCTGGATTAGAAGCGCAATTTGATGGAGGAATGACAGGCGGCAGAAGCAGGGACTGGTACGTGGAAAAACCTCAGGGAGCCGGGCCAGGGCAATCAGGTCAGATGCAGAGGGGCTGGCAGTATCTGGATGGCCTGACAGTGGGCATAGGCGTATTTTCTGTGATATTGGCGGTGGAATGCATGAGGGGCGGCAGGGATGGTTTGTCGGTGGCACTGCGCCTGTTTTTTTCTGCTGCTGCTTTTGGCGGGCTATTATGCGCAATCAGGTAGGGCACGGGCTGGGGCTGCGCAGCATAGAGCGCATCGTCCACGCCTGCGGCGGAGAACTGGCGGTGGAGCGCACGGAAAGCCAGTTCACGGCAGTGGTGCGGCTGCCGCGCATTCCTGTATCATACATCTGATTTGCAAAAATCTTTCCGCGAGGGAAATTGCGGACACAAACCGGAAAACTATTCTGCCAGTCGATAGAATAAGCCGGGGATTCTGTCATCGCAATAGTCGATGGCTTTTTCTTTGCTTTTCTCTAAGTCGATTTCAGCCATAAATCCCCCATATTCATTTTGTCTTATGAAAACGCATCTTCCGGATGGGTCATAGATATATGCCAATGGAATTTCCCCTGCAAAATGAGAACAGCCCATGACATATACTTCGTTCTCAATGGCACGCGCTTTCGCTAACGAAGTCCATTGTTCAAGCTGTAAGGCATGATACATTCCTGTTCCGATTGGGTTGATTAGTAAGACCGGATTCTCTAAACACATGATTCTTGCCACTTCCGGAAAATGTATTTCATAGCAGATGGGGATTCCAACTTTTCCGAATTTCGTATTGACACAAGTGATTTTTTCACCGTTCTTTTTTCCTTTTTGCTTTTCGCCTTTCGTCAAAATGCATTTTGTGTATTCGTCAACGATTTTACCGCCGTCAATTACCAATGCCTTTTGCTGTCCGTTATAATCCAAATCCTTAAAACCTGTAATCACATATTTTTCTTTTCCCTTTATGATATCGATTGCTGCCCGCAAGCTATTGCTATCTAAAAAACCCTCCGGAAAGATATAAAGGTCTGCTTCTTTTTGGGATAAGAAGTAATGCAACTCTTGTATACTGTCATTTTGGTTAGGGACGATTAATGCCACATTCATAATGATTGTCCTCCTTGGCCAGAAGTAAGTGTTTCTGTCAAACCGTTTTTGCCGTCCAGCCCATGTCCTCTTTCCGAATCCGGCAGTGCGGCCTTTCCATTACGCTTATTATACATATCGAATGGCTGGAATTCAATATCTGTATGGGGGAATCATGGCATGGCGGCATGGTACGGTGTCGGCTTAGGGTTATAATAGAAATCAGCGGAATCCCAACATTCAGTACAATTCTTCTGCTATAATAGCACTTAGATAATAGAATCTGCTTTTGATATAGAATCTTTTCTGGAGAGAGGAATGAAAACAATGAGGATACTATGGAGGAAAAGCATATCAGGGAAAAAGAGCATTCCGGGAAACTGCCTGTTTTGCCTGAAAACGGTTTTCCGTTATGTTCCGTTCAATACACTGGCAGCGATGGTCTGCCTGCTCGTACCGGCCACCTTTGCGGGGCTTCAGGTGCTTCTGCTGCAGCGAATCGTGGACAATGCCCTCGCGTATGTGCGGGGTGGGGCCGGGGGAGCGGAGGCCATGGAGGCCATGGTCATGTGGGGCATCTGTCTGGTGGCGCTCCTGACTCTGGGCACTTCCATGCAGCGAATCGGCACCTGCCAGATGGATCTGGCCAGCGTGAAGCTCATGGAGCGGATGGCCCCGGACATTGCCGGACGGCTGACCGAACTGGAATATGCTTCCTTTGAGCAGCAGGACACCCAGGAGCTTTTCCAGAAAATGTCCGGGAGCCCGGAGACGGGAATCTTCAACTGCTGCCTGAGCACTATGTTTGTCATACAGAGGACTATCAACCTTTTCTTTTCCATGGCCGTGATTTTCGCAATCTCACCGTGGATGGGGCTGGGAATCATCGTAATCGGCATCCCCATGATGGTTCTTGGGTATTACGCGGCGGGCCACAGCATGACCATGATGGAGGAAGGGGCGGACGCCAGGCGCAGAATGGCCGACTTGAAGAGCCTGCTTACCAATAAGCATGCCATGTTCGAGATGAAGCTGTTCGACGCGGCGCAGCTGTTTGGGGAAAAGTGGAATCATTACAGCACGGAATACGCGGACATAGCCCTGAGGGAGAATCGGGAAGTAATGAAGCTGGATATCTGCAGCAGGCTTCTGAATGTGATCTACCTGATATTCGTGGTCTTCATGGCGGCAGCGGGGCTGTTGGGCGGCAGCCTGACGCTGGGGCAGTTTACCGCGGCCCTGAACGGTGTGGCGGGAATCGGCAGTGGTTTGAACGATGGGAGCCGTCAGGTGATATGGCTGTTCGCCAATGCCATGGGGATTCATTATTACATGGATTTTCTGAAACTGGAGACCAGAAAGGACATGGGAACGGTGGAAAAGCTGTCCTACTATGATATCGCCTTTGAGAACGTAAGTTTCCGGTACCCGGGGACGGAACGGGATATCCTGAAAAACGTCACTGAATTTCATATTTTCACAGATTGCTACAGGGCGTTCCCGGGGTTTTTTGTGCTGGGTTTTGTGCTGGATTCAATCGGCATACTGACCGCAGTGGCGGCGCCGGTGCTGCTGGCACGGATTCTGGAGCTGGCGGGGGAGGAAAGCGGCAGTGGAAGGGCGCTTGCCGGAGCGATTCTATTGTATGGGCTCTGTCTGGCCTGTGCCCCAGTGGTGGAAGTGTTCTTCCGCACTCTTTCCAAGCGGGCAAATGTGCAGGGCGAGCGCTATTTTGGCGGAAAACTGGTTGCTTTTTCGGAGAAAATCCAACTGGCGGCCCTGGAGGATCAGCGGTGGAAGGCGGCAAATCTGCTGCTATGCCTTTAATATTGGGGTGGCTTTTTTCCTGCTGGTGCAGGGCAGGATTTCCCCGGGGGCTTTTGCCGCCTGCCTGTCGGCGTTCACTGCCTATGACAGCAGCCTGCAGACCTTTATCGCCATGCTGTTCGACGCTGTGGCGACTTATCATGTGGTGGAGGATTATTATGACTATTTCACTGTCCCCGTGGAAGAGGACGGCAGCAGGGGGTATCGGCCCTTTCAGGATGCCATCTCAGTGGAGGATGTTTATTTCCGCTACAGCGGCAGTGACAGGGACGCATTGAAAGGCCTTTCCTGCCGGATTCAGAAAGGGGAACATGTGGTGATTGTAGGGGAGAACGGCTCCGGCAAGACGACTTTTGCCAAGATTCTCACGGGAGCCTATCTGCCCTCGGCAGGGCATGTGTCCTATGACAGGCAGAAGACGGGGGAACTGCGGCGCCGGAGCCTTTACGACCATATTTCTGTAGTGCTTCAGGATTTTGTGCATTATCAGTTCACTCTGCGGGAAAACATCGGCATCAGCTGCCTGAGACGCATGGCTGAGGAGACGGCCAGGGCAGAGAAGAAAGCCGGGACAGACAGAATGACCATGGAAGAGCTGGTGAGCCGTGTGGCGGGCAAGGATTTCCTGCAGAAGATAGGCGGACTGGATGTCCAGATAGGCAGGGAATTCGGCGGCGAGGAGCTGTCCGGCGGGGAGTGGCAGAAAATCGCCATCGCCAGAGGCCTTTGGAAAGACAGTGACATCATTATCCTGGATGAGCCCACCAGCGCCCTGGATCCGCTGGTGGAGTACGATATTCTGTCGAAATTCGTGGAAATGATTCAGGACAAGACCTCGGTGATCATCTCCCACCGGGTGGGAATCTGCCGCAGCGCAGACAAGATTATCGTCATAAAGGGCGGAAAAATGGCAGAATGCGGACGGCATGAGGAGCTGCTGGAAAAACAGGGTGAATACGCCAGGATCTGGCGGGAACAGGCCAAGTGGTATGCGTAAACGGTGGAGGTTCCGCTTCCGGCCTGTGGCAGGTCTGCGGAGTGCCCCGGATTGATGAAAGAAATCCCTTTGTATTTTAGAAAATACTTGCTTTTCCCCTGTTCTATGGTAAAATGAGGGTGACAATCGAATAATGAGAGGTTTATCATCATGCCAATGGAAAGCATACATAAAAGCGTTCCATTGCGACGAAGAGGAGAAGAGCGTAATGAAAAGATGTTTTCATGGAAAGAAGAGCCTTTGTGTTCTTCTGGTTACGGCGCTTCTGGCAATGGCTGTACTGGGCGGATGCGCAGACGGCACAGGAGAGTCTTCGGAGGATAATTCCTCTAAGGAGTCCACAGTAGAATCCACGCAGACTGACTCTGCGGAATCCGGCGAAACCACGGGAGCTGACGCTTCCGGAGAGAGCACAGAGCCGGAGGGCAGCGAATCCGGTTCGGCAGAAGACGCCGCGTCCGGACAGGAAACCGGGGATAGGTACGGCGGCTCCATCGTTGTAGGAGTACAACAGGATATCGACAGTCTTGACCCTCACAAAGCGACGGCGGCAGGAACGAAAGAAATTATCTTCAACATTTTCGAAGGCTTGGTGAAGCCCGATGAGAATGGCAATCTGATCAATGCGGTAGCCAGTGATTACACGATCTCCGAGGATGGATTGGTCTATACGTTCACCTTGAGGGACAACGTGAAGTTCCACAATGGCAATGTCGTGACGGCTGAGGACGTGAAATACTCTCTGGAGAGGGTATCGGGACTGCTGGATGGCACTCCCCTGATTTCCACGCTGAGCACGATCAAATCCGTAGACATACTTGACGAAAAGACGGTTCAGGTGACAGTGGAGAACGCGAATACGGAGCTGATTTACAGCTTCGTGGCGGCCATCATCCCCGCGGGCAGCGGAGAGGACGAGACGGCGGACCCCATCGGTACCGGGCCGTTTTCTTTTGTCTCCTATAAGCCTCAGCAGGGAATCGTCCTGGCGAAGAACCCGGACTACTGGCAGGAGGGGCTGCCCTATCTGGATCAGGTGGAGTTCAAGATCATCAACAGCGCCGACACGGCCCTGTTGGAGCTCCAGGGCGGCACCATCGACTTCTATGCCTACCTGACGGATTCCCAGGCCCAGGCCCTGCAGGGCAGCCACCAGGTGATCTCGTCCCCTACTAACATGGTGCAGGCGCTGTTCCTGAACAATGCGGTGGAGCCCCTGAACGACGTGCGGGTGCGCCAGGCGATTTCTTATGCCCTGGACAAAGAGTCCATCAATGACTTCGTGGGCGGCGGCAACGGCACCCTGCTCAGCTCGGCCATGCTGCCTACACTGAAGGAGTATTATGTGGACCTGAACGACACCTACGGCACCACGGCCAATGTGGAGAAAGCCAAAGAGCTTATGGCGGACGCGGGCTACGCGGATGGATTCGACATGGAGATCGCCATTGTCTCCACCTATGAATTCCATATGCAGACCGGCGAGGTGATCGTGGAGCAGCTTAAGGAGATCGGCATCAACGCCACCATCAAGGGCATGGAGAACAGCAGCTGGCTGGACGAGGTGTACAACGGACGGCAGTTCGACGCCACCATCACCGCCCTGACCTGCGACATGACGCCGGGATACCTGATGAACCGGTTCCAGACCGAATCCAGCAAGAACTTCATCAATTTCCAGAGCGCGGAGTATGATGAAATCTACGCGAAGGCACAGGCTGCTCTGGATCCGGACGAGAAAGCCGGATACTACAAGGAGCTGCAGAAGATTCTCTGTGACCAGGCGGGCAGCGTGTTCATCCAGGCTCCGGCCAACCAGACGGCCATCAGCAGCAAGCTGGAGGGCTATAAGTTTTATCCCGTGTACGTGCAGGATATGAGCACGGTGTACATCACGGAATAGTGTGTGGGCTTTGGGGCTGCGGCGCTACTGCCGCAGGCGACAATTTGTAAAAAAAGGGACGGGCGGGGCAGCCTCGATAGAGGCAACCCCAATTGGGGCATCCGCAGTCGTGGCATCTGCCGATTTGGGGAGCCCGCCTGTCCCGGGAATGAAAAGGAGGCGGCAGCGTGAAATATCTGGGTAAGAAAACCATCACTCTCATTATGACATTGTTCCTTGTTTCCGTTGCCGCTTTTCTTGCGTTCCAGATCATCCCCGGGGACGTGGTCATGTCCATCCTGGGGACGGAAGCCACTCCCGAGAGGGAGGAGCAGCTTCGGGAAGAGCTGGGATTAGGCGACCCGCCGGCAGTCCGGTACCTGAACTGGATGACGGGGGTGCTGAAGGGCGATTTGGGAGTCAGCTATCGCTACTCCAAGAACATGAACGAGATGATGCCGGTGGCGGAGCTCATAGGGGACAAACTGCCTGTGACGCTGTGGCTGGCGGCCGTTTCGCTGGCGCTGATCGTGCTGGTGTCCATCCCTCTGGGGGTGCTCTGGGTCAGGAGCGGCAGCCGTGTGCTGGACGCGGCATTAGGCGTCATCACCCAGGCCACCATGGCGGTGCCCTCTTTCTTTCTGGGCATCCTGGTGACATTCGTGTTCGGCATCATTCTGAAATTTTTCGCCCCCGGCGGCTATATCAGCTATCAGGAGGATTTCTCTGGTTTCCTGGGATACCTGCTGTTCCCGGCGCTGTCCATCGCGCTGCCGAAGATTGCCATGACGGCCAGATTTCTTCGTAACTCTATGCTGACGGAAGTGGGCACGGACTATGTGCGCACGGCCTACAGCAAGGGCTGCACCAAGCGGCGGGTCATGTATGTCCATGTGCTGCGCAACGCCATGATGCCTGTGGTCACCTTTCTGGGCATGATTGTGGCGGAAATCGTGGCGGGCAGTATCGTAATCGAACAGGTGTTCAGTCTGCCCGGCATCGGAAGGCTCCTGATCAGCGCCATCTCCACCAGGGATTTCCCGGTGGTGCAGATTTTGATTTTGTATATCACTTTTGTGGTGATTTTTGTGTATTTCCTGGTAGATATTCTGTACCGGGTGATCGATCCGCGGATCAGCGGGAAGTGACTGCCGGGTCATCAAATGGCATGAGACGGGTGGGGGCGGCGGTTGCCCTGCGGATCAGCGGGAAATGACGGTAAGGAGGCATTTATGGGCAGGACGTTCCGGGAAATGGAAAGAACCCCACGAGAAGAAGGGGGTTCGTGGAAGGACAGGATTCCATGGAATAAGTATTTTCTGGCAGGGCTGGTCATGACAGGCCTTGCCCTGGCACTGGGCATCCTGGGGCTGTTCTGGACGCCCTACAGCACTACGGCCATGTCGGCATCGGAAAAGTTCGATCCGCCGTCCCTGCTCCACATCTTCGGCACGGACAATTTCGGCCGGGACATTTTCTCCAGGGTCATGAAAGGACTGGGCACCACCATCGGCATCAGCGGCCTGGTAGTGCTCTTTTCCGGTTCTGCGGGCATCCTCCTGGGGGCGCTGACAGGGTATTTCGGCGGCCTGGCGGATGAAATCGTAATGCGGGTCACGGATGCCGTCAACGGGTTCCCCAGCATCCTCCTGACCTTGGTCATCATCAGTCTCCTGGGCAGCGGCAGGCAGAATGTGATCATCTCCTTAGGGATAGTGTTCGTGCCAAGCTACGTGCGCATCGTGCGGAGCGAATACCTGAAGCTGCGGGACGCGGACTATATCAGGCGGGCAAGGCTGCTGGGCGTTAAGGATGTCCGCATCCTCTTTGTCCACATTCTGCCCAATATCTTCTCCGTGTTCTGGGTATCTGTCATGATAGGCTTCAACAACGCCATCCTGGCGGAGTCTGGCATGAGCTATCTGGGGATAGGCGTACAGCCCCCGGAGGCCAGCCTGGGCAACATGCTCTCGGACGCCCAGGGCTACCTCCAGGCAGCGCCCTGGTACGCCCTGTCCGTTGGCCTGTCCATCGTCTGGGTGGTGCTGGGATTCTCCCTGTTCAGTGAGGGGATACGCAGAGGAAAGTGTGAATAGGTTTGGCAAAGGAGATGTTTTGATGGAAAATACAGAAAAATCTGCTTTGGAGCTGGCGGAGAAGGAGATTGCAGAGACCGGAGCGCTCAGCTTTCCGGGCCGCCGGAGGTTGTGGGAGGCCATGGGGCCGCTGGAACCCAGGGAGCAGGATTCCGGCACGCCCCGTTCTCTCACCGGACCGCTGAAGAAACGGGCGGAGCTGGCGCTGGCTTGTGCCAAAAAGGTGTCCCGCATCTGGTGCGCCTTTGATGGGGAAGACAAGCGGCCCCAGCATCTGATGAAGCAGACCCGGGCCTACCTGGACGGAAAAATTTCCGCGGAAGCCCTTAGCGCTGAGAGCGATGTCATTGATGACTTCATGATCATCGTGGAGGATGAGGGCGACAGTGCCACCGCTGCGGCTCTGGCCGCCTGGGATGCCCTGGTAGTGGCTCTGGAGGACGAGTCCCTGCTGGAACCCTGGTGTGCCGATGCCACTGACGCCGATCTGGATCCCTACGACTGGGACGCCGCGAAAAACGCCGCCATGGCCTGGCGGGACGCAGGTTCCGGGGGCGATCCGGGCAAGCGGGCGGTGCGGGAGATGAAATACTGGGCCTGGTATCTGGAGGAGTGGGCAAGGCTGCTGGGGGCGGAGGACTACCGGTTCCCGCCCAGGTACATCAGGGCCTTTCAGGAGAAGCAGGCTCCGGCCCGGCCTGTGCCCCAGGAAGTCACCCTGGAGAGCTTCGCCGGATATATGGGCGGCAGATACCAGTTCCATACCTATGCTTCGCTGCGGGAGGGCTATGACCGGGAGCCGGGAACCTACACTGTGAGTCTCTGGTTCGACGGGGATCGCGGCATATGCCCCGTATGCCACAAGGAGACGGAACTGGTTGATATTGTCCATGGGGATTGCTGCCTGTGGGAGATTCCCCTGCCGGGCGGCCGGAAACTGGAGGTGCATCGGATCATGCCAAACTTCCGCTGTCCCGACCACCCGGATATCCCGTTCATTTTCCCGCCGTCCGCCGAGCTGGTCTCCAACTACAACGCGGCCCTTAAAGACTACTGGAAGGGCCCTGGCCGCAAGCAGGCGTTCGTGGAGCAGCTGGAGAACCGTCTTCCCCGGATGCTGAACATCCAGGGGGTGGAGGTGGAATATCTGGCGAACCACTGGGAAGAGCTTCATCTGACCAATGCGGGCTGGGTGGACAGGGAAATGGAACAATATGCCTTTGACGTGGCCCCGTTTCTTCCCAATTTCTTCCTCCACAGCTGCACTTTGGAGCAGTATTTCCGCTATTATCCTGACCAGGTTCGGCAGCTGGAGGATGGCAGTATTGAGATAGAGCTTTTCCGTCTCTGGGTCCGGATCTGGATGGACGAGGCTGGCCGGCCCAAGCGGGCCATGCTCACCACGCGGTTTGCCATCTGGGTCGCGGGGAAGCCGGATAAGAATTCTTTTCTGCCCAAACTGTTGGCCGAGCTGCGGGGAATGACGCCAGAGCAGGTAAAAGAATCCCTTCGGACCGCCAAGCCTGTTTCAAGGGATTATGAACTGGAGCCTCTGTCCGGCCTGACCCGGCCTGAAGCTATCCGGTTCCAGGCCACCCTTGAAGCGGGGGGAGTGGAGTGCAGGATTCTGCCCACTCCCATCGCGCAGCAAGGCTGATATACTACATAACGCCAGAATTTACCATACTGCATTGGTTAAACGGATATGGTTGGCGTTATATAGTCCGGTTACTGTTTATACGGTAAGGAATTGTTAAAAAATTTTCAAAGACAGGAGGTTGAGCCGCAGCCTGGCACAGTAGCGCACAGGAGCCGGCAAATGTAAAATGAAGAAGATTCAGACGAAGATTATGATTTTGGTTGTACTTGCCACATTGGGAGTCTCTTTGGTGAATGTGCTGCTGGGTACGGTGATTACCCGCAACTCCACCGTGACGGCTCTGGAGAAGACTGTGGGCGAGACGGCGAAGCTGGCGGCTCTTTCAGCCGAGAACATGATATCCACCTATACCCTCACCATCGCGGAAGTGGCCTCTTATCCCGTGCTCTCGGATCCGGAGTCCACGGCCGAGGAGAGACAGGCGTTCCTCCAGTCCAAGGTGGACGCTTATTACATGCGGTTCGGGGGCATGGCGGATGTCTCCGGCTACGACGCAATCCATGATGCGGACGTCTCGGGGGAGCCGTTCTTCCAGGCGGCTCTTGCAGGGAATGCCTATATGTCCATCCCCTATATGGACGGCGACGACATGTACCTGGTAGTATCTGCGCCGGTGACGAGCGGGGGCAGCGTGCAGGGCGTGGTCTATTTCCACTGCGATACCAATATCCTGCAGTCCATCGTAGAGGGCATCCAGATAGGCGAGGACGCGGACGCCTACATACTGGATAAGGAGGGCACCACCATCGCCGCCGTGGAGGTGGAGGAAGTGCTGAGCCAGGAGAACCTTCTGCGGGAGATGGCGGAGAATCCGGGCGACAGCTTTGTCCGGGAACTGGGCGCCATCGAGGCAAAGATGGTTGCAGGGGAAAGCGGCGTGGGAACCTATACCTATGAGGACGGCAGCGACTATATCCAGGGCTACGCCCCTATCCCGGGCACGGACGGCTGGAGCGTGGGCGTGACGATTAGCGAGGATGAATTCATGCGTTCCGCCTATGTGGGCAATAACATACAGATAGCAGTCAGCCTGGCTCTCTGTCTGCTGGTGATATTGATTTCGGCATTCGTATGCCGCACCATCACGGGCCCCATCGTGAAGTGCGCCACGCGTCTGCGGGCTCTTTCCCAGGGAGACCTGAAGAGCCCTCTTCCTGAGGTGAAAGGCAGGGACGAGACCAGGGTGCTGGCGGATTCCACCGCCCAGCTGGTGGAGACTTTCAGGGGCATTCTGGCGGAGATTGGCGCGGTGCTGGGCAGCATTGCCGAGGGCGATTTGACCAAAGAGAGCGACAGCGCCCGGTACCCCGGAGATTTTCAGGAACTGCAGAAGGATCTGGAGACCATCGGCGATAAGCTGAACCAGACCCTGGGAGGCATAGCGGCGGCCACGGCCCGGGTATCCAGCGGTTCCGCCCAGGTGGCATCCTCCGGCATGTCCCTTTCCCAGGGAGCCACGGAGCAGGCCAGCGCCGTGGAGGAGCTTTCCGCTACCCTTGGGGACATGGACAGGGACGCGAAGGAGACGGCTCAGGTAGCGGAGGAGACCAGGATGGCAGTGCAGGGGGCGGAGGATAAGCTCCAGGAGAGCAGCCAGTATATCCAGGATCTGAACGAAGCCATGGAGTCCATCACTGCCTCCTCCAACGAAATCAAGCGCATCATAGACACTATCGAGGACATCGCCCTCCAGACCAACATTTTGGCCCTGAACGCCTCCGTGGAGGCCGCCAGGGCCGGGGAAGCGGGCAAGGGCTTTGCGGTGGTGGCCAATGAAGTCCGGGAGCTGGCCAATAAGTCCGACGAGGCCACCAAGGCCACCATGGAGATGATTCGCCGCTCCATCCAGGCCGTGGGCAGCGGCAGCCAGGCCGTGTCCAATGTCACCGTATCCGTGTCCGACGTGGTAGTGCTGGCAGGGCAGGCGGCGGAGCAGATGGAAGTGATGGCAAAGGCCGTGGAGCGCCAGACCGGTGCCATCGACCAGGTCAGCATGGCCGTGGGCCAGATTTCCGAAGTGGTGCAGTCCAATTCCGCCACGGCCCAGGAGAGCGCGGCCACCAGCGAGGAACTCTCCAATCAGGCAGCGGTGCTGAAAGGCCTGGTGGGCGGCTTTACTCTCCGGAGACAGTGAGGAAACCCGGAAGGGAAGCTACGGGGATTCGGGAACGAGAGAATGAGGAACTCTCCAGAAGCCTGACAGCCCGAAAGGAGGCACAGCGTTTTGATTAAGATAGAGGATTTGTCCGTTGCCTTCGGCGAGACGGAAGCGGTGAGACATGTGAATCTGGACTTGGTGGAAGGAGAGATCCTGGGCGTGGTGGGGGAATCCGGCTCCGGCAAGTCCGTCACGGCCCTGACCCTCATGGGGCTGGCGGCGGATACGGCGCGTGTCACCACAGGCCGAATACTTTTTGACGGCGTGACGTTGCGGGAAGCGGGCAGCCCCTGTGATAAAAGGCTTTACCGCAGCTACCAGGGAGCCAGGATGTCCATGGTGTTCCAGGAGCCTATGACTTCCCTGAACCCTACCCAGAGGGCAGGGCGGCAGGTGGAGGAGACGCTGCGGCTCCACACCGGGCTGGCGGCTGCGGAGAGGAAGGAAAAGGTGCTGGAGGCTTTCCGGGCGGTAGGGCTGCGGGAGCCTGAGAAAGTGTACGCAAGCTATCCCCACCAGCTCTCCGGCGGCATGCGCCAGCGGGTGATGATCGCCATGGCGGTGATTCTGGAGCCGGAGCTGATCGTGGCGGACGAGCCCACCACGGCCCTGGACGTGACCATACAGAACCAGATCATAGAGCTGCTGCGTAAAATCAACGAAACCCAGAAGAACGCCATGCTTTTCATCACCCATGACCTGAACCTGGCCAGGCGGCTGTGCCACAGGGTGGCGGTGATGAAGGACGGCCGGGTGGTGGAACAGGGGCCTGTGGAGGAGATTTTCCGAAATCCGAAGGAGGAATACACGAGAAGGCTCATAGAAGCCGTTCCCTCCAGGATGGAACGCAGGAAAGATATCCGAGAGGTGTTTCAGGAGCCAGTCAAAGGGGACTTCCGAAATACAAAAGAGGAATATACGAAAAGAAAAGTGGCAGTTTCCGGGGCAGAGGAGAGAACGTCTCAGGAATCTGCGCAGTCTGCCGCTCCTGTCCTGGAGGTCAGGAATCTGTCCGTGTACTATCAGGACGGGAACGTGAGTTTTCTTTCCGGAGACAGGAAGAACTGGCAGGGAGAGCGGCTTTCCCTGAGGGAGCGGCTGTCCGGGACGAAGAAGGAATGGGTGGTGTCCGGGGCGGATTTCGAGATTTATCCCGGGGAGAGCTTAGGGCTGGTGGGGGAGAGCGGCTGCGGCAAGACCTCCCTGTCCAAGGCAATCTTAGGCATGAACTGCCATATCCAGGGGGAAATCCGGCACCATAGCATACGCCCCCAGATGATATTCCAGGATCCCTACAGCAGCCTGAACCCCACGAAGACCATCGGATGGCTCCTCCAGGAGCCCTTAAGGGCGGCGGGAGCCCTGGACAAATCCAGAGCCATGACCAAAGGGGACATGGTGGCCGCCGCCTACGATATGCTGCGCAAGGTGGGGCTGGAGGAGAGCTATTTTAGCCGCAGGCCATCCCAGCTTTCCGGCGGCCAGCGCCAGCGGGTGAGCATCGGCCAGGCGCTGATCACGAGCCCGGGCTTTTTGGTGGCGGACGAGCCCGTGTCGGCCCTGGACGTGACCATACAGGCTCAGATCATGGAGCTGCTGCAGCGTCTCCAACAGGAGATGCGCCTGGCCTATCTCTTCATTTCCCACGACATCAATGTAGTCTACCGCATGTGCGACAGGATCATGGTGATGAAAGAGGGGCGGATCATTGAGATTGGGGAGACGGAAGAGATATTCGAGCATCCCCGGGAGGACTACACGAAGCTGCTGCTGCGGGAATCCTGAAAAGCCGCAGTCGCTTTTGCGGGCATCGGGGTATGCCTGTATTTCCGCAGGAACAGGCATACCTGGGAGCTGGAGAGGCGGGAGGACTGAACGATTTCCCTGTTACGCCTTTTTCTTTGTTACGGGTATCCATACCTCGTATTGCGCGTTCTGCGGATCCGGATTTAAGTAAACCTCAATATCAGGGGCGTTGGCATATTCATATCCGGAGGCCGGAAGCCACTCTGTTATGATTCGCCGCTCCAATTCCTGTATCGACTGGTTCGTGCCCGTTCCGGGAAAGATTGCCCAAGTGGACGCAGGAACGGTATATTCTTCAAACCCGCCGCCTGTCTTTGTACTGGAAACGGCAATGAAATATTTCCATTGTTCTTCCTCGTTGCAGACGCTTATGCCCAAAAGGCCCATTGGCGGCGTATCCATCATTCCTGCCAGCTTCTGTATGGTTCCGTTTGCGGACGCCTCCTGCCACATCTTGGGCACCACCATAAAGTTGCTTTCGATTTCCCTGTCAAGCGGCGCGGATACGCCGATAATGCGGAAGGCTTCTTTTGTTTCAATCCGATAATTCATCTCTGTCGCTCCTTTCACAGCAATTGTAAACACAATGGGAGAAAAAGACTTCACGGATACGCCCTCGTCTTTCACGGACGAGGGGGCTATCCCGTGAAAAGACTGGAACGCCCTGTTGAATGCGGTGGGGGAACGGTAGCCGTACTTCTCTGCGATATCGATGATCCGTGAATCCCCGCCCTGCAAATCTACCGCCGCTAAAGACATTTTTCTCCGTCGGATATACTCTGCCAGAGTGATGCCCGCCATATAGGTAAACATCCTCTGATAGTGATAGGTGGAGCAGCAGGCAATCCGCCCCAGCTGTTCATAGTCGATTTCGCCTGTCAAATGTTCTTCAATATAATCCATGCTTTGGTTTAATCTTTCGACCCATTCCATGAGATACCTCCTCGTATGTATTGTGCTTTGCGGATTTAAATGTGTCTTTATCATTATAAGACATTTTCTTACATTTTTCCTCTCTATCCTTGCACAAAAAAGAGAGGCGGCAGAACAGCCTCCTCCCGGGCGGTGGGATCCGTGAAGAGCCCGGCCTTCGGCGGGTGATAGGTGAACCACAGGAAGCAGGCCAAAAGGATGCAGACAAAGCAGCCCAACAAAATGCCATAGGGCTTTCCCCTGCAGGACAGGGCGAGACGGCAGGCAATCCGGAACGCGATCAGGACGCTCAGAAGAAAGGTGCCGAGATCCAGAAGGAACAGGTCCCTGCCCAGGATACAGGTATAGCCATAGTATAAGAGCGGAATCGCCAATGTCCCGGCCAAAAGCCCCGCCCAAAGGGAAGAAGGGAGACAGGGGAAGTCTCCTTTCAGCCTGCCGATCAGGAACAGCGAGTACAGGAGCATGGGAAAGAACAGCAGCTTCATATGCTCCCAGACCGATTCATTGACCGGGGAGAAAAGGCCGACCACAGCGTGCCTTCCGCTCCAATCATACAGGAAGTGTGCCAGCGTGCCGGTGAGCATGACAAAAAGGATGCCGATAACGGTATATCGTCTCAAAGTCTTCATAAAAACTCCTCCGCGGATAGTATATGTAACTTTGCGGCAGATATGTGCGGCGCAGATTCCGGACATATCCTGCCGGAATGCTCGCTTGGCAGACTGGAGGTTCAAAGATATCAGCATGGACACGCTGGCACGAATCTGCGAAACGCTGGATTGTCGCATCATGGACGTGATTGAACTGGTCAGTGATGGGCTTTCCGCCACAGGAGGGAACGATAATGGAAAAACTGAAAGAAAGAATCACAGAGAACGGCATTGATTATATTCTGGCAGGCGACTACTATATCCCGGACTTGAAGCTGCCTGAGGAGAACCGCCCCATCGGACGCTATGGGCGACTGCACCGGGAATATCTCAAACAGGAACACCCGGCACGGTACAGCTCCCTTATCCTGACCGGGAAATGGCCGGATGAACAATATCCGCAACCGGGCAGAGGAAATCGTAAACAGTGAACTGATTTATATTTGATTGGATATGCAAAGGCCAGCCAATTACCGGCTGGCCTTTCTAATCTTCCCTGCGCTCCAATACCGCCCGAATCATGGCAGCGGCGATTTCCTGCTGGCTGGGCGATGTGCTTTCCCACAGTTCCGCCAGTTCCCGTATTTCACTGACTTCATTATCTTCCAGCGCATCCTGCAGCAGATAATCAGGGGAGATTTTCAGTGCGTTGCAGATATTGATAAATACGGGCAGACTGGGAACCTTTGTCCCGCCCTCAATCTGCCGGAGGTAAGTTGCGTTGATATTGCAAAGTTCCGAGAGCCTGTCTGCCGTGAATCCCCGGTCTTTCCTTACCGTGTTGATACGTCTGCCTAATCCTTTTCCTTCCATAATGCCCACCCACTTCATAAGCTACTAGCATTTATTTTGTTCACTTTTAGACTACATCACGCATAGGGATTGCAATAGATTCTAAAAGTATATATAATATTAGCTAATAGACTATAAACCATGAAAGGGGAACAACAGAATGGAACTGAATTATTTTAGGAACCACCTTTTTGATTTACTGAATGACAGCGAAGGGATGAGGATTGCCGACCTGAACGCAGACGAGCGGAACAGCCTGCTCACTGTCAGGACAGAGGATGGGGATGTATTTGAAATCGTGTGCCGACAGGCAGCGGGGAAGGAGGACGGATGGACGACCGCAAACTGACCGTATATAATGGGCGAGATACTTTCAAGAAATCGCCGCCGCAGATTCTTTTACAGGGGAACTGGCTGGAACAGGCCGGATTCTCCGCAGGGGACAAAATCACCGTGAAATGGATTTTTTGTAAAGTCTATTCCCTCTGGAAAGTGATTGCGGTATAATGGAGCCATTGACAAGTCGAAATGGAGGTAAAAGACATGATATTGAAGAATAAATATCCTGTATGTGAATTTGACACCGGTAAAAATCCGATTATTCAGGCAGCGAATTTTTTGGCTAAAAGCCTTCCTGAAAAATGTGTGGTTACCTTTTTCAGAAAGGAATTGGAACAGTTTGTTTCGGAAAACAATCTTCCTGTCATTGGCTATCTTAATTCAGAAGTGCTTGATATACCGATTTATGAATATGGATATGGTACAGATAAGCTTTGTATTACAATGGCATTTTGTGGTGCGCCGGGTGCGGCTGTAGCGATTGAAGAACTTCATGCTATGGGATGTGAGAAATTTATAATCTGCGGGGGCGCAGGGGCATTGACAAAGGACAGTAAAGTGGGAGAAATCATTATCCCTGTTTCTGCGGTTAGAGATGAGGGGACATCCTATCATTATTTAGAGCCATCCCGTGAAGTGGAATGCCATAAAGAAACGGTTAAGACTGTTGTTTTGTGTTTGGAACAGATGGGGATTCCATTTAAAACCGGGAAAACATGGACAAGCGACGCTATATACAGAGAAACTCCTGATATGGTTGAATTAAGGCGAAACGAGGGATGTATAACTGTGGAAATGGAGGCGGCAGCCTTTTTTGCGGTGTCTCAGTATTACAATATTCCGCTTGCTCAGTTATTATATGCCGGTGATGATGTAAGCGGAGAGGAGTGGGATTCCCGAAATTGGAATACGCAAAAGAATATCCGATATGATTTAATTATCTCTGCAATCGAAATTATAAAGAAATTGTAACGGGTTATGTGGTTATAAGCTTAAATCGAAATTTGCGTGGAGGTATCAGTATAGATGAAAAGATATATTGCTTTTTTGCGAGGTATCAATATAAGTGGCAAAAACAAAGTGCCAATGGCAGAATTAAAACAGGGCTTTGAAAGACTTGATTATGCAGAGGTCAAAACCTATTTGAGTAGCGGTAATGTGATTTTTTCAAGTGATGAAGCCGATACAATCAAAACGACAGGCCGAATTGAGGAAATGATTAAAAATCAATTTAGTTTAGATATTCCTGTTTTTGTCATATCAAGGGAAGAACTTGAGGACATTTTATGCCATGCGCCCGACTGGTGGGGAGATGAAAGCAAGGAGATTTATGACAATCTAATCTTTATCATGCCTCCCGCTACATTCAAAGATGTATATAACGAAATCGGAGAGCCTAAAGAGGGATTGGAAAAGATTATGGAATACAAAGAAACTGTATTCTGGTCTTTCAGTCGGAAAGACTATCAAAAAACAAACTGGTGGTCTAAAACAGCAAGCGCAAATATCGGCAGTAAATTGACGATAAGAACGGCGAATACAGTTAGAAAAATTGTTGGCATGTAATTGTTTTTCAAATTACCGTTTGCCAATTTGCGGAAGATTGTTTATGAGATGGGAAAATATAAACAAAGATATGATGTTATCGCCAACAGGAATGGGAATTATTTTTTATTCAGAAGGCGCTGTTAAAGATATTCCCAGTGGGGAAGATTTTTTGAACAAAGAGTATTGGGATGCCCAAAATGTTGGAGATCACATTAGAAAAGGGGATATTGTAGCAATATGTACAGGGTGTGACTCTGAAGAATATGAACTTCGATTCCGCAGCGGATATCCAGATGATGAAATTGCGGAAAAATATCCAGCACATTTGCGCCTTTTTATTGAAGTCATGGGAAATGAAATAAATGTAGCTGATTTGTATGATTTGATGGACTGGCAAAATGACTGTCCAAAAGAACAACAAATCGAAGTAGAACCGGGTTTCTATCATTTGACATTTTCTGGAGAACAGCCTAAATTTGCTATGAAAGAAAAACTGACCGATGAGGAATATGATGAACTTTTAGATAAACCCAGCATTATTTATATACATATAAACAGGCTTGAAACTGTTCCCGAAAGTAAATGGAAAGGTGGCGTTCCTTTTATGTATTGGGCTTATGAAGAAGAATAGCTTATGAAGTTCCAATCTGCTTCAATCATCACAGGGGAAGCCACCCTTCCCCTGCGCTGGCTCTGCCAGCTACCCCTTTGTGGTTTTGACGCCCGAAAATCTTTCAGAAAGCCTATTTCATTTAGCAAGTCAAAGCTGTATAATAGAGCCAGCGTAAAATCGGAATTGATGGAGGGTAAACTATGGAATATAAGGACTATATTAAGCAAGGTTTGAATGGGAATGCCCCATTAAAATTAATTTTATGCGGAAATATACAGGGGACGGAAAATGATAAAGCAGGTGTTGTATCAGTTGTGTATGCTACAAATGATAAAGACTTAGCAGAGCAAAAAATGAATGAATTGATTGCGGCCAATCCTGATAATTATTACATGGTTTATAGTGTACCACTAAATGTTGATTTGACGGAACTTTCTCATTATCCTTCAATAGCAATTTCTAAAGATGATTTACAATAAACCCGCCCGGCAGACCGCTGTATTGTTCCTGCTAATTGGGGATAACACAGTTCATTCATCCACAATGTATGGCCCCTCTTCTCCGCCTTGCAGATAGATGATTCATTCTGCGCCATTTGACGGAAAGGAAGCAGGCCAGCGCGCTATGGGCATGTTCCGTTCAATTGGAACAGCGCCTTTTTATAATCCTGCACATAGTATCTGATATTTTTGCGCCCTTTTTGAACGATGGTATGACCTTCTGCCTCCAGCATTTCTTTCTGTGCTTCTACGCCGCCGGGGTATTTGGCGTTGAGCTCGCCGCCCGCTTTCAATGTCCGCCAATACGGAGTTTTGTCTTCGGTACGCTGGTGACTGGCCCAGGCCGCAATCGATACGAATATCCCGGCTGTAATCGGTTCTGTGAAATCCGCCCCATTCAGCGCCGCGAAATGTTCACGGATTTTTCCCACGGTGATCACTTTGCCATAGGGAATCCGTTTCATCACCTTGTCATAGTCTATGGGCGGGGCAAAGTACATTCTGCTCCCGCCGTATTTCTCGATGCTTTTTTGGTCGGTAATGGTCTGGATCTTGGGCATATCCTTGCTGTCATGCAGCATAGCGTTAAAATCTTTCCTGTCTTCGTCTGCCATATCTGACACCTCCTGCCTTCATTATAAGCTAGCGGCAGACTCCATGCAATGAGACGGTTTGAAAAATTTCCCCAGGCTATTTGGATTTTTGTCTGCTCAGAAGGATTCCACATACCACAGCATAACGCCAGAATTTACCGTATCTCACTGGTCAAACGTATATGGCTGGCGTTATGTAGGCGAGTTGCTCAGAAATTTTAACTGTTAAGCAGTATAAATAGTCGTTTACGGCTTTTGCCGCTGTTCCCATGGGGTTGTGGCGGTATCGATATCGCCGATTTCCACCAATTTTGGAAGCATGCTCGTATCACCGTTTGTGAACTCCATGATCAGGCCCCAATATTCTTTTACGATCTGCTGGCATTTTTCGCTTTCTGGCGGTATGTTTTGTGTTTGAAGCTGTATGATTTCATCGCTGAGACGGTTGAATCTGTCCATAAAATCCAGGCCGCTTTCCTTATCGAACTGACTGCGGATATGATCCAGCGTATCGTCATCGAAGCGTTTGATATGACAGTAGGCGTCATTCTTCATCTACAGGTTGACGATGATATCTGCATACATCTTGAAGTTGACTGTCTGCATTTGTAGAACTTCGGTTTTTAGCTGTTCGATTGCCAGCAGGGAAGCCTTGAGCTGTTCTATTTTCTGGCGGATGTCATTTGCCTGTTCCGTAAGAGCGTCTGCCACGTCGGCGGGCGTCTCTAAAGAGATCAGGCGTTGTTTGATATCGTCCAGAGAAAAGCCCTTCTTTATCGTAGTATTGCAGGGTACGAGAGTATCAGGAAATTTTAGTAAGGCTTGACGGACTGGAACAGCAGGGAGTGATTGGGGCATTTGACAAACGGACGCTTATTGATTTATCCGGGGATGTGATTCACGAAATCGCACAGAAGTATCAAAATGTGCAGAAAGGCGTAGGTGATATGATGAGAGGCGCATTGATTGAAACAAGTGCAAGGAGATTAAAAAACGAAGCAGAAAATGAAGCAAAGAGGAATATCGCGCTTAGAATGCTGAAACGAGGGAAATTGGCAATTGAGGATATTGCAGAATATTCAGGTCTTAGTGTTGCAGAAGTAGAACAGCTTGCAGGACTTCCGACAGTGTAGGGCAGCAGTCATAAAGCAAGGAAATAACGGATGATAAAGATTACGTATTTTGCTGAGTAGCACCTGCATAGCCAATGCCAAATTATCGTTGACAGGGCAGGGGATACGGCATCCTCTATTATGCTTATTTTGACTGGGCGCTGCAGATACGCATGGTGAAGGACTATGTGTTCCGGCTGGAGGGCATCGCAGAGACTGGACAGGTTCTGGGGGCATTCCGGGAAAAGTATGGGCAGGCGGATTTTTCGGATGTGCCGGCGCTGAATCTGGCCAATGAGGTGCGGTGGCCCGGTCTGGAAGAGAATCCATCTAGTGCAGCTGCCGGTACAGAGTCGGCGGAATCCTATCGGATGGAGATGAGGGATGGCGCTCTGTGGGTCAGCGGCGGGGACGGCGTGTTCCGGGAGGTGCCTGTGCCCATGGAAGAGCTCCTGACCAGAGGGGACGAAATGGACGGGCAGCTGGCTTCCCTGCCGCCTGAAAGCTGTCAGATGGACGCGCGCAAGCAGATCATCGCTTACGGCGGCGACAGCGGGACTCCCTTTGCCGTGGTGTATTATGACCAGGAGAAGGGAGACTTCCGGAACTCCGTGGTGACGGAAAAATATGTAGGAGGCAGACGGATATTCGTGGATTTCCCGGAAAACAGCCAGGACGGCTTCCTGATTTTCACAGGGGAGCGGGTAGTATGGCAGGAAACCTCCATCCTCTTTCGCACCAGGGACGGCGGAGAGACCTGGCAGGAGGTGGGAGCCGCCGGGCCGGACTGGAACCAGAGCCATTCCCTGACCATGGATGCCGCGTTCCTGGACAATCAGGTGGGCTTCGTGACCATCCGGTCTTCGGAGGAGCCGGATATCTGGCGGACGGCCGATGGCGGGGAGCATTGGGAGAAGCTTGCGCTCCCCCATGTGCCGGAAGGGTATTCCATTGCGTACGCGCCGGAGCGCCAGGGGGACGTGCTGGCGCTCTATGTTGGGATGGAGGATTATTCGAAATATGGCGGGGAAAAAGCGAAATACGAATCCACAGACCAGGGAAACACCTGGGAATACAAAGGACTTGTTCTGCGAAAATAGCGGAACTTCCCTTTTTTGGAAAGCGGCGTTCCATGTGCTGACCAGACCGGTCAATCTTGTCCTGTACTGGCTTTCCTGGCGCCATCTGTGCTCCCTGTGCAGATATGGCAGACTTTACAGGAATGTGCCGGTTCTGGCGGTGTGCCTTGTGTGGTGGCTTGGCGCCATAGGGTATGGGCTATGGCTGTGGGGGCGTTATAAAAAGGGGAGGCGCTCCGCCGTCTTCCGTAAGCTGCTGCCCCGGGAGAAAGGGCTGGTACTGGCCGCGGGAGAGGGCGCGGAAGAAGCGGCGGTCAGAGCGGATAGCGCGAAGGAGACAGTGCCCGGCGGGGCAGCCGAAACAGAGATGCGGGAAACCAAGCCGATTCCGGAAGGCTCCGTGAAATGGTATGTGAAAAGACGGCATTTCTGCCAGCTTTTCCTGAAGGAGAAAGAGGTTCTGCTGCTGGATCTGCGGGGGCTGACCGGGGAAGAGCGGGACTTCCTGGACGTGAAGCTGTCGGCTGTAAGCTTCCTGGGCAAAGGAATCTGGCGGGCGGCTGCCGGAATCTTCCTGGCAGCGGTCACGCTGTGCGGAGGGCGGCTGGTGGCGGAGAGCGCCGTTCCCTACCAGGGAAAACTGGCATGGTACCTGGACGATTTAAAAGATAAGAGGACATGTACGTTAAAACATGACAATATATACGAATGGGGGATAGAAGGCATTCTGGAGGATGTCAGGGAAAAGGTAAACCTGCCGGAGGCCCTGTGCCTGGCCACCAGCTTCAACCTGCATTTCGCCCCGGACGGCGAAATCATCACCCTGGACACCATGCTCTATGGCTTCGACGAGAAGGGGGATTTCGTGGACAGCTATCTGATCAGCTACAACAGGGCGCATTCCGGAAAGATAACCGTTTATCTGCACGGCGCATCCTCGGCTTCCTATGACGAAAGCCGCGCCCTGGCTCCGTTGGTGGAGGGAGTCAGCGTGATGCCGCTGCGGGAAACGGTGGAAGAGTGGAATGGAGAGGAGTGCTTCGGAATCCTTTACTACGGAAGCCGCATATGGTACAGCAGCGAGGGAATCCGTCTGCTGGATCAGGACGGCGGCTGGCAGCTGCCGCCCTATGACCAGTATTCCTTTTCCGGGTACAGCATATCCGTATTCTGCCCGGAAAACAATGACCTGGTTCCCGCCCGTTGCATTTACCCCTGGACGCTTCGCATGATTCCCTGAGAGCCTGCTATGGGATGTGCGGACAGCTCCTGAAATGCCTTGATACAGTTTTTTTCTTTAGAATGGTCTAACACAGCATGAAACACAGAATCGAAATACCGGCCCATTCCTTCTTCCAGAAGCTCTCTCCACCAAACCGCCACCTCCCCGGGGTCGTTTCGGAATACGCCGCATCCATAGGCTCCAAGCACCAGATGCTTTGCTTTCTGCTCTGCAAAGATTCCCAGAGCCAGCCTCATTCTCCGGCGCATGGCCTTTTTGGCTTCCTGTACATTCTCTCCCTTCAAAAGCACTTGCCCCATATTGACTGCCGGCAAGGTCAGCACGGAAGCTTTCACAGGGGTCTCTGTCAACCGGAAGCTCTCATCTCGGAAGAACACGACTGGCGGTGTCCAGCGCCCTCTATCCCACCCTGACCGCACACGAAGGGTCTCCCTGGCCATTGCTTTTCTGTCCATGTTTTCCTCCTGGTACCTTGCATATACTGTCACAGGCCGTACTTCAGGTACAGCGAGTCCTAAAAGTCCTTGTCCCATATGGCGTGCTCCGGGTCATTCTGCCTTTTAAAAAACGCCCTCATTCACCTTATTGTTCTTTTGTACGGAATCTGGAACCGGATTCTTTTACAATATTGTAACACAAGACGAAAACCCTGTAAACAGAGGATAGCAGGAATCGAAAGCCTTGGAACTCATCAACCAGAATGTCCCGGACGCCGTCCCGGGCGACAGAATCGTGGTGTTCAAGGACGGAAAAACGGGATTAAAATTGAAAGATATAGCTTGCCATATGCTTCAAAATTGCATATAATAAAGGGCATTATGATGGCTTCAGGCTTTCACAACAGATGAAATATGAGGAGGAAAGAATTATGCTGCTAATGATTGCATCAGCTCCATGCAAAGTCTTGTAGGGCAGGATTGCATGGAGTAGAATGACTGCTCTGGGACTTTGCTTGATTTACCGTATTGTTATTGACTAAAAAACAATCATGAAATCAGATAAGGAGCAAAGTCTATGAAAAACATTGAACATATCAAAAATATCAGGAATTTGAGGAACACGATTCAGGAAATGCGCACATTTCTGCTGCTGTGGCTCACCCAGTCTTTTTCCGGGCTCGGAAGCGCCATGACCAGCTATGCGCTGGTCATCTGGTCTTACACCCAGAAAGGCTCCGCCCTGATGACGGCGCTTTTGATGGTGAGCTCCTACACGCCTTATGTGCTTCTGAGCATTTTCGCGGGCGCCCTGAGCGATAAGTGGAACAAGAAAGCCACCATGCTGGTCTGCGACACCCTGGCGGCGGCCACCACGGTAGTCATGCTGATTCTGCTGCGCGGCGGCAGGCTGCAGATATGGCATCTGTATCTGATCAACGGCATCAACGGGCTGATGAACACGGTTCAGCAGCCGGCCTCGGAGGTGGCGGTGACGAAAGTCCTGCCCAGGAAATACTACCAGCGGGTGGGGGGCCTCAGGTATCTCTCCAGCGCCCTGAATTCCATCATGACGCCCGTCATCGCCACGGCCGTGCTGGGCATTGCGGGGATGGGGGCAGTGGTGGCCTTTGACTTAGGCACTTTCGGCATCGCTTTCCTGACTCTGGCCTTTTGCATCCGCATCCCGAAAGAGACAGTGGAGGAAGAGGAGAAAGAGAAGCTGTGGACTTCGGTGAAGAAGGGGCTGGCCTATCTGCAGGAGCAGAAAGGGATAATGGGGCTGATTCTGTTCCTGGCTGCCATCAACCTGGTCGCTTCCATCTATGATGCGGCTTTCCCGGCCATGATGCTCTCCAGGGAGGGCGGGAGCGAGAAGGTTATGGGGCTGGTGAACGCGGTCATCGGTGTCTCCACTCTGGCGGGGAGCGTCATTGCCTCTTTCGTGAAAGTGCCAAAGAGCCGGGTGCGGGTCATCTGCAACTGCCTGCTGTTTTCCATGAGCTTCGAGAATTTCTTCCTGGCCCTGGGCAGGACACCGTTTGTCTGGTGCATCGGCGGATTTCTGGGATGGATTTCCATACCGCTGATGAGCGCCAATCTGGATGCCCTTATGCGGCTGCGCGTACCGGAGCAGATGCAGGGAAGAGTGTACTCCGTGCGGAATTCCCTGCAGTTCTTTACGATACCCATCGGGTATTTCCTGGGAGGATTCCTGGTGGATCAGGTATTCGAGCCTCTGATGGCGGTTCAGGATGCGGGCAGCGTACTGACGCGGCTCTTTGGCAGCGGCAAGGGCTCAGGCGCGGCATTCCTTTTCTTCGTGATTGCCTTTGCGGGAATCGGGGTGTGCCTGTACTTCCGCAGGAACCGTCATATCTGGGAGCTGGAAAGGCAGGAGTGAGGGGGAAAGGAATGGAATCAAAAGGAAAGAACAGGAAATTCTGGGCGGCATTGTTCATCTTCAGCCTCACGGGCCAGGTGGCCTGGGTGGTGGAGAATATGTACTTCAACGTCTTCATCTATAAGATGTTCCACGCCACCGCGGCGGACATTTCTCTGATGGTGGGGGCCAGTTCCGTGGCAGCTACGGTGACGACTATCCTGGTGGGAGCTTTTACGGACTATGTGGGTAAGCGGAAAGCCTTTATCTGCGGAGGTTATCTTGCCTGGGGCGTGTCCATTCTGGCTTTTGCGTTTCTGCGGGTGGATCTGCTGACGCCTTTGGCGGGAAGCGCTCTGCGGGCGGCGTCCTTAGGGATAGCGCTGGTGATCGTCATGGACTGCGTGATGACGTTTCTGGGCTCCTCGGCCAATGATGCCTGTTTCAATGCCTGGATGACGGACTGGGGCGACGGCGGCAACAGGGGGAAGATAGAGGGAATCAATTCCATGATGCCGCTGGTGGCCATCCTGGTGGTGTTCGGAGGATTCTCCGCCTTTGACCTGGACAGGGCGGGGAGTTGGACGGCAATCTACCTGATTGTAGGCGCCGGGGTGATGCTGATCGGCGTCGCGGGCGCATTCCTCATCGAGGAAAAGCCAAAGCTGCGGGCGGAGAGAGAGCAGGGGTATTGGGGGAATCTTTCTTACAGCTTCCGGGTTTCGGTCATGAAAGCGAATCCTCTGCTCTACGCCGTGATTGGAGCCTTTGCCGTCTTCGGGATTTCTATCAATATCTTCATGCCCTATCTGATTCTGTATTATGAGAAGACATTAGGGATGGCTAACTATGTGGCGGTCATGGCTCCGGCCATCGTGCTGGCGGCTGTGATCACAGCGTTTTATGGGAAACTGTACGATTTGCTGGGATTCAAGACTTCGGTGGTTCCGGCGGTTGTGCTCCTCATGGCGGGGTATGTGGTCCTGTACGCGGGGAGGGCTGCGGGAGTGGTCTTCCTGGGCTCTCTTTTGATGATGACGGGGTATCTGACAGGTATGGCGGTCTTCGGGGCCATGATCCGGAGCAACATTCCGGAGCAGCGGGCGGGGCAGTTCCAGGGCATCCGGATCATCGGACAGGTGCTGATACCGGGCATCGTGGGGCCCGCCATGGGGGCTTTCGTGCTGCGGGACGCGGACACGATCATCAATTCGGACGGAACCGCCTCGTTTCTGCCAAATGGGAATATCTTCCTGGCGGCACTGGCAGCAGCGGCGGTCACGCTGGCGGCGCTGGGGCTGATCTTCCGGATGATGCGGAGAGGGCACCATCGGCTGATGAGCAGATGCGGGGAGCGGCTTCTCGGGGAGATGAAAAGAGGAGAGAGCACGGCAGATATATCGGAGAGGGATGGGACGGCAAGTGAGGGCACGGGGACAAAGAGCGGCTCTGGCAGGAGCGATGCCGGGGCAGCAGACGTGCAGAAACCGGGTCATGTCTGGGATTCCTACCCGCGCCCGCAGATGCGCAGGGAAAGCTATCTCTGTCTGAACGGCGTCTGGAACCTGAATGGTCAAAGCATTTTGGTGCCTTTTCCGCCTCAGTCCCAGCTGTCCGGCTATCAGGGGCGCGTGGGGACGAAGCTGGTCTATGAGAAGACATTTGCGCTGTCGGAGGAGTTTTTGGCCCAAAAGGCCCACGGCAAGCGAGTTTTGCTGCATTTCGGGGCTGTGGATCAGATGGCGGAAGTCTTTTTGAACGGGCATTTTGCAGGCAGGCATGAGGGAGGCTATCTGCCTTTCTGGTTCGATGTGACGGAGTATCTGGAGGATGGGGAGAACCGGCTTCTGGTGAAAGCGGAGGATACGCTGTCCGCCCTGTATCCTTACGGGAAACAGCGCAAGGCCAGGGGCGGCATGTGGTATACGCCGGTGAGCGGTATCTGGCAGAGCGTGTGGATGGAGTGCGTGCCGCAGGCCTATATCGAGCGTCTGGACGTGACGGCGGACACGCGGAATGTGCGGATAGCCGTGGTGAGCAGCACCGGTGGAGGAGTAAGAGGGATGAATGGCGGATTGGGCGATGTGGCGGAAAGGCCTGACTGCGCGGATAGAGAATCAGACGATATTTCTGACATCACTGTCACAATTAAACTCCATGATGGCAGCCTTTACACTGTACGCGCAGGAAAGGACAGCGACGCCCTGGAAATCGACCTTGCCCATATCAGGCTGGGGGACGGGAGTGAATATCAACCGCTGCTATGGACGCCGGAGCATCCATATTTATACGAAATGACAGTAGCCATGGGAGAGGACAGAGTCACGTCCTACTTTGGCCTCAGAACCATCGAAGTGAAACAGATAGGCGGAATCCCCAAAGTCTGCCTGAACGGGAACCCTATATTCCTGCATGGCGTCCTGGACCAGGGGTATTTCTGCGACGGCCTGTACCTTCCGGCTGAAGCGGAAGAATACGAACAGGATATCCTGCGCATGAAAGAGCTTGGCATCAACCTGCTCCGGAAGCACATCAAGATTGAACCGGAATGCTTCTATCACTACTGCGATGTACACGGAATGATGGTAATGCAGGACATGGTGAACAATGGAAGATATTCCTGGGTCAGGGATACCGCGCTGCCTACGGTTGGAGTGAGTCTGAAGAACGCGGGCAGGCTGGGAAACAGAAAGCGCAAGGAGTTCTTCAGGCAGCATATGAAAGACACTATTCTGCACCTGCGCAACCATCCCGGCGTCATCTCCTATACCATTTTCAACGAGGGCTGGGGACAGTTTGACAGCGATGCCATATATCAGGAGGCGAAGTCGCTGGACGGCACAAGGCTGTACGATGCCGCTTCCGGATGGTTTGCGGGGGAGAGGAGCGATTTCGACAGCCAGCACATTTACTTTAAGCGCCTGGTGGTTCCGAAAGTGCCTGACAAACCTGTACTGATATCGGAATGCGGCGGCTATTCCTGGCGGGTACCGGAGCATTTCTATGCAAAATATGCCGGGTTCGGCTATGGGGACTGTGCCGATAGGGAAGAACTGACGGAGCAGATTGGAAAACTGTATAGAGAAAGAGTCCTCCCGGTGATTCCGAAAGGCGTCTGCGGCTGTATCTACACCCAGCTTTCCGATGTGGAGGATGAGACCAACGGCCTGTATACCTATGACAGAAAGGTCTGCAAGGTGAACGGGAAAGCGATGCGGGAGATTGCAGGAAAGCTGGAAGAGGCAGTTTTTCCCCACTGAACAGGGAACCGCAAACTGGTATACTGCATAACGCTGAATACTGCCTGATGAATCATGTGATTGAACCAGTCAGCGTTATGCTGTCTGGTTTCACGGCAAGTGAAATCGTTAGGCAGTATAAAATAAACGGAAGACAGTAAATAGGAACGGAAGAAAGCACAGGGAAAGGAGAAGCCATGGATTTGAAAGAAAATGACAGGAATGTCAGGAATAGACAGGAAAGAGATGACACTGCGGCAAAATATGCCGGTGATGCTGCAGAGGCAGCCGCCGATGAGGAAAATCTGGCATGGGAAGAAATCAGCACGGAACATATCGTGCAGGACCGGTGGATCGATTTCAGGAAATCTGCCTATCGGTTTCCGGACGGAAAAGTGTTCGAGCCATTTTACAGCGAAAGCCGCAGGGATTATGTGGTCATCGTCGCATCGGACGAAGAGGGAAAGTACATTTGCGTCAGGCAGTTCAGACAGGGAATCAAAGAAGTGACCACGGAATTCCCGGCAGGCGGTATCGAGCGGGAAGACGGCAGGGAATACGGCCCAAGGGACAGCCGGTGGGTGGCAGAGGACGCGCTGGAGGCGGCCAGGAGGGAGCTGCTGGAAGAGACGGGATATCTGTCTGACGACTGGAAAGCATTGATATCAGTGCCGTCAAATGCCACGATATCGGACAACTATGCCTATGTCTTCGCAGCGAAAAACTGCCGCAAAACGCAGGATCAGCATTTGGATGAGACGGAATTCCTCAATGTCAGGAGATATTCCGCCGCAGAGATTGAACAAATGATAAGCCAGGGCAAGTTCCAGCAGGCAGTCCATATCATGGCATGGCTGCTGGCGCAGAGACAATGAGCCATAGGAACTGCCGGGCGGCGGGGCCGCGGCTGGCAGAGCGGCCTGCCGGCACAGAGGAGACAGGAAATGCGGGAAAATATTTTTGCGTACATCAAGAAGAAATACAAGGCGGCCCCGGAATATCCCTGGGGAGAGGATGACGGAGCTGTCCTGCGCCACAGCGACAACAGGAAGTGGTTCGCTCTGGTGATGAATGTGGACAGAAAGAAGCTGGGGCTTTCCGGGGACGGACACGTGGATGTGGTCAATCTGAAGATTGAGGACAAGATGTTCAAGGACGTGCTGATGCGGGATGCAGGCATTCTTCCGGCCTACCATATGAACAAGGAACACTGGATTACAGTGCTGCTGGACGGCACAGTGGAGGAAGAGCAGGTATGCGGCTTGATTGACTTAAGCTTTGCGGCCACTGCCTCAAAGAAAGCGAAGCTCCGCCCGCCCAAAGAATGGATTGTTCCGGCGAATCCGAAGTTCTACGATATAGAACATGCCTTTGACCGGGCGGAGATTATCGAGTGGAAGCAGAGCGGCAGTATCAAGGCAGGCGATACCATTTTCATGTATGTGGCGGCGCCTGTGTCGGCCATCCTCTACAAATGCAAGGTCGTGGAGGCGGATATCCCTTACCATTATCAGGACGAGAACCTGACTATCACCACGCTGATGAAGATAAAGCTTCTGCACAGGTACAAGCCGGAGCAGTTCCCTTTTGGCAGGCTGAAAGAGGAATACGGAATCTATGCCGTGCGCGGTCCCAGAGGGGTGCCGAACAGCTTGCGCCACGCGCTGGATTTGCAAAAAGAGTGATTCATCAAAATACTTGGATAGATGAAATCAATGTCAAAATAACAAAGCTTTAAAAGGGCAGGGGGATTATCCCCTGCCCGGGAACTGTCTGCGAATCACGGCTCCAAGGCAGTACAGGAGCAGGATGAAGCCACAGCACAGGGTCACCAACAGGGCAAATTCCGTGAACTGCTTTCCGCTTCTGTCGTAGGCCCTGTTGAGGAACGGGATTCCCAGCACAAGAAAGAAATACCAGAACAAAGGAGACAGGCATTTGCGGAGAACCAGCGCGGATGTCTGTTTTCTATCTGCGCCGGAATTTTTATGGAAGAGAAGTCTCGTCAACTGATGGATAGTCAGCAGAGCGGCAAAGTATACCACAACTCCGATCATGGTATGAAGCCTGTCAGGAGTCAGAAAACGGCCGAAAGCGTGAATGCGTTCAAAAAACGAAGGCAGATAGATCGCCGCGATGATGCGTAATCCGTTCACGAAGACCGTGAGCACATAGGAGAGCAGGAGACTGGCGGCAATCCAGCAGATGCCCTTTCCGATTCTGAGCGGGGAGGATTTTGACATGACGCTGACGTCATTGTCATAAATATGCCCGGGGCAACTGGGACTGGAGGATTCCTCTTCCTTATCACGCCTGCAACCCGCCGGACGGAAATCAGCCGCCTCATGCACAAAAGAGAAAATGAGCATGGCGGCAGTGATAATCAGGAACTGGACGCCGGAACAGGAGGGCGCGATGAGGAAGCGCAGGCCATGGTTCGCATAGCCCATCCCCCGTTCATACACGAAAGGAATGCCGCTCAATACCTCCACCCATCCGGCGGTGGGGCCGAGAATCCATCTGAGTCCCTCGCAGTCGGCCTTGCTGTAGAGATATTTCATTCCGAAAAGAATAAAGAATCCGATGATATAAAAAAACAGGTTCTGCCTGAGAAATCGGTTGATTTTCTGTGTGTTCATCTTTCATGCTCCTGAATATGTTTTCATCCGCACCACAGTATATTCAGTTCGGCGCGGTTGTGTTTTTGAATCATGTCCTGTACCTGCCGTGGGGGCTGTTTCTATGCTGCAGACCGCAGCCGGGTACAGGCTGCGGTCTGCGCATTCCGTTACTGACATCAATGTCTCTTTTTCTTCCTGCGCTGACACAGGATGCCATAGAATGACACGATTGTCAGAATGAATCCCAGTATGATTCCGCCGGGTTCCGAGTATGCGGTATATCCTCCGCCGATAGCCAGGTTGGACACCTGCAGAGGCAGGGGACTGGCCTGTTTCACGTCCTCGCTCTCGCCCTCTTCGTTCCTGATTTCATCCACCACTGCCACAAAGGAAGTGTAAGGGGTGGTCATGTTGTAGTCCAGTCCCAGCTGCGTGATTTCCTCTTTTACGGAATCGTCGTTCCTGACGCTGCCGTAGCCGGCCAGCTGGTCCAGCTTGGTGCGGGCCCAGAGATAGCGGATGGATTCGTTCTCCGCGTCTACAGTTGCATCGGCCACGGAGATTTCCTGCTTATACTCCTCGTTCCCGGCCTTCCCGGAGACTGTGATGGTGCCGGCGGGCTCTCCGCGCCACTTGCCGAACAGGATAAGGGGCTTCTGGGCGTAGAGGATGGAGGGCGTGGCGGTGGCTACGTCATATACGTCAAATCCTTCATAATCCACCGTAATACCGGTCAGCAGGGGAGACTCGATGTAAGCGGCGAAGCGCTCGGCAGAGCTTTCCGCGTCCTCGGAATCAGTGACCAGGAAAGACTCGCCCATGCCGCACTGTGCGATTCCCTTGATCAGGTAGTCGTTGACGGAACAGCCGATGCCGAAAGAGAAAAAGCTGGCCGTGTCCATATTTTGGTTGATCAGGTCATAGATGTCGTCTTCATTGGAGATATAGCCGTCAGTGATGATGACCACGCTCCGGGCGATATCCTCATTCATGGGCACGGAGAGGGCTTTCGTCAGCGCTGGCAGCATGGAGGTTCCGCCGCCTCCCTCCTGCTCGTCGATCAAATCGATAGCTTTCTGGATATTCTTAGAGTTGGCAGCCAGGGACTGGGGAGCCAGCAGGTAGGTATCATCCGAAAACAGGACCAGGTTGAAGGTGTCGGTCTCTTTTAAGCCTGAGACCAAATTCCTGATCAAATCCTTGGAGGTATCCAGAGGATATCCGTACATGGAGCCAGACACGTCCAGGACGAATATGTACTCCCGGGGCGGGATGTCATCCGGGGTGAAACGCTCCGGCGGCTGTACCGTCAGGAAGAAGTATTTTTCGGAATTGTTTTCCGTCAGCACCAGGCCGCTCTGCACCGACTCGCTGGTCAGTCTGTATTTCAGGATGAAATCCCGGTTGCCCGCAAAGTCTTTTGTGTCGGCAAGGGTGATTCTGGCCAGGGAATCCGTCTCTTTTGCCACATTGATTTCATGGGACTTACAGGTCACATCAGCGATGGGGACACCGGTGGAAAGGCTGATATTGATATGGTACTCGCTGTCCGGCATCACGCCTTCGGGAAGATACGGGCTGGCTGCCCAGCCGTCGGCAGCCTCTTCGTCTCCGTCGGAGGCGTCAGCGGCCTCCTGGCTGTCCTCTTCGGGAATCTCCTTAGAGGGCACGGCGTCATCCGGCACGGGACCGCTGCTGTCCTGAGGGGCAATGTAGCGCGGGCCTACCACGGTTGGGAAGACGAATTCGTATTCGCCGTCCCTGCAGGTGATCAGTTCCGTATAGTGCAGTTCGATGCGGGCAGTGTCTCCGGGCATGATGTTGGCCACGTCCATGGTGAACACATTGGGCCTTTTCTGCTCCAGCAGGGAAGCGCTCTTCCCCTCTTCTTTCGCCTCTTCATATTCCTCCTTTGCCTCTTCTTTTTCTTTGATGGTGGCAGTGACCCTGTGGCTTCCGATTTCCATGGTCATGCCGTGGACAGTGGCGGTGGTGGAGGTGGGGAACACATACTGGGCGTTTATGGGCTTGTCGCCCTGGTTTTCATAGGTCTGCACCACATAAGTCTCGGCGATGGCGCCGTTGATATTGGTGGTCACCTCGGTGGACTTTAAGGGGAAATAGTCGGTGGAAATATCCGCGCCCTCGCTCTGGATGACGAAATAGGGGGCGAGGAGCTTGTCCTCCTCTGCCTCATCCTCTTCCAGGGCAAAGGCGGTGGAAGGGCGCGCGGCGGTCAAAAGCAGCGCGGAGAGCAGTAAAATCAGGTGCTTCTTCATTTTTTTCATTGTAGTGTACCTCCGTTTCTGCAATCAGAATAAGCCCGCGATGCACATAAGGTGCATCAAATTTTAAACATTTTTGCATCATTTTGCTGTTTCGGAAAAATGATGCAAAAAGTATGGAAAAAGTCCGAAAGAGGGCACAGAGACGGAAAAACGTAATATATTAATGGTAAATCGTTCTGTAATATCTGAAAGGGTTTCTTCTAAATGGAAAAGAGCACAAGTTTTACGACTGTCAATGCCTGCAGCATGTCCGGGGTAAGGCCGGTCATGACGCCTCTGCCCTATCCGCCCGCCAGAATCATCGAGGATGAGGAATACCATATCATGCTGCTGCAGGATCTGCTGAAAGGGCTGTAGGAGGGAGACGGAGCAGCTGCTTCCGGTTGCTTCGAGGAATGTTTCCGGGATGTCCCGTCGAGGACATACTTTCCTTTCCGCAAGCATAGACTTTCAAAAGAAACAAGCTTCGGGAGGGACAGACGTGTTTGAAAATTGGGGCATTGGGGAGACGGCAGAGGAATTAAAGAGCGACATACACAGGGGCCTGGAACTGCGGGAAGCGCAGGAAAGGCTGCAAAGGGAGGGGCCAAACGAGATGCGCGCTCCCCGGAAGAAGACGACAATAGAGTCTTTTCTGGAGCAGCTGAACGACCCGCTGATTTATGTGCTGATTGTGGCGGCGGTGGTCTCCGTGCTGCTTGGGGAGGTCAGCGATGCCGTCATCATCGGTGTGGTGGTGGTGATGAACGCGGCGGTGGGCATGCTCCAGGAGGGCAAGGCCAGGAAAGCGCTGGAATCCCTGAAGAAGCTCACCAGCCCCAGGGCTTTCGTCATCCGGGAGGGCAGACGCATGGAGATTCCGGCGGCGGAGCTGGTAAGGGGAGACCTGGTCTGGCTGGAAGCGGGATGTCAGGTGCCCGCCGATCTGCGGCTGACGGAATCCCTGAATCTGAAGATAGAGGAATCCGCCCTGACGGGAGAGTCTCTTCCTATAGAGAAGGATGCGGGATTCTTGGGGATTCAGGGAAGAAATGCCTCTCATGGAAAAGGTGCATTCCATGGAAAAGGTGCATTCCATGGAAAAGATGCATTCCATGGAACACAGCTGCCCCTGGGGGACAGGCGCAACATGGCCTATATGTCCACCATCGTCACCTACGGCAGAGGACAGGGGCTGGTGACGGCCACCGGCATGGACACGGAACTGGGGCAGATTGCCACCATGATTACGGAGAGCAGGGATGAGATGACCCCGCTCCAGAAGCGGCTGGGGGAGCTGGGGAAAGTGCTGAGCCTATTGTCTTTGCTGTTGTGCGCCGCGCTGTTTGGAATCGCTGTGTTCCAGCACAGGAATGTGGCGGAGATGCTGATCACGGCCATCTCCCTGGCGGTGGCGGCGGTGCCCGAGGGGCTTCCCGCAGTGGTGACCATCTGCCTGGCTCTGAGCGTCACCCGCATGGTGAAAGTGAACACCATCGTGCGCCGCCTCCCCTCCGTGGAGACCCTGGGAGCCGTCAGCGTGGTCTGCTCCGACAAGACGGGGACGCTGACCCAGAACCGCATGACTGTGGAAAAATGCTGGCTGGACGGCAGGATACAGAAAGCGGCGGACTGCAAGCCGTCCCTCTGCCCGGATTTCTATTACGGAATGGTGCTGTGCAATGACGCTATTGCGGAAAAAAATAATCGGACAGGCGACCCCACGGAACTGGCGCTGCTGGACTTTGCGGAAAACTTCGGAATAGAGAAAGCCCGGCTGGAGAGCCTCATGCCCAGGGTGGATGAGCTTTCTTTCGATTCCGACAGAAAGATGATGACTACACTGCATAGAAAAGATGACATATCGGGAAACCATTACGTTAAGAGCGGAAGAGGGGAATTGAGGGCTGCGGAGATTGCTGACATTGGAAGCCTGCGGGGCTATGGCGGGACGGCGCATACAGTTTCCTATACAAAAGGAGCGCCGGACGAGGTGCTGAAATGGTGCACCCGGATATTTACGGAAAACGGCTTCGTCCGGCTGACCGAACGCCATCGCAGACAGATTCTCGGGGCGGTGGAGGAGATGTCAGGAGAGGCCTTGCGCACCCTTGCGGTGGCCATGCAGACGGAGAGCCCGAAAGCCACGGAGGAGAATCTTATTTTCTTAGGGCTGGTGGGCATGAAAGACCCCGCCAGGCCGGAAGCCGCCAGGGCAGTGGCCGATTTCAAGGAAGCGGGCGTGAAGACCGTCATGATTACGGGAGACCATGTGGACACGGCTTTCGCCATCGGCAGACAGCTTGGCATCGTGAGGCGTCCCGAACAATGCATGACCGGGGAGGAACTGGGGCTTTTGTCGGAGGAGGAACTTATTGAAAAGATTGAAGACATATATGTCTTCGCAAGGGTGTCCCCGGCCCAGAAGGTGCGCATTGTGGAGGCTTTGCGTCAGAGAGGGGGAATCGTGGCCATGACCGGGGACGGGGTGAACGATGCCCCTTCCTTAAAGAAAGCGGACATCGGCATTGCCATGGGAAAGAACGGAACGGACGTGGCCAGACAGGCATCGGACATGATACTGACCGACGACAATTTCGCCACCATCAGACGGGCCATCGAAGAGGGGAGAGGCGTCTATGAGAACATCCGGAAGTCGGTGATTTTCCTGCTTTCCTCCAACCTGGGAGAAATCATCACCATGTTCTTTGCGGTGATATGCGGCATGGCGTCCCCCCTGAAGTCCAGCCATATCCTCTGGATCAACCTGATTACCGACTCCCTGCCGGCACTGGCGCTGGGGGTGGACAAAAACGATGGGAAGAGCCTGATGCGGCAGCAGCCCAGAAAGGCGAATGAGAGCCTGTTCGCCAGAGGGGGACTTCTGTGCACCTGCTTTTACGGCGTATTGATTGCCGGCGTCAGCCTGACGGCGTTCCTGATGCTTCCCTGGGCGCTGCTTCGGACGAACGGCCTGGCGGTGACTTTGGAGAACCTGACGCAGATTCTGCAGAACGGCTCCGTACTTTCCAAGGCCCAGACCTATGCTTTCACGGTGCTCGGCATGTCCCAGCTCTTCCACGCGGTGGGCATGCGGGATACCCAGCGCTCGGTATTCCGGATGAACCATCTGGAGAATAAACTGATGATTCTGGCCTGCGCGGCGGGCTTCCTGCTGCAGTTCGCGGTGACGGAGATTCCGTTCCTGATCCAGGCTTTCGGGACATCCACGCTGTCCGGCAGAGAGTGGATGCGCCTGTGCGTACTGGCCGCGGCGCCCCTGTTCGCCCATGAGATATTTGCGCTGACGTTTCTGGGCAAAAATTATCATAAAGCAGATTAAAAATAAACATTTTACAGACTTATTTATCCAGATTCCCATTTTCCAGGCTCTATGAATGTATCTTTATACGCGCATTTCATTAGCGGCAATAAATCGATTGGGACTATTGTAAATGGAATCTTCTTTCTGTATAATGAGACAAAATGAACAGCGCACAAGGGAGCAAAGAAATTCCATGAATCTCACCGTTACCGTAAACCATAAACAGCTGCTGGATGTCCTCCTGAATGTAGGGCTGATCCGCCCGGTGTTCATCTGGGGCGCGCCGGGCATCGGCAAGTCCGCCATTGTCCAGGACTTCGCGGACAGCCTGGGGCTGCCCTGTGTCTCCCTTTTGGGCAGCCAGCTGGCCCCGGAGGACATCATCGGCGTCCCCCAAATCAAAGACGGATACAGCGTCTTCTGCCCGCCCCGGACCATCGCCAGACAGGAGCCCTACGTCCTCTTCCTGGACGAGCTGAACGCCTGCACCTCGGAGGTGCAGAAAGCATTCTATTCCCTCATCCATGAGCGGCGGATCGGGGAATACTGCCTGCCGGAGGGCTCCATCGTGGTGGGCGCGGGCAACCGGGCCCAGGACAACGCCATCACCCGGCCCATGTCCTCCGCCCTGGTGAACCGGATGTTCCATGTGGAGCTCACCGCCAGCCCCAGGCTCTGGCTGGAATGGGCCGCCGCAAACGGCATCCATCCCTACATCTACGACTACATCACCAGCCGCCCGGATCATCTGTGGGCAAAACCCCCCAAGAGCGAGGAGCCCTTCTCCACGCCCCCGGGAGAAGGATTTTCTCTGGAATGCCGCCTGCGACTGTGTGGTGGCCAGGTATCTGGCGGACTTCCACATCGGCACGGTGCCCGGGGAGCTGGATTTTCCCCTGCCGTCAAAGGCCAGGGAGGAGGAAAAGCTGTATGACTGGCTGAAAGAGCACAGTGACCCGGCCTATCTGCATTTCTCCACCATGAGCGGCGGACGGGCGGACATGTCCTGGCGGGGGACGGCCCGGAGCTGGTGGAGAGGCCCCACGGACTGGCGGCAGATTTTTGCGGACAGCCTGCGGGAGGCTCTGCGGGCCGCCGTGGACTATGCCGGAGGTGTCCGGGCAGAGCCGGGGGAGCGCCGGATAAGCAGCCCCGTCCAGCGGGCACAGGAATGGTTCCTGTCCAGCTATCCTCTTTTGGGGGGCATAGCCTCCGGCTTCCGGCTGGTGGAAGACGCGCTTGTAGCACAGCGGATGGACATTTCCATTGCCGCGATTTCCATTCAGATGCGGGAGATTTATGTCAATCCCAATGCTCACCTGACCGAGCAGGAGTGGAGGTTCGTGCTGGCCCATGAATACCTTCACGCCGCTCTGTGCCATGAGCAGCGGCTGGGCAAGCGGGATCCGGAACTGTGGAATGGGGCCTGTGATTTTGTGATAAACCAGTGGCTGCGGGACATGGAGGTGGGCTCCATGCCGGAGGGGCTGCTCTACGACCCGGAGCTTGCGGGGCTGTCGGCGGAGAGCGTCTATGACATTCTGGCCGTCAACCTGCGCAAATACAGGCGCATGGCCTGCCACGACATTGTCTTCGGCCCGCCCGGCTGGGAGGAGACGAAAGATTTCGTGGATCTGGATGAATGGTGCCGCTCGGCCATCCAGCGGGGGCTGGACTTCCATCAGACCCATGAGCGGGGCTACCTTCCCGCCGGGCTGGTGGAGGAGATCCGTGCCCTGTCCCAGCCGCCCATCCCCTGGGATGTGGAACTGGCCAGGTGGTTCGACGAGCGGTTCGAGCCTATGGAAAAGCGGCGCACCTATGCCAGGCTCAGCAGGAGACAGTCTGCCACGCCGGACATCCCCCGGCCCTCTTACCGGTATGAGGAGGCGGCCAGAGAGGGGCGGACTTTCGGCGTGCTGCTGGACACTTCCGGCTCCATGGACCGTGCCCTGCTGGCCGCGGCTCTGGGGGCCATCGCCAGCTACAGCGCCGCCCGGGACGTGAACCGGGTGCGGGTGGTGTTCTGCGACGCGTCCCCCTACGACCAGGGGTACATGGAGGCGGCGGACATCGCCGGCAGGGCGGCACGGTGCTCCAGCCGGGGGTGGAGCTGCTGGAGCAGGCCGGGGATTTCCCGAAGGAGGCCCCGCTGCTGATCATCACCGACTGCGAGTGCGACAGGCTGAACTTTTTTGGACGGGATCACGCGTTTCTGGTGCCCCGGGGAAGGAGCCTTCCTTTTCCGGCCAAAGGGCCGATATTTTATTTGGAATAGAAAAGCTTTTTTGATGCGCAAAAGAAAGAAGAGGAGATGATTAGATGGAAATCAAAAGATGTGTGAAGGAATCCTTTTCCGTGATAGGAAAGGAAGGCTCTACAAATGATGGGGAAGGCTTTATCCAGAGACTCTGGGAGGATGCCAACGGCCATTTCCAGGAGGTGCAGCACCTGGCCCAAAAGGACGGGGACGGCAATCTGGCGGGGATATGGGGCGCCATGTCCGATTTTTCCCATTCTTTCCGGCCATGGGAGAATGGGTTTACGGAAGGCCTGTATCTGGTGGGCGTAGAGGCCGCGGACGGCGCGGAAGCCCCGGCGGGCTGGGTGAAGTGGACGATTCCGGCTTACGAATACCTGTATGTGAAAGCCTCGGAAGACGATGTTTTCCGGAAAGTGCTGGACTATATGGCCGAACAGGGCCTGGAACTGGCAGGGGCCGTCCATGATTTCAACTGTCCGGCGGAGAATGGACAGGGCTATATGTTCTTTCCCATTAAGAAACGGTAGGAGAAAAGAGGAGAAAGATGAAGAAATGGTTTACGATTGATACGATTGACGAAGATACCTATTGCATCAGCGAATACCGCCACTGGGAGGAGACCCATTGCTATCTCCTGAACGGATCCGAGGGCAGCCTGCTGATTGATACAGGGCTGGGAATCTGCGACATCCATGAGGAAGTGGAAAAGCTGACGGACAGGCCGGTCACGGCTGTGGCCACCCATATCCACTGGGACCACATCGGCGGGCATAAATATTTTCCGGAGTTCTGCGCCCATGAGGAGGAGCTGGACTGGCTGTCCGGCGGCTTCCCGCTCTCCATGGAGACGATTCGGGGCATGGTCATTGACCGGTGTGATTTGCCGGAAGGCTATGATGTCAGCGGCTATGAGCTGTTTCAGGGAAAGCCAACGCGGGTTCTGCGGGACGGGGATGTAATCGACATAGGCGGCCGGAGGATAGAAGTCTGCCACACGCCGGGGCATTCGCCGGGGCACATGTGTTTCTGGGAAAAGGAGCGGGGGTATCTCTTTACCGGGGATCTGGTTTACAAGGACACGCTGTTCGCCTATTACCCGTCCACAGACCCGGAGGCGTACCTTGCCTCCCTGGAAAGGATAACCGCTCTGCCTGCCCGGAAGGTGTTCCCGGCGCATCATTCTCTGGATATCCGGCCGGAAATCATCTTTCGGATGCGGGACAGGTTCCGGGAGCTGAAAGAAGCCGGGAAGCTGCACCATGGGAGCGGCACTTTCGACTATGGGGACTGGGCGGTCTGGCTGTGACGGGGAAGGGTTATCAGCAGAACAGTACCGGCGGCAATCCGTTCTCCGGCATCAAAAAAGCGAACCATGTGAACGCTGCCAGGCACAAAGTAATCATCATGAGCGTAATCTTGCCCAGGAAAGAGACCTTGTGCCTGGGCAGAAACAGGAGGATGTTGAGCACCAACGATACGGCGCAGATAGCCACATCGAGGATGAAGTTGACCCAAAGTATGGTGCGGTTCCCGCTGCCCAGAGTTCCCAGGATGAAAAAGGCGGCGGCAAAGATGCCATAATTTGCCCACAGCCAGATAACGATTTTTTTGCTGTCAGATGATAGTCTGTTCATTGCAGTCCCTCCTTGTCCGCCTGGATGGCGTTCCTTATTTTTACAATATCATTCCGTAAGTTTATCCAGCCGATGAGATACAGCAGCGCCGATATGGATCCAAGGAAAATCAGATAGCTGAATATTCCGGCGAACAGATGTTCATACCAGCGCCCCAAAAATGAGACCGGCCCAAGCCCGGCGGTCAGAGCGCACAGATACCCCGCAGCCTGTCTCCACAAGGCCAGATTCGTACTGTTCCCGATAGCATACGCAGCCCCGCACATCCCTCCCAGCCAGAGAAAGGCCAGAATCTGCAGAATCCCGGCAGTCATTCCATTTCCGTAATCAGCCGCCAGCGCAGGCAGCACAAAACAGAATTCGCCCGTGTTCAGGCGCAAGGATAGCAGGATGGAAAAGAGCAGAAAGGCAAAGCTTCCCCAAAGCATCCCGTTTACGCCGCATTTTAAGATTGTTTTCTTCATTCACATCACCTCATATCCCCAATGATTTTTTGATTTTTGGAATATATCTTCTTGACACATAAGTGTACACATCCTCCCTGAAACGGATACAGATTCTCCCGGTAACGCTCAGGTCGATATCCTGAATCTTCCTGACATGGATGATTTCGGAGTTGGATATCCGCAGAAAGCGCTGCCTGTCAAGCAGTTCCTCCAGTTCGTACAGCCTGTGGCGGAGCAGATATTCTGCTTTGGCCGTCTGGACATACACCTTTTGGTTCGCGGCATATATCCGCAGTATGTCCGCCACATCAATCAGGTACGCCTTGTCGCCGATATAGCCGGTGAGCGAAGCAGTAGGTTTTTTATCAAAATCCTCTATGACGTCCACAAGACGGCAAAGGAACCGGCTCCTTTTTTCCGCTGTGATCAGAACCTGCGTATCTTTCACCTCCGGGTCGATTTTCACTGTAACATTCAAGTCCTCACCTCCTAAGCTTTCTGTGATGATTATATCTGATTCCTGGCGGGAAATCCATATTTTGGCCGTAGGTGGCGGCAGATTCGAGATGGACGGTAAAAGGGTACTGTCAAGAATTACAACCAATAGTTGCAAAAAGAACCCATAGGGTAACCAGTATTCCACGACCCCTTGACAAACTGCTCTGCGGCTATCCTGCCAATTTTCTCCCGTTCTCTTTTCCATCTTTTCTCCCTATTCTCTTTTCTTTCTGTTTCGGTTATAATAGCAAGTCTCTGGAGGGCTACTTGGACGCGACAAGCCGGATTTATATTTTATTTATGGTCTCCAGCAAAGCTTTTATTTTTTATCGGCTGTTTTTCCACCTCCAGGAACCTGTCATTTCCGCGGACGAAATCATATTCTTGGCGCTCCAGCTCCTTCCCGCCGGAGGGCAAAAAGGAGCAGATAGGAAAATCAGGCCGATATCGGTCTGAAATGCCGATATTGCCGTTTTGCGTGCTAATTTGGACAGGACACTTTTACAGAACTGTCCGGCAGTGGTATAATAAGCCGTAGGGGGCAGGGCATAGAGTTTTATCAGGGAGCGCCGGATTCTGTGAGCGTCGGATTCTGTTATGGAACGGTTAATGTGAGGGACAAATATGGGTGTATTAGAAACTGTTACATTCCGGCGTTGCGGAGTTTTGCAGAACAAATCAGACATATGGATTCCGATAGTACAATTTATGTATGTACGTATGGCTATGAAATCATGAACAGGAAAGGGGAAAAATCAACATACGCAGACACTCTCTGGATTGACACTGTTCTCCCTGTTTCTAAAATAGAGGAACTGATTCAAGAAAGCGGTGTTGCTGAACCTGCCAGTCACATAGCACAGCAAGTCATGCCGTTTATCCGGTTTTTTGGCAACGAAGAAAAAAGGATTGAATTTACACAGAAATGGATTGGGGACGCAGTAAAGAAGCTTCTGCAAAAAGACGACATCTACGAAAGCGATATGGAGAGAATCAAGTATATGCGTATCGGCGACTGTGACTTTGGCGGCATTTACACGATTGAAATGAGCACGGCAGCGCCGCCGGAACCTTTCTGTACCACAGACGGCGGGGACGAGTGGGATCCGGACGGCGGAGCTCATGTGACTGGCAGATTCATCCGGCTTTACATAGACTATGCGAAGAGAGAGTCCTGTGATATAGATTCGTATACAGGGGAGTGTTTTTTTCAGCTTCCGCCATATGATATTTGGAAGGAATTTGCAGAGGAATACGAGGAAGCGATACAGGAAGAAGAGGATGAAGATGCAGAGGATTGGGAAAGCCCTGTGAAGAAATGGGAATCTTTCGAGAAAACCATCCTTAGTGAGGAAGAGCCGCACGCACGGTTCTGTAAGGGTATCGTGAGGTGACTGTCTGCGTCGATACCGATATAGAAGATCTCGAGATAGATTATATCGAAGTCGAGTTGGTCACTGGCAAGACCGTGACGGTGGACTGGGATGAAAGTGACATCACACGGGAAGACGATGGTTTTGAGGCCCGCTATAAGGGGGGGCTTTTGATGAGGAATATGCGAACGGGAAGCTGTCCAGTCTCCATGGGATGCAGATTGAATATATGAGTCTCGATACGGAATCCGACAGCGATTCGGATATTGTCATAACGGATATGACTTTTGAGGATGAAGGAGAACAGTATACCCGGAGCATCTTCTTCCTGTCCTTAATCTGCTGCAGGGCAGAACTGACAGATTTGTCATCTGGCCATAAAATGCCCCGAATCTGCCATTGATGTTTCCTATGTCAAACCCCTTTGACGCCTGTTCTCAGGCCAATGTCAAAGGCTTTTGGTGGAACTTGCACCTGTCTGATGGTACACTCGGGGCAGGTCAGGGATACAAGTCGCCGTTGCAAGGCGGGGCAGGTCAGGGATACAAGTCGCCGTTGCAAGGCGGCGCAGGTCAGGGAGCGCATGTAAGGGCATGTTCCGGACGCAGCCCGCAGACCGGCAGGCATCAGGGAAATAAAAGGAAAGGAGAGAGGAAAATTGGAAGTCGGAGCGCAGATCAGGAAGTATCGCAGCAATATGGGAATCTCACAGGAGCAGCTGGCCGAAAAGGTGTACGTCAGCAGGCAGACTGTCTCTAACTGGGAAACGAATAAGAATTACCCGGATATCCACAGCCTGTTGCTGTTAAGCACACTGTTCGACATATCCCTTGACCAATTGATAAAAGGAGATGTTGAACGCATGAGAAAAGAAATCAAGGAAACGGAAATCAGGAGGCTGAACCGCTATGGAAACATCTATGCGGCGCTCCTGGCATTGACAGTGCTCTCGGCGGTGCCCCTTGTCGCGTGGATGGGCTGGTACGCGCTCATTCCATGGGCAGCGCTGGCTGGGGTCACAATGTATTTTGCGGTGAAGGTGGAGAAAGTCAAAAAGGACAATGACATCCATACCTACAAAGAAATCGTCGCGTTTACGGAAGGACGGCGGCTGGACGAGATGGAGACCCAGCAGGAGCTTGGAAAACGTCACTACCAAACGGTGCTGTACGCGCTTGGAAGCGCGGCAATCGGTTTCATAGTGAGCTTTTTTCTGGCAAAACTCTTTCTGGCATGAACGGCCCCGGAAGGCTGTAAGAAGACCGAAAGAAGGCCCAAAAAGATGGAAAGAAAGGCGAAAAGAAGTTCAAAAATAAGATTGCCTATCCGCAAATCCATGATATAATAGTCAAGAGCGATTCTATTATCAAAGTGCTATAATGGGTGTTAGCCAGGGATGGTGCCAAGTCCTCTGTCATTGCCAGGAAGGGGTGCAATGTCCAGGAACGGTCATAGCGGCCAGGAGAGGTCACGATGTCCGGAAACGGTCACATCGGCCACCGTGGCCATTCCCCGGGCCGCAGACATCCCGTATAAAGGAGACAATTATCATGGAAAACAAAGCATGCGACAAAATCATCCTCACAGGAGACCGCCCCACGGGCAGGCTGCACATAGGCCACTATATCGGATCCCTGCTCAGGCGGGTGGAGCTGCAGAATTCCGGCGAGTACAAGAAGACCTTCATCATGATCGCGGACGCCCAGGCCCTCACGGACAATATCGAGAACCCGGAGAAGGTGCGCCAGAACATCATCGAGGTGGCGCTGGACTATATCGCCTGCGGCCTTGACCCGGAGAAGTCCACTTTGCTCATCCAGTCCCAAATCTCGGAGCTGTGCGAGCTGACATTCTACTACATGGACTTAGTCACAGTGGCCAGGCTCCAGCGCAACCCTACCGTGAAGAGCGAGATCCAGATGCGCAATTTCGAGTCCAGCATCCCTGTGGGCTTCTTCACCTACCCCATCAGCCAGGCGGCGGACATCACCGCCTTCAAGGCAACCACGGTTCCCGTGGGGGACGACCAGCTGCCCATGATCGAGCAGACCAGGGAGATCGTGCACAAGTTCAACACGGTGTACGCCCCTGTGCTGGTGGAGCCGGAAGCCCTTCTGCAGGAGAACGAGGCCAGGCGCAGGCTCCCGGGCACGGACGGCAAGGCCAAGATGAGCAAGTCCCTGGGCAACTGCATCTACCTGGCGGACACGGCGGATGAAGTGCGCACGAAAATCATGAGCATGTTCACAGACCCGCTGCACCTGCAGGTCAGCGACCCTGGCCATCTGGAGGGCAACACGGTATTCACCTATCTGGACGCCTTCTGCAGGCAGGAGCATTTCGAGCGGTACCTGCCCGACTACGCGAACCTGGACGAACTGAAGGCCCACTACCAGAGAGGCGGCCTGGGGGACGTGAAGGTGAAGAAGTTCCTGAACAACATCATGCAGGAGACCCTGGAGCCCATCCGGAACCGCAGGAAGGAGTGGGAGAAGGACATCCCCGCCATCTATGACATCCTGAAGAAGGGCACCGACCAGGCCAGGGAGGTGGCGGCAAGAACTCTGTCCGAGGTCAAGAGCGCCATGCGCATCAATTATTTTGAAGACGCAGAACTGATACGCGCCCAGGCCGAGAAATATGAGGCGTAGGGCAGAAAAGCCGTATTCTGACAGTAAACTGAGAATAGATTTTCCTCCCCCGGAGATAATAATGGTAGTTAGCCGTCGCGCAGCGACAGCCCTGTATACAGCCTGGTAAAGTCGCGAAGACGCACGAGAGAAAATTTTGCGAGTGAACTTTCGAGAAAAATTTCCTCTCAAAAAAGTGCGTCGAAGTGACTTTACCCTTCAGAGCCGTCGCGCAGCGACTTAATTAGGAGGAAAATCTATGAACCAGAAATTGGGCAGAGCCAGCATCCGGCTGGAGAGGCCGGTATATATCCTGAACAGCGCCAGCATAGTGGGCACCAAGGAGGGACAGGGGCCCTTGGGCCTGCTGTTCGACAAGGTAGGCCGGGACGACATGTTCGGCTGCAAGACCTGGGAGGAGGCGGAGAGCGCCCTCCAGAAAGAGGCCGTGGGACTGGCTCTGGAAAAGGCGGGTCTGCGGCCGGAAGACATTTCCTATATCTTTGCGGGTGACTTGCTGGGTCAATCCATGGCCACTTCTTTCGGCATCTCTTCCTATCAGATTCCCCTGCTGGGCGTATACGGCGCCTGCTCCACCTGCGGTGAGTCGCTGGCTCTGGGGGCCATGAGCATCGCCGGCGGCTTTGCCGACAAAGTTGCCTGCGTCACCTCCAGCCATTTCGCCAGCGCGGAGAAGGAATTCCGCTTCCCCCTGGACTATGGCAGTCAACGGCCCCTCTCCGCCACCTGGACTGTCACAGGCAGCGGGGCCTTTGTGCTGACGGATGAACCGGAGGGAGGAGGGCGGAAAGCCAGAGCCCGGATCAGCGCCATGACCGTGGGGAAAGTGGTGGATTACGGCCTGAAGGACTCCATGAACATGGGGGCATGCATGGCTCCGGCAGCGGCTTCCACCCTGGAGCAGCACTTCACTGACTTTGCCGGTCAACCGGAAGAATACGACAAAATCATCACCGGCGACCTGGGAAAGGTGGGCCAGCGTGTGCTGATCGACCTGCTCCGTAAGCAGGGCTACGACATATCCGAGCAGCATATGGACTGCGGCCTTGAGATATATGACGCGGCCTCCCAGGACACCCATGCCGGGGGAAGCGGCTGCGGCTGCAGCGCCGTGACCCTGTCCGCCTATATCCTGAAGCAGCTGGAGGAGGGCAACTGGAAAAAGGTGCTCTTCATGCCCACTGGCGCATTGCTGAGCAAGACCAGCTTCAACGAGGGCATGAGTGTGCCGGGCATCGCCCATGCGCTGGTGATTGAGACCATATAGCCATGAAACAGAGAAGAGCATGAGAGAAATCGGGCATCTGACTGCTGCAAAACAGCCGTCGGCTGTCCGATTCTGCTGTTGTCTGTTGACAAAGAATCAATAGAACTATATAATATAGAATAGTGAGGGGTATTTGATAGCATTTTGAAAATGCTTACATATTATTTAAGGAAGGAAAGGGGTAAAGAAGTTATGGCAAATTGGAGAGAGAAGCTGAATCAGGCGGCACAGAACACGATTTCCAAGAGCAAGGAGGTAGCCGGCGTGGCGAAGCTCAATGTGGAAATCAGCACATTGAACCAGAGCATGAAGAACATCTATACGGAAGTGGGCAAATATGTCCTGGAGAATGGCTTTCTGTCCGAGGACGAGACTGTGGCAGAGTGGGCATCCAAGGCTGCGGATATCAAAGCGGACATCGAGGCCAATACGGAGAGAATCAAGACGCTGAAGAATGTCAATACCTGTCCGGGCTGCGGCGCAGAGGTGCCTAAGAGCAGCAAGTTCTGTGACAAATGCGGTACGCCAATCGTGGTGGCCAGCACGGATCCTGTAAACGAGGAAAAGGAGATTATCGACGCGGACTACAGCGAGGCTCCCCAGGAGACGGAAAAGGCGGAAGAAGTGAAGCCCGGGGAGACAGAGGGAACAGAGGTTTAAAGGCCGCCGGGGGACGAAAGAGAGGCACAGGCAGGAAAAAGGGGAGGTGGGCGTTCTGCGCAGAATGGAATTCAAGATGGAGCGAAAAGGCCTGTTAGAGCCCGGACAAAGGATTACGGTGACAGAGGGTCTGCTTCCCAGCAACTATTACTATGTGATAGACCCGGCTCTCGCCATGTCCGCCAATATTCCTTTCCGCAATCGTCTGAAGAGCGGCGAGGGCGTAGTGGTGGATGTGGTGGAAAATGCCAGAGGCTTTTATGTGACGGCGGAGTTTGACGAGCCGGAGACGGACTGAAATTTTTCAAATAATAAAGAAAAGAGGAAATTACCATGTTAAAGAAGATTTCGACAGATAAAGCGCCCGCGGCAATCGGCCCTTATTCACAGGGCATCATCGCAAACGGCATGCTCTTCGCGTCGGGCCAGATTCCCATCAACCCTGCCACAGGCAATATAGAGGGCGAGGATATCACTGCCCAGGCTGAGCTTGTGATGAAGAATGTGGGCGCACTGTTGGCGGAGGCAGGGACTGACTACACAAATGTAGTCAAGACTACCTGTTTTCTGGCTGATATGGGAGATTTTGCCGCGTTCAACGAAGTATATGCCAGATATTTCACGGAGAAGCCGGCCAGGAGCTGCGTTGCGGTAAAGACCCTGCCCAAGAATGTCCTCTGTGAAGTGGAAGTCATCGCTGCGGTGTAGGGGATGAAGGATAATATTGTGCTGATCGGAATGCCCGGAGCGGGAAAGAGCACCGTGGGCGTGGTGTTGGCCAAGCGGCTGGGATACCGCTTCGTGGATTCCGATCTGGTGATTCAGGAAAAACATGACAAGCTGCTCCACGAGCTGATAGAAGAGCATGGCGTGGAGGGCTTCTGGAAGATTGAAGAGGAGGTAAACGCCTCCTTAAAGCCCCGCAGAAGCGTCATCGCCACAGGCGGAAGCGTCATCTACGGAGCGTGTGCCATGGAGCACCTGCGGGAAATCGGCACAGTGGTTTATCTGAAGCTTCCTCTTGAGGATGTGGCCGAGCGTCTGGGGGATTTGAATGCCAGGGGCGTGACGCTGATGCCGGGCCAGACCCTTGCGGATCTTTATGAGGAGCGGGTTCCCCTGTATGAGAAGTATGCCCATGAAACGATAGACTGCCATGGGATACGGATTCGGGAAGTGGTCCAGAGGATTGCGGTCTTGAACTGACAGGCATCGCCCGCAGGCCATAAATAAGCCGCAAACGGGCCATAGAATGAAAGAGCAGATACATAATCTTCAAAAAATGGCAGATACTAGTCCCATGAAACCGAAATTCATGCTGACGATTGTTAAAACTTGCCAGGCAACCCGATTCACGAGCGAAAGCTTCCAGGGACATTGCGGCAGATTTTACCGCTCGTGAGTATGGCAAAGAAAGGAGCGGGCAGCCGTTTTGGACTGCCCGCAGAGGGAGTAGTATATGATGGATTATGTAAATGCGTTCTGGGTGGGCGGCCTGATATGCGCTTTGGTGCAGATTCTGATGGAGAAGACGAAACTGATGCCCGGGCGCATCATGGTGCTGTTGGTGGTGACCGGCGCGGTAATCGGATTCCTTGGATGGTACGAGCCGTTTCAGGAATTCGCGGGAGCCGGAGCCAGCGTGCCTCTGCTGGGCTTTGGAAATGTGTTGATGAAAGGCGTCAAAGAGGCGGTGGATGAACAGGGGCTGCTGGGATTATTCGCAGGCGGCTTCAAGGCCGGGGCCGTGGGAACTTCCGCAGCTTTGATATTCGGCTATCTGGCCAGCCTCATCTTCAAGTCCAGAATGAAGCACTAGTCCAGCTCTTCATAGGCAATCCCTTTGCCGTCCAGGAACTTGCGCAGGGCCTTGTCCCAGATGGCGTCCGGCATTTTGGACAGATGGAAGCTGTTCAGGGCGGTGCCGGTGGTAAGGGTAGCCTTGGAGCCGTCGTAGCGGATGTTCAGCACCAGGGCTTTCACTTCGGACGGTTCCACGTCACAGTTTTCTTTTTCCAACAGGGCGGCCGCCTTGTCGGGCATTAAATGCAGTACGAAACGGAAGAACAGGGGTGTGCGCTTGCCTTTAATCAGGTCAAAGCACAGCCCTTTCACTTTGCCCCAGGGGCGGAATTCATAAGTATCTTTTTCTGAGGAATCCCCGTCGCCGCCAAAGAATTCCTGGTTGACGTGTCCGTCTATGTGAAAGGTGCATGCAGTGCTGATGACAGCCTCCTCCAGCAGGAAAGACTCGAAAGTATCTGCCACCAGAAGCTGGTTCATAAATTGTTTCATGGAAGTAATCTGCATTTGTTTCATGGAAATCCTCCTGATTCTGATGAAATTCCTGTCGAAAAGGATTATATCATAAAATTCGGCATGCGGTCAATCGGTGGGCCGGTGTTTTGCATGGCCTGCACCTTTTTCCGAAAGTTTTTTTGTGTTTAAAAACGGAAAAGTTGGAGAATATGCTTTACAGGAAAGGGAAATATGTGCTATCATATATAGTAATTAAAACTATGTAAAAAAGAAAGCAAAACCTGAAAGAATGAAGCACTGAATCCAGATAATTGGTTTTCGCATCCATGAAGCGGATTCGGCTGGAGGGAGTCAAAATGAGTTATAAGATTGTGGTGGATAGTTGCTGTGAACTGCCTGCGGATTTTCTCTGGGATAAGCACTTCGAGAGAGTGCCTCTGGGGCTGGACGTAGGGGATTATCATATATTGGACGATGAGAATTTCAATCAGGCGGAGTTTCTGCGTAAGGTGGCGGAGTATCCAAAATCCCCGAAATCTTCCTGTCCCTCGCCGGAGCGTTTCATGGAAAGCTATCATGGGGAGGCTGACCATGTGTATGCGGTGACCCTTTCCTCCCATCTGAGCGGCAGCTACAACAGCGCTCATCTGGGGAAAGAACTCTACCATGAGAAATACGGCGGGAAGCAGATACACGTGGTGGACTCCGAGTCGGCCAGCGGCGGCGAGGCGCAGATTGCGCTGAAAATCATGGAGTTGGAGGAGAGCGGGCTTTCTTTTGAAAAAATCGTGGAGAAGATTGAGACGTTCCGGGACAGCATCCACACCTATTTCGTGCTGGACAATCTGGAGACGCTGCGGAAGAACGGCAGGCTCTCCGGCGTGAAAGCCCTGGTGGCCTCCACCTTGAATATCAAGCCCGTGATGGGCTCCCACAAGGGGGAAATCATTCAAAAGAGCCAGACCATCGGCATCAAAAAGGCGCTGGGCAAAATGGCGGAGCTGGCAGCAGCCGAAGTGAAGAACGCGGCGGAGCGCAGGCTGATAATCACCCACTGCAACGCATTGGAGAGGGCGGAACAGGTGAAGCAGATGATTTTAAAGAAAGCGGCGTTCAGGGAGTGCATCATCATGGATACCAGGGGCGTCAGCAGTATGTATGCCAATGACGGCGGGGTGATTGTGACGACATAGAGGATGTCTGTGCAGAAACAGATTGCCCGTTTTGGACAATGCTTTCCGTGAAGCGGATAAGAGACAGGGAGAATCCGTAAAAGCGGGATGCAATAGAGGAAAAACGGGGGCAAAGGCACGTCAGGACATCATATGGTACAGAAAAAGAAACAGGAAAGTCTCCGCGATAAAGATAATCGGCATACCGTACTTAAAGTACCAATGTTTCGTCTTGTGGCGGAAGTGCTGCATGCCCAGTGTGCAGCCCAAAGCGCCGCCCAGAAATGCGGTCAGGAATAAAGTAGCCTCCGAGATGCGCCAGGCACCCCGGATGGCTCTTTTTTTGTCCACGCCCATGACGACGAAGCCTGCTATATTGATGGCTGCTATGTAGATAATGAATATTTCCATGAAAACATCTCCTCGCCAGGGCATTTCCGCACCCAGGAACATCTGCCCGCCTGGGCGAACCACGGATGTTCCCGGGCATGGTTTTCGTGCTTTAGAACATCTGCTCGCCCTGTTCGGCCATCTTCATCGCCCTGACCTTGCAGGAAAGCCCGAACAGATTGATGAAGCCCTCCGCGTCATGATGGTCATACAGGTCGCCTGTGGTAAAGGAGGCGATGCTCTCATTGTACAGGGTATAAGGAGAGGTAGTCCCGGCTTTGATGATATTGCCCTTGTAGAGCTTGAATTTCACCTCGCCGGTCACATACTTCTGGGTCTCCTGGATGAAAGCCTGCTCGGCCAGGCGCAAAGGCGTGAACCATTTTCCCTCATACACAAGGCTGGCGAAACGGCTGCCAATCTCTTTCTTCATGGCATAGGTATCCCTGTCCAGGATAAGCTCTTCCAGCTGCTGATGAGCCTCCATCAAAATGGTTCCTCCGGGAGTCTCATACACGCCCCGGGACTTCATGCCCACCACGCGGTTCTCCACGATGTCGATGATGCCGATGCCGTGTCTGCCGCCCAGCTCGTTGAGTTTTGTGATGATATCGGAGACTTTCATCTTCTCTCCGTTCAGTGAGGCGGGCACGCCCTTTTCAAAGGTCATGGTCACATACTCGCCCTCCTCGGGGGCTTTCTCGGGCGTTACGCCCAGCACCAGAAGATGCTCGTAATTCGGCTCGCTGGCGGGATCCTCCAGCTCCAGCCCCTCATGGCTGATATGCCAGATATTGCGGTCGCGGCTGTAGGAGGAATCCGCGGAGAAAGGAAGATGGATGCCGTGGGCCCTGCAGTATTCTATCTCGGATTCCCGGGAATCCATAGTCCACTTATCGTTTCTCCATGCAGCGATGATTTTGATATCGGGGGCCAGGGCTTTGATGCCCAGCTCGAAGCGGATCTGGTCGTTGCCCTTGCCGGTGGCGCCGTGGCAGATGGCGGTAGCGCCCTCTTTCCTGGCGATTTCCACTAACTTCTTAGCGATAAGGGGCCTTGCCATGGAAGTGCCCAGCAGGTATTTGTTCTCATAGATGGCATTGGCCTGGACGCAAGGGACTACATACTCGTCGCAGAACTCATCGATGACATTCTCGATGTAGAGCTTGGAAGCGCCGCAAGCTATAGCGCGTCCCTCCAGGCCGTCCAGCTCCTCTGCCTGTCCGCAGTCCACGCAGACGCAGATGACTTCGTAGTCGAAATTCTCCTTCAGCCAGGGAATGATGGCAGTGGTGTCCAGACCGCCGGAATAGGCTAATACTACTTTTTCTTTCATGAATAGGAATCCTCCGTATAGAATGTATTTTGGTTCTTCTTTTATCTTAAAACACTATACAACATTCCGGTGGGAAATGCAACAATTCTGTTTAAAAAATGCAATAGTTTTAAAAAAAATACAATATTTTCTTTTAAATGCGGAGAAATATGCATTTGAAAGATAGTAATATGCAAAAAAACTGCATATTTAAGGAGCTATGTGCCATGACGATGGAAGAAATCGGGCTTTTGCTGACTTGGAGCGGCAATGGTTTTGCTTTCGTGACGGAGGAAGAGGGGCAGTGGCGTATGGGGTACGGCTGCCAATTTCCGGACAGTGAGAATGCGAAATCAGTTGCATCCACAGACTGGAGCATCAGGCGGCATTCCAACCTCTTTCCGGGGGAGAGGGAGTGTTCCCTGTTGTTCATTTCAATCTACATATCAATCCTGCCAGCTTTCAGGAGGAGCAGGCCAAGCAGTGCGGACAGGAAGTCCGCGGCGGGCTGGGCGGCTGTGACGCCGGCATACCCGAAGCATGCGGACAGGGTAAACAGCACGGCGGCGAAGACGATGCCCTGGCGGCTCAGGGACAGGAGCAGCGTGGCCAGGGATTTGCCCGTGCTCATGAACAGGGTACTGCACACCAGGAAGACACCGATACAGGGCAGGCCCAAGAGCAGTCGGCGCAGCATGAGAGTACCGGCCTCCAGGATGGCCGGGTCGTCCATGAACAGCCGAATCATCCGGGGAGCCGAAAGCATGAGGACGGCGCCGCCCGCGAAAGCAATCCCCATCTGTACCATCAAATCGAATTTCAGCACTTCCCGCAGCCTCGCCTTATTCCCGGAGCCGTAATTGTACCCGATCAGGGCCTGAGCGCCGAAAGCGAAAGCGATCATCACCATTGCCGCCATCATGTTCACCTTGCTGGCGATTCCCATTGCCGCCACCTTGTCGGCGCCGTAGGATACCAGGCTGCGGTTCAGCAGGGCGGTTCCAAAGCTGTTCATCAGATTATTGAGGCTGGAGGGCAGGCCGATGGCCAGGACAGCGGCTATGGTGGCCAGGTCGGTTTTGGCCAGCCGGGGGTCTGTGGTGAGCTTGCTGCTCTTTTTGCGGATACAGACGGCAAATACGATGTCTGTGGCCAGATTGCCCAGCACCGTGGCGATGGCCGCGCCGCCTGCGCCCATGCCGAGCCCGAAGATGAACAGGGGATCCAGCACGATATTGACCACGCTGCCCACGATGCTGCCTGCCATGGAAAGGCTTGCCAGCCCCTCCGTGCGCAGCTGATTGGCGGGAATCAGGGTCAGGATGATGCAGGGAGCGCCCAGCGCAATCCAGGTATAATACTGACTGGCATAGTGGAACACCTGGCCCTGGGCGCCCAGCAACCCGAGGATGGGACTCTTTGTTCTGCATCTGTTCTTCTCCTTTTTCTTTTCTGATATCTGTTTTTCTGAAAATATTTTAGCAGAAACACTTGGCAGATAACGTGACATATGTCACAATAAATATAAAACGGCCCATGGGGCGGGAAGGATGTGGGACTATCAAAAAAGTATATGACAAAGATATAGTAGAAGACAGCATCAGGAAAGCGAAGCTGTCAGACAAGTTCCGCACGGAGGGCCTGGACTTTTTTGTCATACTATACCAGCGGGGGGAATTTCTGTCCACGCCGGACAGCCAGATGCCATATTTCCAGTTCCTTGTCAGGGGGAGCGTGGCGCTGTATTATCTGGATGAGAACGGAGACAGGAGAAATGTGGCGCTGATGGACGGCGAGGGGCTGCTGGGGGATATGGAATTTGCCCTGGGCAACAGGCCCATCTTCTATATCGAGGCGGTGACGCCGGTGGTGGTGGCCGCGCTGCCCATGGAGAAGAACAGGGACAGGCTGGAGAAAGACAGCGATTTTCTGATGTATCTCCTGCGCAACGCTTCCCGCATGAAAGTGTTCACGGCCCGCAATTCGGTGGTGCTGCCCCGGCTGGAAGAACGGCTCCTCTATCATCTGAAGAATGAGTGCCTGCACCGGACTATCATCGGAATGGACGATACCGCGGCGAGGCTGCGCTGCAGCAGGCGGCAGCTGCAGCGGGTGGTAAAGAAGCTGGAGGAGCAGGGGAGGCTTAAAAAGCTCCGGAAAGGATGCTATCGGCTGCTGGGGGAGAACTGACTTTTCTACGAAAGGAGAAATATGGAGAAACGAAAGAACGATAACGACAATATGGGGATTCGCCTGTTGAAGAAAGGGCAGAATGGCATCATCCATGCGGTGTTCAGCCGTATGGGCTTGTTTCTGCTCCTGATGCTTTTGCAGATAGGGTTCCTGGTGAGCGTATACCAGTGGTTCAGGGAGTTCCGCCCTCATATCTTCAGCGGTACCATTTTGTTCACTGTCATTATGGTATTGTATCTTCTGAACTGCCGCCGGGATGCCACAGCGAAGATTACGTGGCTGATTGTCGTGATATTTGCCCCGGTGTTCGGTTCCCTTTTGTATCTGTACACACAGAAGGATATCGGACACCGGGCGCTGAAAGCGCGTTTTGGCCAGATTATCGCAGCCACCAAAAAGAGCATCCCCCAGTCGGAAACAGTCCTGCAGGATCTGGCCAGGGAGGATGCAGGGGCAGCGTCTTTGGTCCATTATATCCAAAGGAGCGGATGCCATCCGGTCTATGACAGGACGAAAGTGACCTATTTCCCGCTGGGGGAGGACAAGTTCGCCGAGATGCTGCGCCAGCTGGAGAAAGCGGAGCATTTCATTTTCCTGGAGTATTTCATCATCGCGGAGGGCCTGATGTGGGGAGAGATTCTGGAAATCCTCATCCGCAAGGCAGGGGAGGGCGTGGATGTGCGGCTGATGTATGACGGCACCTGCGAGTTCGCCCTTCTGCCCCATAAGTATCTGAAGCTTCTGCGGGCACAGGGAATTCAGTGCAAGGTATTCGCCCCGGTCTCGCCATTTATTTCCACCCATTACAATTACCGGGACCACCGGAAGATTCTGGTGATAGACGGCCATACCGCCTTTAACGGCGGGATCAACCTGGCCGATGAATATATCAATCAGGTGGAGAGATTCGGCCACTGGAAGGATACTGCCGTCATGGTGCAGGGCGAGGCCGCAAAAAGCTTTACGCTGCTGTTCCTGCAGATGTGGAATATCGATGTCAGGGAGCCGGAATTTGATAAATTCCTTGCTTTTCCGGCTTTTCCCGGGGAACAGGAGAAAGGCTATGTGGTGCCATATGGGGACTGGCCGCTGGACGATGACAAGCTGGGGGAGCGGGTCTACATGGACATCCTGAACCGGGCGGTGAAATATGTACATATCATGACACCTTACCTGATACTGGACGGCGAGATAGAGACCGCTCTGAAATTCGCTGCGGAGCGGGGCGTGGAGGTGGCGCTGATTCTGCCGGGCATCCCTGACAAGCGGATTCCCTATGCGCTGGCCAAGACCCATTATGCCTCTCTCCTGGAGTCGGGGGTGAAAATCTATGAATATACGCCCGGGTTCGTCCATGCCAAGGTCTTTGTCAGCGATACAAAAGAGGCGGTGGTGGGGACCATCAACCTGGATTATCGCAGCCTGTACCATCACTTCGAGTGCGCCACCTACATGCATGGGACAGACTGCATACCGGACATCGAGGCGGACTTCCAGGCCATGCTGCCCAAATGCCGCCAGGTGACCCGGGAGACCATCCGGGAGGAGAAATGGACCGTGAAGCTTCTGGGGGTGCTGATGAAAGTGGCGGCGCCGCTTTTGTGACAGCGAAAATTCGGAAAATTCCTGCTTGATACATCCAACAAATTTCGCCAAAGGACATCCGGACTCCTCCGCCGAGGAGAACGTACATTCAGAGAAATCAGGAACCCGGCTCTGTCAGCACATTCCGCTGGAACCCCACATAAGTCACCGCAAAATAAACCCCGTAGACAGACAGGAACATCAAAAACGAAACCCCGAAATACCCTGCCGCCGCCGTGTGCGTGCCGGTATAGAAATTGAACATCCATCCCAGATACACCGAAATAATCCCGCTGACAAGGGCCGCGAACAAAATGGGGCACAGATAGAACAGGGCCAGCTGCTTCAGGATGACGCCGGATATCTCTTTCCGGCTCAGCCCGATCTGGTGCAGCACCTGATAGCGGAACCGGTACCTGGCGGAATCCGAGAGCTGCTGCACGGAGAGCACGGTCAGCGCCACGCAGACGAAGACCAGCCCCACATAGACCAGCGCGAAAATGACGGAGGACAGCAGGAACTTTGCTTCCGGAATCAGATTGTCCCTGACCATATTTTTGTATACATACACCGCGATTTGATCCGTGCCGGAGGCCATGGAGTCCAGCACCCTGTGGCTGCCGAAATCCTCATAACTGTCCCGTGATTCCAGGGCGTCCAGGGACTGCTGGAGGGTGCCGGGTGCTTTTTCCGCCAGATTCGCCACCAGCATCCTGTAATAGGGAGTCATCTGCCGGGCCGCCTCGTCGGAGACTACAAGCAGATAATCCGCTCCGTTATGGCCGTCCTGAGAGAGCGGCTCCGTGCGGATGCCCGCCGGGCGAAGCGTCCCGCCATCCGGGCCGGATACCGCGATTTCCCCCGTGAAGTCTCCGGTCTCGTTCCAGACCCGCTCTTTCAGGTGGAGCAGATATTCCCCTTCGCCCAAAGCGACGGCGGAAAGACCGGTCATTTCCCGGATGCGGTTGTAGTCGGACAGCGCGATGTAGGTGTCGAACCTGTAATAGGCCCAGGTGTCTCTGCTCGTGATTTCCGCCTGGTTGGGAGTCCCGTCGCTGTTCAGGTAATCATCGCCGAAGATTCTGAGATGGGTGCACAGCCATGTATTGACCGGATTGGTACCGTTCTGATAGATAAAATAAGTATGGCTTTCCTCCACATGAGCCTCCCGCTCCAGCACCTCCCATTCCCGCCGGAAATCCTCCTCGGTATCCCCGCTGAAGATCTGGATGTCAAAGGGCCATTTCACCGCCAGCATCTGGTTCTGGAAATCATTGAACATCAGAGCGATGGCGCAGCCTAAGAGCGCCAGCGCGAACAGGGAGGTCAAAGTGCCCAAAGTAAAGTGCAGCGTCCTGACCTTGGAGGCGAACTGCCGCAGCAGAAACAGATTCTGCCCATGAAAGACCCCATTCCCTTTCTTCCGCACATAGCAGACAATCCTGGCCGCCAGGCCTGAGTAGAACAGGTAGATGACCAGCACCAGCCCCGCCAGGAAGCCCAGAATCGTGACATTGCTCCAGTTCTTATAGAAGAACAGCATCAGTCCCAGTCCCAGCAGTCCCAGCCCGGAAAGGGGGAGCAGCCAGCGCCTGGCCGCTACGCGGGACTCCTTGATCTGTTCGTTCTGCCGCTCGCTGTTCATCAGGGCGTGGATGTTCATCTTCCGGAAGCGCCTGCGGCACCGCAGCAGCGCCAGCAGATAGCACCCGCCGTAACAGGCGGCGGTGGTGGCCAGACATCCCGGGTTCCACTCCAGGCGGATGCGGTATTCCATCTGGATGCAGCTGTATAGGATGGCCATCAGAATCTGCTGCAGCAGAAGCCCCAGCAGCAGCCCGCCCCCGAAAGCCCCGACGCCCAGCAGCAGACTCTCCCGTAAGTACAGCCTTGCAATCTCTTTTTTCTTCATCCCGATCAGCAGATAGATGCCGAATTCCCGGCTCCTTTTTTCCAGGATGAAGCGCACCATGTAATTGATCAGCCAGGCCACGATCAGGACTACGAAGAAAGAGGCCAGGCCAATCAGCACGGCCAGAAGCAGGGCCATCTCAAAAAGCTGCCGGAGGTCCTCGGAGAATATCAGGGAGTGGAAAGCGAACATGATGGCCGTCACCAGCATCATAGTCAGAAAATACACCATATAATCCCTGGCGGAGCGCAGGACATTGCGCAAAGCAAGCTTATTCAGCATGGGAAAGCTCACCTCCTGTCAGGGACAGCACGTCCAGAATCTCGTTCAGGAATTCCCGTCTGCTTTTCCGGCCCCGGCGCAGCTCGTGGAAAATCCGGCCGTCCTTCAGGAACAGGATCCGGCCGCAGTAGCTGGCGGAGAACGCGTCATGGGTCACCATGAAGATGGTGGCGTTCAGTTTCCGGTTCATGTCGGTGAAAGTCTCCAGAAGAGTCTGGGCGGAGCGGGAATCCAGTGCCCCGGTGGGCTCGTCCGCCAGGAGCAGCCTGGGGCGGTTGGCCAGGGCCCTGGCGCAGGCACAGCGCTGCTTCTGGCCGCCGGAGACCTGGTAGGGGAAGCTGTTCCGGATGTCTTCGATGCCCAGAAGAGAGAGCAGTTCCTGACAGCGGCCCAGGATTTCCGCCTTGTGCCGGCTGTGCAGAGTCAGGGCCAGCAGAATGTTCTCCTCGATGGTGAGGGTGTCCAGCAGATTGTACTCCTGGAAGACGAACCCCAGGTTCTGTTTACGGAATTCCGACAATTTGTTTTCGGACAGTTCCGTGATGTCGATGTCTTCATAATAGATGTGGCCTGCGGTGACGCTGTCGATGGTGGAGAGCATGTTTAAGAGCGTGGTCTTGCCGGAGCCGGAGGCCCCCATGACGCCCACGAACTCGCCCTGTTCCACCTGGAAACTGACCCGGTCTACGGCCTTGGCGGCGTTGGAGCCGTTTCCGTAGTATTTCTCCACATCGCATACCTGAATGTAATTGCTCATTGTATGTCCCTTTCTGCCTGTTCCGGCAGTTTTTATAATCCGTCTCAGCGTTGCCTGAAAAATGGTTCCTGCCGGGATAAGGCTTTGCATAAAGATACTATAACAGACAGAAGGGAAATATGGTATCAGGGTCCATTGCAATAATCTTTCTTTTTTGAAAGATTGTGCCAGCGGGGGGATGGGAACATCATGCCGAAAGCAGTCAGTGCTTCATCAGATAATCGCTCACAGGAAACTCCAGCATAATCTGCGTCCCGCGCCCCTCCGCGGACTCTGCCCCAATCCGGATTCCCAGCTTCCCGCAAAGCTTCCGGCACAGGTACAGCCCCATGCCGGTGGACTGGCCGCGGATCCTGCCGTTGGTTCCGGTGAAGCCCTTGTCGAAGATGCGGGGCAGCTCCTCCGGAGGGATGCCCAGCCCATTGTCCTCCACCGTCAGCAGGACGCTGCGGCTTTCCCTTTCGGTGGAAATCCGTATCCGGGGCCCGGAATCCCGCCGGTATTTCACCGCGTTCAGAATCAGCTGGTTCAGGATAAAAGCGATCCATTTCACATCGGTATACACGGTATCCGGGCAGCGCACCTCCGCCTGTATCCGGTTTTCAATCAAATAATATTTGTTTTTCCGAAGCACCTCCTCCGCGGTGTCCTGCAGAGTGGTCTCTTTGATGAGATAGTCCTTGTAGACTTCATCCGAGCGGGCGTAGAAGAGGGCCATGTCCACATAGTTCTCCGTCCGCCGGTTCTCCATCAGGACACGGCGGCCTGTGTCATCCTTTTGCTTCTCGCACAGCAGACAGATGCTTGCGATGGGAGCCTTGACTTCATGAACCCAGCTCTCGATATACTCCCGGTAATCCTTTCCGGCATCCTCTACGGCGTGGATCCGCTCGATGACGGATTTGCTGGATCTGCGGATCATGTCCCGGTACAGCCTGTCCTCCAGCCGGAAAGACTCCGGCATCAGCTCCCCCAGCAGATACTTCTGGTCGGCGTCCTCCAGAATCCGCTCCAGCTGCCGGAAATACCGCCGTCTGCGGACATACTCCCCCAGGAGCCACACAGAGAGGATCAAAAACCAGCAGAACAGGAGGATGCCGATGGATGCCGCCGGATAGCCGGTGGCATACAAAAAAGCCGCCGACGCCAGCATACAGGCAGCCTGGAGCGTCAGCAGCAGTAGTTTGTCTTTCAGAAAGTCGAGAAAGTTCATATGAAATACCCCATTCCCCGTTTCGTATGGATGAAGTCAGGCAGGCCCAGCTCCTTTAGCTTGCCGCGGATGCGGGTGACATGGATGCTCAGGGAATTGTCGTCGATGAAGACGGAAGCGTCCCACAGATACTCGATCAGCTCTGTCCGCGGCACGATCTCCCCCGGATGCCGGAACAGGCAGTGCAGTATCTTCAGCTCGTTCCTGGTCAGCTCCGCCCGCCGCCCCTGATAGCGGACCTGAGCCTTTGCCAGATTCAGCTCCAGTCCCAGGTGGATCAAGACGGCGCTGTCCTGTGCTTCTTTCCGTGTCCGTTTCAGCACGGCCGAGATATGGGCCAGCAGCACGGAAGGGTGGAAAGGCTTGGTGATGTAGTCGTCTCCGCCTTTCAGAAGGGCAGCCGCCTCGTCCATGGAGTCCTCCCGCCCTGTGACGAAAATGATGGGGACATCCGAACAAGCGCGGATTTCCGCACAGAGCTCAAAGCCGGACTGCCCGGGAAGATTCCAGTCCAGCAGGATAAGGTCCGGCCGGAGGGAGAGGGCCTTTGGGACAATGCGGTCGAATTCCGTCAGCGCGGTGACATGATACAGGGAATTCTCCAGGAAATCTTTCATTTCCCGGCGGAACAGGGGATCGTCTTCTATAATCAAAATATGCATAAGCCACCGCCTTTATGCGGCTCCCAGGGAGCCCGGATGTGCGGCTGCGGGTTTCAGTCCGCGCCCGGATCGGTATCCTTTACGATGGGCGGAATCTGGGAGAGCATATTCTCCACATCCTCGAACATGACGCTCTTGGTGGTGCCCAGGCGGCTTGCCCGGTCGATATGCTTCACCACTTCCTGATACTGGAGCTTGATTCTGTCGAAGAACTGGCAGAGCGTCTGTAAGTCCTGCTGGGACCCGGCAATCACCCCGGAGATCTCTGCCTGTACAGAGGAAGCGCCTTCCGCGGCGGATGTGATCTGCCGGAAAGATTCCGACGTGCCGTTTACGATGCCGAAGCCCTGCCCCAGCGCATCCTGGGAAGCCTGTATGCTGCCGCTGAGTTCCGCGGCGCCTGATTCCACGTTATGGATACTGGAGTCCACGTCGTCGGTGAGCTCCTTGATCTCCCTTGCCAGCTCTCTGACCTTCTCGGCCACCACCGCGAAGCCCTTGCCCTGCTCCCCGGCCCTTGCGGCCTCGATGGAGGCATTGATGGCCAGGATGTTGGTCTCGTCCGCGATGGACACGATTTTGCTCATGCACTGCTGGATGCTTTTCACGGCGGCCTGGAGATGCTCAAAGGTATGCTCCATTTCGCTGTAGGTCTTCTGTACCTGTGCCGAGGTGAGCTTGAGCTCTTCCACCATATCCTGGGCTTCCGACACCGTCTGAGTGATATCCGTCCGCACCTGGGCGAACTGGCCGGCTGCCTGATTGATGCTGGAAAAAGACTGCCCGAAATCCTGGAGCTGTCCCTGGAACTGGTCGGCTTCGTTCAGCACGCCGTCAAAGGAGCTGCCCACCTTGCTGAGCTCCAACAGGGATTCCACTTCCTTTCGGACCATCTCTTTCTGGTAGTCCTTCAGGGTGCTGATCACATGCAGCACCGGGTAGAGGGTTTCCGCGTCGTGCAGCCCTTTCCTTTTGTTGGAGCGTCCTTTTTTTGAAAACAACATTATAATGTCCTCCTCGCATTCATCGGTTTTTCGTTCGAGAAACTACTCAAAGACAACACATGTCATGGACTGGTTCACGAACTGATTGTTGTAGTGCTCCCCATAGCCCACGAGACCGGCATGGCTGCCCAGGGCGCTCATTTCCTTCAGGTAATCCTGCATATAGCGGCGCTCGCTGAAGAGCTTGTACCGGAACAGGCAGTTCACGGAGAAGACAGCGGAGCGCTTGGGGAAATCCCGGCAGATCTGCTGTATGGTATTGCGCACCGTCGCCTGGTAATCGCCCAGTTCCAGCAGCATCAGCACATCGGAGTCGTTCACCTGGCGGAAACAGGCCAGGGAGTTGCCGCTGACTTCTTTGATGGAAATGATACAGGTGTCGTCTCCGTTGAGTTTGCCGAAAGGATTCTTGAAAGTCTGGGTGAGGATTTCCTGATCCGTCACATGCAGGATGTTCTGGTATACCTGCTTGGCGGGCTGACCGTTCAGGGAACCGATTATGTAATTGGCCCGATCCGTATTTGACGCGATGAAACGGTAATTGCCGAGAGGATGGTAGATATTCTCCTTGTAGGCCTTCACCCGTCCGCTCTGGTTGCGGATCAGGGCATAGGCCACGGAATCTTCGTAGACCTTGCCGTTGGCGGACACCTTGCCGCCGTCGCCTGTGCCGCCTACCAGCTGGATGCCTCTGGATTTCAGCACTGTATAGAGCGTGGTCAGGGCGCAGGCATCGTTGCCGGTACAGAAATCGATGCATACCGTATCCTGCTTCGAAGCGTTGATCCTGCTCACGTCCGCTTCCAGCCGGTGGATATATTTTACCGGCATGAGGGATACCTGTTCCAGCACATTGGCCGTGGCGCTGACTCCGCCCGAAAACGCGATGACTCCCACGCCGTTCTCCACGACGCTCGTGTCATAGCTCATTCCGATGCACCCGATGCTGGGAATACCGGGGTAAAGTTTCTCCAGGGTCTTCACATGCTCCTCGAACTGGGTGTTGTTCGACAGCAGCATGATGAACTGGGGGCTGCTCAGATTGCGGACCGCTTCCGACAGATCCCCACGCTTGCTCATTCCGAAAAATTGCCTCATACAGTAGCCTTCCTTCCATTGTTTAGGGTGTATTTCCAGCCATCGTGACAGTTCCGCGGATGACGGCTGTAATGATTATACTTTATCAGGCAAGGATACGTCAACAATGATTTGCCTTAAGTTTCGGCGGACGGGGCTGTTGACAAATACCGGGCGATTGGTTATTATAGTTCTGTCATCTGAAGTCTGTATTTTCCGGCAGAGTCTGTCAGAGAATCCTATGCTCACGAGCGGTTCGATTTGCCTGCGATGTCCCCGACGATGAATAAATATACATCAATACAAAAAGCTTTGCATAAAAATAAAAAAGATATAGACATTTATGCAAAATGTGCTATACTTACGTAAGGCGCATCCGCCTTGGCTCAAATGTCCGCTGAGCGGCATGCAGAAGACAGGGCCGTGCAGAAATGAGGAGAAGAGAATGATAAAAGCAGGGATTATCGGGGCAACCGGCTACGCGGGAGGCGAGCTGGTCAGGATTTTGAAGAACCACAGGGAAGCGGAAATCGTCTGGTACGGTTCCCGCAGCTACATAGACAAGAAATATTATGAAGTATACCAGAACATGTTCCGTATCGTGGAGGATGTGTGCAGGGACGACAATCTGGCGGAACTGGCTGAGCAGGTGGATGTCATCTTCACGGCCACGCCCCAGGGGTTCCTGGCGGGCCTTCTGACAGAGGAAATCCTCCGGAAAGTAAAAATCGTAGATTTATCAGCGGATTACCGTATAAAAGACGTGAAAGTATATGAGAAATGGTACGGCATAGAGCATAAGTCCCCCCAGTTCATCCCGGAAGCCGTCTACGGGCTGTGCGAACTGAACCGGAACCAGATCACGGCCTCCACCAGGCTGGTGGCCAATCCGGGCTGCTATACAACTTGCTCCATCCTCACGGCGTACCCGCTGGTGAAGGAGGGGCTGATCGACGTGGACACCCTGATTGTGGATGCGAAATCCGGGACTTCCGGCGCAGGGCGGGGAGCCAAGGTGCCTGGCCTCTTCTGCGAGGTGAACGAGAACATCAAGGCGTACGGCGTGGCCACCCACCGGCACACCCCGGAAATCGAGGAGCAGCTGGGGTACGCAGGCGGCTGCGAAGTGACCATCAATTTCACGCCCCATCTGGTGCCCATGAACCGGGGTATACTGGTGACGGAATACGCGAAGCTGAAGAGGAAAGCGGACGGCGCCCTGCCTGCATGGGAGGAAATCCGCGCCGTCTATGACAAATATTACGCAGGCGAGACATTCATCCGCGTCCTGGACAAGGGCGCCTGCCCGGAGACCAAGTGGGTGGAGGGCAGCAATTACGTGGACATAGGTTTCGTCATCGACGAGAGGACAGGGCGCATCATCATGATGGGGGCGCTGGACAACCTGGTAAAAGGCGCCGCCGGACAGGCAGTGCAGAACATGAACCTGCTGTTCGGCCTGAAAGAGAGCGAGGGCCTGGAACTGGTGCCCTGTTTCCCGTAAGCGCGGAAAGCATCAATGACCAGGAAGAATAATGCCATTATGTGGAACCTCAAATGATTCAGGGAGACTTATCGACATCACAGAGAAAAATGGAGAAGAAAATGGGAGAGAAACTTTCGAAAGAAACCGCGGAAATCATGGATGAAAGATTCGGATGCGACACGCTGCTTTCCGTCGCCACCGTGGAGGAGGGCAGACCTTTCGTGCGGATTGTGAACAGCTACTACGAGGACGGCGCGTTCTATGTCGTCACGTATGCCAAGTCCAACAAAATGAGACAGATTGCAAAGAATCCGGCTGTGGCCATATGCGGCGAGTGGTTCACTGCTCATGGCACCGGCGAGAACCTGGGCCATGTCAGGGCAAAGGAAAATGAGGAAATCATGTCCAAACTGAGGACAGTTTTTGCGGAATGGTACGGCAACGGACATACGAATGAGGATGACCCTGCCACTTGCCTTCTGCGCATCCGGCTTGCCGAGGGGACGCTGTTCCATCATGGCACCAGATATGACATAGATTTCCGCGGATAACGAAAGAAGAGCGGAATCAGAGTTGGATAATCGCCGGATATCAATAGAATTGGATAGAAATGGAAAATAGCGTTGCCCTTTCCGGGAAAACGGTGTATACTATTGAAGTTTAAAAGCGCCGCCTGAGCAGAAAGGCAAAAAATTGCCGGAAGCGGAAAAGAATTTCTTGCCCCGGCTTTCTGCGGCGCAGAATGTATAGAGTGCATAGAGTGTATAAAATATACATAGAGCCGATAGAAAAAGCCGGGAGGACAGGAGCCGAAAAGACGGCCACGGAGTGGAAAGATGAAGGACAAGACATTTACCGTCAGAACGATGACGACAGAAGATTACGAGGGGCTCTATGCCCTGTGGAAAACCATTCGCGGCTTCGGTATGCGCAGCATCGATGATTCCCGGGAGGGCGTGGAGCGCTTCCTGAAAAGGAATCCCACTACCAGCGTAGTGGCAGTGGACGGGGAGGGTGACATTGTGGGAGGCATCCTCTGCGGCCATGACGGGAGGAGGGGCTGCCTGTACCATGTGTGCGTCCGGGAGGACTGGCGCAGGCAGGGCATCGGCAAAGCCATGGTAGTCCACTGCATGAACGCCCTGAAAGCGGAGGAAATCAATAAAGTCAGCCTGATCGCCTTCACGGCCAACGACGTTGGGAACGCGTTCTGGAAGCGCATCGGCTGGACCAGGCGGGAGGATCTGAATTATTACGATTTTACGTTGAACGAGGCGAATATTACGGCGTTTAACCGGTAAATGTGCTGTCCCTTTCAGACCGTTCCATCGGGCTGTCTGTTCTTCTGCTGAGCCCGTGCGGCTCCGGTACAGAGGCGGTTCGGGCGATAAACGGCGGAGGAATATCAGTGGCATCAGCGTGTTTGCGGGCCTGACGAATCTGGCCGGCCTGTATCTGAAAGGGAATGCTATAAGCGACTATTCACCTGTGGAGTTTGTGAATAATTTGACAAAATAAACATTCAAATTTTGATTGGTATATGCGCTGAAGCGCATACGGAGGTGTAAAAGTGAAACAAATCGAAGGCGGCGTGACCGCAGCGAAAGGCTTCCAGGCGGCGGGTGTGGAGGCAGGCATAAAATACAAGAACCGTAGGGACATGGCTTTGATTTACAGCACGGCTCCCTGTACGGCGGCGGGAACCTTTACCTCCAATGTAGTAAAGGCCGCGCCGGTAGTATGGGATAAAAAAATCGTGGAGGAGTCGCCCGCTGCCCGGGCAGTGGTGGTGAATTCCGGCATCGCCAACGCCTGCACCGGAAAACAGGGGACGGACTGCTGCGCGGCGGAGAGCAGATGCGCGGCGGAGGCCCTGGGAATCTCTGCGGATTCCGTGCTGGTGGCCTCCACCGGCGTCATCGGCATGCAGCTGCCTCTGGACAGACTTACAGAGGGCATAAGGAAACTGGCAGCGGTAAAATCAGACACCCTGGAAGCCGGATCGGACGCGGCGAGGGCCATCATGACCACGGACACCGTGCCGAAAGAGATCGCCGTAACGTTTGAAATCAGTGGGAAAACCGTCACGCTTGGCGGCATGTGCAAGGGCTCCGGCATGATTCATCCCAATATGTGCACCATGCTGGGTTTCCTTACGACGGATCTGAAGATTTCCAAACCCATGCTCCAGAAAGCCCTGCGCGCCGATGTGGTGGATTCCTTCAATATGATATCCGTGGACGGGGACACCAGCACCAATGACACACTGCTGATTCTGGCCAACGGCCTTGCGGACAATGAGGAAATCGCGTCCGAGGGAGAGGCCTATGATACATTCCGTGAAGCCCTGCGTTTCGTCACCACCTGGCTGGCCAGGAAAATGGCGGGAGACGGAGAAGGCGCCACCGCCCTGTTCGAGACGAAAGTCACAGGCGCCGCCACCAAAGAGGACGCCCGCACCCTGGCCAAGGCTGTCATCTGCTCTTCCCTGACCAAGGCTGCCATCTTCGGCCACGATGCCAATTTCGGCAGAATCCTCTGCGCCCTTGGCTATTCCGGCGTACAGTTCGACCCGGAGAACGTAGACCTGTATTTCCAGGGGAAGAACGACAGCATCCATATCTACGGAAACGGCGTAGCCTGCGACTACAGCGAAGAAGAGGCTACAAGGATACTTTCCGAGCCGGAAGTCACGGTTTTAGTGGATATGCATATGGGGGACGCGGAGGCCACCGCCTGGGGCTGCGATTTGAGTTATGATTATGTGAAAATCAATGCGGATTACAGAAGCTGAAGCCCGGCTGGCCGAACACTTTTCCGAAAAGGAAGAAATAAATAAAAAGAGAAATGGCAACAATTAGAAAGGAAACCAGAACCATGGAAAAAGACATGGAGAAAGTACTTCAGAAAGCCGAGGTCCTCATAGAGGCGCTCCCCTACATCCAACGTTTCAACCGTAAGATTATTGTAGTGAAATACGGCGGCAGCGCCATGAGCAATGAGGAATTGCAGAAAAATGTCATAAAGGACGTGACGCTCTTAAAACTGGTAGGCTTCAAGCCCATCATCGTCCACGGCGGCGGCAGGGAAATCAGCCGCTGGGTGGGGAAAGTGGGCAAGGAATCCACCTTCGTGAACGGTCTGCGGGTCACCGACGAAGAGACCATGGAAATCGCCGAGATGGTGCTGAACAAGGTGAACAAGAACCTGGTCACCATGGTCCAGGAGCTGGGCGTGAAAGCCGTGGGCGTCAGCGGCAAGGATGGCGGGCTGCTGCAGGTGGAGAAGAAATATTCCGACGGACAGGACATCGGCTTCGTGGGAGAGATCACCAATGTGAACCCTAAGGTGCTGTACGATTTATTGGAGAAAGATTTTCTTCCTATCGTAGCACCCATCGGCCTGGACAGCAGGTTCCAGACCTACAACATCAACGCCGACGACGCGGCCTGCGCCATTGCAAAGGCCGTGAACGCGGAGAAGCTGGCGTTCCTGACGGACATCGAGGGAATCTATAAGGATTACGAGAAGAAAGAGGGCTTCATTTCCAGAATCACAGCCTCCCAGGCGGACGAGCTGGTCTCCGGCGGCTTCATCGGAGGCGGCATGCTGCCCAAGCTGAACAACTGCACCTCTGCGGTGCGCAATGGCGTGAGCCGCGTCCATATCCTGGACGGCAGGATTCCCCATTGCCTGCTCTTGGAGATTTTTACGAAACAGGGTATCGGCACCGCCATCGTGGAAGACGGAGAAGCCGGGCAGTTGTGAACCAATCCGGGGAAACGGACAGTTTTAGAACAGGATAAACAGTCTCAAGACGGAATTGGCCGGAAGGAAATTGAGGTGGCGAGGCGAAACTTTGAATCAGGAGGAAGACACATGAGCATGCAGGAGTATATCGAAGAAGCGGAGCAGTCCCTGCTCCATACCTATAATCGTTATCAGATTATCATCGAAAAAGGAAAGGGCGTCTATCTGTACGATACCGACGGCATAAAGTATCTGGATTTTGTGTCCGGTATCGCGGTATTCGCGCTGGGATATGGCAACAGGGAGTACAATGACGCCCTGAAAGCCCAGATTGACAAGGTGATTCACACATCGAATTACTACTATAACATGCCTGCCATCCGCGCGTCGAAGAAGCTGCGGGAAGTCTCCGGCCTGGACAGAGTGTTCTTCACCAATTCCGGTGCGGAGGCTATTGAGGGCGCCATAAAGGCGGCCCGCAAATACGCGTATTTAAAGGACGGCGCCACAGATCATGAAATCATCGCCATGAACCATTCTTTCCACGGCAGGACGTTCGGCGCCCTGTCCGTCACCGGCAATCCCAAGTACAGGGAGCCCTTTGAGCCCATGATCGGGAATGTCAGGTTCGCACAGATGAATGACCTGGAGAGCGTGGAAAAACTGATAAGCGAAAAGACGTGCGCAATCATCCTGGAAACCGTACAGGGAGAGGGCGGCCTGGTACCCGCAACGGAAGAATTCCTGAAAGGCGTGAAAGCCCTCTGCGAAGAGAGGGACATCCTTCTGATATTGGACGAGATTCAGTGCGGCATGGGCAGGACAGGGCATATGTTCGCCTGGCAGCGCTGCGGCGTGAAGCCCGATATCATGACAGTCGCCAAGGCCCTGGGCTGCGGCGTGCCCGTGGGGGCTTTTCTGATGACGGAAAAAGTGGCGCGGAATTCCCTGGCGGCCGGAGACCACGGGACTACCTACGGCGGGAATCCCCTTGCCTGCGCGGCAGTGGAAAAAGTGCTTGATTTATTTGAACAGAACCATATAATAGATAATGTGAGAGAGGTGGCGCCTTACTTAGAGCGGCGTCTGGAGGAATTAAAGGACAAGTACGACTGCATCACAAATAGGCGGGGAACCGGTCTGATGCAGGGGCTGGTGTTCGACCGCCCTGTGCGGGACGTGATAGAACGCGCTATGGAGAACGGCCTGCTTTTGATTAACGCTGGCCCGGACATTATCCGCTTCGTGCCGCCCCTTATCATTTCAAAGGAAAACATTGATGAGATGATCGAGATATTGGAGAGCTGTCTGGAACCTTCTGAGACAGAGTAGGGAAGGGCGCGGCGGCAGCGATATAGGAGTTTGGTATGTATCTGAAAAAGAGATTGACTGCAGCGGCGGCTGTGCTGGTCATGGCTGCTGCCGTTTTATATGGAAGTACCTTTGCTGCGGGCGACGCGGAGGAGACGGGCAGCCCTCTCACATGGGGGGATGATAAAGAGACTATTTATTTCTGGTATTCCGATGACGGGATGACGAATTTCGTCAATAGTGCATCCGTGTCTTTCGGCGAGAGGGAGGGAGTGAGGGTCATTCCCGTGCTGACTTCCGAGAGCGAGTATCTGGAGGCAGTCAGCAGGGCCAGCGCCGGCTCCAGCCAGGTGCCGGACGCTTACCTGATTAGCCACGATTCTCTGGAGAAAGCATATCTGGCGGGACTGGCCACGCAGATTCAGGACATAGAGGGAATCTGCAGCGAGTCCAATTTCCCTCAGGCGGCTCTGTCGGCGGTATCCTATCAGGGGATGCGGGTGGCGTATCCGCTCTGCTTTGAGACCAGCGCTCTGGTCTACAACGAGACGTATCTTCATGAATGGGCCTCCCAGATTGCTACAAAGGAGCTTCTGGAGGCCGGCGAGGAAGAGGAGAATCCGAGTGAGGATTCATCGGGAGTCGAAGTGGATGAGGCGCTGCTGGCGCAGAATACGGAAAATTATTTCCGGAACGCGGTTCCCGGTACCATAGACGACATCCTGCACATCGCGGATACTTTCGATGTGCCACAGGGCGTGGACGTCATGAGATGGGATGTGTCGGATATCTTCTACAATTACTGGATTGTGGGGAATTATATGATTGTGGGCGGGGACGCGGGGGATGACGCCTCGCTGGTCAATATCAACAATCCTGAGACGATACAGTGCCTGGAGGTCTATAAGGCCCTGAACCAGTTCTTTTTCATAGAGCCGGACAAGGTGGACTATGAATCTGTAATGGATGACTTCTGCCAGGGCAGGCTGGTATTCACCATAGCCACCACAGATGCTGCGGCGCGGCTGGCCGAGGCGAAAGCGAGCGGGGAGATTGCCTTTGACTACGGCATCGCTCCCCTGCCCCGGATAAGTCCCGAACTGCTAAGCCGCACCATGTCGGTCACCACTGCCGTGGCGGTGAACAGCTATTCCGCGCACGAGGAGCTGGCCAACCGTTTCGCGGCCTACCTGGTGGGCGAATGCGCCCAGTCCCTGTACGACAGGACGGGCAAGGTGCCTGCGAAGCTTGGGGTGAACGAGGAGAACGGAGCGCTGCAGATTTTCAAGCTGGCTTACGCGGACAGCATACCGCTGCCGAAGATGATGGAGACAGGAAATTTCTGGGTACAGCTGGAGAGCCTGTTCTCAAAGGCGTGGAACGGGGCTGACGTGACGGCTCTGGTACAGGAGCTGGCCGGCCAGATTCAGCTGCAGATCGATGCTTCGCGTTGACGGGAGACAGGAAATTGATATATGCATAACCGATAGTGCGCATATTTTTCCAATCATGGGAGACACTTTTGTTCATAAGATGTGTAAAGAAAGGTGGAACCTATGATTGGAATTTTTATTGCATTGATTTCCGGAGCGCTGATGAGTGTACAGGGCGTGTTCAACACCCAGGTGACCAAGTCCTCCAGCATCTGGTCAGCCAGCGCCTTCGTGCAGCTGACGGCACTGTTGGTCTGTCTGGGAGCCTGGGTCTGTACGGACAGGAGCAATCTGCTGCAGGTATTTCAGGCAGAGCCCAAGTACATGCTGCTGGGCGGCGCAATCGGAGCATTCATCACCTACACCGTCATCAGGAGCATGGATATGCTGGGGCCTGCCAGGGCGGTCATGCTGATAGTGGTGGCGCAGCTGGCGGTGGCCTACGCAATCGAGCTCTGCGGGCTTTTCGGGGTGGAGAAGCAGCCCTGGGAGTGGCGCAAGGCAATCGGGATGGGACTGGCTGTAGCGGGCATCATCATCTTTAAGTGGAAGTGAAAACATGGATTCCCGGCTTCGGGCCGGGACAGAGATTAAGAGTGGGAAAGTAAAATGGAAAAAACGGAAAAGAAATGTTTTGCAAGACCTCCTAAATTCAGGAACCGGTTCATCATGATGATTCTGGGAGTCACCGTGCAGGGATTCGGGCTGTCGCTTCTGATCAGGCTGAATCTGGGCACGGATCCCTGCACCAGCCTTACCCAGGGCGTGGTCAACCATGTGCCGATCAGCTTCGGAACGGCGCAGCTGCTGTGTCAGCTTATCCTGTTCGGGTTCGTGATACGGTATGACCTGAGCAAGATCGGCTTCGGGACCATAGGGAATATGGTCTGCATGGGCTATATCGCGGATTTCTTCGGCTGGGTATGGGACAGCGTCCTGCCGGAGGGTTTCTTCGCGGGACTGCCCATGCGGCTGGGGTTCCTGATTCCTGTGCTGATCGTGTTCATCGCGGGAGCCGCCACCTATATGGCCGCCGGACTGGGGACATCACCTTATGACGGAGTTCCTTTCATCATCGCGGACCATGTACATAAACTGTCCTTTCGGATGGTAAGGATGATTTGGGACATCTGCGTCATGGCCATCGGAGCGGTCCTCGGAGGCGATGTGGGGCCTGTCACCATAGTCGCCGCGTTCTTCATCGGGCCGGTGATAGCCTGGGTCGGGAAGAGGCTGGAGAGATTCATACGCTGATTATTTTTTGTGAAGATTTCTGAAAGGCACTTGATAAAAAGCTGCCTTTCCAGTACAATAAAATCAGTCAGCATAGAGAGGCAATCCCTTTTTCAGAGAGAAAGGGACTATGATGAAAAAAAGTATATTCAAAATCGCGTGCCTGATAACGGCATGTCTGTTGCTGTGTTGTGGCTGCGGCGATAAGGGGGCCGAAATACTCATCGGAGAAGCGGATGGTACGGAGACGGCGGATTCCGCGGAAGCGGGGGCGGCAGAGGCCTCTGAGGGCACAAAACAGCCGGAGGCCGCCCGGCAGGATACGACAATCCGTGTCTATGTGTGCGGCGCAGTTGTAAATCCCGGCGTGGTGGAGATTCCCCAGGGCAGCCGGGTGGAGGATGCGCTGAAAGCCGCAGGGGGCTTCGGGGCGGATGCCGGGCAGGAGGCCGTGAATCTGGCGGACTGGGTGTCCGACGGGCAGAAGCTGTACTTTCCCACAGCGGACGAAGCGCCGGAGGAAGGCCAGACGCAAGCCGATGCGGCAGCGGGGCTGATAAATATCAATACCGCGGATGAGGCGGCGCTGTGCACCCTGCCGGGAATCGGGGAGAGCAGGGCCCGGGATATCATAGCCTACAGAGAGGCCAACGGCAGGTTCGAGAGCTGTGAGGATATCATGAAAGTATCCGGCATCAAGACAGCGGCATACGAGAAAATACGTGACAAGATAACGGTTAAATGATTAGAAGATGGTTGATAGCAGGGGGTTGACATGGCAAAGAAGAGGGCTTTGGTGGTAGACGACGAGAAGCTGATCGTAAAGGGAATCCGTTTCAGCTTGGAGCAGGATGATATGCAGGTGGACTGCGCATACGACGGGGAGGAAGCCCTGGAATACGCGCATAATAACCAGTATGACATCATCCTGCTGGACGTGATGCTGCCGAAGCTCACCGGCTTTGAGGTCTGCCAGCAGATTCGCGAGTTCTCCAATGTGCCCATCGTGATGCTTACGGCAAAGGGCGAGGACATGGACAAGATACTGGGGCTGGAATACGGCGCCGACGACTATATCACCAAACCTTTCAACATCCTGGAGGTAAAGGCCCGCATCAAGGCGATCATGCGCCGCATAGAGCCCAAGCGCATCATGGGGGAGGCGTCTCCGGCAAAGGTAGTGGAGCATGGGGAAGTGCGTCTGGACTGCGAGGGCAGGAGGGCTTTCATCGCCGGAAAGGAAATCGGGCTTACGGCCAAGGAGTTTGAGCTGCTGGAGCTTCTGATGACCAACCCGGACAAGGTGTACAGCCGCGAAAATCTTCTGCATCTGGTGTGGGGCGCGGATTACCCGGGGGATGTGCGCACCGTGGACGTGCACGTCAGGAGGCTCAGGGAAAAGATAGAGCCCAATCCCAGCGAGCCCCAGTATGTATATACGAAATGGGGAGTCGGTTACTACTTTAGGAACTGAGCAGGGATGCGCGTAACTTGACTGGGTAAAAGCCGGAGTAGGGAAAATGATAGCAAAAATATTCAGAGAGCTGAAAGCATTTCTTTCCATGCGCAGCTTACAGACACGCATGTTCCTGGTGGTGTTGGTGGCCGGGCTTGTGCCCAGCGTCATCATGCGCTACGGAATCCTGGGAAGCTATGAGGAGCGTTCGGTACAGCAGCGTATTTCTACCGTTCAGAATCAGCTGATGATTGTGGGAAATCACCTGATCAGCAACAATTATTTCAATACAAAGCCCGAGGGCTATACCAGCAGCGTGTCCAGGGAAGTAATCGATGCGGAGCTGGAAATGATATCGAATCTGTATGAGGGCCGGGTCATGATCATCGACTCCGGCCTGAAAGTGCTGAAAGACACCTATGGCATCAGCGAGGGGAAGACTATCATCTCCGAGGAGGTCATCAAGTGCTTTCAGGGGCAGATCACCAATAATTACGACAGCGAACACGGCTACATAGAGATGACCACATTCATTACGGATGCCGGCAGCGATACCGGGGAGATCATCGCGGTCATGCTGACCAGCATATCCAATGAATCCATCGCGGCCAACCTGGAGGTGCTGGGGCGCAATGCGCTGATTCTGGAGAGCCTGATGATCGTGGTCATCGTGGCCATGGCAATCGTGCTGTCGGTGGTGATGACGAGACCCTTTAACAGGGTGACGGAGGCCATCAATGAGGTGAAAGCCGGTTACAGGGATGAGAGCATTTTCGTGCAGGGCTACGCGGAGACGGACCATATCGTGGACGCGTTCAATCAGCTGCTGAAACGGATGAGGACGCTGGACAATTCCAGACAGGAATTCGTGGAGAACGTGTCCCATGAGCTCAAGACCCCCATGGCTGCCATCAAGGTGCTGGCGGATTCTCTGCTGGCCCAGGGAGACGCCCCGGCGGAGCTGTACCGGGAATTTCTGGAGGACATCGCTTCAGAGATAGACAGAGAGAACCAGATCATCACGGATCTCCTTGCGCTGGTCAAAATGGATAAGAAAGCCCAGGAGCTGAACATCGTCTCGCTGAACATGAACGAACTGGTGGAGCTGATTTTAAAACGCCTCCGCCCCATCGCCAGAAAAAAGGATGTGGAAGTGGTCTTTGAGAGCATCCGCCCTGTGGTGGCCGAGGTAGACGAAGTGAAAATGACATTAGTCATGACTAATCTGGTGGAGAACGCCATCAAGTATAACAAGGAGCATGGCTGGGTGAAAGTGGAACTGGACGCGGACCACCAGTATTTTATCTTCAAGGTCAGCGATTCCGGGCTGGGAATCCCGGAAGATTCCCTGGCGCATATCTATGAGAGGTTCTACCGGGTGGACAAATCCCATTCCAGGGAAATCGGAGGAACGGGGCTGGGACTTGCCATCACAAAGAGCTCTGTCCTGATGCACAGGGGGAGCATCACTGTGGCCAGCGTGGAGGGGGAGGGGACCAGCTTTACGGTAAAGGTTCCTCTGATTCACACGGTCGGCAATGCGGTTCTGGCAGCGGAAAGAGTATGAGTCGCAGGATTGAGGAGTGGCATTATGAAGAAAATATATGGAATCCTGCTGGCATGTATATGTATGCTGGCAATCGTCTCCTGTGGTCAGGATGGCACGGAGGCGGAAAATCTGTACCAGGTCTATTATGTGAGCAACTCCGAGACCAAGGTGGAGATGCATGCCCATGAAATGGAAGCGCTTACGGCAGAGGATGAACTGCAGGAGCTGATGGAATGCCTGTCCACCAGCCCGGAGAAGCTGGAGTATAAGGCGCCTCTGGATATGGGATTCCGGGTGCTGGGCACAAAGCTGGAGGAGGGCAATCTGGCGATTGACGTGGACGCCGCCTATAATGAACTGCCGGTGATGACGGAGGTCCTGGTGCGGGCTGCGGTGGTGCGCACCCTGACTCAGCTGGAGAACGTGAATCTGGTGATGATAACCGTGGAGGGGAACCAGCTAAGCGACAGGAACGGCAATGTGATCAGCTGGATGAACGCGGATCAGTTCATCGACAATGACGGCAATGAAATCAATACCTATGAGCTGGCAAGGGTAAAGCTGTATTTTGCCGGGGAGAGCGGTACGGACCTGATAGCCGCTTACCGGGAAAAACATTATTCCACCAATACGCCCATGGAGCGCTTCGTGGTGGAGGAGCTGATCGCAGGTCCCAGCGGCCAGATAGAGGGGCTGTATCCGTCCATCAATCCAAATACGAAGATTGTCAATGTAATGACCAAGGACGGCGTCTGCTATGTGAATCTGGACGAGAATTTTCTGAATGTGGTGAATAACGTATCTACGGATGTATCTGTCTATTCTATCGTCAATTCCCTGGCGGAACTGAGCAATATCAATAAAGTGCAGATTCTGATCAACGGGGAGGTGCCGTCGGCGCTGTCTTCCGCCGCCTATGAGAGGAATCTGGACATCGTGACGACTCTGGAGAATTAATTTTTGCCTCTGTCTTTACAATCTTCATATGAAATTCACATCAAAGTGTTATAATAACATCCGGAGGGATGCTTAAAATGAAAGAGACAGCGTACAGGGTCTTATTTCTGGAGGATGAGCCCACTATCCGGGAAGTCCTGACAGAATATATGACAATGTCCGGATACCGGGTGACCGGGGCAGAGCGGGGCGACAAGGCGATGGCGCTTCTGCGGGAACAGGATTTCCACATAGCGGTGCTGGATATCTGCGTGCCGGGGGCGGACGGCTTTGAGGTGCTGCAGTCTGTCAGGAACAGCGGGAAAGACACGGCGGTAATCATGCTGACGGCGCTGGAGGATGAACAGACCCAGGTGAGAGCCTTTAATCTGTATGCGGACGATTATGTCATCAAGCCGGTCTCCCCCATCATTCTGCTGAAGAGGATGGAGACCATTCTGCGCCGCACCGGGGGCGGCGGGGGAGAACAGGCCAGGAAAGAGGGCCTTGTGCTGAAAGAGGAGGCATACTGCGCTTTCTATCAGGGGGAGAAACTGCCCCTGACACTCAGCGAGTATCTGCTGCTGCACACGCTGATGGGACATCCTGACAGGGTCTTTACCAGAGAGCAGCTTATCTTAAGTATCTTTAACGAGGATTACATCGGAAATGACAGAATCATCGATGCCCATGTGAAGAATCTGCGCAAAAAGCTCCCCATCCCCTGCATCAGGACGGTGATCGGCGTGGGGTATCAATTCGACAGAAACGCGCAGCAGCCTGCCCCGGGCGGCGGCTGAGACAGGAGATTTTCATGCGTCTGGGACGAAAGAATTTATTCTACAGTATGGCCCTGGCGGGGATCATGCTGATATTTCTGGTAGGGTATTTTATCTATATGCTGCCCTCCCTCTACGTGGACTACGTGATGGAAGAGAATCTGAAATCCATCCGCAGGCAGCATGAGGCCTATGTGGAGCAGGGCTCATATGAGGGGGTCAGCGTGAGGAATTCCACGGCCTGCATTTCTCTGGAAATTCCCCTGGAGGAGGACTATGTCCTGGTTACGGGGAAGGCGTTTTCGGCGGAGATCACCTTTCATGATGAGCGCATGAACCAGATTCTGGACAGATGCCGGGAGCTGCTATTTTTGGCGGATGCAGAGGAGGACGGGGATTTACGGGAGGAGATGGGCCGGTTCGGCGATATCCTTGAAGAGGTTGTGCAGGAGGACAGTTCCCTGCCGGTGAGCCTGAATTTCCGTTATCTCCAGGACATGGAAGAAGAGTTCTGCAATGAATCTGTCAAAATTCACACCTATTCTGACAATCTGTTCATCACCGAGTTGAGCGTGGAGGATGCCAGCAACCGATACACCAATTACATCGCCTTTGAGAAGACGGAAGAACGTATGATTATGTCCGTCCTGCCGGTGGTGGCTCCTGATGTGGACGAAATCCGACCTGTTGTGCTGCAGAGCCTCCCTATGCTGGGCGCGGTTATATTTCTGCTGGTGCTGCTGTCTTCCCGCCTGTATTCTAAAGGCATCGTAAGCCCTGTCATGGAGCTGGTGCGGCATACGGAAGAGATGAAATACGACAGGAATTTCTCCGTGAGGCGGCTATCCGAAAAGCGGCCGGATACGGGGGACGAGATACAGGAGCTGGCAGATACCCTGGATGATCTGTATCAGCAGATCAAAGAAGGCTACTGTCAGCTGGAAGAAAAGAACAGGGAGCTGGCAGAGGAGAACAGGCGGCAGGAAATCTTCCTGAGGGCTTCCTCCCATCAGCTGAAGACCCCGATTGCGGCGGCGCTTCTGCTGGTGGACGGCATGCTGAACGAAATCGGCAGATATAAGGACACGAAAGTCTATCTTCCCAGGGTAAAGGAACAGCTTCTTTCCATGCGCAAGATGGTGGAGGATATCCTGTATCTGAACCATTGCGCGGAGGATATGCGAATCCGGCAGACAGATGTGGGAAAGCTGCTGGAGGAAAGGCTGCGGTCCTGTCAGGTGGCTCTGGCGGATAAAGGGATTGCGGTGGATGTGCCGGAAAATATGGTGTTTGCGGCAAAGACGGATGAGATGATAATCTCCCAGATACTGGACAATCTGCTGTCCAATGCGGTGCGGTATACGCCTGAGGGAGGACATATCCGAATCGCGTATTTAGAAACGGGGGGCTGTGGGCGGAGGATTCTGATTGAGAACTTTGGCGTGACCATTCCCGAAGAGCTTGCGCCCCATATCCTGGAACCTTTCGTCAGCGGCAGCCACCAGGCGGATTCCTCCGGGATGCGCAGCCATGGTCTGGGTCTGTACATCGCCTCTTATTACGCGAAAAAGCTGGGCATCCTCCTGGAAGTGCGAAATGGGGAGGACAGTGTGGCGGCGGAACTGACTTTTCTGCCAGAATATCAGAAATCATAAAGTTTCATCTATTCTTCATTTGAAATTCATCCGGATTTGCTAAGCTGATTATAGCCGCTGAAGTTACGGGGAATTCAGTGGAAATGTCCCAAAGGGGAATAAGGCAAAGGAGATGATTCATATGTTGTTATCCATTCAAAATCTCACAGTGCGCTATGGAGCGGATACGGCCCTGTCCGTCAGCTCGCCCATAGACATTGAGGAAGGGGACCGGGTGGGGGTGATAGGTTCCAACGGCGCGGGGAAGACCACGCTGATAAAAAGCATCCTGGGGCTTGTGCCCTATGAGGGCGCGATTCGGACGGGCCTTAGGCCGGAGCAGATGGCGGTGCACATGCAGTTCAATGAATATACGGACGCCATGCCGGTCCGGTATATCATGGAGGCGGTTCTGGGGACCAAAATCGCCCGGGACAAAAAGCTGCAGGAGCTGATTGCCTTTTTTGAGTTCGGGGACTGCCTGCGGAAAAAGTACGCGAAGCTTTCCGGCGGGCAGAAGCAGCGGTTCACTATCATCATGGTCATGATGCAGGAGGCGGCTCTGACCTTTTACGATGAGGTCACATCGGGGCTGGATTTTGAGACCAGGCAGAAGCTGGTGGAGAAACTGGTGGAATGGTACCGGGGAAAAAAGGAGAGTCTTGTGGTGGTGTCCCACTACTATGAGGAGCTGGACCAGCTGGCCGAAAAGCTGCTTATACTGGACAAAGGGCAGGTCATCGATTACGGCAGCAAAGATGAACTGTTCCGGAAGTACTGCGGCAGGGCAGTCATCGTGGTAAGCCATTCCGAGAGGAACGAAGAGCTGCTGTCCGGTTTTCGGAAACTGTCCGCTCCGGCCCATTTGATTGCCGTGTCCTGCGAGAGCGAGGGAACGGAAAAGGCGGTCACGGAGCTATTGCAGAGAAATGATGTGAATTACAAGCGCAGTAACAATGATATCGAAATACTCTATACCAATGCAAAGGCTGCGAAAGGAGGGCAGACTGATGGAAAATAATGAACGGAAAACCGTATCCCGCCAGATGCTGGCATTTGAGTTCCGCAAAACGATTGGAAATCCCTATGTGCATATTTTCGGCGTGGGCATGCCGGTGCTGATGATGATTATCATCACCCGGGCCGTAGTAGGCGAAATCGCGGATGCTGCAATACGCTCCGGCGTCAATACAACTGTTTTTCTGGGAATCGGCGCATTGATTCCCATGGCTACCATCTTCATGGGCTACGGCGTATCCAATGCCCAGGAACTGGAGAAGGGCATTCCCCAGCGCATGGAGCTGTTCGGCATCAAGCCCGGCGTCACTATCTGTAACCGCATTCTGGCGGAAGCCATCTTCATGTTTCTTGCCTTTCTGATTTATTTTGCGGTGGGGTATGCGGCGGTGGACCTGGAGGCGCCTGAACTGTCGGGGGCTCTGCTGTATGCGGTCTGTATTTTGGGCTTCAGCGTATTTCTGTTCTGCTTCGCCTATGGGATTTCATCGCTGCTGCGGAAATTTTCGCTGACCTACTGCGTGACCATGCTGCTGTATTTCGCGATGATGATACTGGGAGGCATGATGGGAATCAGCTATGAGAATCTGCCCCCGGCGGTGCAGCTGGTGGCAAAGCTCCTGCCGGTCACATATATCAACCGGGATTTTTATACTGTGTGGAAAGGGGAGAATTATAATTTCGTGCCCATGCTGCAGTCCTATTTGCTGATGGGGGCGGCAGCGGGGATTCTGATGTTCTTTACCATGAAGCGCAGAGAGAGGAAACTGCATTAAGTGGGGGGATCTGTATGAGGAAAAGGCCATTGTTCCTGGCGGCCCTGTTCCTGGTAATCGTGGCGGCCCTCCGGCTGGGAGCCGGAGGCGCCTCAAATCCGCCGCCGGGCTTTCGGAGCACGGCAGAGCTGAATACGGCGGAAGAGCTGCTGATTGCGGGACAGGTATACCAAAAGGACGAGACATCTATTTATCTGAAATCTGTTGTCATTTTGAAATCTCATGCCTTAGGGCATTCGGCCGCGGATTTGCGGCAGGGGCTTCCATGTTCGGAAAATTTCATATGCGAGGTAGAGAATCCGGGGGATTTTCCTTTGGGGAGGACTGTGGCGGTACAGGGCATTTTCTATCCCTGTTCTTCTGCCACGAACCCGGGGGAATTCGATTCGGCAGTGTATTATCGGACGCTGGAAATCGGCGGGAGACTGCGGAAAGCGGAGGTAAATGCCTGTGGGGAGGATTCCTGGCCTGTACGGAACGGCCTGTATGAGCTGAAATGCATATTGAAAGAGCGGCTGTATAGCATCTTCCCGGAGAAAGAGGCGGCTGTGATGAGCGCGCTGCTTCTGGGAGATAAAAAGGACCTGGACAGTGAGCTGAAAGATTTGTATAAGAGGAACGGCATCCTGCATATCCTGAGCATTTCGTCGCTGCACATCACTATCATCGGTATGAGTGTATACAAGCTGCTGCGGAAAATGGGCCTGTCGGTCTGTCCGGCTGCTGTCGGGGGCAGTGTCCTGCTGCTTCTGTATGGCGGCATGACAGGATTCAGTGTGTCCGCCTGCCGGGCTATCGGGATGTACCTGATCAGAATGCTTGGAGAGATTGCAGGCAGGACTTATGATATGCTGACGGCGCTGGGGGTGATGGCAGCGGTGATGGTGATCAGGAATCCCTGGTATCTGAGAAGCAGCGGCTTCCTGCTCTCCTTTGGCTCAGTGCTTGGGATTGGCGTGGTGTGTCCGGCCCTGTCGCCGGAACTGCCCCGGGGAAAGCCCGGCCTGTTCAAATCGCTGTTCCAATCCGTCATAGCCAGTCTGTCCATCACTTTGATGACCCTTCCCATCCAGCTCTGGTTCTATTATGAGATTCCGGTCTATTCTGTTTTTTTGAATCTGTTCGTCTTACCTCTGATGAAACCCATGATGATAACAGGGCTCCTGGCCATGCTGGTGCCGGGGCTGGGAATATTGGGCGGCGTGGATTATTTTATCCTGAAATCCTATGAAATTCTGTGCGGCTGTTTCGACAAGCTGCCTTTCCGCACATGGAATCCGGGCTGTCCGGCAATCTGGCAGATTGTGGCGTACTATCTGCTGCTGGCAGGGGTGGTCATGGCGGGAAACCGGGGAAAAAGGAAGAGGGACGCGGCGTTCCCGGAGGACGGAGAGAGGCGGAGAGACGCAGGCCTGCCAGAGAGGGCGGAATTGCTGAAAATGGCAGAAGTACAGAAAGGCATTGCGGCGCCGGAAGCCCCTGCGGGTGACAGGACAGGGGGATTGCGCGGGAGGATGAAAGGACGGGCTGCGGGCATTCTCGCGGAAGTATGTATCCTGACGGCTGCGGTCCTGCTCTTCGCGCTCCGTCCGCCCGCGGTAAACAGAGTCACATTTCTGGATGTCGGACAGGGGGACTGCATCCTGGTGCAGACCGCCTCCGGCCAGAATTATATTTTCGACTGCGGCAGCAGCAGCCGGAGCAGCGTGGGAAAATATCTGCTGATTCCCTGTTTAAAGTATAACGGAATACGTTATATCGATGCCGTATTCCTCTCCCACCCGGACGCGGACCATGTAAACGGTGCGGTGGAACTGTTTGAGATGGGAGGGGAGAACAATATTACCGTAGGCCAGCTGCTGCTCCCCGCTATCAGGAAGGAGGCCAGGCAGGAGCATCTGGGAGAGCTGATTGCGGCAGCCGGGGAGGCCTCCCGGGAAAAACCTGTCTCTGTAGGCTATCTGAAAGCCGGGGACAGCTTTCGCTGCGGCAGCGCGGACTTTACCTGTCTCCATCCCGATGAAAGCATTGGCACTGAGGACATCAACGCATGCTCGGAATGTTTCTATGTGGAGTTCGCGGAAAGAAAAGGGCAGAGCTGGACCATGCTTCTGACAGGGGACGTGCAGAACGAGGGGGAGGACGCCCTGCAGGAGGAGCTGGAATCGCGGGATATCAGAGACATCACGGTGCTGAAAGCTGCGCATCACGGTTCCAGGAATTCCACGCCGGAAGAAATGCTGGAACGTCTCTCTCCCATGCTCACTGTGATTTCCAGCGGCAGGGACAATCGCTACGGCCATCCCCATGCAGAGCTTTTGGAGCGTCTGGAGGAAAGTGGCACCGTCATTGCCCAGACAGCACATTCCGGCGCGATTACCGTCAGCTTCGGCCGGAGCGGAATCAGAGTGTCTGTTTTTTGCGCAGAACCGCCGCGCTGAAAGGAGTGTTTTCGGCAGGTATTTCGGCGGGCGGCGCAAAGAAAGATTTGCATAATCCGCGCATTTGTAATATAATATCACTAAAGCCCCGGGCAACCGGTGGGGGACATGATGCCTTATATTGATATGAGGGGAAGGATATGCAGTCGCTAGAATTATATGAACAGAAGATTATCAGTGATTCCGAGTTTCCGGTCCAGATGTTCGTCAACGATGTGAGCAAGAAGACCTGGTATTTCACCCAGCACTGGCATGAGCATATCGAGCTCCACTATGTGCTGGAGGGGAAGACTACGCTACGGCTGGGGCAGAGGGAGTTTCTTGCCAGGGAGGGAAATCTGGTCATCGTCAACAGCAACGAGCTCCATGCGGGATACTGTGACGGAACCCATATGAGGGTATTGGTAATCATATTTGACATGAGCGATTTTTATAAGGAGCTGGCTGACAAGAATGTCATTTTTCAGTCTCTGGTGGAACAGGACGAGGCGATAGATGCCATCATGTCCGCCATCCAGAAAGAATACAGGGAGCAGAAAATCGGCTACCGCCTGATCTGCAAGGGAGAACTGCTGCACTTAATCGTCCATCTGGCCCGGGAATACGCGGCAGAGGTGCTCACGGAGCGGGAGAGCGATAGCAGAAAGAGACGTTTGGAGCGGCTGAATACAGTGCTGGATTATATCCAGATGAATTATACCAAGCAGATCAGCAACAGGGAGTTGGCCGACATCATTCATCTCAGCGAGGACAGGTTCAACCATCTGTTCAAGGAAAGCATGGGAATGCCGCCGCTTCAGTACATGAACGAGGTTCGCATGAAGAAAGCCATGAACCTGCTCAAGAGAAAAGAGGGCACCGTGGTGGAAATCGCGGACAGCGTGGGATTTACGGATTATAATCATTTCGGGAGGCAGTTCAGACGGTATTACGGCTGTACGCCGTCGGAAATCCTGAAGAAATAGGTTTTGGTCAATTTTGAAAATAAATAGCAGAATCGTATGTATAAACAGCAGAAAGAATCTATCTTCTTCTGCTGTCTTTTTTTATAATCAGTACAATAGGTGAATTTGTATAAAAGAAACGGAGGAGATATCATGAAATTAGGTACATTGACGGTTGCGCTGGGAGATTTGCCCTTTGACGAGGCATGCAAGTTCCTGGCAGGGAGAGGCGTGCAGATGGTGGAAATCGGATGCGGCGGTTTCCCCGGCAAGGCTCACTGCGACGGGGCGGCTTTTCTGGCAGACCAGAGCAAGAGAGAGGCCCTTATGGAAACGCTGGATAAGTACCATCTGGAAATCAGCGCCCTGAGCAGCCATGGGAACATGATTCATCCCAATCCCGCCATAGCGGAAAAGTTCGAGCAGGATTTCGACAACGCCATCCTGCTTGCGGAGAAGCTGCATGTGCCGGTGGTGAACACTTTCTCGGGCTGCCCCGGAGGAAGCAAGGATGACAAGACTCCCAACTGGGTGACCTGCCCCTGGCCGGACGACTTCAGCGAGATTCTGGAGTATCAGTGGAATGAAGTGCTGATTCCCTACTGGAAAAAGAAAGCGGCTTTCGCCCAGGCCCATGGCGTGAAAATTGCTTTTGAGCTGCATCCGGGTTTCTGCGTCTACAACACCAAGACCATGCTGCGCATCCGCAGGGAAGTAGGGCCCCAGATCGGCGCGAATTTCGATCCCAGTCATCTGATCTGGCAGGGCATGGATCCCTGTGCTTCTATCAGGGAGCTTGGCAAGGAGGGAGCTATCTTCCATTTCCATGCCAAGGATACTCGCGTGGACGCCAGGAACACCGCTGTCAACGGCGTGCTGGATACTACCCATTACGGGGAAGAGCTGGAGAGGTCCTGGATTTTCCGCACGGTGGGCTATGGAAACGGCGAGGATTACTGGAGAGACATCATTTCCCAGCTGCGCATGGTGGGCTATGACTATGCCATCAGCATAGAGCATGAGGACGGCCTGATGTCCGGCAGGGAGGGCCTGGAGAAAGCAATCAGTTTCCTGAAGAATGTATTGATATACGAAGACAGAGGGGCCATGTACTGGGCCTAGCGCGCAAAGAAGTTCCAGGGCGTCAAAGTATGCCGCCCAAGAACTTCTAAGCTGTACGCGGGAGAATGCCCAAGCGAATCCTGCTCGGGTTGCGCAGGGGTATCTGTTCGAACTTGCACCTTGGAATGCGAAAGTAAGCCCAAAGCGGGCAGGAGAATCATGCCTGCGGGCGAGGAGGTATAGAAATGAAGCATAAGATGGCCATTGTCGGTTTTGGAGGAATGGCAGGCTGGCATTATGATGAGATTCAGACCATTGAGGAGCTGGAGATTGCCGGCATCTGGGACATCAAGGAAGAAAGGAGAGTCTATGCCGCTGGGGAGAAAGGGCTCCATGTGTACAGCAGTCTGGAGGATCTTTTGGCGGATCCGGAGACGGATTTGGTGCTGATCGCTACGCCTAATGACGTACATAAGCCCGTGGCTATCGCCGCCATGGAGGCAGGCAAGAATGTGATCAGCGAGAAGCCCATCACCTTGAATTCCGCGGATCTGCAGGAGATGATTGACGCCTCCGAACGGACCGGGCGGTTCCTGACAGTCCATCAGAACAGACGCTGGGACGAAGATTTCCTGACGGTAAAGAAAATCCTGGAGGAGGGGAAGCTGGGAGAACTGTTCCGCATAGAGTCCAGAGTGCACGGCTCCAGAGGCATTCCCGGAGACTGGAGGCAGGAAAAGGAGCATGGCGGCGGAATGATTTTGGACTGGGGCGTCCATCTGTTGGATCAGCTGCTGCAGATATTTGCCGATGTGCCTGTAAAAAGCGTCTACGGAGTGGAGACCCATGTGACCAATCAGCTGGTGGACGATGGCTTCTACACGGAGATTACCTTTGAGAACGGCGTGACCGCTCTGGTGGAGGTAGGCACCAGCAATTTCATCTCCCTGCCCAGATGGTATGTGATGGGAGCGGACGGAACGGCAGTCATTGAAGACTGGTCCCTGAACGGGAAAATCGTGCGTGCGTCCGGCGTAGATGAAAAGGACGTGGCGCCTGTGATTACCGCAGCCGGCCTGACCAAGACCATGGCTCCCAGAAGAGACGACAGCATCTTCACGGAAGAACTCCCCAAAGTCAAGAGCGATGTGAGGGATTTCTATTTCAACGTGATGGCCGTAATGGAGGGCAGGGAGGAAAGCCTGATTCGCCTGCCCGAGGTGATGCGCGTCATGAAGCTGATGGAAGCGATTCATAAATCGGCGGAGACAGGAGAAATCATAAAAGAGGCTATATAAAAAAGAAAGGTGGCTGAATCATATGGGAAAAATGGGAATTGCCGCACAGGTATATTCCGTGCGTGACGAGGCAGAGAAAGATTTTGCCGGAACCATGAAAGCGCTGAGAGAATGCGGCTATGAGGGCGTGGAACTGGCAGGATTGTATGGATTGAGCCCGGAGACAGTCCGCGACTGCTTAAAGCAGCTGGGACTGGAAGCTGTCAGCGCCCATGTGGGACTGGAGCCGTTCATGGAGGATATGGAGGGGACGGTAAAAGCCTACCAGACCATAGGCTGCAGCTACATCGGAATCCCCGGAATGTCCATGGACTGCCATTACGGCGGAGCGAAGTTCGAGGATACCTGCCAGTTCATCAGGAAGCTGGCGGACTGCTGCGCGGAGCATGGAATCATATTGATGTACCACAATCATGACTTTGAATTCAAGAAGACGGATAAGGGCACCTGTTTCCTGGACGAACTGTTCGGCGCCGTGGAGGCTAAATGGCTGCAGACAGAGCAGGATACCTGCTGGGTGAATGTGGGCGGAGTAGACCCGGTGGCCTATCTGGAGAAATATAAGGGACGCTGCCCCGTGGTCCACATGAAGGACTTCATCCGAAACAATGGGGAAGTGGAGCAGGTGGCCCTGGGCGGGGGCGAGCAGGACAATGCCGCCATCGTGAAGAAAGCCGGGGAATGCGGCACGAAATGGCTGGTCGTGGAGCAGGATGACCATCCATACGGAGAACCGATGGAAAATATGGCAAAAAGCGCACAGTATCTGAAAGGAATCCTGGGCTGAAGCGCTTCTCTGCGCCCGAGAGGCCGGGGAGAGCGACAGTAGGACATAGCGGAGCGTCACCAGACGGCCCAAGTAAAACACAACGCCTGCCTGTCCGGACACAGCCGGGCGATGCAGGCGCGGAGCATAAACAAGGAGGCTTAAAATGAGGAAATTAAGAGTAGGAATCGTAGGCTGCGGAGGAATCGCCAACGGAAAGCATCTCCCCGCAATGAAGAGGAACGGGAACTTCGAGTTCGTCGCGTTCTGTGACCTGATTGAGGAGAGGGCCCAGAAGGCCAAGGAAGAGTACGGCACAGAGGAGTCAAAGGTCTATACCGATTACAATGACCTGCTGAAAGAGGACATCGAGGCCGTCTATGTACTGACTCCCAACAGCGTCCATGCGCCCGTGAGCATCGCCGCCATGGAGGCCGGCAAGAACGTCATGTGCGAGAAGCCCATGGCGAAGACTTACGCCGAGGCCAAGAAGATGGTGGAGACCGCCGAGCGCACCGGCAAGGTCCTGACCATCGGTTATCAGAGCCGTTACCGCGGGGATTCCGCCTATCTGAAGAGGGCCTGCGTGAACGGAGATTTGGGAGAGATTTATTACGCCAAGGCTCATGCCATCCGCAGGAGAGCCGTTCCCACCTGGGGCGTGTTCCTGGATGAGGAGAAGCAGGGCGGCGGTCCGCTGATCGACATCGGGACCCATGCGCTGGATCTGACCCTGTGGATGATGGACAACTATGAGCCTGAGATGGTGGCAGGCTCTGTATACCGGAAGCTTGCGGACCAGAAAGGGGATACCGGCAATGCCTGGGGCGACTGGGATCCGGAAATCTATACCGTAGAGGATTCCGCTTTCGGCTTCATCAAGATGAAGAACGGTGCTACTATCGTGCTGGAGTCCTCATGGGCGCTGAACAGCCTGGACGTCAACGAGGCCAAGACTTCCCTGTGCGGCACCAAGGCGGGAGCCGACATGCTGGACGGCCTGCGGATCAACCGCGTGAACTATGGCAAGCAGTGTGTGGAGAAGCCCGAGTTGGCAGCCGGCGGCGCGGCGTTCTTTGACGGAAAGTCAGAAGCGCCTGAAGACATAGAGCAGAGGGTGTTCTACAATGCCATCGTAAACGGCGAGCCTTTGACCGTAGAGCCCAGACAGGCCATGGTAGTGACCCAGATTCTGGAGGCCATCTACGAATCCGGCAAGAGCGGGAAGCCTGTATTTTTTGAATAATGACTGAATAATTTGCGGACAGGGACTATAGGTCTGTAGTGAAACGGCTGCTGTCTGCCCCCGTCCGGCGGGGCAGGCGGTGGCATTCGGGAAAGGATATGGAGCAATGAAGCTTGGAAGAATCGCATGGTTTGAAGAGAAAGATTTCCAGAGCGCAAAAGAGCGCGGCATGGCGTTCATCGAACTGGATGTGAATGACAGGGCCCAGGAATTCCTGGACAATGTGGAAGTCATCCGGGGGAGGAGCCTGGAGTACCAGATACCTATCGGGGCTGTGGGCAGATGGGGGAGCGACCGCATCTGCAAGGACGGCATCCGTAAAGAGGAACTGGAACTGGAATATAAGCTGATTGATGCCGCAGCACAGCTGGAATGCGGAGTGTACATCACCGGCTGCAACCAGGTGGAAGAATTGTCCTACTATGAGAACTGCGGCCTGGCAATCGCCTATTTTGAGAAGCTGATTGCCTACGGTGCGGAAAAGGGCGTAAAGATAGCGGTCTATAACTGCAGATGGAACAACTTCGTCTGCGACCCTATGGCCTATACCGTGATCATGGGGTACTTGAAAGACCTGTATATCAAATACGATCCCTCTCACTGCATCTATGCAGGAGGAGACTATCTGCAGGAGACCAGGGACTGGGGCGACAGATTTCTTCATGTGCATCTGAAGGGCTCCCTGGTGATCGGCGGCGAGCGCTACGATGATCCCCCCGCAGGTCTGGACCAGACCAACTGGGGCGCGTTCCTGGCCATTCTGTATGCCAAGGGATACGACAAGGGCTTAAGCATCGAGCCTCACTCTGCCAACTGGAGAGGCGAGCTGGGAGAAAAGGGAATCGACTTCACGGTTCAGTACTTCCGCAATCTGATGCTCAAGGACTGAGACAGGGCATCTGTATAAAAGAATGTATGAAAAAGGGCCATCGCAATATGCGGCGGCCCTTTTTGTGGCGATTATGTCTCATTACAGCACAGACAATATGAGAATCTCCACGCTCATCTTATCGTTCATGCGCCCGGTCTTGACGGCCTCCTCGGCCTCCACGCACTTTTCCACGGCATCCCGCAGGGCTGCGGTCTTAAACTTCGCCGCCTGCCCGGCATACTTTCCTGCCACAAAGGGCGGAACCCCTATTTTGGAGGCAATGGTGCGGTTGTCGAATCCCTTTGCGCTCAATTCCTTTACCTGGAGCAGCATATTGCACTGCCTGGCTATCAGGAACAGAATGCGCATGGGCGGCTCTTTCAGGGCAAGCAGGTCATAGTACAGCTCCAGGGCCTGTTTCTGCTGCCTGGCGGCGATGGCGTTAATCATGTCGAAAATGTGGTTGCTGACACGGACGGTACAGACCGTTTCCACATCCTCAGCCGTGACCACGTCCCGCCCCATGCAGTAGCAGATCAGTTTCTCCAGCTCCATCTGGATATTCTCCATGTCCGTGCCGGTCTTCGACAGGAACAGCTGCACTGTATTTTCCGTAATCTTCAGGTTTTCCCTCCCCAGAATGCCTGCCGCCCAACGCTTTAAAGTATTCTCGTCCTGCTCGGCGAATTCTGCCGCGTAACCCTTTGCCTTCAGGGCCTTGTACAGCTTGCTGCGCTTGTCCACTTCGTTTTCCGTGAAGATGAAATAAGTGCTCTCACTGGGATTCGACATATATTCCGCCATTTTTTCACCGCCGGATTTGAACAGGCCGCTGTCAGTGATAAAAATGACACGTCTGTCAGCAAAGAATGGCATAGTCTCCGCCAAATCGATGATTTCCCCCACAGAAATGTCTTTTCCCTCAAAAAAATGGGTATTCATCGTGTCCCCCTCCTGGCAGAGGGCCCTTTGGAGTTTTTCCCGGTATTGTCTGCGCAGATACCGCTCCTCCCCATAGAGGAGATAGAACTGCCTGAAATTCTGTTGTCTGATATCTTCGTTGATCTGTCTCATGTCCCGGCATTCCCTTCTGATGCGATTTCCTATGATACTTATTGTGCCCTCTCGCCTGCCCTGCTGTCAAGCATAAATTGCAGGAGTCGTATTTTATCAGAATTTCAAAACAATTCTGGAAATATCAAAAATTATAGTTTTTTACACATCTTTTTGGAAAATGCGGTAGAATTTACTTTTATTTTGTATTCATTTCAGTGGTTTTTGGGGTTATCGCGGTGGATATCGGTTGCTGTAACAAAGGATTCTCTTTTATAATGGGAAAGGACGAATTTAGACAATTTGTAACGCGAGAACAAAAAAAGTCCACGAATTTTCGCGAGGAGGTAAGATATGGAACAGCTGAATATCACAGCTACAAAGGACAACGAGAAGATATACAGGATTCTGGGCGATTTGATGAACGGGGACAAGGAGTTCCAGATTATGATTACGGTGCCGTCCGGGAAAGGCGCTGTCCACAAAAGCGCATCCCAGGAACCGGCGAAGACGCAGACAGTGATGCGCAATCTGGAACAGGATGTCACCAACATGATACATGAGATAGGAGTTCCGGCACATATCAAAGGATACCAGTATCTGAGGGAAGCCATCATGATGTCCGTGGATGACCCATCCATGATCAGCTCCATCACCAAGATTCTCTATCCCACCATAGCGAAGCGGTTCCAGACTACGCCCAGCCGTGTGGAGCGCGCCATCCGCCATGCCATCGAGGTGGCATGGAGCAGAGGCAAGATGGAGACATTGGACGCGCTCTTCGGATATACCATCGACACGGGGAAAGGAAAGCCTACCAATTCTGAGTTCATCGCCCTGATCGCGGACAGGATAAGGCTTTCCTACCGGACGAAATAGAAAGCTCTCTCATGACGCCGGCTCAGACGGCTTTGCAGTTTTCTGCTCCCGATGCTCTCGGGGACAGGAAACCGCATGGCTTGTCCGGACTGTCACTCCGCTGCGGCGGCATAGCTGTTCAGTGCCGCGATTACATCCTCTGCCGGAGCCAGGCCCGCGATTTCGCCCCAAGAGCCGTCAGGTTCTATGGAAACATGGGCAAGGGAGCCGTCCCTAAGCCATTCACGAATCCACTGTGAATATTCGTCACCGGATACCTGGGCGCCGTCGATAACGTAAGTGGAAGGCAATTCCCAGGACGAGGTAGTCGAGGGTTCATCAGGGATTTGGCCGTCCGTGAACGCATATGCCTCCCAGAACCCGTCTGTACCGCCGGATTCGCCCAGAGTCAGGTGATTCATGTGAAGATGGAACCAGGTCTCCTTTACAGAGAGGCCGTCCTCTGTATAATACAGGAAGCAGGGCATGGATGGAAGTTCGCCCACATCGTCCCCATCGTACTGGGTGGCGGAGGTGAACAGCAGCGCGGGCACCCCGCATCCGGGATCGAACAGGGCCGCATAGCTGCCGGAGTATAAGTCGCTGAGCCATAAGTCGCCAAGCCGCTTCTGTTCGGCAGCCATCCGTTCCCCGATGGCATTGGCCAGCTCCGTCGCTTGCTGGGCCGTCATGATGCACGTCTCCGGATCGCCGTAGTAGAGGATTCCCTCCAGCGCCGCCCTGCGGGCAGCATCCCGCTGTGCCTGTAGAGCCAGCTCTTCTTCCTGTTGCCGGAGCAGCTCCAGTGTGTCGGCTATTTCCGCATTGTCCGTGTCAGCCACTTCTTCCGATACAAATGCGGGGACATCATCCGCCTGAAGCTTCCGGACGATGATTTCTCCGTCCGCGGACATGGCCGCCATCTCCCCGGCGTTCACGACAGAGGTCTGCTCCCCGGCACGGCATTCCACGCTGCCCTCGAGCAGGTAGAGGTTCATGTGGTCCGGGTCGGGGACTTCCGTCCAGCCGCAGGTGCCCCGGATGCCCGCCATCATGGAAGAAGAACGGATTTCCATTGTCTCGTCCTCCGCCAGGGGTTCCGTGACCTGGAAGAACAGGGAGCCTGTCTTCACCTGGATTTCCAGGTACTTGTCCTCTTTGACGATCTCGGCCTGGCTGTCCTGGTCCAGTTTGGTCAGCTTCACCTGATCCAGGTCGATCCAGGCATAGCTGTCGGATCCGGTGCCCACCCCGTAGCCGGAGTAAAGATTCAGGTTTTCCGCAGGGGCCACGTCTTTTCCCGCGCCGTCACGGACGCTCACAGTCCCTTCTGTGCGGTTCAGATGCATGGACGTGGCTTTGGCGCCGCCGCAGGAGCCAAGGACCAGTGCCGACAGCAACGCAATAAGAATTATTAAAAAACGTTGAGACAAATATGTTTTCTTCAAGATGATTCCTCCCCACTGTAATGATGATATAGAACATAGGATATTATAACAAAGAATCGGGAAAGATGCAAAAGAAATGCTTTCCACTGAAGCGATATTGTTGTATAATAAAGATAAGATTGTTGTGATTTCATAAGCAGTGGAGGTTTCCGATGAAAAAAATTCTATTCGCGGCGTCAGAGGGAGTCCCTTTTATCAAGACCGGCGGCCTGGCCGATGTTGTGGGATCCCTGCCGAAATGTATCGACAAGCAGTATTTTGACGTAAGGGTCATGATTCCGAAGTATGCCTGTATGAAGCAGCAGATGAAAGACAAGATGAGATATGTGACCCATTTCTACATGGATTTCAACTGGACAAGTTCCTATGTGGGAATCTTTGAGGCAGAGGAAGAGGGCGTACATTACTATTTTATTGACAATGAATATTACTTCAGCGGCGACAAGGTCTACACGGACGATCCCAGGTGGGAGATTGAGCGCTACGCATACTTTTCCAAGGCAGTGCTTTCCGCTCTGCCTGTGGTGAATTTCCAGCCGGATGTGGTCCACTGCCATGACTGGCAGACCGGCCTGATTCCTGTCTATATGAAAGAGCGCTTCAGGGGCGGGGATTTCTTCCGTAATATGAAATCCGTCATCACCATCCACAATCTGAAGTTTCAGGGAAAGTGGGATACCAAGACCGTGCGCAATATTACGGGGCTGTCGGATTATTTCTTCACGGCAGACAAGCTGGAGGCTTACAAGGACGCCAATCTCTTAAAGGGCGGAATTGTCTACGCGGACGCGGTGACCACGGTAAGCGCGACCTACGCGGAGGAAATCAAGACGCCTTTCTACGGAGAGGGCCTGGACGGCCTGCTGAGGGCCAGGAGCAATGACCTTCGTGGAATCGTGAACGGCATCGATTATACGGATTTCAACCCGGAGACGGATAAGCATATCCCCAATCCTTACAATGCCGTCAACTTCCGCAAGGAAAAGGTGAAGAATAAGCGCGCGCTGCAGCAGGAGCTGGGACTGGCAAAGGATGACAGGAAGATGATGATCGGCGTGGTCTCCAGGCTCACGGATCAGAAAGGCTTCGACCTGATAGCCTATATCATGGATGAACTGTGCCGGGACGATATCCAGCTGGTGGTGCTGGGAACCGGCGAGGCGCGCTATGAGAATATGTTCCGTCATTTCGACTGGAAGTACAGCGACAAGGTGTCGGCCAATATCTACTATTCCGACCCTCTGTCCCACAAGATTTACGCGTCCTGTGACGCGTTCCTGATGCCATCCCTGTTCGAGCCCTGCGGTCTGAGCCAGCTCATGGCCCTGCGGTATGGGACCATCCCCATCGTCCGCGAGACAGGAGGCCTGAAGGATACGGTACAGCCCTACAATGAATTTGAAAGTTCAGGTACAGGTTTTAGCTTCACCAACTATAATGCCCATGAAATGCTGAATACAATCCGGTATGCGGAGCGTATCTATTATGATAAGAAGCGTGAATGGAATAAGCTGATCGACAGGGCCATGGCGGCGGATTTCTCATGGCAGGTATCCGCGAGAAAGTATCAGGAAATGTACGATTGGCTGATAGGTTAGAGGTATGTCGGGTAAAAAGAACGATTTCATTGTGCAGGCGGGGATTCTGGCGGCGGCCGGAATCATCAGCAAAATCATCGGGCTCCTTTACAGGAGCCCTTTGTACAATATCGTCGGGGCGCTGGGGATGGGGTATTACAACTCCGCGTACAATTATTATTCCATCATCCTGATGATATCCACTTACAGTATCCCCTCTGCCATGTCAAAGGTCATAGCCCAGAAGCTGGCGGTGAAAGAGTACCGCAATGCCCACCGGATTTTCCTGGGGTCCATCGGCTATGTGCTGGCGGTGGGAGGCGTGGCCAGTCTGGCACTGTATTTTGGCGCAGGGCTTTTCGTGTCGGGAAATGCGGTTCCGGTGCTGAGGACATTCGCGCCCACTGTTTTCATCTACGGAATCCTGGGGGTGCTGCGGGGATATTTCCAGGCCCATGAGAGCATGGTGCAGACCTCCGTGTCCCAGATACTGGAGCAGATTTCCAATGCGGCCGTCACCATCGGCGCCGCTTATCTGCTGATACGGGGCCAGATGGGCAGTCTGGAAATGCCTGCGGATGAGGCCGGACAGGTGAAAAGGGCGGTGTACGGAGCCATCGGCAGCGCTACGGGAACCGGGGCAGGCGTGGTGGTGGCGCTTCTGTTCATGGCGGCGGTCTATGGGATGAACCGCGGTATCATCAAGAAGCGTATTGCAATTGACAAACATAAGAATACGGAATCCTATGGGGACGCCCTCAAGATGATCACCATGGTGGTGACGCCCTTTATCTTAAGCAGCGCAGTGCTCAATATGAGCAGCGTGGTGAACAACAGCTTGTACCTGAAGCTGCTGCCTGCCCGGAAGGAGCTGGATGAGCTGGCGCTGAACGCTCGCTGGGGTGTCTTCCAGACCCAGCCTGTGACCATATCCAATATTCCCACCGCCTTTGCCATGGCCATGGCGGCGGCTATGATTCCTGTGGTAGCGCAGCTGATCGCCTCCGCCGATTATGCGGGAGCCAGGGAGAAGATAGGACTGTCCATCAAGACTACCATGATTATCTCCATCCCCTGTGCGGTGGGCCTGTTCGTGCTGGCCCGTCCGGTGACAGGGCTGCTTTTCCGCAATACTGCAGAGGAAGAGGATCTGGCCACAGGACTTCTGATGGCGCTGGCCCTGTCCATCATATTCTACGCCCTGTCCACTCTGACCAGCCAGATCCTGCAGGGGCTGGGCAAGGTGAGCATACCGATTGTCAATGCGGGCGTGGCGCTGGCCCTGCAGACAGCTACCGCGGCATTGCTGCTGCTTTTCACGGAGCTGGATCTGTATGCTATCGTGATTGCGAACACGCTGTATGCGGGCAGTATCTGTGTGCTGAACCAGATAGCCGTCCGCAGGGCGGTAGGCTATAGGCAGGAGATTGTGAAGACTTTCCTGATTCCCGGGCTGGCTTCAGCCTGTATGGGAGGAGTGGCCTGGGCAGTCTACGAGGGCCTTCTGATGCTCACATCCTCGCCGAGGATTTCCGTGGTGATTGCGATCTGTGTGGCGGCATGTGTGTATTTCGTCATGCTGCTCCTGTTCCGGGGGCTGTCGGAGGATGAGCTGAGAGGGTTCCCCAAGGGATATCTGCTGGTGAAGCTGGCGAAGAAATGCAGACTGATGAAATAGAAAAAGGGCGGAGGTTTCCGCCGGGGCGGGCTTTCCCGCCCCTATTCATTTACAAGCTGTATATTGGAGATATCACTGTCGATTGCCATGGAGAAATTCGTATAGTAGACCACAAAGCCCGGTTTGCTGCCGCCCGGCTTTTTTACATGCTTTTTCTGGATATAGTCGATTTCCACTTTTTCCTGCCCGCGGCCCCTGGAGTAGTAAGCGGCCAGGCGCGCCGCCTCTTCAAAGGTGCGGTCCGGCAGTTCGTCCGCGTTCCCCGTCTTTACGATGACATGGGAGCCGGGAACCTGCTTGGCGTGGAACCACCAGTCGTTTCCTGTGGCGAATTTGAAAGTCAGTTCGTCATTCTGGAAATTATTCTTCCCCACATACATATGGAACCCATCGCTGCTGAGATAGTGGAAAGGCTTGCTGGTGATTTTCTGCTTCTTTTTGCCTCCGTTTCGGGGGCTGCCTTTCCGGCGGATATAGCCGTTCTCGGTGAGCTCTTCCTTGATCTGGGCCAGATCCTCCTCGTACAGAGCGATGTCCAGGGCGTTGGAGACGGACTCCAGATGCTGGATTTCTTTCTTGACTTCTTCGGTCAATTGCGACAGGGCCTCATAAGTCCGCTTCATCTTCCCATATTTGTCGAAATATTTCTTGGCATTTTCCGTGGCGGTGAGGGTGGAATCCAGCGGGATGGTCACCATCTCATCGGTATAGTAGTTCAGCGCCTCAAAAGATTTAGCGCCGGGTTCGGCGCTATAGCCGTAGGTGTTCAGCAGTTCTCCGTAGACACGGTAAGTCTCCCGCTTTTCCGTGTCTTTCATCTGGCGCAGCTGCAGGTCATATTTCTTTACGTTCCGCTCCAGGGCGGTCTGCACGATGCGGCGCAGATCCGCAGATTTCTGGCGGATGCGGGTCAGGATGTTCTTCTCCGCGTAATAGTTCTCCAGCAGAGCGGACATGGAACCGTAGGCGACCACATGGTCCTGCGCGGGAGCGGATTCCGGATTGACTGATTGAGTCGAAGCGGAATCCGCCCGGCTATATCCGTACATGGTCAAGGGCAGAGCGCAGAACTCCACAGGGCTGTCGCCTGTGTATGCGATATTGGGGGAAAATCTTTCTTCCCGAATGGCGGAGACCATGCGGGCGAAAGCGTCATACAGCCGCTCATAATTCAAATCGGTCAACGCCGCGGTGGGCATATCTCCGTCAACGCCCGCCTCATAGCACAGCTCCTGTGCCAGAACGGGGGAAATGCCTGTAAAGCTGCCGTAAATGGCCTTAAAGACAGCCTGGGGCCTGGCGGAAAGGGCGTTTCGGAATGTCCCTTCCTCTGTGGTCAGGGCATCCAGCTTGTCCTGGGTCTGGGCCACGAAATAGGGCTTGCCCGGCAGCACCTCGCGGAGGGAGCTGACAGCGGCGGACACATGCTTAATGCTGTCGATAATCGTGTTGTTGCCGTCGCAGAAGATGATATTGCTGTGCTTTCCCATGATTTCCACCACCAGAGTCTTCCGGCACAAATCCCCCATTTCGTCCAGATGCTCGATTTCGATGTGGACGATGCGCTCCAGTCCCGGCTGGAAGATGTCCGTGATGCGGCCGTTCTGCAGATGTTTGCGCAGGAGCATGCAGAAATTGGGGGCTGTCATAGGGCTGGGCTTGCTGTTCTCGGTCAGGTAAAGCAAGGGCAGGGAAGCCTCCGCGGAAATCAACAGTTTCTTTGTGCCGTTTGGCTGTTTGATGGTGATCAGCAGTTCGTCCGCTTCCGGCTGAGCGATTTTATAGAGCCGCCCGCCCATGAGCTCTTTTTTCAGTTCCGATACCACATTTGCTATGGTTACGCCGTCAAAGGCCATTTTTTGATTCCTCCGTCCTTAAATCTGGGTCCTGACGCCCTTTTGCTTCAGGAATGCGATGATTTCATGGGCGTTTTCCATGTGGAAATCATCGAATGTCACGAGTTTCTTTCCGTCTTTTCCATAGAGGATGTAAGTCTTTCCGCCCATGTCGATTCTGTCAAGGTCGCTGTAGGACAGGTTCCTGGGCGTGCCGAAGAGGGGCATGTAGACACAGTCGTTTGCCTGCAGGGTCAGCTTGTGCTTTCGCGTCCGCACCAGCCGGAGCAGCAGGAATATGCTGCCCAGCAGAACGATGCCATAGAGAATCACAAGAACCAGCGTGCTGCCGGGGGCTTCCAGCTCCGTCATCAGATAGAGCACCGCAACGAGTCTTGCCGAGGCCGTAATGAGGACGAGGACCGTGATTGACAAAAGTACATTATCTTTTTGGGATTTAATCGTATACATGGCATTGGCTCCTTTGTCATAAATGATACAATCCTTTGATTGCGGAATAATTTCATTATGGCATAATTCCCGGGGCTTTGCAAGACAGAGGCTGGAAAAATCAGGAAAATCGGGAAAATATGGAAAAGGAATGTCAGTGCCCCTTGACGCTTGCCGAAACTTATTCTATAATAAGGAGAAGTATGCAGCAACAGGGAGTCATTCCCGGACAGGAGCGCCTATGATTAAGAGCATGACTGGTTTCGGCAGATGTGAGGTGGCCGAGAACAACAGGAAATTCACGGTGGAGATTAAGTCGGTGAACCACCGTTATCTGGATATCAATATCAAGATGCCCAAAGCGCTCAATTTCTTTGAATCATCCATCCGAAATGAATTGAAGAGCTATATCTCCAGAGGGAAAGTGGATGTCTTTGTCTCCTATGAGGATTTTTCCGAGAAGACCTCTGTGGTGCGTTATCACAGAGAGGTGGCGGAGGAGTATCTGGGATATCTGAACCAGATGGCGGAGGAGTTCGGGCTGGAGAATGATATCCGTGTGTCCGCGCTTTCCAGATTTCCCGAGATTTTCACCATGGAAGAGGCCGGGGTGGACGAGGAAGAGCTGTGGAAGGAGCTCCGCAAGGCTCTCATCGGCGCTGCCGGGATGTTCGTGGATACCCGGGTGGTGGAGGGTGAGCATCTGAAAAATGACCTGATAGAGAAACTGGACGGAATGCGGATGAGAGTGGACTTTATCTCGGAGCGTTCCCCGCAGATTGTGGCGGAATACCGCCGTAAGCTTAAGGAACGGGTCAGGGAGCTTCTGGAGGATACAAATATCGACGAGGGAAGGCTTCTCACGGAGGTGACGATTTTTGCGGATAAGGTGTGCGTGGACGAGGAAATCGTGCGGCTGCGCAGCCACATCGAGACCACGAAAAATACTTTGCTGGAAGGCGGCTCCATAGGAAGGAAGCTGGACTTCATCGCCCAGGAGATGAACCGGGAGGCCAATACCATACTGTCCAAGGCAAGCGACCTGGAGACTTCCAACTGTGCCATAGAGCTGAAGACAGAGATTGAAAAGGTCAGAGAGCAGATTCAGAATATAGAGTAGGAGTGGCGGCATGCTGATTCATATCGGATTCGGAAATATCGTGAATTCTTCAAAAATCATCGCCATAGTCAGCCCCGAATCCGCGCCCGTCAAGAGGATGGTGCAGAGCGCCAGGGAAAAGGGCATTGCCATCGACGCCACGCAGGGGCGCAAGACTAAGTCCGTGCTGGTCATGGAGAACAGTCAGGTGGTACTGTCGGCGCTTCTGCCGGAGACCATCGCGGGGCGTGTGCAGGGCAGCGCGCAAATGCAGGAGGAAAGCAGCGTGGAGGGGACGGATGAAAGACAGTAACGCATTATTATATGATATGGAACAAAAAGGAATTCTGATTGTCATATCCGGTTTTTCCGGCGCGGGAAAGGGTACACTGGTAAAGGAACTGCTGCGCAGGCATGCGAACGACTATGCTCTGTCGATTTCCATGACCACTCGTACCCCCAGGCCGGGAGAGCGGGACGGTGTGGAATATTTTTTCACGGACAAGGAACGTTTCGAGGAGACCATAAGGCAGGACGGACTCATTGAGTACGCGTCATACTGCGGGAATTACTATGGGACGCCAAAGGCCTATGTGGAGGAGCAGCTGTCCGAAGGCAGGAATGTCATCCTGGAGATAGAGATACAGGGAGCCTTGAAAATCAAGGAAAAATTTCCGGAGAGCCTGCTGATTTTCGTGACGCCTCCCAATGCCGGGGAACTCAAGCGCAGGCTTGAGGGAAGAGGGACAGAGAGCGAGGAGGCAATCGCCAGCCGACTGGCCAGAGCCGCGGAGGAATCGGAGGGCGTTGAGTTCTACGATTATCTGGTGGTGAACGACAAGCTGGAGGAGAGCGCGGAGGAGGTACATCACCTGGTGGCCGCAGCCCGCAGAGCTCCGGTGAGAAGGGAAGAATTTGTAAAAGGAATCAGAGAGGAACTGTATAGTTTCGCGAAAGGAGCGCAAGAGTAATGTTACATCCATCCTATTCAGATTTGATGAAAGTAGTGAACAAAGGGGTAGAGCAGGGAGATACTCCCGTGGTGAGCAGCCGCTATTCCATCGTCATGGCTACGTCCAAGAGGGCCAGGCAGCTGATCGGCGGCGAGGAGGCCATGGTGGACAGCAAGGACAAAAAGCCTCTGTCCGTGGCGGTCGAGGAGCTCAATCAGGGCAAAATCAAGATACTGGGCAGCGAATAAAGAGGAGGGATAGCTGGCAGTTTGCCAGCTATTTTCATCCCATATGAGGTTTTTATGGATATTTTATTTATATCGCTTGGCTGCGACAAGAATCTCGCCGACACGGAGATGATGCTGGGCATTCTGCAGAAAAAGGGCTTTGGCTTCACGGATGATGAAGAAAAGGCGGATATTGTGATAGTCAATACATGCTGCTTCATCGGAGACGCCAAGGAGGAGAGCATAGGGACTTTGCTTGAGATGGCGCAGCTCCGCAAGGCGGGAAAGCTGAAAGCTTTGATTGCCACAGGCTGTCTGGCCCAGCGCTATCAGGAGGAAATCCAGAAAGAGATTCCTGAGGTGGACGCGCTGGTGGGCACGGCCGCCATAGGAGAAATCGGAGATGCGTTGGAGGAGGTGCTCTCTGGAAACGGACGAAACCGTTATCGGAATCTGGACGCGCCTCCTGCCTCGTGCAGGGACAGGATTGTGACCACAGGAGGCCATTATGCCTATCTGAAGATTGCGGAGGGCTGTGACAAGCGCTGTACTTACTGCATCATTCCAAAGGTTCGGGGCAGATACCGCAGCATTCCCATGGAGAGTCTGGTGGAACAGGCCGGGGTATTGGCCGGGGGCGGCGTGAAAGAGCTGATTCTGGTGGCCCAGGAGACCACCTTGTACGGCACAGATTTATATGGAAGAAAGAGCCTTCCTGAATTGCTTTGGAAGCTGGCGGCCATCCCTGGCATCCGCTGGATTCGTGTATTGTACTGCTACCCGGAGGAGATTACGGAAGAGCTGATAGACGTGATTGCCAGAGAGCCGAAAGTATGCCATTATCTGGACATTCCCATTCAGCATGCTTCGGATGAAATCCTGCGGCGGATGGGCAGGCGGACCAATGAGGAGCAGCTGCGGCGACAGATTGCGATGCTCAGGGAGCGGATCCCGGATATCTGTCTGCGGACGACGCTGATCAGCGGTTTTCCCGGGGAGACCCAGGAGGACTTTGAGGAGCTATACCGCTTCGTCAATGAGATGGAATTCGACAGGCTGGGGGTGTTCCCCTATTCTCAGGAGGAGGATACCGTGGCGGCGGCCATGCCGGACCAGATTGCGGAGGATGTGAAAGCATTCAGGCGGGACGAACTGATGGAGCTTCAGCAGGCCATTGCCTTTGAGAGAGCCGGGGACATGATCGGGCGCGAGCTCACTGTGATGGTGGAGGGCAAGGTGGCCGACGAGGATGTGTATGTGACCCGGACCTACCGGGATGCGCCGGATGTGGACGGGTACCTGTTCCTGCACACGGACAGGGAGCTGATGAGCGGGGATTTTGTCAGAGCCCTGGTGACGGATTTCAACGAGTATGATTTGATTGGCGAGATAGTCAGTCAGTAACGATTGATCAGATGCCCGCCGGAGCGGGCGGGTCACTCGGAAATTTTAACTGTTAAGCAGTATAATATACGCGCCAAAGCGCGCAGGGGGTGTAAAGATGAATTTGCCTAATAAACTGACGATATTCCGTATCCTGCTGATTCCGCCTTTCGTACTGCTCCTGCTGGGAGAGGGCAGCGGCTGGGGCTGGTATGGGGCGCTGTTCGGCGGTATCCTGGAATATGTGGACTACATTGCACTGGCGGTCTTTATCATCGCCAGCCTGACGGATCTCATAGACGGCAAGATTGCCAGAAAATACAATCTGGTGACGAATTTCGGCAAGTTCATGGATCCGCTGGCCGACAAGCTTCTGGTCTGTTCTGCCTTGATTGCGCTGATAGAACTTGGGCGGATTCCGGCATGGATTGTCATCGTCATTATCAGCAGAGAGTTCATCATCAGCGGATTCCGTCTGGTGGCCGCAGACAAGGATGTAGTCATAGCCGCCAGCTACTGGGGGAAGTTCAAGACCACTTTCCAGATGGTCATGGTATGCCTGATGATCGCAGATATCCCGCAGCTGCAGCTGGTGACGGATATCGTCATGTGGGCCGCGCTGGTGCTGACTGTGATATCCCTGGCGGACTATCTGGTGAAGAACAAAGGCGTGATGCGGGAGTAGAAATAGCGACACAGCACGGAGGAGAAGAATTATGAAAGTTGAACTGATTTGCGTGGGAACGGAGATTCTGCTGGGAAATATCGTGAATACCAACGCCGCCTATCTGTCTGAGAAATGTGCCGCCCTGGGTCTTTCCTGCTATTTCCAGACTGTGGTGGGGGACAATGAGGAGAGGCTTGCGCAGGTGATAGAGACAGCCGTGGGGCGCTCCGACATCGTGATTCTTTCCGGGGGCCTTGGACCTACGGAGGATGATCTGACGAAAGAGACGGCGGCAAAGGTCTGCGGGAAGTCCTTGTATCTGCACGGGCCCAGCAAGGAAGCCATAGAAAAATTTTTTGCCGACAGGGGGATGGAACCTACGGACAACAACTGGAAACAGGCCATGCTGCCCGAGGGAGCCATCATCATGGAGAACCATAACGGCACGGCGCCGGGGGCCATCATAGAGACGGAAAGCGCAAAGGTGATTCTGCTTCCCGGACCGCCTAACGAGCTTTATCCCATGTTCGAGGAGAGCGTGGAGCCCTATCTGGCATCCCTGAATTCCCAGGTAATCTGTTCCCAGACAGTGAAAATCTGCGGCGTGGGGGAGAGCAGGGCGGAGACCATGGTGAAGGATTTGATCGACACCCAGACCAATCCCACCATCGCCACCTATGCCAAGACCGGCGAGGTGCATATCCGCGTCACGGCCAATGGGGAGGATAAAAAGAGCGCGGGCAAGCTGATCAAGCCCGTGGTGAAAGAGCTGAAAGCAAGATTCGGCAACCATGTGTATACCACCGATGAGACTGTGACCCTGGAGAAATCCGTGGTGGATCTGCTCCTGGCCAATGACCTGACTATCACCTGTGCGGAGTCCTGTACGGGAGGGATGCTCTCCGCCAGACTGGTGAACGTGCCGGGCATTTCGGAGGTCTATAAATTCGGTATGGTTACTTATTCCAACAAGGCAAAGCGGCGTTTCCTGGGGGTGAAGAAGAGCACCCTGCAGAAGCACGGCGCGGTCAGCGAGAAGACGGCGGAGGAGATGGCGAAAGGAGCGGCTCTGGAGTGCAAGGCGGATGTGGCGGTGGCCATCACGGGCATCGCGGGCCCGGACGGAGGGACGCCGGAGAAGCCGGTGGGCCTTGTGTACATCGCATGCTTCGTAAAGGGAAAGACCACCGTGAAGAAATGTCAGTTCTCCGGGAACCGGAGCAAGATACGGGAGTCGGCGGTGTCCTCTGCCCTGACCCTGACTCGCAGCTGTGTGCTGGAATACTTCAGTAAGGTGACATTTGGAAAAAAGGAGTCCTGACTCCTTTTTTCTTTGCGATTTCTCTGCATATTACCGATTATCCTGTTGCCACCGGCGGCATCCTGTGGTATGATTTTCTTGTCTGATTCAATCTCTGATAGTTCGCAGATTCGTATTGTTCTCAGAATCCGGCGCTTTCGCCACAGTTTTCAGAAAGAATTTCCAGACAGGAAGGTGGGATGCCTTTGAGGGAGTTTTAAGGTACTTAAAATAAGGTAAAATATAGTTGACAAATGCGAACGGATGTTTTATCCTAATAATAGGGAAGAACGTCTGTTCTTGTAAAAAAGGAGATTCCAGATGGAAAGAGAAGAAAAATTAAAAGCATTGGACGCGGCAATCGGCCAGATTGAGAAGCAGTACGGCAAGGGCGCAGTGATGAAGCTTGGCGACCCTAACAGACAGATGAACGTAGAGACCGTCCCCACAGGCTCCTTAAGCCTTGACATAGCGCTGGGGCTGGGAGGGATTCCCAAGGGGAGGATCGTGGAGATATACGGACCGGAATCCAGCGGTAAGACCACAGTCACCCTGCATATGATCGCGGAGGTACAGAAGAAAGGCGGCATAGCCGGCTTCATCGACGCGGAGCACGCGCTGGATCCCGTATATGCCAAGAACATCGGCGTGGACATCGACAATCTCTATATCTCGCAGCCTGACAACGGAGAGCAGGCGCTGGAGATCGCGGAGACTATGGTGCGCTCCGGGGCCATCGATATCGTGGTGGTGGACTCCGTGGCGGCGCTGGTGCCCAAAGCCGAGATTGACGGTGACATGGGCGAGAGCCATGTGGGCCTGCAGGCTCGTCTGATGTCCCAGGCGCTGCGCAAGCTCACCTCCATCATCAGCAAGTCCAACTGTGTGGTGATATTCATCAACCAGCTCCGCGAGAAAATCGGCGTCATGTTCGGCAACCCGGAGACCACTACCGGAGGCCGGGCGCTGAAATTCTATTCCTCCGTCCGCATGGATGTGCGCCGTGTGGAGTCCCTGAAACAGGGCGGGGAAGTGATCGGTAATCACACCAGGGTCAAGGTGGTGAAGAATAAGGTGGCCCCTCCTTTCAAGGAGGCGGAATTCGACATCATGTTCGGCAAGGGCATTTCCAGGGAAGGAGATATCCTGGATCTGGCGGCGGATTTGAATATCGTGGTGAAGTCCGGCGCATGGTACGCTTATGAGGGGAATAAAATCGGCCAGGGCCGTGAGAACGCAAAGCAGTATCTCAGGGACAACCCGGAAATCTGTAAGACCGTGGAAGATAAGGTGCGGGCACACTATGGATTTGGTGATGCTGCCGCAAACGCGGAGGCAGTGAATAAGGAAAGCGGCAAGACAGAGGCCAAGGCCGGGACGAAGACGGGGGGCAGGGCAGGCAGCAGAACCAGCGCGTCCAAGGCAGAGGAGAAAGCGGCTGATGGAGACGGGGCCGAGCAGGAGAATAAATGAAGGTTACGCAGATGACAGAGGTCTCCAAATCCCGCGTCAGAGTATCTACGGACGAGGAGTATGCTTTTGTACTATATAAAAGCGAACTGCGCAGATTCCATATCTGTGAGGGCGAGGAGATAGAGGAGACCGTTCTGTGTGCCATTACAGAGGAAATCCTGCCGAAGCGGGCGAAGCTGCGGGCCATGAATCTGCTGAAGAACCGGGACTACACGGTAAAGCAGCTTCATGACAAGCTTAAAAGCGGCGGCTATCCGGAGCAGATCATAGCGGAAGCATTGGGCTATGTGGAAAGTTTCCGCTATACGGACGACTTGCGGTATGCCGTGAATTTCATGCGCAACCATGCCCAGGACAGGAGCCGCAGGCGGATAGAGCAGGATCTCCTTGGCAGAGGAATCGGCAGGGAGGTCCTGGAGAGCGCCTGGGACGAATGGGAGAAAGAGGGCGGCGGCCAGAATGAACAGGCCGTGATACAGTCGCTTCTTAAAAAGAAAGGCTTTGACTTTGAGACGGCAGAGCCGAAAGCGCGCCAGAGGATATATGGCTTTCTGATGCGGAAAGGGTTTTCCGGTGAAGAAGTGCGGAAAGCCCTGCATTCGGATATGTGGTACGAATAAAAGGGGTCGGTTTCCATTTTTGTGCAAATACTACAAGAAATTTTCGGGATTTTAGGAAGATCTTTTGTAAAATATGTAGACTTATGCTTGACATTAGCTTCATTTGCGGTTAAAATAGAATTTGTTGCAAATTGCTTGTTAGAATGTTGTACATATACTCACGAGCAATAGGGTTTGCCGTTGCGCTCATAAGTGGTTTTGCTCATGGGTCGGATAAAATGGCAAATGTCAGTGGCAGTGTGTATACATTCTAAAAACTGCGGGGCAATGGCAATGCCCCATGGTTTAAATGTACAATGAAAATGGAATAAGGAGGTGCTCCTGTAATGCTTGAGATTATAATCACGATCGTTGTCTCTGTGGCAGTGACTGCGGTGGTGACAGCATTCATCGTCCTGAATCATTACAAAAAGACGACGGAAGCGACCATCGGTAACGCACAGGATCAGGCCAGGGAAATCATTGATGAAGCTCTCAAGACTGCAGAGTCCAAAAAGCGAGAATCGCTCCTTGAGGTAAAGGAAGAGTCCATTCGTACCAAGAATGAGCTGGACAAGGAAATCAAGGAACGCAGAGCGGAGGTACAGCGCTCGGAGCGCAGGATTCAGCAGAAAGAAGAGAACATTGACAAGAAAACCGAGGCCCTTGAACGGCGCGAGACAAATCTGGCGGCCAAAGAGGAAGCCTTGAACAAAATCAAGGTAGAGGTCTCCAAATTAAACGAGCAGCGAGTGCAGGAACTGGAACGTATTTCCGGGTTGACCTCTGAACAGGCAAAAGACTACTTATTGAAAATTGTCGAAGACGAAGTGAAGCATGAAACGGCCGTGATAATCAAGGAAATGGAGAGTCGGGCCAAAGAGGAAGCAGACAAGAAGGCGAGGGAATATGTGGTGTCAGCTATCCAGAGATGTGCTGCAGACCATGTCTCTGAGACCACGATTTCCGTCGTACAGCTGCCGAACGATGAGATGAAGGGAAGAATTATCGGGCGCGAGGGCCGCAATATCCGTACTCTCGAGACCATGACAGGTGTGGATTTGATTATCGATGATACGCCGGAGGCAGTCATTCTGTCAGGCTTCGACCCTATCCGCCGGGAGGTGGCAAGGATTGCGCTGGAAAAGCTGATTGTAGATGGACGTATCCATCCCGCCAGGATTGAAGAGATGGTGGAGAAGGCGCAGAAAGAAGTGGAAATCATGATTAAGGAAGAGGGAGAGGCTGCCACGCTGGAGGTTGGCGTGCATGGCATCCATCCCGAACTGGTCAGGCTGTTAGGTAAGATGAAGTTCAGGACAAGCTATGGCCAGAATGCATTGAAGCATTCCATCGAAGTGGCGCAGCTGTCAGGACTGCTGGCGGCGGAGCTTGGATTGGATGTCCGGATCGCGAAGCGTGCCGGACTGCTCCATGACATTGGTAAGTCCGTGGATCATGAGATGGAGGGTTCCCATATCCAGCTGGGTGTGGAACTCTGCAGACGGTATAAGGAAAATGCCACTGTCATCAACGCCGTGGAATCCCATCACGGCGATGTGGAGCCTACTTCCCTGATTTCGTGTATCGTACAGGCTGCAGATACGATATCCGCTGCAAGACCAGGGGCAAGGAGGGAGACGCTGGAGACATATACCAGCAGATTGACCAAATTAGAGGAAATCACAAACAATTTCAAAGGTGTAGATAAGTCTTTTGCTATTCAGGCAGGCCGGGAAGTCCGTGTAATGGTAGTTCCGGAACAGATTACGGATACCGATATGGTTCTGTTGGCGCGTGATATCTCCAAACAGATTGAAGCTGAACTGGAATATCCCGGACAGATCAAGGTAAATGTCATTCGCGAAAGCCGCGTCATTGATTATGCCAAATAGTCATCAAAATTGAATAAAGAAAATGTCACAAGAGGGACGTCGGACCGAAAGGCCGGCGTCTCTTATACATTTTCACTAATTGTCGTAAAAATTTACCGACAAATTTGTTATATTACCACTTGTGCATCGAAGCGGCTTATAGTATGATAATTCAAGCGCTTGATTGTATACAATGATACAAATGTGCGGGTATAATGTGATAATAACGAGGCGTCATGGCGGCGCATGGGATGGAGGAAGACATGAAGGCATATCAGGAACTGAGCAGAGAGGAATTATTGTCACTGAAAGCGAAGCTGGAGAAGGACTATGAGGATGTGAAGGGAAAGGGACTGAAGCTTGATATGTCCAGAGGGAAGCCCTCTGTGGCGCAGCTGGAGATGGGAATGGATATCTTTGATGTCCTGAATTCCCAGAGCGATATGATCAGCATGGAAGGCGTAGATGTCCGCAACTACGGCGTGCTGGACGGCCTGAGCGAGGCAAAGCATATGATGGCTAATATCATGGGCGTCCAGGCGGAGAATGTGATCATATACGGCAACGCGAGCCTGAATATCATGTATGATGCCGTTTCCAGCGCCGTGACTCATGGCGTTATGGGAAACACGCCCTGGTGCAGGTTGGACAAAGTGAAGTTCCTCTGTCCTGTTCCCGGCTATGACAGACATTTTGCCATCACACAGTATTTCGGTATAGAGATGATTACGGTGCCGATGACTCCTCAGGGACCCGATATGGATTTGGTGGAGAAGCTGGTGTCTGAGGACGAAAGTATCAAGGGAATCTGGTGCGTGCCTAAATATTCCAACCCTCAGGGCTATACCTATTCTGATGAGACGGTGAGAAGATTTGCCAATCTGAAGCCGGCTGCTAAAGATTTCCGCATTTTCTGGGATAATGCCTACTCGGTGCACCATCTCTACGATGAGGAAGAGCGGCAGGATCAGCTTCTGGAAATCTTAAGTGAGTGTGAGAAAGCGGGCAATCCTGATATGGTATATGAGTTCGCCTCCACTTCCAAAATCAGCTTTTCCGGCGCAGGCGTAGCGGCCATCGCGTCCTCCCAAAAGAATCTGGAGTGCATCAGGAAGGCGCTGACCATACAGACCATCGGATATGATAAAATCAATCAGCTCCGCCATGTGCGGTACTTCAAGGACTTTGAGGGCATCAAGGCACACATGAGAAAGCATGCCGCCCTGATGCGGCCGAAGTTTGAGGCGGTGCTGAAAGTGCTGGAAGAGGAGCTGGCCGGCACGGGAATCGGGGAATGGACCAGGCCTAATGGCGGCTACTTCATTTCTTTTGAGTCCATGGAAGGATGCGCAAAGGAAATCGTGGCAAAATGCAAAGAAGCGGGAGTCACGATGACCGGGGCAGGCGCTACCTACCCTTACGGAAGGGATCCTAGGGACAGCAATATCCGTATTGCGCCCACCTATCCCTCGCCGGAGGAGCTGGCTCTGGCCACGGATCTGTTCGTGCTCTGCGTGAAGCTGGTGAGCGTAGAGAAGCTTTTGGAGAACTATGCCGGGGGCGGGAATGGATTCAGCGACAGACTGGCGGGCTGAGGCTGGGTAGGATTAAGACAAGATACAGATTCCGCTCTGCATAGATGACGGAGCCGCCGCATACAAATGGATGAGGGACATTTCATGGAAGAGGAGCTTTCCATGGAAGAGAGGTATTCCATGAAGTGTCACGATTTCAGAGAGGCGGTGGGCAGATGCAGCTTGCAGGGAGGAGGTTCCTGTCCAGACAGCGCAATTTCCTGGCTTGTTTCGGCGTGGGACTGTTGATAGGAATTATCGTGATAAACATAGGAAAGAGCATTCTGTTGGGCGAGACGGGGCTATTCGATGAATATACCCTGTACCATATGAAATACATGACAGTGGACAGCAATGCTCTTTTCTGTTATATTTTCCGAAAGCGGATTGGCAGGATGCTGATACTGGCGGTGATTTCCACCACCTATCTGGGGCTGGTGGCCTGTATGGGCGCGGCTTTCTGGTACGGCATGTCCGCAGGGGCTTTCCTGGCCTCGCTGGCTCTGCGCTATGGGCTGAAAGGGATATTGCTGGCGGTTATCAGCCTGTTTCCCCATTATCTGCTCTATGTACCAGCGATTCTGCTGCTGTTGATCTGGTGCGAGGAGCTTTTCCGCGGAATCTATGTGAGGGGAGAGTTCAGTGTGGAGGACAAGGGCTTTCTGCTGAAAAAGGCAGGACGGCTTCTGCTCATCCTTGTCTTGATTACGGCGGGATGCCTGCTGGAGGGATATATGAACCCGTATCTGCTGTTGGGCTTTCTGAAGATTTTCTGATCTGCCTGTCGAATGATATTCAATGGAATACAGTGCAAAGCCCCGCCATGAAAACGGCAGATTCAGATGCCGGCTTTCCTGGCGGGGCTTTTATAGGGTCTTATTCATATTCTGCAATTTCGTAGATCAGCTTCTCGGACGCTTCCCAGCCAAGGCAGGGGTCCGTGATGGACTTGCCGTAGATGCCGCCGCCCACTTTCTGGCAGCCCTCTTCGATATAACTCTCGATCATGACGCCCTTTACCAAATCGTGGATGTCGCGGCTGAGCTTGCGGCTGTGCATGACCTCCTTGGTGATGCGGATTTGCTGCTCGAACTGCTTGCCGGAATTGGAGTGATTGGCATCGATGACACAGGCGGGGTACATCAGATCCATCTTTCCATACAGCTCAAAAAGGAGATTCAGATCTTCGTAATGATAGTTGGGCACGTTGTTGCCATGTTTGTTCACGGCGCCCCTTAGGACAGTGTGGGTCAGCTCGTTGCCGGTGGTGGATACTTCCCAGCCTCTGTAGATGAAGGAATGGGGATGCTGGGCCGCATAGACGGAATTCAGCATGACGGACATGTCTCCGCTGGTAGGGTTCTTCATGCCGGCAGCCACATCGAAGCCGCTGGCGGTGAGGCGGTGCTGCTGGTCCTCCACGGAACGGGCGCCGATGGCCACGTAGGAGAGGATGTCGGAGATGTATCCCCAGTTCTCGGGATATAACATCTCGTCCGCGGCGGTGAGGCCTGATTCCTCAATGGCGCGGATGTGCATTTTCCGCATGGCAATCAATCCGGCCAGGAAGTCCGGCTTTTTCTCCGGATCCGGTTGATGGACGATGCCCTTATAGCCCTCGCCGGTGGTCCGGGGCTTGTTGGTGTAGATTCTGGGTATCAGTATCAGCTTGTCCTTTACGCTTTCGTTTATTTTTGCCAGCCGGCTGATGTAGTCGCAGACAGAGTCCTCGTTGTCCGCGGAGCAGGGACCGATGATGACGAGAAATTTGCTGCTTTTTCCGATGATGACATCTCTGATTTCAGCATCCCTCTCCTTCTTGATTTCCGCGAACCTTGCGGGGAGGGGATGTTCCAGCCTGATCTGTTCCGGGGTGGGCAGATGCGTTATGAATTCAAAACTCATGGTATTTTCTTTGCCGTAGCAATCCTTTCTGTATAGTATTTCATTCAATCCACTATTATAATATATGAATTTGTATCCTGCAAGGCTTTTATGTATGGGGTTGCGGCCGGCTGCATGGGAGTTTAGGAAATATGAAAAATGCGGGAATAATTCTACATATTGTGAAAATCGAATAAATGTATAGAAATAAATGATAAATTATTCATCGAAAGTATATCTAACTAACGAGGAGGATTGTCGATGGATAAGTGGATTGATGCATTTGCGGAAGTTTACGAGGCATATTTTGACGATGTTTTCAGAGCGGTGTACCGTAAGGTTTTGGAAAGGCAGACAGCGGAGGATATTGCGCAGGATACTTTTTTTGCGGCGTTCAAGATCGGAGAGCATTTCCTGGAACATCCGGAACCAAAGCTGTGGCTGCTGCGCACAGCGTACAATAAGGTACATGAGCTGTACAGGAGGAGAAAGCGCCGGGCCACAGAGCCTCTGGAGAACTGCAAAGAGCTTGCGGAGCAGGACTGCCATTACGGGGAGGTAGAGCTGAACCTCTCGGCGCTGGCCACTGTCACTGAGAAGGAGTGGCGGACAGTCATGGCGCATCATGTGTTCGGGACCACCATTGCGGAGATGGCGGAATCGGAGGCAGTGACGGAAAATAATATGCGGGTGCGCCTGTTCCGCGTCAGGAAAAAGCTGAAAGACGGGATTGAACGCTGATTTTTTGACAAAAGTAAGATTATTTTGTAATAAACTGTCGATTTGAAGTCATATATATAGTAGAAGGATAATTTAATCAGGCTTCAGGGAAAGGAGGAGAAACATCCTTCAAAACAATACTAATGAGAAATGGAGGAATAGACGATTAAGCATATAAGTTTTTACACTGGATTGATTCAGACAATGGGGTATGACCCACAATGCGCTGTCCTGGAAATCAGGCTGAAAGACAGGGGAGAGACGCGGCAGTACTGTGATGTACCGGAAGAAATCTGGTACCATCTCAGGGAAAGCCGCCAGCCGGATACCTATTACCGAAGATACATCTGCGGACGCTTTGCGGAATCTGTGGTTCCTTACGGGAGGGCCATGAATAATCTGACTTGATACATAGCGGGGCCGGGAAGCTTTCAATTTCCGGCCTCAAGCTATGCGGAAAGATAAAAGTTTATAATTTGTTAATATTTATTTTAAAATAGTATATTGCAATATATAATAGTATATGATAAACTGAACCTGTCAAAGATAAGTAGTGGAACTCGGAAAGGAGGTTGCACATGAATACACAATTTAAAAAAGGCGCTCTGGAGCTCTGCGTCCTGTCCCAGCTCGTGGGAGGGGACAAGTACGGATATGAGCTGACGGAAAAAATATCCGGTGAGATGTCCATCGCAAGCGGCACATTGTATCCCATTTTAAGGAAGCTGAAGGCGGATGACTATGTGACGACATATCTGGTGGAATCAGAATCCGGCCCGGCGAGGAAGTATTATAAGCTCACCGAAAAAGGGAAGCGGTACCAGTCGGATGTGAAGCAGGAATGGAAAGCATTTGCCAATGCAGTGAATCAGTTGATTATGGAATAGGAGGGATGCGCGATGACAAAGCAGGAATATATGGCCAAATTGCAGGAAAAGCTGGAGCGTTTCGGCCGGGAGCTGCAGGAGGAGATTCTGGAGGATTACAGGCAGCACTTTGCCGAAGGGGAAAATGAGGGAAAGACGGATGGGGAGATTATCGAAGAGCTGGGCAATATCGAGGAGATGATCAGGGAGCTGTCGGAGGAGGATCTGACTGAAGAGTTCACCCAGAGGGCTATATCCGAGAGGGCAGGAGAAGAGATTTCCAAGGCCGGGGAAGAGGCAGGCCGGGAGCCTGGGGATACGGATTTGAAGAGGAGCTTTTCCTACTCAGGTTTCTATAAAGCGATGGTCCTGGAGGGGAAGGTGGCGAACGTGCATGTGGAGCGCTCCGAGGATGACCAGATTCATGTGGAGTATGAGGCAAAGGGCGTCAGCAGCCAGATAAATTATGAGTATTATCAGTACGAGGAGGACGGAGTCTTCTACGCGGGAGTGAAGCGTAGGAAAGGAGCCAGGGACGAGGATGACAATGGGGAGAAGATGGTGAAGGTGACTCTGTTCGGGCATACCATCATATCCTATGGGAACGTGGGAGGCTTCAATATAGGCGGGCAGAGCATCACTCTGACAGTGAGAGTGCCAAAGAGCGTGCCCAAGCTGACCGCCAAGGCGGCCAGCGGGAACGTGAATGTGTCCGGCATCGAGATGGAGTCGCTGGAGATTGCCAGCGCCAGCGGGAACGTGGGCGTAGGGGAAGTCGTGGCAGACAGGCTGAAAGCCCGCGCAGCCAGCGGCAATGTGGCAGTGAATCACGCGGAGTTCATTTCGGCGAACCTGGATACGGCCAGCGGGAACGTGAAAGCAGAGATGATAAAAGGCAGGGATCTGCACTGCGGCACCGGAAGCGGGAATGTCAAGGTGGACGCCGCCGTGGCGGAGTATCATCTGGGCACCGGAAGCGGCAGTATCAGGCTCAAATCCGTGGGAGCCTGTGAGAGGATTGACATGGGCACCGGAAGCGGCAGCATCAGGCTGGAGATGGAGGGCACAGAGGGCATGGAGGCAACGGTCAGGAGCGGTTCAGGAAGCATCCACATCGGCTGGGGCGATGAAGAGCCGCAGAAGATGAAGAACGGCACCTATGCCTATGGGAACAGCGCCTGCAAGGTGAAGGCCAGCACAGGAAGCGGCAGCATCAGGCTTTTCGGGAGATAAGGCGCGGACTGCATTAGCATCTGCGGAATAGGGGCAGTGTCCGCAAAGGGAAAAGCAGCTACGAAAGAGGTAGCTGCTTTTCTTCTGTCCTGACGGCGGGCTGTCCGGGAAGTAATCCCATTCAGGGAAACGGCAAGAGAAGCGGAATGTCTAAGGCAGGGAAATCTTGCCCATGACCACGGGTTTCTCCGCTCCTGTGACGCTGGGGAGGGTGTTGGGCAGGCCCCGGACGCAGCAATCTGCCAAAAGGGCGAAAGCCACTGCCTCCTTGGCGTCGCTGCTGAAGCCCAGATCCTCCTGGGTCTGGACTTCCACGCCGTAAGGGGCGAATCGCTTCTGCAGGAAACCGAGCAAGGTCTTATTGTAGCTACCGCCTCCGCCTACCACCAGCTTTGAGGCCCGATATTTTGGCAGCACATACTGCTCATAGGCGTTTTCGATGGACCAGGCGGTGAGATCCGTGACAGTGGCCACCAGGTCTGCCTCAGGAATCCGGTGGGCTCCCTGCCAGCTTAGGATTTTTGCCGTATACTGGGTGCCGAACAGTTCCCGTCCGGTGGTCTTCGGCAGGGGCCTGGTATAATAGGGCTCCTGCCGCAGCAGGGCCAGAAGTTCCTCGTTTACAGTGCCTTTCGCGCCAAAAACACCGCCGTCATCGAAAGCTTTCGCACCTTTAGTGAGGGCTGAGATGACCGCGTCGATGATCATGTTGCCGGGGCCTGTGTCGAAAGCGTAGACTTCCTCCGGCTTTGCGGAAGCTGGCATGACAGTCATGTTGCCGATGCCGCCGATGTTCTGGAGCAGCAGCGTCTCATCCTCTCTGCGGTAGAGGAGATATTCCGAGAAAGGCACGAGAGGAGCGCCCTGCCCTCCGGCGGCCATGTCGGCTACCCGGAAATCAGATACCGTGACCAGGCCGGTGCGGTTTGCGATGACGCTGCCCTCTCCAATCTGGACCGTGTAGCGCACAGGCCAGCCGTCCCTCCCGCAGGGCACAGGCTCATGCCAGATGGTCTGCCCATGGGAACCGACGAAGTCCACGTCGGCGGGGGTGAGTCCGGCCTTTTCGATGACAGACAGAGCCGACTGGGCATAGATTTCGCCCAGAAGGAAGTTCATGTAGCCGATTTTGTCCACCGTGGCGGTCTCGGGGCGGAAAAGCGCAAAAATCTGCTCCCGCACCGCCTCCGGGTAGGGGTTATTCTCAAAGGCCAGGAGCTTTATCTGCAGCGAACCGTCATGTTGGCCGATTTCCACCAGAGCGGCGTCCACGCCGTCCACGGAGGTGCCCGACATCATGCCCACTACGCGGCGGACCTTATTTTCATGCATACTTTGGAATATCATTTTAAGCCTCCTCTCTGTTGCGCATGATTGTGCCATTATTATAGCAGATATTCTGTAAAAAACATACCCCGGACGCGATAAATCCGCAGCTGTCGGTTCGCTGCCTGTGCGCGTTGCTTTTAGATGTGACAGACCGGCATTTCAGGTAAAATGCCGGTTGCCCGATGCAGACGGACAGGGAATTCCCGCAGACTTATGGACTTCCTCCCATGGTTTTGCTATACTGGGGATACAGGGGAATCCGGCAGTCAGAGTTTCCGCGAGAGGAGAGTGGATTTATGGATTTTAATCGGATTGACAGCATTCTGGAGGACTATCGGGAGAAAGGGTACTATCCGTCTGCTGTATGTGAGATTTTCGATAAGGAAAAGACGCTTTATCATAAAGCGTTCGGTGATGCGGCGCCAGATACATGGTTCGATTTGGCTTCTGTGAGCAAGATTATCTGTACTACCATGCTCTTGTCCGTCATGGAAGAAGGGAGGCTGTCGCCGGAGAATCTGGCGCTGGATCATCTGCCTGCGGATAAGCTTGGGCCTGTGACAGGGGAGCGTCTGCGGGATGTGACCATTGCCAGGCTGATGACCCATACCTCGGGCATCGTTCCCTGGTATCCGTTCTATGCGGACGGCAGGGAGTTCTATTCGGTTCTGGAACATGTGCTCGCCGCATCTTCCGTGGAGGAGGGGATGGCATACAGCGATTTGAATTTCATGCTGCTGGGGGAGATTTTTTCCCATATCACGGGGCTGACGCTGCGGGAGGGACTGGAACGGTATATAAAGAAAGGAATCGGCATCTCCGAAATCGCCTATGGTCCTGTGGAGCCATCCCTCTGCGCGCCGGGCTGCTATGGAAATCAGATTGAAAAGCGGATGTGCGCCGAGAGAGGGATTGTCTTTGAGGGCTGGCGCCCTGACGGGGTGGAGGTGCGGGGCAGCTGTAATGACGGCAACGCTTATTATTACTGGAAAGGGGCCAGCGGGCATGCGGGAACTTTCGGAAACTCCCGGGCGCTGGCTGAGCTGTGCCGGTTTTATATGAATACGGATAAGCCCGCTTTTTGCCATGCCATGGAAGCAGAGATATGCGGGAGAGGGCTGGGATTCGACAAGAGCGACGTCTATCCCGAGGGCTGCGGCCACAGCGGCTTTACCGGTACCAGTATATGGTTCAGCCGCAAATACAATATCGGCGCAGTGATACTTACCAATAAATATTTCTGCGGGGAGGAAAAAGCCATTGGGAATTCCAATGAATTCCGAAAGGCGGTGCACTATGCGCTGCTGAGCGCCGCGGGCGGCCCGGATTATGCCGGGAACTGCTGTCGATAGGGGACACAGGCCAGGGGACGAAATGTCCGCAGAGCAAACGGATTGCTTTGCGGACATTTTTAGCTCCTGTTTCGGGAAGAACGTCATGCTCAAGTGCGTCTGCGGCAGACGTGTCCCGGTTTCCTGAAGTCCCGCCTGATTTTGACTGGAGCAGTCAAACTGGTGGGCCGGGATTGTCGGGCGGCTCTCAGACCTGCACCGATATGCCGGGCATCAGGACGCAACGGCCATCTGCTTCACTTTCGCGAAGGTCCTCCGCACGGCGGGGATGGCCAGGAGGATGCAGGTGACGGCGGCTTCGGCGAAGATGTAGATGCCATTGTAGACCAGGGAGTAGGGCAAAGGGGCCCATCCGTCCCAGGCGTATTCCGCGAAGAAAATCCAGCCGGAGATGGTGACGAAGATCCACCGGCCGACTATGCCTGTGGCGTAGCCTTTCAACAGGCCGTTCTTCCTGTCGGTGAACAGGCCCGAAAGCCCTAAAGCACCGAAAGCCAGCGGGTAATCCACCAGCAGCTGTACGGGATGGATGACATAGGGGTCGATGATCAGCTGCAGCACGCCGTAGGCCACGCCGGTGATCAGGCCGGCTTCCGGTCCGAACCAATAGCCGGGGAGGCAGATAATCAGCATGGAGAACAGGGTGATGGATCCGCCGAAGGGAAATTCATAGATTTTCAGGTTGGAGAGCACCGTGCCCAGGGCGATGGCCATGGCGCAGAAAGCCAGCTGCTTTGCGCTGAGCCTGGCCGACGCGCCTTTCCGGCCGGAGGCTGTTTTGCTTTCCGCGGCATCGGAAAGGGATTTTGAACCCGCCGATTTCTTTCCCGCAAAGAAGACGGCAGCGGCCAGCAGGGCGAAAAAGACGGCGGCCAGAGCCACCTTGCCGAGTGTGGTGGGGATATAGCTGACGCTGTCCCCGTCTGCGATTACATTGTACAACATAAAAAATCCTCCTTACTTTTGGCTAAGGAGGAACGACATCGGCAACCCGGGACGGAAATGGACCGGCTGACAGGGTCTGTCCTGTGCAGGCAATCCGTTAGCCGCCGCAGGATTATGGCTGTCTCGCGGCTGTCCTTTCGTTGCTGTGCTTCCTTACGCCGGTATTATCCGGTTCAAGTAGTGAGGGTTAGAAACCGTGCGTCGGCACTGGTTTCAGTCTCAGCGATGTGCTCCCCTAGCGGTTATTTTGTTTACACATCCCACTATACGGGATTCCGGCGGGTGTGTCAAGGGGAATTTTCAAAGCGTCTCGACTAACGCTTTTTCTTGTGATATACTGAAAAGCATGTAATCACGACTAGGAGGCGCTTTCATGAGCGGAGGGGAATCCAAAAGAGCGAAAAAACAGATATGTATCGGCCTGCTGGCCCATGTGGACGCGGGGAAGACCACGCTGGCGGAGGCGCTTTTGTATACCGGAGGCAGAATCCGCAGACTGGGCCGGGTGGATCATCAGGACGCGTTTCTGGATAATGATTCCATGGAGCGGGAGCGGGGCATCACGATTTTCTCCAAGCAGGCGCAGCTTACCTGGGAGGGGCTTGACATCACACTGCTGGACACCCCGGGACATGTGGACTTCAGCGCGGAGATGGAGCGCACCCTGCAGGTGCTTGACTACGCCCTGCTGGTCATCAGCGGCTCGGACGGCGTACAGGGGCATGTGCAGACGCTCTGGAGGCTGCTGGGGGAGTATGGGATTCCCATATTCCTTTTCATCAATAAAATGGACCAGCCGGATACGGACAGGGAAAAACTGCTCCGGGAGCTGCAGGCGAAGCTGGACGGCAGCTGTCTGGAATTCGGCCCGGAGGCGGAGAAAAAAGGAGAGGACTGGCTGGAGGAGCTTTCCATGTGCGGCGAGGATCTGCTGGAGGAATATCTGGAGACGGGCAGCCTGGCAGATGCCTCTCTGGCGGGAGCTATAGCAAAGAGACGGATTTTCCCCTGCTATTTTGGTTCCGCATTGCGTCTGGAGGGCGTGGAGGAACTGCTGAGGGGTGTCCGCAGGTTCACAGAACAACCGGAATATCGAACAGAATTCAGCGCAAGAGTGTACAAAATCTCCAGGGATTCCGCCGGCAACCGCCTGACCCATCTGAAAGTCACAGGGGGCGTTCTGCGGGTGAAGATGCCTGTGAGCAATGCGGAGAGTGCGGAGTCGGATGCGGATATCTGGGAGGAGAAAGTGAATCAGCTGCGGGTGTACGGTGGCGCGCAGTATGAGGCAGTGGAGGAAGTGGCGGCGGGCGGTATCTGTGCCGTGACGGGGCTGGACAAGACTTTTGCGGGGCAGGGGCTGGGAAAGGAGAGCAGGAATGAGCTCCCGATTCTGGCGCCTGTGCTGACCTATGGGCTGCTGCTGCCGGAGGGCAGCGACGGGGTGAAAGTGCTGGGACAGCTGCGGAAGCTGGAGGAGGAAGAGCCCCAGCTCCATGTGGTCTGGCAGGGGGCGGCAGGGAGCGGACAGGCCGGAGGCACGGGCACCGGTCCACAGATTCATGTGCAGGTTATGGGCGAGGTGCAGATAGAGGTTTTGAAAAGGCTGGTTTCTGAGAGGTTCGGCCTGGATGTGGAATTCACGGATGGGCAGATTCTGTACAAGGAGACCATTGCGGGCACGGTGGAGGGCATCGGGCATTTCGAGCCTCTGCGCCATTACGCGGAGGTGCATCTGCTGCTGGAGCCGGGAGAGCCCGGCAGCGGCCTGCAGTTTGGAAACGTCTGCAGCGAGGACGTGCTGGACAGGAACTGGCAGAGGCTGGTTCTGACCCACCTGGAAGAGCGTTCCCATCCGGGGGTGCTGACAGGCTCGCCTATTACGGACATGAAGATTACGCTGCTGACGGGCCGCGCCCATATCAAGCACACGGAGGGCGGCGATTTCAGGCAGGCCACCTACCGGGCGCTGAGACAGGGGCTGATGCAGAGCAGAAGCGTGCTTCTGGAGCCGGTGTTCTCGTTTACCCTGGAAGTGCCCGGGGGACAGGTGGGCAGAGCCATGTCCGATATACAGAGGATGCATGGACGGTTCGACGTGCCGCAGACTTTTGGGGAATATGCTGTCATCACCGGCAGTGCTCCGGCGGAGACCATGCGGGGATACCAGAGCGAGGTGAACGCCTATACCCGGGGATTGGGCAGGCTGAGCTGTATTTTGAAAGGATATGAGCCCTGCCATGACATGGAGCGGGTGGCAGAGGCGTTTGGGTACGACCCGGAGGCGGATGTGGAGAATCCGGCTTCTTCGGTCTTTTGCGCCCATGGAGCGGGTTTTATCGTGCCCTGGGACCAGGTGGCGGAATATGCCCATTTGGAGAGCGGCTGGCATGGGGAGGCTGCGCTCCGCGGCGGTAGCGGGTCCGGAGGAGTTGAAGCCGAGGGGGCCGGTGAGGGGATGTCTGGCAGCGACGGGATTGCGGCATCCGGCCGAAAGCGGGCTGCCGACAGAAAGCAATCCGTTTCTGATTACATCACGCAGGAAGAAATCGAGGAAATCTTCAGCCGCACTTACGGAAAAAGCAGCAGCGATTATACGCCCTACCGATATAACGGGATGCAAGGGCGGTCCGGCGGGCAAAATGCCGGCAGAGGGACAGCGGCGGAAGAGGCATCTCTTTCCGGGCAGGCTGCCGGGTCAGGGCCGGAGAAAGAGGCGGCAGAGAGAGGCTCTCTTTCCAAAGGCAGTCAGGGGAAGCGGGAGGAATATCTTCTCGTGGACGGCTATAACATCATCTTCGCCTGGGAGGATCTGCGCGGCCTCGCGGAGGTGAATATCGACAGCGCCAGAGACCGTCTGATGGATATCTGCAGCAACTATCAGGGATTTGCGGGCTGTACTTTGATTCTGGTCTTTGATGCCTACAAGGTAAAGGGGAATACGGGCTCTGTGCAGAAGTATCACAATATCTATGTGGTGTATACCAAAGAGGCGGAGACTGCGGATCAGTATATCGAGAAGACCGTGCATGAAATCGGCAGGAAACATGCAGTGAGCGTAGCCACATCCGACAGGCTGGAGCAGATGATTATCTGGGGGGAGGGCGCGGTGAGGCTGTCCGCGGCAGGGTTCCGGGAGGTCATAGAGGAGACCTCGGCGCGGGCCAGAGAGCAGTATGAGCGGCAGGTGGAAATCGTCAGGAACCGGCCTTTCGAGGGACTGAAGCCCTGAAAAGGCCCTAAAATACTTTCTGTGACGCCATGGCTTATGCGATATGTTGCCGCGTTATCTAGGGTTGTTCACTATGGTTTGCCGCACCCGGAGTTTCCGCCGTAGTCCCCCCATACGCATAACTGACCGGCAAACAGACCAGCGGCGGCTTCACGGACATATTCTCCTGCAGCAGAAGCGCCACGCACATTTCGGCGATTTCCGCCACAGGCTGCACGATGGTGGAACACACGTAATCCTGTACACCAAAGTGCCTCGTACCGTCAAATCCAATCAACTGCACATCTTCCGGCACCCGCTGGTTCAGCCGCTTCAGCACTTTCAGGATATAATAGGCCAGAGAATCCGTCACACAGAAAATCCCGTCAAAGGTCAGTCTGCCATTCTGTATATGCTTTGTCAGGAATGCATCAAATTCTTCCAGGGAATCTCCGTCATTCAATATTTTCATCTCATAAGGAAGACTCCGGGACAGGCAGCCATTTTCAAAACCGGCTTTCCGTTTGTTGGGCTCGTTGGTCAGGGATGCGCCTGTCCGCAGGAAAGCCACATTTCTGCACCCTAAATCTGCCAGCTTTTCGGCGGCCAGCTGCCCGCCTGCGAAATTGTCGCTGGCCACACAGGGAATCTTCTGTCCCATGGAGCGGTCGATGGCGATGAAAGGCGTGCCCTCCTCGATGACCAGGTTGGGATTGTAGGTCAGGCCTATGATGCCGTCCACCTTATTCTGCCGGGCCATTTTGATGTACTCCTGCTCCTGACCCATGTCGGAATCGGTGGAGCAGAGCAGCATCCGGTAGCTGCGCCTTAGCAGGGCGCTGTTGATATGGTAGGCCAGGGAACCGTAATAGGGCTCCTGGGTGTTGGGAATCAGGAGGGCCACGGTGCGGGTCTTGTTCAGCTTGAGGCCCTGGGCGTAGCTGTTGACCTGATAGTTCAGCTTTCGGATGGCCTCTTCCACGCGTACCCTGTAGGATTCGCCTACGGGCAGGCCGTTCACCACCTTGGATACCGTGCCGAGAGCCACGCCGGCTTCAGCGGCCACATCTTTCATAGTAGGATTTGCCTTGCTCATAAAAACCTCCGATGAATCGTTTTGCGAAAAAGGTTTCACAAAAGGCGCGCAGCGTGAAGCGAAAGTCAGCCGGAATGCGTTTCGATAAAATCATCCGCCTGACAGGAAAGGAGAGAAATATGAGCAAGAACAAGTCGGCTGCCATCCGTCCGGCAGTGAGAGTGAAAAGGCCGCTGAAAAAACGTATAGCGGACAATTGGCAGCTATATGCGATGCTGGCGGTTCCCGTGATACTGACAGTCATCTATAAGTACATACCCATGTACGGCATACAGATCGCGTTCCGGGATTACAAAGCCAGCCGTGGCTTCATGGGGAGCGAATGGGTGGGTCTTGAGTGGTTTCAGCGATTCTTCAGCGCTCCTACCTTTGGCCGTATGATGAAGAACACCATACTGCTGAGCCTCTTCAGCCTGCTGTGGAGCTTCCCGATTCCCGTCATTCTGGCGCTGATGCTGAATCAGGTAAGGTTCCAGCGCTTTAAGAGAATCACTCAGACTGTGCTGTATGCGCCCCACTTCATCTCCGTCATGGTGGTCTGCGGCATGATCAAGATATTCTTAAGCCCTTCCGGCGGCCTGCTGAACCTGATTGCGGGAACGTCCATCGATTTCCTGACAGAGTCCTGCTATTCGGGCAAGGCGGCTGCCGGCGAATAGCGTGAGGGAATTTTGGCCTGTGGGAAAATAATCAGCGCAGCCATCATGACGAGGGGCAAAAGGCTTAACATCGGAGCGGAGAACAGAGAGCAGAGAGGCTTCCGCTCCGATGTTTTGCTTCAGCAGACAGAAATAATCGGAATAACATACAAAAGGGCGCCTTGCGGCGATATGCGGGAACGGAATCCGATGTATGCCGTAAAAATGAAAATTTCGGAAAATGTATTGTGAAAACAAAACGAAAATGATAGACTGGGAATAAAGTTTTGGAAAAGGAGCAGGTTATTGTATGAGAAGTCAGACATTATGGGAAGCGCGTAAATACGAGGAAGCTTTCGGGAAAGCGATTTCGCTCCAGGAGCGGCCGGGCTTCCATCTGTCCCCCCGGACCGGGTGGATGAACGATCCCAACGGATTCTCCTGGCATGACGGGAAGTACCACATGTTCTACCAGTACCATCCCTATGATTCCCACTGGGGCCCCATGCACTGGGGGCATGCGGTGAGCACGGATCTCCTGCATTGGGAATATCTTCCGGCGGCGCTGGCTCCGGATGAAATCTATGACAGGGACGGATGCTTTTCCGGCAGCGCGATTACGCTTCCGGACGGCAGGCAGCTTCTGATGTACACAGGCGTGGTCAAGGAGCGCCAGGCAAACGGCGGTTATAATGAAGTCCAGGCACAGTGCCTTGCCGTGGGGGACGGAGTGGACTATGTAAAGTATGATAAGAATCCGGTTCTGGACGAGAAAGATATCCCGGAAGGCGGCAGCCGATTCGATTTCCGCGATCCCAAGATGTGGCGGGAAGAGGACGGGACCTACCGCTGCATCATCGGCAACAGGCCTGCGGACGGCAGCGGACAGATCCTGCTTTTTGAAAGTCCGGACGGTTATGCGTGGCATTATAAAAAGGTGCTGGCGGCGAATCACAACCGTTTTGGGAAGATGTGGGAATGCCCTGACTTTTTCCCGCTGGACGGGAAGTGGGTGCTGCTCACCAGCCCCCAGGACATGCTTCCCTCCGGCTTCGAGTACCATAACGGGAACGGGACGTTGTGCCTGATCGGGGCGTATGACAGGGAAGCGGAGGAATTCACGGAAGAGACAGATCAGTCGATTGACTATGGAATCGATTTCTATGCGCCCCAGACTGTCCTGACGCCGGACGGACGGCGGGTGATGATTGGATGGATGCAGAACTGGGATACCTGCAACCACAGGAGGATTCATGACGAGGCCTGGTTCGGCCAGATGAGTCTGCCCAGGGAGCTGTCCATAAAGAACGGACGGCTTTATCAGACGCCTGTCAGAGAGCTGGAGGAGATGCGGCGCGACAGGGTCTCTTACCAGGGAGTCACTGTCTCGGGTACGGTCAGGCTGGACGGCGTCAGGGGGCGGAGAGTGGATATGGAAGTGACGGTTCGTCCGGAGGAGGGCTGTGACCTTTATCGGAAGTTCGCGATTCGCCTTGCCCAGAATGACCTGTATCATACTTCCCTCAGTTTCCGGCCCGGCGAGTCCGTGCTGAAGGTGGACCGGAAGTTCTCCGGCTCCAGGAGGGCGATCATCCATCAGAGGCGCAGCAAGGTGAACCATCGGGGCGGGGAGCTGAAGCTGCGGATTATCCTGGACCGGTTCAGCGTGGAAGCTTTTGTGAACGATGGAGAGCAGGTCCTGTCGGCTGTGCTGTACACGGATCAGGAGGCAGACGGGATTTCGTTCCTTGCGGACGGGACTGTGAACATAGATGTAGTCAAGTATGACCTGGTGTAACGGAGTGGTACGCCATCTTTAAGGGGGCCAAGATGGATGAAGTCCCCGTTTTGCGACACTATCTGAAGACACGGGAGCCGCCATAAGGGCTTCCCGTGCATCAGCAAGAGATGCGATTCAGCGCCGGGCAGGGCGCTTTTTCCTTTTGCGGCTTGGCTTTTGACTGGAAACATGCTTCTTATTTTTTGTCTGTGGCAAAGTTTCGATTTCTGAAAGCGACAGTCCTGTCATTTTTGAGAGATACTCAGGGGAGGCTCCGTTTTGGAGCATGGTGCTTAGCAGACGGTTTTGTCCTTGTTGCAATCCCTGCTGCAATCCTTCCTGCAATCCTAATGTCCGTCCTTCTTTCAGTCCTTCTTTCAGTCCTTCTTCCCGGGCTTCTTTGCGGAACATCCGCATGTACTTCTTTTCGTTGTATTCGGTCAACAGCATTTTCGTCACCTCCGCCCGAAAGGGCAATAAAATATCTTCCATGATACCGTGGTCAATACAATATACTACCGCATTTTCGATGGCCTGAACGGCAGAGCTGCCGTTCTTGCGGTATGCCTTGATGCAGTCGACAAAGAGGGAATATTCCTCCAGGCGCCTGCAGCCTGCAGTCAGCTGACTGTTATGGCCATAATTGATGTTCAGCATCCGGACTGTCAGCTCCAGGCAGGGTGCGCCCTTTGCGTTCGGAAAGGCATCTGCCAGGTGCAGGTACTGTTCATCCGGCATTTCGTCATCCCCATTGTAGAATACCACACACTGGGGCGCGGGAAGGGGGATGAGCGTCTGCCCGTAAATGTTCGCTTTCATTCTTGCCACCAATCCTTCATACTCCGCGGCGATATAGAGCAGGAACCGCAAGGGAAGATTGGGGCAGAATGTGCTCTGATGCTCATACAGGTTCAAAGCCCCGGCCAGGAGGAAAGCCACATCGTTCTTCATGGACATATAGACTACATTGTCCAGGGTGACAATCTGCAGCGCCTGGGAATCCTGGTAGTCCGTATGGTTCAGCGCATTGTAGAGTTGCAGCAGAGCTTCTCGGTCGTGCTCGAATATATAGCAGAAAAGCCTGTCCTTTACATTGCGGTTGCCGGTGAAGCGCCGCAGAGGCAGCCGGAAACGCCGGTTCTTTCGCGGAACGAATTCCATCCTGGGGTTCATGTGATATCCTCTCTTTCTGAAATGGTGGGCAGAGGACATACATGACCAGAGGGCCGCCCCTGCCAATGTGTGAAAATATCCGGCAGAAACTGCCTGAACGTGCGATGTGCACCCTTCACAGATAAAATATTGATAAGATTATCATAATACAGAAAGACAGGGTTGTCAAATAAATTTTTTCCACCTGTGCGGTTGCAATCCAATGGCTTGTCTGCATGCAAGCTATTGCAATGCAGACGGGCCATTGGATTAGCAACCGCACAGGTGGAATTTTTTCAGGATTCTTCACCCGCGGTCAGATACCGCAGGTACTCCATGACGGCATCCAGCCGGGGGGAATTGGCGATGATGCCCAGATAGACCGGATCTTCGAACCCGGCCTGACGGATGAGAGGTGTGTCCGACAGATCCAGCCCATAAAGAGCCTCCCGGGTCACTGCGGTGTATTCCACAGAATCGTCCAGGGCCAAATCATCGGCATTATCCTCCAGGATGACCATGTTGCTGACCAGGTCCGGCCTCAGATATTCATACAGGTCCGGGGCGTGCTCGGAAAGGATGCTGTCCAGGTCATGCAGATACCCGTTCTGGGAAAAAGCGTCGAAGGCCTCCTGGTTCATGAGAACCACATCCATCTGTTTCCCTTCGATGCAGGCCAGGATCTTCATGCGGGAGGCATAGGTATATTCATGATAGGCGTTCAGCTCATCGTCTGTCAGGTACAGCTCAGTGTAGAGCTTCAGCTCATATTTGGACAGGTCTGCTCCTGAGCGCGCCAGGAAATCCTCCCCAAGCTGCCTGGTCAGATCCTCCCCGGCCACCACGTTCACCAAAGCGGCATAGAGGACTATGTCCTTGTGGGTAAAATGCCTGTGGACATTGTAGCCGATGATATACAGGAAAATGCACAGGATGACCAGGGGAAATTTATAGTAAGCCAGGATATGCCCGATTTTCTTCCGGCCATGAAGGGTGTTCAGATTATCGTCCTTCAGCAACAGGGCCAGGCGCTCCTGGATGGACTTAGGGGCGGTATCTGTGGAATCATTTCCTGCGGATTTCATTGCGTTTATCCTCCTGTCATGCTGGCTTCGCGGCATCCCGGTGTCGCTGAAAGTTTTCTTACCTGCCAGACGCCGGGATGCGGAGACGGGTTTCTCTGCGGTTTTGAGAGACTGCCGTCTGCCGAAGCCGCTTTCTTTACGGTTTTGAGGGTCTGTCATCTGCCAGAGCCAAGTATATTTTGCAGAATTTGGCCATAGGATGTCTGTGTTCTGCGAAATGGGGCACATTGATGGAAGTTCACGCTGCCATTATCTATGTAACGTCATACCGTATAGTCCTGGCCCTCAGATGCGCTTTCGTTTCCCTTTCTCTCTTCGCCCTCCGCCATATCGGTCATATCCGCCATATCCGCTGTGTCAGCCATAGTCTCGTCCCCCGGCCTCTCCGCTTTCTCCTCGCACATCAGCAGGATATTGGACAGCAAATAGGAGCACAGCAGGGCGCAGAGCCCCTCCCCGAATACGACAGCCGGCGTGAACACATTGATGACTACGAACACCATGACAAAATAGATGACAGCCATCGCCGCAGTGCACAGCAGGAACCGCATCCCCAGCATAAGGGAATTGAAGAGCATGGCCCGGACCGTGTTCTCGAACCGGGCAAGCAGCGGGAAGATATACATCAGCACGACGGCGTAGGCCGCCAGCGCCACCAGAAAGACAGCGGTGCCCACGGTCCAGAACGCGTTCTCATACCGCATATGGTAGAACACATATCCGTCCAGCGCCAGCACCACGCCCAGCCCCAGAAGAATCAGCCAGATTACAGTGGCTTTTTTGAAATTCTGCCGGAAAGCCTGGAAAAAAGATTTTGTGACATTCCCCTCCTCATCCTTAGCCATCTTCAGGGTCACATAAAACAGCGCGGTAGTGGACGCCCCTGCCGTCACAACGGGCAGGCAGCAGAAGAACCACAGAATGTTCAGGTACGCGCTGTAAGCGATTTTGGTAAAAAAGAGCATCACTTTCCCTTCCGGATTCAATAAACTGTTCATACGCATTCTCCTCGCTTTTGATATTCGGTTTTAGTCCCCTGTAGACTCCCTGTAGATCAGGCTGGTCTCCGTGTGCATGGTGCGGAAGTTCAGGGACGGCTCCTTGATGCGGGACAGCAGCAGGTGCGCCGCCGAGAATCCCATGATCTGGCTGTGGATATGGATCGTGGTGAGGGAGGGCGTCACCACTTTCGACTCCGGCGAATCGTCGAAGCCGCACAGCCAGATGTCCTCCGGCACGGACAGCCCCAGCTTCTTCAGCACCGCCAGGGCGTCCAGGGCCACGAAGTCATTGGCGCAGAGGAACACGTCAGGCATGGAGCGCAGGCCCCGGAAAGCTTCCTCCAGATACTCTCTGTAGTCGTCCGTGCTGGATATCTTAGTCCCCTCTTTGCAGCCGATGATGCAGTATTCCTCCGGGCAGGGCAGCTTCAGCAGGTGCATGGCGTTGCGGTAGCCCATATAGCGCTCGAAGAAAGACTGGCAGTGCAGATACTCGCCGATGAAGCCGATCCGGTCCTTGCCCCGTCTGTGCATTTCCTTGACGATGTTGTAGATATTGGACTCGTTCTCCATGTAGAGACAGTCCGCCCGCAGAGGCTCGCCCAGGCCTGCCACCGGAGAGTCCACGAACAGGATGGGCTTTTCCATGCCGCAGAGCATGGCGCTGTATGCCCTGTCGAAAGTCTCCACGCAGATGATGCCAGCTGTTCTTTCCTTATTATAAGAGGAGGGCAGCTGCATGGCTTCCAGCTCCTCGTCATGAATCCTGTGCATGGTAAAGCTGTAGCCCAGCTGGGAAAGCTCCCGCTGCAGTTTGTCCAGCATAGTGGACGCGAAGTGGGAATTGCCGATGGGGCTGGTGGAAAACATGGCGATTTCCTTTGCCGGCGATGGGACTTCTGTCTTCCTTTCGTTCAATCCAGCGATGGTCACATAGGAAAACTGCTTGTATCCCATGTCCATGGCTTTCTGCAGGACTTTCTCCCTGGTGGACTCGGCCAGGAGCCCTGTGTTGTTGATGGCCTTGGAGACTGTGTTCCGGGACAGCCCAAGGGCGTCTGCGATGTCTTGAATCGTAACTCTTTCTGCCATACGTATTTCTCCGTCTTTGTTGTTACAGTTTGCTGCAGCGTCTCATTACTTCTATTATAGTGTACAAATCAAAAAGTGTCAAATGTAAAAGTGCAAAATGAATAATATTCTTCATGAAGCATTTGCCGATTCCTACGAGGAATTCCCGGAATAAAAAACAAAAATCGGCGATATGGGCATAATTATAAAAATAAAATAGTCAAATGTAAAAATTAAATAAAAAATATTAGATAAAATGTAAAAAAGGTATTGACCAATCGTAAAATATGTGATACATTATTGCTATGAAAACGTAAATATGATTTTACAAATGCACAATAACAGCGCAGCGAGGAGGGGAGGAAGAGGATGTGCGGTGCAGATTGTAATTTTTTATGAGTGATTTTATAGAGAAAACGGAAAGGAGAAATCTTTCATGAAAACAAGTACAAAAACGGCTTCTTCCAAGGGCGTCGCTCCCCTGGGGAAGGAAAAAGAAGGAAAGGGGCTGCACGGCACGCTTGTCTACCTGCGCCAGCACTGGCAGCTGTATGTGATTTTCCTGCTTCCGGCATTCGCCCTGACGATTATCTTCCGTTACATACCCATGGGCGGCATCCTGATTGCCTTTGAGGACTACAACGCAATCAAAGGATTCCTTGGCAGCCCGTTCGTAGGCTTCAAGCACTTCCAGAGGTTCCTGTCCTCGCCGGACTTCCTGGCCTATCTGGTGAACACCCTGAAGCTGAGCATCTACGGCCTGCTGTGGGGCTTCCCCATTCCCATCCTGCTGGCCTTCCTGCTGAACCGGGTGGAAAGCTCCAAAATCAAGCAGAAGATTCAGCTGGTGCTCTACATGCCCAACTTCATCTCTGTCATCGTGCTCTGCGGTATCGTGAGGATTCTGTTATCGGTTACCGGCCCTGTGAACCTGCTACTGGGCACCTCCACGGACTTCATGACCATGCCCGAGGCGTTCCGCACCATCTACATCGCCAGCGGCATCTGGCAGGGCGCGGGCTGGGGCTCCATCATGTACACGGCAGCTCTTTCCAACGCCAGCCAGGAACTGAAGGAGGCGGCCGTCATTGACGGAGCCAACATCTTCCAGCAGATCAAAGCGGTAGAGTGGCCTGCCATCAAGGACGTGGTCATCATCCAGTTCATCATGTCGGCAGGCAATATCATGAGCATCGGCTTTGAGAAGGCCTACGCGCTGCAGACGGACCTGAACATGAAGACATCGGAAATCATTTCCACATATGTGTACAAAAAAGGTCTTCTGGACGGCGACTATGGCTTTTCGACGGCGGTGGGGCTGTTCAATACGGTCATCAATCTCATCTTGCTGGTCACAGTGAACAAGGTCGTGGCAAGGATGAACGAAGGCAAAGGACTGTAGAGGAGGTGCGAAACATTTTATGAAGAAAAAATTTAGCAGATATTCCTTACAGGATAAGACATTGCTGATGACAGGCTACATCCTGCTGGGGCTGTTCGTGGTAGCAATCATCATTCCTATGATTTACATCGTGGTGGCATCCTTCATGGATCCCATCACTCTGCAGAACAAGGGCATCACCTTTGATTTCAGCAAGTGGACTCTGACGGCTTATGAACGTGTGTTCAGCAACGCGCAGATCTGGATTGGCTTCCGGAATGCAGTGATTTATTCCGTGACATTCACGGCGGTGTCGGTGTTCATCACCCTGCTGGCAGCGTATCCCATGTCCAGGCCGGATTTCAAGGGCAAAGGATTCTTTAATGTAATCTTCGTCATCACCATGTTCTTCGGCGGCGGCCTGATTCCCACCTACCTGCTGATCAAGAGCCTGGGCATGATAGACACCATCTGGGCCATCATCATCCCCGGCGCCTTCAGCGTGTGGAACATGATCATCGCCAGGACTTACTACCAGGGCATCCCCACGGAGCTGCGGGAGGCGGCGGACGTGGACGGAGCCAATGAGATGACATTCTTCTTCACGATCCTGCTCCCGGTATGTATGCCCATCATCGCCGTGCTGTGCCTGTGGTCCTTCGTGGGCATGTGGAACAGCTACTTCGATGCCTTGATCTACCTGGACAGCGCGTCAAAGAAGCCCCTGCAGGTGGTGCTGCGCTCCATCCTGATTCAGAATAAGCCGGAATCCGGCATGATATCGGATATGCAGAGCACTGCCGCCAGAGCCCAGCTGGCAGAGCTGCTGAAATATGCCACGATCATCGTCTCCAGCCTCCCCCTTCTGGTGATGTATCCTTTCTTCCAGAAGTATTTCGATGCCGGGATCATGGTAGGATCCGTAAAGGGTTAAGAGAGGTTGCTGCGGCAGGATGCCCTGCGGGATTCTGCCGTGAAAACAATAAAGCAATGCAGCAAGCTGCAAAGTGAATAAGTATACAGGAAAGTATACATAAAAATAGGAGGAAAGTATGAAGAACAAAGTATGGAAACGAATCGTCACCGCAGGGCTTGCGGCGACCATGGTATTTTCCCTGACGGCATGTGGGGGGGATGAAGCAGAGCTGAACGACGGTACCTTTAAGCCCATGGACGCAAGCGAGCTTGCTTTCCCTCAGGCAGAGAAGGTGACCCTGACCGGTCTGATCAACTATCCGGCCAACACCACGGAGCCCAAGGACCGTACCATCTTCAAGCGCCTGGAAGAGCAGACCAACGTACATATCGAATGGAATGCCATCACCAACAGTGAGTGGGGAGATAAGATCCAGACCCTTATGACGGACGTGAACTCCCTGCCTGACTTTATCTTCACAGCGGGATTCGGCGAGGCTGACCTGCTCCGGTTCGGCCAGGGCGGCACCATCATCGCCCTGGAGGAGTACATTGACAACTATATGCCGAACCTGAAGAGCGTGTTCGACAAATATCCTGAGTACAGGAAGATGACCACTGCTTCCGATGGCCATATCTATTCCCTTCCCTGGATCGAGCAGCTGGGCGCTGACAAGACTGCCATCCAGGTCATCGACAATATGCCCTTCATCAACAAGAAGTGGCTTGATTTTCTGAAACTGGAGGTTCCTCAGACCGTTGAGGAGTTCGAGGCGGTGTTGATCGCATTCCGTGACCACGCGTCCGAGCTGCAGGCGGAGTTCGGGATTGAAGGAAGCATCATCCCCATGTCCTGTATCGTAAATGACGGCGGACAGGATCCCGGCGTCCTGTTCAACTCCTTCGGCGAGGGCTATGGCGATGCTGACAAGTGGAGACATATCGCTGTCACCGATGATAAGAAGGTCGTCTGCAGCGCCACCTCAGAAGGCTGGAAGGAAGGTATCGCATGGCTGCATTCCCTGTATGAGCAGGAACTGATCGATCCCGAATCCTTCACCCATGACTGGTCTACCTATGTGGCAAAGGGCAAATCCCATCGCTACGGCGTGTTCTTCAGCTGGGATCCGGCGAACATTGACAATCTGGAAGACTATGTCCCCCTGCCTCCTCTGGAGAAGGACGGCAAGAGGGTGCTCACTCCCTGCAACGGTTCCTACACCAGCGGCTATGACCGCGGACGTGCCGTGGTGACGGCCACCGCACAGAAGCCCGCGCTGGTATGCGCATGGCTCGACCAGATGTACGCTCCCATCCAGTCCCCGCAGAACAACTGGGGCACCTACGGCGAGGAGGATGATTTCGATATTTTCGTCATGGGCACCAATGCCAACGGCGGAGAAATGCTGCAGCATGCCCCTCTGGGAGACGCCTCCCCTGTAGAAGTAAGAGAAGCAGAAGCTGTAGGCGGACCTCTTGCGATTCTGGACGAGTACTACGGCGAATATGTGACCTGCCCGGACGATGCCCAGTACCGTCTGGACTGGATCAAGGAATACTATACTCCTTACATCGAGGCGGAATATGTATATCCTCCCATCTTCATGAATAAGGAAGATATCGAGGAGCTGTCCAATATCATGGCTGATATCGGTAAGAACGTAAATGCCAAGAAGGCCGAGTGGATCCGCGACGGCTTCACCGATGCGGACTGGGATGCTTATAAAGAAATGCTTCAGAGCTACAAGCTTGACAGGTATCTGGAAATCTTCCAGCAGTATCTCGATGAGTACTATAAATAGGGTATGCTGTAGAAGCAGAGCGGATTTTGGGAAGGAAAGCAGGAATTATACTGCATAACGCTGAATACTGCCTAATGCAATCATGCGATTGAACCGGTCAGCGTTATGCAGTCTGGCTTCACGGCAAGTGAAATCGTTAAGCAGTATAAGTTCAAGTAAGGCGAGGCGGCCGTCCAGTCCTCTGCGAGAGTGGCTGGATGGCCGTTTTTGACAAAATAATGGATCAGGAGCATGGAAAGTATTATGACAAGTCAGACATTGAGAGAAGCGCGCAAATATGAAGAGACTTTTGAAAAGATGATAGCAGAAGAGGAAAGGCCTGCGTTCCACCTGTCCCCCCGCACCGGATGGATGAACGATCCCAACGGCTTCTCTTGGTATCAGGGGAAATACCATCTGTTCTATCAGTACAACCCCTATAACTCTTACTGGGGTCCCATGCACTGGGGGCATGCGGTGAGCACAGACCTCCTGCACTGGGAATACCTCCCTGCCGCCCTGGCCCCGGATGAGGTCTATGACCGGGACGGCTGCTTTTCCGGCAGCGCGGTGGAGCTTCCTGACGGCAGGCAGCTTTTGATGTACACCGGTGTGGTCAGAGAGCGCCATCCCAATGGGGGGCATACGGAGATTCAGACCCAGTGCCTGGCCGTGGGGGACGGGATGGACTATGAGAAATATGAGAACAATCCGGTCCTGGACGAGAGGGATCTGCCGGAGGGCTCCAGCCGGAACGATTTCCGGGATCCCAAGATGTGGCAGGAAGAGGACGGGACCTATTGCTGCGTGATAGGCAATCGGCCGGCGGACGGAAGCGGCCAGCTTCTGCTCTATACCAGCGGGGACGGATTCCACTGGGCGTTCAAAAGCATACTGGCATCCAACAATAACCGGATCGGCAAGATGTGGGAGTGCCCCGATTTCTTCCGGCTGGACGGGAAGTGGGTGATTCTCACCAGCCCTCAGGATATGCTGTCCAAGGGCTTCGAGTACCACAACGGCAACGGTACGCTGTGCCTGATCGGCGATTACGATAAGGAGGCCGGGAGGTTCCTTGAGGAGAGCGACCAGTCTGTTGACTACGGCATCGACTTCTATGCTCCCCAGACCGTGCTGACGCCGGATGGGCGGCGGGTGATGATCGGGTGGATGCAGAACTGGGATACCTGCGGCCACAGGAGAAAGAATGAAGAAGCCTGGTTCGGGCAGATGAGCCTGCCCCGGGAGCTTTCCATCCAAAACGGCAGGCTCTACCAGAAGCCCGTCCGGGAGCTGGAGGACATGAGGAGCAATAAGGTCGCCATAGAGGGGCTTACCTTCTCGGGAAATGTCTATCCGGAAGGCCTTAAGGGGCGCAGGGTGGACATGGAAATCGTGGTACGCCCGGTGGAGGGCTGCGACATGTACCGGAAATTCGCGGTGCGCTTCGCCCAGAACGACCAGTACCAGACCTCCTTCAGCTACAGGCCCGGCGAATCCGTGCTCAAGGTGGACAGGAAATTCTCCGGTTCCCGCAGGGCCATCATTCACCAGCGGCGCAGCAAGGTACTATGTAAGGACGGCGTGCTGAAGCTGCGGATCATCCTGGACCGCTTCAGCGTGGAGGCCTTTATCAACGACGGAGAACAGGTCATGACCGCCGTCCTGTATACAGACCAGGAGGCGGACGGCATCTACTTCTCCGCGGACGGGACCGTGAGCATAGATGTGGTGAAGTACGATCTTATGTAAGAAAAAACAGACGCGCTATGCGCATGGGAAAGCCAGGCTGCTGATGACGGCAGTCTGGTTTTTTGGCATCCGGAAGCGCCTGTTCACGGTGCCGGCTCCCGGGTGCTCCCTCCGCAGACATAAGTGACAGGAAGACAATAAGTGTGGAGCCTGGCGGAGGAGGGCTCCTGGAACAAAAGGCCGACGCTTATCCGGGCCATTTCTTCCACCGGTTGGACGATGGTGGAGCAGATATAATCGAAATCCCCCATCTGGCGGATGCCGTCGAATCCGATTACCTGCACGTCTTCCGGAATCCTCAGGTTCATGCGCCGCAAGGCTTTCATCACGTAATAAGCCACCTTGTCCGTCACGCAGAAGATGCCGTCGATGGACGATCTGCCATGGGTCATATGCCCGGCCAGAAAGGTGTCGAATTTTTCATAAGGCTCGCCGTCGTCCAGAATCAGCATCTCATAATTCAGATTTCGCACCAGGCATCCGTTCTCGAATCCGGCTTTGCGCTTGTTGGGCTCATTGTTCAAAGAAGAGCCGGTGCGGAGAAACGCCACGTTATGGCAGCCCAAATCCGCCAGCTTTTCCGCGGCCATCTGCCCGCCCAGGAAATTATCGCTTGCCACGCAGGGGATGCGGGGGCCCATGGAGCGGTCGATGGACACGAAAGGCACGCCCTCCGGGACGGCAAGATCGGGATTGCAAGTCAGCCCGATGATTCCGTCCACCTTGTTGCTCTGGAGCATATTCACATACTCCTGCTCCTGTGCCGCGCTGAAATCCGTGGTGCATAATAAGGAAGTGTCTACAAATAACTGCTGCAAGTTTATAGCAATTTTTATTGTATTTCCGGGCTTTTGCCTGAAGCAATTGCAGCAGTTATTTTCCGACAATTCCTAACATTCGGTGCTGCCGGCTCTGCAGGGCCCGGTTGATATGGTGCGCCAGCATGGCGAAGAAAGGATCCAGCAGATTGGGCACCAGCAGGGCGACGGTGCCGGTGCGGCTTGCTTTCAGGCCCTGGGCGTAGCTGTTGACGTGATAGTTGAGCTTTCGGATAGCGTTCTCTACATTCGTCTTATAAGGCTCCCCCACCGGCAGGCCGTTCACCACCTTGGAGACGGTGCCCAGGGATACGCCTGCTTCGGATGCCACATCTTTCATGGTAGGGACGGCGTTCTTCTTTTTCATGGATATCTTCTCCTTTTACATTATTATACTATCGTTTTTACATTTTGTAAAATGTAAAAACGGAAAAAACGATTTATGAGCGAAAAAATTGTGAAAATGTAAAAATTAGAGGAAGTTATTGTCATTCCGGATATATATCGGCAATGCTGAACCGGTTCCAGGAGGCGTTTTCCCGAAAGGGCTATGCCTTTACCATGCACTGGATCCGGGAGGAGGACGAAGAGGGCCTGCGCCTGCCGCTTTCTTTTGACAGGGGCAAGACCTCCGGCGTCATCTGCATCGAAACGCTGGACCACCGGTACTGTTCCATGCTCTGCGGCCTGGATATCCCTGTCCTTTTCGTGGATTCGCCGGTGACGGAACTGGGCAGCCCGCTGAAAGCGGATTTCATCTATCCGGACAACCGGTCCGCCGTATGCTGTCTTGTAAGGGAGATGGTACAGCGCGGTAGGAAACGGATCGGGTTCATCGGGGAATATATGCATTGCCGGTCTTTCTTTGAGCGTTATATGGGGTACCGCAATGCCATGTACCTGTGCGGGCTGCCCTGCCCGGAGGAGATGTGCGTCATCGGCAATCAGGAGGGCGTCCAGAGGCCCGCGGCGGAGGAGTACCGGGCGTATCTGAAAGCGAGTTTCCGGAAGATGGCGGAGCTGCCGGAGGTATTTGTCTGTGCCAATGACTATGTGGCCTTTGACGCCATGCGGGTGCTCAAGGGCCTGGGCGTGGCGGTGCCGCAGGATGTGTGGCTTATCGGCTTTGACGATACCGTGGAGGCCAAAGTCAGCACGCCCTCCCTTACCACGGCCTGTATCCACGGCCATGCCATGGGAGATTCCGCAGTCTATCTGCTGGCCTCCAGAATAAAAGAACCGTCTCTGGACTGCCGCGCCATGCATGTGCAGACAAGCCTGATTTACAGGGAATCAACCGCCGATTGAAGCGAATCATGCAAATGGTCCATCGAAAATGAGAAATTCTGACAAGATATTCTGAAAAAATTGCCAAAAAAGCCTATTATTTCTTCTGATTTTGTGGTACAATGCATAGGAAGAACTAAAATCAGGAGGGTATAATATGGCAAAAGAAATGATTGCAATGCTTCTTGCCGGCGGACAAGGCTCCCGTCTGTATGCTCTGACAGAGAAGCTTGCAAAACCGGCAGTTCCTTTTGGCGGGAAATACCGCATCATCGATTTCCCCCTTTCCAACTGTGTCAACTCCGGAATCGATACAGTCGGCATCCTGACCCAGTATCAGCCCCTTGTGCTGAATGAGTACATCGGAAACGGCCAGCCCTGGGACCTTGACCGTCTCTACGGCGGCGTACATGTGCTGCCTCCTTACCAGAAAGCCAGCGGCTCCGACTGGTACAAGGGCACGGCCAACGCAATCTATCAGAACATTTCCTTTATCGAGAGATACGATCCCCAGTATGTCATCATCCTTTCCGGAGATCAGATCTGCAAGCAGGACTACAGCGATTTCCTGAAGTTCCACAAGGAGAAGAACGCGGAGTTCAGCGTGGCCGTCATGGAAGTGCCCTGGGAGGAGGCGTCCCGCTTCGGCCTGATGGTGGCGGACAAGGACGACAGAATCACGGAATTCCAGGAGAAGCCCAAGAATCCCAAGTCCAACCTGGCGTCCATGGGCATCTACATCTTCAACTGGGACATCCTCAGGAAATACCTGGAGGAGGACGAGGCAGACGCCAATTCCGAGAATGATTTCGGCAACAACATCATCCCCAACCTCTTGAAGGACAACCGCAGGATGTACGCTTACCACTTCAACGGCTATTGGAAGGATGTAGGGACCATCTCCTCGCTCTGGGAGGCCAATATGGAGATTCTGGATCCCGAGCACAGCGGCATCAACCTGTTCGACGAGGACTGGAAGATTTACAGCCGCAACAGCGGCATGACGGGCCATAAGGTCAGCGCAGGCGGCGTGGTGGAGAATTCCATGATCACAGACGGCTGCAGGATTAAGGGCGAAGTGAAGCACTCCATCCTTTTTGCCGGCGTCAGGGTGGAAGAGGGCGCGGTGATCGAGGACGCGGTAGTGATGGGCGGCACGGTGATCAAGGCAGGCGCGACGGTGAAGCACTGTATCGTGGCGGAGAACGTGACCATCGGCGAGAACGCGGTGGTGGGCGCCATGCCTACGGAAGAGGAGAACGGCGTGGCCACTGTGGGCGCAGGGGTGACCATCGGCGACAATGCCAAGGTAGGCCCCAAAGCCATGGTGAATAAAAACGTAGGAGGCGGTGAAGAAGAATGGTAAGATCAAATACAAGTGCCCTGGGCATTATTTTCCCCAACAGTTACGATGCACTGGTTCCGGATCTGGTGAATGTGCGCCTGATGGCTTCCATTCCTTTTGCCAGCCGTTATCGTCTGATTGATTTCATTCTGTCCAGCATGACCCACTGTGATATCAACAATATCTCCGTGATGGTGAACAACAATTACCACTCCCTGATGGACCATCTGGATTCCGGCCGCGAGTGGGACCTGGTCCGCAAGAACGGCGGGTTACATATCTTCCCGCCCTTTATGGAGAAGAGCGCGAAGCCGTATGTGGGCCGGGTGGGCGCATTGTCCAACATCCTGGACTTTTTGCGGGACGAGAAGGAAAAGTACGTGGTGATCACGGACACCAATATCGTAGTCAATTTCGACTTCGATGACATGATCCGGGCCCATATCGAGAGCGGCGCGGACGTGACCATCGCATACAATGAGCAGGAGCTGCCTGAGAGCTTCCTGAAGAGCCAGGCCAACGATCTGGGCTATTATTACACTTTCGGCCTGGAGAAGGGCAGAATCCGGAAGATATATGTGAACGCCAAGGATGCGGGCGTCCAGAACGTCTCCATGAACATGTTCGTGGTGGAGCGGGAGCTTCTGATCGACATGATCAACACGGCTTTCGTCCGGGGCCAGGAGTATTTCGAGCGGGACGTGCTGCTGCCTCAGCTGGATAAGCTGAACGTACAGGCGTACAAATATGAGGGATATATCGCGCGCATCTGCGATATGAAGAGCTATTTCGACGAGAACATGAAGCTTCTGGACGACTATAACCTGGACGCGCTGTTCTCCGGCGGGCCGATCTACACGAAGATCCGTGACGACAACCCTACCAGGTATATCGAGGGCGCGAAAGTCCAGAACGTCATGGTGGCTGACGGCTGCGTCATCGAGGGCGAAGTGGAGAACAGCATCCTCTTCCGCGGCGTCAGGGTGGCGAAGGGCGCGAAGGTCAGGAACTGCATCCTGATGCAGGATACCGTGGTGGAAGCCGGAGCGAATGTGGAGTATCTTGTCATGGACAAGAATGTCACCATTACAGCCGGAAAGGATATGAAAGGGACTTCGACTTATCCGGTGTATATCGGTAAATTCCAGGTAGTTTAAGCGCGTAGGACGGGGATTCCCATGACAGCAGGGAAATGACTTCACAGGAGGGGATTCCGGTCTTTATCGCATAAAACCAAAAGGGAATTCGGTCTGCTTGGCTGGATTCTCTTTTTTTCTTGCATTTCCGGCCATCTTTACATATAATGGTACTGGGAATCGGGACAGGACGGATTCCCGGGGAGGATAAGAACAGTTCGGTACTGAAAAGAAAGATGTGTAACTGAAATGGAGGATAATTATGGGAAGAGATGATTATGCAAGAGCATATAAGGCAGGAAAGAAGGATTATCAGGCGAGGATGCTCCGGGGTGAGAAGCCGACTCTGGCAGTGCTGGATGACATCATGCCGGAAAAGGGCCATTATCATGAGGTGCCGTTAGGCACGGTGCAGATTCCTATCGAACGTATCGTGGGGACGAAGACAGTGGGGCGGAGCAGTTCCTTTGCGGGCAATTTCATGCCAATCCTGCGGGACAGCTCCGAATTTGCCGCCAAATGGTCCAGCCTCAGCGACTACCAGAAGAACGAAGGCATCCGCGATCCCATCAAGGCCTATGAGTACATGAACAGATTTTATGTGGAGGAAGGCAATAAGCGGGTCAGCGTCATGAAATATTTCGGCGCGGTGTCGATTCCGGGCAATGTAATCCGCATCGTGCCCCAGCGCACGGATGAAAGGGAGAACAGGATTTATTTTGAATTTCTGGACTTCTATAAGGCGGCTCCCATAAACTATATCTGGTTTTCCAGAGAGGGGAGCTTTGCGAAGCTGCAGAAAATCGTCGGAAAGGAACCGGGGGAGGTATGGACAAATGATGAGATGCTGAAATTCAGCGCCCTTTATACCCGGTTCGGGGCAGAATACAATGCGGAGGGCGGCAGCAAGCTGACCATCACCCAGGGAGATGCGTTCCTGGCGTTCATCACACTGTATGGATATGAAGAGGTGGATGAGAAGACCACCAATGAGCTGAACGAGCTGATTACGAAGAGCTGGGAGGAGTTCGAGCTTCTTCAGGAAAGAGGGGACATTGACCTGAAGATGGAGCCCAGCCATGAGAAGAAGCCGCTGCTTTCCATGCTGCTTCCGGTGAGCGCGCCGAAAGTAAAGGCGGCATTCATCTATGAGAAGACACCGGGGACTTCCGCCTGGACCTATGCCCATGAGCTGGGCAGACTCTATCTGGAGCAGACTTTCCCCGATGAGGTGAGCACTGTGGCCTATGAGAACGGGACGGAGGAGAACGCGGAGGAGCTGATAGCGGAAGCCATCCAATCGGGCTGCAACCTGATTTTCACCACCACGCCGCCTTTCGTGCAGGCCAGCGTGAAAGCTGCCATCGCCAACCCGGAGGTCAGGATACTGAACTGCTCCCTGAATACATCGCATCGCTACATCCGTACATACTATTCACGGATGCATGAGGCGAAGTTCCTGATGGGCGCCATTGCCGGGGCCATGGCGGAGAACAACCGGCTGACTTATATTGCGGATTATCCTATTTTTGGGTCCATTGCCAATATCAATGCCTTTGCGCTGGGAGCGAAGATGATCAATCCCCGTGCGAAGGTCTATCTGGTGTGGTCTTCCATGAAAGAGACGGACATGGAGAAGGAGATGCGGGAGACGGCATCTGCCTGCATCTCTGGCCGGGACATGGTGATTCCGGAGGAGGCTTCCCGTTTCTTTGGCATCTACCATGTGGAGGGGGAGCATCCCAGGAACCTTGCCATGCCGCTGTACCACTGGGGGAAGTTCTATGAGCAGCTGATCCGTACGATCATGGACGGCACGTGGAAATATGATGACAACTCGTCCACCACGAAAGCTATCAACTATTGGTGGGGCATGTCCGCGGGGGTCATCGATGTGGTCTGCTCCAGACATCTGCCTCTCGGTACCAGGCGTCTGGTGGAACTGCTGAAGAGCACCATCAGCGCAGAGGCGTTCAATCCGTTCTCCGGCATCCTGTATTCCCAGGACGGCGTGGTACAGGATGATCCGAGCCGCATCATGCTGCCGGAGGAAATCATGACCATGGACTGGCTGGCGGAGAATGTCATCGGCTCCATCCCGAAGAAAGAAGAGTTGAAAGAGCAGGCGGAGCCGGTCATCAAGCAGCAGGGCATAAAGAGCGGAAGCTGAGGGAACTGAGGGGAACTGGAACATGAAGATTTTGGTAATCGCGGACGAGGAGTCCAAATATCTGTGGGACTATTTTGAGAAAAGCAAGGTGGAAGGAATCGATCTGATTATTTCCTGTGGTGATTTGGATCCGCGGTACCTTTCTTTTCTGGTGACCCTTTCCAATGTGCCGGTGCTGTATGTGCACGGCAATCATGACAAGAAGTATGCGCAGGTGCCGCCGGAGGGCTGCACCTGTATCGAGGATCAGATTTTTGTCTATCAGGGAGTGCGCATCCTGGGGCTTGGGGGCTCCATGCGCTACAAGCCGGGTCCGCACCAGTATACGGAAAACGAGATGAGGCGGCGGGTCAGGAAGCTGTCCTTCCAGCTGTTCAAAAAGCGGGGATTCGACATTCTGGTGACTCATGCCCCGGCCTATCAGCTGAATGACGGGCGAGATCTTCCCCATCAGGGCTTCCAGATCTTCAGGACTTTGATGGAAAAATACCATCCAAAATATTTCCTGCACGGCCATGTGCACATGTCCTATGGAAGGCAGCATAAGCGGTACGACAAATATATGGATACCCATATCGTCAATGCCTATGAGCGGTGCGTCATCGACCTGGATGATGAAAATCCGCAGGAAAACATACGGTAAAGCGCCCTGTGCGGTCATGGTACAATGCGCGGAGGACGCGGGAATAAAATCAGGAGAAGAATATGACCAGTAATCTATCGAGAGCAGAAGCGCTGGAGCTTCTGAAAAAGTATAATAAGGAGCCTTTCCACATCCGGCACGGACTGACCGTGGAAGGCGTGATGCGCTATTTTGCCAGGGAGAGCGGAAATGAGGCGGATGAGGAATACTGGGGCATCGCAGGTCTGCTCCACGACATTGATTTTGAGCTTTATCCGGAGCAGCATTGTAAGAAAGCGCCGGAACTCCTGCGGGAGGCCGGGGTTTCAGAGGAGATGATATACTCTGTCTGCAGCCATGGCTATGGGCTGTGCTCCGATCTGGAACCGAAGCATTTCATGGAAAAGATACTGTTCGCCTGCGACGAGCTGACGGGCCTGATCGGAGCCGCCGCCAGGATGCGGCCCTCTAAGAGCGTCATGGATATGGAACTGGGGAGCCTTAAGAAAAAATATAAGGATAAGAGGTTTGCGGCGGGCTGTTCCAGGGAGGTCATAAGCCAGGGGGCGGAGCGGCTTGGCTGGACGCTGGACGAGCTTCTGGAGAAGACCATTCTGGCCATGCGCTCCTGCGAGGCCGGGGTGAATGAGGAGACGGGGCTGTAGAAATTCATCTGTATGGCGACTAATCCGGCAGGTTTTATGTAAAAAAGAATGTCATCGAGCTGCCGCTTGGCAAAAAAATAGGAGAGCAGAAAACCTCCTCAGCTGACGCTCAAACTCGCATACTTCTTCGGAGAGACCCCCACTGCCTTAGTGAAAGCCTTGAAGAAGCTGCTGTAGTCTCCAAACCCGCTCTTCTCAAAGGCCTCGCCCACGCTGTCCCCTTCGTTCAGATGGGCCTTGGCGATGCTGATGCGGCGGGCGGTGATGTACTTGTTGATGGTGGTGCCGGTGGCCTGCTTGAAGATACGGCAGATATAGGATTCGCTTAGGAAGAAATTCGCCGCCAGCTGTTCCACGGTGATGCCCAGGGCGATGTTCTGGTTGATATAGGCCAGGATGTCCTCCACCTGATGACTGTATTTATATTCCGCCGGAGCAGCCTGCGCGGCATTGGCGTTGGACAGGACATTAATCAGCACCAGCAGCTCCATGAAAGCCGTCTGCTCCAGGATGTCGTGGGCGAAGCCTGTGGAGGAGGTCATCTTGTTGATGTAATACAGAAAGCGGTTCTGTCCCGCCTTGTCCAGCGAAACCTTGTGCTGGAAACCGGTATCCCGGTTGGAGAAGCAGTAGTCCAGATTCGTATCCGCGGTGGAAATCCGCTTTACATAGTCCGGGTAAATGGAAAGGACGATACGCTCGTGGATATGATTGTCGATTTGGGTGAGCTTGTGGCTCTCGTACTGGTTGATGATAAAGAGATCCCCCGGGGCGATGGAATAGAAGCGGTTGTCGATCAGGAACTGCCTGCCGCCGGAGATGGAATAGTACAGCTCATAGCAGTCATGGATATGCATGTCCATGGCTTTTTCTTCTTTGTAGAGATGGGCGATGGCGAATGTTTTCGTCTGGGCGCATTGATTTATGGCAGTTTTGCAGGAATTGAGTTCTTCCATAGCGGCTCCTTTCGGATGGTCTTTATTTCGTGATGAAAAATACGGTTTATTGACAGAAAAGCTCAGCTCATCTCTCATGGCCGGAAAGTATCTTTCTCCACGACTGTATAGATATCTCTCCCCATCTTTTCCTCGAAATGCTCTTTCAGCTTTATGTTATTGTCCCATTTCTGCTGCGGGTAGGAACCATAGCGCCGTTTCACATCGCTCATCCGCTCCTCGATATCCAGCACGCCCTCGGCGCCGGCAATGGAGTCGCACAGCTGGATCAGCATGTCGTACTCATCCATGACGGCGGCTTTCAGGGTATCCTGAATGAGCTTCAGTTCCTCCGGGGTAGTATCGAATTTTCCGATATAGTCGTCCAGGGTCTGGCTGTTGAAAGAATGGGTCAGGCATATCCTGGCGGCCTCCTCATAGCCCAGGGACATCATATAGGAATAGCCGTCCGATACATGTCCCAGATGCCTTACGCCGAACTTCCGCCCGATATCATGGAGCAAGCCCAGAATATACGCCTTGTCCGGATCCAGATTACCGCACTCCCTTGCGATTGTCTCGGCACAGTGGGCGGCGACACGGCTGTGGTCTCCCCATGGCCCCGGGTTGCATTTCTCCGCTTCTGCCAGAAGCTCTTCTGCTATTTCTCTTGTGGGCATCATTATTGTTTCCCTCTCTTTTGTCCGCAATATCCTCCCGGAATCTCGGACCGCATATCACGAAGCTTTTCGGAAATCGTTTTGGGTGATTCCCCCGCTTTCCGGTTGCTTTTCAGTCTTGATGCCTGATTCCGCACCTGAGATTCCCGGAGCTCTGTTGCTCTTCTTATTTTTATATTCTACCGGAAAAGTTCAAGATTTGCAAGGTTTTGAGAAATATTTGAATAGAAATGGAGAATCTTTTCGTTTATACTGGAATTGGAAACAGGGGCTGGCTGAACCGAACCCGGGCGGACATCATCATATCCGATGGGGACAGGAGATTTTAGAGAAAATTTATGGAAAAATTTACCGCGGCATGGTATAATTGAAAAAATGTAAGGGCTTACATGACCGGAATTTTCTGAAAGAACTCTAATCGGTGTACAGCCGCACATTGGCATAAGACCAGAAAGAGAGGTGTAAAGGTGGAACTTAGAACAGCAGTATCACCAAGGGATGTGAAGCACTATACCACAGAGCGCCTGAGAGAGGAGTTCCTGATTCAGGATCTCTTCGTGCACGGCGAGATTAAGCTGGTGTACAGCCACATCGACAGAATCATCACGGGCGCGGCAGTGCCGGTACAGCCCATTGCCCTGACCGCGGGAGAGGAGCTCCGGGCAGAGTATTTCTGCCAGAGAAGGGAGCTGGGCGTCATCAATATCGGCGGCGCCGGGACGATTACCGTGGACGGACAAGCGCGCAAGGTAGGTTTCAAGGAGGCAATGTACATCGGCATGGGCTCCAGAGAAATCGTATTCGCCAGCGAGGATGCCGGAAAACCGGCCAAATTTTATCTGAATTCCGCACCTGCCCACAGGACATGCCCTACCGTGCTGATTAAGCCGGAGGGAGAGCCGGAGGAGGGCGTGGTCATTGTGAAAGATGAGAACAAGGTGGAGCTTGGATGCCTGGAGGACGCCAACCACCGGGTCATCTGCAAATACATTCTCCCCGGCCAGGTGGAGAGCTGCCAGCTGGAGATGGGCATGACCAAGCTGGAGCCCGGCAGCGTGTGGAACACCATGCCCTGCCATACCCACGACAGACGGATGGAAGTGTATCTGTATTTTGAGATGCCGGAGGACGCCTTTGTGATGCATTACATGGGCGAGCCCCGGGAGACCCGCCACATCGTCATGCGGAACGAGGAGGCTGTGATTTCGCCCAGCTGGTCCATCCATTCAGGATGCGGTTCCAGAGCCTACACCTTTATCTGGGGCATGGTGGGCGAGAACCAGGATTTCGACGATATGGACGGCATCGCCATGAAGGATTTGATGTAAGGAATGAATGGTAAGTAATTGACAGATTATATATAAGGAAAAGGAGAAGAGAACATGTCAGAATTTACGAACTTTTCACTGGAAGGGAAAGTGGCGCTGGTAACAGGAGCTTCCTACGGCATCGGTTTTGCGATTGCTTCCGCCTATGCGGAGTGCGGCGCCACCATCTGCTTTAACGATATCAACCAGGAACTGGTGGACAAGGGCCTGGCAGCTTATGAAGAGAAAGGCATCAAGGCCCATGGCTATGTCTGCGACGTGACCGATGAGACGGCCGTGAACGTGCTGGTAGCGCAGATTGAGAAAGAAGTGGGCGTCATCGATATCCTGGTGAATAACGCCGGAATCATCAAGAGGATTCCCATGACCGAGATGACGGCAGCCCAGTTCAGGCAGGTCATCGACATCGATCTGAACGGTCCGTTCATTGTTTCCAAGGCGGTCATCCCGTCCATGATCAAAAAAGGCCACGGCAAGATCATCAACATCTGCTCCATGATGTCGGAACTCGGCCGTGAGACGGTATCCGCATACGCTTCCGCAAAGGGCGGGCTGAAGATGCTGACCAGGAACATATGTTCTGAGTATGGCCAGTACAACATTCAGTGCAACGGTCTTGGGCCCGGCTATATCGAGACCCCCCAGACAGCGCCTCTGCGGGAGATTCAGCCGGACGGCAGCAGGCATCCTTTCGACCAGTTCATCTGTGCCAAGACCCCTGCCAACAGATGGCTGAAGCCGGAGGAGCTCACGGGCCCCGCGGTGTTCCTGGCCTCCGAGGCGTCCAATGCCGTGAACGGCCATATCCTGTATGTGGACGGCGGGATCCTGGCCTACATCGGCAAGCAGCCGGAATAATCGGAAAATAAAGCGTGATTGGAGGCAATGAGACCATGAAGATAGCATTGATTAATGAAAACAGCCAGGCGGCCAAGAATGAACTTATTTACACGACCTTGAAAGATGTGGTTGAACCCATGGGCCATGAAGTATATAATTATGGTATGTGCGGCGCGGAGGACCCAAATCCCCTGACCTATGTGCAGAATGGTATCCTTGCGGCGGTACTGCTGAATTCCGGGGCGGCTGACTATGTGATTACCGGCTGCGGCACGGGGGAGGGCGCCATGCTGGCATGCAACTCTTTCCCGAAAGTGCTGTGCGGCCACATCGAGTCCCCGCTGGACGCATACCTGTTCTCGCAGGTCAACGACGGCAACTGCGTGGCGCTGCCTTTCGCCGAGAATTTCGGCTGGGGCGGCGAACTGAATCTGCAGTATATCTTTGAAAAACTCTTCTGCGCTCCCGGCGGCGGTGGGTATCCGCCTGAGAGAGTGGAGCCTGAGCAGCGCAATAAGAAGATTCTGGACAAGGTCAAGGAAGTGACCCATACGGACATGGTGACCATCTTGAAGAATCTGGACAGAGAACTGGTAAAAGGAGCGTTCTCGGGGGCGAAATTCAAAGAGTATTTCTTTGAAAACTGTAAATGCGACAAGATCGCGGAAGCGGTGAAGGAAGTCCTGGCTTAAGATTTTTTGTGACGCACACGCCAAAGCCACAGGGAACGGAAGTTTCCGGGGCTTTGGCTCACTGTGCGTGTGAAATAAGAACAGCATGTAAGGACATGCGGAAAAGAGGGAAAATGAACGCAGTATTAGAGCAGATCAGTAAAATCGGTATTGTTCCCGTGGTGAAGATCGACAGGGCGGAGGACGCGCTTCCTCTTGCAAAAGCTCTGTGCGCGGGAGGCCTTCCCTGTGCGGAGGTCACTTTCCGCACCAGTGCGGCTGCGGAGGCCATCAAGACTATGACCACTAATTTCCCGGACATGTGCGTGGGCGCGGGCACGGTGCTGAATGCGGAGCAGGTGGACGCGGCGGTGGAGGCCGGTGCGAAATTCATCGTCAGCCCCGGATTGAATCCCCGGACAGTGAAGTACTGTATCGAGAAAAATGTGCCAGTCACCCCCGGCACCTCCAGCCCCTCCGACATCGAGCAGGCCATCGAGCTGGGACTGGATGTGGTGAAGTTCTTCCCGGCGGAGCAGTCCGGCGGCCTGGCCAAGATCAAGGCCATGGCGGCGCCCTATGTGAACATGAAGTTCATGCCCACAGGCGGCATCAATGCTAAGAACCTGACCTCCTACCTTGATTTCGACAAAATCATCGCCTGCGGCGGCTCCTGGATGGTTCCCGGGAATCTGATCAATGAGGGCGCCTGGGACAAGATTGAGCAGCTCACCAGGGAGGCGGTACAGACCATGCTGGGCTTCGAGCTGGTGCACATCGGCATCAATTCAGAGAGCAGGGAGGAGGCTGACAGGACTGTCAACCGCCTTGCGTTCCTGTTCGGCCTGCCCGTGAAAGCAGGCAGCGGCGGCAGCTTTGCGGGCACGATCGCGGAGGTGCTCAATACCCATGGCAGAGGCACACACGGGCATATTGCCATCAGGACGAACTATATTGAACGGGCTGTCAATTATATGAGCACGGTGCTGGGCGTGGAGTTCGAGGAGCCTGTCCTGCGGGCTGACGGCAAGATAAACGCCATCTACCTGAAAGAGGAAATCGGCGGATTCGCGGTGCATCTTCTTCAGAAATAAGTGTGTAAAGAAAGAGATTCTTTTCACGGATCGCAAGTGTGAGAATATACGAAAAAGGAGCAGACAACAATGGCAAAAGTGATAACCATGGGTGAGATTATGCTGAGGCTGTCCACCCCCAACTTCGAGAAATTCATCCAGGCAGACGAGTTCGACATCAATTACGGCGGCGGGGAGGCCAATGTGGCAGTGTCCCTGGCCAATTACGGACATGACGCGGAGTTCGTGACGGCGGTGCCGGACAATGAAATCGGCGAGTGCGCGGTGGCATCCCTCCGGAAATACAATGTGGGCACGAAACATATCGCCAGATGCGGCGAGAGGCTGGGCATCTACTATCTGGAGAGCGGCTCTTCCATGAGGCCCTCCAAGGTGGTCTACGACAGGGCCCATTCCTCCATTTCTACCGCTACGGCGGCGGACTTTGATTTCGACGCGATTTTCCAGGGCGCTGACTGGTTCCATTTCACGGGTATCACCCCCGCCGTATCCGACGCGGCGGCGGCTCTGACCGAGGAGGCCCTGAGAGCCGCGAAGAAGCATGGCGTGAAAGTGTCCGTGGACCTGAACTTCCGCAAGAAACTCTGGTCCTCCGAGAAAGCCCAGAAAGTCATGAAGAATCTGATGCAGTATGTGGACGTATGCATCGGAAACGAAGAGGACGCGGAACTGGTGCTGGGCTACAAGCCCGGCAAGACGGACGTCACCAGCGGGGATCTGGAGCTGGCAGGCTATAAATCCATCTTTGAGCAGATGGTGGCCGACTATGACTTTGAATACTGTGTGTCCTCCCTGCGGGTGAGCCATTCCGCCTCCGACAATGGATGGTCCGCATGTATCTATTCCAGGGACACCAAGGAATTCTATCACTCCAAGGAGTACAGCATCCATCCTATCGTTGACCGCGTGGGCGGCGGTGATTCCTTTGCTGGCGGCGTGATCTGCGGATTGCTGGACGGCAAAGATTTCAAGGCTGCTTTAGAGTACGGCGTGGCGGCTTCCGCGCTGAAGCATACTATCCCCGGAGATTTCAACCTGGTGAGCCGGAAAGAGGTGGAGACTCTGGCCGGCGGCGATGCATCCGGGCGTGTACAGCGATAAGTACAAAAATTGGGTAAAAAGATATCCGCAGGGGTGTATCAGCTGTGTCGGCATGACGATAAATAATTAGAAACGTTTATACAGGGCTGTTGGAAGATAGGATTCCGGCGGCCTTGTGTGGCGTGGATTGATACAGCGTCTGTCCGGCGCGGTGCCCCGGGACAGATGAGGAAATTATGATCTCTCGGAATTCTGATTGATCCTGCCAGCGAAACTCTGGCATTGGACTTTGACAAGTGGATATTATTCAAAATTGAAAAAATGGGTACAGAAAATAGACATAGTACTGTTGCTATGCCGGAAAATAAGGTATACTATTTATAGGATTATGCTGCATTACAAATCAACTTTCTCAGGGTGGATTCGAATGGCATATCCCATGCATCCAGATGTTGTAGCATCAGGATGTGATAGAGGCGGCAGTACCACATCTTAGTTGAACGGTGCCTGC
>CAJTHM010000010.1 GCA_910576125.1 Lachnospiraceae bacterium | reverse complement strand
GGACATTCGCCGTATGAGCGAGGATGACCTTCTCGATATGGATTATTTCTTAAATGAAGACGACTTATTTGATGACGATTTCGGAGAAGATGGATTCTATATCTTTTAAAATTCCGTACCGCCTGTTTTTTATGCCCACATTTATTTTTTGTCAAACATATGTTCGCAAAACGTATGTTTCTTTTTGTCACTCCAAAAGACGCAATTTCCTATAAAGTAAAAAACCGCCCCTGACAAAATATAACAATTTTGTCAAGGACGGGATTATCTCTATCACGATATCTAATTCCCGCGGTGCCACCTTGATTCACCTGTGCTCCAGGCGCTCTTAACAGGATACCATCATATCCCCGGCAACTGACGTATGCCCTACGTTACAAAATACTAAAAGCGAATCGCTTCGTTCCTTGTACCCTCCGTGGTCCATTTAACAGCCTGCGTCCTGACCTTTCTCAGCATCCGGTCTCTCTGTGAGTGCACGATCCGTTTTTATCTCCACATCTTCGGTTTGGTTCCGCTATTCTGTTTTACAAGTCACAAATTCCTGTAACTGATTTATTATATTACTCCACTTCGGAAATGATGTCAATATTTTTTTATTATTTTCTCAGCATTTATTTTCTCGGCATTTTTTCAGCAGTATGTCCTCACCGCATCGTCAATCATCCCAACGCATTTCTCCACCTGAGCCATATCTTCCTCTATCAGCCCCGGCATGGGCTTGCGCACGCTGCCGATGTCAATCCCTGTGCGCCGCCTCAGAATCTCTTTCATCACTGCGTACAGATTCCCATGACAGCCGCACATAGCGTATATGATGCGGTCCACATCATCCTGGAGGCTCATGGCCGTCTTCATCTTCCCTGCCCTAAACAGTTCCATCATCTTTATGTAAAGCTCCGGCATGACGCCATATGTACCTCCGATTCCGCCGTCGGCCCCCATGGCCAGCCCGGAAATCAGCTGCTCGTCAGGCCCATTGAGCACGATGAAATCCTCGCCGCCCTCCATCTTGAACATCTGGATATCCGTCACGGGCACGGAACTGTTCTTTACTGCCCTCACTCTGGGGTTCTTCCTCATCTCCCTGAACAGCGGCATGGTCAGGGCTACTCCTGCCAGCTGCGGTATATTGTAAATCACGAAATCCGTGTTCGGAGCCGCTGCCGATATGTCATTCCAATACTGTGCGATGGCATGTTCGGCCAGGTGAAAATAAATAGGCGGAATCGCGGCAACCGCATCCACGCCAAGGCTCTCGGCATGGGCAGCCAATATCTGACTGTCCCTTGTATTATTGCAGGCCACATGGGCGATGACCGTCAGCTTTCCCGCAGCCACTTTCATCACATGTTCCAGTGTCAGTTTCCGCTCCTCAATGCTCTGATAAAGACACTCTCCCGAAGAACCGCCCACATAAACCCCTTTCACACCTTTTTCCACGAAATAGGAAACAAGCGCCTCCACTCTCTTGGCGCTGACTTCACCGTCCTCATCATAACATGCATAAAACGCCGGGATGATTCCCTGATATCTCTCTTTGCTTTTTTCCACTTCTTTACCTTCTTTCTTTCGGGATTGCTTTTTGTGACGACTTATATTATAATGGCATGTGTCGTTTTATACAATAACAGAGCATAAATTTTACGATTTTCCTATTGTTCCAATTATACTTACGAGCGATTTTCAGCATAATATTAAGGAGAATTCAGACATGGCGGAATCCTTTCTTGACTCCCTGACCGAACGTTACAATACCCTGACCCGTTCTGAAAAGAAACTGGCCGGTTACATCTTCGCCAACACTACGGAGGTGCAGTACCTGTCCATCAACTCCCTTGCGGAAAGCAGCGGCGTATCCGAGGCTACCATCACTCGCTTCTGCCAGAAAATGGGGCTCTCAGGTTATAATAACCTGAAAATCGCCCTGGCAAAATCTGACCGCACCATACATTCGGGCCCCCCTGATGATGATTCAAACAACTCCGACCCAGGCAATGACCTTGGTTCTGTCTGCCGGGAATTATGCAATGCCTACCGCGTATCCCTGCAGGAAACCTGTGAGCAGTTGGAGCCGGATTCCTTTCATCGCGCCGTGGAACTGCTCTCCTCTGCCAAACATATCTACTGTTTCGGACAGGGCGCCGGCATGGTCATGGCAATGGAAACTACTGCGCTGTTCTCCACTGTCTCACAGAATTTCGTTCATATCGCAGACTCCCATCTGCAGATGGTGCACACGGCGCTGGCCACTCAGGAAGATGTCATTTTATTCTTCTCCTATTCTGGTTCTACAAAAGATATCCAGGAAATCCTGAATCTGGCTAAGGAACGTTTGGTTCCCATCATCCTCATCACACATTTCCGCAATTCCCCCGCCGCAGAGCTGGCAGAGGTGGTACTGTTCTGCGGTTATAACGAAAATCCTATCCATGCCGGATCGGTTGCCGCGAAAATGGGACAGCTACTGCTCATCGACTGCCTGTTCCATGCATATTGCCTCCGGAATCCGGAACAATCCCTGGCGATGCGTGTGGCAGTCTCGGAAGCCGTCTCCAGAAAATTATTATAGCTTTTTCAAAACATTGCTTTTCCCATTGAAATCATTATCAAAATAACGTCCCTGACAGAGTGTAAAACTGTCAGGGACTGCGGCATCTTTAACAATATTTCTTTATGGCGGCATCTATCATAGCCGCGCATTTCTCCACCTGCGGCATGTCCTCAGGTGCCAGGCAGGGCATGGGCCTGCGCACGGTGCCGATGTCGATTCCTGTCCGAATCTTCAGGATTTCCTTCATCACCGCATACAGATTGCCATGGCATCCTCCCATGGCATAAATGATGCTGGTAGCCTCATCCTGAACCGCCATGGCAGTCTCCATATCGCCTGCCTGGAAGCTCTCCATAATCTTCTTATAAAGCTCCGGCATGACTCCATATGTACCGCCGATTCCTCCGTCCGCCCCCATGGCCAGCCCCGATATGAGCTGCTCATCGGGACCGTTGAACACCACGAATCCCTCGCCGCCCTCCATCCGGAACGTCTGGATATCCGTCACCGGCACGGAGCTGTTCTTCACGGCCCTCACTCTCGGGTTCTTCTTCATCTCCCTGAACAGGGGCACCGTCAGGGCCACGCCGGCCAGCTGAGGGATATTATAAATCACGAAATCCGTGTTGGGAGCCGCTGCGGATATGTCGTTCCAATACTGTGCGATGGCATATTCGGGAAGACGGAAATAAATAGGCGGTATGGCGGCAATCGCATCCACCCCCAGGCTCTCCGCATGGGCGGCCAGCGCTCGGCTGTCCCTGGTATTATTGCAGGCCACATGCGCTATGACCGTGACCTTCCCTGCAGCCACTTTCATCACATGCTCCAGAGTCAGCTTCCGCTCTTCCACATCCTGATAGATACATTCGCCCGAAGATCCCCCAACATAGAGCCCCTTCACGCCTTTTTCCACGAAATATGCCGCCAGGGCCTCAACCCTTTCCGCACTCACATTTCCTTCCCCGTCATAACACGCATAGAACGCCGGAATAATCCCCTGATACTTTATTTTGCTATTTTCCATCGTTTACCTTCTTTCTTTGATCGCTTTTTTCTGACATATATTATAATGACTTAAAATTGAGTATTTTATCTGTCATCTGCGATTCAGCCATGCGCCTGTGCAGAGCTCCTTAAGCTGGCTCTTCTCGATGCGCCGGATGCGCGTCCTCGTCAGGCAGTGCCCGTCCTCCTTATTTCCCGCACAGTAAGCCAGCAGCATGGCCTCTTCCGTAAACAGAATCGCCGTATAGCAGTATCCCCTGGTCTCGTCTCCCTCGACGATGGCGGGATGGGAGAATGTCTTGCCGTTGTCACGGCTGGCCGCAATCACCAGAGGGAATCTCCCGCCCGTGACAGGCTCCCAGGCCTCGAAGCGGCCATTGTAGATGGGGATTGGGTTCCATACCGCGTATATGGTTCCGTCCTTGTCCCGCCGCATGCTTAAAGGACTGTTGGGCGAAGTGAAACGCGACGGCTGGCATGCCGTCCAGTTGTCCCCCTCGTCCATGGAGAACATCTCATACTGGTTCCCCAGATCCGTCCTGGCCCATCCCCAGAGTATCCCGGGCGCCAGCTCCAGCACCCCCGGCTCCTGAAGGCCGGAGTAGCAGAACGACGAATAGGGCATGGCGCATTTGTCCCTGGCGCAGTTCCAGGTAGCTCCATCATCGTCCGAGTAGAAGAACATTGCAAGGGAACGGCCGTCCATATAATGATCTCCGGTGCGATGGCTGGCCACTGGGACGATGATCCTGCCGCTTGCGAGCCTTACGACCCTGTCGTTGTTCATGACGAAGAAGTCTTCCTGGGGCGTGCACACCACCCTCTCCCCCCAGGTCTTTCCCCTGTCAGAAGAACGGCGCAGGAAAATCTGTGTGCGCTTGTACGTAAGCCTGACCAGGTAGAACAGGCCCACATCCCCGTTCTGCATCATCAGCAGCGCCGGCGACATCATGTTGACGCCGTCCTCCCCCTGATAGGTCAGGATGATTTCATCCTCGCCCCAGGTCCTGCCGCCGTCCGTGGAACGGATAAGGCTCAGATCCGCAAAGGCTTCGTCGGAGCTGCTGTCTCCCCGGAACCGGCTGTACACAAATATGATTTCACCGTCCTGCAGCTCCAGGAATGTCCCTTCGCTGTTTCTGGGGTTGTTCTCCCTCGGGCCTATGCTGGCCGTCACGACTCCCAACTCCCCCTCTTTTACATAATTCATATAGGCCTCCTTTCTCTACAGGCTGTCTTTCTGCCGTCATGCCACAGTCGATCAGCCTGCAAAACGGAACACTGAAAAGTCCCTGACAAAACGGAAATCTGTCAGGGACTCAACATAGGTTCTATGCCTCCATCGGCCCCCAGGCCAGACCTTCGGCCAGCTGCCCGTCAGGGCCGCGTCCCGGAGTCAGCTCCATTCAGAATCCTCTGTGGCCGGAGCCGTTCCGAACCGCAATTAATTATAGCTGGCGATGATGTCCTCAAGGGAATCCAGCTTCTCGTATTCGTCCATCAGTTTGCTGTAGCCCAGGCGCTCAAGCTCCGCCAGGTACTCGTCCCAGGTGGCATCCAAATCCTTCTGCCCCAGGAAGACCTGTGTGCGGTACTCGCCCACATAGGCGTCGATGTCCCCGGAAACCTCCGCGCCGATGGCGGCCAAGTCTGTCACATTGGAGATGTCCTGTTTGTACTCCGGATGCTGGAACTTCATCCAGGAGCCGTCGGGACCGGTCCAGTACTTAGCGCCCGCATTGAACAGCGGATCGTCCGCAATCCAGCCGCTCACATCCGCATCCTGACCCAGCTGACCGAACGTCCAGGTTCCCCTTTCACCGTTCGCCAGGTTGTTGATTTTCACAGGAGCCGTCCCTTCATCATTCCACTTCCAGTCAACATCTTTCTCGCCATAAATCATAGATGCATGGAAATCCCTGTCGCCGCCGCCAAACCAGGCCAGCTCCACGAACTGCAGAATCTTGGCCAGCTTCTGGTCGTCGATGTCCGCCCTGACAAAGAAATTCTCATAAGCGGGAGACGCGTTCACAACGGACTGCACCGTGCCGCCGTCAGGCTTGATGCCAGGGGTAGCCAGGATGGTCGCCTCAGGGATTCTCTCCAGCAGCTGCAGAGGCGGGCGGTCCAAAGCCCAGGAAGACTGCAGCGCGTTGGTGGAGACGATGTAATAGCCGGCGTTTCCGCTGTTCACCTTGTCCCACATGAGCTGGCGGTTGCCCTGGATGATATCCGGATCCACCAGGCCGCGGGCATTGAGTTCTGCGAAGCCCTTTAAGAACTCTTTGTATTCGGGAAGCACATAATACATTTCGGCCTTGCCGTCCACGTCATTGACGCCGCTGTGGAAACCGTAGGCGCTGTAATACTGGCCATGGGTCAGGTTCTGTCCTGTGATGCCCACGGTGTCGTTCTCGCCGTTGCCGTCGGGATCCTGGTTCACGAAAGCATCAATGATTTCGATGAACTTGCTCAGCTCAATGCCGTCGTCCGCCACATACAGCCTGTCGGAGACCTGCTCCACGTTCACGCCCAGGTCGATGCCCAGGTTCTGGATCCAGTCATAGCGATAGTAGTCGCAGTTCAGATAATAACCCACGAACTGGAAAGTCACGCCTGTCAGATAATTGAACTCCTGGTCATTGTCCTGATTCAGGGTCTGCGCGTACAGCAGCGGGTTCTCGTCATAGACCTTAATCAGGCTGGGGCAGTACTTCTCCACCATCTTTCTGGGGATGGTGCGGACCAGCTCCTGCTCGTACATCCAGGCGCTTGATTTGCCTGAAAGCGTTGCACAGTCGGGCATTTCTCCGGATGCCAGCATAACGTTCAGCGCATCGTTGCCCTCCTGCTTGATGACGGTGATGTCGCAGTCCAGCGCATCCTCCAGCAGGGTCTCGCAGTAGCTGCCGTCCTCATAGGTGGAGTCGCTCCAGTACCCCGTATAGGTAATGCTGTAATGCTCGTTCGGGTCGGGAGCCGGGATGTCATCGTCCGCGGCATTGTCCGCCGACGCCCCTGCGTCATCCCCAGCCGCATCATCTTCCGACGATGCATCTTCCTCTTTTGTATCAGCAGAAGCGTCTCCCTTAGACTCTGCCCCCCCTGACGCATCATTTCCAGACTGGCCGCCGCAGCCGGACATCATCCCGGCCGTCAACAGCCCCGCCAGCAGCAGACTGACTATCTTCTTTCTCTTCATACCAATTCCTCCTTATTGGTTTTTTGTTTTATGGCAACGCTGAAACCGGAAAGTTCAAATCTCTTCCAGTTCCCGCCGTTCCACACGTCTGATGCGGGTCCTGACAAGGCAGCTCCCGTCTGCCTCGCTTCCCGCGCAATATCCCAGCAGCAGCGCGTCCTTCGTAAAATACATGGCGCAGTAGCAATATCCGCTGGTTTCATCCGTCTCAAAGGCCACAGGCACGGAAAAGTTCTTCCCATTGTCCGCGCTGGACGCGATGACCATGGGCGTCCTGCCTCCTGTAAAAGCCCGCTCCGATCTCCCGCGCCCGTTATATTCCGGAATCGGGTTCCACACCGCGTACAGCTTTCCGTCCCCGTCCCGCTTCATGCTCAAAGGGCTGCAGGGTGAAGTGAACCGGGATGGCTGACAGGCTGTCCAGGTCTCCCCGTTGTCCAGGGAGAACATCTCGTACTGTGCGCACAAATCGGTCCTGGCCCACGCCCAGAGGATTCCGGGAGCCACTTCCACCAGCCCCGGCTCCTGCAGCCCCGAAGTGGTATTGGCCCAGGGCAGCGAACATCTGGAGCGGGAGCAGGCCCAAGTCCGCCCGTCGTCGTCCGAATAGAAGAACATCGCCCTGGCATTGCCGTCCATGCGCCCGTCCCCTCCCCAGGAACGGTGGCTTGCCACAGGTACCATAATCCTGCCGCTTGCCAGGCGCACGATCCGGTCATTGTTGATGACAAAGAAATCCTCCTGTTCCGTGCATAGAATCCTTTCGCCCCAGGTCCGGCCTCCATCCGAGGAGCGGCGCAGGAATATCTTGGTTACGGCATAAGTGATGCGCACCAGATAGAACAGTCCCGCCTCTCCGTCCTCCATCATCAGCAGGCCCGGCGACATCATGTTCACGCCGCCCTCTCCATCGCAGGTCAGAATCACGCCCTCGTCCGTCCAGCTTAAGCCTCCGTCAGCGGAGCGCATCAGGGCCAGATCCGCAAAAGCATGGTCATTGGGCGAATCCCCCCTGAACCTGCTGTACACGAAAATCAGTTCTCCGTCCGCAAGTTCCAGAAAAGTCCCCTCGCTGTTCCTCGGATTGCCGCTCGACGGCGGCAGTTCCGCCGCAACCACGCCGAGATTTTGATACCGCATTCCGTCTTTCATATCATTCTCTCCTTTCTCTTGCGGACGATTTTACGTCCAAAACATTATTATCAACCATTTTCCGGCATCAGCCTTTCACGGCTCCCACCATGATACCCTTTACGAAATATTTCTGCAGGAACGGATATACCATGATGATCGGAAGCACCACGATTACGGTGGTGGCGGCCTTGACTGTCTCCGGGTTGATGTCCATATTGCTTCCGGCCACGTCTATCAGGTTCTGGGCATCCTTTTTCTGCATGGTGTCCAGCATCCTGCGCAGCAGGTACTGCAGGGTAGTCAGCTTCGCCTCGCTGCGGGTATAAATCATATTGTCGAACCATGAATTCCACTGACCCACAATCTGCCAGAGGGAGACCGTCGCCAGCACCGGTTTGGAAAGCGGCATGATGATGCGGACGAACACCTGCAGCGGGGAAGCGCCGTCGATGCTGGCCGCCTCCTCCATCCCCTTGTCGATGGAGAAGAAATAGTTGCGGATAATGATGCAGTTGTAAATCGAAAAGCCGGTAGGCAATATATACACCAGGAAATTATTCGTCAGGTGCAGAGTGCGCATATTGATATAAGTGGGGATCAGGCCGCCCGAAAAGAACATAGGTATCAGCAGGATGCCCGTTATAATGCGCCGGAAAGGCATCTGGTCCCTGGTCAGCGTATAGGCCGCCAGACAGGTGACGATGATGTGGAACGCGGTTCCCAATATCGTCCTGGCCACCGATATAAACAAAGCGTGCAGAATCTCGGAATCCCTGAAGCAGTAGGCGTAGGCCTCTATCGACCATACCTTCGGGAAAAAGTTCACATGCATGAAAGAGATGTCCTGGGCTCTGGAAAAGGAGCGCACAATCATATCCCAGAAAGGGATGAGGATCGTGATGCAGAACAGAACCATGAACGTGATATTGAAGATATCGAACGCCTTGCTGTAGACTGACTGCTGCATCTTCTGCGGCTTATATTGCTCTTCTTTGTTCTTTTTTGCCATTTTCATTTCCCCCTTCCTAAATAATCCTGTATTCCGGATTCGCCTTGCGCGCGAACCAGTTGGCGAACATCACCAGCAACAGACTGACTACGTTCTGGAACAGGCCCACCGCCGTGGAGAATGCATACTGGCTGTCCACCAGACCTTTCCGGTATACGAATGTGGAAATAACATCTGACGTGGAATATACCGCATCGTTATACAGGTTGAAAATCGGGTCGAATCCTACGCTGATTAGACTGCCGATACTGAGGATTAGCATGGTGCACATCGTAGGCATCATGGCCGGCAGCGTCACATAGAGAATCTTCTGGAAACGGTTGGCCCCATCGATCATGACCGCATCGTAGAGCTGGGTATCAATACCGGAAATCGTCGCCAGGTAGATGACGATGCTGTATCCTGTACTCTTCCACAGGTTCACGATCAGGTAAATCGGGATGAACATCTTCTGCTGCACCATGAAGTACAGCGGCTTCTCAAAGATACCCAGCCCCACCAGAACCGCGTTCACGATGCCGTTAGTCGGGGACAGTATCTGGTAGACAAAGGTACCTACCACGACCCAGGACAGGAAATGGGGCATATAGGTGATTGTCTGTACAACCTTTTTGAACTTCAGGTTCATCAGCTCGTTCACCATCAGGGTAAATATGATGGTGACCGGGAAGGACGTAATCAGCGACAACAGACTGATCTTCACCGTGTTCAGCAGCACCCTGGAAAAGTTCGGGTCGGTGAACACTTTCTGGAACTGCTTAAAGCCGATCCAGTCGCTCTCCCAGATTCCCCGCGCCATCTTGAAATCCTTAAAGGCGATGGCAATTCCCGGCATGGGCATATAGCTGAACAGAATCAGAAGAACTACAGCCGGGAGCGTAAATAAGTAGAATGGCAGGTAATGCTTCATCTGCTTTATACGCTGGTTTCGTTTTTTTGAAGCGTCTTGTTTCATTGGATTCCCTCCTTTTGTTTTGGATTTACTCCCGGAATCTCCAGGCCTTATTTTTTCGGCTTTCAAGACTCCATTTTCATAGATCCCTCCGCTTTTCTTAATAGTAAATTTATTATATTTTAATTTTTTCGAAATTTCAATAAAAAAATGAAAAATCTTTTCAGATTTTCCATTTTTGTAAATTACTAACAAATTCCCATGGTCAAAATTGTTTATCATGCACAATGCCCAAAAATAAAGTCTCATTTTCCATTTTATTAGCTTTTTGCCGAAACAGGATAGTCCAGTGACACCATGGAATCCTCCAAAACCATATCTATTGCATATGCCATCTCGCGGAACATCCGGTAATGTCCCTGGATATTGGGATGGACCGCGTCGCTCATGCAGGACAGAAAAGCCTGTGGGTCCTTCTCCCTCAGCTCGGTGAAATTCCGGAAATGATCCACCAGCAGCACATCCTTTTCCAGGGCCACCTCTCTCACCGCCTGAACGAAAGGCACGATTGCCGTGGCACGTTCCCCCGCGTCCTCCCGCTGAGGCTGCGGCGCCCGGAGGATGACCTGGCTGCCATGTCCGCGGGCAAGGTCGATAATCTCGCCCAGATGCCCCTTGAACTGTGCCCTGTCGATGACGCCCGGGAAACAGCAATCGTTGGTCCCGAACATGATGACGACCACGTCCGCGTCCGCATATGGCTCATAGCGCACGTCCAGCCTTTCCAGAAATTCCCTGGCGGTGGCGCCCGACACTCCTGTATTGACGACGACATCGTCCACGCGCCCCCAGTCCTCCCGGATGTATTTCTCCCACAGCTGACACATGCTGTCGTAGCCAAAAGTATGTAACGCCCCATGGGTGATGCTGTCGCCCACGAAAAGCCATTTCATGGGTTCTTTCCTGAGGACGATGTTTCCCTTTCGCTCAAAGGTCTCCGCAGCCTGCGTCAGGGTCAGGCGCCCTCTGTCCTCCGCTCCCGCTTTCGATTCTCCGGCGCCTATCAATGTCAGCAGTCTGTTCGCCTCCGTGAGAGAATCCCGCTCCCCCTCTTTTTCCGAAACCACAATCAGCTGCGCTCCAATCTCCTCTGTCAGACGTTCCAGCTTATCGGTTCCCTCCCGCAGCGCCTCCGCCGACAGCGCCGCGTCCTCATCTCCCGATAGATAGACCACCACGGAAGGACGGTAATCGGCCACTTTCTTGCCGAATTCCCGCACGATATCGACTATACTGTATCCCGCCCTGGCCGTATTGATGACGAAATTCTCTCTGCCGGCCAGTTCCTGTCCGCACATGTCCCAGCGGATCACTTCCTCAAACAGCCCCGCGCTGTTCCTGAATCCCCTGTTCTCGGCGAATCCTCCTGCGGCATGGCTCCCTCCTGTAAAGACCCATATCTCGTTCAGCATAGGAAATGTCATTTTTTTGAAATTCTTCATATCGGCTCCTTTGAAATCCATATTTAATCAAATTGTAAATCTTTTTCTATTTTATCAGATCCACAACATTTTTACAATAATATTCGTCAAGTTTTTGAAAATAAATTTCATTTTCGTATGTCAAAGGGCGTCTTCACGATTTTTGGCACTTCTTTATTCCGGTACGCAGGCATTTTGACAATATCATGCCATCTTCCATCCCGCTATTGACATTTTTCTTGTCATGTTATATAAATGAAGAAAAGCATTCACGGAAATGATTGCTCGAAAGGGAAACGAAATCATGTCAACAAACATTCCGGATAAAGAAAATATCAGAATCGCGACAGTAGATATCGGAGGCACCTGCATCAAGTCGGGCCTGTGGGAGGACGGTACTGTCAAAGACATCCGTGAGCAGGATACCGAGGCACATCGCGGAGGCGCCCATGTGATGGAAAAAGTCTTGAAAATACTGGATGGATACCACAATTTCCAGGCCATAGGCATCAGCAGCGCCGGCCAGGTGGACACGGAAAAAGGTATGATTTTATACGCAAATGAGAACATCCCCGGCTACACCGGAACCAGGATCAGAGAGATGATTGAAAATAAATTTCATGTCCCCGCGGCGGTACTGAACGACGTGAACAGCGCCGCCTTGGGCGAGGCCCGCTATGGCGCAGGAAAGGGGCACGACAATTTCCTCTGCCTCACTTACGGAACCGGTGTAGGAGGCGCTATCGTCATGGGCGGCCAGGTCTATGTGGGATCCGGATATTCCGCGGGGGAGTTCGGCGGCATCGTGACCCATCCTGAGGACAGGAATCCTGCCCTCGACATGTTCAGCGGATGCTATGAAAGATATGCCTCCACCACAGCCCTGGTGCAGCGCGTCCGTTCCCGCTTTCCTGAATTGAACAATGGGAGGGAAATTTTCGCCCGCCTGGGCGACTCCGGCGTGCGGGAACTTATCACCGAGTGGATTGCTGAGATTGTCTGCGGATTAATTAGCCTCACCCACATCTTTAACCCATCCCTTATCATCCTGGGAGGCGGCGTCATGGAACAGGAATATGTCATAGGCGAAGTGCGCCGTATGCTGCAGACCCAGCTTATCCCCTCTTTCCTGAACGTGGAGATCCTCCCCGCGGCTCTTGGAAATGTGGCCGGGATGCTGGGTGCGGCAGAAGCGGCGCTGAAAGAATATGAGAAGCGAAAGGAGCAATCAAAATCATGAATCCAAAAGTAGAACAATTGCACGGAAAATTAATCGTATCCTGCCAGGCGCTCCCACATGAGCCCCTGCACTCCTCTTTCATCATGGGCAGAATGGCCCTGGCTGCGAAGCAGGGCGGCGCCCTGGGCATCCGCGCCAACACAAAAGAAGATATCAGAGAAATCCAGTCCCAGGTGGACCTGCCCATCATCGGCATCGTAAAACGCGATTACGAAGACAGCAAAATATACATAACCCCCACCATGAGGGAAGTGGAGGAACTGATGGAGGTAAAGCCGGAAATCATCGCTCTGGACGCTACCAGCGACATCAGGCCTGGCGGCGTCACCCTGGACGATTTCTTCCGACAGCTTAAGGAGGCCTATCCGGATCAGCTTTGGATGGCAGACTGCTCCACGGTGGAGGAGGCTCTCCATGCCGACGAATTGGGCTTTGATTTCATAGGCACCACTCTGGTGGGATATACGGAACAGAGCAAAGGGGACAGAATCGAGGCGAACGACTTTGAAATTCTGAGAAAAATCATTACTTCCGCAAAGCATAGGGTAATCGCAGAAGGGAATATCAATACGCCGGAGAAAACAAAACGGGTAATCGAACTGGGCGCTTTCAGCGTGGTAGTGGGATCCATCATCACCAGGCCGCAGCTTATCACGAAAAGCTTCGCCGAAGCGCTGGCCTAATTACAATTCACCACTGTGTCCGGCGGAAAATCTATCTGAAAATTCATTGGCATTGGAGGAAAAAATGGGAAGCACAAGTAAGACAATCGTATGTTTCGGCGATTCCAACACACATGGCTACAATTCATCCAATATGGGAAGGTTCACAGAAGCAGAGCGCTGGCCCTGCATACTGGCAGATTTGCTGGGTTCAGGATACCTTGTCCGGGAGGAGGGCTTAAGCGGCAGGACCACATCCTTCGAAGATCCCCTTTTCGAGGGACTGAACGGTTTCTCGGCCATCCATTCCTGCATGATGACCCATGAGCCCCTTGATCTGCTGATTATCATGCTGGGCACCAACGATGTAAAGCAGCGCTTTGCCGCTACCCCGGCGAACATAGCAAAGGGTATGGAGCGCCTTGTGACAAAGGCCCTGCACACAACCGAAGCCTGGCGGGAAAAGGCAAACATTCTCGTCATTGCGCCGCCCCCCATCGAAGAGGGCTATAACGGAACCGAAATCCAGGGAGAAATGGGAATTGACTGCGTAGAAAAGTCCAGGGCCATCGTACCCCTTTTCCGCAGCGTAGCCCAGCGCCTGGGCTGTCATTTCCTGGATGCGGCCTCTATTCCCGGCATGGGGATGTACCCTTATGACTATATGCACTTAAGCCTGGAAAGCCACAGGCTTCTCGCCGAGAAATTGGCGGAGCTGATTCCTCAGATTTGCTGAAAAAATCCCTGCTTCTATAAACGACTGCACTGGCAGCATTTATAAAGGCAGGGATTATTTTATTCCGGATAGCGCTGAAATCCGCCTTTATGGATTATCCGATTCCGAGGGCACGCTCTCTTTGGCCTGGGCCTTGAATTTCGCCACTTCTTTCATAGCCTGGTTTATGGCGATATTGGTCCCCGCTCCGGCTACGCAGCCGCCGGGACAGGCCATCCCCTCTATCAGGCAGCCGTTCTTCCTGCCCGCTTTCGCCAGGAGGAGCATCTTCTTGCACTCTGTGAGCCCTTCCGCATGCTCGATTTTTACCTCCGTGCCGGGGTAATAGGTCTTGATGCACTCCTCGATGGCTCCGGCCACGCCGCCTGCCACTCCGTAACCGCGGCCTGCGCCGGTGGCATCCGTCATCTCGTCCATGGCTTTGATTTCCTCGAGAAGAATCCCTTTCGCCTCGAACATTCCCGTCAGTTCCTCAAAGGTAATGACAAAGTCCACATCGGATCGCACTGTTCTGCGGCTGGCCTCCAGCTTCTTGGAGGCGCAGGGGCCGATGAACACCACCAGGGCATCCGGGTGCTCCTGCTTGATGATTCGGGCCGTGGCCACCATGGGGGTCAGTTCATTGCTGATTTTGTCTATGGTCTCCGGGAAGAGGTGCTTCGCCATCACGGACCAGGAGGGGCAGCAGGACGTCAGGGCGAATTCCTGATTTCCGGTGGCCACCTCTTTCACATAATGCTCCGCCTCCGCCATGCAGCCCAGATCCGCGCCGATGGCCGTCTCATAGACGTCTTTGAAGCCAAGCTCCTTTAAGGCCGTCTTGAACATCTCCGGCGTGACCTTCGGCCCGAACTGGCCGGCAAAGGCGGGCGCCACCTGGGCGACGACTTCCCGGCCCGACTGCATGGCGCGGATCAGCTGGAATATCTGGGACTTGTCCGCAATGGCTCCGAAAGGACAGCTGACCATGCACATCCCGCAGGATACGCACATATCGTTGTCTATACAGGCGCGGCCGAATCTGTCAGACTTGATGGCGCTTACGCCGCAGGCCGCCTTGCATGGGCGCTCTTTGTGGCAGATGGCGTCATAGGGGCACACAGCCTTGCACTTCCCGCATTTGATGCATTTCTCCTGATCGATTACGGATTTTCCGTTCACCATGGAGATAGCGCCTTTGGGGCATACGCTGTGGCAGGGATGGGCCACGCAGCCCATACAGGCGCTTGTGACCTCATAGTGGTCCTCGGGACAGGCGTTGCAGGCGGAAGGGATGACCTGCATCAGGGGCGGCTCATAATATTTCTCATCGATGTCGCTCTCCTCCAGCCCCTGTGTCAGGTGGCCGGGATGCTCCCTGTTCTCCGGCCGCAGGCTCATGCCCATGGCCAGGCGGATGCGCTCGCGGATGATGGCCCGGTCGCGGTATACGCTCTCCCAGTACAGCGGCTCTTCGTAATCTACGATTTTGTAGGGAAGCGCCTCCATGTCGTCCTTTAAGTTCGTTGAATGGTACGCCAGATTTGCCACTTCCTTAAAGACTCTTCTCCTGCGCTCGCGGACAGGGGTATCGATTCCTCTCATGCTGCTCATGGCTGTCTCCTTTCTGCATCTTATACTGCTTAACAGCTAAATCGTCTTTTAGTCATTCATACGTGTCTGCCGTATTCTCTCTCGCGGCATTCAGCATATGGGCCTGTCCCCTTATTCCTGCGCTGTTCGGCATTGTATCATCTCCCAAAGCGCAAAATATCAGCGGGTCAAGTTCATTATATCATACTGAAAAAATCACGTCTACGTTTAATCTATTACAAAATCTTCCCGCATAGGCGTAAAGAAATCCACTAAAATACCGTCCTCCAGGCATTCGCAGCCATGTATGATGTCATTCTGTTTCAGCAGAGCGTCCCCCGCTTTCACCTCTTTCGTCACATCCCCGATTGTAAAGCGGAATCTCCCGCCGGCCACATAGGTGATCTGCGTGTGGGGATGGTGGTGCATGGCGCCGATTGCCCCGGCGCGGAACGTATTCTCCACGCACATCAGCTCATCGCAGTAGGCCAGCACTCTCCGCTCGACCCCCGGAGATGCTTCTTCCCTTTTTCCCTCCTCATGAAGGCACCAGTTGTTTCCTTTGCTGTATTCCATATCTTTTCCCTCCGAATCAAACGAAGCCAGGTGCCGCACAGGGCCTTGGCCAGATATGCAAAGCGTTTCAATGCCGTTCAAATCCGCTTTGAATTATATGCATATAATATTATCCGTCAACTTTCCCGGGAAGACTTTCTATCAAAGCTGCCACTTCCTCCAGACTGATTCCTTTCTCCCTGGCAATGGCGGCAATGTCCTCATATTCATATTTCGTCCGCTTTACGCCGTATCCCGCAGATTCCTTGCGGCGGACAGTCCCGTATGGCGTCTCTACAGCCGTCATCTTCCTGTCCAACACGTATCGCTGCATCTTCGCTTCGCGCACGCCGATGGTGGTAGTATGCCGGAAAATCAGGCCCAGCATCTTCTCCTTGTCCCGCTCTCTGCAGAGGACACGGATCAGCAGGCCGGGGCGGGACTTTTTCATGCCTGTGGGAACGGTATAGACATCCAGCGCCCCGCCCTCAAAGAGGCGTTCCATGGCGAAGCCCGCCTGCTCCGCTGACATATCGTCCACATTGCAGGAAAGCTCCAGGACAGAATCCGTCCCGCTTTCCGTCTCCCCCAGAATCGCCCGCACACAGTTTGCCTCTTCAAAATCTTTCCTTCCCATGCCGTAGCCGATGCCCTGGGTACGCATCACAGGCATGCTGCCGAAGCGGATGGCAAAATGTTTCAGAAGCGCCGCCCCGGTGGGCGTGCACAGCTCTCCTCTCACGTTTCCTCCATAAATCGGCACATCTTTCAGAATATGGGCCGTGGCCGGTGCCGGAACAGGCAGGATGCCGTGGGCGCATCTGACCTGGCCGCTGCCTACATGGACAGGCGATACTACCACCTCATCCGGGGACAGCTTATCCATCAGCAGGCATACCATCGTGATGTCCGCAATGGCATCCATTGTTCCTACTTCGTGGAAATGAATCTCTGTGACAGGCATTCCGTGGGCATGGCTCTCCGCCTCGGCGATCAGTCCGTAGACAGCCATGACGTCGTCCCTGACCTTTTCCGGCAGAGGCAAGTGATCTCGCACGATATGTTCTATATCGTGCAGACTGCTGTGATGGTGGCTGTGGCCGTCATGATGTCCATGCAGATGCCCATGTCCATGGTCAAGGCTCTCCTCTTCCGCCCCATTGACAGTCACCGAAATATGCGTCCCGGTAATCCCGCATTTTACAGCAGCCTCTCGCTTGATATGCACCCCCGGTATCCCAAGGGCGTTCACCTCTCCCAGAAACTCATCCCCGTCCGGCAAAAGTTCCAGCAATGCCGCTGCCAGCATGTCCCCGGCAGCACCCATTCCACAGTCTAAATATAATGTCTTCATAGAATTCCACTCCTCTCAAACTTATCCTGCCCGTCTCTTTGATACCGGTTCAGATGACTCAGATACTCTTTCGTTCGCGCCATTTCTTTCCTGTCAAAAAGGTCACATGAATCACAGGAACATGGTTCCCACTGTCTCATTGACCAATACGGTCAGTCCTGCTTTATCTACATATTCCGACTGCAGGATTTCCCGAAATCCGTTGTTTCCGGGGGGCGGATATGTTCCCATTGAAGCCTCCCTCCGTGGATATCGCCTTGCATGGCCGGAATTTTCTTCATTCCACTCTGCGCGGGGCACATTCGCTGCCCGCCCCAGCCATATGATTGATCATGCTGGCCAGATACCCGGCCCCGAAACCGTTGTCTATATTCACCACGGACACGCCGCTGGCACAGGAATTCAGCATGGACAGAAGCGCCGACAATCCGTTAAAGGACGCGCCGTATCCCACACTGGTGGGCACCGCGATCACAGGGCAGTCCGCCAGGCCGCCGATGACGCTGGCAAGGGCTCCCTCCATGCCGGCAATAGCGATGATGACGCTGGCCCCCATGATGTCATCCAGATGTGCAAGGGTCCGGTGGAGGCCCGCGACTCCCACATCATAGAGACGCACCACCTCATTTCCCAGCACCTGCGCCGTCAGGGCCGCCTCCTCTGCCACCGGGATGTCGCTGGTCCCCCCTGTGGCCACCACGATTCTGCCCAGGCCGTCCGCTTCCGGCAGCTCCCCCAGGATGCCTACACCGGCATCTTCATGGTAGTCCAGAGCATGCTCTTGGCCGACAGCCTCCGCCGCTTCCCGGGACATGCGGGTAACCAGTATCGTCTTCTGGCCGTTTCGCTCCATCACGTCAATGATGCCGTTTATCTGCTCCGGCGTCTTCCCCGCACCGTAGATGACCTCCGCAGCTCCCTGGCGTATCCTGCGGTGCAGATCGACCTTCGCGTAGCCGATGTCCTCAAAAGGCTCTGCCTTAATGCGCAGAAGCGCGTCCTCCACGGACATTTCGCCGGACTGTACGGCCTCCAGTATCCTTTTTGCCTCGTTATTCATTTCCGCACCTCCAGATCCAGCAGCACCGCGCTGTAATATTTTTTCAGTTCCGTCAGAATTTCCTGCCGCCTTGCCAGCAGCAACGGGATATCCCCCTCCCTTACCTGCAGGCGCACGGTGTCTTCCGCCGGCGTCTTCCCATACACTCCGGACTCCGTCCCCCATGACGCTCCGCCGGCAGGGGCGCCGGAACCGTCCTGCCCGCCGCCTGCGGGAATCATCCTTACGCGAAAATCCGCCAGCCCCAAAGAGGACAGATATTTTTCCGCCTCTTCTGTCTTTTGGAGCTTCTCCTCCGTAATCTCCGTCCCCGCGGGAATCCGGGTGGCAAGACAGGCATAGGCAGGCTTGTCCCAGGTGAACAGGCCTGCCTCTTTCGACAGCTGTCGAATCATCGTCTTGGTCAGTCCGCACTCCCGAAGCGGCGAGCGGACCGACAGTTCCCGCAGGGCCCGCATGCCGGGGCGGTCCCCAGCGTCATCCGAAGCGTTGGTCCCGTCCATCAGAATCGGGAATCCGTCCGCTGCCGCAGCCCCGGCAATGGCGGCAAATATCAATCTCTTACAATGGTAACACCTGTCAGCGGGATTTGCTGCTATCACGGAAGAAGCAAGCACATCCGCCTCCAGCTCCCGCATGTCCGCATCCAACTCCCGTGCCAGCCGTCTGGCATCCTCCTGCTCGAACCGGGGCTGAAAGGCGGACTTCACATAATAGGCCCGAACCTGCGCCCCGTTTTCCATGGCCGCATAGAGCAGATAGGCCGAGTCCACGCCTCCCGAAAACGCCAGTGCGATCTTCGGATTTTCGTAAAAAAAATCTTTTAAATCCATACCTCTCATTACCATCCATACTCTCCTGATGATGCAGCTGTGTTTTTCGTCCCCGCGTCATAATTGATTCCAACTGCCACAGCCTGGCCGCTGAAAGTATGCTCCCTTTGCGGATATCGCTTTCTATGTCTGGAATTCTGGCAGCTTACTAAAGTTTATGGCAGGAAAGGCAAAAAGTCAATGCCTCCGTACCGCATTTTAGAAATAAAAATCCCAATATTCTTCAGCCAACGTCAGACACAGATAATCTGATAAGGCTTCATATCCGTATCAGAAAACGGCAGCTCTCTCAGCAGCTGGCACCGATATCCCACCGCTATGGCGCGCATCTGCAGAAGCGGATTATCCGCCAGGTATCTGTCATAGAATCCCTTGCCATATCCGATTCTGTTCCGAAACGAATCAAATGCTACGCCTGGCATCAGCATCAATGTGCGCTCAGCCGTCTCAGGCGCACAGGCATACCGTTCAGTGTCTCCCGCAGGCTCCGGTATCCCCTTATATCCTGTAAGCAGCTCCCGCAGGGATTCAATCCTGAAAAAATCCATCTCCGGCACGTTATCCTGCAGCACCTTGGGCACATATACTTTCTTTCCGGCTTTCAGCGCCTCCGTCAGGATGCTGCGGGTGGAGATTTCGCTTCCATAACTCACATAGCAGAGGAAATATTCCGAACGGTAGAACCACTGGTGTCCCAGAATCCGTTCTGTGAGCAGTATGTCTCCCCTCTCCCGGGCTTCCGCGCTCAGGCTGTCCCTTTCCCGCAAAACGCTTTTTCTTATGGACTGCTTTTTCCCATGGGATATTTCCTTTCCATTACCGCATCCGTCCATTTCCATATCTCACTTTCCGTTTTCTTGCTTCTTCCATCGCACTCCTTTGTCAGATAAGGTTTGCTCCGGCCGATCATGTGTGATGTTTTTTGTTTCCGAATTTCTCTCCCAGATTCTCTTTCGAGCCATCAGGCCTTTCGATGGTGATGTTGTCCAGCTGGCCTCTTAAATTAGCCCTGACGCTGGCCACATATTCTTTGCGCAGGCGCGCCTGCTCCTCCTTTTCTTCCTCCGTCAGCCCCTCATTCCGGGACTTGTGATACAGCACGTTGATGCGCGCGATTCTTTCATCCATGTTCATGGTATCAATCTCCATTTCTTTTTATTTGTTGCCGAAATCAATTGCCTTAAAAAGCAGAGCGGCACGTCCGGCTCCATAGAATTTATACTGCTTAACAATTTCACTTGCCATGAAACCAGACTGCATAACGCTGACTGGTTCGATTGCATAATTGCATTAGGCAGTATTCAGCGTCATGCAGTATAAATATCTCCCATCACGGCGCATACTCCTTTGCAATAGCCTCTGCCACCCGGATTCCGTCCATGGCCGCCGAGACGATTCCTCCCGCATAGCCCGCGCCCTCTCCACAGGGATATAATCCCCGTATCTGCGACTGCAGGCTTTCATCCCGGCTGATTCTCACAGGGGATGACGTCCGGCTCTCAACTCCCGACAGGCACGCGTCCGGCCTGTTGAATCCCGCAATCTGCCTTCCGAAAGCCTCCATTCCCTCCACTATGGCTTCGTTACAGGCTCCGGGGAGGATACGGCTCACATCTGCCCATGTATACATTCCCTTGCACTGAGGCCCGAAGCCGTCATTTGCACTTACCCCATTATCTATACTTTCTATACAATCCATGTTTTCCACCGAACCTGCATCCTCTACTGCATTCATCCGATGCTTTCCACCGCTTAGAATTTCATCGTTTATAACTTCTTTCTTCCGAGATGCCGCGTCGCCGCAATGTGCCACAGCTTGTCCGATGCTCAAGTCCTGCCCGATACCGCACCTCTCCTGCTCCACGCACCGCTTGAAATCACCATATCGCTGCACCGGAATCTTTCCTCCGCCCAGGGCATAGGCCTTTTCCTCCAGCCGTCTCTGAAATTCGATTCCCGCCAGCGGATGTTCTGAGCCGAAATCCTCCGGCGTCACAGTCACAATGATGGCGCTGTTGGCATTTTTGCCGTTCCGGCCGCTGTAGCTCATGCCGTTCACTGCCGTGCGTCCCTCCTCGGAGGACGCGTTCACCACATATCCGCCGGGGCACATGCAGAAAGAATAGACGCCTCTGCCATTCCCGGCCCTGGCTGTCACCTTATAGGGCGCGGCCCCCAAATCTCCCGGTTCCTCCAAGCCGTACTGGCTCTTGTTTATCATCCCCTGAGGATGCTCCACCCGCAGACCTACCGCAAAGGCCTTGGCCTCCATGGGCACCCTCCTTCTCTCCAGCATGGAGAAAGTATCTCTAGCGCTGTGGCCGATTGCCAGCACCAGCTGCCCGCATTTCAGCTGCCTGCTGCCACCCGGCCCGGCCGCCGTCACTCCGGCCACGCGCCCGGCCTCCACGCAGATATCCGTCACCCGGCTCTCAAAATACACTTTACCGCCCAGCCGGATGATTTCCTCCCTCATCCGTTTTACCACGGTGCAGAGCACGTCCGTGCCTATATGGGGCTTGGCATCGTAGCAGATGCTCTCCTTTGCGCCAAACCTCACAAAAGTCTCCAGCACCGCCCTGTTCCTGCCGTCCCTGTCTTTCACCAGCGTATTCAGCTTTCCGTCAGAGAAAGTCCCCGCGCCGCCCTCGCCGAATTGCACATTGGAAACCGTATCCAGTTTCCCGGTCTCCCAGAAACGCTCCACGTCTTTCTGGCGCTCCTCCACGCATCTGCCCCGCTCCAGCAGTATCGGCCGGTAGCCGTGCATGGCAAGGAAATAGCCGCAGAACAGGCCCGCAGGCCCTGTTCCCACAATGATGACAGGCCCTGTCCTCTCCCTCTTTCCCGATGCCGGAAAATGATATTCCGCGGAATGCCCTCCTTCCGTTCTCTCAGACCGGCATACCAGATTTTCCTTTCCGCGGAATCTATGTAAAATGTGCTCCTCATCCCTGACTGCCACATCCAGAGAATAGCTGTAGAAAATCTCCGGCTTTTTCCTTGCGTCAATAGACTGCCGTGCAATCCTTAATTCCGTTATATTCTGTTCGGGAATCCGAAGCATTGAAGCCGCCTGTCTCCTTAAATCCTCCTGTGAATGTCCAGTCCTCAATTTCACCTGATTGACCCGGATCATCAAACCACCTGTCCCTTTCCCCGGGGAGCCCGTGACTGCATGACGCCGGACCCTCCGTGATGCTTTCCCGCTATGAACCCGCTGCACCACGCCCACTGCAGATTGTATCCCCCGCATCTGCCGTCCACATCCAGAATCTCACCCGCGAAATAGACTCCCGGCACAAGCCTGGACTCCAGCGACTCCGTCACCTCGTCAAGAGGCACTCCGCCTGCGCAGACCTGGGCATTGTCATAGGAATTGCTCCCGATTACATGAAGCTTCCAGCATCTGCACAGTTCGTAAACCCTTGCCAGTTTCCTCTCGTCCGCCCCGCTTACGGCCTCTGCAGACTTCAGTCCGGCCAGCTTTATGAAAAGCAGCATCAGCTTCTTGTGCAGCATCCCTGTAAAAAACTCCTCCACCGTGCGGTGTCCCTGCAGGAGCCTCCTGCCCGTGCACTGCATGCGGAAATCCTCTTCTGTATAATCCGGCAGGAAATCAATATTCACTTCCACTTCCGCATGCTTTTTGGCTCCTGCCAATATGTAATTCACCCTGCGGCTCAGCTGAAATACCGGAATCCCGGAAATCCCGTATTCTGTCAGCTGCAGCTCTCCCCGCTCCTGTGCCGCGCGCTTTCCCTGAAACCAGACGCTTATCTGTGCGTCCGCCCTGACACCTGATACAGATTTCAGATATTCCTCTCTGCATCTGAGCTGCACCAGCGCCGGAACTACGGGAACCATGCTGTGTCCCAGCTGTTCTGCGAGCCGGTATCCGCTGCCGTCAGAGCCTGTCTTCGGCGCCGCTTTTCCCCCGCAGGCCAAAATGACACGGTCAAAGGAATATACGCCCTCTTTCCCATATACTTGAAGAAGTTTCGACCGCCTGCCCCTCTCAACGGACTCCGCCTTAAAGTCCGTCACCACATCCACCCCCGCGGCCTTTACCTCATAGCGCAGCACATCCAGCACAGCCGCCGCCTGCTCACTGGCCGGATACAGATAGCCGTTCCTGCTCTTTATCAGCAATCCAATGCTCTGGAAAAAGGAGATTGTATCCTCCGTGCCGAACCGCCCGAGGAAATCCTCCAGCATATCCGGCCGTCCCGTATAATACGCCTCTGCCTCCAGCCTCTCATTTCCCAGATTGCACTTCCCGTTACCGGTAGAAAGTATCTTTTTTCCCAGTCTGTCGTTCCTCTCCAGCAGCGTGACCCTTTCTCCATTCCTCGCCGCCGTAATTGCCGCCATCATCCCGGCGGCTCCGCCGCCTACGATGCCCACCGTATTTCCCATAAACCAATCTCCCTATATCCTCTGTCTTCCACGCTTCCCGCCATGCCCGCGCAATCGGCACGGGCCATATTCTTCCCACCGGATCAGCTGGAATAATTTTCCAGGAAACTGTACAGCTCCTCCTCATCCCTGATCCACATCATATCGATGATATTCTGCTGCAGATGCGCCGGCAGGGAATCCAGGGTGATGTCCGTCTCGATATACACCGTCTGCATATCCTCCAGATAGACTACTACTTCATTGTCGTATACTGCCAGATAGAAGCTGCTGCTGGGCTGTACGAATTTATAGTCCATCCGCACCACAACCCGCTCCCTGGAAAAGGAGAGCACCTCCAGACCCACGAATCCCCGCTCCAATTCGGACAGGGGCGGAAAAGCCTCATAGACCTCCATGGCCTGCAGGAACTGCTCCCTGTTCATGCCCACATACTTGTCCGGCAGCCTCCATGTGGTCTCCACCACCGTGTGGTACAGCACATCTGTCTCCTCCAGCACATATTTCGTATCCACGCAGAGGGTCTCCGCAGAGACCATGACCTCCGCGGCCTCTTCCTCCGGCAATTCCGGCAGGTCATTTATCACCACCGACTGCCCCGGATCGGGCTGTGCCCCGGCGCTCTCTCCCTCAGTACCGGGAGCCTGTCCATTCTGCGCGTCCTCTTCCGAAGAAACCTCCGAAAGAATCCGGGCGTCCTCTTCCGTCTCCTCTCCCGGATAAAAGTAATGGGAGGATTTCACGCCCGCATAAAAACCAAGCCCCAGCACCAGCAGGGGATATACAATGAATAAGCTGATACTTTTTACATACTTCATAGCATTCTCCCTGGAAACCATCTTCCATGGACACCTTTTCCATGGAATGCTTCTTTTCCATTTGTAATCAGTATCAGCTGTTTTTCATCCGTTTATTCACATTATAACATTACTTTTCGCTAAAAAACCCGCAGCAGCTGTCCCAGCATGCCAATCAGCCGCCCGCCCGGAATCGCTTCCAGCTCCTGTTCTTTGAAATTCCGCAGCAGAAGCAACGCAATCCAGTACACTGCCCCGGCCAGCGCAAACGCCACCAGCAGCGTCATCAGACTGCCCAGATGCGCGGAGAGCAGCTTTCTTATCAGCAGGCATATCAGCCCCGCACCGCCTCCGACTCCCATGGGTACCGCAAAAGTGCCCAGCCAGTCAGGCTTCACCCGCAGCTGTCTGTAGGCGAACACGCCTGACAGGACACAGAACATGACAACAGCAGCCACGCCGCCGTACACCAGCGACATCACATCGCTTTTACTGATGCCGGGCATGACGACTATCACGAAAAGGATATCCGCTCCGCCCGCCGCTATCAGCACAGGATATTTTTTCCCAAGGGAATGCAGCAGCCTGCTGAAATACCCGGAAAGTGCTCCGAAGCCAATCAGGGCCGAACCGAACTGCAGCATTCTGGTCACGGTCTGCGCATTTGCCGGACACAGAAGATCCGCAAGCTGCTCTCCCATCACCGCCACGAATACCGAGAGGAAGATGCCGTGAACCAGGCCTATGTGGACCCCGCTCTGGAAGACTGTCCTGGCAAAACGGTTCTCATCCCGCTTGAAGCACTGGAATATCTTCCCGATGACAGGCAGCGCCGCAATTGTAATCACCGATGATACAACCCCGCACACCACCAGATACTTCCCCGCATACAGCCCGTATTCCGCAGCTGTCCGCTCTATATCCTCCGAGGCAAGGCAGCTGAAGAACAGCCCCAGCACAAAGGGCAGAAACGCGCACACCGCTGTCAGGAACTGGGGCCATCTGACGCTGTACAGGTGCATGACGCACTCCCACCGCGAATCCGTGGCATACATAGCCTCCTGTTTCCCTTTCCTCTCAGAGCGGCGGCTCACCTTATATATCAGCCCCAGGAAAAGGAGGACGAACAGTTCCGCAGAATTGACCGCCAGGGCAATCCCCAGGCCGCCGTACATGGCGCTGTAATTCTCCTGCCGCAGCAGGCTGCTCACCTTTTCTCCGTATCCCCCCACCAAATGGGAAAAAAGAATCACGAATCCCAACAGGAATACCTGCCTCAGGATTCCTGCAATGGCCTTGGGAAGCTCCGAGCCCTCCCCCTGAAAATACCCTGTCAGCACCGCGGAAATGGTCCGAAGCAGCACTATGGGGGAAAGCGCCAGCAATATCAGCCAGCTATAGGGAATCCGGAAGACTTTCTCCGAAACGACTCCCGACAGCGCTGCCAGGCACAGGCTGCCGGCCAGCCCCAGCGCCATCTGGAACACCATGGCGCTGCCCCTCATCCTGGCGATATTCCTGTACTGTCCTTTATTTTTTCTGCTCCGCAGAAGCCTGCCCAGGGCATCCGACAGGCTCCCGCTGACCGCGATCCACAGCAGCGCGCAGACTGTCGCAGCCACCGCTGTGTAAGCGATTCCTTTGTCCCCTGTCAGGCGTCCCATGACATATATCGTAATAAACATCAAGATGTCGGATAGTCTTTCCGCCTGCCGTCTCTTTACCTCTGTCTGATTCATCCGCTGTCCCTCGGTCAATCTCTTGTAATGCCAAGCCTCGTCAATATCTCGTCCTGCCTGCGCTCCATCCGCGCCCGCTCATCCTCTTCCATATGATCGTATCCGCACAGATGAAGCATGCTGTGGGCCACCAGAAAGGCGAATTCCCGCCTGACGCTGTGCCCATACTCCTCCGCCTGGGCATATACCCTGTCCACGGATATCATGATGTCCCCCAGCACAAGCTCCCCGCTCTCCGGGTCGAAATAGTCCGCCTCGCTGTTCTCGTCGATATCGAAGACGCCCTCTTCTTCAAAATCCACATTCGGAAAAGAGAGCACATCCGTCTCCCTGTCTATCTTCCTGCATTCCCGATTCAGCTCACGGATTCCCTCATTGTCCGTCAGCACGATATTCACCTGAGCCTCATAGGGACAACCCTCTTCCTCCAGGACTGCCACGCACACCTCTCTGGCGGTCTCTTCCGCGGAAAACGGAAATCCACGCTCCGTCTCATTTTCCATGTACAAGTTCATGCTAATGCTTCCTTCCGCGCCTGTTCCACAGGTGCAAGTCTGGAAGAATGCCTGCACTTTGGGCATTCTTCTGTGTGAAACTTAGATATTCTTAGCGGGCGCCCTTTGGCCGCTTAGAATATCTTTTCACACTACGCTCTTTGTCCCTGCGGTTCCTGGCTGCCTCTTTGCCCTCGAAATCCTCGTATGCCTTAACTATTTTCTGCACCAGAGGATGGCGCACCACATCCTTGCTTGTGAGGGTGCAGAAAGCGATATCGTCAATCCCCCGCAGCACTTTCTGGGCAATGTCAAGCCCCGATTTGGCATCCGCGGGCAAATCTTTCTGGGAGTCGTCTCCCGTGACCACCACCTTGGAGCCGAACCCGATACGGGTCAGGAACATCTTCATCTGGGCCGGGGTGGTGTTCTGGGCTTCGTCCAGGATGATATAGGCATTGTCCAGCGTCCGCCCTCTCATGTAGGCCAGCGGCGCCACCTCTATCAGGCCTTTCTCCATGTTTTTGGCAAAGCTCTCCCCTCCCATGATCTGATACAGCGCGTCATACAATGGCCGCAGGTACGGATCCACCTTGCTCTGCAGATCTCCCGGCAGAAATCCCAGCTTCTCTCCCGCCTCGATGGCCGGTCTGGTCAGGATGATTCTGCCCACCTCGTCGTTCTTAAAGGCCGTGATGGCCATAGCCATGGCCAGATAAGTCTTGCCCGTGCCGGCAGGGCCTATGCCGAATACCAGCATGTTGTTCCGGATGGCATCCACATATGCTTTCTGCCCCAGGGTCTTGGGCTTGATCGGTTTGCCGTTTACCGTGTGACAGATGCAGTCCTCGTCTATCTGCGTCAGCGCCTCTTCTTTCTTTTCCATTCCTAATGCGATTGCGTAATCCACGTTCTGCTCCTCTATTTCGTTTCCCCTGCCGGAAATAATGGAAAGCTGCCGCAGGACTCCCTCCGCCCGCTTTACCATCTCTTCTTTCCCGGTAATCGTCAGCTGCCCGTTGCGGTCCACGATGGCCACGCCAAAGTCCCGCTCCACTTTTTTCAGGTACGCGTCGTGCATACCGAATATTTTCTGCATATGCTCTGTAGGCATATCCATTTTTACCGAAAATTCATCCATTTCCTTCCGTTTCTCCAGCCTCAATTCTTTCCGTCTCAGTGCTCTTTCCCACCGGCTCCTGCACCAGAAATTCTCCTGTCAGCACCCACACATCGGCGTTCCTCTCTATTCTAACATCTTTTTCAATAATTTGTACCCCTTTTTCCTCTAATTCTGCAAGAAAATCCATTAATTTTTGATTAAGATGGGCTTTTGCCTCTTCTTCCGTATATTTATATTCGACATTTTGATACTCCCGGTAGGTCACCGTCCCCCAGAACGCGGGCACGGACAGCCTCTCCAGCATCAGCGGCCTGCTCTCCCTGATGACGCTGTCATAGACCAGAAAAGGGCGATCCTGCGGCAGGGACCATGACCTGTCCCCCAGCTTTATGTAATGGCTGCTCTTCTCCCTGCCGGTGTACTTCTTTTCGGTATGGTTCAAGGGGAGGCTGGCCGTAAAATCCATCCCGTGCTCCAGCAGGATATCCGCGTCCGCGTCCACATACTGGTACTCCCGCAGGGTGGTGTCCTCATTATAGACAGGTACTTTTCCCTCCACCAATATGGCCCCTTTCTCCACCATATCGTCGATTCCCACCTTGGGAACGCCGTTCCTGACGATAATCGATACGATCCTGCCGTCATATTCCGCCACAAGATCCGTCCCGGACGTGGTTTCCGGCTTATCCGTGGTCAGGGGGGCGTCGTTCTCTTTGATGTCTATCAGCAGCCTCGTGCCCTCCAGCCGGGCGGAGGCCCATGTAATCTGGGGAAACTGTCTGCGTATCTGCTTTTCCAGCTCCTCTATGTCCAGCTCATCCTGCCTCATGCCTATCCTTACCTGATTCTGTTTCAGAAAACTCCGGAACACATCTTCGGTAATCTGATAATTTCCATTCAATTTTATGTCCCAGATAAAAAGTGAGGATACCAGCCAGAAAGCGATGGTCAGAAACAATCCTGCCACGAACATCTTGCGTTTCAGAAGCTTTGGCAGAAAAAAGGGCAGCCCATATCTTTCCAGTATGGCTACCCTTGTCCCTGTCTTCTTTACTATGGGGCGGAGTTCCCAGAACCCTTTCAGGGTGATGTTCATATAGTAGACATCCCCCTCCCTGACGATGTCCCACAGCAGTATGCCCTTATTGCTGCAGAGATTCATGAACCGCTCCGGAGAGAATCCCCATACTCGGACGCGCAGATATCCTTTCATATATTTCAAAAATCTGATCATGGCCTGTTCCTTTCTGATTCCGGTTCTGTCATGCGCGTCCATATTTCCGGCGCTTACGTCCTCTTCATGCTCTTTAGCCTTAAATATATCTGATGCAGCTGATGCATCCGCTGATTTTCATATCCTCGTTGGTATAATAATCAATGGAAAGCCTCGTCCCCTCGAAACAGACCTGGCAGGTCCTGCCCTGGAGCAGTATCTGCCTTTCCGTATACTCCAGAAGCCCCCTGTAATTTTCTATCCACGCCTCCCGGTTTCCTGTCATGGTCACTTTCATGGCGCCCATGCAGATGTCCTTGGGGAGCCGCAGGGAGTCGATCAGGGATTCTTTCCTCTCCTCATTTCTTTGAATTCGGTCAATGTTTTTCCTCATGTTCCCATTATATTATAACCGCGCTGAAACTATGCGCGCTTTCTCCTCCCTGTTCTGCAGCTCACAGACCAGCTATCCTGCCTATATTATGTATGGTTGCACAAGATATCTGGGAACATCCATTAGATCCTGATACTGCAGAGGCTTTGGCCTGTCTATGCCATGGCAGAACAACTCTGCCAGCCCTCCGTCTCTCCAGAATAGTCTCTCGGAATCTTCAGACCGCTTATCACGCGGCTTCCCGGAAAACGTTTTGCCGATTCCCCCGATTTTTCTGCCGCCTGATTTCTCAACAGCCTGATTTTACCTGCCTGAAATTCCGAGAACCTATCAGATACTCATACGCACAGAAAGCCCCGCCGATGTCAGCGGAGCTTTCTGTTATATATTCGAAATTTCGATATAAAATTATCTTCAAAATAATTTCTTGTCACTGTATGATTCCTTTGATGAAAGGCGTCTTTTCCGGCATTTCAGCCAAAATCCTACAGGCCGCCAGATAGCGCCTCTCCGCCTCAGCCGCCTTGCCCTCGTCATTGGCATGAATCATTGCCAGAGGCTCGCCTGCCTCCACATAATCTCCCGCCTTTTTGCACAGCATCAGACCAACCGACAAATCGATTTCGCTCTCCTTGGTCTCTCTGCCGCCGCCTAAAATCAGGGAACAGATTCCCACCTCATCGCAGACGATATGGGTCAGATAGCCGCTCTCCGGCGCTGTCACAGGCCGGACGATAGTTGCCCTGGGCAGCAGTTCCGGATGGTACACCGCACTGCTGTCTCCGCCCTGGGCCTCAACGAAAGCCGCAAGCTTCTTCAGCGCGCTGCCGTCCGCAATCACTGCCCGCAGCATCTCTTCCGCCTCCGCGCTGCTCTCAGCCCTGCCTCCGGCTATCAGCATCTGGCTCCCCAGCGTCAGGCACAGCTCCAGGAAGTCCGCAGGCCCATTTCCCTTTAAAGTCTCAATGGCCTCCTTTACCTCCAGCGCATTCCCCACCGCAAATCCCAGAGGCTGGTCCATGTCGGAGATGACGGCAATGGTCTTCCGTCCGGCATTTTTGCCGATTTTCACCATCTCCTCCGCCAGGGCTTTTGCCTCCGATTCCCGCTTCATGAACGCGCCGCTGCCCGTCTTTACATCCAGGACGATAGCGTCCGCCCCGGCGGCCAGCTTCTTGCTCATGATGGAGCTGGCAATCAGGGACAGGTTATCTACCGTAGCCGTCACGTCCCTGAGGGCGTAAAGCTTCTTGTCCGCAGGGGCCAGATCCGCCGTCTGCCCCATGATGGCGATGCCGATGCGGTTCACATTCTCTATGAACCGTTCCGTGGTAAGCCCGGTGGTAAAGCCGTCGAAGCTTTCCAGCTTGTCGATGGTGCCGCCGGTATGTCCCAGCCCCCGTCCGCTCATCTTCGCCACAGGAATGCCGCAGGCCGCTACCATGGGGGTCAGGGCCAGCGAAGTCTTGTCTCCCACGCCGCCTGTGCTGTGTTTGTCCACCTTTATGCCCTGGATTGCCGACAAATCCAGCCTGTCCCCGCTGTCCGCCATGGCCATGGTCAGGTTATAGGTCTCCTGCTCCGTCATCTTTTGGAAATAAATTGCCATCATCAGGGCGGATACCTGATAATCCGGGATTTCCCCTTTCGTGTAGCCCTCTATGAAGAAGTCTATCTCTTCTTTTGAAAGCTCGCCGCCGTTCCTTTTTTTCATGATGATGTCATACATTCTCATAGCTTTACACCTCGTATTTTACCTTTTCCGGATAAATCTGAATCTGCTTTTCAATCTCTATCATTGTCTGTCACCCTTTTTTAAGGTATACAATTTCACCGGCCCCAACAGACCGCTGGGTCCAATCTGCATATATTCCGAGAACCGCTCCCTGATTCTGTGCACCAAAGTATTGGCCACCTCCACTTCAATCAGGTTATCCCCCTCTTTCACAGTTTCGGAAATATCCCAATGGTAAGGCGGGCAGATGCGCATGCCGAGATTCTGTCCGTTTACCGTCAGTCTGGCAGTGCCGCCCACACGCCCCAAATCCAGTCCCAATCTCGATACGCTTTCCAGAGAAAGCCTGGTTCGATACCGCATCCGTCCCGAAAAACGCGGCCAGCCCTCTCTGCCTGTGATGGAGAATAATCCGCTGTCCTCCCGGACTGTTCTGAACTCCGTCTCCTTCCCCTGTTCCAAAAGCGCGATCTCCCACGAAAGCCGAGAGGCATCCATCTCCTCCCATTCCTCCTGTTGCGGCATCCCATCCAGGACATTCTCCGGGATTTCATCAAATAATAGCAGCTCAGACTGGTAAGGCATCAGCCGTACCCGTACTCTGCCGTCCTCCGTATGATCCCGGGTGATTTTCCCAGCAGGTCAAAACGCAGGAAATCTCCCTGGCATGGAAGGTCAATCGTCTCATCCACATCGGTCTGCACATCTTCCCAAAAGAGCATGAACCAGAAAGCTTTTTCCCGGACAAAACGGCCAATGCGCAGATGCGGTGCGTCCTTTACGTATAAATGGGCAAGCTGCCGTTCCCGGACTGCAGCAGACAGCCGTTCCAGTTCCATCGCCTCACCAGTCTCCGATTTCCTGCATCCATCCTCTGCCAGCCAGAACACCGGAAGTCCTTTCCCTGAAAAGCGCTCCGCCAAAAGATATAATTCTTCCGGATACCGTTCCGGGACAAAACGATTGATTCCCCGAACCAGCAGGAAATCCATAAGCCATTTCATGCAGGCCGTATCCTCCGCCCAGCCGTAAGCGCCGAACACCTCGCACATGGCCCTGCCCTGCATCCGCGGCTCTGTCCTGGCCAGAGAGGTGCCGAGCTTTGGCAGCACATAATGGAAAAAGGCATTCCCTGCTTTTCCTTTCGCAATCCGCGCCGACACCTCCATATCTGCAAAACCAGGCATCACCTGATGCAGCACGATATCAATGCCGCTTATGTCCTGTCCTCCCAGAGACCGGAAGTAATGCCCTCCGGCACAGCCCAATCTCATATGGGCATTCATGTCCTCAATCACATGGCCTGTATAGAGCACGCCGTGATTCCGGCACCATTCCCCCAGCTGCAGGGAGAAGTTCCGCTCCCAGAGCCTCGTGACCGCATCCATATAGGAAAGCCGTATCCTTGCCGATGCCGCTCCAGGGAAACGCCACACCCGGCTGTCCTACCGTACGGTAATGGAATCCTGTATCCTGTCCCCAGGGACCCACATGGGAACTTCCAAGCCCGGGCTCGTCCGAAAAGAATCCTGTCAGCGTATTGCCGAAATACCGGGATAAATGCTCATAATGGGGCTCATAGACCGCCTCAATCAACGCCCGGACCGATTCCCTGTCAATACAATTGATGTATTCTCTTCCGCCTTTTCTGGTCTTAATCAGGAAGAAAATCCGATAAAAACCTTCCGGCACATCCCAGAATAAAAGTCCCTCTGCCATATTCTCCAGAAGGATTCCCTCCCCGGCCAAAAGCTCCGCTCCGTCTCCGCGCCTGTAGGCCACTGCTGCCAGCAGCTCCTCGTCATCCTCTCTGTCCAGCTTAGGCACCAGCACAGAGGCTCCCTCCATCGGGCCTGCCACATCCACATGATGTTCCCGGAGGAACCATTGACGGCGTTCCGGGTACTTTTCCTTCAAAATACCATTGGCATAGCCGGTAGGAAAGTGCTTGTCGTCCAGAACCCAGACCTTCATGTCCCTCTTCCTGGCCTCTTCCAGGATGACTTCCATGTCGTCCCACCATTCCTGCTTTCCGAACCCCTCATGGGGTCTGGATTCCACGCAGAAAGCCCTGCAGCCGCTGTCCCGAATCCTCTGGATGCGCTCTGACAGCCCCTCCCTTCCTCCTTCATGAAGCCACATAAAGGGGAACAGATAATTCCCGCCTTTCCCCTCCAGGATTTCACTCAACCGTTTGTCCATGACTCCCTCCTGTTTTGAATAAGGACATTATACCATGATTAAAGTGCAATCATGGTATGGATGGCCATCCGGCCGTTCCATGCCACGAATATGGACTTATTATACCTTAAGTCCGGCACAAGGTCTACCTTGCTGTTTACTTTTTCTTAAAATTCGAGCCTGCATTCCCTTTATCCCTAAAAGCAATAAGGATTCCTGGAGGCAAAACTGACAATGTGCTCAGCGCAGGTCGCTTCTTTGGAGAACGTAAGATTAAACTTTGCATCCTTATTCACCCGGGTGGCCCGCAGCACAATCCTGTTCTCTCCCCGGTTCAGGCGCACATGCTCCAGATGGACATTCTCCCCTGTCCAATTGTCGCAGTTATCCCGTCTGGCCACAATGCTTCCATTAATGCTCAGGCTAAAGGGACTGGTATGACCTATCTGGATACAGGTTTCCATATCTTCCGGCGCAATCAGTATCCGGGAGAAATAGGCCGTGCAAGGGCCCTGGAATCCGAAGAAGTCCTCCAGGCGGAAACTGTCCTCCCGCACATTTGCCAGGCTCTGTTCACAGACAGCATTCCCCTCCCCTTTGCCAAGCGACTCGAAAAGCTTTCTTTCTGTTATGAATTCCGTGTCTGTGTCCACGGCGAAATTCAGATGAAAATGGCGCACCTTGTCCGTCTCGCTTCCCTGTATCTGTGAATCTTTCATCAATGCAATATAGGAGTGATTGGCCAGAAGCGCCTCAGTGGTACAGATTGGTTCCGTGCGCCAAAAAGGCCCGGAAAGCTTCCACGGCACCGCTCCTGCAAGACCGAACTCCTTTTGAAGCATCTCTTCCCCATTTGAGGAAACACATATCCTGACGATATTCCTGTCGTATACAGCATCCGCCTCAATAGGCAGCGTGAAGACGACCGATATCTGCTTGTCACAGCTGGCCGGAAGCTCCAGCGTGAACTCTGGCAGGGAGCAGCAGATTCCATTGACTGTCTCAATACAACAGTCCAGCACCTTGTCGCTGCTCCCCCTGTTCCTAAATACCATCAGGACTGTCTTGCTCTCTCCCAGCGCGATGGAAGGATCCATCCAGCCATAACACCTGCAGGTCCAGGTCGTCATTGGGCAGGGAGCAGTCTATCATCTCCGGCTGGAAAGTAAGTTCCAGGGGCATCTTCACGCCCTCATAGGGGGCACCGATGTTCCCGGAAACTGCCTTTCCGATGAAACATCCATATATCTTGTCGAGATAAGCCTGATAAGAAATTGTCCTCATGATAATCTCCTTTCTTTTTTATAGTATATATCAATATAATCGGCGGAACAACCCCTAGAACCGATTGTTCCGCCTGATGCAGCATGCGACGTTTACTATCTGCTCTCCAGCCAAGCATTCAGCTGTTGGTTTATCCCTTATGTCTACCGGAACTGCATGCTACCAGCCCCAGTCCAGATTGGTTTTTCCCCGAAGCAATATATCCAGAACGCAAAGCAGGAGGAAGCCAGGGTTCTCCTGGAGACTACTGATATGGACATCCAGACCATTGCCCAATGGATGGGGTATGGGGATCCTTTCGCTTTCTCCCATGCCTTCAAGCAGAATACAGGCATCAGCCCCCGGGAATGGCGCAAGCGGCATTGTGATAAAAACGCGGAAAATGACTGAATAAGAAAAGAGGCCGCCCGCCGACAGCCTCTTTTCCGAATGCTATTTCAAAATATAGAACTGATCCTGCAAAAGCAGCCAGTTCGCCCGGAACCACTGCATAATCTGCCAGTAGCCGCATCCCCGCAGGCCGTACTCCTCCATCAGGCGGAACTTGGCCAGGAGGCTGCGCACGTCCTCGAACCACACTTCGTGCTCGATATCGTCAGCGGTATACGTGAAGTAAGGGCTCTCAGCCACATTGTCGAAAAGGATTTCCGCCCCCTGCTCTATAGCGATGCGGACAGCCTGCACGTTGTTTATGGTAGCGGCTTTGGTGGTGCCCCTCTCATAGGGCAGCGGCCAGTCGTACCCGTAGTTCGGGATTCCCAGATCAATCTTCGAGGCCGGGATCTCCGTCACCGCATATTCCACCACCCTGCGCACCTGATTGATGGGGGCCACAGCCATGGGCGGCCCGTAAGTATAACCCCATTCATAAGTCATCAGCAACACAGAATCCGCCGCCTCCCCCAGCGCCCGATAATCCTTTCCCTCATACAGAAGCCCTGCCTGGTCCGCTTTTGTTTTGGGTGCCAGCGCCACGGAAGTCCTGTACCCTGCCGCCCGCATAGCCTCTGCCACCTGCCATACAAAATCCGAAAAGGCATCCCTGTCTTCCGCAAGAATGTACTCAAAATCAATATCCACGCCCACATACCCCTTCTCCTCCATGGTGTCCAGCAAGTTGCGGATCAGATTAGCCTTATACGCCTCATTGTTCACCACGGAATGAATCAGCTGATTGTTGAAATTCCCGTCAGGCCCAAAGGGCGTCAGCGTCAGGACAGGCTCTGTGCCAAAGCGGACAGCCTCCGTTATCATCCACCCGTCATCTCCCAGATTAGGGGGAAGCAGCTCTCCAGTGTCTGTAAACCCATATGAAAAAACTCTTAATTCCGTAAGATATGGCAAGGTCTGCTCCAGTACCCACGGACTGATGAAAGGATAGGCATAGCCGCTCACCGAGACCGCCCTGTCCGCATCCCTGGTATAGCCGCTCACCAAAAGAGCTTGCCCTACGGCAAGCTCATATGGATACTCCAATTGATTGTCATATATCAACTGCTCTGCATTGGCGTTCAGCGCCCTGGCAATGCTGTCCACGCTGTCCCCCGGTTTCACCACATAGATTTCCATATATATGCCTCACATCCGAAAACAGTATGGTAATCTATATTCGCGCCGGGCCAGTCCTATGAACGCATTTCCCCGCGCTTTAAGAGCAGCGGCATGAAGAGTCCGCCCTGTACGGTGCGGTTCTGGAAATTGCAGTGCCGTCCGTCCTCCGTCATGTACCAGTCGGAAAACGGCACCCTGTCTCCGCTTTCCTCCAGAAACGCCAGGATATGCTCCGCGAATTCCTCCACGGCCCTGCCGGATGGATCCATGGCCGCCGCCCACATCATCCAGTCGCTCTTGGTATAGCTTGCCCTGGAATCCAGGGGTACGCCGTATCTGTTATATTTCCTGCGGTACTGCCGGATTTCCCGGCTGTAGAAAGCATCGTCCCAGAACCCTGAGCCGAATACCAGGTCCCAGACGGCATTGTACTTTAAGCTCCAGCTCTCCCCGTCGCCGTCAAAGGTAAGCCTGGTATGGTCGCCGTCCAGGGCCCTTTCACAGGCATCCTTTGCCATGGCCCGCGCCTTTTCATGGTACTGTGCGGCCTCCTCCTCTCTTCCCACGGCATGCATCAGGATGGAATAGGCCTCCACGCCCATAATCGCCTTGAACGCCAGATTCACATTGTGGGCCAGATGGCCGGCAAAGTCATCGGTACAGAGCTGCTCTCCGGGATCGCTGCCGTATTCCAGAAGATATTTCACCCATTTTTCGTATAAGGGAAGATTCTCCAGAAGATTCCCCATCTCTCCCTCCGGATTCTGCCGAATCAGCGCTGCCTCCAGTATCAGCAGATTGCCGCTCTCCTCCACGGGCATCTGGTTTTTGGTATTGTACATCTGAGCGCTCTCCGGCATCTGCCAGATCATCGGATAGATGTAGCCCCCTTCTTCGCCGTCCCGCAGGTCCTGGGCCGCCTCCTGATAGGATGCCAGGCCATAGACCTGTCCTGTCACATAAGGATACCTTCCCACGTCATGGGGCGCGAAATCATAGCCCCACACGGGCAGCTTCGCGAAACGCATCACCGGGCGCATCATTCCCCGCACCAGCTCAGGGTTGTAGCAGTAGAACAGAGGAGTGGAGGGATAGGTCACGTCCACGGTAGCCGCGCAGCCATTGGAATGGCATTCCTTGGAGATGAACACCGCATCCCCCTTTTCGTCGGCAATCAGCTTGTGGGCCGCTATGGACTGGCGGTATGCGGCGATACACACTTTTGTATACGCCTCGCCGAATTCCATGGCCTCTTTCTCCAGTCTCTCGTCAAAAGTCTCGCATCTTTGCAGCAGCCGGTCATGTCCGGAAACCGCCTCCGAAATCGCATCCAGAATATTCTTGCCGTCCCTGGCCCAATATCCGGGGAGCATCCTGCCGAAATAATTGATGGAAGCGATGTCGTCATAGGCTGCCACAAGAGAAGCCTCCTCCCATCCGCTTTCCGGTATATGCAGATCCGCCTTTGCCCAGAGGCTGCGGTTCACCTGCTGGTAAGACACCTCCAGCGGACTGCCATAACGGGCAGCCAGGTACAGGTAACCCCAGTCGATTGCGATGCTGTCTCCGCTCTGTCCCAGCGGATGCTGCTGACGCAGCCCCATCCACGCAGCGCGCCCGGCCTGCTGTCCCTCTCCCATTTCCAGAGCGTAGCTGCCGCCGCCGATTTTCTCCGTCTGTCCTCCGTCGCAGCAGAGTTCTCCCGAGAACTCCCATGCAAGCTTCACCTCATGGCTCTTCCCGTCCAGTGAGCGGACAGCCATATCCACATAGGAGCAGGGCCTGGACATCACGTCCAGATCGTCCAGAAGAAGCGGCGTCCAGAACTCCAGGCAAAGCTCCACCCCCGCAGCCTGGAAGCGGTAGGCGCTGCAGGTAGCCGTCACGGAAAGATTCGTCTGCTCCATGGCCTGCGCCTTCCCCAGGCCCATGAAGCGGTAGTCCGCGCCGTCTATCTGAGCCGTTCCGGCGACACGCTTCCTCCTGCCTGTCCAGTGACAGGTGTCCGTCTCATAGAGACAGTCGCTGCCTGACCAGAGGCTGAAATAGGGATCGCAGGTAATCAGCGGCACAGCCGGGAGACGCCCTGCAGCGATGCGTTTTGTTTGATTCACTCTCATATTTTCCTCGTTTCCGCGCTGTCCCATTATGGGCATAAGCCCTTGGCAGCGCTTATTTTTATATTCATGGGCAGCAGACGCCCTGCCGGAAATCCGGCTAAGTCCAGCACGCCGGTTCCCTTGCGGGGCATCTGCCGCCCCGACATTCTTCCTTTCATCCTCCCGGTGCCTCCCTCAACGCTTTGGAGTTCCATGCCTCACCGGAATGAATCCTTTCTCACACCCCCGCTTGCTTACAGATATCCTGCAGGCAGCACTTCTCGCAGTATGGCTTTGTCCGGGCCGTGCAGACCGCCCTGCCGTGATCCACCAGCCGATGGCAGAAATCGTTCCCCTCTTCGGGCGGGATGATTTTCCAGAGTTCCTTTTCCACCTTTGCCGGTTCCTTGATGCCGTCCACCAGGCCCATGCGGTTCACCAGACGGATGCAGTGGGTGTCCGTGACAATGGCAGGTTTTCCGAACACATCGCCCATGATCAGGTTAGCGCTCTTCCTACCCACACCGGGCAGAGCCAGCAGCTTGTCGAAATCGTCCGGCACCTTTCCGCCATATACGTCCCGCAGCTGGCGCATACAGGCGCTGATGTCCCTGGCCTTGCTCCTGCCCAGCCCGCAGGGATGGACGATTTCCTCGATTTCCTCCACCGGCGCGTTCGCCAGGGCGTCCACATCCGGGAACTTCTCGTACAGTTTCTCTACCACCACATTCACCCGGGCGTCCGTGCACTGGGCCGCCAGCCTTACGCTCACCAGGAGCTTCCACGCCTGGTCATACTCCAGCGTACAGTCCGCATTCGGGTATTCTTCCTTTAGTTTCTCAATGATTTTCAACGCCCGCTGCTTTTTCGTCATCTGTTTCTCCTTATCTGCCGTGAAATCCGGCTTTCCGCCCCGCCGCAGAATCCATCCTTCTTCCGCGTTCTGTTTACGTAGACGGAGCGCCGTTCTTTCCTGTATGGTCATACATAAAATCCAAAATCCTGCACACACTATCCCCGAAAGGATGGTGAAATATATGGATCCAAATCGAATCATCTGTAACTGTCAGGCCGTCACAGCCGGCGCAATCAAAGAGGCTGTAGATTCCGGCGCCGATACCGTGGAAGAAGTGCAGGGCATCACCGGGGCCGGCACGGTCTGCGGAGCCTGCCTGGAAGAGGTGGAGAAGCTGGTGAAAAGCCTCATGGCACAGAGGGACGCGGGACAGTCTTCCTGACTGTCCGCCGCTGCGCTCCCCATAAAGCATTACGTCCTCTCCCCCGCCAGCCGTTCCTTCAGCATGGTATTGCGCGCCGTCACGGTCACATTGCGCACCGCATAGGCCAGCGCTTTCTTCGTCCCCACCATCACAAGAATCTTCTTTGCTCTGGTGATGCCGGTATAGATCAGATTCCTCTGAAGCATCACGAAATGGGTCATCAGCACCGGCATCACCACAATGGGGTACTCTGAACCCTGGGCCTTATGGATGGTGGTGGCATAAGCGTGGACCAGCTCGTCCAGCTCCGTAGCGTCATAAACGATTCTCCGATTATCGAAATTCACGGTAAGCGTCCTGTTCGTCATGTCCACCGCCTCTACCATGCCGATATCCCCATTGAAGACTTCTTTGTCGTAATTGTTCTTTATCTGCATGACCTTGTCGTTCGCGCGGAACACAAAGCCGCTGCGCCGCAGTCCCTCTCCCTCCGGGTTCAGCGCCTCCTGGAGGGCCAGGTTCAGATTCGTGGCTCCCACCACGCCTTTCTGCATGGGAGTCAGCACCTGTACCGCGGCAGCTTCCACATGATAATACCGCGGCAGCTTCTCTTTCACCAGCTTCACGATTTCCGCCGCCGCGTCCTCAGGCTCCTCCCGCCGGACAAAAAAGAAATCAGTGCCTTTCCCGTTGGAAAGGTCCGGCATCTGCCCCGCATTTATCCTGTGGGCGCTCATAACGATCCGGCTCTCCCGGGCCTGCCGGAAAATCCGCGTCAGCCTGATGACCGCGAACTGCCCTGAATCGATGATGTCCCTGAGCACATTTCCCGCCCCCACGGAGGGCAGCTGGTCGATATCGCCCACCAGAATCAGGCGCATCCCCACAGGAATCGCTTTCAGCAAAGAATTCATCAGCACGATGTCGATCATGGAGCACTCGTCCACAATCAGCACATCCCCCTCCAGAGGATTCTCCTCGTCCTTCTGGTAGCCTTCCGGAGGCTTGCACTCCAGAAGCCTGTGGATGGTCTTCGCCTCCAGCCCCGTGGCCTCCGTCATCCGCTTTGCCGCTCTCCCGGTAGGGGCAGCCAGCAGTATGTTAAGGCCGTAAGCCCGGTAGGCGGCGATGATTCCCTGTGTCGTGGTAGTCTTGCCCGTGCCGGGGCCTCCCGTCAGGACCATCACCTTCGCCATGGCGGCGCGCCTGATAGCGTCAGCCTGGATTTCATCATAATGCATGCCTACGGACTGCTCAATCCTGGCAACATCCACGGAGAGATTTTCATTCCCGGTATCCCTCCTCGCCCTGGCCAGCTGTTCCCACAGCCTGTCCTGCGCCGGAGCCTCCGCCAGGCGCTTCAGTTTATTCGCCGTGCCTGTCTCCGCGTAATAAAAGGGTGGAAGGTAGACTGCATCCTCCTCTTGTATCAGATCCCTGTCCCGGAGCATCTGGTCCATGGTCATGACGATACAGCCCTCCTCCGCCTCCAGCAGGACCGAGGCTTTCTCTGTCAGCTGTTCCTTCCGCGCGTACACATGCCCTTCGTCGGCAAGTTCGCTCAAGGTGTACATGATGCCGCTGCGCAGGCGGACATAAGCTTCTTTCCCAAAGCCCAGCTTCCCGGCGATGCCGTCCGCGGTCTTGAATCCGATTCCCCAGATGTCGTCCGCCAGCTGGAACGGATTCTCTTTCATCCTGGCAATGCTCTCATTTCCATACTGCTTGTATATCTTGGCGGCAAAGGCTGTGCTGACCCCATGCTCCTGCAGAAAAAGCATGATATTCTTCACTTCTTTCTGCCGCTCCCAGCTCTCCGCTATCATCCGGATGCGCTTATGTCCGATGCCCGGAATCTCTATCAGGACTTCGATATTGTCCTCAATGACCGTAAAGGTATCCGTGCCGAATCTCTGGACGATTTTCTTCGCGTACTTCGGCCCTACCCCTTTGATAAGTCCGCTGCCCAAGTATTTCTCCATGCCGTAGACAGTGGCAGGAAGCGTCTCCTCCCAGCTCTGCGCCATGAACTGACGGCCATACTTGGAGTCCACCTTCCAGTTCCCCTCCACCAGAAGCACCGAACCTACGTTCGCATCCAGTAGATTGCCCACCACGGTGACCAGGTCGTCATAGCCCTTTACATGGGCTTTCAGGACAGAATAGCCGTTTTCCGGGTTCTGGTATGTAATTCGCTCTATGACGCACCGGATGTTCATCGCTCATTCTGCTCCTTTCCGCATACATGCCAGGCATCAGTCAGGACGGTGGCCGCCTGCCAGCTTATGGCCTGAATAAATTACCATAATCATACAGAAAACCATAGCAATTGTCCAGTATTTATGTGATTTCATTTCACAACGCACCTCCGCTTTTGACTTATACTGCATTTTATCATATCCATCCTTTTCTGCCAACTAAATTATCCAAAATATAAAAGCCGCGCGGCTTTGGCATCCATGCCTGCCGCGCAGCCTGATTCGACTGCTTGTATTCATTGCTTTCTCCTCTCGGAAAGTTTCTGTTCAAACCGGTCTTTCCTTGTATCCGCGGGAACCGGCGTAGGATACTCCCCGTCAAAGCAGGCGCTGCAGTATCCGCTGTTTCCGATAAGCGCTCCCAACTGTCCTACCGGCAGATAGCCCAGGCTGTCCGCTCCGATGATATCCGCCGTCTCCTCCACGCTGTGGCGGCAGGCAATCAGGTGCTCTCCGGAGTCAATGTCCGTCCCATAGTAACAGGGATGGAGAAAAGGCGGCGAGGAGATGCGCATATGGATTTCTTTCGCTCCCGCCTCTCTGAGAAGTTTTACGATGCGGCTGCTGGTGGTGCCTCTCACGATGGAATCGTCAATCAATACTACCCGCTTCCCCCTGACGCTCTCCTCAATGGCGCTCAGCTTGATTTTCACCTGATCCAGCCTTTCGCTCTGGCCGGGAGAAATGAATGTCCTGCCGATATACTTATTCTTTATCAGCCCGATTCCATAGGGAATTCCTGATTCCATGGAAAATCCCAGCGCTCCGTCCAGCCCCGAATCCGGCACGCCCACTACGATATCCGCCTGCGCCGGATGGGTTTCCGCCAGAATCCGTCCTGCCTGCACCCTCGCTCCATGAACCGATACGCCGTCAATCACGGAATCCGGCCTCGCGAAATAGATGTATTCAAAAATACAGAGTTTTTTCGACTTTTTTCCGCAATGTTCCCTGCGGGAGACCATGCCCTCAGGGCCGAATACAAGGATTTCACCGGGTTCCAAATCCCGCACGAACTCTGCCCCCACTGCTTTCAGCGCACAGCTCTCGGAGGCGGCTACATACATCCCGTCTTCCGTCCGCCCATAGCAGAGAGGCCGGAACCCATAGGGATCTCTCGCGCAGATCAGCTTCCGGGAGGACATCAGCACCAGCGAATAAGCCCCGTCCAGGGTATCCATGGCGGCGCTGAGCGCGTCCTCGATGGATGGCGTGCGCAGGCGCTCTCTTGTGACGATATAGGCGATGGTCTCCGTGTCGCTGGTGGTGTGGAAGATGGCCCCTGACAATTCCAGCGCATTGCGGAGCACTGCCGCATTGCTCAGGTTTCCGTTGTGGGCCAGCGCCATCTTTCCCTTTTGATGATTGACCTCGATGGGCTGGCAGTTATTCCGGTTCGTCCCGCCCGTGGTTCCGTAGCGGACATGACCTACCGCCATGTTCCCCCTGGGCAGCCGGGACAGCGAATCGGCGGAAAATACCTCGCTGACCAGCCCCAAATCCTTATAGGAGGAAAACACGCCGTCATCATTTATCACGATGCCGCAGCTCTCCTGTCCGCGGTGCTGTAAGGCATACAGCCCATAATATGCCATCCCTGCCACGTCTGCGGTTGCGGGACTGATGATTCCCAGCACGCCGCATTCCTCATGCAAATCCATAATATTCCACTCCTTTTTGCCTTTTGCCGTTCCCTGAACCGCTTGGAATTCTTCATCGGTTTCCTGTCGTACTATCCGCAGCAGCACAAGCGATTCGTGACAGAAAGACCTGCCCGGTACAAATTCGCGACCTGGCATTGAACTACTTTCACAGTTCACGCAGTCCAGAATTTCCCGGGCGCCTAAAAGCTCTTCCCGCACTTAGCCGCTCCGATAAACCCCTTGAACAGCGGATGGGGATGGTTCGGACGGCTCTTGAACTCCGGGTGATACTGTACGCCCACATAGAAGCCCCGTCCTGCCAGTTCCACCGTCTCCACCAGCCTGCCGTCCGGGGACGTACCGCTGATGACAAGACCCTTGTCCTGTAAGACATTTCTGTAATCGTTATTGAATTCATAACGATGCCTGTGCCGCTCGCTGATAAGATTCTTCCCATAGCAGCGTTCCATGACAGTACCCTCCTTGACGGCACAGGGATAGGCTCCCAGCCGCAGAGTCCCGCCCTTGTCGATATCGCCGCTCTGGCCCGGCATGAAATCAATGACCTTGTCCATACACTGCTCATCGAATTCCCCCGAATTCGCGTTTGAAATCCCGGCCACATTCCGCGCATACTCAATCACAGCCACCTGCATGCCCAGACAGATTCCGAAATAAGCCTTTCCTTTCTCTCTGGCATATCTGACCGCCAGAATCATCCCCTCGATTCCACGGCTGCCGAAGCCCCCCGGGACAAGAATTCCATCCAGGCCTGCCAGCCGCTCTTCATAGTTCTCCGGCACAAGCTCCTCCGAGTCGATCCAATGAATCTCCACCTGGGCCTCATGCTCATAACCGGCATGGCGCAGGGCCTCCGCCACAGAGAGATATGCATCATGGAGCCCCACATATTTTCCTACCAGGCCGATATGGACTGTACAGGTTTTCACTTTACTCCGCTCCACCATCCGGGTCCATTCGGTCAAATCGGGCCTTTCCGTCTCCAGTCCCAGTTCACGGCATACCACTGCAGAGAAATCGGACTTCTCCAGCATCAGCGGCGCCTCGTAAAGATTGGGCAGCGTTATATTCTCTATCACGCAATCCGGCTTCACATTGCAGAACAGAGAGATTTTCTTGAATATGGCATCCTCTAAGGGCTCGTCGCACCGCAGAACGATGATATTGGGATTGATTCCCATCCCCTGCAGTTCCTTGACGGAATGTTGTGTAGGTTTCGACTTATGTTCGTCCGATCCCCTTAAAAAAGGTACCAGCGTCACATGGATGAACAGGCTGTGCTCCCTGCCTGCCTCCAGAGAAATCTGCCGGACCGCCTCAATGAAAGGCTGGGACTCGATGTCGCCAATGGTGCCGCCGATTTCCGTGATGACGACATCCGCATCCGTCTTCTTCCCCACCCGGTAGACGAATTCTTTGATTTCATTGGTGATATGGGGGATGACCTGCACTGTGGAACCCAGATACTCCCCCCGCCGCTCCTTGTTCAGTACGTTCCAGTACACCTTGCCCGTGGTAAGATTGGAATACTTGTTAAGGTCCTCGTCAATGAAACGCTCATAGTGCCCAAGATCCAAATCCGTCTCCGTACCGTCCTCCGTCACGTATACTTCGCCGTGCTGGTAAGGGCTCATGGTACCGGGATCCACATTAATGTACGGATCCAGCTTCTGCGCGGCCACTTTCAGCCCTCTGGCCTTAAGAAGCCTTCCCAAAGATGCGGCAGTGATTCCTTTTCCAAGACCGGAGACCACTCCCCCGGTGATGAATATGTATTTCGTCATACAATCCCCCGTTTCCTTTCCATTTCCTGATGGATAGCAAAATCTGTGTCCTGCAAAGATTCCATTACGTAAAAAAGAGACAAAGACACCTCACCTTTCAGTGAACGACGTCTTTGTCTGTTCCTCTTTGCATTATGCACCTACTTTGAAGTTTTGTCAAGTCCCGATTCGCCTGCCAGCATCTCTTGCCGGCATCTCTTATTCGCTTCCTTTTATGCCAAGCATCTCCCGAAGACGTCCTTCGCACAATCCAAGGAAATCCTGTATCGGGATATCCGTAGGCTCATCCAGGGCAAACCCGGAGATTTCCTCCAGATACTCTTCATAGTCTTTCTCCACATGGCGCCTGTCCCTGAGCAGCCCTGATACATCTATCTCTGACAGGACATCATCCTCCACGGCCCGCTTCAGCAGTCCGCTGGTAATCATATCGGAGGAAATGCCCAGTATCAGGAGCTCGCACCAGATACTGGTGGCCTGAATCTCCTGCCTCCCCACCTGGTACTCCGGGCATTTCATTTTCGCTTTCTGCAGGCTCATCAGATAATACACCTTTTTGATCGGATCCCTGCTGGCGATGTCGCCATGCCTCACCGGCAGGGAACGAATCAGCGCTGCCCTCTCGCTCTCGGCTTTCTCCGTATCCTGCATATGCTGATATGTCTTCAGGGAATTCTTTACGCACTCATCAAGAACCTCTGACAGATTGATGTGGAGACGGGTCTGCATCTGGTTGAACAGCTCTTCCAATGCCTCCGGCAGCCTCCGCTCCACAGGCATCTTCATATAGTGCCGCGTGATGAAATCCTCCAGATGATCCAGCACATAGTCGCTCCCCTCGTGATAATCATAAGCAAGTTCCTGCAGCACATATATCATGTAATTGTACTGATTCCTGACATCGCGTCCTTTTCCCCTGATGATGGACTTGTACCTGTAGTAGTCCAGAATCCCTATAAAGTCTTCCCAGATTAGCCGTCTGCCATTAATCTCAATCCAGTCCCTCATAGCTACCTCCTTAGCTTTCGTCCGCTGCCCTCTCCCGCTCCGCCCCAAATGCCTGCTTTATCCTCCTGTATATCTCCAGCCCGTCCTCTCTCCCGAACCGCTTGATCGTATCAAGATACAATCCCCTGGGCTCACTCTCCTTTCTTCCCTCCACCACGCCGAAAATCTGTCCTGTCAGATTCCTGTAAGACGTATCCGAAAAGATATCCTCCAGCGCTCTCCTCATCTTCAGCCGCTCTCCATACAAACGGTATTCCGTCTCCAGGTTCACCTCCTGCAGTTTTCCCTGAATCAGCTTTTTCCTGTCGCTGCTTTCATTGGAGCAGCCGATGCACTGCTCGATATTGGACTGCAAAAGCACTTTCCGCGCAGGCTTCGCACAACTGGACCAGTAATCCTGCACAGCATTATATCCCTTATCGTTGCTCACAATGGCCACTATACCCGAATATCCGCCGCCGAACAGCTCGCCGATTCTGGATGCGATGTAGAAATCCAGGGCGTTCTTGCCAGTCCTCCGCAGACGGCGAATGTCCAGAACGCTCCCCGCGTCGATAATCTGCTGCAGTTTCCCTTTTTCCAACTTTACACAGGTCTGGCTATAGAAAATCGTCACGCAGTCATCTGCGGTCAGGTATTCAGCGCCCTGCAGGCCCCTGCTCCTGGTATTCTCCAAATCTATCATGAAATGAAACATATAGGCTCCACCACATCATGCCGCTTTCAGTCGAAAATCTCCTTTGATATTCCGACATGCGCCTCCATCTGGACCTCTCTGCCCCGGCAGCAGTCTCCGGCATCCGATGCGCCGCAACCAGCAGCTCTTCCATATGTACCTGAAGCACCCTGGACAAAACATATAAATGGTCCACCGACGGCAAGATCTGCCCCCGCATCCAGCGATATATCGGCTGCGGACAAGACAGATGCAGAATATTCTGGATATCCCTCACCGAATATCCCTTTTGCCTTATCAGGCCTTCCAGACGCATACCCGTCTTTTTTAAATCGATATACAGATAATCATTATCCGTCATGCCTCCACTCCTTTCCCGGCCCCTCGCTATCCCCTCCGGCTGAATTCAGCGTAACACAGGATTATTGATTTGTCATTGGACGGATAGTCCAAAAAGACAATCCCACGAAAAAAAGTCCCTTGAAACTTCCAACGAGACTTTTTTCTACAAAACATTTTCTTTGGTATCGGTTTTCATGTCAGGATTATTTCCCCAGCAGAATCATGGAGAGCATTCCCGGGCCTGTATGGGCGCCGATAATGGGCGAGAGCATCATCCGCCTGACGACCGCATCCGGCGCTTCCGCTTTTACTTTCTCCACCAGCGCCTCCGCCAGTTCCGGCGTGTCCGCGTCACAGATATAGATGGTATTGCCCAGCTCCGGGTTGTAATTATCTTTGAAGTATGTGAACAGTGCCGTCATGGCAGCCTTGTTGCCGCGCTTTTTGTCTATGGTCACCAGTTTTCCGTTCTCGTCAATCTTAAGTATCGGCTTGATGTTGAGGGCGGAGCCCACAATCGCCGTAGCCGCGCCAACCCGGCCTCCCCGTTTCAGGTACATGAGATCCTGCACCATGAAAAAATGGCGCAGCTTCGGAACCAGTGCCCTGACAGCCTCGTAATTCCTGCGGATGTCCATGCCTTTCCTTTTATTTTCAATGGCCTGCTCCACCAGAATGCCGATGCCTCCCGTGGCCGCCAGCGTATCCATCGGAAGAATCTCCTGCTCTGGGTACTCTTCTTTCAGATTCCCTGCTGCCAGCATGGAGCTTTCATAGGTGTTCGACAATCCGCTGGACAGGCAGAAGTACAGCACGGATTTGCCGGCTTCCAGAAATTTCTTGAAATACTCCTCATACATATAGGGAGAAATCTGGGAAGTCCTTGTCATATCCCCTTTGCGCTGCCCATCATAAAATTTCTTCAATACCGCCTCATCCTCGCCTCCATGGGATGTCCGCATCTCCTCTCCCAAGGAGTATTCCATGGGCACAAAGTCAATCCCGTTCTCCCTGGCGATTTCCCCGAGCAAGTCTCCTGACGCATCCATACAGATCACATAATCTTCCATGACCAACCTCCATCCCCGCACGATACGCAGACCACAGCCGCCCGATTCTCAGGAACCGGACAGCCGCAGAGCAGCGGACAGCCCGGCTCCCCGGCACCGGCTGTCCGAATCCTGCGTTCCTGCGGCATCACCCATGTTCATTCATTCTGTTAAAACTCATTTCCGGGAAATCTCGGAATCCCGTCAAATCCCGGCTTCAAATCCTCATCCGTGGGGACATAGTCCGCCATCTCCCCATTGTTGTACTTTTCATAAGCCACCATATCGAAATAACCGGTACCGGTCAGGCCGAACACAATCGTCTTCTCCTCTCCGGTTTCCTTGCACTTCATGGCTTCATCGATGGCAACACGAATCGCATGGCTGCTCTCAGGCGCGGGGAGGATGCCCTCCACCCTCGCAAACTGCGTCGCCGCCTCAAATACAGCCGTCTGCTCCACGCTCACCGCCTCCATGATGCCGTCATGGTAAAGCTGTGACAGAATCGGGCTCATGCCGTGATAGCGCAGGCCTCCCGCATGGTTGGCGGAAGGGATGAATCCGCTGCCCAGCGTGTACATCTTCGCCAGCGGGCAGACCTTTCCTGTATCGCAGAAATCGTAGGCGAACACGCCTCTGGTAAAGCTGGGACAGGAAGCGGGCTCCACCGCAATAATTCTGTAGTTCTTCTCCCCGCGCACCATCTCGCCCGCAAAGGGAGAAATCAGTCCACCCAAATTGGATCCGCCGCCCGCGCATCCTATGATGATGTCCGGAACGATTCCATATTTGTCAAGTGCCGCCTTTGTCTCAAGGCCGATGATAGTCTGATGCAGCAGCACCTGGTTCAGCACACTGCCCAGCACATAGCGGTAGCCCTCTCTTGTGGCCTCCGCCTCCACGGCTTCGGAGATGGCGCAGCCGAGGCTGCCCGTGGTGCCCGGATACTCAGCCAGAATCTTTCTGCCGATTTCCGTGGTATCGCTGGGAGAGGGCGTCACAGTCGCCCCGTATGTGCGCATGACCTCCCGGCGGAAAGGCTTCTGCTCATAGGAGACCTTCACCATGTATACAAGGCAGTCCAGTCCAAAATAGGAGCATGCCATGGAAAGCGCCGTACCCCACTGTCCCGCTCCGGTCTCTGTGGTGACGCCTTTCAGCCCCTGCTTCTTCGCATAGTAGGCCTGCGCGATGGCGGAATTGAGCTTATGGCTCCCGCTGGTATTGTTCCCCTCGAATTTATAGTAGATTTTGGCCGGAGTCTGCAGCTTTTCCTCCAGGCAATAGGCCCTGACAAGAGGAGATGGGCGGTACATTTTGTAGAAATCCTGAATTTCCCGGGGAATGGAGATATAGGCATTGGTATCGTCCAGTTCCTGCGCCACCAGCTCGTCACAGAAGACCCCTTTCAGCTCTTCAGCCGTCATGGGCTGCAGCGTACCGGGATTCAGAAGCGGCGCCGGCTTATTCTTCATATCGGCGCGCAGATTGTACCATGCGGCGGGAATCTCATTTTCTTCCAGATAAATCTTGTAGGGAATCTTTTTTTCTTCGCTCATTTCAGTTCTCCATTCTGCCGCTGACGTTTACGGCAATTAGATTCGCGTGAAGCCATGGCCGTCAGCTTTTCGGCATATCTGCTTTCCAGACCACGGCAAGGCGTCCGTCTCCCGCCCTAAAGAAATCAAGTATTATCTTAGCACAGAATAGAGAATCCTGCAATTATTTTTCCGCATTTACATCCTGCTCTTCCCCTTGTCTGTCATTGTATTCCGGTATATCGTTCTCTTTTATTCGTGATATTCTCCGTGGGCGCGCATGAATTCTTTCTTGATTTCCAGGAACTGCTTTATCTGCATCAGGATGTAAAACAAAACCGCCCTGGCTTCAAATTCCTCTCTGCTGTCGGGCAGCGGCTGGGACTTCATTTCGTCCAGCACGGCCTTTCTCTGCTCCAGCAGTCCCTCCACGGTGTTGTCCCTGTGGAAGTCCTCCCCTATCTGTCCCAGCAGCCCGGCCACCTGCTCTGCCTGTTTCGGCAGATATTGAATCCTTAATATATTGTCGTAGATTTCCCGCAGAACGATACCCTGCTGCTCCCGCATGGCCACATAGTCCAGCTCATATACGCTTTTCGAGAGCACGGTATTTCCGTAGTTGGAGACTGCGCAGTCTTTCGCCCGGCTGATTCCTTTTTTCAGTTCCAGAAAGCAGTCCGCATTGTAGCCGTCCTTGTCCTCCCTGGGCAGCCACAGGGACATTCTGTGCAGAATGCCTTTCATCTGCCCGTCCACATTTCCCGCAAGCCGCTCAAATTCCGCCTGCTGCCTGTGAAGATGCAGATTCACCGCGATTCCGGCCCCTGTGCCAATCAAAAGCAGCATTGCCTCGTTAGCTATCAGTTCAGGCCCCATGCCCTGTTCCGTGAGGAAGTGGGACACCAGCACCGAATCCATGGCGATGGCTTCGGTCCAGCCAGCGCTGAAGCACAGCAGGGCGAACAGGAAAAGATATGCGCCAAAGGCCCAGAGACGGTATCCTATCAGGGAAAAGCAGACAAGGGAAATAGCCAGAGCGCACAGAAAGGCCAGCCAGCGCTTTCCGGCGCTTTTCAAAGTTTCCCGCTTGGTGTTCTGGATGCTCAGCACTGTGACAATGCCGGCCGTGGCGGCATATCGCAGGCCCAGTTCTTCCGCCAGCGCAATGGCGGCAAAGGCTGCTGCCGCCATCTTCAGGCTCTTTATCAGCCGCGGTTTCCACAGCCGCCGACTCTCCCTCATAATGCCCTCCCTTTTGCAGCGCAATTCCGTCTATGCCAGGCAGAGACCTGTGTGATTCTAACGAAAACCATCGGTCCTCTGCCGTTGCCTTTTTCGGCCAGCGCTTTTGCCAGAGCCGATTTGCCCACGTCACAGGCCCCGCTAATCCATAGAATCATATCTCTCCTTTCCGGGAACATTCTGCATTCTCCCAAAGCCACTTTGCCACCCCGTCCCTGTCGTTGCTGTCCACAATGCCTGTGGCGGCCTGCTTCAGTTCCGGCACGGCGTTCTCCACAGCGTAGCATTCGTCGGATATCCGGAACATGGGGATGTCATTGATGGCATCCCCGAACGAAACTATCCTGTCGCAGTTCCACAAATTTTTCAGTGTTCTGATGGCCTCCGCCTTTGTGGCTTTCCGGGGCATGACTTCGCACCAGTACTCCGGCCGGTACAGTTCCTGTTGGAGCGTGCAGCGAAATCTCTCGTCCCCGGAAAAGATTTCATACAGCGGCATCAGTTCCTCTTTTTCCCCTATACAGGTGTAGTAGAAGACATTTCCGCCGTACAGTCCCTCTCCATCTTCCAGAGGCCTCAGTCTCTGGTCGCCTTTCCGCTTCGAGAGATACCGCTTTATCCCCTCGTTCTCCCGGACAGTATTCCAGGATACCCTCTCCCTGCCCTGCACAAAAGAATACACCAGCGGGCTGATACGCGCCTGCTCCAGGATACGCCTGACGAATCCGGCTTCTTCCTCCGTAAAAAACAGGGATGATATGATTTCTTTCGTATCGGGGCGCATGATGAAAGCACCATTGTATACAATTACAGGCATGGTCAGCGTCAGCCCGTCCGCCACCACACAGGCCGATTCCAGAGACCTGGCTGTGGCATAGGTAAAAAGCATTCCCCGGCCAACCAGTTCATTGATGATTCTCAGGCTCTCCGGGTTTATCCTGTCCTTCGTGTTCAGCAGCGTGCCGTCCAAATCAGTGACATACAGTGTCCTCATTATCTCTCCGTCCCTTCCATGAACCGTTCGGCCGTTTCTATCATCCCCTCGTAATCAACTCTGTCAAAATCTGTCGTATCCACCCGGATGACTTTCCCTCCCAGGTCAAAAAAATCCAGATTATGGCACCACATATCAAAATCCTCATATGAGACCGCGCTGCCGATTCGGTTGGCCTGTCCTCTTTCAGGCGATTCCTCCCGCTCCACGAAACGCTGATGCAGCACCCGGGTATCTCCCATGAACTTGAATGTGAGGGGTTCGCACTGATGCTTTTCCAGCACTCTTCGGATTGCATCCGACTCGTCCCTGTCTTTCACGCCCGCGGGCGCGAAGTTCCCCTCCATGATGAGAGGGCATCCCACTTCCAGCAGCCTTTCCGCCACGTACAGCATCCCATCGAAAGTGATGGCGGAAAAACGGCTGCTCTGCTTTCGGTCTTCCATTACGACCGTACTGCACAGGGCTGTTTTAAAGGTATCCTTTATCAGGCATGGAACCTTCAATGCTCGTGAAAGCTTTTCCGCGAAAGAGGACTTTCCCGCGGCCAGGTAGCCCTCTATGATGATAATCTTATTGTCCATTCTGCTCCTTTCCTGTTCCGAATACGGCAACTCGATATTCGTATGTAGAATCTATTTCAGCCACTTTCGATTAGCATTCTTCCAGGCTCTCCAACGAGGTTCACTCCACATATGTCTGAAGCAGCGCGCTTCCTGTATCATAAGGCTCTCTCACCTCCCGCAGAAGATTGTCGTAAAATGCGGCGGCAGCCTGTCTCCTCCCTGCCGCTATTTCTGCGCCCCGGGCAGTATAAAATTTATCGTACAGCCCCTCCAGCTTGTATTTGTATTCCTGAAAAAAGGATGGATCCCTGTCGTCCGTCCCATCGGGGACCTGGCCATTTGGCAGCACAGTGTACAAAGGCTCCGAAATCTGTCCTTTATAAATCAGCGTCCTGGCAATGCCGATAACGCCGGACACATCCACCTTATCCGCATCGAACAGTATCTTCGCCTCTATGGTTTCCGGTTGGTTGTCCTTTCGGTAGCGGTGGGAGGAAATGCAATCCCTTACATGCGCCGCAAAGCTTTCCGGGAAACCGTGTTCTGTCAGGAAATGGTATGCCTTGTCCGCTCCGGCCCTCGCATGGCATACCCGGGAATCCTCGAACTGTTCCCGGCGGCCGATATCATGCAGCAGACAGGCGGTAATCAGCACGTCCATGTCCACGGCCTCTTCCGTCCCGGCTATGTCCAGGGCGGTGTAGAGGACACGGTAGATATGTTCCTTGTCATGGGCGCTGTCTTCCATGCAGGACAGCATGTAATTTTCCAGCAGAGTATAGTTATCTTTTGTCATTCTATCCTCCTTGTCAGACCGTTCTCCTCAACGTCAGACGGCCTGGATTATCAGTACTTCTTCTCCTCAAATCAAATCGAACAGGCTCATCTGGACGGCTTGGACCGCTTCCTCCTCTTCTTTCCCGGCCCGCTCCCATTTTGCGTCCCCTGCCGGAATCTCCTCCAGGAAAAGAGAGGGTTCCCTGCCGCAGACCAGAATCAGTTCCTCCCTGGCCCTGGTCATGCCCACGTAGCACAGGCGGCGCTCCTCCTCCAGATCCGTTTCCCCGCCGAACTCCAGAGGAAGCCGCCCCTTGTCCAGCCCATAGAGGAATACCACCGGAAATTCCAGGCCTTTTGAGCCATGGAGAGTCATCAGCGTCACCGCGTCCGCCGTGAATTTCCTGCCGCTGTTCCTCCTGATGTCACCGTCCTCGCCGAAAGACAGGGTCTGAAAGAAACTTTCCATGGTAGGGCAAAGAACCGACATGTCTGTCAGTTTTTTCATGGCATCCTGGTTCTCGAAAGGAAATTCGCCGCACCACTCCTCCAGGAGCTTCACTGGCTTTCCTTTCTTTGCTTTTTTCCGGTACTTTTCAGTCAGGAGGTTAAGCCCCTCCTCCCGATTCTCTCCCAAAAAAGGCCCCAGGAGTCTCTGGCACAGCACTCCCCACGCCGTCTCCTCCGGATACAGGATATGGCGGAAAAAGTACAGCGCGGCCCGTACCTCCCGCTCCCGCAGAAAATCTTCCCGCCCTGCCACCAGATAGGGGATTCCCTCCTGGCGCAGGCATTTTTCCAGCAGCGCCGCCTGCCTGTGGGTTCGGTAGAGCACCGCGATGTCCGAAAAACCGCGCGCCCGGCGGCCCTCCCGTGTCCCATCCCTGTCCGTATCCAGCATGTCTATGCCGCCGATCTGGCGGATGATTTCCCTGGCCACGAAAATCGCTTCCCCGCGCTCGTCCTCCGCCGATACTATGCGCACGGGAAGTCCGGCTCCCTGTCCTGCTTTTGGGGCCATGGCCCTCATTCTGCGTGGTTCCCCTTCGTTGTGGGAAATCACGCCCAGGGCGGCATGGAGGATGGCCGGGGCGGAGCGATAGTTTTCCTCCAGGCGTATGAGGGACAGGTCAGGATATTCCTCCCCCAATCTGGAGAAAGCTTTGGAATCGGAGCCCCGGAAACCATAGATGGACTGATCCGGGTCGCCAATCACGAACAGTTCCCTGGAATGCCCCTCTTCCATGGAATGCCCCTCTTCCATGGAATGCTCCTCTTCCATGCTGCCCCGCCCCCATTCCTTTACCAGTCGGTACTGGAGCGGGTTGATGTCCTGGAATTCGTCGATGAGGAGGCAGGAGAAACGGCGGCGCTGCGGCGCATCCTCCGGCATCTCTTCCAGCAGCTTCAATGTCTCCAGCAGTAAATCGTCATAGTCATATGCCCCTGCCTGTCGGAGGAGTCTTTGATAATACTGATACACGCGCCAGTTCTTTCCGTCGGCGGCTGCGTTTTCCCCTAAGCCAGCCTCCCTTTTTTGGGCTGCTGCCCTGGAAGAAACCGGTTCCACAAAGCTATTGTTTCCCTGCAGGCCGTTCTTCATCCGTGACAGCTCCTGCAGAAATTTCCCCGGTGAATCCTTCTTTTCAAATTCCCGAAGCGCCTTTTCCGCCAATTCCGTCTGCAGTCCCTCATCCGCCACCACGAAAGAGTGCCCTGCCTCCTGAAGGAAACGGGCACAGACGGCATGGAAAGTTCCGATCCAGACTTCTGCCCCGCCCCAGTCTTTCTGATTCTTACGGCTTTTCTGACTCTTCTGGCCTTTCGAATCTTTTTGACTGGCTTCTTGGCTGTCGTCCGCCATTCTGGCGCGCATCTCCTCCGCTGCCTTATTAGTGAAAGTCACTGCCGTGATTTCCTCCGGCCTGATCCCTCTCTTGTCCAAAAGGTAACGGAGCCTGGCAATCAGCGTCCTGGTCTTGCCCGCTCCCGGCCCGGCAATGACCGCCACGCTGCGCCCTGCCCGTTCCACGGCTTCTCGCTGGCGCTCATTCAGGTTGTCTGTTGTCGAAACATCTGATATCTGCCGGTTGGTTTGAATATGCGTATCCTGGTCATCTTCAGCTTCTGACTTCTGGCGGCCGTTCTCTACATCATTACCAATCCATGCTTTCTGCAAGTCAATATCCGAGTTTTTTCCGGCTCCTGTCTTCTGACCGGCAATCTCCGTGTCTGCTACAGCTCTTCCTTTCTCCATCACCCGCAGTTCTTCCGCCGTGAAAAAACTCATCTGCCCTTCCAGGCGGCTGATGTCCTCCGGGGTGAGCAGCCCTATCTTTCCATATTCCCCATCGTAGCCCGGAGTGCGCTTCACCTGGCCCTGGCGCAGCCGCAGGATGCCCTCCGCCACCAGAGGACCTGCGGCCTTTCGGATGTCCTCCACCGGAATCTCCCGCAGGATGGCGAATTCCGGCCCCAGGGCCTGTATCATCTGTTCATACTTTTCCGCCGCTTTTTTCCCTGTGGCAGAGATTCCCATGGACGAGCCGATCACTTCGGGAAGCGGCACCAGGCTCTCGAAAGGGCGGCCTGTGGGCAGGACGAAGCCCTCCTGCCTGTCCGCCAGCTGCTCCACCCGGTTCAGCACCCCGATGGTTATCTTCTTCCCGCATATGGGGCATCTGTTGCCATATCCGGCCGTCTCCCGGGGGCTGATGCAGAGTCCGCATTTCCTGTGGCCGTCAAAGTGGTACTTTCCCTCCTCCGGGAAAAATTCAATAGTGCCAGCCAGGCCTTTTCCCTGCCGGATGGCCTCTGCCAGCCCCTGGAAAGAGAGTTCTATGTCGAAGAGGTTCGCCTCCCTCCCCAGCTTTGCCGGAGAATGGGCATCGGAATTGGAAATCAGCCGGAAACGATCCAGGGCGCTCACCCTCCAGTTCATGGGCGGATCTGAGGAGAGGCCTGTCTCCAGGGCATGGATATAGGGCGACAAATCCTCAAAGCATTCTTCCAGGGTCTCGAACCCCGAAAAGGCTCCGAACAGGGAAAAATGCGGCGTCCAGATATGGGCGGGCACATAGACTCCCGCCGGAGCGGCCTCCAGCATGATCTCCAGCAGATCCCTGCAGGGAATCCCCAGGATAGGCCTTCCGTCCGAATGTATGTTCCCTATCAGTTCCAGCCGCCTTGCCAGCGTCTCTGCCGCCTCCAGCCCGGGCAGAAGCAACAGGCTGTGCACCTTTCTTACCCGGTCGCCTTTTTTGTAAATGGAGCTGATTTCCCCGGTAACCACGAAACGGGGCTGTCTGACGCTGTCCCCTGCCCCTTCCAGCCTGTATTCTTTTTTCAGTACATACAGGCCGTCCTCTGCCGGTTCCAGCTTTTCTTTCAGTTCTTCCCGCCAGGCCGGGTGGGTGAAGTCGCCTGTGCCCACGATGTGGATCCCCTTTTTCCTTGCCCATAGGTCCAGGTATTCCGGCGTGCAGTCTCTGCTGGTCGCCCTGGAATATCTGGAATGAATGTGCAGATCTCCTATGTACATCTCTCCTCGCATTCTGCCGTCCAAAAAGCGGCTGGTTCCCACTCAACTTCTAAGCCTCTGTTCTCTTTACAGATATTTCCCGGAGTCCTCCGGGCTCAGATGGTACTGTTTATCCTTATCTTCAGCTTATCGGGCGCAGAAGCGCTGCCCAGAAGGTACAGCACCCCCGAATGGGGCAGCGTGGCCGTGAGCACATCTCAATCCTTTCCTCTCCCTTATAGTCCTCTCCGATATAGCGGCAGCAGGCGGGCCGCATGCCCAATCCCCCGGCATGGCGAAATCCGGGACGCTCTTTATGCCTCTGGCGGCAACATGGACGCTGGCCATTGTCATCAAGAATAACCCTTTTCTGTCCTATTGAGCTACTGTGCCCGGACAGCTATATTTCTGTAAAACTGTTATGATTCGTTTAACACGGTTTTATAGACCAATTAGCGCGATTTCTTTCAACGCTTCCGTTTCCAGTTCCTTGCTCCTGCGCAGCACCCCAATGAGCATCCGGCGCTTCGCCCTGGCTTCCTCTATGCCGTCGGGCGTCTGCGCCAGCAGCTGGTTCATACATCTTTCACACATCTCTATGATTTCATCGTATTTGGAAATCGCCGTCACCACAGGGCGGGGATCCATGTCCTTCAGCAGATGCAGGCAAAGTTCCAGGAACTCCCGGATGCGCAGTTTCCCCTCATAATGTATGAAAATATGCGGACTCAGAGTCTCCATCTCCACAAGGTTCCTGTTGTTTTCTTTGCGGAGTTCATTGCACCAGTTGTCGTAAATGACCATGCCGTACCCTACCAGAGGCTGGTCCGATATGCTGACCTGATTGCCCAGAAGCAGGACGCCTTTCCGCAGAGCTTCCCTGCACTTTGCCGCCGTGGAGACGTTTCTTTCACACGGCTTTATCAGCAGCATGTCAGACTCCTTGGCATACCACTCCGGAAAGCTTTTCAGCTGCCGGAAAGACATGACCGAGTTCTTTTCATCATCTCCGTCCAGAAACGAAATGCCCTTTAAGACCTTTCCCCGGCCGGAAAAACCGGTGGCCAAAATCACATCGGTGTATTCTTTCGGAACGATGATGACAGGATATCCGCCCATAATGTTCCTCACAGCCAGACCGATGAAATCTTCCTCCGGACAATCCGTCCTGCTATGAACCTCCCCTGTCAACCCATAAATCCCCAGCCCGTCCTCCAAAGCATTGTCATCCCCCCAGGAATAGCCGAAACAGATGGAGGAAAACGCGGATTGAAGGATATATTCCGTGTCATCGTTTATCTGCCGCCCCATGGAATCCCTGTGTCCCTCCAGGCCCATAAAAAGCTTCAGCGCCGAGAGCAGGGCCGGTACCGCCATGCTGCGGGGCCAGCTTCTGCCCGTGAACTCCGCAATCGGGGCATAAGGCAGCAGGATATGCTCGAAATCAGCCTCTGCGGCGGGCGGGGACGCCGGGAACAGAATCCCGTCAATCGTGCAGTCAAGCAGCTGTGCCAGTTCCACAAGCAGGGACAACTCCGGCATCGTGTGTCCATTCTCCCATTTGCTCACCGCCTGAGGGCTGATGCACAGCCGCGCGGCCACATCCTCCTGGGTCAGCCCTTTCTTTTTCCTCAATAGCGCAATCTGTCTTCCTGCTTTCTTACAATCCAGCATTTTGATCTCCCTTTCTGAATCTTGTAATAGTATGGATGAAGCATCACATGATACGCTATATTTTAGATGAAAAAAGCCGATTTTACAATACGTGGGAAGTTGAGCCTGAAAGCGGAAACTTAACCTGTAGTTTATGCCGCAGTCACAAAACTGTTTTCTCCGCCTCTACTTATGGGCCTTAAACAGTAACCTCAGCCCGTCGCCCTCCTGACTATTGCGGTATGCCCATGCCCGTCTCGCAGAAGCTGCCAGATCAATAAAAAAGGCAATGCTGAAGATGGCGGTTATGGCGGCTTTCATTTCTATAGGAATCCGGCCGGTCACATCCTCCACCACGGGCTGGACAAAACGGAATACCACAATAGCGCCGAAACCGAACAGCACAGCATTTCTCAGACATACCCTCCCCTTGATGTTAAATCGCATATGAGAATAGTCCCACCATTTGGAATGGAACAGTTTCTCCAGGATTCCGCCCACGATGTACTCCACCACGGAACAGAAAACCACACCGAACACAAACAGAATCACATAAGAATCTTTCACGCTGCTCAAAACCACGGATCCGGCTGCCATTCCCACGCCGTAGATAGGGCAGAACGGCATATGTAAGAATCCCCTGTTCTGAAATTCCCCCGCCTCAATCCGCATATCTATGAGTTCCACCAGCCAGCCGGCAAAACCCCAGAAAAAAAATATCAAAAATAAATCGTAAAAACCATACTCAAACAACACTTTCCTCTTACTCCTTTTCTTTCATGATGCCCCGGGCATCCCGGAATCCTATTTCAACCCTGCCATATGATTTTACCATATTCCGTGCTAACATGCTATTACAATTTTTCTATTCCTCTGCCATCGGCACCTGTCCAATCTTCTTCACTCCACTGCCGTCAACGTTCATACGGTAGAACGGGTGGGGCTCGTCTCCTATATATACTTCCGCTATTATCTCATCGCCGCAGATTTCATAGATAAGAGACAGATATGGGATTCGGTTCTCCCTGGTTTCCTGCCCCTCCTCCGGATAGCGGTATTCAAAGACTGTCTCTTTCCCGGTTCCGTCCGGCGACATCCTGTTAAGCCTGACTCCCACCGTATCCTCTTCCTCCGCCGTCTGTTCCTTCCCGTCCTGCCATATTTTATATCTGACATTTTCCACTATGTCAGTGGCATAATAGATTTTTCCCTTGTAAATCTCCGGATAGTCTATCGCACCTCTATCCTGTGCCAGCACAGATAACACCCTGTCCTCCCAGCGGTACATGGCCAGGTAATACAGACCGCTGTCCTCCTCGGAAAAAGAGTAAAGGGTACAGTCCTCGTCACAATACTCCAGATATGCCTCATCCGGGCGCTTTGCTTTCTCTTCCGAAAGCTCCACTCCCGCCGCGCATGTCACGGATGCCACTTCCCAGTCCGTCACCCGGTCTATGGCAAGCCACCAGCGCTTTCCGGCCTGCTCCAGCGTCATCGGCTCATCCAGCGACAGTTCATATTCCAGATCGTATTTTACGCTGTCCCAGTCTTCCCCGTTTTCCCAGTTCTTCTCCATGTCGCTGAATTCAGAGCTTCGCTCTTTCCGGATTCCCATGCCGGCATCCCAGTCGTTTCTGCTATAGGATGTGACATAGCTGCCGTATCCGTAGATAGTCTCCGATGATGTCAGACGCCAGGTGCCGCCGCGGCAGGTATATGTATAGTCTTCCGCCCATCTCCATGCGCTGCCGCCGTATGCGTGTGTGGTGAAAGATGTCCCCTCCGCGGTCAGCGGCTCATAGGGATCCCCGAAGACGCCGCCTTCCCCTCTTGTCCGTATCAGATTGATATCCTGAAAGTCCAGACGGTATCCTCCTGCTCCATCGCCCGCCGCGGCAAACAGGATTCTGGGGTCATCCTGGTATGCCTGGTAACCTCCCTTATCTATCATGGCAGCCTGCAATACGCCTATATAATCGGGGATTCCGTCCTCATTGAAATCCAGTTCCACGCTGTCCAAAATCTCCCAGCCCTCCGGCACGAAACCGGTCAGTTCACTGGCTGTCTCGGGCAGCTGCGGCACCTCTCCGGGAGCAGTTTCTTCTCCATCGCCGCTTCCGGTTCCTTTCTGCTCTGGCTTTTCGTCCGCCCCGCTTTGAAGCCCCTCCGAGGACGCACCAATGCTTTCCTGATATAGCGCAGCATCCCTCCCGCAGCTTGTGAAAGAAATACTTCCTGTTCCAATTAAAATCCACAAAAAAATTCGCTTTTGCCTATGATACATATATCCTATATCCCCTACTAAATATCTCACAGAGGCATCGGCTTCAGCCACTCCCTAATACGTCCAGACTATCTCAGCCATGCCCGGCATAACTATGCACATCCGCTTTCCGCAACATCCTGGATTCCGTTCCGGCTGAAAATGCCCTGTGCCCATGATATCCGTCAAAAATCACCCATTGTTTTCCATATATTTCTTCAAAAAATTCAGCACTTCAACCGTGCAGTCCACCACACGATTGTATCTGTAATGCCGGTTGCAGGAAAAATACCCGAAATATCCCCAGGGATCCTTTATCTGCGGCCCCCAGTCCCACAGGCCGTCCTCCCGGGCATTTTCCAGAAGCCACTCCACGGCATTCCCCAGATAGATTTCGGAACCTCTGAACTGGTTGATATAGTTGAATATGTCGAACCATCGCCTTGTCTGCCTGTGGACGAAGTCCTCCGGCAGCCTGTCCGGCGTCTTGTCCCAAAAATAGCCGTTTTCACAGGCTTTCCGCCCCAGATGCCTTAGCATTGCCGCCTCCAGGGCTTCGGATATCTCCTGGCGCCTTTTCAGCAGCAGTTTGCTCTGCATGGGCACCAGGCGGTTCTTTTTGGTCAGGAACACCTCATGCTGGGCGGCCCTGTCCTTTTCATAGGAATACTCGCCCTCCTCATACGCCCTGCCCGCGATATACAGCCACTGCCTGTAAGTTTCGTCGCAGAGGGGATTCCAGGGGGATATGGCCTCCAGATAATTGCAGACGATAGCTTTCTGCCAGGGATTGGCCCGCTCGTTTTTCTCAAAAACGCCCTCGCTGCCCCTGCCCAGCAACAAATCCTGAAGATATTCGCCTGCCAGGAAGAGAATGTCCCTGTCCTCTATGGTAAGACCGATATAAAGGCAGCGCTCGATTCCTACGCCGGAGGTAGGAATCTTGGCTTTCACAGAGTAGTCCTTGGAGCGCAGTTTCCCCCAGCCGCCGTTTTCGTCCTGGGTCTGGTACATCTCCTCCACGATGTCGCTCTTTAAAAACTCCGGGCGCAGCGCGGTCAGCGCCTCGTCCTCATAGGGAGTGTCCAAAAACGAGAACTTCGCCTTATACTGAACCGCCGGATATTTGCAGAAATCAAGCAGCGCTTTCACATGCTTTTGAAATTCACCTACTGTAATCATCCCTCTCCCCCCTATCCGCCGGTACGCATATTCCACGCGGCTCACGTCTTAGCTTTCCTCCTCCGCCCCAGCAGAAACGGAAAGAACCGATTTATGACCAGAATGCAGGGCACTTCCAAAAGCAGAACAATCCCTACTACATTCACGAAGAAGCAGACACGGTTCAATCTGGGAATGTAATCATTCACCATATAAGCCACAACGTGGGCATAATACACAAAGGAAAAATCCATATGGGTAGCCATTACAATCAGGCTGTTTTTTCCGTAAAAAAGAAGCGGTTTAAAAGGCCGGCAGTTCTTACAGATCAGCAATAGCCCCACAGAAGAAAGTGCCACGGACAGATATTCCAAAGGCGGAATCCGTCCCATCGCCATGGTGCGAAAGTCAACGCTGCCATTCACAACGCTCAGGGGAATCCCCGCAAGGAACAGGCACAAACCGCCTGCCATACGGCCAATGGAAAATTTTTCATCCCTTTCCCAGAAATCACGGTGCTTCTCAAACAAATAATAGCCTGCGCAGATAAGGGGCAGTGCATAGGCTGCCCGCAGGAAAGTCCTCAAAAAATCTGTCAGCAGCGAAAGCCCCGGAAAAGCTGCTACAGATGCCTCCTGCTCTGAAAGAGCTCCGTTCGCCATATATGACACAACTGTCAGAACAATGCTGACGAGGCAAGTGCCAATCATGGAAAGCTTCTTCACCAGGAAAAGGAAAAAGCATTCCGATAGAAAAAGCGCAGGCAAAAACCAGAACACGGAAAATCCCTTAAGCGTGACAATGGAAAGCAGGCCAGCCCGCACTGTCTCCCAATCCGAAAGCCCTTTCTTCCATTGCTCAAGAAGCAGCAAAACAGAAATCAGGCTGAAACAGAAAAAAGGAATCATCAAAGAAAGCCCTTTCCGGCACAGAATCGCTTTCATGCCCCTTTCCTTTTCCCTGCTGCAGCTCATCGTCATGCCGGAAATCAGGAAAAAGAAAGGCAGCGCAAAAGAGGAAATCCAATAGACCACACTCTCCGGCATCGTTGAGGAATGCATAATGACGATTCCTATGATTCCTGTCCCTTTTGCCATATCCATATATTCCAGTCGTTTTTTCTCCATGCCTTTTCTCCAATCCGCAGCATACTCTGCCCTATTACTTTCATCGGATACCAGAGGCAAACAATTGAGTCCCCGCTTCGCGAGTCTTCAATTATCATGAAAATAAACTCCGACAGACCGGATTCTATCAAATCCGGCTGCCGGAGTCCATCCTTTCCTTTACGGCAGTTCCACCTCCCCATAGGCGAAACTGTTCTCTTTCAGAAACTCGACCATCTGCTCCCCGCTCCAAGGCTCATCGCAGTACAGATAGCCTTTCCATTCATCCATCCACTTCAATTCGTCCACCGCGAAGACCGTCACTTTCTGGGCATCCGCAGGCTTCTCGAACATCCATACCTCCTGACTGTTCTCTCCATCCTCCACGAATCTGTTATAGGTGGACGAAGCCGGAGCAAGGCGTCTTCCCTTATCGTCGAAAGCTTCTATGACAACATATTCCCCTGCCAGAGATGTTCCTTTCGGTTCTTCTATCACTGCCTGAATCTCATAAGGCTGTACCCTCACCTCTTTCAGGACGCAATCGCCGCGGATTGTCTGCTCCAGGCTTTCCGTCAACAGGCTCTCTTCCGTACAGGTAATTTCCGCTGAGGCTTTCCACTCTCCCCTGATATCCGTTTCCATCTCTTCCGTGAATACTCTCATATACGCGGAGTCCATTTCATAGACCATTCCGTCCGCTACAGGATATTCACCCAAAGAATCTCCGCTTCTTCCGATTCCCACAAAAGTATGTGCGTCTGTGAAAATACCTTTTATAATCAAGCTCCCGTTTCCAATCTCATAGTGTTCTCCCGCATCAATGGCAATGCTTTCCGTAGCGTACAGAAAAATACTGCCCTCTTTGCCTGTCATGTCTGGCACGCCCTCCATAAAAGGCTCTTCGCTGACCACCTCAAATGACAGATAAAGGCTGTATCTGTCGCAGAAATATTCCTTTATGGCAATCTGCACAGGGTTTTCTGTGTCCGCCTCCTCTTCAGGAACAGCACCCCCCTGCTGTCCCGGTTCTTCCTGCGCTGACTCTTCCTGTTTCGGTTCTTTCTGCCCCGAATCCTCCCAAGCTACCTCGTCCTGCCCCTTTACTGGCACCGCGGCATCCCCAATCTGCGCATAGGGAATCCCGGAATCCGCAGTATCATAAAGATAGGCGAAGATATTCCCAAGCACCGGGATATTGCTGTAAGCCCTCGCCACCACGGGGTTGGTAAATCCGATAGCCACCGCTATGAAGCAGGCCGCTGCCGTGGCCATGGATATGGCTGCTGCCCTCCGGTGCTTTCTGTTCCTTTTCTGCACAAGCTTTCTGTGCCCTTCTCCTACCGCCTCCAGGATAATCCTGTCAAGCTCCTGTGGAACCTCCATCTCTTCCCAAATCTTATTTTCCGTCATACTCATGCCTCCAACATACATTTTAATCTGCTCTTCGCCCGGGAATGGTACACTTTCACTGTCCCTATGGGAATATTCAGTATCTGCGCGATTTCGCTTAATTTATTCCCCGCAAAATAGTGCTGGATAATGATATCCCGATATGGGAAATTCAACCTGTCGATTGCCTGATACAAATCCAACCTCTCTTCCCCGGGAAACGGTTCGCTTGCCGCAAATACCTCTTCCTCCACACAGTCATACTTCCCTCGCCTGGCCCACTCCTCGTGAGCGCAGTTGATTAGAATCCTGGTCATCCAGGTGCGGAAATACTGCGGCTGCTTCAGGCCCTTTATCGATACGATGCAGCGCAGGATGCACTCCTGGACCAGGTCCAGACTATCCTCCTTGTTTTTCATGTACAGGAAAGCCATTTTGTACAGATATTCCTTTTCCATAAGGAACAGCTGTTCCATCGCTTCCCTATTTCCCTTCTGTGCCTGCCTCACCAGGCCGATTTCCAGAGAATCCATTGTCTTCACTGCCTTTGCTTTGTAAGTACCAAACATGTTTGTTTACATCTGTTAGAGGCATGCGGGAGAAAAAAGGTTACACTTATCTCTATATTTTTAAAAACTGCCCGGCAACGATTGCTTTTCTTTCATCGTTGCCGGGCAGCCCTGATTTTTACTTTACACTTTGTTCTGTGACCCCTATTCAGTTGCGGGAAATGTCATTCCTTGATTTCGTCAATGTCTGTCAGGTTCACCCCTGATACATTCAGCAATGCTTTTATTGTCAGATACTCTTTTTTAAGCTTTGCATATGTCTCAGTCGCATTTTCCTTTCTCGCCAATAACATATATTCCTGAATCTTTTTGAAATCATCAAGGGCCTGCTTTGTTACCTCAATACCTGATGGCATATAATCACCTCTTTCTGAGAAACGCTGTTGATTAGCATCTATAACCATTATAGCAATCTATGCCCAAAGTGTAAAGCCTTTATTCGATTGGCCCATTCGTATTAAATATCCAGCAAATCACTGTATGCTTTCAGCGCGCCGTCAGTGTCGTGGGCAAGCACTTTCTTCGCCAGGACCTTACCCAGCTGCACGCCCTCCTGGTCGAAGCTGTTGACGTTCCATACAAAGCCCTGATACATGACCTTATTCTCAAAATGGGACAAAAGAGCGCCCAGCGCCTGCGGGGTCAGCTGCTCGCCGATGATGATGCTGGAGGGCCTTCCGCCCTCAAAGTTCTTGTTGCGGTTCTCGTCAGCCTTGCCGCATGCAAACGCCACAATCTGTGCCGCCACATTCGCACAGAGCTTCTGCTGGCTTGTGCTGTCCTGAATCACCACATCCCTGCCCATCTGATTCTTCTTAAAGCCCACGAACTGCAGCGGGATGATGTCCGTGCCCTGATGCAGCAGCTGATAGAAAGAATGCTGTCCGTTGGTGCCCGGCTCGCCGAAAATCACAGGCCCGGTAGAATAATCCACAGGCTCGCCGAAGCGGTTCACCGACTTTCCGTTGGATTCCATATCCATCTGCTGCAGATGCGCGGGAAAACGGCTCAAGGCCTGGGAATAAGGCAGTACCGCTGTATTCTGATATCCCAGGACATTGCGCTCATAAACCCCGATCAAAGCGTCCAGCATGGCAGGATTCGACAGCACATCTCTCTTTGCCGCAAGCTTGTCCTCCTCTGCCGCGCCGTCCAAAAACTGCGCAAATACTTCAGGGCCGAACGCCAGAGACAATACCGCGCCGCCCACGCCGGATGTGGAGGAGAATCTGCCTCCGATATAATCGTCCATAAAGAACGCTGCCAGATAATCGTCGCTCTTTGCCAGCGGAGAGGTCTCACTGGTAACGGCAATCATATGCCTGGAGGCGTCCAGCCCCGCATTCTTCAGCGCATCCTTAACAAAAGACTCATTGGTCAGCGTCTCCAGGGTAGTGCCGGATTTGGATACCAGCACAAAAAGGGAATGTTCCACGTCAATCGTATTCAGCACGGCCGCGGCGTCATCAGGATCCACATTGCTGATGAATCTGGCTTCCATCTTGAACGTGCCGTTCATCTTGGCCCAGTTCTCCAGGGCCAGATACATCGCCCGGGGGCCTAAGTCGCTGCCGCCGATTCCAATCTGTACGACAGTAGTGAACTTCTCTCCTGCCCCATTGGTAATCTCGCCGCTGTGCACCTTATCTGCCAGTTCCGCGATTTTCTTCTGCTGATCCACATAAAAGCTGCGCTTGTCCACGCCGTCGGCCACCACAGCCCCGCCCAGCTGTCCGCGGGTCATATGGTGGAGCACCCTGCGCTTCTCTCCGGTATTGATGACCTCCCCATTGTAGAGAGCCTCGAATTTCTCCGCAAGCTGCGTCTCTTCCGCCAATTTCACAAGGGCCTCCAGAATCTCGTCATCCACCTGCTTTGCGGCGTAATTGAACGCAAGTCCCGCAGCCATGGGAACGCTGTATTTCTTCACGCGGTCCGCGCCTTTCTCCCCAGCCATCACCTCCGCAAGATTTACAGGAGCCGCCTCCTGCAGCTTCTGATACGCGGAAATGGTATCTAAATTTTTCCAGGTAATCATAATTGACTTATTCCTCCTATCATTTTTATTTGAAAGCAAAATGCCCTACCAAAAATATACTATTAAATGGATATAAATTCAAGTAGGTAAATCTGCATGCGGAGCCGGTAAATCATTTGGCCCACTTCATAAATCAGCTCCGCAAACCGCCGGCAGTAATAGATGCAAATAACTCAGGGGATACAGATTTTTCACGATTACCGACTAAATATTTCACTTAATAATGTCTCATATTCTTCCATGGATATCTTCGCATCACGATAGGTAAAATCACTGTTTTCATCATATTTGTCATCAGGTGAATCCCAGTACTCTGCCCCCAGCTGAAATTCATCCGCTATATTGCCATCCCCATCATATCTCGTCAGCCGATATATCCGCCTTCCCATATGGGTAGTATCACTGTGCACAATCCAGACGGCATTATCGTACTCAGTGTAGGACAGAACTCCTGCCATCCCCTCCCCGGCTGCTAATACATATACTTTCGCATCTCTTGCATCAATGTACATGCCTCCATAAGGGCCGTCCAGAATCAGCTCATTCTCGCCGTCATTGTCCAAATCAATCCGTTCTCCCACAGAATAGCTGTTCCAATCTTCCTCGTCAATGGGCAGCTGGCCAAAATTTATGGACGCTTCACCGCTATCGTCATAAAATGCCGGGATTTCACCGGCAAGAAACGCATCCAGCAATTCTTCCGGTTCCTTGCCGTTTCTTCCACATCCCGTTGCCAAAAACAACATGCCAAATAGCAATATCGATGTAAAACTTTCCTTTTTCATTTTCATCCGCCCTCGTTTTGATGCACAAACCCATTCTTTTCTGGCGGGAAAAACCGAGAGTCTTCCGGACGCTCCATGTAACTTAGCCATTGCTGCGGCAATTTATCTGCATAAAGAGAAACCATCCCGCCCACAATAGCACATATCGTGTCCCTGTCTCCCAAAGCGGAAACGGCTGTCCACAATGCTTCCTCCATGGAATCATAATGATATGCCGCACACCAAAGACAGAATGGAACCGTATCCTGTGCCGTCAGCATCATCCCGTTTCCAAGTACAGAAACCGCAAAATCTATGCTGCTTTCCCTCGGAACCGAAGCCGCAGTCAATATTTTATATTTGGTATCGCATTCCGGCAATTTATCTGCGATATCACGTACAAAAGTTTCCCCTTCTCCGAAATAACATCCCAGCTTTTTATTCAGGATCAACGCCGATGCCACGGCAGCCGCCATCGCACCTGCAATTCCCTCAATATGCGCATGCGTGACTTCTGCAGATGCCCTGGCATAGTATAGAACTTTGTCCAAATCATCCGCAAAATAAGCGCCTATGGGCGCAACGCGCATTGCTCCGCCATTTCCCATAGAGCCCATTCCGTCAAACACTTCTGCGGCTGCTTCCCGCCAATCTTTCCCTTCCCCGATATTGCGCAAAATGGAATGCGCCGTTCCTCCATATCCCCGATGCCAGTCTAGCGCATAATTCGAGGCAAAAACCTTGGCTAATTCATCCTGATTTATTTTTCCATACTTTTCCAGGATACGGTAAATCCCTATCGCCATCACGGTGTCATCCGTAAAATGCCACGGTTCATTCAAAATCTCCCTGTTATTTATCCTTTTGCAGGCTATCTCGTCAGGCACAAAAAAGGTTTGTCCGAAACAATCCCCTAAAGCAATGCCCTCCAACGCGCGTTTTGCATATTTTATCCTATCTTTTGGATTAAGAGCAGATGTTCCCGCACAGCTTTCGCCCGGAATTTCAATTGCCATCCCGTCTTCCTCCTGGTATTTTGCAATGTTCTCCATGTATTTTTTCAAAAAATCCAATATCTCCACCGGGCAGTCCGCCACGCGGCTATGGCTGTAGTGCCTGTTGCTTTTCCTATGATTCGCCGTCAGTACCCAAGCCGCTCCAGCGCTGCCTGGGCTTTCCCGTTCCCCTGCCCGGCGGCCCTTTCGTACCATTCCGCCGCCTCGTCCGTATCCTGTTCCACTCCCCTGCCAATCTCGTAACATAGCCCCAGATTGTACTGGGCCACGTCGGATCCCTGGCTGGCAGCCCGGGCGAACCACATGGCGGCTTTTGCATCATCCTGAACTATACCTGTCCCCGTGATATAGGCGATGCCCAGATTCAGCTGCGCCTCCGTATGTCCCTGCACGGCGGCATGGACGTACCATTTGACGGCCTGGGTGACATCCTGTTCTACGCCCTCCCCTTTTTTGTACAGGAAGCCCAGGTTGTTCTGGGCGTCCGCATGCCCCTGCTGTGCCGCTTTCCGGTACCACTCGGCCGCCTGGGCGCTGTCCTGTTCCACGCCCTCTCCGTATCTGTAGAGAATCCCCAGGTTATACTGAGCATCGGCATATCCCTGCTCCGCCGCCTTTTCAAACCATTCCCTGGCGGCAGCGTAGTCCTGGCCTACGCCTTCTCCTTTTTTATAACAGCAGGCCAGATTGTACCGGGCTTTCACATGGCCCTGGGCGGCCGCCTCCTGATACCATTTGACAGCCTCCTCACAGTCCTGCTCCACCCCTTTTCCGAAGTGGAAGCAAAGCGCCAGTTCATACTGCGCCTCCCCATGGCCCTGTTCCGCCGCTTTCCGGAACCATTCCAGAGCCCGGGCATCATCCTGGGGCACGCCTCTTCCGGTGATGCAGCGGCAGGCCGTCTCGTACTGGGCAGCCACATGGCCCTGCTCCGCCGCTTTCCCATACCACAGGGCGGCCCGGGCATCGTCCTGCTCCACTCCCGTCCCCCGCTCATAATAGATGGCAAGGTTGTACTGGGCCTGGGAGTTCCCCTGTTCCGCGGCTTTCCGGCACCACAGCGCTGCCAGGGAATCGCTCTGCTCCACGCCTTTCCCCTTTTCGTAGCACCAGGCCAGATTGGTCTGGGCGCCGGCATGTCCCTGCTCCGCCGCTTTCCGGTACCATTCTGCGGCCCTGCCGTAGTCCTGCTCCGCGCCTTCCCCGTCCTTATAGCAGAACGCAAGGTTGCACTGGGCGTACGCATGGCCCTGCAGGGCGGCTTTCTCATACCAGGCGAACGCCCGGGCGCTGTCCTGCTCCACCCCTGTGCCAAAATCATAGCACAGGCCTATAGCATACTCTCCATCGGCGTCCCCCTGCTCCGCCGCCTTTAGATACCATTCCGCCGCCTTGCGTTCATCCTGTTCCACACCCTTTCCTTCCTCATAGCAGATCCCCAGCTGGTACTGGGCCGAGGCAAGGCCCTGCTGTCCGGATTTTTGGAACCATATAAACGCTTTTCTGTAATTCTGTTTCACGCCGCCCCCATGGTAATAGCACAGGGCCAGGTTATACTGGGCGTAACGATAGCCTTTCTCCGCTGCCCGGGTATAGAAATCAATAGCCATTTCCCAGTCCTGACACACGCCATTCCCTTTTTCGAAACAGATGCCCAGATAATTCAGCGCCTGCGGATTTTTCTGTGTCTCAGCTTTCCAGAACCATTCCACAGCCTTCCCGAAGTCCTGCGGAACGCCCCTCCCCTCATAATAGCAGGCTCCCAGGCCGCACTGGGCGTCGGAGAATCCCTGCTCGGCAGACTTAGCGTACCATTCCGCCGCTTTCTCACAGTCCTGCTCCAGGCCGCCGTATCCATACATATAGAAGACCCCCAGGTTATACTGGGCCCACTCATGCCCCTGCTGTGCCGCTTTCCTGTACAGCTCGCAGGCCTTTGTCCGGTCACGCTCTACCCCTTGTCCGTGGTCATAGCAGACTCCCAGATTGTGCTGTGCGTCCGCATCGCCGCCTTCCGCGGCTTTCGTGTACCAGTATATGGCCTTCTCCTGGCTTGGCCCCACGCCCTTCCCCTGGCTCCAGCACCAGCCCAGGCTGCGCTGCGCGGCAGGATTCCCCTGGGCTGCCGCTTTCTCATACCAGGCAACGGCAGTTATGTAGTCCTTTTTCACATGCCAGCCATACTGATAGCAGTCGCCCAATACGCCCTGGGCGCCGGGGTCGCCGCTCTCCGCGGCGGCGCGGCACTCCTCTATGTGAAAGCCGTCTTCCAGGACGCTTTCTCTGCAGAAGCAGCTGGCGCTGTCCGTGCTGCCGCCAGGCAATTTGCTGTTCTCGCTCATTTTGATACCTCCTCGTCCGCTACTGCAGATTTGTGTTTGATATGCTTTTTCTTTCCATCTCTCTATTTTACCATATTCGATTCCAACAGGCCACTCTATTTTCCAGGATTCGTCCCCGGAGCCCCTTTTCGCTGTATTATTTGATACAGAACAATGGATAGATATCCTTTCCACTCATCCAGCCATTTTATTTCATCTACCGCGAAGACGGTCACCTTTTGGCATCTGTGGGCCTTTCGAACATCCATATCTCCTAATAAATCTCCCCATCTTCCACGGATCTGTTGAGGTTCTGGGATGCCGGCGAAAGACGTCTCCCCTGGTCGTCGAACACTTCTATGAACACGGCCTCCCCTGTCAGGGAGACCCCTTTCGGCTCCTCTATCACTACCTGAATCTCATAGGGCTGTATGCGCACTTCTTTCATCTGCACATCGCCGCGGATTGTTTCTCCTATGGCCATGGTCATCAGGCTTCCTTCCGTGCAGGCGATTCCCGCGGACGCATTCCACTCCCCCCTTGATGTCGCTTTTCATACCATCCGCGTTTCCCTTATGCCTATTTTCTTGCATCTCCCACCAGTTCATAAATGTTGCTCATGTTTTTACATTCATCATATAAATCCTGATACATCCTGGTTTCAATTACAGAAAAGCCTGCTTTTTCCAAAGTCTTGCAGGAGGCAATATTGTTGACACTGGCTGTAGCAACCAATTTCTTGAGATGATATCTCGAAAACAAATATTCTGTGAAACATTGCAAAGCCTCCACGGCGTATCCATTTCCACGATAATCGGCGCCGATAAAATAAGTAACACCCACTTCCATAAAGTCCTCATAATACGAACTTCCCACAGAACCAACTACCAAACGGCTTGCCCTATCCTCTATTGCAAAAGCCAGATAGTCATGGTATGGATTGTCTTCCGCCTCCAGCCTGATTGCCTCGCTTATGAATTCCTTCATCCATTCATGACATTGGCTGCAATCCCCATAAATTTCCCACAAGCTGCCGTCCGATGCCATATCAATGAATGCTTTTTCATCAGTCGGCAATATACTTCTTATGATTAGTCTTTTTGTCTCTAGCAACATCTCTCTTATGACCTCCCCGGCATTTCAGAACATTTGTAAATGCCCTGTCCTGTCATGTTCCTGTTTTCAAATAAATCCTGAACAATTTCTCTATCTTCTATTCTTGTAAATTAATCGGCTTTTCCAGCATTGCTGCCGTTACTTCGGTTACTGGCCAATATATCCATATTTACCTCCAAAGTTCTATTCACCTTTTTCCTATTTAGGTCTTACCTTTCATATATTTCCTGAACCTCTACAAAATTTCGCATTTACTTATGATATGGTTCTCCATAAAGTACCTAAGTGCGTAAATTCGTCAAATTTGATTCTAACAAATAAGGCTGAACACATTGTATGCTCTGCCCATAATACCTACAAATACCTTTTAGCTGTTTCTTCCGCCAAATGAAACTTCTCCTGGATTTTATTCAGAATAATACTATCTGCAATTTGTAAATCCTTTAAAGCTGATACCATAGCTATTATTCCTTCCTGTCTTCCCTCTTGTCTTCCCTTCTCAATCCCTTTCTCTTCCACGCCCTTACTTAAATTACACATAAGTGACACCTCACTTTCCAACTCTTGAGTCATTCTGATATGAAAATCTTCCTCTAATATCTGGCACTTATCCTGTGACCCCGTTTCTGTGGACAGAAGCACATTCAACAGTTTTAATAAATCCTTACCCGAATCTCCCTCTTTCCCAAGACAAATCATAACAGCCGCCATCAAATCATAATCTGCTTTTCTTTCCTTTACACTTCCCACCAGATTTTCTTCCGTAATGTAATAACGGGTAATGCTGTTCTCACGGTTCTTTGGCGGATTCATACAAATCCATATGCTGTATACTTTCTTGATATTCTCATAATGGGAATTTGTAAATTCTGTTCCATATTGGGCGGAAATCATCCGGCTGCAGTAATAGATTCCCCGGATACAGGAGCTGTTGCAAGAAACCGGATATCATAGGTAACTGTCCCTTCTGTCATAGAAATATCTTCATTTCCAGCTCCCTGTATCATAGAAATACGATTGGATACATCCGGTGCAACTGCCGCTTCACCTACCTGCAGCGTACCCTCAATATATTTCTCTGCAATCTCATCCACATTACAGTCTCGGTATTCTTCCAGGCAGTTCTTCATTATCCATGCTAATATAATCTTTTCCGAAAGCAGCCGCTTGCAAGCCGCATCATAACCTGCTTTCTCATCTGCCACACAAATATTCTTCGCTATGGTAGTATTTATATTCATGGCCTCACCTCCTGCTCCTTGCTCATATTTTATCATATTCCATGCTGACAAACCACCCTTTTTTATCTTTCAGCCTTTTTACTGAGACTCTTTTCACTCTGCAAAAGCGGTTTGCCCACGCTCTCTCAAGATGTGCCACACATCATTTCCGTAAAAACCGCATTTTCGATATAGTGCTTCTGGATATTCTCCACAACAATTCCAAAGCAAGATAATTTGTGTCCCCATTGGGAAGTGGCTTATAAATCAGCATTCATACTTCCTATTTCCAGAAGATTGCCTTCCGGGTCAGCAACATAGAAATTGCGAACACCAAAATCGAAAGTGATCGGTGCGCCACAAGGAAATTGAACGTTTAATTTTGAAAGACGTTCATATTCTTCATCTACATCCGAAAACTTAGGTAACCACAAAGCAATTTCAAAAGTTTGATTTATGCCTTTCGGCGGAACATATGCCTGACCAATTGCTTTAGCAAACTCCTCACGACTGTACATAAACAGAGTGGTTCTTCCACTTGCTGTTTCAAACTCAGCAAAATTCCCACTACCCCAATCGGTGTTAAATCCAAGGATATCTCTGTAAAATCGCACCATCCTATCAATATCGCCAACAAGCAGGCAGGCGCCTACTCTAACTTCCTTTCCGTTCATCCATTCATCCCTCCATCCTCTTATCTCAAAATTAGGATTTTATTCCATCGCTTATTATAGCAAATAAGCGCCGGATATTCTTCTTGAATCTTGAAGCTAATACAATAATTACCAAAACGAGACGGCAATGGCTGACTACATCCGCTTCACTCTGAAATCGGTATAGCTGTTGCCTGCAGAATCTTCCAGAACCCTCAGGTTTCCTGAAGCAGCTCCGGGTGCACAAAGGGCATGCTGCAGCCGACACGCAGGCGAATCTGATAATGATTGGCACGCTCTTCTTTGGTTCCATTATGCACAGCCTTCTGGCAAATTACAATAAAAAAGGCAACTTTTGATGAGGAAGCACAGGCCGTTCTGATCATAACAATTTTGTTTCTATGTAATGAGCCACACCGTCCATATCGTTACTTTCCGTTACAAAATCTGCCACATCAAGTACCTCTCTGATGGCATTGGAGACAGCGATGCCCACACCGCAATTCTTTATGGACTCAATATCATCATTATCATCTCCGAAATATATCGCATCACTTTGAGCGACCCCAAACGAATCCAGCATAGCCTTGATTCCGTTCCACTTTGTAGATGCAGTACTCATAATCTGTATTAACTCACCATCTGCCACTGTCATGTAAGTATCTTCCGTTAAAGCCTTTTCCACCTTCATCCGTATCTCTTTTTCTTTGCCAGTCAGCAAAAGCTTATATATAATACCCTCTGTAGGTAAAGCAGGAAACCCTGGAAAAACCATTGCATCCCACTCCGGAATTGGAGTATTCGAAAAAATACCGTTTCCCGTTTCCAAAGACAGGATTAGACCAGGTATCATAATTACCTTTCTCAAAATGGCTTCTGCACTGGATGGGATAATTCCATTCTCAATCACACAATGCGGTAAAATAATCCTCGCTCCGTTTAATGTTGTTATTGCCTGAAACCCAATCTGTTCCTGATAGGCTAATATAGCCCGTTCCGGTCTTGCGGTTGCTGCCATTAGAAGGATTCCCCTGTCACGGCACTTTTTCAATGTTGCGCATGTATACTCCGACAGAGATTTATCTGTGTGCAGCAAAGTCCGGTCTAAATCTGTTATAATCGCCTTCATCCTGTCGTCTTCCTTTCAACTCTTACAATTTTTACGCTAATTCTTGATTTACAAAGCCCAACATATTTATCAGCCATCTCTTCAAATCATTTGCGTCTGTTCGTTTTGCTTTCCTGATATACATCATATACTTTCCTCATATCGTTGTTCTCTTGATATATCTTCTATTTACCAGTCATATTCATCACGCTGATGCATATATCCCTTTTCATACAAATCATAATGCTGCCGTTCATCCAAAACAACGGTTCCATTCCGTTCCATAAGTATAGAATAATAGTATAAAATGTCTGAATCAGTAGTTATAATGTAATTTACATATATGATTCCATTACCACATTTGAAATAATTATAATCAAAATGACTTCCGACATTCAAATCGGCTCTATGTAAACTTTGTTTAATATCTTCTTTTATGGCAATTTCTACCTCGTCTCTGGCAGTCTGTGCATTTTCATATGAAAGAAATTCTTCTTCCGTTATTTCCTTTACATCATAGTATTGGTATCTCTGTTTATTATGATCCCAATATAAATAATACCTCTGCCATATCCTGCCCCCTGCACTATTACTAATGAAAGACTTGACTGATGCCAATAATCCATTATCAATAAAACATGAACCGGAAGCCTCAAAAACCAATTGAGGCTTATGATCATTTACTGCCCAAATATAAGATTTGGCAGATTCCTGTAAATTGGAACCGACATTTAACAGCAGATGATTATTCTCTTCGATAATTATCGGCTCAAACGCGGATGTTTCAATCTCATCCATTAATAAAATACTGTCTTCTCCATTCGCATACCATAATGCACCTTGAAACATAGTGTCTCCAAACTCCTCTACCATCTCACCGGTAAATATATATGCATAAGAATCTTCTTCCTTCGAGCCAATATAGTCATAAAATGCAAAAACAGGTTGCTCTGTTTTCTCTTGAACTAACCTTTTTAACTGTTCTTCCAAGTCTTCCTCATACAATATTTCAAATTGAGTCGCATTCTCATCTAAAACGTTTTCATCTATAGCGCTTTCATTATGATTGGATATATTGCAAGATGTCGCTAAAAGAACTATTGTTATTAACCATAAAATTTTTTTAATTCTCATAAAGCCTCACGCAAAAGGAAATTTTACCGGATTACTCATCCGGTATATAACACTATGGGCATCCATATCCACGTTGATACTTTTCTGTAATTCCGGATACTCTATACGGTCAATCTTCAAGTCCGGTAGAATCCTCTGTGGTAATTCTTTGCACAGCTCCGGATTCTGCTAACCTTTCCAAACAGTACACAGCCTTTAGGATAATTACAATAAGCCCTGTCCTCTCGAATTTATCTCTTATAAATGCCCATATATCCAACCCTCATAAAAAGGCTCTATATTTTCTGATTGACACTTCCATATTCTCCTCCAAGGTTTTATTCACATCCCATTTTCTGTTAAATCGTATCTTTCATATTTCCTGGGTTTCCATATAATTTCGCCCTTACTTATGATATGGCTCTCCATAACATATCTAAGTGCGAAAAGTAGTCCTATATTATTCTGTCAAACAAGTCAGAACACTTGTAAATGCTCTGCCTTGTCATGTTCCTGCTTTCAAATAATGTGATATTCTCTGTATAATATCAGGCGATAATCTTTATCATCTTTCATTCTTTCTATTTCAGTAAAACGTTTATCTGCCAGCAGTTTTTGTATTAAAGAAAGCATCAGCTCTTCGCCATACTCCTTGCCCTTTTCCACGTTCTCCTGGTCTCTCATCAATAACGTCATATACTCATGCCTCCATTCCCTGTTTTTCTTGGCTTCCTGTACAGCTTCTTCCAATTTCTCCACATAGGAATCCTCCGGCTTCTGACCTGCCACATAATCCAGAAATGCTTTTAATTCCCTGCTGACATCATCCATTGTTCCGTCTGTATTCAGAAATATCTTTACCGCTTCGTCTCCCATGGAAATACTGTTGTCTTCCTTACAGATATTTTCAAAGGTATAGATATGCCGCCCTTTCCCGTATAAATCAAACGGACAGATAAAAATGATGTAACTTTTGTTCAGCTTTTTATAATGCTGTCCTGCATCAACAAGCTGAATGTCTATCATTCCTTGATAAATCTGCTTCTCTTAGGCAGTTCCTTTGTATCACTGACTTGCATTTCTATATCGTAAACAGTCTCCCTGTCGTCCTTTACATACACATCCAGTCTGACACTGTGGGCATCCATATCTACATTGATACTTTTCTGTAATTCCGGATATTCTATGCGGTCAATCTTCAAGCCCGGAAGAATCCGCTGTAGTAATTCTTTGCACAGCTCTGGATTCTGCATAACCTTTCCAAACAAGAAATCTTCCAATACCATCATGCCGCCCTTACTTTTGGGGATTCCCTGCTCTTGCTGGACAGATTTCCTCACTCCACCAGCGCCTGATTAAGGCCATTGTTATGACTGTTCCTGATAGGCTAATATAGCCCGTTCCGGTCTTGCGGTTGCTGCCATTAGAAGGATTCCCCTGTCACGGCACTTTTTCAATGTTGCTATACTCCGACAGAGATTTATCTGCGTGCAGCAAAGTCCGGCCTAAATCTGTTATAATCGCCTTCATCCTGTCGTCTTCCTTTCAACTCTTACAATTATTACGCCAATTCTTGATTTACAAAATCTTTGTAAACTATTCCCGATTGAATACCTTTAAGTTCAATAACAACCCAACTCCAAATACTTGCTCTATCAGCCATTGTAAAATTAAAGTCTTTTTGTAAATATTCATCATTCACAACTTCTTCAAGAAATTGATCTTCATCATCATATTCGAGAAATATTTTTATCTCAAATAAATTATCTGTTTCTGTTATAAACTCCTCAAGCACTTCATCAGAAACAGCAATTCCTTCTTCGCATATTAACCCATCATAACCATGCAATGCAAAATCATACAACAGATAGTCTGTTCCACAATTCGCGCAAACTGCCCTCACTGCCTGCCCATATTTGTTCTCATATTCATTGATTGCCATTTTATTTTTATCATAAAACTCGCCGAAGCATCGGATTTTAAATGCTCTACCCCCGCACTCACAGACTATTTCACCCTCAATTCCTTCATCATCGGTCGGATAATAAATCTTTTCAAGATGTCTTGGTTTAATCATTATGTCTCCCTCCTTGCCTTTTCTATATTTCTAGCAAATCATCAAACAGACCAATCTTTTGATCTATAACCGAATCATTTCCTAAAGTACATAATAATTCTACTCTCAAACATTCTATTATTCTTGAAATGCACCCTTTCGCCCAACATATTTATCGGTCATCTCTTCCATCCCAAAAAATGTAAGCCGAACTCTTTTCACACCTACCTCTTTTAAAAATGTACATAATCAGGGGCTCGTGCCAGACACCAAAAACTTGCAAACCTACAGTCTTTTTAAACAGGAATGCTTTTTATCTATTTCAAACCCGTTCTTTTTGTAAAAATTTAATGTACTTTCTTTATTTGAACCGGTTTCCAGAAAAACTTTATAGCATCTGCGTTCCCTGGCTATTTCTGATGCTTTACCCAGCAATGCCGATGCATATCCCTTATTCCTGTAATCGGCATGCGTCACAACATTTTCAATAACTGCGAAAGGTCTGACATTATGTGTTAAGTTCTCAATAATCGCCATTTGTACGGAAGAAACAACTTTTCCGTCTTCTTCTGCCACCAGTAAATACATACTTTCATCTTTCTCAAACTTATCAATAAGATATTGCCATAAACTCAAATCCTGTTCTTCCTTAGGTGGATACTGGGTTAAGTATCTAAAATACAAAACCTTCAAATCATTTGCGTCTGTTCGTTTTGCTTTCCTGATATACATCATATATTTTCCTCATATAGTTGTCTTCTTGATATATCTTCTATATTTTTACACTTTGTTTACTCTTATCCATAACATACCTAAAGCATTCTAAAAAACACATTTTATTTCTGTTCTGTCTCCTACAATCGTCTGCCCTTTCGCCCTTACTTATGATATGGTTCCCCATGTATGATGCGGAACGCCCGGTAAATCTGCTCCACAAGGACTACCCGCATAAGCTGGTGGGGGAATGTCATGTCCGAAAAGCTCAGCGCCATATCCGCGCGCTTACGCACGGACTCATGCAGCCCCAGGGAACCCCCGATGATGAACACGATATGGCTTTTTCCCTTTACCGTAAGCCCCTCCATCCACCGGGCAAAGCCCTCGGAGGTCAGGCGCCTCCCTCCAATCTCCAAAGTACAGACAAAGGCGCCCTCCCGGATTTTCTCCAGGAGGCGCCCTGCCTCTTTTTCCATGATTTGCTCCTCTAAGGCCGCGCTGGCCCCATCAGGAGTCTTCTCGTCGGCCACTTCCAGGAATTCCACCTTACAGTATCTGCTCAGCCGTTTCTCATACTCCGACACAGCGTCCCTGTAAAACTTTTCCTTTACCTTGCCCACACATGCGATGCTTATTTTCAAACCGATTCTTCTTTCCTTTCATAAACCATGTCATATACGGAATCATCGATGAATTTCTCCAGAAAGCTCTGATCCAGATTCACGAACTGATAGTTCAGTTTTGCCTTGATGCACTCGAAGCGCTTGAAATACAGGGCCTCCTCCGACTCGTCCCCGGCCATGCCGATTTCGCCGTCCAGCTCCTGCGCGCGCAGATTCTCCCGGCTCCACGCAAGCATGGTGTTCCGCAGGGAATTCTCGGACTCTGCCTTTTTGTCAAAAATCTTCGCATTCTTCATGGAAACCACACCCGCCACGATGAACAAAAGGAACACTGCCGCCATCACGCCGTAGAACAGATATGGATTGCCGATTCTCAGGGGAATCACGCCCGCAACTCCAAGCACTGTGGCCACAATGCCCGCAGTTCCCATGGCCAGCAATATCCAGCCCGATGAACGGTTCTCACTGGCCCTTTCCGTACTGTCCTGATAAAGGGCGCTGCCATAGCTCTTCTGTGCCGCAGCAGCTTTTGGTGCTGCGGCCACCGGCTCCCGCGGTTCTTCCGGCTCTGTGGATGCCGCTTCCTCCGGGGCCGCCTCCGGCTCCGAAGGGCCAGGCGCTTCCCGGATCTCCTCTTCGGCGTTATCTTCCTCCGGCTCAGAAAAAGCCATCTCTTCAAAGGAAAGCATCCTGGCATGCTCTGCCGCCAGCCGCTCTTCCATCTCCATCTGAGCAAATCGCTCCTCATCCACAAGCTCGCTGCCGCAGTCGGCACAGATTGTGAAGCCTTCCCTATACTCGCTTTTGCATTTCGGACACCATGGCATATCTCATACCTGCTTTCTTCATCCTGCGGGCAATGTATCGGATCCCCTCTCATGCCTCGCTGGTAACTTTGCCCTGCCGTCAGCTGCAGGGCATTTAGCCTGAATCAATGTGGCGTGATATATTCGGTTGAACGTAATATTGTTTATCCTTTAAAATTCATAATCCATGCAGGCCCTGTTGCAGGTCACACTCCGCACATATTTTCCGGCTTCCACATGGGCCGGATGATTCTGATACGCGGCCAGAGCCTCCACTGTCTCAAAAGCAGAAATCAGCGCTATGTCACGATTGCTGGATGCCAGCTGGTTGTGAACCACCTGGATTTCCACCGCGCCGGGCACAAGCTCCCTGATTGGCTCCAGCAGGTTTTTCATCTTTTCCCCCGCCTTCTCCTTCTCCGCATCGGAAAGCCCTTCCACGAAATTCCACAATACGATATGCCTGACCATACATTGTCCTCCTGTCACCAATATCACCCGGTTAAGCTATAACCATGGTGTCAACCCATTTCCTTTGCCATGAACGGAACATGCCCGCAATCCGAGAATCCGTTTTTTCGATAAAAAGCAGACGCAGCAGCGCATTTATAGGTAGACAGCGTTATCCCTGCACAGCCTTTTCAACAAAGATTTCACTGTCGTTCCACCATACTTTTTCGCGGGCAAATACGCCCCTGATGATTTGCTGCAGAATCTGCATATGCGGCAATGTCATCCTGCGTCATTTTTCGAATGACTATTTTGCTCTCTTCTTAGCGGCTGCCCCGCGGCAGCTCATGGCTGCCGGGAGTCACTTGCCGCTCAGGTATTCGTCTATTCCCTTAGCCGCAGCCTTACCGGCGCCCATAGCCAGTATTACCGTAGCCGCGCCCGTGACGGCATCTCCGCCCGCGTAGACACCTTCCTTGGTAGTCTGGCCGTTGGACTCCTCCGCCACGATGCACTTCCACTTATTGGTCTCCAACCCTTCCGTTGTGGAAGAAATCAGCGGATTCGGGGAAGTCCCCAGGGACATGATTACCGTATCCAGCTCCATGGTGAACTCGGAATCCGGAATCTCCACAGGACGCCTGCGCCCGGAGGCGTCCGGCTCGCCCAGCTCCATCCGGATGCATTTCATGCCCGTGACCCAGCCCTTCTCGTCCGCAAGGATCTCCGTGGGATTGGTCAGCAAATCAAAGATGATGCCCTCCTCCTTGGCATGATGGACTTCCTCCACCCTGGCGGGGAGCTCCTCCTCGCTGCGGCGGTAAACGATATGCACCTCCGCCCCCAGGCGCAGAGCCGTCCTGGCAGCATCCATGGCCACATTGCCGCCGCCTACCACGGCCACCTTTTTGCTGTGCATGATGGGAGTGGCGGAATTCCTGTCAAAGGCCTTCATCAGGTTGCTCCTGGTCAGGTACTCGTTGGCGGAGAACACGCCGTTGGAGTTCTCCCCGGGGATTCCCATGAACTTGGGCAGGCCCGCGCCGGAACCGATGAATACGGCCTCGAACCCTTCCTCCTGAATCAGCTCGTCGATGGTGACGGACTTGCCCACCACCACATTGGTCTCTATCTTCACGCCCAGGGCCTTCACGTTCTCAATCTCCTCCGCCACTACGGCTGTCTTGGGCAGACGGAACTCCGGGATGCCGTATACCAATACGCCGCCGGGCTCGTGCAGCGCCTCGAAGATCGTCACGTCATAGCCCATCTTCGCCAGGTCCCCGGCGCAGGTCAGGCCTGCAGGACCGGAGCCGATGACCGCCACGCTCTTCCCCTTCTTCTCCGCCGTCACGTCCGGCTTGATGCCGTTCTCCCTGGCCCAGTCGGCCACGAAGCGCTCCAGCTTGCCGATGGAGATAGGGTCGCCCTTGATGCCCCGGATGCATTTCCCCTCGCACTGGGTCTCCTGAGGGCACACGCGGCCGCAGACCGCCGGAAGGGCGCTGGCCTTGCTGATGATTTGATAGGCTTCCGCGATATTCCCCTCTTTCACTTTTTCAATAAAGGCGGGGATGTCAATGGCCACAGGACATCCCTTGACGCACTGCGCGTTCTTGCAGTTGATGCATCTGGCAGCCTCCGCCTGGGCCTCCTCCTTATTATATCCCAGACATACTTCTTCAAAATTGGCGGCGCGCTCCTTCGCGTCCTGCTCCCTGACCGGGATTTTCGTCAAAACGTCCATTTATTCTCACTCCTCCATATTTTTATACTCTGCGTCCTTACCTTCCATGCTCCTGCATGTCGGAAGCGTCCAAAATCCTGCATTTCCTTCAGGTATCCCGCTTTCTGGCCGACAGCCGAAACCGCACCGGGCCGTCCGCACATCCAAACTCTATCTCGTAATCCTTATCTGAGCCTCTGGCTTTAAAGCTTCCGCCGCACCGGATGATTTCACACAATGTATACAAGACGGGCATTGTCTTGGGGCAGAACCCGGAGGGTGTCCCATATCCGCAGCGAAAGCGGTCATTTCTCTCAAACCCCAGTCTGCACTGTTCAGCCCGCCCTTCCGTCACCGTCACGGTAAACTCCCAGTCCTCCTCAATCCATTTTCTCATCTATTCTCCCGCTCCAATCCTGCAACGCAAAGCTTAGATTTCTTTTCGCTTTTAGCAGTTCCCGCAGCCGCCGTGGTGGGTGTCCCCCTCCTGGAGCTGCAGCATAGCTCTGCCCTCCTCGGTCTTGTAGAGGGTCTGGCGTCTCATGGCCTCATCGAAGTTCACTGCATGCCCGTCGAATTCCGGCCCGTCCACACAGGCGAACTTCACTTTTCCGTCCACAGTCACACGGCAGGCCCCGCACATCCCCGTGCCGTCCACCATGATGGGATTCAGGCTGACCACGGTAGGGATATTCAGCTCTTTCGTCAGCAGGCATACGAACTTCATCATAATCATGGGGCCGATGGCAATGCACACATCGTATTCCTTCCCCTCTGCCACCAGGTCTTTGATGGTCTGGGTCACCATGCCGCTGCGGCCATAGGAGCCGTCGTCCGTGGTTATGTACAGGTTCCCCGCTACTGCCTCCATCTCCTTCTCCAGAATCAGCAGATCCTTCGTCTTGCTGCCCACGATCACGTCCGCGGCCACGCCCCGCTCATGGAGCCATTTCACCTGGGGGTATACCGGCGCAGCGCCCACGCCTCCGGCCACGAAGAGGATTCTTTTCTTCCTCAGCTCCTCCGGCGTCTCCTTCACCAGTTCTGAGGGACATCCCAGCGGTCCCACGAAATCATGGAAGGAGTCGCCTTCCTCCAGGCTGACCATCCGATGGGTCTCAGCGCCTACGCTCTGGAACACGATGGTGACAGTCCCCTTCTCCCTGTCATAGTCGCAGATGGTCAGCGGAATCCTCTCTCCCTCCGCGTCCATACGCACGATAACGAACTGTCCGGGCTGGCATGACTTGGCCACCCGTTTCGCCTCCACATCCATGAGATAAATGTTCGTGGTCAGTTCACGCTTCATTAAAATCCTGTACATAATCCACCTCTCCATTCCTTTCCTCAGGAATCCTTTTTATTCAAATACATCAAGTCTGACCAGGTCAAGTCTGCCCCGATCATCCCGCTGAAGCTTAAAGAGTTCCCCTGTATAAGCATTCACGGCGAAATTGTTCCCTGTTCTGGTAGCACTGCCGTCAGCTGTCTGGTAATATTCCCCTATCACATAGAAATCGCTCACTTTATTGATGTTCGCCACATACAGATATACATATCTGTAGGAATCCCCGCTCTCATCAAAGCGTCCGTTCATATCCAAAATCTTTCCTGTGGCGATGGCGTATTCCGCGATTGCAACAACCGCATTCTCCGGCCTGTAGTCCGTATTCATGACAAGATTGTAGTCACGCTCCGCGATGGTCCCTGTGACGCCGTCCACAATCCGCGCGAATTTAAAAGTCGATCTGCCCAGAGGCATCGGAATCGGCCCTGTATAAGAGGCAGATGAATAGGAAGGCTCGCTGCCGTCCGTCGTGTAATACACATCCTCATCATCGTCCAGAACCTCTATCATTATCGGGGAAGAATACTCTCCGCTGACCACGCTGATTTCAGGAGGCATGATATCATTATACTCGATATGATATTCCATCGTGACCACATCGCTGACAATCCCGTTGTCATTCACGAAACACGCTTTCACTACATGATTGCCGTTCTCCAGTATGATGGGCGCGGTATAAGGCGTGCTTTCCTCCGTAGGCTCACTCCCATCCGTGGTATAATAGATTATGCCGGAGCCTGAGGCCGTCAGCTTCAACGGCTGGATACTGGTATAATATCCTCCGTTTATGCTGAATTCCGGCACATCCACGATATAGTTCGGATAAGCGGCAATCAGGTTCGCGTTATCACTGGCCAGAAGCAGCTCATTGATGGTCTGATAGTCCTCCCTTTCCCGATATATGGCAATCAGTTTTCCGTATGCCCCTTCCAGCTGCTCCGATGAGGCATTCTTATTTCTGATGATTTCCCTCAAAAGATATTCATACTCAACTTTATTGTTTTTCAGCAGATAAATGTCTGCCAGTTCGAAAAGCAGTTCCACATTCGTGCCGTCCAGTTCCACCGCACGATTATAACAGGCAATGGCCTCATCGTACTTTCCCAGCTCCACGTATTGCTGAGCTCTGCTCAGCTGATACTCCCCGGAATAAGAGCTGTACACATACCAGGCGGCGCCTCCGGCAGCCAGGAAAAACAGAAACAGCAGTACCAGCAGCACCCTGGGCCAGATTTTTTTCTTCCGCACCGGCTCCTGCTGGCTCTCCTCTTCCTCCGGATGCCCAGGCTCCTCCGGCTTTTTCTTTACCTCCCCTGTCATATCCTCATGCATCTCCTCCAGGATATCCTGGATAGTCTGCTCCAGCTCCGGTTCAAAATCAGGTACGATGTGGATGTCTTCACCGCAATGCTCGCAGTATAGCTTTCCCTCAGCCATTTCCTCTCCACAATTAGGACATTTCATATCCGACCTACCTCGATTCAGAACAACCCGGTGATTACGCCGTCTTCATTGACATCGATTCCAAAGGCAGAGGGTCTTTTGGATAATCCGGGCATGGTCATCACATCTCCTGTCAATGCCACTACAAATCCCGCTCCCGCTGATACATACACTTCCCTCACAGTCATCTCAAAATCTCTGGGACGGCCCAGGAGCTTCGGATTATCCGAAAGGGAATACTGATTCTTTGCCATGCACACAGGCAGCTGTCCGAATCCAAGCTCTGTCAGCTTCTGCAGCTGCCTCGCTGCCGCCGCGGAAAAGCTGACGCTGCCTGCACCATAGATTTCTTTCGCCACGGTCCGAATCTTGTCCTCCAGAGACAGATCATCCTCGTAGAGCAGGCGGAAAGCGTTTTGCCCCGCCTCCAGCGTCTTCAGTACTTTCTCCGCCAGCCTGATACCGCCCTCGCCGCCCTTTGCCCACACCTCGGACAGGGCGAACTCACATCGACGTTCCTCACAGAAAGCTCTCACGAACCCGATTTCCGCTTCTGTGTCGGTCACAAAGGAATTCAGCGTCACCACCACCGGCACGCCATATTTCTGAAGATTCTCGATGTGTTTCTCCAGATTTTCGATACCCTTTGCCAGCGCCTCCAAATCCTCCGCACCCAAATCATCCTTTTTCCTACCACCATTATACTTCAAAGCGCGGATGGTTGCAACAAGCACTACAGCATCCGGCTTCAAATCCCCGATGCGGCATTTGATATCAAAAAATTTCTCCGCCCCCAAGTCCGCTCCGAATCCCGCTTCCGTGATACAGTAATCCGCCATCTTCATGGCCGCCTTGGTGGCCCTGACGGAATTACAGCCATGGGCGATATTGGCAAAAGGCCCGCCGTGGACCAGCACCGGCGTATGCTCCAGCGTCTGAATCAGATTCGGTTTCATGGCATCTTTCAGAAGCGCCGCCATGGATCCCACCGCCTGCAGGTCTCCCGCCGTCACAGGCTGTCCCGCGTAGTTATAGGCCACGATGATTCTTGACAGCCTCTCTTTCAAATCCTTCATATCCTCGGCCAGGCACAGAATCGCCATGATTTCGCTGGCCACAGTGATGACGAAATGGTCTTCGCGCACGAAACCGTCCGCTTTGCTGCCAAGGCCCACCACGATATTCCGCAGCACCCGGTCATTCATATCCATACAGCGTTTCCAGATAATCTGTCTGCTGTCGATCTGAAGCTCATTTCCCTGCTGGATATGGTTGTCCAAAAGGGCCGCCAGCAGGTTGTTGGCGGAAGTGATTGCGTGAAAATCTCCCGTAAAATGAAGATTCAGCTCCTCCATGGGCACTACCTGCGCATATCCGCCCCCCGCGGCGCCGCCCTTGATTCCGAAGCACGGTCCAAGAGAGGGCTCCCGAAGCGCCACCACCGCCTTTTTCCCAAGCTTTCCAAAAGCCTGCCCCAGACCTACGCTGGTAGTGGTCTTGCCCTCTCCGGCCGGAGTGGGATTGATGGCCGTCACCAGAATCAGCTTTCCGTCCGGCTTATCCCGCAGACTCTTCAGATATCCGTCCGAAAGCTTTGCCTTATATTTTCCATAGAGTTCCAAATCATCCTCCCGGATACCCAGTTTTTCCGCCACCTTGCCAATCGGTTCCATTACTGCTTCCTGTGCGATCTGCAAATCCGTCTTCATCATTCTCTCCTTTTCCTCTCCCCGCCTTGGGCTACGCTATCTCTTCCAGCATCTGATCGAACTGCTCGGGACTCATCAATATCTTTCTGGGCTTCGTGCCCTCTTCCTCTCCTACCACGCCGTACTGGCACAGCTGATCCATGATTCTGGCCGCCCTGTTGAAACCAATCTGCAGCGCCCTCTGGAGCATGCCTATGGATGCCTTGTCCTTATCTATAATCAGCCGCCCTGCCCGCTCGAACAATTCGTCCACATCGCTTCCGCCTGAGCCCTTATCGCCTCCGGCAGAACTTCCCATATTGGCGATTCTCTCCTCGATATCCTCCGCGTAGGTATTGCCCAATACCTGGTTCTTCCAGAAATCTACTACATCGGAGACTTCCTGATCCGACACGAAAGCCCCCTGTACTCTGGCAGGCTTTGCATAGCCCTGAGGATAGAACAACATGTCGCCCTTTCCCAGAAGTTTCTCGGCTCCCACCATATCTAAGATAGTGCGGGAATCTACGCCGCTGGACACGGAAAAAGCCGCACGGCTGGGCATATTCGCCTTAATCAGTCCCGTGATGACATCCACGCTGGGACGCTGGGTGGCGATGATAAGATGGATGCCGCAGGCCCGGGCAAGCTGTGCCAGGCGGCATATGGACTCTTCCACCTCCCCCGGGCACACCATCATCAGATCCGCCAGCTCGTCCACGATGATGACAATCTGCGGCAATACGGCAGGCGCGCTTACATCACCCGGGGCACCGTCAGCACCCTTTTCCCGCATGGCCTCCACCTTTTTGTTATATCCTTTCAGATCCCTTACATTATATTCCGCGAATTTCCGGTATCTGTCCTCCATCTCCGCCACGCCCCATCTGAGAGCTGCGGACGCTTTCTTCGGATCCGTCACCACGGGAACCAGCAGATGGGGAATGCCGTTGTAGATGCTCAGCTCCACCACCTTGGGATCCACCATAATCAGCTTCACCTCATCCGGGCGCGCTTTGTACAGAATACTGATGATCAGGGTATTGATGCACACCGACTTGCCGGAGCCGGTGGCGCCTGCTATGAGCATATGGGGCATCTTGGCAATGTCGGACACCACTGTCTGTCCTGCGATATCTTTTCCCACGGCAAAAGCGATTTTAGAGGGAAAGTCCTTGAATTCCTTGCTTTCCAGGAGATCGCGCAGTGCAACCGCCATAGTCTCCTTGTTAGGCACCTCGATTCCGATTGCGGCTTTGCCGGGGATGGGCGCCTCGATTCTGATATCCGTCGCCGCCAGATGCATCTTGATATCATCCGACAGGCCTACGATTTTAGAGACTTTCACGCCCTGCTCCGGCTGCAGCTCGTAGCGGGTCACGCTGGGTCCCTGGCTGATATCCGTAATGGTCACCTTTACGCCAAAAGTGCCAAGGGTCTGCTGCAGAAGCATGGCCGTCTCACGGAGTTCCCTGGCGGAATCTCCTGTGGCTGCCGCGCCTTTCTGCAATAAAGACAAAGGCGGGAGCATATACTTCTTCGGTGCCGCTTTCGGAGCGGCAGGGGCATTGGGCTGTGCCGGCATCGTCTGACCATTCTGACCGTTTTCGGCGCCGGAAGCCAGAACCGCTGTCGGTCTTGCCGCCGGAGTCTGTCCGGTTCCAGAACCAGCAGGCGAAACCGCCGACGGCTCTGCCTCCCGGACCGATTCGGCAGCAGAGCTCTCTTCTGCCGGTGAAGATGCCCTGCTGCCGGCTTCCTGCTCCATGGATGTCTGTGTTTCCTCTTCTGATTCCATATTCACTGAATCTTCTATTTCCGCTCTGTTCCAGTCATCGGAAAGCTGTGTCTCCGCCATAGCCTCCCGGGGTTCTTCCTCCACGGCCGCGCCTTGATCCCCTGAACTCTCCTCTTTTGCAATATTCTGCTCCCAGGAGTTCCTATCTGTCCGGCTTTTCTGTATGTACTCCTCTTCCGCCTCCGGCTCCTCATTCACAATCACCTGGTGGATGCCCCGGATGGGTATCTTCTCAAAATCGAATTCCGGCTCCTTTTCAGCCGTCTCCACGGGCTCTGCCTTATAGGTCTCCTGCAGAGGCGCCTCCACGGCTGCCTCCTCCTCCGGGAGGATGATTTCATGAATATCATCCCGGCGGGAGATATTTTCCTCCGGCTTGGGCAGCGCCGTATCCAATATGACGCCGGATACTTTCCGCTCCATCCGCAGAATCTTCTCGTTCTCTTTCTCCTCCGCTTTCAGCCTGCGCTCCTTCGCTTTCCTGGCTTTTGCTTCCTCCTGTTCCTGCCTGCGGAGTTCAGTCCGTGTTTTACGTCTCCGGGCATTCTCCTCCTGCTCCTGCCTGCGGAGTTCGGCCTGCTCTCTGCGTCTCTGAGCGTTCTCTTCCTGCTCCTGTCTGCGGAGCTCGGCCTGCTCCCTGCGCCAGGCCGCATCCTCCCTGGACAGCTCCCGCACCCGGCTGCCGCCTCTTTTCACACTGCTCAGGAGAGACTTTTCCGTCAAAAGTATCAGGCTCACGACACTACAGAGCAGCACCACCAGAACAGTGCCGATAATTTCCAGATACTGCTGCAGCAGGAAACTCAAACTCCCCGCCACAATGCCGCCGCCGGACTTCCCGTCCCGGCAGCTCTCATACAGCAGCTTGATATCATACTTCTCCATGCCCCCTGCCTGCTTCGCGAACAGGTCGCAGACGATTCCCAGCATCATGAACAGCACCAGACCCGCTATCAGCTTCCGCGCCGCATTCACATTTCCCTCATTCGCGAAATAGAACGCCACCGCCAAAAACAACAGTACCGGCACCGCATACGCGGTCAGTCCGAACAAGCCGAACAATACGCCGCTGATTTTATCGCCTATAGGACCGATGATGCCAAAATTGCAGCAAAATAAGAACACCATGGCAGCGAACAGGACTATCAGCCCTATCTCATGGAACAGGGCGCTGTCCTGGGCGGCCTGGGCCTTTGTCTTTTTCTTCTGGGCCGGGGCCCTTTTCTTACTCTGGGTAGCTCTTTTATTTGAAGACGCTGTTTTTCTTCCGTTGGAAGCTGCCATCTTAATCAACCTCACTTGCTTTCATAAACTGACACTCAGAATAGTACATCAGCGATTTTTCCATTATATCATCTTTATTTCCAATTGTCATTAGCTATTTCATGAGAAAAATCCGCGCGGAAAAGCCCGCGCTATGTGGGCTGACCACAAACGCGGGCTTTTCTCTTCCGTAATAAAGCTTCCGTCAATTCCCCTGAGCGGAAAATTCCATTATCTTTGCCACCATTTCTTCCCTTAAATTTTCCAGGAATTCCTTATTTTTCGGGTAATCGTCAAACCGGATATTTCGTCCCGCCGCTCCGTCAATCATGGCCACCACCGCATCCCGGCCGATATATTCTTCCAGCACAAAGCAGATGTCCATATCCTGGACAGCCTCATACGTGACCTCTCCTCTGATGGAGGAATAGACGCAATTCCTGCCCGGGTAGAGGATGAAGGGATCCCCGGAGGGAAATGTCCTGTCGCCGGATGTGGTGATATAGGGGTTGACGGGATACCGGGACACGCAGGAATTATAGAAATTCAGGCCCCAGTGCAGAAATCCCTTGATATTGTACTTATACAGCAGAAAACCCAAAATACGGGTCCTGTGCGAGGGCATGGCCAGAAAGCTGTTGGTGAACACTTTCTCAGGGCTGCAGCAATAATAGGCCCACTGATTCTGAATCTCATGCTCCAGGAAGTCATGAATATGCCCCACGCTTGTGACCGGGCAGGCGATGAGGCCCTTTTCATAAAAATCATAGTTGGACAGAGCGTCAAAGGTCTTGCTGTCCCCGATCAGCGGCCTCATGATATCGGAAGCGATTTTGTAGGTCTCCATGGATTCCAGCGAAGGCTCATCGGAGATATGGAAGTAGGTCTGCTCGCTGATTCCCTCTGCCGCCAGTTCCTTTGAAATGGCCTCGATATACTGTTTCAGGAATGATACATATTTCTCCGAGTCCGCCGCCACATGCCAGCCGAACATATAGTCCGTCCTGCCGTTCTCCGTCACCATGATGTTGGGCGCGCATTTCGCCCCCCACTGGGAGAACATATGGGCCATCTCATAATAACGGATTCCGTTCTTCTTGCAGATGTCGATGAAACGCCTGAATTTCTCAAAGGAGAACAGGTATTTCTCCCCTTTCTTCTCAATGTCCACAAGCTGCACACAGGGCCTCGCCGTTCCCACCGCGGTATCCAGGGGCGGTGTATGTATGGGCACCAGAATCATATTTACCCCTACGTCTGCTGCAGCGGCGATGTATTTGTCAATCAGCTCCCAATGCTTCTCGGAATAGATTTCCACGCCGTGCTGCACCGCGATGCAGTCCGCGTAGAACCATCTGGTATAGATGAGCCGCTGTTCCCGCAGAGCCGCAGGAATGACGCGGATATCCATGGTCTTTGAGAAAGAGAACGTATTCCCCTCCGGAAATTGTCCCTCTACCGGCATGATTTTCACCTTGACCTGATAATCCCCCGCCGGGGTGTCCTCCGGAATATCCACTTTTACCCAGACGGTGCCTGTCTGCGGGGAAACTTTCATCAGAAAATGCTGCTCCTCCAGGGGCACAAGGATATCCGGCATGAAGCCCGGCTCCAGCGTAATATAATCCTCTCCCTCCATATCGTTTTCCCTTGTGGGGACATCGATACAGGCATCTTTCACCAGATACAGCCGCACCGCTTCCCCAAGCCCGGACTCTACAGAGACTGCCACATCCATCCGCAAATCGGATTTCATGCATATCTGATAGGAAAGGCGCTCGCCCGCCAGAACGGTCTTTTTGTGTATTTCGTCACGCTTCAGGCTCTCCTCTGCCCTTACCTTCTCTAAGGACGACAGCTGCACGATTTCAAATTTCATGTTCATCCCTCCTGATTTTCAACTCAAATCCATTCAATTTCGTTGCTATTTCTGAAATATAGTTTATAATAGACTATACGGCGCCGCAATGGATAAACAAACCTAAAAAATGGACTTTTCAACAAATACGGGAGGGTGAAGCCATGCACACACAGACTTATTTCCATACCAGGCTGGAGGGCGAAGCCGATCGGAGAAATGACAAAGTTCCATTACAGGTCAACTGTGTGGGCACCGTGTCAGAGACATGTTCCTTTTCCTCAAAATCAGTCAGGAGGGATTATTATTACATTTATGTCTTAAAAGGAAGGATGATCATGGCGGACTGTACTCTGTTCCAGGGGGACATCATCGTCTATGAGCCGGGACATGACTATCAGTATATCAGCCAGGGAGAGACCGCCTACCTCTGGGTACATTACACCGGCTTCGAAGCGCGTTCCCTCACCAAAGCAGCGGGACTTAAGCTGAACCAAAGGCAGCACATCGGCGTCCATAAAGAAATCATCTCCTGTTTCCGGCAGCTTTTCCGGGAATTCATCATAAACGATGACGACGCGGAGCAACTATGCGTCTGCATCCTGCGGGAAATCCTCCTCTATACCAGCAGACATTTGGACAGCGGTGCCAAAGGCAATCCGCCTCTGCTGGCAATCGAATATATCCACCGCTCTTTCCAGAATCCCATCGATATCGATTCCCTCGCCCAGATGGAGAACATGAGCTGTACCGCTTTCCGCACGGCTTTCAGACAGCATACCGGCGTCTCGCCCAATGAGTATGTCATCGCCCAGCGGATAAGCGCGGCCTGCCAGCTGCTGTCCCAGACTGACAAAAGCGTAAGCGCCATTGCTGCCGATGTGGGTTATCCTGACCAGTACTATTTCAGCCGTATCTTCCGGAAAAAGATGGGGATACCGCCGCTTAAGTATCGCTCTCAATCATAGCCCGCAGTTTCCCCACGGCTTTGTCGATGCCGCCCACCTCGTCGATGATGCCATGATTTACAGCCTCTTCCCCCACGAGAATCGTCCCCACATCCTTTGTGAGGATTCCTGTCTCCGTCATCAGCTCCTCCAGGGTCTTCTTATTAATCCGGCAGTGGTTGCAGACGAACCCGGTAATCCGGTCCTGTATCAGCTTGAAGTAGTCGAATGTCTGCGGCACCCCGATAATCATGCCGTTCATGCGCACGGGATGTATCACCATGGTTCCGGTGGGCACAATAAAGGAATAATCCGTGCTCACCGCAATCGGCACCCCGATGGAATGGCTTCCGCCCAGCACCAGGGATACCGTGGGCTTGCTCAAGGAGGCAATCATCTCCGCGATGGCCAGCCCTGCCTCCACATCCCCGCCCATGGTGTTCAAGAGCACCAGCACGCCCTGAATGTCCTTGCTGTCCTCAATGGCCGCAAGGCTGGGCAGGATATGTTCATATTTCGTGGTCTTGGAATTGTTGGACAGATTCTCATGTCCCTCAATCTCTCCGATGATGGATATCAGATGGATATCTCCCAGCTTGCCGCTCTCGTCCAGCGTAGCCTGGCCAGTCTGCTCTATCCTCTCGTCCCTGTGCTCCTCTTTCTCTATTTTCTTATCATCTCTCTGCTCAGACATGTCTCTCTCCTTTTCCACTTCGTATTCATTTCCGACATGTCCATAGCATTCCCTTTTGGCGCAAAAAAATACCAGACCCTGAAACCGGAGTCTGATATTGTCTTCCGCGTATTGTGGACGCTTTCCGATTTTCGTGCCAGTCCTTCAATCACTTCTGCGTTTGACGGCATATATCCATCTGCCTTTCATATGCTTCATCAGCGTGGCATTTGCTGTTTTCATTATGGCAAACGCTGCCGGAAGTGCAAACAATCAATTACGCTTTATGGCCCGGCCTGATACCAGGTCTCTAAATATCAAAATCATCATCCTCCGCCACAGGAATATCAAAATCGTCATTCTCCTTCTGTTCAGGCGGCAAAGAATAGTCCATAATGCGTTTCACATGCTTTTTCGGCAACGGCAGAGGATTTTCTAAGAATTGCACCTGTTTTTTCTCCGTTCCTTCCGGCTGCTCCTTTTTCCGCTGCTCTTCCTCTTTGCTCTCTATCAGAATCTCCCAGTCCGGCTTTTCCTCCGCCACAGGTGTTTCTCTCTGCTTTACAGGCTTTGCATGGAAACATTGTCCGAAGCCGATGCCTGCCAATACTACAAATGCCAGATACAGAAAGAAAAAGCCAGGCATCTCCTCCGTAAAGATTCCGAAACAGCCTGCCGCCATGATACCGCAGGCAGCAAGCACGCCTGCCGAAATCCTTTCTTTCCCTTTTTCGAACCAGAAGCTGAAGATTCCAAAAGCCATGATTCCAAACAACAGGCAGTTCTCTATTACAGAACCGGAAACACCTGCACTGGCAGGCAGCTGAAAACCATCAGGCCGATACAGGGAAAGCCAGGCAAAGGCCACTCCCTGAACCGTCTTCCCGCTCATGCCCGCATCCAGGAAAATACAGACGGCGAACGCCGCGGCAGCTCCCGCCACGCACAGCAGAGCCCCTGCCGCCTTACGTCCGGCGCTGACAGCATTCTCCCTATGACAGAAAACACCGCCGACGGCCGCTAACAGCAATGATATCCCCAGAATGTCCACATAGCAGCACAACGCTGCCAGGACACCTGTAAAAAAACACACATTAAGGCTCAATCCAGGTGTCTTTCCTTTTTCTTCTTCCCCATCTTTCACTTTCCTGTCCCTGTACCCCGCTTCCATAAAGGACACGGCCACTGTCAGCAGGAAAAAGTACAGCATCTGAGGCGACAGAGCCAGGGAACTCTGCACCATAAAGGGCGCGCACATGCAAAAACCCAGCACCACCAGCGAAGCCGCCAATCCCGCAGAACGCTTTACCACCAGGAACAGCAACAGCGAAGCCGCCATCTGAAGCACAATCTGCACCCAGATTCCGGCAGACGCGTAATTGCCCAACAGGCGAAATACTACATGCAGCAGCCGGACATAAAAGTAGACGGCACCATGCACAGTCTGGGGAATGCTCTGCCCCTCCGTCACCTTTGCCGCCTCATAATACACCGAAGAAGAATGCTCCGCGCCACTGATTCCCTGCAGCCGGAGGAAAAATCCCACTGCAAAAAGCGCCACCGCCAGCAGCGCTCCCAACACTGTGAAATGTACCCTTTTCTCCTCTGTATAGGAGGCACAGCTCACCGTGAACCGGTGCAGTCCAAATGCCATCCCTCCCGCCACAGCCACGTACCCCACGGCAGACACAATCCCCATATAGTCTCCAAGTCCAGCTGCCGCGCAGATTCCCTCTGTGACTATAAACAGCCCCACGCCGGTCAGGATTGTATACAGGAACCATATCAAATAACTAAAAGCTGTCTTTTTCCAGTTCATCATTCCCTTCCCGATTCTACCGGTCTTCTTCCTCGGGATGCCCCTCTCCCGTGGGATGCCCCTCTCCCGTGGTTCCTGCAGCCTCCTGCACTGGATCTGAGTCGGATAGTATCTTTTCAATATTATAGCGGGGCCGCTGCTTTACCTCCATGTATATCTTTCCGATGTACAGCCCTACCATACCGATGGCCAGCAGCTGCAACCCTCCCAGGAACCAGACAGACACGATAAGAGAAGTCCATCCGGCCACCACATGTCCGGAAAAGTAGGAAAACAGCGCGTAAATCAGCATCAGGCCTGAAATGAGAATGATGAACATGCCAAGCCCCAGTATCAGGCTGATCGGCTTTACGCTGAAAGAAGAGATACCGTTGAACGCCAGCGCTACCATTTTCTTCAGCGGATATTTGGATTCCCCTGCCGCGCGCTCCTTGCGGTCATAATAGACATTGTCTGTCTGATAGCCGATCAAGGGCATCATCCCCCTCAGGAAAAGATTTGTCTCCTTGTACTTTGAGAACTCCTCCACCGCACGCCTGGACATCAGCCGGAAATCCGCATGGTTATATACAGTCTTGACGCCCATGAGATGCATCAGCTTGTAAAAAGCCTGTGCCGAGGTGCGCTTAAAGAAAGTATCTGTCTTGCGCTCCCTCCTGACGCCATACACAATATCGCAGCCCCCATGGAACTTATCCACCATCTCTTCGATGACATCCACGTCGTCCTGCAGGTCGGCATCAATGGATATGGTCACATCGCTCATATCCTTTGCGGTAACCAGTCCTGCGGTCAGCGCGAACTGATGGCCCACATTGCCGGCAAGCTTCACTCCTCTTACTCTGGCAGGATACGCGGCATGCTCCTCCTCAATCAGTTCCCATGTGCGGTCCCTGCTGCCGTCATTCACAAACAGAATGAAGCTGTCATCCGCGATTTTTCCTTTCCCGACCAAATCGTCCAGAACATCCCGCAGCGCCTTGGAGGCAAGCTTCAGGACCTCCTCCTCATTATAACAGGGAACTACAATCGCCAGTCTGTCCATACAAATCCCTTTCTTCCAGGATTCAATCACTCATCCCAGTTGTGGTACACTGCCTGTACATCGTCATCATCGTCCAGCAGATCCAGTATCTTCTGGAGACTCTTGACCGCATTCTCATCCGTCAAAGACACATAGTTCTGCGGAATCATGGTGACTTCGGCGCTCATCATGGGGATTCCCTCTTTCTCCAGAGCCCCCCTTACACCCTCGAACCCATCCGGATCCGTCAGCACCTCGAAGCTGTCCTCTTCCTCACCAAAGTCCTCCGCCCCGGCATCCAGAGCCATCATCATCAGGTCATCTGCCTCCATCTCGCACTCTTCCTTGTCGATGATAATCTGGCCTTTCTTGTCGAACATGAAAGAGACGCAGCCGGGAGTGCCGATATTTCCCTGTCCCTTGGTGAACGCGCTGCGCACATTGGCCGCCGTGCGGTTCTTGTTATCGGTCAACGCATCAACGATAATCGCTATTCCGTTAGGTCCGTATCCCTCATAGGTGACATACTCATAGTTGACATTGCCCACGTCTCCGGCAGCTTTCTTGATGCCTCTCTCGATGGTGTCGTTGGGCATGTTGTTGGCCTTTGCCTTGGCCACTACCGTGGCAAGCTTGAAATTGTTATTGGGATCCGGGCCGCCTTCTTTTACCGCCACAGCGATTTCTCTTCCGATGATAGTGAAAATCTTGCCTTTTGCGGCATCATTCTTTTCCTTTTTGTGCTTTATGTTCGCGAATTTTGAATGTCCTGACATGTTTCCTCTCCTTTTATCTTCCTTTCCGGCCATTGCCTGCCGTTCTTATCATATCATTTTTCATCTTTTTCTACAAGTTCCGAATCATCTTCCGCCAGCTTCGTCACAAGGACGCTCTGAATCATCTTTTTCTCTACCTTGAGAATCTTGAAGTTAAAGCCGCAAAAGTCCACGTCGAACTCCTCGTCAGGCTCCGGTATCTTATCCAGCCTGGAAATCAGGAAACCGTTCAGCGTCTCGAACTCCTCGTCCTCAAAGGAAATGCCGAATCGCTCTTCCAGTTCCCGAAGCGGTGTCTTTCCCTCGATGACATACCGGTCCTCACCCTTTTCCTCGATATGCTCGCTGATTTCATCGTACTCGTCCAGGATATTGCCCACGATTTCTTCCAGGATGTCCTCCATGGCCACCAGACCGTCCGTCTGGCCGTATTCATCTACCACGATGACCATCTGCTGCTTTCCTGCCTGCATCTGCCTGAAAAGCTCGTCTATATTCTTAGTCCGGGGGACGAAGACGGGATCGCGCATCAAATCCTCCAGTTCTTTCAGAGGCTGCCCCCCTGCTCCCTTGTGGAAGCGCATGGCATCTTTCAGATGCAGGATTCCGATGATATGGTCGATATTTTCCTCATAGACCGGGTAACGGCTGTTCTTTCCCTCCATCATGAAAGTGATGGCCTCCTCCAGCAGCGTGTCCGAGCTGATGGCGACTATATTTTTCCTGTGGGTCATGATGTCCTGTGCTTCCTTGTCGCCGAACTCAAAGATATTGGAAATCATCTCAGCCTCGCTGGCCTGAATCAGTCCCTGTTCATGACCCTCATTGACCATGCTGATGATTTCTTCTTCCGTGACATCCGCCCCATCCGCATTCCCGTTTATACCAAACAGGCGCAGAATGCCGGTAGTGGTCACATTGACCAGCCCGGTAAAGGGAGACAGCAGTTTTGTCACGAAAAATACCGGCATGATACAGACATAGGCCCATCTCTCCGGAGCTCTGGCCCCCATCTTCTTCGGAAGCAGCACGCCCAGCGTAAGCGTTATGTACAGAAGCAGAAATGCAGAAAGCACTGCCGACACCGCCAGAATGATACCTGCCGGGATACCCTCCAGCTGCAGCTGCCTTTCTGCCAGGAAATGCAGCCCTGTGGAGAGAATGCCCAGCAACAGCCTTAAATGAATCGCGCCGACGACGATATTAATCAGCGTGGTAATCAGCTGTACGGTATTGACATACTCGTTAGGATTGCCGATGATAGCCCGCAATCTGATTGATTTCTTATCGTTCTCTTCCTCGGCCCTCCTTTCGATTTCCTTTTCATTCAAAGAATTCACTGCCGCTCCGAAGCCGTAGAAAAACATATCAATCAAAAGCAATGCTACGTAAAAGATAATACTGGCAGTAGGTCCACCATCGTCCATTTTAATCCTTTCCTCCAAACAAGTTTTGTTGCTGTGAGTCTCCAGCAATGGCCTTTCGATCACGGAAAGCCGTCTTTGCTTTCTCTGATATTCCAATATACCATCTATCAGCCAGTTCGTCAAGAACTGCTTTCATTCGCCTGGAAAAGCCCGTCTTTATGTATCCAGTTCCAGGCTGACCATCAGGGCCCTGTCCACTCTCCTCATGATTTCTCCGTCAAGATGGCATACCTTATCTTTCAGGCGTTTCTTGTCGATTGTGCGGAGCTGCTCCAGCAGAACCACGGAATCCTTATCCATGTCGTAGAGCGAGGCGTTCAGCTCGATATGCGTAGGCAACTTCGCCTTGTTCATCTTAGAGGTGATTGCGGCGCAGATGACCGTGGGGCTGTGTCTGTTGCCCACATCATTCTGGACAATCAGCACAGGCCTGATGCCTCCCTGCTCCGAACCGATTACCGGCCTGAGATCCGCGTAATATACATCTCCTCGTCTCATTCTTCCTCCAAATCCACTTCTGCCTCTGCAGAATCTGCCCTGGCAGAAATCAGCGCTTTTTGTATTTGTAGGATAGTATTGCCATATTCTGGCGGACTATTCAGACGATTCTGCCATTTTTCATATCTACTCACAAGCGATGAAAATTTCCCCGATGTCTCCGGAATCCTTCGCTCATGATACGGATTCCAATGAAGAGGAGCATTCATGACAAGCTTTGGCGATCGTCAGTATAAATCCTGGGAATCCGCTTTCCCAGATTGCAGAGGAGCTCATAGTGGAACCGTCCGGACAGCTCTCCCATCTGCCATGCATCGATCTGCCTGTCGCCGTCACGGCCCAGGAGAACCACTCTGTCCCCCTCCGCCGCCTCCGGGATATCCGATACGTCCACCATGAACTGATCCATACAGATTCTGCCCAAAATCGGCGCCTCTTTCCCCCGTATCAGACAGAATCCCCTGCCGGACAGGCCCCTGGGGTATCCGTCCCCATAGCCCACCGGAATCGTGGCCACACGCATCCGCCTTGTTGCGTTAAAGGTGCCCCCATAGCCGACGCTCTCCCCCTCTTCCACTGTCTTCACATAGACGATATGGCTGTAAAGGGAAAGAGCCGGGCGCAGCCTCACCGTGCCCCGCCTCATCTCGTCCGAAGGGTACAGCCCGTACATGGCGATTCCGGCCCGCACCATGTCCATCCGGGCCTGAGGCATCTCCAGGGCGGCCGCACTGTTGGCGCAGTGCTTCACCGGGATATCAAAAGAAAGCTCCCCCTTTATCATATGGAGAAACTCCTGAAAAGTTTCCAGCTGCCTTACCGCATTTGTCTTGTCCGCTTCGTCCGCCTTTGCAAAATGGGTGAAAATCCCTTCTATTTCGATTCCCTCCTCGTCCATGAGCCGCCTTATAAAGGAGATTCCATCCGCATCCGGACGGATGCCTATCCGATTCATGCCCGTCTCTACCTTGACATGGACTTTTACTGTTTTTCCAAGCTTTCGGGCAGTCCTCCCCAGCTCCTCTACAGTATCCGCGCGGAATACCGCCGGACGGATTTCCTCCTTTACCAGCATCTCATAAGAATAAGGGAAAGTATAACCCAGTACAAGAATAGGTTTTCGTATCCCGCCCTGCCGCAAAGCCAGCGCCTCTTCAGCCGTGGCCACCGCGAATCCGGTCAGGAAAGACAGCGGCTCCAGCTTTTTTGCCACAGGTACGCTGCCATGCCCATATGCGTCAGCCTTGACCACAGCCAGCACTTTCGTCTCCGGGGCCAGTCGCTCTTTCACGCCCCAAAGATTCGCCTCTATTACATCCAGATTCACCTCTGCCCACACCCTCTGGCAGCAGGCAGGCGTTCTCTCATAATCCATTCTGACCCCCCCATATCTGACAGGCACTCATTTCCGTATCTCTGACGATATCTTCCCCGGGAAGATTCGTTCGAACAGACGGACGCCCGCAGACGACTGCCGCAGCTTCCGCAATGTCTCCCGCGGTGCAGGCATAGGGGCCAATCTTCGCCGCCACATAATCCCCTGCCCTGCCGTGGACATAGGCTCCCACGGCTGCCGCCTCAAACCCCTCCATTCCCTGCGCCAGAAGAGCCGCCACGATTCCGGTCAGCACATCGCCGCTCCCCGCCGTGGCCATGCCGTCGTTTCCGCTCAGGTTCACGCAAGTTTCCCGTTCCTGCCCGCAGATGAAAGTCCGCGCGTCCTTTGCCGCCACCACGGCGCCCAGGCCTGCCGCCAACGCGCCGCCTGCGGCAGGCAGGTCTGCCTTGCAGTCGGCGACAGAACATCCCAGGAGCCTTGCCATCTCCCCCACATGGGGCGTCAGCAGAATGGTGCGGCCCGCTTTGCCCTGGCTTGCCAGTCGTTCAAATAATTCCGGCTGTTCCGAGAGCAGGTTCAGGCCGTCCGCGTCCACCAGCAGAGGTTTCCCGCCCTCCCGGATAACCTGTTCCAGACAGGCAAGCGCCTCCCTGTTCTTACCAAGCCCCGGGCCGATGGCTATCACATCCGCCCACGCCATACCCGCCTCCAGATCCCCACAGGTTCCCAGAAGCGCCTCGGGCACAGCCTGCTGCAAGATAATCCTGTTCTCCGGCGGCGTGATGACCTTTACCATCCCCGCTCCTGTCCGGTAGGCAGCCTTTGCCGCCAGCACTGCGGCGCCTGCCATGTTCACGCTTCCCGCAACCAGCAGAACCTTTCCGAAAGTGCCCTTATTCCCGCCGCCGTCCCGCTCTGGCAAAAGTGCGGAAATGTCCTCGTCATAGGCGAACATCCCGGGCTTCCCGCCATAAAAGCTCCTGGACGAAATACCGATGTCGGCAATCCTCACTTCCCCGGCATATCCGCACCCCGGATACAGCACCAGTCCCCGCTTGCAGAAGCCAAACGTCACCGTGGCGTCCGCCTCCACGGCACGGCCCAGAATCCTGCCCGTGTCCGTATCTATGCCGCTGGGCATGTCGAGCGCGAGCCTCCAGCCCTCAAGATTCCGGAAGACATCCACAGCCTCCCCATATATGCCCTCCACCGCTCTGGACAGCCCTACGCCGAACAGGGCGTCCACCAGCACCGCGTATTCCTGCCGCTTCGGCCTGTCTGTACATTCCACAGGATAATTCCTCAGAATCTCTCTCTGCTGTATCCACCGGGCGGAAGCTTTTGCCTCATCTCCCACCAGCCAGACCTCCACCTGATAGTCCTTTTCGCTCAAAAGCCTCGCCACGGCCAGTCCGTCGCCGCCGTTATTGCCCATTCCGGCCATGACCAGCACATGCCGCCTGCCGCTCCGCCCCGCGCAGCGCTCCTCTATCATCTCCGCTGCCGCCAGGGCCGCCCGCTCCATCAGGACGCATGCAGGTATCCCTGTCTTCTCTATCGTATTACTGTCGTATTCTCTCATCTCAGACGCCGACACCAGATATTTCATACAGCACCTCCTGTTCCGCCTCAAAATCCCGTCTGTACAACAAAACAGACTGTTGCCGCCACAGTCCCGCAATCAGTCCGTTTCAATCCCAAAATCCCTTTTCTCTTCTGTGCTCACATATCCTGTCCGTCCAAATCATGGTGCATGTCAAAGATATCCACTACCTCAGCCCCGAACACATCATGCATATAACTGTAGATAGCATGATTATGCCGCTCCATCTCCTGTTTCCTGACCAGTCTCTTCTTCAGTTCTACGCGGATTTCCGATATCCATTCTTCGGTCTGTTGGATACTTTCGGTATTCACCGCCATGATATCATAGCACCAATCCATGGTAGCAAGCATCAGCTGGAAATTCACCCTTTCGATTTCCCTGGGCAGCTCCAAAAGTTCATCCTGACAGTTCTCCAGCTTTTCATTGCATTCCTCCACAAGGCGCTTGTTCTGCTCCGTCTTCTGGGCATTCTCCGAGTCATCGCTCTGCTCATCATCCCCCATCATGGAAACGATCTCTCCCATCAGGCGTTTCTTCAGCCGTTTGATTTCCTTTACCTCGTTATTCAGCTTGCCCTGCTGCTTCAAAAGGGCATTCAGCTCTCCCTCCAGCCGGGCTACACCTTCCCTGGCCTCCCCATTCAAAAGCTGATACCACTTATTGTCCAGAGTCAGAACGGGTATATGCTTCCCTTTCAATGCCTGTTCAAAAAGCTCCCTTCTGTGCCCATCCTCCTCATGCTTCATATTCTTCCATGCACCTCCTGGGTTCTAATCCCTCTTTTGTTCTCCCAAATGCCTATCTTCCATTTGGTACCTGCTGATATTATATGACAATTTCATAAGGCTGTCGGACAGATGGACATTCTCCACCTGAATCCCCTCCGGCACATTCAGATCCACATGGGCGAAATTCCAGATAGCCCGGATTCCGGTCTTCACCAGCCTCTCCGCCACAGGCACTGCGCTGGCTTTCGGAATGGCCAGCACCGCGATATCGATGTCATTCTCCTGGATGAACCGCTCCAGCTCCTCCATAGGCATGACCCCGATGCCACGGACCTGGCTGCCCACCAGTTCAGGATTCGAATCGAACATGCCGCGGAAAATGAATCCCCGCCTCTCGAAATTGGTATAATTTCCCAACGCCCGTCCCAGATTTCCCGCACCGATTATGACGAACTTATGCCGTCTGTCCAGCCCCAGGATTTTGCCGATTTCATCGTAGAGATACTCCACATTGTAGCCATAGCCCTGCTGGCCAAACCCTCCGAAATTATTGAAATCCTGCCGGATCTGGGAAGCGGTCACCTTCATCAGCGCGCTTAAATCCTGAGATGATATCCTCTCCACGCCCTCATCCTTCAGTTCTCCCAGATAACGGAAATATCTGGGCAGACGTCCGATGACAGCCTGTGAAATTTCCTTTTCGTCCAAGTTCCTTACCTCCAGCCTTGTACAGCAAACAGCTCTCCGGTTTCGTCCTGCTCCACCATGTGCGCAGGGCGCACATGGCATTTATGGCCATCCGGCCGCTTCATGCCCTGAATAAGGTCATGATACCATGTGCACAGGGCGCACATGGCATTTATGGCCATCCGGCCGTTTCATGCCCTGAATAAGGTCACGGTACCATATCCGCATATTTGATGCGGTAAATCCGTCTCAGGGAATCATTGATGCGTTCCTCATCGATATTCCCATTCTGAACGGCTTCCAGTACACCCTGATACGCTTTATCGTAATCCTCCGGCATCAGAAGCATGTCGCAGCCTGCCAGAACCGCCATGATAGATGCCTCGTCCGCAGCGTAATACTCTGAGATGGCAGACATGTCCAGCGCATCCGTAATGACGACTCCCTGAAAGCCCATCTGCTCCCTCAGGATATCCGTCACGAGAACCTTGGAAAAGATGCCGGGGCTGTTGTCGCCTGTCAGCGCCGGTGCCGCCATATGGCCCACCATCACCATATCCGCCCCTGCGTCAATCCCTGCCTGGAACACCGCCAGTTCTTCCGCCCAGAACTGCTCCTCTGTCCTGTCCGTAGACGCCATTCCATCGTGGGGATCCTGGATGGCGCTGCCCATTCCCGGGAAATGCTTCAGACAGGCGGACACATTCTGCTCCTGCAGCCCGCGCACCATGGATGTCACGAAACTGGACACCACGGACACATCCGAGCCATAGCAGCGCCCCTCCATGATACTGCCCTCCACATTCGCCAGATCTGCCACCGGCGCGAAATCCACATTAAAGCCCAGACCCGACAGAGAAGTCCCGATAGTCACTCCCGTCTGATAGGCATTTTCCGGATCCCCGGTAGCTCCGATATTCTCTGCGCTGTCTATTTGGGGCCCGATGGAAGAGCCTATCCGGGAAACAACCCCTCCCTCTTCATCCACGGCTATAAAAAGAGGATATCTGGCATACTGTGCCGTATTGGACAGCATCTCCCTGAGCTGTTCTTCCGATTGTATATTCTCACTGAAATAGACAAGCCCTCCTACAGCATGTTCCTCCAGCGCCTGTCTGGTGCCGTCCCCGGCCTGTATCACAGTGCCGACCCCGGTAATCGCCTCCGGCTTCACTACGAACAGACCCGCCACCTTATCTTCCAGCGTCATCTCCGAAATCCGTTCATCCACATATGTATCGAGCCTTTCTTCCCAGGTGGGCTCCACCACCTCCGGCGTCGGCTCTGGTGTGGATTCCGGAATCGGCTCTATGGCGGGGATACTATCCTCTGTGGCCAGCATCTCATCAATCAATGCCTGGTTGCTCTGTTCCTTTTCTTCAGCAGCTTTCCTGTTCTTCATCAGGGCAAAAACGCCGTACCCGATTCCTGTGCCCAGCGCCAGAATCAATATCAGGAACACGGCATATACCATAATCTGGTTCCTGAGCCTCCTTTTTCTCCTTGCTTCCCGTCTCTCCTGCTGATCTTTATTATCCATTTGTGCGTCCTCTCACGATTTGTGCGCCCTACCACGATTTGTGCGCCCTACCACAAATTTGTATCCTCATGCAAAATAACATATTTTAGCGACTGTGCGTATATATTAGGAAAGGAAATGAACTTTCGTCCATTTCCTTCGCTTTCTCCCACTTCATCCTCTGTATTTCGTTTCTTTCGCACATAAAAAGCTTTCCGCATTTTAATTCTTCTGTACATCAATGGAAGGATAACATATTCATTATATTGTTTCCGTCTCCATCTGTCAACACATTGTACGAATTTTCCAAATTTTTCTACAAAACTTATAAAACTCACAAATTGGTCAACACGAAAATATCATAAATTGCCTTGATTGCCGCCTCGAAATCATCATTGGTCACGCCGATGATGATATTCAATTCGGAAGAACCCTGGTCAATCATCTTCACATTGACATTGACATGGGAAAGCGCGGAGAAAATCCGCCCTGCGGTTCCCCTTGTGGCTTTCATGCCCCGGCCTACTACCGCAATCAGCGCCAGATCCGACTCTATCTCGATGGAATCCGGTTTCGCCAGACGGTAAAGGCTGGCCACCACTTTCTGCTCCTTGTGCATGAACTCATCCTGATGCACAAAGACCGTCATAGTATCGATGCCGGATGGCACATGCTCAAAGGAAATGTCGCTCTCCTCAAAAGCCTGCAGCACCTTTCTGCCAAAGCCCACCTCGGAATTCATCTTGTCTTTCTCAATATTGATGCAGCAGAAGCCCTTTTTCCCGGCGATGCCGGTGATGACATATTTCGACTTCTGACAGGTGCTCCCCACGATCCATGTGCCGTTGTCGTCAGGGGAATTGGTGTTGCGGATATTGATGGGGATATTCTCCTGCCGCACGGGGAAGATGGATTCCTCATGCAGGACGCCGGCTCCCATATAGGAAAGCTCCCTCAGCTCCCTGTATGTAATCACATCGATTCCCTTGGGATTTTCGATGATTCTCGGATCCGCCACAAGGAAACCCGATACGTCCGTCCAGTTCTCGTACACATCCGCCTGGACAGCCTTGGCCACGATAGAGCCGGTGATATCCGATCCCCCCCTGGAGAAAGTCTTGATCTCCCCGCTCGGCTTCGCGCCATAGAAACCGGGGATGACCGCATATTTGCTGACCGCGAGCCTCTCCGCCAGCGTGCCGTTGGTCTTCTCCGCATTGAAAACGCCGTCCTCGTCGAACCGGATGACCTCAGCCGCGTCCACGAACTCAAACTCCAGATAGGCCGCCATGATGATGCTGTTCAGATACTCGCCGCGGGATGCCGCATAATCCCGGCCCGCCTTTGCCTTGAAATTCTTCTCAATGGTCTCAAACTCTCCGTCCAGACTAAGGGAAAGCCCCAGTCCGTCGATAATCTCCTGGTACCTCGCCCTGATGGCCGACAGCTCCTCCCTGAAATCTCTGCCGGCCTCCGCCGTATCATAGCAGGCGTACAGCATATCCGTCACTTTGCTGTCCTTGTCGAAACGCTTCCCCGGCGCGGAGGGCACCACATATCTCCTGTCCCCATCGCTGCGGATAATGTCCCCCACTTTCCGAAACTGCTCGGCGCTTGCCAGAGAGCTCCCGCCAAATTTCACTACCTTAGACATTCTTCCCACTCCTCACTGCCCCTATTATTGTATGGATTCTGTCTTACGCGACACGTATCCTGTTCAGGATTGCATCTCCAAGCGCCGCGCACTTTGCGTCGAATTCTTTCTCTTTCATCGCCGGGACAAAAAGGCCTGAGTCCTCTCCGCCCCCTGCCTCCACAAGACTGCTCCCCGCAAAAGCCGCCTGCACGTCTGCCAGTGCCGAAGCCTTTATCCTCACGAAAAACCGTCTTTCTGTCTCTGTCACATCGGCAAGCTCTGCTTCCTCCTCAGACCAGCCCCGCATCACGGTCCTGCCCGGATGCATCGCACAGTCCATCACATCCGCCGCCACCGCACTGGCCGTGGGAAGCTTGCCTGCCCCCTGTCCGCCGAACATGGCATCGCCCAGCATAGTGCAGGTGACCAGTACACCGTTGAACACATCGTCCACTCTTCCCAAAGCATGGTCCGCAGGCAGCATGAAAGGAGCCACCAGCGCCTGTACGCTTCCGTCCTCAGAGACGCTGCATCTGGCCAGCAGCTTAATCGTCATGCCCGCCGCTTTCGCATAGGCGAAATCGGCACTGGTGATTTTTGTGATGCCCTCTGTAGTGACTTTATCAGGATTTACATTCTTTCCGGTCAGCATATCCGCCAATATCGCAATCTTTCTGCCCGCGTCAAGCCCCTCCACGTCAGCCTCGGGATTGCGCTCCGCATAACCCAGCTCCTGGGCCTGCTTCAAGACGTCCGCGTAATCCGCTCCCTCTTTTTCCATCTTGGTCAGGATATAGTTGGTAGTGCCGTTCAGGATGCCTGTGACAGCCTCCACTCTGTCCGCGGACAGCGCGCTGCCTATGGCGCGGATGATGGGAATGCCTCCCGCCACGCTCGCCTCGAACATATAGTTGCAATGCATCCTCTCCGCAATTGCAAAAAGCTCGGCCCCATGCTTCGCAACCAGTTCCTTGTTGGAGGTGCACACGCTCTTTCCCGCCTCCAGCGCCTGCTTCGTGAACTGATAAGCGGCTCCGACGCCTCCCATGACCTCGCACAGGATGCTTATCTCCGGGTCATTCAAAATCGTGCTGTAATCATGTACTATCTTGTCCTCATAGGTATCTCCCGGGAAATCCCTGAGATCCAAAATATACTTGACGGCGATTTTCTCTCTGAGCCGCTCACTGAGCAGACTGTTGTGGCGCTCAATGACCTCCACGACGCCGCTGCCTACGGTTCCGTATCCCAGCACTGCTATTTTTATCATCGTTCTTCTCCTCTTCCAGCCCTCTCCCTCAGAAGAAAGCCTTCGCCCGAAAGCTTAATCCAAAGGATATTTATCCGTCAAAGTCTGCACGATTTCCCGTGCAGCCGGAATCTGCTCCTCGCCGCCCTTTACCACCAGTGCGATGGCCTCCGCTATCCTGTCCATGTCCGAACCGTTCATTCCTCTGGAGGTGACAGCCGGTGTGCCCAGACGCACGCCGCTGGTCACGAAAGGAGACTGGGGATCGCCCGGGATGGTATTCTTGTTGCAGGTAATATGGGCCCTGTCCAGAAGCTTCTCCACTGCCTTGCCGGTGAGGCCGAAGTTCGTCAGATCCACCAGCATCAGATGATTATCCGTACCGCCGGATACGATTTTAATCCCTCTCTCTGTCAGACCCTTGCAGAGAGCCTGGGCATTGTCGATGATATTCTTCTGATAAGTCTTGAATTCATCGCTGAGCGCCTCTTTGAAGCAGACCGCCTTTGCAGCGATGACATGCATCAACGGCCCTCCCTGGATACCGGGGAAGATGGCCTTGTTGAAATTATATTTCTCATTCACGGCATTGCTGGACAGAATCATGCCGCCTCTGGGACCGCGCAGAGTCTTATGGGTAGTGGTGGTAGTCACATCGGCATAGGGGATGGGGCTGGGATGAAGCCCTGCCGCCACAAGGCCCGCGATATGCGCCATATCCACCATGAGGAACGCTCCCACCTCGTCCGCAACCTCACGGAATTTCCGGAAATCGATGGTGCGCGCATAAGCGGACGCCCCGGCGATGATCATCTTGGGTTTCGCCTCCACCGCAATCTCGCGCAATCTATCATAATCAATGAAACCATTGTCGTCCACACCATAAGGGACAATGTTGAAATATTTCCCTGACATATTCACCGGACTTCCATGGGTCAGATGCCCGCCGTGATCTAAGTTCATGCCCATGATGGTATCTCCGGGCCTGCAGACCGCAAACTGCACTGCCATATTGGCCTGTGCGCCGGAATGGGGCTGCACATTGGCGTACTCGCAGCCGAACAGTTCCTTTGCGCGCTCGATGGCAAGCCTCTCCACCACATCCACGCACTCACACCCGCCGTAGTATCTCTTTCCGGGGTATCCTTCCGCATATTTATTGGTCAAAGGGCTTCCCATGGCCGCCATGACAGCCTTGCTCACCCAGTTCTCAGAAGCAATCAGTTCAATATGGCTGTTCTGTCTGGCCTGCTCATCTACTATGGCCTGAGCGATTTCAGAATCTACAGCTCTCACTTCATCTAATGAATACATTCTCAATCCTCCTCTTCCTCACATTGACATACAGCCCGATTATATCATAGAATATACGGTTTGCAAACAAAAATTTACAAAACGGGTTTACGAAAAAGCCCCTTACTGATAAAATGGAACTTGGAGACTTACAAAAGCATTGCGAAAGATGAGGATTCAGCATGTATCATGTCATCATAAATCCCGCGTCCCGCTCCGGGAAAGGGCTTCGGATATGGAAGGAACAGATAGAACCGGCACTGCGGGAAAAGCATGTTTCCTACTGTCCTCATTTCTCTGAAAAAGCCGGGGACACTGTCTCCATTACGGCAGATCTGCTCCGTCGGGAACAGGGGGATGTCTCTTTGATAATCCTGGGCGGCGACGGAACCGTAAACGAAGCCCTGCAGGGGATGGACGATCCCAGGCGGGTAATTCTCGGCTATATTCCCACCGGCTCCAGCAACGATCTGGCCAGGGATCTGAAGATACCAAAAGACCCCCTGGAGGCCCTGGATTTAATCCTGCGCTTTGAGAGGATACGCCCCATGGATCTGGGCGTCCTCTCCTATGGTGACGGGGAAAAACGCCTCTTTGCCGTCAGCTGCGGGATCGGCTTTGACGCCGCCGTCTGTGAGGAGGCCATGCATTCCAGGATAAAGGACACCATGAATAAGCTGGGGCTGGGTAAGCTCACCTATCTGGGCGTGGCGCTGCGGCAGCTTTTCGCCTCCAAAGCCGTCTCGGGAAAGCTTACTTTAGAGGACGGAAATCCCGTGGATATCGGAAATATGCTTTTTATCGCCTGTATGCTCCATCGGTTCGAGGGAGGCGGCTTCATGTTCGCCCCGGATGCGTCGGACAGTGACGGACTATTGAATCTGTGCGCGGTGGGCAATCTGCCAAAGCTTTTGATTCTGTTCGCGCTGCCTACTGCCTTTTACGGAAAGCATTATATGTTCAGGGGCATCATTCCCTATCAGTCCGGCAATCTTACGATTGAGACTTCCCTGCCGCTCTGGGTGCATACAGACGGCGAGGTCACCCGCAAGAGCAATCATATCAGCGTTTCCTGTGAGAAAGAGGCCATACGGATTATATGTTCACAGAATCCTTAAGGATTTCTAAATAATACTTAAAAACCAAAAAAGACCATTGATTTTTAATTTTTCCAAGCTATACTAGTGTGAAGAGAATTGTATGACACTGAGAATATGGAAAGAAAGGTTTGGTCTTGTAAAAATGGAAAGAATAAAGAGCCTGTACCTGAAATACAGGCACGGTATCCCGCTTGCGCTCTACATGATTGTCTATCTCACATGGTTCGCATGGCTGGAGGACCGCAACAAAAGAAACTATGAAGTCATTCATGTGGGCCTGGACGACTACATCCCGTTCTGTGAAGTGTTCATCGTCCCATATCTTTTATGGTTCGGCTATGTGGCAGCCGTGGTGGTTTTTCTTTTCTTCAAGAATAAGCAGGATTACTACCGTTCATGCGCCTTTTTGTTCACAGGCATGACGCTCTTCCTGATTATATCCACGCTGTGGCCCAACGGCCATCATCTGAGGCTTGCCGAAATGCCTCGGGACAATATCTTCACTCAGGCAGTTTCCGCATTGTGGAAGATAGACACTCCTACGAACATATGGCCCAGCATCCATGTGTACAATTCCATGGGCGCACATTTTGCCGTCATGCGCAGCGCTGAGCTGAAAGGGAAAAAGGGAATTCGGATTGCCTCCGGCATCCTGGCCTTTTCCATCATCTTGTCCACTGTGTTCCTCAAACAGCATTCTTGCTTTGACGTGGCTACCGGCCTTGGGCTGGGCGCCGTCATGTATATGCTGGTATACAGAAGAGATGCCGTATTCGCGGCAAGGGCAGAGCGCAAGATGAAGAAGCGGATGTCCATGTAGGTGCAAAACCGATTATCCGTAACAATCCGACAATAAGCAAAAACTCCTGCGGCCATGACGGCTTCAGGAGTTTTCCATATCTGTCGAATATCAGTTGAACTTAAAGATTTTCTGGCAAATCTTATACCCGCCCACGGAAATCTTCCGCCCTCCCCTGCCCGGCAGGTTCATGGCGTAGCCCAACAGGCCGTTGCGCATCCGAAAGAACAGTTTCCGATCCTTTGACTTCATATATCTCCAGAGTTCTTTCTTCTTCTCCAGCCCCTCCTCCGTGCCGGAGCGAATCAAAAGGACCGAAGACACAGTCGTAATAATCTCCAGATAATTGAACATATACTGACAGAGGCGCTTGTTCTTCATGATTTCCTGTTTGTTGTCCACAAAATAGTCAATCATGATTTTATTCACTTTCAGCTGCTGGTCTATCCGGGATATCATGATTTCCTCATTCACGGACTGATCCTCCCGGCCGATATAGTACCGATACAGGTTCACGTCCAGATAATAGATGTTCTTCACATAGGGCAAGGGCTCGAACACATAGAGATTGTCCACATAAAAAGTGTGCTCCGGCAGCTGCAGGCAGCATTCTCTCAAAAGCTTAGTGCGGAAAATCACTGAGTGCATCAGGATATAATGGCCTTTTTTGAAATGGTGGCAGTCCTCCCAGGACACCATCTGTCCCTCCGGGAGAATGTGGCGGTAGCGCATTACTTTCTTGCGCTTCTCCCCCTCTTTCTCATAAACGAAATTGCATACCAGCATATCCAGGGAAGAAGCCCCCCCTGCCATCTCCCGCAAGGTATCCAGCACTTGCAGATAGGCCTCCTTTTTCACCCAGTCGTCGCTGTCCACCACCTTGAAATACAGGCCTGTGGCATTTCGGATTCCCGTATTTACAGCAGCGCCGTGCCCGCCGTTCTCCTGATGGACTGCTTTCACAATATTCGGAAATCTGCTCTGGTACTCGTCCGCGATTTCCGCAGTCCTGTCTTTCAGCGAACCGTCATCCACAATGATGATCTCCACGTCCTCCCCGCCCACCAACAGAGAATCCACGCATTTCCTCATATAGTTTTCAGAATTATAGCAGGGAATTGCTACGGATAATAGTTTCACAGTTCTTAATCCTCCTTATGAATGCTCCTCTTCGTTACGAATGCCTTTCGCCATTATGAAAGCCCATTCATTAGTACCTATTCTTGCCCAGTTTGACGCTTAAATATTTCGTATACGCGCCAAAAGCTGAGGGAATCGGAAACCTGTCTTCGGTCTGCCAGGGCTCGATATAAATCCAGTCTCTGAAAGAGTTCTTGAGCTTTCCCGGTTCCGGCCCGTCTACGCTGACCATGTAGCCTTTCATATGCCATTCTTTGTGAGTGAAAATGTGCTTCGCGTCCTCCAGGGACTGTATGCTCAGAGCCTCCAGTCCGTTGTCCGCCAGATAAGCCGCCACTTCCTCCGCGGTACAGAATCCCTCCATAGAAGGAAATTCATACATGCCGGCCAGCAATCCTCTGCCCGGCCTTTTCCGGATGGCTGTCTTATCTTCCTTTTGGACTATCAGGATAGTCTTTTCTTCTATCTTTCTTGCCTTTTTGGCCTGTTTCCTGGGATACTCCTGCTCCGTGCCGGCTTTGTGGCTTTCGCACATCCCTGCCAGGGGACAATCTCCGCACAGAGGCGCGCCATTTGGAATGCAGACGCAGGCGCCGATTTCCATCATAGCCTGATTGAAGTCGCCGGGGCGGTCTTTTGGCATGATTTCCTTTAAATCCTGCTCCACCGAAGCCTTCACCTTTGAATCGTCAATATACCGGCCGTCCTGTCCAAGCCTCGCCACCACCCGCAGCACATTGCCGTCCACCGCCGGTACCGGGCGCTGGAACGCGATGGATGCAATGGCTCCCGCCGTGTAGCTGCCGATTCCGCTTAAAGTGAGCAGCGCCTCTACGGTATCCGGCATATGTCCGCCATAGAGCTTCTGTATCTGGATAGCGGCCTTTTGCAGGTTTCGGACCCTGTTGTAATAGCCCAGGCCCTCCCACAGCTTTAAAAGAGTCTCCTCCTCCGCTTCCGCAAGGGCTTTGACATCCGGCAGCGCCTTCATGAATCGCTCAAAATAAGGCTTCACGGCCTCCACCCTGGTCTGCTGCAGCATGATTTCCGATACCCACACGCGGTAAGGCGTGGGCATCTCCCTCCAGGGCAGAATACGTCTGTTCTTATCATACCATTTTAATAAAGGAATGCATATATTTTCAAGCTTATACTTTCCTAAGTTTTTTCTTAAGGTTTCATTAATGCCCCGGGCCGTCTCACTGCCCAGGGCCTCCTTAGAGGCCCTGGTATCCGCATGTGAAATCGCGATTGGAACAGGACGGTTCACCGTCATGGAATCCGGCTTTACCAGACAGTCATAGGCCAGGATTTCCACTCCCGCCCGGGCCGCCCTGCACAGGGCATCCGCGAATTCGGGATGGGTATCCCGGTTCGGGGTAAAATGCAGGACATTTTCCATCTGGATGACAAACAGCACAAAAACGCGGTAACCCTCCTGCTTCGCAGCAATCAGCTCCTCCACATGCTTTACCGCTCTCTCGGAGGGAGCGTCCGGAAAACGGACCACGCCCTCTTCTTCCAATGTGACGCCCTTGACTTCCATAAACATCCGCTCCCCGCCTGCCTCCAGGTAAAAGTCGAAGCGGGAATTTCCGTACCGGGCCTCCGGCTTCACAAGCGTCACATCCGGTGAAAAGCCGCCGCCCCGCAGCCACTCCTCCACCGCCCGGTTGGGCGCCTGGGAGTCCATGTTCACCAGGCGTTCCCCCTTTTCCACCGCCACCAGGTCATAAGCCGTAGACCGCGAGGGATTGCCGCTTTTCTCCAGATAGACGACAGCGCCCTTTTGCAGCAGTTCACGGCATCTGCCGGTATTCTTCACATGGACGGTCTCCACTTTGTGCCCGGCCTCCCCGTCTTCTACCTCCACCCGGGCGATAAATCTGTTGGGACGTTCCAGAAAACGTCCCTTGACAATATGTTCATATTCCATTTAAAACGCTTCTCCTTATTTCGCTGCCGCAGCTGCTGTCTTCACACCGCATCCGCCGTTCTTTCTGCAGTAGGGCACCCTCGCCGCCGGCACGGCCTGTGCCGCGCTGGCCGTATGTACGGACTGATCGTCGAAAAATATCTGTGCTCCAAAGGCTTTCAGAACATCCCTTTTCTCAATGCCTCCCAGAAAAAAAGCCTCGTCCACCCTCACATTCCAGGCCCGCATGGTACGTATGACCCGCTCGTGGGCCGGGACGCTCCGGGAGGTCACCAGCGCCGTCCTGATAGGGCAGTCCCCGGTCCCCAGTTCCCGCTGGAGATTGGAAAGCTTTTTCAAAAACTGGGCGAAAGGCCCCTCGGCAAGAGGCTCCCTGGCGTGGGTCCTCTCATTCTCCTCAAAGGCGCTTAACCCCTTCTCCTTAAAAATCATTTCCGATTCATCCGTAAATAGCACCGCGTCCCCGTCAAAGGCAATGCGTATCTGACTCCGGCTGACGCCGTCCGCCCGTCCCCATGCCCGCCCGGAAATGACATCCGCCTGTTCCGTGCAGATGATTCCCGCCGCTATGCCGCTGTCTATGGCGCTTTGCACATCATCCTCATAGGCGGACAGGAAGAGATCCGTATGGAAAGCAGCCAGATAGGGCGCCAGCGACGCGCCGCTCACCAGCACGGAGCGCGTTATGTTCAGACCGTAGTGGGCAATCGCGTTAAAGACCCTCAGGGAAGTGTCCGGGCTGTTCCGGGACATGATGATGACCTCCACCAGGTCTTTTTCTCTGTTGTACTCATTCAGCTTCAGCAGGGATTCAATCAGCCCAAATCCCGGTCCCGGCTTCAGGATATCCTGCTCATGCTCCACCTGATAACTGCAGTATGCCTCCAGTCCCTCTTTTTCAAAGATTTCATTTTCTATCGTCAAGTCGAACAGGGCCCTGGAAGAGACCCCTATCACCATTTTCCCATCAAGCTGATATGCCATATGCCGCTCCTTTCATGTGCTGATTCATCCTGTTTCCGCATTTTATACCCGTGGTCACAAAAATACCACACACCCTGGCTCATGGGCACAAAGATTCTGTGGACATAGCGGCAGATTTCATCGCTCATGCATATAAAAGAGGGCCGCAGGCTCACCGCAGCCGGTTGCACTCGTATCTCTCCAATGTAAGCAGGCAGGTCTTCAAGGCCTCGTACCGCTCCTCGATGTCCCCATCGTCTATTTCTATATCACAGGCAATCGCCATGGTGGTAATCATCTCGTCCGTAATCCTGTGGTGAAGCCCTGCCAGGATATTCAGACGCTGCTCATAGCTGTCGGCGTCCAGGAACTCCAGCACGAACGGATCCAGCTTCTCTTCCTCATCGGCCGGCTGCACCTTTGTCCCGTCTGTCCCGTCCTCAGGCATCCTCTCCTGAGCCATCATTTGGGCTGTCTCCTGAGCCGTCCCCTGAACCGCTTCCGCGGAGCGTCCTCTGATTCCTGCCGCCGTCTCCGCCGCTGTTCCTGCCTCCGGCTCAGACTCAGGCTTCCGCCTCTCCGCCCCCGGCCCCTGGAGCTCAAAGCGGAATTCCTGCTCCACATCGGGATATTTCTCTCTGTCCACTCTACTCACGAACATGTCCAACGGTCTGGCATAAATCTTGAAATCCCCATAAAGCGCCTGATATATTACCAGCTGCTCGCGGGTCTCGGTATGCTCCGCTACAGCCGTTACCTGATACAGATTTCCTTTAAAATGCTTGTAGATTTCCTGTGGTCTTGGAATAAATGACATTTCGGAAGCTCCTTTCCGGATATGAATTCTGTTCCTATCCCTATAGAAAGTATACCCCTATTTCTTCCAAATGTCATGCGATTCCTGTCATTTATACTGAAAATTCATAAAGCCCGCCATATGAATGCCCTTCTTCATATGAATGCTCTTCTTCATATGAATGCTCTTCTTCATATGAATGCTCTTCTTCATTGCTACCTGGCTCACGAGCGCTGAATCCTGTGGATTCAGCGGCAGACTTCATCACCCGTGGGCACGCCTCTCAAACTCGTCACAGCACAAAAACTGCGGCAGACGATTTAAGCTCTTCTGCCACAGCCCTGTGGTTGTCCCCGCCTGTCCGTCTCCTCATCGCAATCTCCTCCTTTTGGAACATACGCTCTTGTCCTCATCCGTCAACAGCTTCAAACAGGCAAATTATATAAAATTATAAGTACAATAAAACTCTCTTAAAATCTACCATCAGTAATAATACATACCATGGCCTCCGCAGCAGCCTCCCCCAAAGCAGCACATATTGCACATCATAAAAGTGCAGACCCATCTGGCACAGAGATTTCCTACCCCCACAGTGGGATAGCCGTACTGTGCCTGTCTCTGCTCATACCAGCTGCCGCCGTTCTCGAACTGCTGCACCAGATTGCGGTAGTCCGCATTGTCCGGCTCCATGGCCGATGCCCGCTTCGCGTGCTCCAGCGCCGCAACATTGTTCCCCAGCCCCGAATGGGCGATGGCGCTATAGTAATACCATCTGGCGCTCTTGTCCCTCTCGTTCATGCCGTCCAGAGTAGTCCTGGCCTCCCTGTAATAGCCATTGCGGATATAATTGCCCGCAGAACGGATATAATTATTCTCCTCATAGCCGGTATCCATCCCCTGGCCGAAACCGCCGAAGCCGCCGAAAGGCCCGCCAAATCCCCAGAAAGCGCCGCCCTGACCGCCATAGCCATTTGCTCCGCCGGTTCCGCCGGAAGCGCTCCTGCCGTAGCCGCCGTTTCCTCCATAGCCTGACCCGCCATAGCTTCCTCCGTAGCCGGAAGTGCGCTCTTTCATAATCTGCTGATAAGCGGCCTGGATTTCCTTGAACTTCTCCTCCGCCTGAGCCTTGTTGGGATTGTTCACATTAGCATCGGGATGATATTTGCGGCTCAATGCCTTATATGCTTTTTTGATTTCTTCCTCAGAAGCATTTCTGCTTACACCTAACACACCGTAAGGATCGTACATATTTTCCTCGTTTCCCGGACAGATACCGCCGCCCGAAAATCCTGCAGAGCCACAGCGTCCTCACGCCTCAGAACCCATGGACGTCGCCTGCGCCTGATTCTGCCGTCTCTTCTCCCGGACAGCCTCGTATCTTCCCCAGACACCTGAATATAGTATATTGCGGAGGATTTCCACATTCTCCAAAATAGGGAGCTTCTCAAATTCCTTGCAGCATTCCGATATCATCATCATCAGAATAGTCCTGCACTCTTCCTCGAAATCAAGGCTTGCGTACCTGAGCTTCAGCGGATTCGGCGTCCCCTTTCTGATATCCTCCTCCACATCCTCATAGGCATCGCAGAGATAGATGAATTTCCCCAGGAAAAATCCCAGCCTCCTCAGATTCTCCGCCCACTCATCCTCTTTCGCCACTATCATCTCCGCCATGACTCTGCCGAACAGGCCCGCCAGAGCATCGATATCCGCATTGCTTTCTTTCTCCGCGTCCGAGAAATCCTGCATCAGCAGATTTATCGTCCGAATCTTATCCGCGTAAATCGCTTTCAGCTTACCGGCCTTGCCCTCCAGCAGCCTGCCGTAGGCATACTTCAGAAGCTTTTTCTCATCCTCCCAATCGTCCTGGCATTTGTAGTACGCGAACAGCACGTTCATATCCGCCGCGTATTCCGTAAAGATATTGTTTCTTGTGGCATGCCTCTCAAAAGGATGCGCGATGCATTTGCAGCTGCCCTGTACCGTTGCGGGTTCATAAAGCCCTGTCAGCAGGATGGCCAGAAAAGTCATGTCATAGCTCAGGGAAATCTGTCCGCAGACGCCGTATTTTCTCTTCAAATCCCGGCAGATGCCGCAGTAATAAGACTGGTATATATCAAATTCCCTGAACTTCATTTCCGCTTTGTTTACACTAATATATCCGAACATCGCAAACCTCCATGGACATCCCGGAATCTATTCTCAGCTTTTTTTGATGAATTCTTTTCCGCACTTTCTGCAGGTGATGGCAATCCTGCCCTTTCCTCTGGGCACCCGGATTTTCTGCCTGCAGTTGGGACATTTATAGATATGATAATTTTTTCGCTGTTCCAGCTCTTTTTTTGTGGGAAATCCTTTCTTCCACTTCAGGAAACAGCTCCTGACTTTCATCTCTTTCTTTAGATACCATTGATTCTCCAGGGAGCGCCTGCTCACGTTCCTGGAAAACATCCTGAAATACGCGTATATCATCACTGCCGTGGCCAGCAGGTAGAACACCCCTCCTCCGAAAAAAGAAATTAAGAGACATACAATGGCGCAGAACATCAAAAACTGATTGAAACGATCCGTACCGTAGCGCCCCCACATAAACCGCTGCATTTTTTCTCTCATTCTCGATTCCTCCTCATAGGCAAATCAAAATACTCCTCCACTCGCTATGTTACATTTTAAACTCTTTTGTGAGAAATACAATTAAATAACTATAAAGAAAATTTAAAAAAAGCGCATGACAGCAATCGCCGGCATACGCTTTTCCGATTTTAAAACGTAACTGCTTTTCCGATTACCGGAATCTTGCCTGCCAGCCACCCCAAAAAGCCGGCAACAGCAAAAATTCCTATTGTCCTAATCGGAATCGATAAAATTCTTTCTCCGGATCTAACACAAAAAGTCCGCTCAGCATGACAAAAACAGGTACCCCAAATCTGGTAAAGCTGTTGTACACAGTCATTACCGCAAATTCCTGACTGTCCACGTCCACAACATACCAGTAGCTGTTGGAGACATGCAGCAATACGATTGCAAAACAGGCGGTAATGCGCAGCAAGTCGTATTTTATGCTCCTCTTCATCCCGTCCCCCAAGCCTGAAGAAACAAAAATCCCCCGCCGGACATATCGGAACGGCCAGGGGATCTGCAATTTCTATTTCTGCGCAACATCCTTCATGGAGAAGCTGATTCTGCCCATCTTATCCTTGCCAAGGCAGACAACCGTGACTACATCGCCCAGCGTGAGCACATCCTCGACACGGTTGATTCTCTCCCTGGCGATCTTGGAGATATGGACCATCCCCTCCTTGCCGGGTGCGAACTCGATAAACGCGCCGAACTCCTTGATGCTGACTACTTTGCCCTTGAATATCTGGCCTTCCTCGAAATCGGTCACGATAATCTTGACCATCTCCACGGCCTTGTCCATCATTTCCTTGTCAGTGCCGCATACGGATACATTGCCGTCATCGGTGATGTCGATTTTCACGCCTGTGCGGGCGATAATCTCGTTGATGGTCTTTCCTCTCTGGCCCACCACATCCCCAATCTTCTCAGGATCGATCTGGATAGAAATAATCTTGGGCGCATAGGGGCCGACCTCCGCTCTGGGAACAGCGATGGCAGGCTTCATGCAATTCTCCATGATGAAGAGCCTTGCCTCACGGCATCTTGCAATAGCGCCCTCCACGATAGGTCTGGTCAGACCATGAATCTTGATATCCATCTGAATGGCCGTGATGCCCTCTGTGGTGCCGGTCACCTTGAAGTCCATATCGCCGAAGAAGTCCTCCAGCCCCTGAATATCAGTCAGCAGCACGAAATCGTCATCTGTCTCTCCTGTCACCAGGCCACAGGAAATACCTGCCACCATCTTCTTGATGGGCACTCCTGCAGCCATCAGAGACATACAGGAGGCACAGGTGGATGCCATAGAAGTAGATCCGTTGGACTCAAAAGTCTCGGATACGGTACGGATGGCATAGGGAAACTCCTCCTCGCTGGGAAGCACAGGAATCAGGGCCCTCTCTGCCAGCGCGCCATGGCCTATTTCACGCCTTCCGGGTCCGCGGGAGGGCTTTGTCTCACCTACGGAATAGGAAGGGAAGTTATAATGATGCATATATCTCTTGCTCACTTCGTTCTCATCCAGGCCGTCGATTCTCTGGGCCTCGGACAGGGGAGCCAGGGTACATACGTTGCAAATCTGGGTCTGGCCTCTGGTGAACATGGCGGAGCCATGCACCCGGGGGATGATGTCCACTTCCGCGGCAAGAGGACGAATCTGCGTAATCTCGCGTCCGTCAGGCCGTTTATGGTCTTTCAGGATCATCTTGCGCACGGTCTTCTTCTCGTACTGGTATACCGCCTCGTCCAAAATGGCCAGCCATTCCTCATTCTCCGCGAAAGCCTCCTCCAGCTTCCCGGTGATGTCCCTGATATTTCCCTCCCTGGTCTGCTTGTCGTCGGTGAACACCGCTACCTCCATCTCCTGGGGAGGCACAATCTTCTTGATTTCCTCGAACATCTCCTGGGGGATGGCGCAGCTGGTGTATTCATGCTTCGGTTTGCCGCACTCGGCCACAATCTTGTCAATGAACGCGATGATGGTCTGGTTGATTTCATGGGCCTTGTAGATGGCCTCAATCATCCTGTCCTCCGGCACTTCATTTGCGCCGGCCTCAATCATGATGACCTTCTCCCTGGTAGATGCCACGGTCAGGTTCAAATCGCCGTTCTTCCACTGCTCCTGGGAGGGATTGACTACGAATTCACCGTCCACCAGTCCCATCTGGGTCATGGCGCAAGGGCCGTCAAATGGGATATCCGAAATACATGTAGCGATGGCCGCCCCCAGCATGGCCACGATTTCAGGGCGGCACGCGGGATCCACGCTCATGACCATGTTGTTCAGGGTCACGTCATTGCGGTAATCCTTGGGGAACAGGGGACGCATGGGCCTGTCGATGACACGGCTGGTCAGAACGGCGTTCTCACTGGCTTTTCCCTCTCTCTTGTTGAAACCGCCGGGAATCTTCCCCACAGCGTACATCTTCTCCTCGAACTCCACGCTCAGGGGAAAGAAATCGATTCCCTCCCTGGGCTTCTCCGATGCGGTAGCGGTGGACAGCACCACCGTATCCCCATAATGCATGAACGCGCATCCGTTGGCCTGCTTGCCCACACGGTCGATGTCAACCTTTAATGTGCGGCCGCCTAATTCCATTTCATAGGTCTTGTACATAAATTTTCCTCCATTCCGCCGCTGTCGCGGCTGTTTGACGCAACAGAGATTTTCCCTGCCGCATGATTAAGGAACAGAAGATACCGAAACTACTGAAAAAAATATGAACCCCATACCCTTTTCAGCGGTCTCGGGACTTTCTTCTGTTCCTTGTTTTCAAAGATTCCATTCCAAGAATAAGCAGACCTGAGACACCAACGCCTCAAGCCTGCTTTCTTTGCAATTGCCTTATTTTCTTAAGCCAAGTCTCTCAATCAGAGCACGATATCTCTCGATATCCTTCCTCTTCAGATATTCCAGCAGGCCGCGTCTCTGGCCTACCATCTTCAGCATGCCGCGGCGGGAATGATGATCCTTGGGGTTCACTTTCAGATGCTCTGTAAGCTCCTGAATCCTCGCGGTCAGAACTGCTACCTGTACCTCGGGCGAGCCGGTATCACCGGGTGTCCTCGCGTACTCATTCATGATTTTTGTCTTTTTTTCCTTGGAAATCATTTTTCTCTCCTCCTGTTATATAACCGCCTGACACTAAGACCGGGCCGGAGCGTCCCTAATCCGAGCATCGGCTGAGACGGACATTTCCTGTCTCGTCTTTCACATCCGTTATCATAGCATATCCACGAAGGATTGTAAAGCAATAATTGGGAATTTGGTTCAATCAATTTTCATTCCGTTCACGCTTTAATCCTGCAGGACCCTCACATATTTCACCGGGGTGCGGTAATTGTAATTGCTTATCTTGATACCTGTCCGCTCTGTGCTGGCATGTATCACCTGGCCGCCTCCGATGTAGATTGCCACATGGTTGATATAGCCGCCCTTCCCGTAGAAAATCAGGTCGCCGGGCAGCAACTGGTCGGCGGTGATCGATGTCCCCACAGTGGCCTGGGCAGCTGCCACACGGGGCATGGAAATGCCGTACTTCGCGAATATGCTCAGCACGAAGCCGGAGCAGTCCGCGCCGTTGGTCAGGCTGGTGCCTCCCCATACGTAGGGGTTCCCCAGGAACTGCTTGGCGTACTCTGTCAGATCCACCCGCACGTCCGAAACGCCCGCGCCGTAGAGCAGCTCTGTCATGGTGATGGCAGTGTCGAGCTTCGTCACCACGTCCGCGTATTCCGCGGAGACATACACCTCATCGCTGTCCACGGCCACCTTCACCCAGCCGTCTATGGTCTCCAGGTAATCCAGCTCTTCGCCCTGCCTGATCTGCATCACCACGGGGCTGTTCGTATCCGGGTTCTCCCGGACGTTCAGGCCGTCCGTGTTCGCCACGGCCACCGTGCGCACAAGGTCGTTTGCCATGAGCTTCGCGTCCGGGCCGGTGAGCAGGTAATCCAGGCTCACATACCCCTCCACCTCGCCGGACTGGATATGGGCCCAGCCGTCCGCTGTGTCGAGAACTTCACATGCAGCACCCTTTGGCATCTTCCCCACCAGCTTCCCATCCATGGAAGGCACTGCACGGACGTTCAGAAGTTCATCCGAGATATTGGAGATACCGATGTTGGTATAGCCCCATGATGCTCCCTGGGCCTGCTGGGCAAGTTCTATATATTCCTCTGTGGACAGGCTGGTCTCCAGGACGGAGGTCACGCCGGCCGACTGCAGCACATTGCCGCTATTCTCCGTGGCGTAAGCCGTAATGGGCTGCAATGCCATACATAACATCAGTCCTGCGGAAGCTGCTGCAATCTTTCTGTTTCTAAAATATCTCATGTATATCACTCCCATATTAAATATTTGACAAAATTATTACGAATTTGTTACATCTAAAAAGATTATACAGGCAGCATCCTTATCTGTCAACCGTTTCCTTACATTTTTTTTAAATATTCTAAGACTTCTTACGCTTCCTCCGCATCACGCTCCGCCGCGATGACAGCAAAAGCGATGTTCGTCGCATGATCCGCCACGCGCTCAAGCCCCGAGGCGATATCCGAGAACATCATACCGGCCTCCGGCGTACATTCCCCTTTGGTCAGGCGCTGCACATGGGCCCTCTGCATCTCCTTCTCCTTGTTGTCCACACTGTCCTCCAGAGCAATGACCTCCTGGATATGGCTCTCATCGCTTCTGGCGAATATATCGATGGAATACTGAATCAGTTCTATTACCATGTCCAGCAGCTCTCCCAGCTCTTTCTGGGCCTCCCTGCTGATGGATACACCTGTCTCTTTGCGCTGTCTGGCGGCATCCGCCACATTCTCCGCGTGGTCCCCTATCCTCTCGATATCGTTCGCCACATGGAAGAGCGCGCCAAGACTCTTCAAGTCCTCGATCGGCAAAGTGGTCTGGTTGATTTTCACCAGATAGTCCGTGATGGCGTGGTTCAGGAAATTGATATTCTTCTCCACCTCATAGACCTCATTGATGTCTTCATCATCCAGTGTAATCAAAGCATTCATAGCGCGGGTCAGATTCTCGCTGGCAAGGGAGGCCATGCGGTCCAGTTCCTTGACCACCTCCACCACGGCCGTGGCCGGGTTGAAGACAACCTTGTCGCCTATGTACTTCAGCTGATAGCTCTCTCTGTAATTGACCTTTCTGTCCTCGCCGGGCACGCACAGACAGGACAGCTTCACAATCCATTTGGAAAAAGGGAACAGTATGATGACCTGGAAAATCTTGATCATGGTGTGGGCATTTGCCACGAAACGGCCGTTGTCCGAGGACACAGCCCAGATCAGCCGCATCACGGGCCCCTCCGCCAGGAACAGGATGACATACAGGATGAACGTGCCGATTACGTTGAACCAAAAGTGAATCAGCGCGGCGCGCTTTGCGTCCTTTTTACCGGAAAGCGATGCCAGCAGCGCCGTGGTACACGCCCCGATATTGCAGCCCAAAATGATATAGAGTGCTATGGAGAGGGACAGGAGGTCTTGATTTGCCAAAAGCAGTACGATACTGACTGTGACTGAAGAACTTTGAATGACAGTTGTAAGAACAAGGCCCATCAGCGTAGCCATGACGGGATTTTTCAGCGAGCCTATCATGTCCACCACTTCCGGCACCTCTTTCATGCCGGCCATGGAACCGGACATGGTGCTGAGCCCTAAAAACAATATGCCGAAACCTATGATGATATCCGCGAATTTCTTCACTTTCTCATGCTTGCAGAACATGGCCGCCAGCACGCCCGCCAGCAGAAAGACGGGGGCATACGCCGACAGATTGAAAGATACCAGCTGTGAAGTGACCGTGGTACCGATGTTGGCACCGAAGATGACCCCAGCCGCCTGATACAGGTTCATCAGCCCGGCATTGACGAAGCTGACCACCATGGCCGTACAGGCCGAAGAGGACTGGATGATAGCCGTGAATACCACACCCACCACCATGCCCGAGAACCGGTTGGTGGTAAAGATTTCAAGAATACGCCGCAGCTTTGCACCGGCGACTTTTTCTATGGAATCGCTCATCACGCGCATGCCGAACAAAAAAAGCCCCAGGCCGCCTGCCATTGACAAAATAATACTCGCGTTCATCTGATTTTCTCCCGAATGGTTTTATAAATTGCACTATTACACACATTACATAATTCTACGGGAAAAAACAAGAAGTTACAATACATTTTTTAATTTTTTATAAACTATTTTTTCGGGCTGCCTTTCATCTGCCTGCGGCTATATCCTCCCGGAGCTGTTCCCGCAGGGCTTCCAGGCTGTCAAAGCGCCTCTCAGGCCGCCTGAATTTGCGGAGATACACCTCCACACGCTTTCCGTACATATCCCCGGCAAAGTCGTACAGATAGGATTCCACCCCCATGACTTTCCGGTCCGTGACCGTAGGTTTATATCCCACATTGCTGATGGCACGGTACATTCTGTCACCGCAGCGCACCTGCGAGAAATAGACTCCGTTGGGCGGAAGGAGCTTATCCTCCCCGGGGAGCACGTTCACCGTGGGAAAGCCAAGAGTACGCCCCACCTGATTGCCCCTGACCACCTCGCCCGCGATCATATAGGGCATGCCAAGCAGGCGCTCCGCCGCCTCCATGTCTCCCTTCTCCACTTTCGCCCGCACCAGCGTAGAGCTTACTTCCTCTCCCTCCACGCATACCTTGTCTATAGTCTTCACCTCAAAGCCCAGCTCCTGCCCCATTTCCTGCAAAAGCGCGGCATTCCCCGCCCCTTTCGCTCCAAAGGACAGATCCGTCCCCGCGGCCAGGAAACGGACCTGCAGCTGCCCGGCAAGCACATCCCTGGCAAAGGCCTCCGGCGCCATCGCCGCTGTCTCCCGGTTCATGGGAAATTCTACCAGAATATCCACTCCCATCCTGCTAAACAGCAGGCGCTTTTCCTTTTTTGAAGTCAGTTCTTTTCCGTCAGAACAGCCAAAAAGAACCGCCGGGGGCGGGTCGAACGTAAAGACACAGGCTGTCAACCCCCTTTTTTTCCGGGCCAGTATCTCTTCCAGAAGCCGTCTGTGCCCGATGTGTATCCCGTCAAATTTTCCGATGGCCGCCGCTGTCTCCTGCGCCAGCTGAATCTCTGTCGTATCGGCAATGATTTCCAATAGAATCACTCTTTCTCTAAAAACATTTTTACCGGCTTATACCATTTCCTGGCCGGTTCATAGGCATAGATGCCCGCAAAGCTGTCATCGGGTCTGTACATCCGCACCCAGCTGCCCGCGGCATATCTTTCCCCCTCCGCGGTCTGTTCCGGCAGAATCCCGTTGCCATTGTCCAGCAGCCTGCAGCCTTCTCCCTGCACATGCAGCGCGGGGCAATCCTGGAACACGCTGTCCACAGGGCTCAGCGCCTGACTCAGCCTGCCCTGGTCCTTCCACTGCTGCAGCCTGCCTAAAGTACAGGCATCTTCCAGGGAAAATCGCCCCGCCCTGGTCCGCCGCAGGCTCTGCATGGTGCCGCCGCACCCAAGCCGCTCTCCCATATCCGCGCAGAGCGTCCTGATGTAAGTCCCCTTGGAGCAGACCACGCGCATACGTACTATCGGAAAGCTGCATTCCAGCAGTTCCAGTTCATATATGTTCACAGGGCGGGCTTTCCGCTCCACTTCTTTTCCCGCCCGGGCCAGCTCATACAGCTTCTTGCCGTCCACTTTCAGCGCCGAATACATGGGCGGCACCTGCAGATATTCCCCCACGAAAGAAGCGGCAATGCTCCGGATCCGATCCTCCGGAACTTCCACCGGACGCCTGGCCAGAACCTGTCCCGTCACATCCTGGGTATCCGTCTCCACGCCCAGCAGCAGCTCCGCCACATACTCCTTGTCCTTGTCTGCCAGCATGTCGCACAGCTTCGTGGCGCTCCCCAGACAGACAGGGAGCACACCCGTAGCCAGTGGATCGAGTGTGCCCGTATGACCGATTTTCCTCTGCCCGCAGATGCCCCGCATTTTCGCGACGACATCATGGGAGGTGAACCCGGTTTCCTTATCAATGATTATTATTCCGTTCATCATGTTCCGCTTCCCACTTCTTCAGCGCTTTTTCAATATGTAGGGAGAGATTGTTCACACAGTCGTGGAAAGTGCCTGTCATATTGCAGCCCGCGGCCCTTGCATGGCCTCCGCCGCCGAAATAGGCCGCTACCTCAGCCACATCCACTTTCTCGCTGGAGCGCATGCTCACTTTGTATTCCAGCACACCTGTCTCGTACATAAAGATGGCGCAGTCTATCCCCTCGATATTGCGCAGCTGGTTCACGATACCATCCAGGTCTTTCGGCCCAACATTGTAGAAGTCCATGGTCTTCTTCTCAATGGCGCTCACAATGCAGCTGCCTCCCAGAAAGCGGATGCTCTCCATCAGCGCCCTGCCCATGACCTGCGCCTGCACATAAGACTTCTGATAAAAGGTCTCCAATATCAGCTTCGGGAAGTCAAAGCCATATCCGATCAGCTTAGCCCCTTTCTCAAGCGTCTCCGGAGTGGTATTGGAATACTGGAACACGCCGGTGTCATGGATGATGCCCACATACAGGGCCTGCGCCATCTCCCTGTCCAGCTGTTCCAAGTCTATCAAATCGTAGATTATCTCACAGGTAGACCCGGCCTTGGGCCTGATTACGTTTATCTGTCCCCCGCCCTGATTGCTGACGTGGTGGTCTATATTGATTGTCTTTGATGCTGCCTTAAAATATTTCTCTGCGCCCCCAAGCCTGTCCGTAGAGGTGTCAAGTACAAAAAACACGTCAAAAGGGGATTCCTCAGGGAAATCCGATCTGATTTCCCCAAATCCCTTGATATCCTTAAAAATATCCGCGGGCTTCTCCAGGAACACCCATACCTCAGTCGCAGGAAGACATTTCACCAGATACTGCCATAAGCCCAGGCATGCGCCCAGACAGTCACCGTCCGGTCTTATATGCCCGGCGATGCCGATCCGCTTCGCTTCCCTGCATTCTGCCAATAAATCCAAATTCATACCCTCATTCCTTTTCATCCGGGTCTGCGTCAGCGCCAAAATCCGAACCACTCTCAGACTCTATTTCCTCATCCGCGCGGTTCTTTGCACTTTCGTCATCCTGTGCGATGACCTCGTCAATCCTGCGCGACATATTGACCCCATATTCAATCGACTGATCCATGATAAAGGTAATCTCCGGCGTATTGCGCAGATTAATCTCCCGGGCCAGTCTGCCCCGCATGAAACCCTCCGCGCTCCTCAAGCCCTCCAGGGTAGCCTTCCTTACCTCTTCGTCACCGAGCACGCTGATCCATGCCTTGCAGCTCTTTAAATCCGGAGCCACTTCCACGGAAACAACGCTTGTCCACGGACTGATCCGGGGATCCTTGATTTCCCCCCGAATCGTCTCCGCCAGCACCCGCTGCACTTCCCCGTTGATACGGGTATTCTTCACACTGTTTTTTCTCATTACACAAACCTTTCCAACCCGAAGGCCCCCGGCAAAACGCCCTGACAGCTTACCGGAAAATGCCTGCCCAAAGCGGACCTTGTTCGCTTTGGCATTTTCCCGCTGAGCTCTGGTTCTACTAAGGCAGGATCCTTTCCTGCCTTAGCAGAACTCCTCAGCGTATTAGCGGGGCACTTCGACCATGATATACGCCTCTACCATATCCAGCTCCTGAATCTGGTCAAAGCCCTCGAACACAAGTCCGCACTCGAAGCCTTCTTTCACTTCTTTCACATCGTCCTTGAAACGCTTCAGCGAAGCCAGCGCGCCCTCGTAAATCTGAGTGCCCTCTCTGGTGATGCGAATCTTGCAGCCTCTCTGGAAGATACCGTCCATGACGTAGGAACCGGCAATATTTCCCACCTGGGAAGCCTTGAATATCTGCCTGATTTCCGCATGTCCGATGACCTTTTCCTCGAAGATTGGATCCAGCATGCCCTTCATGGCCGCCTCCACGTCCTCGATTGCCTTATAGATGACCTTGTACAGTCTAACGTCTACTCCCTCACGCTCTGCCGTAGTCTTGGCAGTGCTGTCCGGCCTTACATTGAAGCCGATGATGATTGCATTGGAAGCGCTGGCCAGGGTCACATCGGACTCGTTGATCGCGCCTACGCCGCCGTGGATGCACTTGACCACCACTTCGTCGTTGGACAGTTTCAGCAGCGACTGGCGCACAGCCTCCACACTGCCCTGTACATCCGCTTTTACGATCAGGTTCAGCTCTTTCAGATTGCCCTCTTTGATCTGCGAGAACAAATCGTCCAGAGACATCTTTGTCTTGGTCTCCTCCAGCTTCTTCTCTTTGTTCTGTGCCAGATAAGTTTCGGCATAGGACTTGGCCGTCTTATCATTCTCATGGGCCAGGAACACCTCGCCGGCGCTGGGAACATCGGACAGTCCCAGGATTTCCACAGGCATGGAGGGTGTCGCCTCTTTCACTCTTCTGCCCTTGTCGTCGATCATGGCCCTGACCTTGCCGAAGCAGGCGCCTGCGGAGATGAAATCTCCCACATGGAGCGTACCTTTCTGTACCAGGACCGTGGCCACGGGTCCTCTGCCCTTATCCAGTTCAGCCTCGATAACCAGGCCTCTCGCGCGTCTCTCCGGGTTCGCTTTCAGCTCCATGATGTCGGCTGTCAGCAGAATGGTCTCCAGCAGATTCTCGATGCCATCGCCGGTCTTGGCCGACACGGGAACGAATTCCGTATTGCCGCCCCAGTCAGTGGCGACTAATTCATACTCTGTCAGCTCCTGCTTCACACGCTCGATGTTGGCAGAAGGCTTATCGATTTTGTTCACCGCCACCACGATTTCGATGCCTGCGGCTTTGGCGTGACTGATAGCCTCTACAGTCTGGGGCATAACGCCGTCGTCCGCCGCCACTACCAGAATCGCGATATCCGTTGCGTTGGCGCCGCGCATACGCATGGCGGTGAACGCCTCATGTCCGGGCGTATCCAGGAAAGTAATCCTGCGCTCGTCAACATTTACAGTATACGCACCTATGTGCTGTGTGATACCTCCGGCCTCTTTGTCGATGACATGAGTCTTCCGGATGGTGTCCAGAAGCGAGGTCTTGCCGTGGTCTACATGACCCATGACACAAATGACCGGCGGCCTCTCTTTCAGCGAAGCCTCGTCCTCCTCGTCCTCTTTCAGCAGTTCTTCGATAACGTCTACCTTGACTTCCCGTTCACAGAGAATTTCATATTCCATGGCGATATTCTCTGCGTCCTCGTAGGAAATCTCCTGATTTACCGTCACGATTTTGCCCTCAAGGAACAGCTTCTTCACGATTGCGGAAGGCTGCACCTTCATCTTCTCGGCAAACTCCTTGATGGTTATACTATCCGGCAGAGTAATCACCTTGATGACTTCCTCTACTGCCTCTTCCTTCTTCTTTTCAGGCCTGATGAACCTGCCCGGCTTGTTCCTTACCGCCTCATCCTCTTCGTAGATATGGTCCTTTCTGGAACGTTTGCCTTTCTCCTGGCTGTTGGCGCGCCTCTTTTCTTCCTCGCGCTTCTTCTCCATATCCTTGCCCGGAGTCTCTCCTGCAAAGCTCTTGGGTTTATTATCTCTGAATCCAGTTCCCTGTCCTCCAGCGCCTCTGCCGTCGCGCGCGCCACCGCCCCAATTGCGGTTGCCTCCCGGACCAGCGCCCGGGCCACGGCGATCGCCCATACCGCCGCCAGCACCCGGCCGGCCGCCTCGCTGAAATCCATTCTGTCTGTCTCCCTGTGGTCTGCCATTCTGGCCGCTGCCTCCTCTTGACTGGAACTGTCCGCGGTCCGTTCTTCCCTGGCCGCCCTGACCGGCGCTTCTGTTTCCGCCCTGGCCGTCCCTGTAGCCGCGATTGTCACGGCTGCGGTTATCCTGGGACTGTCCTTCCTGATTGCGGTTGCCCTGGAAACGGCCATCTCTTGCAGGTCTGTCCTGTCCGTTCCCCCCGTTCTGGAATCTACCGCCCTGTCCGCGGTCTCCCTGAAGCCTGTCATTTTGGGTCCTGCCGCCCTGAGAACGATTCTCCGGACGTCTCTCAGCCTGGCTGCGCTCCCCCTGGGGCCTGTCATTCCTGGGCCGTTCCTCGGAACGCCTCTCAGGCTGCTGTACCCTGTCGTTCTGGGGCCGCTCGGCCTGAACCGCCTCAGTCTGGGGCCGCTCATTTACAGTCTGCTGTACCTGTGCCTTCTGCTCGGCAGCTTCGCGCGCCGTTGTCTGGGGCTTACGGTTCTCCGCCTGCTCAGGACGCGCCTTGGGCTGCGGCGGCTTCGGAGGCACCATCTGTACGGAAGGCGTTGGCGAAGGAGGTGTCAGAGGCTTGATAGGGCGCACCGGCGCCTGTGCATGAGTCCTGCGGTCATTATTGCGGTTGCCCTGGGACCTTCCCTGACCGTTCTGGTTCCCCTGATTGTTCTGACGTCTGGCAGCATTTCCGCCGCCTTGTCCCTGCGCGGAGCGCTGTCCCTGTATCCTCGAATTCTGGGGATTGTTCACGACGATGATTGTCTTCTTCTTTTTCGGTGCACCGTTCGTCTGTGCATCCGCCGCCTTTGCAGGCTTTGCCTTATCCTTTTCAGGTGTTTTGGCTGTCTCTTCTTTCACCATTTCTTCCTTTGCCGTCTCTTCCTTTGCCGATTCTTTCTTTTTAGGTGATTCAGCCGCTTTCGGCGCGCTCTTTGCTCCCTTGCCGAGAGCGCTGCGCACCAGCTGTGAGGCCTCTTCATCGATAGAGCTCTGAGCAGCTTTCGCTTCGATTCCCTTTCCCTGCAAAAAGCTCAATATATCTTTGCTTTGCACCTCTAGTTCCTTTGCAAGCTCATGTACCTTTATCTTCGCCATGCTTCCCTCCATTTCTGCCTTAAACGGCTGATTCCCTCTCTTTCAGTTGTCTGCTTATCACATCCGCTAATCCCGCGTCGCACACGCCCAGCGATGACCTGAAATCCTTACCGATAGCTCTCCCCAGCTCTGCCTTTGTCCCGAATATCTCCACCGGGACTCCGTAGTAGGAACATTTATCGGTAAATAACTTTCTGGTATTGCCCGACGCGTCCTCCGCAATGATCACCAGCATGGCGGAGCCACTTCTGATTGCATCCAGTGTCTGAAATTCGCCGCTGACCAGATTGCGTCCTTTCATGGCGATTCCCAAAAGCGATAAAATCTTATTCTGCTTCAAGCTTTTCAAACTCCCCCTCTAAAGTATCATATACTTCACTCGGAATACTCATTTTGAAGGAGCGCTCCAGACCTTTGTTCTTTCTGGCCTTGAGCAGGCATTCCCTGCTCTTACAAACATATGCGCCTCTTCCGTTCTTCTTGCCTGTTATGTCCAGGCATATCTCATTTTCGGCTGTTTTCAGGACCCTCATCATGTCCCGCTTCCCTTTCATCTCACCGCAGCCCACGCACTGCCTCAAAGGAATCTTTTTTGCCATATGAATCCTTACTCCTCATATACGGGATCTTCCCCGCTTTCCTCATATACTCCGTCCTCTTCGTAACTGTCCGGTTCCGCAGTTTCCTCATAGCTTTCCGGTTCCGTCAGGCTGTCCGGTTCCCCATACCCGCCGTCCTCTTCCTCTGCATACTCTTCTGCGTCCCCTTCCTCCGCGCCATCTTCGTACTCCTCATAGTCTTCGTAGTCTTCCTCTATATAATCCTCGTAGCGGAATCCCGGCGCGTCCTTGGCCTGGGTCTCGGACTTGATATCTATCTTATAGCCGGTCAGCCGGGCCGCGAGCCTTGCGTTCTGGCCCTCCTTGCCGATGGCCAGGGACAGCTGATAATCCGGCACCACTACTTTGGCTGTCTTCTCATCGGGATCTGCGAACACTGCCACTATCTTCGCGGGGGACAGGGCGTTCTGAATCAGGTTGCCCGGGTTCTCATCCCAGTTCACGATATCTATCTTCTCGCCCCGCAGCTCATCCACGATGGCGTTCACCCTGGCTCCGTTCATGCCCACGCAGGCTCCCACCGGATCCACGTTGGGGTTGTGGCTCCACACGGCAATCTTGGTGCGGCTTCCGGCCTCCCTGGCGATGCTCTTGATTTCCACGGTGCCGTCCTTAATCTCCGTCACCTCGGACTCGAACAGGCGCTTCACCAGCTCCGGATGGGTGCGGCTCACATTGATGCGGGGGCCTTTGGGCGTGTTCTTCACCTCCAGGATGTACACCTTTATGCGCTCCGTGGGCCGGAAGCTTTCTCCTTTCACCTGCTCGCTCTCGCTGAGCATGGCGTCCGCCTTGCCCAGATTGATGCTTATGTTCCTGCCCAGATACCGCTGGACCACACCTGTGACCACATCCTTTTCTTTCTCATAATACTGATTATAGATAACGCTTCTCTCTTCTTCGCGGATTTTCTGTAAGATGACGTTCTTGGCGTTCTGGGTGGCGATACGTCCGAATTCCTTGGATTTGATCTCCACATGAATCATATCGCCCGCTTTCGCCATGGAGGAAATCTCTCTTGCATTTTCCAGGGATATCTGCAGGCAGTCGTCCTCCACCTCTTCCTCGGCGGCGACTACTTCCTTTTCTGCATATACCAGAAAATCGCAGGTCTCCCTGTCTATCTCCACATGCACATTGTCCGCCTTGCCAAAGTGGTTCTTGCAGGCAGTCAACAGCGAGTTCTCGATTGCCTCGAACAGGGTCTCCTTGCTGATTTCCTTCTCCTTTTCCAAAATGTCAAGCGCTTCCATCAATTCCTTGTTCATCATTTCCTCCGTTCCGGCTATTTGCCAATCCTTTTGTCTCCAAAATAGTAAGTAAATCCCTTCCTCAAAAATCCACTGCCAGGCGAATCAGCGCCACATCCGCGCGCTTGAAAGTCCTCTCCGTCTCTCCCTCCAGGATGGTAACGCTTTCACCGTCAAAACGTTCCAGCGCACCTGAAAACTCCTTACATTTGTCAATGGGCTTGAACAGCTTGATTTCCACATCCTCACCGATGGCGGCCTGGAGATGCTTATCCTTTCTCAGGGCGCGGCCCAGTCCCGGACTGCTGACCTCCAGCACATAGGCGTCCGCGATGAAATCCTCTCTGTCCAGGGCGTCCGACAGGGCACGGCTCACATTCTCACAGTCCTGGATGTTCACGCCCTCAGGCTTGTCGATATAGGCGCACAGATGGTAATCCGCGCCCTCCTTTACATATTCCACATCATAGATGGACACGCCGTTAGCCTCTGCTATAGGCTCCAGCAAGGCCTGTGTCCTGATCTCATAGTCTTCTCTGCGTGACATTCCAAACCTCCGTTGCGCTTTTCTCCGCATCCTTTGTGAAATGCCGTAAAGCGCTCTCTCGTAAAACTCTTCCAACATGCAAGTAAGAGTGGCTTGCAGGCCACTCTTACCTTAATAATCATCATTTACAAGTTCAGTGTAGACCCAAATGTGGGAATTGTCAATAGTTTTCTTAAATTTTTGTAAAGTTCTTTGCGTCTTTTACGCAAGAGACCGGTTTCGGCGCAAAAAAGAATTACAGGATGCTGTAGCTCATCCATTCGTAGAGGAGTCTTGTCCCCTCTGTGATTTCCGGCGGCAGAAGCGCCCTGGCCACCAGCTTCAGCTCGTCGAATTCGATGTCCGTGCGCTTCAGATTGGCATAATCTCCGTCAATCGATACTATGACATATTCAAAACGGTTCATTGTATCTTCCTCCTGAATAAAATTTTTTCTGCTTTCCCATCAATACAATCCCCGACTATACACAGCGAATCCATCCACTTCAAAGGTACAGGCATACTGATGTTCGTTGAGAAAACCCAATATTTCCTCAATCCTTTCATCCTGTGAGATTACCACTATACGAGGAAGCGTTTCGCTCAACTCTCCAAAGAACTCTGTCATGATTGTTTCATCTACATTGCCTATCGGCAGCTGGTAAGAATATTTTGATGCAGGAAGCCTTTCACTTTCCACATATATAATGTTCCAATTTCCCCATACAATAATTTTCTCATCTATATTCGTGTTTGTCGTTATATAAGTACACACTTGCCCGACCGCATCCGTCCGTTCTCTTGTCCTGTTCTCCATCAATAAATACTCTGCCGTTTTATCAATCCCTCCTATCCAGACAGGAATCACCCTTGACACCGAGAAATAGAGGACAAAGGCCAATATCCATGTTTCTTCCCTTATGGTCTCTTTCGACAAAAGCAGTGAAAACGGATAGACCAGCGCGGGAACCAGAACCATTCCATAATGTGCGTAGCCTTGCCCTGACATACAGATCATCAGCAGCCCGGCTATCTCATAGCCCAGATAAGCAATATGGAAAAGACTCCTGTCCCTGCAGGCACGGCAGATAACCACAATAGAAGTCAGCACATAGATATTATTGGCAAAGCCGCTGAATGAATTGTATTTATTCAATGCCGTAGCCCTGAACGCATCTTTTGTATACATGATATTGAATACAAAATAATCCTTTATAAAATCCACAAACGCATTATTGAAAATCAGCCAAAAACATATCGGAAGCACGATGATTCCGGCTCCCATCAAAAAATACAGCAAAAATCGTGGTATTTCCTCCAACCGTTTCTCCCGAAAACTTCGCAATAATACCGCGCAGCAAAACACAATCCATACGGCAATCATGTTCACCCTCAGCATACATACTGCCCCGAATCCAAGTCCGCAAATCACCAGTCTCATCCTGGTAATTCTGTCATTCATGAAATAATCGGCAAAAATATAGACTGCGGACATAATAAAAGGTAATGCATACTCCTCTGTCATATTTCCGCCTTCAAAATATGAGTACAGTGGAGCCGCACAAATTATCAAAACAAAAAAGGACCGCATTCTGTCACATTTTAGTCTTGCTGTTTTATACATCAGACCAAAAGCCGCAAACGCGGAAATAAATTCAATAATCCAGATTCCCCTGTGACGTTTTATCAAAAGGCCTAAATAATTATAAATATAGAGAAGCGGCCCCTTGTGATCGAAACTGTCCCTATATGGCATCAGCCCCCTTTCCATCTGCATGGCAATCGTTCGGAATACGCTGGAATCTATGCCTGAATTTCCATTTAAGAGCAAAATATTCAACGGGCTCTGTGACATAAAAACGAGTGCTGCCGCAAATATCCCCAGCAGAATAATCAGGTTTGAGTATTTCTTAATATTCATTCTTCCGCATATCCCCTCTGAATGCCGCAAAATCTTTCAAGGCATTCCACCCTATTTTGACTATTTTCCACAAATGAATCGAATTTGTTCCCCCACATCTGGCCTTGAACGAGATTTCAATAAATTTTATGCGTTCTCTATAGTATACAAAATATGTTGTCATCATAATATTAGGGATATTATAATCCTCTGGCAGTTTTTCAAGATATCGTCCTAAACGCTCTGCCCGCATAAGCCGGAAAGGTGCATTTGCATCCGGAATCTTCACGCCAAAGAAGGCCTTCAGCAGCATACAGACTACCTTCTCTATAAGTGCTCTTGCCTTTCCATCTCCGCGCACCGGACGATTTCCGAATATCCCGTCATATGCCTCACGTTCTTTCCAAAAAGCATAGAATTCATCCGGATTTGTCTGACCGTCGGAATCTGTCTGAAAGATATAGTCAGCGCCATTTTCTATCGCATATTTATATAACGCAATCAACTTTGGGCCATGTTCTTTTCTGGTATTCGATATAATCACGAGCTGAGGATAGTCTTTTTGCATCGAGAGAAGAATTTTGTGTGTATCATCTGTGCTGCCGCCGTCTGCGACAACCAAACGGGAGTCCTCTGATTTTCCTTCGAGGTTATGATACCACGTCTTTACCGACTCTCCGATATTTTCTTCTTCATTGTAAGCAGGCATCACTATGTATAGTGTATCTATCACTTTATCCTCCAAAACGTACATTGTCATTCTCAGACTTCGTCGTCAAAAGTATACTTCTAAATACAAATATATAATTTAAATTACACTATCTCTTCGTCAGTGTCAAGTGTGCAGCTCTGGCTTATTCAGATTTCATAAGGAACAGGGGAAATGCGCAGCCCCGTATAGGAGTCTGCGCATTTCTTTCTATAGTATGTGTATGTCACTTATCTGCAAAATTCATCCAATCTTTCCAGCTTATCTTATGCCTTACTCTTAGACAGCCTTTTCATATCCACTTTCAAAGTACCGCTCTCTCTGTAAGGGCGCACCAGCAGATATACCAAAGCCGCAATCAGCAGCAGCGCCACTATGGTTCCCAATACGTTGCCGTATCCGCCCAACAGGCTTCCCAGCTGGTAGATGATCAGGGCCACCACATAGGCGAATCCGCACTGATATCCGATGGCGAACCAGGTCCACTTTGCGCTGTTCATCTCCCGCCTGATGGCGCCGATGGCCGCAAAGCAGGGCGCGCACAGCAGGTTGAAGGCCAGGAACGCGTAGGCTGCCGCCTTGGTCATGCTGACGAAGTCCAGGACACCGAACACGCCCACTACCTCTTCCTTGGCCACCAGGCCCATGATGGTAGCAATCGCAGCCGTGGCATCGTCAAAGCCCAGTGGCCTGAAAATCCATTTGATGCCGTTCCCGATCGCGCCCAATACGCTGTCCGCCAGTTCCAGTTCGGTACTGAATCCGAAGCTCCCATCCACCATGCCGAAGCAGGAACCTGCCCAGATGACGATGGAAGACAACAGAATGATGGTACCGGCCTTCTTGATGAAAGACCATCCCCGCTCCCACATGCTCCGTAGCACATTGCCCACGGTAGGCCAGTGGTAAGCAGGCAGCTCCATGACGAAAGGAGCCGGGTCTCCTGCGAACATCTTTGTCTTCTTTAAAATGATGCCGGAGATGACGATAGCCGCCACGCCCAGGAAATACGCGCTTACCGCCACCAGGCCGGAGCCGCCGAACAGGGCCGTGGCTATCAGGGCGATGATGGGAAGCTTCGCGCCGCAGGGGATGAAGGTGGTGGTCATGATGGTCATCTTGCGGTCTCTGTCGTTCTCGATGGTGCGGGACGCCATGATGCCGGGCACGCCGCAGCCGCTGCCGATCAGCATGGGGATGAAGGATTTGCCCGACAGGCCGAACTTGCGGAAAATCCTGTCCATGATGAAGGCCACTCTGGCCATATAGCCGCAGGCTTCCAAAAATGCCAGGAAGATGAACAGCACCAGCATCTGGGGCACGAATCCCAGCACAGCGCCCACGCCGCCGATGATGCCGTCAAGGATCAGGCTCATGAGCCATTCGGAACAGCCCGCTGCCTCCAGGCCGCTTTCCACCAGAACGGGGATGCCGGGCACCCACACGCCGTAATCCGCAGGGTCGGGAGCCTCCTCCAGCAGGGGATCCACCACTTCCGACAGGTCGAAGCCGGCCTCTGCCAGCGCGTCCGCGTAGGATCCGTAGGCTTCGTCAAAGCCGCCGAAGTCATTTTCCTCTATAGCCCCCAGCACGTCCTCCGCGCCGATGACACCGGCCCGGGACGCCGCTTCCACAGCGGCCTTCACTTCGTCCGTGAACAGGGTAGCCTCCGCGAACTCCTCACACGCCGCATCATAGGCAGAACCGCCGATGCCCAGCAGATGCCAGCCGTCTCCGAACACGCCGTCATTGGCCCAGTCGGTGGCGATGGTGCCCACTGTGGTGACGGAGATGTAGTACACGATGAACATGACCACGGCAAAGATAGGCAGCGCAGCCCATCTGTTGGTGACGATGCGGTCAATCTTATCCGACACGGACAATTTCTCTTTTCCTTTTTTCGTATAGCACTCCTTTATAATAGAAGAAATGTATTCGTATCTCTCATTGGTGATGATGCTCTCTGTGTCATCGTCAAAGGCATCCTCCAGACTCTTGATTTCAGCCGACACATCGGGCGCGCTGCTCATCATGGCGCCTATTTTGTCGTCTCTCTCCAGAAGCTTGATGGCAAAGAAGCGCTTCTGCTCCTGCGGCACACCGTTCCCCAGCTTCGCCGCTACGGCTCTGATGGCTGACTCCACGTTCTGGGCAAATTCATGCACAGGCGTCTCAGCCGCTTTCCTCCGGGCCGCTGTTATGGCTTTTTTCGCAGCCGTCTCCAGGCCGGTTCCTTTCAGGGCGGAAATCTCAGTCACCTCACATCCCAGCTTCCCGGCCAGTTTGTCGGTATGTATCTTGTCCCCTGACTTCTCCACCACGTCCATCATGTTCACCGCCATGACCACGGGGATGCCCAGCTCCATAATCTGGGTGGACAGGTACAGGTTCCTCTCGATGTTGGTGCCGTCCACGATGTTGATGATAGCATCGGGCCTTTCGTTAATCAGGTAGTTCCTGGCCACCACTTCCTCCAGGGTGTAGGGGGACAGGGAATAGATGCCCGGGAGATCCATGATAATGACTTCCTCCGTGCTTCCGGCGCAGTAGGATTTCTTCAGCCTGCCCTCTTTCTTCTCCACCGTCACACCGGGCCAGTTCCCCACGAACTGGTTGGAACCGGTGAGAGCATTGAATAATGTTGTCTTGCCGCAGTTGGGATTGCCTGCCAGCGCGATTTTGATTGCCATTTTAACGCTTCCTCCTATTTCAGTGCGCATCTGTCTCCATCACCGCTTCACGATGTGGATTCCTGGCAGATGTTGCTTTTCTGATTTTGATTTGTCTCAGCTACTTTTCATTAGCATAAACTAACCGCATGTCCTAAAAAATGATGCAGTATGGGCCGGGGTCACTCCACCTCTATCATTTCTGCATCCGCTTTGCGCAAGGACAATTCATAGCCTCTGACTGTCACCTCAATGGGGTCTCCCAGGGGAGCTGCCTTTCTCACATAGACATCCACGCCCTTCGTGATTCCCATGTCCATGATGCGCCTTTTGACCGGCCCTTCACCGGACAGCTTCTTTACCTTTACAGTCTGCCCGCAGGCAGTATCTTTCAATGTGCTCATTGCCACGCTCCTCCTACACCATTATTCTGTTGGCCATATCCTTGCCTATGGCTACCCTGGATTCCTTTACATTGACGATGATATTTCCGCCTGCCTCGGAGATAACGGTCACGGCTCCTCCCACTACGAACCCTAGGTTTTCCAGGAATTTCCTGGTCTCCTCCCTGCCGCCTACCTTTTTGATTACATTGCTCTCTCCCGCATGGGCCATTGACAACGGCATATACGCATCCTCCTTCTTTTGAACCCTTTGAGGATGAATCATCACTCTGTTTGAGAATGATTCTCATCCCCTCTGATTGTTAGTATATGCTAACCAATGTCTGTTGTCAATAACTATTTTTAAAAAATTTACGTTTTGTCCTGCAACATATGTACGCCGTAGGCGCCGCCCGTCCTTTCCCCTTTTCGAATCCATTCCGCACAGGCCCGCCGGAATGAGGTATCCTGCGGCAATTTTTCCACGTCTCCCTCATAATTTACGTCGAACAGTCTCCAGGCCTCCGAATAATCGTCATATTCCTCTGTCTTCAGGATATCATAGTCCGAAATGAAGGAATACAGGTTGGAATCCGGCGAGAGCACCTCCTTGTTGCGGGGGAACAGCAGCCCTGAATGGCATACGAAGACAACCGGGTCTACCCCGAACCTCTCCCCGAAAAACTTAGCGCCCAGCTCATAGGATTTCCGCACGCTCTCCGGATCCAGCCGCTCTCCCGCGGGCTTTTGTCTTGTCCTCTATTGTAATTATTTTTTACTATTTTGCAAGAGGATATTTCAGCAGACTCTGTCTGCGTTTTTCACAAAGCTGTCAGTATGGATGAGAAACAGGCATATATCCGCAACTTCAGCACGGAGAGAAGCGTTTGGCACTGTTTTGTCGGAATGACTCCCTATTGACGAACGACTGCCCAAAAAGAATGAGTCCTGTCACTTTTCTTCGGCCACTATATTCCCCACATAATCCTTGATTGCCCGAAAGCTCTCCTTGCTGATGACATGCTCAATCTTGCAGGCGTCCTCCACCGCGGTCTTCTCCGGCACCCCCAGCTGTATCAGCCAGGAGGACAGCAGCTGGTGGCGCTCATAAATCATCTCTGCAATCTCCCTGCCGGCAGGTGTCAGGGTGATGAAGCCGGATTTGTCCACGATGATGTGCTCTTTTTCCCGCAGATGCTTCATCGCCACGCTGACGCTGGGTTTCTTGAATCCCAGCTCCTCGGCAATGTCCACAGAGCGAACCACGGGAAGTTTTTTACTCAGTATCAGAATCGTTTCCAGATAGTTTTCCGCTGATTCGTTTACAGTCACGGTTATTTCCTCGCTTTCCTTTCAATTCGCTGTATATCATAAATACAATTTTATTATACTATGACCACGTCCAAACAGCAAATATAATATTGGACAATTTCCAATTCTCAGCTTTTATAATGGCATGCTGCCATCAAATCATATAGAATAGAGCATAAAGGACAGATAAATTTAATTTCCACTGAGAGAATTCCGCGTTTCACGCGTCTAATAGACAGAAGGGGGGGCATGAACATGGATAACGGTGCAAGCAGCTACCGCCGTTTCCTTGCAGGTGATGACGAGGGCCTTGTGGAACTCATAGGGGATTACAAGGATGGCCTTATCCTGTATCTGAACAGTTTCACGGGAAATATATGCCTTGCCGAGGAGCTGATGGAGGAGACCTTTGTAAAGCTGGTGACCAAAAGGCCCGGTTTCGGGCACAGATGCACTTTTAAGACATGGCTCTATACCATCGGGCGGAATGTGGCCACAGACTATCTCAGGCGCTGTTCCAGGTTCAAAGAGCTGTCCCCGGAGAATCTGGAACAGCTGGCAGACGATGAGGAAAGCCTTGAACAGTCCTATCTCAGGACAGAGGAGCGCATCATTTTGCACAGGGCGCTCCACAGGCTGAAGCCGGAGTACAGTCAGGTTCTGTACCTGCTCTACTTTGAAGACTTCGATAACTCCCAGACGGCTGTCATCATGAAAAAAAGCAAACGGCAGATTGAGAACCTTGCTTATCGGGCAAAGAAATCGCTCCGGCAGGAGCTGGAAAAGGAGGATTTTGTATATGAAGAATGACAGAGAAATCGCCAGAATCGTACTGGAACGGCGGGATGCTATTTTAATGGCCAGGCGGAAACGGAGGAAGCGCATCGCTCAGGCTGCAGCCCTATGCCTTATAGCCGTATTTAGTATCAGGATATGGCAGGCTGAGAATGATATCTCTGCTTTCGATACCTCTGCAGACGGAGCTGAAAGCAGTAATCCGGTTGTCGCTCTCGATGACAGCAACAATCCCAATGCTCTTGCCAAAAACAGCAACAGCAATACCGGGGCCCCGCTGCCCCAAGACGCAGGCGAAGCAATCACTTCTGCCGCTGCTTCTTCCGCGGGCAGCGGCGGCAGCGAAGTCAGCCGCAGCACAGAGCAGCAGGCCAGCCTCCCTGTCAGCTACAGTTCCCTGTCCCTCCCCCAGGGCCAAATCAGGCCGGAGATTCTGTCACACTATTCCGCAGTCAGCCAGTCCACCGCGGAAATACTGCCGTTCAGCGAAGACATGCTGTCTGAATCCAGCGCAATTTTAGAGGGTACGATTACAGATATATATCTCAAACAATACACCTACGATACCTATAATGACAAATTCGGCCCTAAGGAGCTGTACCACAACCAGTCCTCTTCCGTAGTGTACAAGTTGACGGTAAACCGTGTATGGTACGGAGATGAATCCCTGTCCGACACCTCCGTCCTGATAGAAGATGACACCTATCTGATGGATTCCTATTTTTCCCTGAAAGCTGGCCGCAGCTATGTCATCCCTGTCTGTGACCTGGACAGCGAGTTGCAGATATGGGAAGAATACGCAGGCGGCGACCTTACAAGGGACGGCCGCTACACCACCCTCTACCCGCACCATCCCCAGATTGAGGTCACCATGGACGGAGATTACATCGTCACCACGGACTGGGATACTCTCTGCCCGGACAATGCCTTAGATGTGGAACTGGACATCCCGGAGAACACCCTTGTGGAATACCACCCGGAGAACCCGGCGGGAGAAAACGGCCTCATCACCACGGAATGGCGCACGCTTATGATTTCTGTCTACGACGCCGTATATTATTACGATAAGTTGAAGCTGGTGGAATCCGATGAATTTTTCATCCAGCTGAACCGGTTGATCGACAGCCTGCCCTGAATCCCAGATGCATTTACAGCGCCATGACACTCTCAAACCATTCACCGGCACAGACTTGCACATATCTTAAAAAGAGCTGCCGCAAAATGCAGAACCCGCGCAATGGATTCTGCATCGGGCAGCAGCTTTTTTATTTCTTAATATTTTCTAATGCAGCCCTTACAGCCTGAAGCACATTCTCGTCCTTTTCATGAGTCAGACAGTACCTCAGTCTGGTTTCCACATAGCTGCCCCGGCCGGAACCCAGAGCCGTTATAGCAGCCTTGCGGATATCCGGGTCCGCGTCTTCCGTCAGTCCGACTACAGTATTGCGGACATCCTCATTTTCTATCATGCCGGAGACACTGGCAATTGCCGCCAATCTCACTTCCTTATCCTTGTCGCCTACAAATCCCAGCAACTTATCTGCTTTGCCCTTACTTGCCAGTTTTTCAATTTTTTCGAGTTTTCCCATGTTTTTTCCTCACTTTCCTTAGATTCAGCTTTTGCTCATATTTTATTGCTTATTACTCACTTTTGTATTATAATTCAAATCGAATCGGCATATCAATGGTCAATTGTCAGAATTTGTTACTTAATCCACATTCTCCAGAAAATGTAGATTAATCGAAACCACAGAATGTTCCGGAATAGCATCAGGGAGGTTCGTATGAGAAAAAAGCAGGAGGACTTGCGTTACCAGAAAACAGAGGCTCTGATACAGAAAAATTTCCGGGAGATGCTGGCGGAAATGGATTATCAGCAGATTACCATACAAGAACTGTCTCTGCGGGCCCAAATCAACCGCAAGACATTCTATCTGCACTATGCTTCCATGGATAATCTGCTGCACAAGATGCAGACGGACACAATGAAGCGTTTTCTGGAACCGGTCAAAGATGCTAAGTTTCCCGCCGACCTGGAAAAAATCGTGCGCAATTGTTATGCATTTTCGGAATCCGCAGATAAGCTGGATGAAAAGATATTGAACAGCAAGGGACACTGCCCTATTGCTGAAACGCAGGCTGAAAGCGAAGACATTCTCTGCTTTGACGAAGATTATGACCAATACCCTCCCGACAAGAGGCTCTATCTGATTATCTATATCAATAACTGCCTCACCGGGATCTACAGGCAATGGGTAAAAGGCGGACGGAAAGAGCCCATGGAGGACATGATTCAGCTCACCATCCGCCTGATTTCACACGGTCTGTCATAGAAATTGCCGTCACAAAAGGAGCTTTCCCGCCGGAAAGCTCCTTACAAGAAACCGTTACAGGCTTCACAGGCACACGGTTCTGCCCTGGCGCAGAGACTCTTTCACGTCAATCAGCCGCTGATTCTCCGACCCCCGGAAAGCCAGGCGGAGGTTCTTTTTCTCCTCCACGAACTCTCCGTCCACGAGCACGTCAATGAGGGAGAGCAGCCTTGCCGTCTGCGCTTCATGGCTTTCGTCCGGCGTTTCCCGCTCCGCCCACCGCAGCAGGTCTTTCTCATAGTCATACCCTGTGTAGCACCAGATATCTTTCCCGGGGTACGTCTGCCGCACCTTTTTCACCAGCGACAGCACCGTTCCTCTGTTCTCCGGTTCCATAGGCTCCCCGCCCAGCAGGCTCAGTCCACGGATATACTCCGGCGCAAGGGCCTCCAGGATTTCCCGCTCCGTCTCCTTCGTATAGCGCTGCCCATAGCCGAAATCCCAGGCCTCGCTGTTGAAACATCCCTTGCAGCGGTGGGTACAGCCGCTGACGAACAGGGACACCCGTATGCCGGGGCCATTGGCCACGTCCGTCTTCTTGATAGTCGCATAATTCATAGATGCAGCACCCTCGACTTGATTTCCTTTGTCTTGCCCATGTTCCAGAAATTCTCTCCCAGATACCCGCAGGTGCGCCTGGTGACATTCATCTTGGAATGGTCCTTATTGCGGCACTGAGGGCATTCCCACTCATTGTCCTCATTGACCATGATTTCCCCGTCATATCCGCAGACATGGCAATAGTCCGACTTGGTGTTGAACTCGCCGTATTGGATATTGTCGTAGATGAAACGTATCACTTCCTCCACGGCCTCCACATTATTCAGGAGGTTGGGCACCTCCACATAGGAAATCGCGCCGCCCAGGGATTTGTTCTGGAACTCGCTCTCAAATCGGAATTTCGTGAATGCATCTATTGGCTCACGTACATCCACGTGATAGGAATTGGTGTAATATCCCTTGTCCGTCACGTTGGGGATGTCGCCGTATTTCTCCCTATCGATGCGAGCAAAGCGGTAGCACAATGTCTCCGCAGGCGTCCCATAGAGGCTGAAGCCGATTCCCGTCTCCTCCCGCCATCCGGCGGCAGCCTCTTTCAGGTAATCCATGACCCGCAGGGCGAATTCCTTGCCCTCGGGCTTCGTATGGCTGCAGCCTTTCATGAGCCAGGTCAGCTCATAGAGGCCGATATAGCCCAGGGACATGGTGGAATATCCGCCGTAGAGCAGCTTGTCAATCTTCTCTCCCTTTTTCAGCCGGGCGATGGCCCCGTACTGCCAGTGGATGGGGCTTACATCGGACAGAGTCCCCAGCAGGGCCTTATGCCTGCACATCAGGGCCTCATAGCATAATTCCAGCCGCTCGTCCAGCCGTTTCCAGAAAATCTCCTCGTCCCCTCCCGAGATGATGCCTATCTGTGGGAGGTTCAGGCTGACCACGCCCTGGTTGAACCGCCCCTCCCATTTATAGTTTCCGTTCTCGTCCTTCCAGGGGGACAGGAAAGAACGGCAGCCCATACAGGAGAACACATTGCCCTCGTAGTTCTCCCGCATCTTTTTTGCCGAAATATAGTCCGGATACATGCGCTTTGCCGAGCATCTGGCGGCAAGGCGGGTGACAGAATCGTATTTTCCGCCTTTCAGGCAGTTGTTCTCATCCAGCACATACACCAGCTTCGGGAATGCCGGTGTCACGTAGACTCCCTTTTCATTCTTGGTTCCCTGAATGCGCTGGTTCAGGATTTCCTCGATAATCCGAACCGTCTCCTCCACATACTCGTCCTCATCGTCGATATGCAGGAACAAAGTCACGAAAGGCGACTGTCCGTTTGTAGTCATCAGTGTATTGATCTGGTACTGAATGGTCTGGACGCCGGAGCGCAGCTCGTCCTGCAGGCGCAGCTCCACGATTTTCTCCTTTGCGGCCTCGTCAAGGGAACCTCCGAATTCCTCATCCAGCTGGGCACGGAACTTCTCCCTGCTCTTGCGCAGATATTTCCCCAGATGCTTGATGTTCACCGACTGCCCGCCATACTGGTTGCTGGCCACGGCGGCGATAATCTGGGTGGTGACCGTACAGGCCACCTGGAAGCTCTTGGGAGACTCTATCATCTTCCCATTGATGGAGGTTCCATTGTCCAGCATATCCTTGATGTCGATCAGGCAGCAGTTGAAGATAGGCTGGATAAAGTAATCCGCGTCATGAAAATGGAGCACGCCGTTGTCATGGGCCATGGAAATGTGCTCCGGCAGCAGCATGCGCCTGGTCACGTCCCGGGAGACCTCCCCGGCGATATAGTCCCGCTGGGTGGAGGCGAGACGGGTATTCTTATTGGAATTCTCCTCCGCCAGCTCCTTGTTCTCATTGCGGATCAGCTTCAGTATAGATTCATCCGTGGTGTTGGATTTGCGCAGAAGGCTCCTCTGATAGCGGTATACAATGTACTTCTTGGAAAGGGCGTACTTATTGTGCTGCACCAGATGCCTCTCGATGATGTCCTGCACATGCTCCACGGCCTGCAGCTCCTGTTCCTCTCCCTGCACGGCCTCCAGTATCTCCTCCACCAGCGCCTGATCGGCCCTGTCTTTCTCCTCCACCTCGTTATTGGCTTTCTGAATGGCGGCTACAATCTTCTCCTCCTCATAAGGCACCACGCGTCCGTCTCTTTTCTGAATCCTCATCATACCATCGCTCCTCGCCCACTCGACATACAGATAGCCGCACCGTCAGCTCAACGGATACGGCTGAATTCTATATCTTGTGTTCTTATTGATTATTCTGCCTATATTTTGTATTTCTATTATAATAGACTGTCCGGGAAAAAGCAAGGAGTTCTTGTATCCTATATCAGAAAGTATCGCAGAACCGTATACGGATATCGTCCGTCACGGAGTATGACAGCGGCCTGAGCTGATGCGCGGCTTTAAACATCCCGCCGCACACGGGGTTCAGATTCGATAATCCGCATCCAGAATCCCCCTGATAATCCGGTGCGCCCTGCTCACATCCTCCACGGACACGCCGATTACAAGCCTGTCTTCGCACCGTACATAGCGCTGCATGTTGATTTCTATATCCTGCATGGAAAGACTGGAGACGATTATGCCGATTCTCCGGGTTGTGAAATGCCCCTGCTCAATATAGAGCAGCCTCAGTTCCCCGTTCACCTCGATACTGGTTCCGTCCAGCTCCTCTTTCAGCATGGCGATGAAGCGGTTTATCTTTCCGCCCTCCGATTTCCTTATCACAATTGCCAGCCAGTCGATGTTGATTGCCATGCACTCACAGGGAATCAGGCACTTTTCCAGCACCTCAAATATCTTCTGGACGCTTTTTTCATCTCTCGCCAGCTTCGCCCGCCCTATCGTGACCCGAATTGCGGATATCTCCCGGATTCTGCTTTCCATCTGTCATCCCAACGCTTTCCCATATATTCTTTTGTCGTATCTGCGACTTTACCTGTATCTTTTCTGCATAAAAACCTGTGCAAGTATACCACAAAATCAGGGAAAAAACAACCGCTTTCGCCGCCCTATCTGTCCAAATCGGAAAATATTTCGCCCTCCAGTTCCACCACATCTTTCATGGGAATCCCCGTGCCGTCCTCCATGAGGAGGATTCTGTCATACAAATCTATCTTCTTTATCCGTCCTGTGACAGTGACATAGGCGCCGCCCGCCTTTTTAAGGTCCGGCTGAAAAAAGGTGGCTGAAATCTCCGGACAGCCGCCGAGCCGCTCACTTAGATACTGCAGCTTTCCGTCAAGGCTATTCATGACGTCCTCCTCCAGTTCCATCCTCTCATCGGTCAGCCGTCCTGTCTCCCGGATGGAATCCCCAAATCCGGTAAGGGCCGCAAAAGGCATGAACTGCGCCGCCCTGTCGGACACCGGCATATGACGGTGCTTCACAGAGACATGGCGGGGCAAATTTATGATATCGTCATATCGGTGGCTGTCCTCCGCCCAGTCCCCTGCTGTCTCTATCTTTCTCACAACCGCTGCATCTGCTGTACTCTCCCCTGCTGCCGCCATGCCCGCCACCCCGTTATCTGCCGCCCTCTTTTCATCCGGCATCGTCCTCGCCGGCTCATTTTCCGCCATCCTATTTTCCGTCCCTCTCATATGTCCCCATTCCGTCTCCCCTGTCCTGCTATAACTCCTCAGCCGTGTCGCCCTATGCCCTTCCCGGTCGCTGTATCGCGGTTCCATTCTTGCGCCGTCCCCAGCCGCGCTAAGCCTTATGCCCCCCGATCTGCCCGTTGCGCGATACCGTGGTGGCCCCTTCCTCCAGGTTCATCCCTTTCAGGATGGCGTTCTTGCCGAATTTCTTCTTGATGGACAGAATAGCCTCCTGCATTTTCCGCTCCCGCTTCAGAGCAGCCTCCTCCTCTTCCCGCTGTCTTAGCAGCGCCTCATAATCCGTGAAAATATCCAGCTGCTCATAGGAGTCCTCCGCCACGATTTCGCTCTCTTTCATCACCCGCCCCGCCGTCACTGTGACCCGCCTCACCAGCAGGCTTCTGTCTACAACCCTGTCGTACAGTTCCATCATCCCATCCATGATCAGTCTGGTGGAGGATGTCCATCTGCCGATATTGGCTGTACCATGGGCATGTTTCGGGACTTTCCTCCCATATCGGTCCGTGGTGACAGGGCCCTTGTACGCCTTTCGTATCTCCGGATTCGTCAGGCTCTCCACATCATAGCCTATGGTCAGCACCATATGGTTCGTCACCAGACCTTTGTCCACCAGATCCAGCACCAGCAAATCCGTCATCTCCCGGACTACCAGCTTTGCCTTTTCAAAATCGTAGGGACACTGCAGCACCTGTCCGGCCCCCATGCTGCTCCCATCGGGCTTGTATGCTTTCACATCCGCAATGGTACAGGGCTCATATCCCCAGGCGTGGTCAATCAGCAGTTCCGCGCCCACGCCGAAGAGCCGGTAGAGCAGCTCCTCATTGTGATAGTCCGAGCACCCTCCCAGGGAGCATCTGGCTATGTCCCCCATGGTATACAGCCCGTTCTCCTCCAGTTTCCTGGCATATCCCCTGCCCACCCGCCAGAAATCCGTCAGGGGACGATGGCTCCACAAGAGCCTGCGGTATTCCATCTCATCCAGCTCGGCAATCCGCACTCCGTCCTGGTTCGGCTCCACATGCTTGGCCACGATATCCATGGCGACCTTGCACAGATACAGATTCGTGCCGATTCCGGCCGCGGCCACTATCCCCGTCTCTCTCAGAATCTCCTGTATCATCCGCTCCGCGAACTCTGCCGCGGTAAGATGGCAGGCCTCCAGATACTGGGCGGCGTCTATGAACACCTCGTCAATAGAATAGACATGGATATCCTCCGGCGCCATATGCCTTAAATAAATATCGTATATCTTCGTACTGTATTCCATATACAGCGCCATACGAGGCGGAGCCGTGATATAGTCCACCGCAAGCTCCGGGGACGCCAGAAGCTCAGAGGCATGGCAGGAGCTGCCGGAAAAGACCTGCCCTGGCGCTCTGCCCAGACGATAGGCGTTCGCCTCCTTTATCTTCCGGACCACCTCGAAGAGCCTGGGCCTGCCCGGGATGCCGTATTCTTTCATGGAGGGGGACACCGCGAGACAGATAGTCTTCTCTGTGCGGCTGCTGTCCGCCACTACGAGATTGGTGTCCAGGGTATCCAGCCCCCGCTCCACGCACTCTACAGAGGCATAGAATGATTTCAGATCGATTGCAATATAGATATGATTCTCCCCAGCCATCTGCCTCCCCTCCTGTCCCATCTTATCTGAATGCCATTATAGCAGAACATTTGTTCTTTTTCAATGGTTTTTTCCAAACTTTAGTGTATACACTGTCGTCAACGGCATCCTGTTGTGCGCCTGCGTCCATAATGTGCAGCCGCAAATCAGATGACAGAGAGCAATAAGCGGGAATACTGCAAAGCAGTATCCGAAGATGCCCATGATGACGGATATCCCGGCAATCGCGCTCCTATGCCTGCTGCACCGCATTCTCCATAGGGCTGTAACGCATGCGCACCTTGATGCCCTGTCCGTAATTTCCGAAGCCGTTCCCGAACAAGGTCAGGCCCCCCACATGGGCGGCATCCTCCCTCACTTCCATCCTGAATCGTATGGTGCTCTTGTAGTCAAGCCGGAATCTGTCCAGCGTCACATCCGATATCTTCAGGCCATCCACGAAAGTCCCTCTCTTGTTGATGACCAGCATCTTCAGCAGCCCGTACTGATTCCAGTTCGGGAACCACCAGTCCGGCGTGAAGATACCCCTCACATCTCCGAAATCTCCCGGAGAGACCCACACGCCGACGGGCACGTCGTTCAGGATAAAGGATATATCCGAGGGCCAGTCATTATTGACCCCAGGCGCTTCACTGGAAAGCTCCATGGAAAAGGTGATTTCATCTATTCTCTGGGCGGTGGGGAGCACATTGGGAATCAGATATTCCACATATCCTTTGGAAAACCACAGGATTCCCGCGTTGATTCTGTCCGGGTGGGCAAAGTATCTGGGATCGTCCACCTCCCCTATCAGGGTATCCATGGTAGCGATGCCGCAGGTGGGACAGACATTATAGTTGCTGTACTGTCCTACAGGAATCTCCGCCTCGTAGAAGCCGCTGTTGCCGTCCTCCTCCGTGGGGACGATATCCACCAGCAGCCTCTCCTGCTTCACGCGGCAGATTTTCTGGTTCCCATGCCCTGCGAAATCAGCCCGCACCTGAATCAGTCCCACGTCCTCCATCTTCTTGATATGGCTGGTCAGCGCCCCATTGGTGATGTTCAGGCTGCCTGCGATTTCATTCATATTCATTTCCTTATTCTTCAGCAGCAGCTGAATGATATTCACCCTCACCTCGGAACCCAATGCCTTGAACAGATCCACTCCATCCTCAAGATTTTTGATATACAGCATTCTCAATCACCCATTTCCAAAAGTACCCATTCTTTTTTAGTATTTTCTAAAATATTATATTCCTTTCTTTTCTTTCATGCAACTTTTTTCTTGCCCCGGATTTCCGATTTGGTTATATTTACGTATTTTCCTGATACAATTTGTACATTTTCCCTCCACGGCCGTTTCAAGCCATCTGCTTTTCACCGCAAGTCCCGCGTAATCCGCCTCCCCGCCATTGCATTGATGAAGAGGAAGAGGCGGATTTTTGTGAAAAACAATAAGCCTGCTCCTCTACCACCATTCTGCCGTTTTGTCCCTTATTTCATTTCTCTTTCGCAAAATAATCCACTTTCCAGGGTTTCTCCCTGCCGTTCCTGCGGCGCATCTCCGCCATGGGCGACACGCCGTCAAAGGTCATGTACTCCACCCACTCGGACATCTCCTGCACAGTGCCGCTGCCCACATTGCCGTTGATATAAGTCTTGCAGCCCAGCTGCTCACAGAGCTCAAAGAACTCATGGGTGCCGAAGCTGTTGTCCTCCACCACGCCGCCCCAGTTGGTGTTGACCATTTTTTTGCGGCTTTCCCTGGGGCCTACGCCGTCCATCCAGTGATACTCGTCCGCGAAACAGCCTCCCGGCCAGCGCAGCACAGGAATCTGGAGTTCTTTCAGCGCATCCACCACGTCTGTGCGCATGCCGTTCCTGTTGGGAATGTCGGAATCCTCCCCCACGAACAGTCCCTCGCAGATGCCTCTGCCTGCCGCAAGGCATTTCGCGGCGCATGTTTTATGACAGAAACGCCTTTACTTTCCTGTAAACGCCCGCTCCGTCCAGGCCGTACTTCACAAGCAGGGCCCCCGCGGAGCCGGACTCGCCGAACACGTCTTCGATGCCTATCCTGCACACGGGCACAGGGCAGAACTCCGCCAGCGCCTCGCACACCGCGCCGCCAAGGCCCCCGATGACAGAATGCTCCTCAGCGGTCACCACTTTTCCGGTCTTTCCGGCGCTGGCCGCAAGCAGCTCCTTATCCAGAGGCTTGATGGTACAGATATTGATCACTTCCGCGCTGATGCCCTCTCCGGCCAGCTGCGCTGCCGCCTCCAGGGCGGAATTCACCATGATGCCGGTGGCAGCGATGGTCACGTCGCTGCCCTCCCGCAGCACCTGGCCTTTGCCGATTCGGAAGCTGTAATCCTCCCCGTCGTTGATCACAGGCACGGCGGCCCGCCCGAACCGCATGTAGACAGGTCCCTCATAATCCAGAGCCGCTTTCACGCAGGCCTTTGCCTCCACCGCGTCGGAGGGGTTCAGGATAGTCATGCCGGGAATCGTCCGCATCAGGGCGATATCCTCATTGCACTGATGGGAGGCCCCATCCTCACCCACGGTAATCCCCGCATGGGTAGCCCCGATTTTCACGTTCAGATGGGGATAGCCGATGGAATTGCGCACCTGCTCAAAGGCCCGCCCCGCCGCGAACATGGCGAAAGTGCTGGCCACGGGAATCATCCCGGTCAGGGAAAGTCCCGCTGCGATACCCATCATATTGGCTTCCGCAATGCCGCAGTCGATATGCCTCTCGGGGAATCTCTTTTTGAATACCCCTGTCTTGGTGGCCGCGGCCAGATCCGCGTCAAGGACTATCATATTCGGATAGGCCTCGCCGAACTCTGCCAGCGCGTTTCCGTATGCCTCTCTGGTAGCGATTTTTACATCTGACATAATGCTTCACCAATCCTTTCCAGATCGGCCTTTGCGATCTCGTATTCCGCGTCATTGGGCGCCTTGCCGTGCCAGTCCACGCTGCCCTCCATGAAGGACACGCCCTTGCCCTTTAAGGTATGGGCGATGATGGCCGAAGGCATCCCCTTGGTATTTTTGGCTTCTGTGAAAGCGGCACGAATCTGCTCCATGTCGTTGCCGTCCTCCAGATTGATCACATGGAAATTGAAAGCTTCAAATTTCCTGTCGATGGGATTCGGGGAGCAGACATCGTCAATCCGCCCATCAATCTGCAATCCGTTATTATCCACGATCACCACCAGATTGTCCAGCTTTCTGTGGCCGGCGAACATGGCGGCCTCCCAGACCTGGCCCTCCTCAATCTCGCCGTCTCCAAGCAGCGTATAGACCCGGAAATCCTTTCCCGAAAGCCGGGCGCCCAGAGCCATTCCCACCGCTGCGGAAATCCCCTGGCCCAGAGAGCCTGATGACATGTCCACGCCCGGGACATGCTGCAGACAGGGATGTCCCTGCAGATAGGAGCCCAGATGGCGCAAAGTGGGCAGGTCATCCACCGGGAAATATCCCCTGTTGGCCAATGCGGAGTACAGGCCGGGAGCCGTATGTCCCTTGGAAAGGACGAATCGGTCCCTGCCCTCCATCCTGGGATCGGCAGGATTGATGTTCATCTCTTCAAAATACAGATAAGTAAAAATATCCGCTGCAGACAGGGAGCCGCCGGGATGTCCGGCTTTTGCTCCGTGCACTGCCTCAATGATGCCCTTGCGGACGTCATTGGCATGTTTTTTCAGTTCTATAATCTCCATATTTTTCTTCGCTTTCTATGCATTGCCGCTCATGCGGTCTTGTCTTTTTCAATAGCTTCAACGATAGGCTGCCGCATTCCAGCGCATCTCGTTCTTCAATCCGCGGATAGTGGTATCGGCATCGATGACTACAGTCTCGATACCCATGGCATCCGCCCAATCTGCCATCTGCTCTGTGGTCAGGTCATAAGAGAATGCGGTATGGTGGGCGCCGCCTGCCAGAATCCAGCTCTCAGCGCCTACGGTCAGGTTGGGCTTCGGTGTCCAGAAGCAGGTGGCCACAGGCAGCTTGGGCATGGGCTTCTCCACTTTCCTGCATTCCACCTCGTTGATGATCAGGCGGAACCTGGTGCCCAGGTCAATCAGGGACGTAGCGATGCCGCTGCCCTCCTTGGAAGTGAACACGAGCCTTGCGGGATCCTCTCTGTTGCCCATGGACAGCGGACATACCTTGATGCCGACAGGTCCTTCCGCAATGGTAGGGCATACCTCCAGCATATGGGCCTGCAGGATGCCTTCCTTGCCGGGCACCAGATTGTAGGTATAGTCTTCCAGGAAAGAGGTTCCCTTGGCGTCCTTGGTCCCCTCTGCCATAATCTTCATCAGGCGCACCATGGCCGCCGTCTTCCAGTCGCCCTCACCGCCGAATCCGTAGCCTTTCTCCATCAGTCTCTGGATGGCAAGGCCGGGCAGCTGTTTCAAGGAACCCAAGTCGCCGAAATGGGTCACGATGGCATGATAATTCTTCTCTTTCAGGAAGCGCTCGAAACCGATTTCAATCCCTGCCTGCACCGCCACATGACGCCTGAACTGCGCGGCATCCCTGCCTTCGTCCAGAATCTGGTATTTAGAATAATATTCCTCCACCAGCGCATTGATATCGCCCTCGCTGACATCCGCCACGTATTCCGCAATCTCATTTACCGGATAAGCGTCGATTTCCCAGCCGAATTTCACCTGGGCCTCCACCTTGTCGCCCTCGGTGACGGCCACATTGCGCATATTGTCGGCCACTCTCACCACGCGGATATGGCTGGACTCCATGATGCCCACCGCCGTGCGCATCCATCCGGCCAGCCTCTTCAGCATCTTCTCATCGCTCCAGTGTCCCATGATGACCTTGCGCTCAATCCCCATGCGGGTCACGATATGGCCGTACTCCCTGTCGCCGTGGGCCGACTGGTTCTCATTCATGAAATCCATGTCGATGGTGTCATAGGGAATCTCCATGTTGAACTGAGTATGCAGATGGCACAGAGGCTTGCGGTACTCCTGCAGCCCTAAAATCCAGGACTTGGCGGGGGAGAAAGTGTGCATCCAGGTAATGACGCCGGCACACTCCGCGTCCATGTTCGCCTCGTTGAACAGCCCTCTGATCATCTCATTGGTGAGCAGCGTAGGCTTCCACACCACCTCGTAGGGGAGGATGCCGGATTTGTTGATTTCTTCCACGATGATCCGGGAATGCTCCGCAACCTTAGCCAGGCACTCGTCTCCATAGAGATCCTGTGAGCCAGTGGCGAACCAGAACTTATAATTCTTCATAATGTAATGCTCCTTTCTATTCATGATGATTTGATATCGATCCATTCTTTCTGTCATGTCCTCATATCTGCTTTCTATGGTATGGTATTTTTCGGGATTTGTCAATTATTATTTTAGATTTTTGTATAATAATTTATGATTGGAATTTATGCAAATTCAGCGGACAACTTTCTGCCTTATCTCGTTTATTTTCTTTTATACTGCAAAATATTTTGAATTTATCAGAATGTTTTGACGTATAACCATTACTTTAATTCAAATTATATTTATATTCTTTATTTTATGCTTATATAAAATATTATTGAATATTATATAATATTTAGTTTTATCTAAACATTATTTCATTACCGCCGCTCTTCGATCAAAAAAAGCTTGCCCTGTTTCTCCCGGCATGTTATAATATAAATCCTTTCGTTTCAAAAAACTAAATATTTTACCTATCAGGTATCTGTCGGCAAAATCCGACAGAGCAAGACCTACTTGGCAAGATATGGAAATGCCGGTCATGCGGCGATAGTATAACTACCAGGAGGAAGCAAAATGATTACGATGGAGAATGTATGCAAATCGTACCGGATTGCAAAAAGGAACGCAGGCTTTGGAGCGGCCTGCAGGGCTCTCTTCCACAGAGAGTACGAGGAAATCCAAGCTCTAAACGACATCAGCTTCACCATACGCGACGGCGAAATGGTTGGCTACATCGGCCCCAACGGAGCGGGCAAAAGCTCCACGATCAAAATCCTGAGCGGAATCTTGACACCTGACAGCGGAAAAGTGTCAATCGACGGGCGGATTCTCTGGAACCTGGACGGCAAAGGCCGAAGCCTGGGAGCCGGAAAGGAGAAGTACCGCCGCATTGACCATGTCAGGCAGATAGGCGTAGTCTTCGGGCAGCGCTCCCAGCTGTGGTGGGATGTTCCGGTCATCGATTCCTACGAACTGTTGAAAGATATCTATTCTATCCCTGACCAGGTCTACCGAAAAAACCTTGCGGAATTAACTGAGTCATTAAGCCTGACAGAGTTCCTGCGCACTCCCGCCAGACAGCTCTCCCTGGGGCAGCGCATGCGCTGTGAGATTGCGGCCTCCCTTCTGCACAGCCCCGGCATCCTGTTCCTGGACGAGCCCACCATCGGGCTGGACGCCGTATCGAAGCTTGCTGTACGTGATTTCGTCAAGAAACTGAACCGGGAGCACGGCACCACCGTCATCCTCACCACCCATGACATGCAGGACATCGAGGCTCTGGCCAGCCGCATCATCCTGATCGGCAAAGGCAGGATACTGATGGACGGCACGCTGGAGGATATCAAGAGAGGCGGCGCCAGCATGGACGAGACTCTGGCACAACTCTATAAATCCTACGAAATCACCTGAATCCGCACAGATTCCGGCGCGGCACAAAGCCGACTACATCGTGACTCTCCCAGATATTTCAGAAAGGTATCATAAAATCATGAAAAAATATATCAGCTATTTCCGGATGTGGCTCGTCATGGGGCTGCAGTACCGGGCTGCGGCCTTTGGCGGAATCGTCACCCAGTTCTTCTGGGGCTTCATGGAGATTGCAGCCATGCATGCTTTCCACGAGTCGAACCCGGCCGCGTACCCTATGACCATGGAGGCCACTTGTTCCTATATCTGGTTCCAGCAGGCTTTCATCGCCATGCTCTCCGCCAGACTCTTTGACGGTCAGATTCTGGACTCCGTGCGCAGCGGGGATATCGCCTATGAGCTCTGCAGGCCCGTGGGCATCTACGACATGTGGTTCTCCCGGAGCACCGCTTCGCGGCTCTCCGCCGCAGGGCTGCGCTGCATCCCTATCCTGTTGGTAGCCGTTTTCCTGCCCAAGTCTTACCGGCTCTCCGCTCCCGCAGGCCTCCCGCAGTTTTTCTTCTTTCTGCTGACGCTGGCTCTGGCTGTACTGGTAGCGGTGTCCTTTATCATGTTGATCTACATATCCGGCCTCTACACCGTATCCTCCGACGGACTCAGGCGGCTGTGCTCCTCTCTGATGGATTTTCTGACAGGAGCCTACATCCCACTGCCTTTTTTCCCGGGAACAATACGGCGGATGCTGGAGCTGCTCCCTTTCGCCTCCATGCAGAACGTGCCCTTGCGGGTCTACAGCGGTGATTTGGCAGGGGCAGCGATGTACAGGGCCCTATTGTTACAGATATTCTGGCTGGCAGCGATGGTCATGATCGGAAAAATCCTGTGCCGGAATGCCGAACGGAAATTAATGATACAGGGCGGATGACTTCAAGCCTTTTTCCGAACGATACGAGAATATTTCAGACAGGGACTGACTGTCCCGGATAGGAGCCGATATGCATACAAAAAACACAGACACAAAAGGGACAGGCGCCCTGCGGCTGTACTGCCACTACCTGTCCATTATCCTGCGGAGCAAAATGCAGTATAAAAAATCCTTTTTCATGATTTCCCTGGGGTCATTCTTTGCGTCCTTTACCGTGTTCTTAAGCGTCTTTTTCATGTTCCGGCGCTTTTCCCATGTAAAGGGCTATACCTTTCAGGAAGTGCTCCTGTGCTATTCCATCGTGCTGATGTCATTCTCCCTGGCGGAAATCTGCGCCAGGGGCCTGGAGTCTTTTCCCGGCATGGTCCGCCGGGGGGAGTTCGACAGGGTGATGCTGCGCCCCCGCAGCCTGCTGCTGCAGATTCTGGGCACCCAGCTGGATATAGAGCGCTTCACCAGAGTACTACAGGCCGTGGTCATCCTCGTCTATGCCGTTACCGCCAGCGGCATCCGCTGGACGCCGCTGAAGATTGCCACTGTGGTTTTCATGCTGGCCGGAGGCTGCACATTGTTCAGCGGGATTTTCCTGATACAGGCGGCGCTGAGCTTCTTCTTCCTGGATGGACTGGAATTCACCAATATCTTTACCTTTGGGCTCAACGAGCACGGCAAGTATCCTGTGGACATTTATGGGAAAGGCGTCTTATGGGTACTGACTTTCATCATCCCTTTCGCTCTGGTGCAGTATTATCCGCTCCTCTACGTGCTGGGCAGGCGGGAGGAAATCCGGTACGCTTTCCTGCCCTTTGCCGCAGCGCTTTTCCTGATTCCCTGTTATCTGCTCTGGAGATGCGGAGTTCGGCATTATAAATCCAGCGGGTCGTGAGGCCCAAGGGGTATGGCACATGCACGCTTTTGCCAGTCCTTACAAGCTCTACAGGCAATACCTGCCCGCCGCCAGATGTTCCTGCCTGCCGTCCGGCAGAACCACGTCGGCTTCTGCATTGGAGGGTATCTCTATCTCGTATATCACTTTCTCTCCCTCGTACCTCCAGGCGCTGATTATCTCTCCCACCGGGGACAGATAGGATGCCCTGGCGTACTGCAGGGACTTATGGGGCGTGGGCTGTATGGTAATCTTTCCCTGTTTCAGCCGGATGCCGCACACACCGGCAAAGAGCCAGCCGCATATGGCTCCGTAGGAATAATGGTTCAGAGAGGCCGCACCGTCCCATGTCTCCCAGATGGTGGTGGCTCCTTTCTTTACCGCATAGAGCCAGCCGGGGCTGGTATCCTGCAGAAGCAGCTTATAGGCGGTCTCCACATAGCCTCCCTCCGCCAGCACAGCGCAGAGGTAAGGCGTAGACAGGAATCCTGTGTTCAGATGATAATCGTTCTTCACCACCAGCTCATTCAGATCTGCCGCAGCCTGTTTCTTTTCTGTCTCTTCTAATAGGCCAAAGGAGATAGCCCGCACATACTCCGCCTGCCTGCGGGAATGGATTCTGCCGTTCTCTGTAGCCATATGGCGGAATGCGCCTGCTGCCTTTTCGGAAATCTCCCGGTACCTGTCCGCATCCTCTTTCCTGCCCAGGATTTCCGCGATTTCAGCCAGCATGCGCCCTGACCTGGCAAAATAGGCTGTGGCCACTTTCCCCTGGGGCGTCCGCATGACCTCGGTGCTCTCTACATCCGGCTCGCACCACTCTCCGTAGTCCACTCCTGTCTCTATGGCATATGCCGCAAAGGGATTCTCTTCTGCCGTTCTGTCCGTTTTGTCCATCCCATCTTTCCCATCCGTCTTCCGGAACTTTTTCATCATCTCTGCCAGCTTCTCTTTCGGCATGTTGGCCACCATGGCCCGGTACTCCTCCGGTATCTGCGACGGGTCAAAGGATGGCATCACTTTCTGTTCCGGCTCTAAAGGCCTTGCGCTCTTCTGGGCTGCATTCTGTAAATCGGAAGATTCCTGTGCCCCGTGCGCTGCTTTCTGCCCCGCCCGGCTCTCCAGATAGGCGTACCATCTGCGCATCATGTCGTAATTCTCCTCCAGAATCCTGGCGTCCCCATATCTCTGATACAGCGTATAAGGCACAATGATACACGCGTCCCCCCAGCCCACAGAGCCTGCCAGAAGTTTCGAGAAGAAGCTGGGGACATTATTCCTGGGCGCGATATTCGCCACTTTTCCATCCTCATATTGATTCAGCCTGCACTCACCCAGCCACTTCCGTATTACAGGATAGCAGTCTTCCAGATAGATGCCTGTGTCGGCGAACACTCCCATATCCCCTGTCCAGGCCGCCCGCTCTCTGGTGGGGCAGTCTGTGGGCACATCGCAGAAATTGGACTTCTGGCTCCAGATACTGTTTTCCACTAATTTATTAACGGCCTGATGAGAACATGTAAAATATCCCAGCTGCTCCATCCGGGAATACACCGCGATGGACTCGAACTTCGCAGAGGACAGATCCGCATCCGTCTCCACTTTTGCATACCGGAATCCCCAGATAGTGAACCTGGATTTGTAATGGTTCAGGCCCTCTTTGCAGATATAGACTACTCTCTGGCTGACCCCGTTTTCCTTGTGGCGCTCCCTGTCCTGAAAATTCTCCGCGGTGAAATTGCCGTTTTCATCCAAAGTCTCCCCATGGGTCAGCACAATACGTTCTCCCGCACGGGCATTGACGGTAAATTCTATATATCCCGCCAGATTCTGCCCATAGTCAATCACCGTCTCCCCATTGGGCGTCCGAATGATCCGTCCCTCAAAACGCTCCGCCTCCACCACAGGCACGCAGTTGGAGCAGCTAAGATTCTCCACCCCGAAATTTTCCTCGTCCACACCGTGGTAGCCCTCTATTTCCTCCAGTCTGCCGTCCACCACTTCTCCCTGCTGCATATCGTTTTCCCGAATGGGCCCCGCCTGAGAGGCCTCCCAGCTCTCGTCGGAGACGCACACCGGCCTGCCGTCTATCTCCAGCTGAAAATACAGGGCCACGTCCTCCCCATACAGATTCCTGTCCCCATCCACGCCAGAGCAGCTGCGGTACCAGCCGTCCCCCAGGATGACCTGTACCTGATTCTCCCCCTCTCTCACCAGTTCTGTCACATCATAAGTCTGGTAGACCAGCTTCTTATCATAAGTGGAGGTGCCGGGCGCCAGCACGAAATCCCCTATCCGCTTTCCGTTCAAGGCCGCTTCGTACAGGCCGTGACAGGTGATGTAGAGCCTGGCCTCCCCCTTTTTTTCCACCAGGAATGATTTCCGCAGGTAGCTTGCCGGTTTGTGCTCCTCCGGATTGCAGACAAGCTCCGGGTTGATCCATTTCGCCGTAAACTGCTCCCTCTCCAGGAGCCCCATCTCAAAGAATGCCTCTTCGCTCCAGTCTCCTGCCCTGTCCTCCTCATCCCACAGGCGCACTTTCCAGAAGACGCGCTGTCTGCTCTCCGTCTCCTGTCCAAACATCTCTTGCATCCTGCCGGAGCTCACCTTGCCGCTGTCCCAGATGACCCGGCCCCCGGAAGATGCCTGGATTTCATAGGCGGTCTGCCGTATCCCGCCGCTGCAGTTCCAGGACAGACAGGGCCTGCGGATATCTATGCCTAAAGGATTCTCCATATATTCTGTTCTCAGACGGATTGCATCCATCGTTTCTTACCTCCTGATTCTATGCTGTGCGCCAGTAAAATCCGCCGCGAATCCCGACTACAGACCGCTGGCAAGATACCTTTGCTTATTTTACTGTAAATTCCGGCGGTCTTCCGTATAAAAATGCGCGTTCAAAAATTCAGCGCTGTACTCAAAACTTTTCACCGGACTTTTGTCAATCCAGTTCCTGTGGCTCTCCAGTATCACCGCATCTATACCGATGCTCCCGGCTTTCTCTGTAAGGGCCTCCAGGGGCATGCTCCCATATCCCAGCTCCATGCTGTCGCTTTTTAGGATGGGCGTCATGGCCGGACCTTGCATGCGGGTTCCCCGGTCATTGATATGCCACAGCTTCATGCGCTTTCCCAGCATATCCATCACGGCCAGAGGATTTTCCCCGCATTCGGCGCACCAATAGCTGTCGAACTCAAAATTCACGGTCTCCGGGTCCGTCTCCTCCAATAACAGCTGATAGGCGTTCTGCTTCGGGGAGACTTTCAGGAATTCGCAGTTGTGGTTGTGGTAGAGCAGCTGGATTCCCTCCTTTTTAAGCGCCCTGCCCGCCTGGTTCAGCCGCTCTGCCAGCCCTTTGACTGCCTGGGCATCCCCATAGGAAAACCGGTACATGCCTGTGATGACGATTTTTTCTGTGCCGAATTTCCTGGCTTCCTCACTGACGGCAGCCGGATCCCGCTCCACACTTCCCAGATCCTGATGGACCGACACCACTTTCAGGCCGCTTTCTTTCACCAGTCCGGGCCAGTCCAGCTTTCCGCCGTTTCCTACAGGCATCCCGGCGGCCTTTGTCATCATTTTTACCAGAAATCCGGCAGGATGCAGCATAAAGCCGCACAGTTCGATGCCGTCATATCCGGCGGCTTTCATTTTCCGCATGGTGTCCGCTGCCTGGGCCTCCGTGTTCATCACGGTGCCCAGCATGAACTGTTGTACTGCTTTTATAGGCATTTCTGCTTCCTCCTCATCATTTTTTCGTTCACTATCTCCTGTCTCGGAGAACTTCTTCTCCATGCATAAGGACGCGGGCCAATCCGGGAAGCGCACGGCCTGATTTCAGCAGTCTTCCTGTTTTCCGGCTTTCCGGATTCCCTGGAGGACGCGGTTCAGCTGCCGGATGCTTTCCTCATCTATATTACCGGCCTGTTTCAGCAGGCTGATCAAAGTCATCCTGCCCATCATCCGCTGCAATCCGGGATTGTCTTTCACGGCGGCGGCCACATCGCCTCTGGAGGCCGCGCCTTTCTCCATCATCCGGTTCACGATAGCTCCCGCCTCCGGGTTGGCACGCAGGTCCGCCAGCGTATCGGAGACGGAAAAGCACTCCGGGTCAAGTTCATCCTGATCGAACCAGTTGACCACATCCTGCTTCTTCGCGAATCTGTACGTCGGGTTTTCGGTCTGCACCCTGCGCACGGTGACGGCATCCGTTTCCTCCGCATCTCCCCGGAACCGGGCATGGGCCCGGATGCGGTGTTCTCCCGAAATGGGCACCCGGAAACGGAATACCCGGCGGCCTTTCAGGGTATGGAAAAGAGTTCCGTCCACATACAGCGCCACTTCCTCTCCATTGGAATACACCTTGACCTCTGTCACATCCTCCGCCCGGTCTATATACCGGCGGCCGCAGATATGCACCATGGGCTCCGGGTTCCATGCCGCCTTGTACAGGTAAAAGGCATCTTTTCTCGTCTTTCGGTCAAAGGTGACCAGGCCTTTCTGGTTCTCGCCGTGCTTGCCGCCCTCGTCCCGGCCGTCCGCCGCGAAGTCGAACAGGTTCCACACATGGGTGGCCCACAGCCAGGGGCGCTTTTCAATCATCTCCAACATGTGCTCATGGTACAGCGCCTGGTAGCTTTCCGTATAGTCTCCCTTTTCCGGCCTGCCGGACTGGAACGCCGGGTTGGCATCCGCTCCGTACTCGGAGAAGCCTATGGGACGGTTGGGATATTTTTCATGATATTCGTCAAAAAATTCGTCATTCTGTTCCAGCTCGCCCAGGTACCAGCCGAAATACAGATTATAGCTGTTCACATCGGGAATCTCCAAAATAGGGCTGTCCGTCTCCAGCATGAACACGTTCGCCATGGTGGTATGGCGCGTGGCGTCCATTTTGTGGCATAAATCGTTTAATAATCTATGATTTTCCAATAAATCCTCATTGACAGCGCTGGCCGCCGTGATTTCATTGCTCAGCCCCCAGACCGCTATGGAGGGATGGTTGTAGCACTGGGCGATGAGCTCCTCCATCTGACGCAGCGTGTTCTCCCGGCCATTCTTCATATGCATGGTGATATAGGGAATCTCCGCCCACACGATAATGCCGTTCTCATCGCACAGATCATAGAATTCCTGGGCGTGCTGGTAATGAGCCAGGCGCAGGGTATTGGCCCCCAGCTCCCGGACAATTTCCATGTCCCATCTGTGGTGTTCCATTGTCAGCGCATTGCCTTCCCCTTTGCAGTCCTGATGGCGGCTCACGCCCCGCAGGGGATAGCTGCGTCCGTTCAGCAGGAAGCCTTTCTGCGCGTCTATCTCAAAGGAGCGGCAGCCAAAGCGGGCGCTCACCTCATCACCGCTGTCCAGAACCGCGGTGACTTTGTACAGATAGGGGTCTTCCGTGCCGTCCCAGAGATGGACGTTTTCTATTTCAAATTCCGCCGTGGCATGGCCGTCCGCGGGTACTACCATCTGAGTCCTGCCGCCTTTCACCTGACCGTTCCTGCCAGTCCGGCCCCACGCTTCCCCGTTCTCTCCATGGCCCTCCGCGCCTGACCCGTCTCCTCCCTCCAGGGTCACTGTCACTTTCCCCGGCCCTGTCTGCCAGGTCTCCACAGTCACATGGGCCGACTTTTTCTCCAGATCCACCACCGGGGTCACCTTGATGCCGGGCGCGCCGCAGTAGGAAAGGTCAAAATGCACCTGGGGCACAATAATCAGATTCACATCCCGGTACAGCCCGCCGTAAAAGGTGAAATCCGCTTTCTGGGGATAGACGCTGTCATTGTCGCTGTTGTCCACAGAAATCTCCAGTTCGTTTTGGTCCTTTAAATGTCTCGTCAGCTCCACCCGGAAAGCGGAATAGCCGCCCTGATGGCTTTCCAGGACTTCTCCGTTGAGCATGACCCGGGCAGACATGGCGGCGCCTTTTATCTCCAGGAAGACCCTCTCCCCGGCTTCCATGGCAGGCTTTTCCAGCCGGCGCACATATCTGCAGACGCCCCTGTAATAATCATTTCCGCCGTCCTGACCGTCCACTGCGTTCCAGGTATGGGGCAGCGTCACCGGCGTGCTGTTACCATTCTGGAAAAAATCCCAGTTTTCATTCAACGATATGACTTTTCTCATACAAATTTCTCCTTTTCCCGATATATAAAATTTTAACGTAATATGGTATAATAAGTCCATATTCGTGGCATGGAACGGCCGAATGGCCATCTATACCATGAGTGCACTTTAGTCATGGTACAATATTGACACAGAAAAACATTGTGTCAACTTCTGGTTTCATGTGCGCTTATGCGCACGATATTATGGAATGCTTATTTTATCATGAAAGAAACGGAGGTGCCCCATGGACATCCTGCACAACATGGCTCTTTTTCAGGAATTGCTCTGCTGCGGCGGCAATGTATACACCTGGCGCTACCATGCGGACGGGCATCTGCTCTATTCCAACTGCCCCGAAGAATCCCTCTTTGACGCGGCTTTTGCCCTGCCCGGCTGCAAGGAGCGGGCGCTGGAGCTTGGCCGCGGCGGCAGCCAGCAGCCCCCCCAGGCCGTGGGCACCTCTTTCGGCCTGATATGGGGCGTGGACTTCCTCTGCCAGGGGGACCAGCTTCAGAACATTTACGTAATCGGCCCTGCCTTTTCCCACAACGTGTCCATGCGGGACATCGAAAATGGCCTGCGCCATTACGCGGGACGTGAAATCCCCCTCGCCCTGAAGCGCCGTCTGCTGGAAGCCTGCAAAAAGGTGCCAGTGGTCCAGCACTCCCTCTTTACCCGGTATCTGCTGATGCTCCATTTCTGCCTCACCGGCGAAAAACTGGACGCCAGCGACACGGTCATTCAGGAATCCTTTTCCGACGCCGCGCCCCCGGACGTGAAGCGGGACCGCCATCGGGTGTGGATGTCGGAGCAGGCGCTGTTGGATATGGTGCGCACCGGCAACCTGAACTACAAGGACGCCCTGAACGATGCCATGCTGCTCAGCGCAGGAGTCCCCGTGCACGGGCCGGATCCTCTGCGCCAGGCAAAAACCTCTGCCATCGTCTTCACCTCCATTGTCTGCCGCGCCGCCATAGAGGGCGGCCTGTCGCCGGAGGAGGCTTATTCTTTGGGGGATTCCTACATCCAGTCCGCGGAGGATGCCCGCACCTACGATGAAATCCGCGCCATCCCCTCGCTCATGTACGACGATTTCGTAAGGAGGGTATACAGAGTCCGTCAGCGGAAGAATCTGTCAGCCCCCATCGCCCAGTGCCGGGACTACATCGAGACCCATCTGGAGGAAAAAATCCGCGCCAGGGACCTTGCGGAGCTGGCAGGCTACACGGAATATTATCTCACCCGCAAATTCCGGGAGGAAACCGGTTTCACCGTCAATGACTATGTGAAGAACGTCAAAATCGCTCATGCCAAGGTTCTGCTGCGGGGCACAAACATCTCCGTCCGGGAGCTGTCCGAACGCCTCTGCTTCAGCAGCCGGAATTACTTCAGCCAGGTCTTTTCCGAAATCGAGGGCTGCACCCCCATAGAATTCCGGGAAAGGGCAGGCAGAACACAGAAGTGATTCCCTTTTCCCTACTGCAAATTTTCCATGATGACCTGATGGCGGGCCTGTTCTTTCTTCTCGGCAATCCGCTTCTGTACATTCACCATCTCCTCTTTGTCCAGTCCGCAGAAGCGCATGGCCACCAGCGTACAGATCCATCCAAAGACGGGCAGGCCGAACTTGACTGCCATGGTCACCCAGAAAATGGCGCTGGTGCAGGTCTCCCCGGGCTGGGGCATGGTGGTGGTATAGCCCAATATGGCCACCGCACCGGCGGCAACCGTGGCGCTGAAAGCGGTAATGATCTTGTCAATCAGGCTGTAGGTGCCGGTCACCACCGCGGGCACATATCTGCCGCTGCGGTCCAGCTCATAGTCGATGGTGTCCGCCATAAAGGAGGTATTGGCCGTGGTGATGCACATATTGGACCCGTTCTGGGCCAGCGTCAGCAGCACATAGAGAATCATGGCCGGGCTCATCATGACCGCAATCTGGCTGGTGTCAATGATGATAAAGAATCCAAGGGTAATCAGGGAAATGCCCATGCTGATCCAGGTCCATGTGACAATGGCTTTCCGGCTGCCGTGCTTCCCGGCGTATTTCGCCCCCACTGCCGCGAACAGGATGGAGGGAATCATGCTGATGACCGTGAGCAGGGTGGAAATCCCCATGTTCCCTATGACGATGCCGAACAGCAGCGTGGTGATGACAGCCTGGCTGGCCGTCTGCTGGGCAATCTTGTCCGAAGCGTTGGAGGCTATGTAGCATTGCAGGGGACGGTTGTGGGCCAGCACTTCCGCCATGTCTTTCAGCTTCAGCGGCTCTTTCTTTTTCAGTCCGGCGAAGTATTCCGGCCTGTCGAACTCCGTGACGCCGATGCAGACCAGAACCGTGCCCAGAGCCGCCATCACAAGGCAGACCATACAGGCGGCGGACAGAAACGACTGGTTGTACTCCCCGCCGAACCTGGGCAGCAGCACCATATTCAGCACCATCATCATTATCATGGGCACCAGGTAATTGAAAGCGGTGGTCCAGACGCCGATTGTGGGGCGCTGCCTGGGGTCATTGGACATGATGGCGGGGATTGTCTGGGCCGTCATGTTGGTGATGGTATAGCCGATGACATACACGATGTAAAACAGAGTGAAAGCGATCCAGCCGAAGCCCTTGCTGGAGAACAGGACGAACATGCACAGCAGGCCCAAAGCCTCAACCAGATATCCCGCAATCAGCAGGACGCGCAGCTTTCCGAACCTTGTGTTGACCCTGTCATAGACAAAGGCCAGCAGAGGATCCGTCACCCCGTCCAGGATGCGGGTACAGGTCAGGATGTAGCCGATGGCGATGGTGGTGACTCCATAGCCGATGCTGGCGCTGTAGCTTGCCAGATTGATCAGGGAGTAGACGCTCATGCCTACCAGTCCGTTGCAGGCGTAGAGGATGATTTGCCAGAGCTTTGCCTTGCGGTATTGGACGCCGTCAAGTTCGCTGGCAGTAGGTTTTTTGGACATAATGTTGTCTCCTTTCTTTGGAATCCGTGTTCAGTGACATCATTATAGCCTGCTTTTCTGCTATCGGAAATATAAAAATCAGTACTATTGTACAAAAATTAGCGTATGTTCTGTATGAGGACAAATTTTTATCCCTGTTCGCTATTTTTTGGCCATCCTGCGGCTGTCTTTTATGACATAATATTTTCATGAAAAGAAAGGAGGTCTGGTATTATGACATTTGAAAAAGATTTTCTCATCGGCGCAGCCACCGCGGCCCATCAGGTGGAGGGGAACAATATCCACAGCGACTATTGGGTCCAGGAGCATATGGTACATACGGACTTTTTGGAGCCCAGCGGCGAGGCAGTGGACCATTACAACCGCTACGGCGAGGACATCCGGCTGATGTCCCGGGCCGGGCTGAACGCTTACCGTTTTTCCATCGAATGGGCCCGCGTCGAGCCGGAAGAGGGCAAATTCGACGAGGCGGAGATTTCCCATTACCGGGACGTCATCCGCACCTGCCGCGACAACGGTATAGAGCCTATCGTCACCCTGCTGCACTTCACCAGCCCCAAATGGCTGATTTCCAAAGGCGGCTGGGAATCCGATGAGACCCCGGAATATTTTGCCCGCTATACCCGCTATGTGATAGAGCGGCTGGGGAGCGAGCTGAAGTATGTCTGCACCATCAATGAGGCGAATATGGGAATACAGGTGGCGGCCATCGCCAAGCGGTATATGCAGCAGATGATGGCGAAGATGCAGGCCGCAGGCTCAGCGCAGGGCGGCGATAGCGGAAAAGCCTCTCCGGATGCCAGCAAGTCACCCGCCGCAACGGACAGCGGCGAAAAGGCTGCTCAGGACGGCACGGTGCAGATGGGCCTGAATCTGGAAAAGATGATGGCCAACCAAAAGGCCGCGGAGGCAGAGCGCCTGGAACTTTTCGGCGTAGCCAGGGCGGAGTGCTTCACCAGTCCCCGGACGCCTCACGGCGATGAGCTGGTCATGGAGGCCCACAAGGCGGCCAGAGCCGTCATGCGGGAGCTGGCACCCCATATTCGGGTAGGCCTGACTTTAAGCCTCCACGACATCCAGGCCCTCCCCGGCGGCGAGGAGAATGCCGCGAAAGAATGGGCGGATGAATTCACCCACTACCTGCCTGCCATCCAGGGGGATGATTTCCTGGGCGTACAGAACTATACGCGCACCCGTATAGACGCCTCCGGCTCCCTGCCTGTTCCGGAGGGCGCAGAGCTGACCCAGATGGACTATGAATTTTATCCGCAGGCTTTAGCAAACGTCATCCGCCGGGTGGCGGAGGATTTCAAAGGGGATCTGATCGTGACAGAGAACGGCATCGCCACAGCAGACGACAGCAGACGCGTCGCATTCATCGAAACCGCCCTGGCCGGCGTGAAATCCTGCCTGGAAGAGGGGCTCCCCGTGAAAGGCTACTTCTACTGGAGCCTGCTGGACAATTTTGAATGGCAGAAAGGCTTTTCCATGACTTTCGGCCTGATAGCCGTGGACAGGGCCACCCAGACCCGGCATCCCAAGGAAAGCCTGGGTTACCTTGGCAGTTTCCGCGGCTGACTGCCGGACTATGTCAAGGCCGGTTCTCCTGTCAGGCGGCAGGCATCCGTCCCGTATCCGGCTTAATCATGAGAGGCTCCCGGTCACCGATACTCCATGGAGGTAAACTCAAATGAAACAATATTTCTGCAATCCAATCAACTTTACTTACCAGTACCAGTTCAACCAAAAGGAGGACGGCCTCTCCTTAAACCGGGAGGCCGCCGACCCCTCCATGATACTGTTCCGGGGAAAATATTACCTGTTCCCCAGCATGACCAGAGGATTCCTGGTCAGCGAGGACATGGTGCACTGGCAGCAGTGTCCCCTGAAAGGCGTGCCCCTGTACGACTATGCCCCCGATGTGCGGGTCCTGGGGGACTGGATGTACTTTTCCGCCAGCCGCAGGGGTGAAATCTGCGATTTCTACCGCACGAAAGACCCCGAAAGCGGCGTGTTTGAGCGGATTCCCGGCACTTTCGACTTCTGGGATCCCAATCTCTTCCCGGACGATGACGGACGGCTCTACTTCTACTGGGGCTGCAGCAACATGACCCCCATCTGGGGCGTGGAGCTGAACCCCGAGACCATGGAGCGCATAGGGGAACCTGTAGCGCTGATCGAGAACCACAAGAATGAATACGGCTACGAGCGCACCGGCGAGAACCATCACTATGACCCCAGCGGCAGCTACATTATGCAGATTCTCAAAGAAGAGATGGCAAAGGCCACGGGGTGCCGCCCCGAGGATGTGACGGATGTCACCCCCGCCATCCAGGCCACCCCGGAGAGCTACCGTCCCATGCTCCAGGCCGCCCTCTCCGACAATCCCTATATCGAGGGCCCGTGGATGACAAAACATGACGGCAAATATTATCTGCAGTACGCCGCCCCCGGCACCCAGTACAATATCTACTGCGACGGCGTCTGTGTGGGGGACAGCCCTTTAGGGCCTTTTACAGCCTGCCCTAACAATCCCTACTCCTACTCTCCCGGCGGTTTCCTGCCCGGCGCGGGCCATGGCTCCACCATGGAGGACAAATTGGGCAACTGGTGGCATGCCAGCACCATGCGCATCTCCATGAACCACGATTTCGAGCGTCGCATCGGCATCTGGCCCGCGGGCTTTGACGCGGACGGCGAACTGTTCTGCAATCAACGCTACGGCGACTGGCCCCAGGCCGTCACAGGCCACAGGCAGGATCCCTGGGCGGCCCCGGAGTGGATGCTTCTAAGCTATGGGAAGACAGCCTCCGCCAGCAGCTGCGAATGTCAGGAAAAGGACGCCTCCCACGCGGTGGACGAAAATGTCCAGACCTGGTGGAAAGCCGCCGGGGAGGATGAAGCCCCCTGGCTCCTGGTGGACTTGGGCCTGTGCTGCAGGGTGCATGCGGTGCAGATCAATTTCGCGGACGACGTGGAACTGGCGGACAGGCTGCCCGAGGGAGCCCAACTTACAGGTGACCCGGGCCGGGGCCGCTACATCGAGGAGCGCTCCTTTGCCACAAGGTGGTTTTTGGAGACCAGCACGGACGGCGAGCGCTGGTTCAAGTTGGGAGACTGGCGGAATACTGACACAGACCTGCCCCACAACCTGGTAGTCTGGGAGGACGGCATCCCGGCAACATATATACGCCTTACCATAATCGATACAGCCTACCACAAACCGGCCTGCATCAGCGGCCTGCGGGCATTCGGCAGAGGCTGCGGCAACGCTCCCGCCCCAGTGACTGACGTAGAAGCGACCCGCCTGGACGGCATGTCCATGAAAGTCACATGGAAAGAGGTTTCCTCTTACAATGAGATTGCTTCCTGGAATAAGCCCGCCATGGGCTATGAGGTACTCTGGGGGCATACGCCCGAGAAGCTCTACCACAACTACCGGGTGTTCGGCAAAAATCAGGTGGAGATACGCGCTCTGATGTCAAACGTGAAGCAGTACTATGTCCGTGTCGATGCCTTTAATGAAAACGGCATCACCGAGGGAAAAGTCTTCCCTGTGGACGCCGCCCTGTAAACTATGGACGTTTCAGCACTATATCTTGACGAACATCGGGCAGAACCGGAAAATCCGGCTCTGCCCGCCTGGAATCTATCATCCTGATAAAAAGCGAAAAGGCCCTGCCCCGGAATCCCGCTGTCCGTTGGCAGAGCCTCTCTTTCCGCTTTTATGAAATCCTTGCTTCGGAATCCTTACTTCCGCGCAACCATCCGGATGCCAATCAGCGTCCCCACCATCAGTACGATGGCCACCGGAAGCACAATCAGCGCGTTAGGCACAAAGCCCGCGATGAGATACGCCACAAAGCTCACGGCCGCCGCTATGACCGCGTAAGGCAATTGCGTGGACACATGATCCACATGGTCACACTGTGCCCCCGCGGAAGCCATAATCGTGGTATCCGATATGGGCGAGCAGTGATCGCCGCAGACGGCGCCAGCCATACAGGCGGAGACACACACCACGCCCAGAGGGTTCGTCAGGGGGAAGACGCTTAAAGTGATAGGAATCAGGATTCCGAAAGTGCCCCAGCTGGTGCCGGTGGCAAAAGCCAGGAAACAGCCGATCAGGAACACCACCGCCGGCAGGAAAGCCTGGAACGCTCCGGCAGAGCCTTTCACCACTTCTGCCACGAACTCTCCCGCTCCCAGGGAATCCGTCATGGCCTTTAAGGACCAGGCAAAGGTCAGAATCAGAATCGCAGGCACCATGGCCCGGAAACCCTCAGGGATGCAGTCCATGGTCTCCCGGAAAGACATTGTTCCCCGCAGGCAATAATACAATATCGCAAAGGCCAGCGCGAACACAGAGCCCAGCATCAGGCCTATGGACGCGTCAGAATTGGAAAATGCCTCCACAAAAGAAGCCCCCTCAAAGTAACCGCCGGAATAAATCATGCCGATGACACAGCAGACGATGAGCACCGCAATTGGGAGCACCAGATCCGGCACGATTCCTTTCTTCTCCTCTTTGTCAGCGGCCATGCCCGCGTAAGGATTCTTTCCGTGGAACAGATCCCCTTTGGAGCGTGCCGCCTCCTCATATTTCGCCATGGGCCCGAACTCCAGCTTCATCAAGGCCATGCCTATCATCATCACAAGGGTGAGGATGGCGTAAAAGTTAAAGGGAATGGCCCGGATGAACAATGTCAGGCCGTTGCCGTCCTCCACGTAGCTGGCTACAGCCGCGGCCCAGGAGGAAATAGGCGCAATGATGCATATCGGCGCCGCTGTGGCATCGATCAGGTATGCCAGCTTCGCCCTGGGAATCTTGTGCTTATCCGTCACAGGACGCATCACGGAGCCCACCGTCAGGCAGTTGAAATAATCATCAATGAAAATCAGCACCCCCAGCGCCACGGTGGCAAGCTGGGCTCCCACCCGGGTCTTGATATGCTGCGCCGCCCAGCGCCCGAAAGCGGCAGAGCCTCCGGCCTTGTTCATCAGGGACACCATGGCTCCCAGAATCACCAGGAATACCAGGATGCCGATATTGTACCCGTCGGAGAGCACGCTCACGATTCCGTCCTGGAACACATGGAGCACCGTGCCCTCGAAAGAATAGGCGGAATAGAGCAGCCCGCCCATGAGAATCCCCACAAACAGCGAGGAATACACCTCCTTGGTAATCAGCGCCAGCCCGATGGCGATTACCGGCGGCAGCAGCGCCCAGACCGTGCCGTAAAATCCGCCGCCCTCCGCGGCGCTCTCACCGTTCCCTGCCAGCAGCGGCGCCGCGAATGCAGCCACCAGGATGACCGCCAGCAGGATTCCTCTGACCATGTTCCCTTTTCTCTTGTCCATACCTTTCTCCTCTCCTGTCTGTGCCGCGCGGGGCACCGGCGCTGCCGAAACGGCCCCTTTCTCCCACACGCTTTCTGAATCCGAGGGTAGCCCTTTGGAAAACATCCCCCTGTAAGACATGGAATCCCTGCGCCATAGGCTAAATGCCCTGCGGCACCCGCCGGGCAGGCCGCATGCAAGGCTGTATGGGACATTCCATTGCCATAAATCGAAAAAGCCATGACTCTCTGCCATGACTTCGCAAACAAGCTCAAGGAGTCATAACAGCGCTCCGTCCCGGAAAGGACGACAGTCTGTGAGATATTCTCCCACAGCCCGATGAGAAAGGCCGGCACAGCCCTTTTCATCTCGGCGGAATCCCCTTTCCGTCCCCTCCCGCTGCCCGGGCTGTCAGGGAACGTACTCTTGTCTTCCGCGCCTCTATCATGCTAGGTGTAATCATAGATGATAATCAGATATTTGTCAATTATTTTTACGAAAAAAGCAAAAAACTGCCGTCCTTGGGATGTGGCCATCGCCGGTCTGAAGCTAAGGCTCTCTAAGGCCTGTCGGTAAAGTTCATTGCTCATATCTATAGCCCGGAACGGAGAATTCCCGGTACAGCCTTGCCCTGGTTTCCATGTCCCGCACCGCACGTTCCGCGTCTTCTCTCCTCCCAAGGTCATACAACCGCTCCAGCAAAGAGGCCAGTTTTGCCTCTCCGTTCATTTCTCCCCTCGCTTCTCCACGCGCCTCCAGTTGATCGATGTATTCACACATCATAATCTTCTTTCCTTTCTTTTTCGCCAAAAGTTCATTTGCCTGTTCCGTAAATCTGATGTCCCCGGTAATCGCCTCCATCATATCGCACAATGCCTCCAGATGGACGATGTCCTGTCCCCTGCGTCTCTCGAAGTTCCCCTCGTTGAGATAATCCGCCACGAATCCCAAATCACTGGTGAAGCGGCTCCTGATTTCCAACGGCAGGTCATTCATATGGTAAACCGTCAACTTATTATCGTCTATCTGCTTCAGCTTCTCCGGCGGCACCCCGTTTCTCAAAAGCAGCGCGTGAAGGCTCCGGGGAATGCGGCTGGTTTTCCCCGTCCAGGAAATCACAATCGCAATCACCCCATATACAGGGATGCCGCTCTCCAGCTGCTGTCTATAGGAGCCGCCCTGATAAGATATCGTCCGCAGAATCTGCCGTTCCTCCAGTTCCGTCTCATTCTCAATAATATACTGGAGGACAATCCTCCCTTTCTCTGTGAGATACCTGCTGATATCACAGAATTGGTTGTGCGCCTTTTCGCCCTTATAGAAGCTTTCCGTAGGCGCAGGCTGTGTGTCGTCCGGATCCAGCTGCCTTTCGCCGTGGTATATCAATGTGTTGATGCAATCCGCGAACACATCGGCATAGGACATGAGAATTTTCTCTGTAACGTCTTTTTCCGCCATGTTGCCGCCTCCCTTGTTCAGTTGTGTGGGAGCCTCTGAAAACTCCCGCCGGTCGTGCTGAAATTGAAGCAGGAATTTTCCGATCTGTATGAAGAATGGAACCGATTACAGAAAAACTGGAATGAAGAAATCTGCTCTGGCTTTATCCTATCATAAAGCAGAAGATTTTTCAATCATATCTTACCTTGAGTTTCCGTAGTTTTGTTGGCAGAACCCAATTCTGTCTGCATCACTATACACAATTTTTTGAAAATACCAAAAATATAAGGAATCTTCTTCCTTTTTGATTAAAATAATGTCACCACAACAATTATCCACTAAACAAAAAGAGGAGGATTCCTTATGGCTCATTTTACATCAAATACCTACACTTTGAAACGGGAAATTTTAACTTTTTCTAATAAAATTTCCAACAAGGGCAAGATCAAAATGCCGCTTTATTATAAAGGCAAAAACCATGATGCCTATCTTTCCCATGTAAAAGTGCAGGTCACGGCTTCCGGAAAGGACATCTGCCTTGTCCTGGTCTACGGCATCACGGAGCATCCCATGATGCTGGCTGCAAATAAAAAAATCAGTTCCAGGGAAGACAAGGGATTTATCCCTTTCTTACCATCAGCTTTGCCTTAAGCTGGCCGTTTGAATAGATAAAAGAATAGTTCTCCCACAGTCCGGTTCCGGCGGGGCTTATTTCGGGTACCTCCGCTCGCAGATGCTGCCTCTCGACTGCATTCAAAAAATGGCAGATTGGTACTTTAATTGGTATATTCATTTTTTTAGTGCAGTTCTTGAGAGATATTCCGATTAACAATTTTACTTGTTTATATATGGATAAATCATTGTAATGTAAGATATTAAATTATATCCGCAGTGTGCAATAATGCAACAAGGTATTAAATTCCAGGAATATGATGCTGCCTGCCAGTCCCTGGCCGGAGCCGAATCCGACCAGCACATGATTCTCCAGAACCAGGCACAGCTCCTGGCCCTCCAGCCCCAGAACAGTCCCCATTTCCTCTACAATACACTGAGCGCCATCCAGGGCATGGCTTACCAAAAAAGACTGCGGAAATCTGCACCGCCGTCACCGCCCTCTCCTACATGATGCGCTACAACATCAATGGGGAAGGCAATCGAGTTACTTCATTATTCTTCATAACCGCTTATCTCCGCTTTTCTCTAACAATTCAACACTTCATTATGATGTGTTATTCTACCAGTAAAATTTCAAATTTGATGTAAATTTGTTGTAAACCACACAATTTGCTGTACTCACTTATCCGTTTCGGACTCTTTCCTAAAATACATCAAGATTGCGTGATAAATTTTGTATTGCTTCCTGTTTCTTCATGTCAGTGACTTCGGCATATATGTCCATCGTTGTTTCAATATTGGCGTGTCCCATAATTGCCTGTATCACTTTCACATTTGTTTCCTTCTCGCAGAACCTTGTACAAAAGGTATGCCTTAAATGGTGGCATGAGAAGTGAGGTATTATGACTGGCTGCCTTTTTTCTTTTTTAGCATTTAACACTTCCTCTGCATTGTACGATTCGTATATCCGCTTAATTGCCCTGTTTACAGCTTGTGGATTATGAAGGTTGCCAAAACGGTTACTGAAAATAAATCCTGTCATTCCGTCAACCACCGTAGTATTGAAACCTTCTTCTTTCTGCTCGCTGTATTCCTCTTGGAACGCTTCATATACTGCGTCCATCATTGGAATAGTGCGGATACCCGCTTCTGTTTTCGGGAGGGATACTCCAAACTCACATTTTGTAGTATCATTTCGCCGGGGATAATATGTAACGCTATGGTTTATACTGATTATCCTTTTTGCAAAATCTATATCCTCCCACCTTAATCCGATTACTTCTCCAATCCTGCACCCTGTTCCTAATAACACTGTAAAAAATGGTGCCCAATGGCAATATACCGGACTTTTGGCTGTGTAGTCCATAAAGGCTCTCTGCTGATCCAGCGTGAGGGCATGGCGTACACCATGATTTTTCCCCGGCTTTTTCTTAATTTGAGCCATTACTCCATCGCTCGGATTGTTTCTGATGATGTCATCCCTCACTGCAAGCTGAAACGTTGGGTGCAGAACGGTATGAATTGTTTCAAGAGTGTTAATCTGTATCCCTTTGTCATTTAACAGATGATAGTAGAAATACAACACATCTGAATACTTTATCGTTCCAATCTTCCGTTTCCCGAACTCATTCCTTACAAATCGGTCATACATATAGGTGTAATTCGTGTAGGTTGTCCGCCTTAACTCTGTTTTGGTTGTAATATACCTGTCAAAAACAAAATTCAAATCGGCGTTCCCTGCCGCATATACATCCAGACCGTCAAGCTGGTCTTTCATCAGCCGCTTTTCTTTTTCCCTAAGCTCTACTAAGTCGTTCGCATATATATACCGTCTTTTCCCATAAGGATCAGTATAAGTATACATATATGTCTTATCCTTGCGTTGGATTTCCCCTTTCCGTAAAGCCCTCCCTCTATGGTCTTTTCTTGCTTTTGCCATCTCTGCTCCTTTCTTGCAAAAGGAAAGAGATATTTCGTACTGCTACTTTCTTTCTTCCATTGAGTATTGGATTTCAACACCCTTCTGTAGCACCTGCGTTATGGTCATGTCATGTTTGGCAGCATAGTCTTTCAGCTTCTCATACTCCGCATCGTCAACCCGAAGGCTTAATGACCTCTGCTTAGGCGAATCGGACTTTGGACGTCCCGTTCTCGGCATTTACTATGCACCTCCTTCATAACTAATACCATTATAATTTATGTTCTACGAAAAGTCAAGAACTTTTTGTAGAACAATTATTTATCACGAAAACCTCTTTGCCTTAATCACTCACTTACTCTAAAAGACTCCAAATACTGCTCAAAAATATCACAGTTTACCAATACTAATTTATCTACTTTATAGATAGCGTTTGCCTGCTTTGCAAGCTCCTGAAACTTTGTCAAACCCATGCTGTATATTTCTGCACCTTCCTTATATCTGACAAATTTCTTTCTGTCTACTTTCTTTACCATAAATTCCTCCAATCATTGCACAGCTTTATCTGCTAATAAACAGACAGAATACACTTCTCCCCATTTATTAGCAGATAAAAACTGCAATACAGGTGGCAGCTCATTACACCGCCCACATCGGTCTTACACCGTCATTTCATTGACCGGATTGCGGTTTCCCCGCAACCCGGAAGTATCATTATCACAAATATGCTTCATCGCCCCATGTAACTGCTACATATTTTGCCTGATCCAATTCGCTCCTTACCTTTATTTCAATGCAATCTTTCAGCATTTCCTCACGTTCACCCTGCCATAAGGCAGAGCAGGTACATCATGGCGCATCTGCTTAGTGGCTCCACATATCCTCACGTCCTGTATGCAATACAATATTCAGTTGTCAAGGTACATCTGCACATACTACGGTCAGCCAGCGGAAAGGGACACCGCCGACCTTCTGTTATGCAACTTCAAAAGCCAATATTTTTGTAATCAGCTTAGTTTCTAATCTGCGACGTAAAGTTTCATCAACACAGTAATGCGGATTGCCGCATTCGTCATAGAGCTTTCTTGTAGCCAGAGCTGCAATATAACCCTCATAATGTTTCAAAACCTTATTAATTGCTTCCACATCGCCGGAAGCCGCTGCCGCTATGATATGGTAGGGCAGCAATTTTGAACACTTACTTGATTTCTCCATTTCTGATACCTTCCATAATCTTTTTTAATGCTTGAAGTGAGCTGACACGATGATGATGTATGGTACTCCTGACCAGATTCATGTGCTTTGCGATTTCTGTATCTGACATATCCATGAAAAAAGACAGCAGAATGACATTCCTCTTTTTTTCCAGCAGATACTTCAACGCTTCGCCAATAAGCTCGTCCTTTACCTCGATGTCATAATCAAGGACACGAAACATTTCTGATTCCACTATGTATTCGTCATCAGTTTTCAACTGCTCCAGCTCCCCTTCTGTTAATTCCGAGAAAGAAACTTCATGCTTCAGCCGATAGCTCCTTGCCCGTTCATAGTCAATCATTTCATTCTTCAGTATGGTCTTGCAGAAACTGTCAAACTGCTTTCTTATTCTTATCTGCTTTTCGGAAGAAGATTGCTCCATAAGAGTTCACCTCCTTCCGTACCCATCTGAACAGAGTGAAATATCTCCCTTTCACTCCATAGCACGAATGGAAATTGTCCGAGCGTTCATGGAACGTCGATTTTCTAAAAAATTTTAGAAATATATAAAAAACGCCCAAACAGGTGCAAAACCTGTGGACGTCTTTTATCTCACAATATAAGTATATGGCTACATCTTTGTAATCTCTGGCACTACCTTCAAGGGTGTTCTCGGCAATCACATTTGCTATGATTTTTTTGACTGTTCAATACCTATATCCCTTTTTAGTTGTAGCTGTTGCATGGTACTCTCCACGCAATCACAAGACAAAAAAGCACTCGAAAAAAGCCTTTTGCGGATTGCGTTTTTTTTACAATCACAAAGGATTTCAAGTGCTTTTGTAGTGTTATGCACTACTTATTTTTAATCTTTAACACTTTTCACTTTTTACAGGTATCGTTATACACTACTTAAAAGAAGTCACAGGAGGTGAAAAAGTGTCAAATATGACTCCCACTTTAGGGCAAATAATGAAGAAAGCCCGACTTGAGCAAAGACTTACACAAGAAGAAATTTCAGAACGCATTGGCTGTCATCCACAATATTACAAAAATCTTGAAAATGATAAGGGTACACCAAGTATTCAGCTTTTTTGTACTATCATGCGTACATTAAACATATCTGCTGATTCATACGTTTACCCAAACCGCAACGCAAATGATCCTTACTATCAAAAGATTACGCAGTTACTCGGACAATGCAACCAGTATCAGCTCTCCGTTCTTCTTGCAACAGCAGAAGCTCTAGTCCGGGATAATTCCTCAAGGGATAATGATACATAGAAAATATAGATTTTCTCATATGGTAAAGTAACTACTTCTAACATCTTTATAGTTCTTTTACAGAATTTCTCATGCTTTTATAGAATAATAGACGTGTTATATCCAACAATGGCTCATACCATCAGGAATGAGCCATTGTTTCATTTTAACTTTTCTACTGCCTGTGTAATTTTTCCATTCATTTCCAATAATCCCAAACCCACCAATATCTGCACACAATCCATAATCCCCTGACAATATGCTTCTTGTTGTTCTTCAAAAGATACTACTTGTAGCTGCTCCATATAATCAAAAATGTTCTTTTTCTGTTCTTTTGGCAGATTTACTATCTCTTTGTCATAAACTTTCTTCAATTCTTTTAGATATTCTTTTTCGTTCCGACAACTATCCAAATGAATGATAGAACTTCGCTTAATATCTTCACACCGCAATTCTTTCAAAAACAATGCCACTTTCTCCCATATCTGATTTTCCATTCATATATTCCTCCTTAATAAATTGGTATTTCCAAATTTTAATACAAAATGAGCAGATATTACTACGCCTTTATGTAATATCTGCTCGCTTTGTTTGTCCATTAAACTTATAGCCAACTCCCCATATAGTTATTATGTATCTTGGGTGTGCCGGATCAGGTTCTATCTTTTTCCTGATTTTATTTATATATGCTGTCATATTTCGCTCATCAAAAACATATTCGTTATTCCAAACAGCATCATAAATCTGCTCCTTACTGAAAACACGCCCTCTGTTCTGTGCCAATAGCATAAGAATTTCAAATTCTTTTCCCGTAAGCACAATTTCCTTTCCATTACGAAACACCTGATAATTTTCTGGTATAAGTTGTAAACCATCAAAAGAAAGTGACGTATCTTTCTCTAAATCTATAGGCAATTGGTATCCATATTCATTCATTAAATGCTGAAGCTTAGATAAAAAAACCTCATCAACATTTTTCATCTGAATAAGCATTATGTCATTGATTTACACCGCCCCCTATCATTTATCTTAATATTTGATTACCAAAACCTTATCCGGTCTTTATCTGTAGGAATACCGTTTTCTATTATTTGCCACTCATTATCCTGAAATATCTCATACTGTTCAAAAGCACAAGGCACTCCATTTGCCACAGTTATATCACCACTGTCCATAAGCTGAAAATGTAAGTGTGGAGCAAAGGAATTTCCAGAATGACCTACTCTGCCAATAACTTCACCTTTTTTTATCATTTGACCTACTGAAACCTGAACAGATCCTGTTTGAAGATGACAAAGTGCAGCATATACATTTTCACTATATTTAATAATCACATAGTTTCCTGCGACTGATTGAATATCGTCCTTTTCCGGATCAAAATAGTGGGCATTTTTATATGCGTTAGACATATCCGCAAGCAGATTTGTTTTTTCGTTTTCAGCATAACCGTCCTCAGCGACAACAACAATACCGTCACAAGGAGAATATACTTCTTGTCCCCAACAATAGTAATCGCTCAATTTAACACCCGAAAAAAGATATTGCATTACGCCAACACGATAAGCAGGAGTACCCATTCGATTCCAGTCCACTTGGATAAAATCGTATGCATATCTTGTTCCTAATTGATTTGTACCATGACTGGGTACTTTTGTCCCCGGTGTATTAGGAGAAAGCCATTCTCCCCGTAATGGAAACTGAACAATAATCGGCTCATACATTTCAAGCATAGCGTTCCTCCTATCAATCCATTTCTTTACGGAATTAGAAAAAATCAGTACAATGACCAAAATACATATTGCTATTTTTTTGTTTTTTAAAATGTGTTTTTTAAGCATTGTGATAATACCTTTATATCTCCCGTTCACTGCCAACTCCATAAAAGATTTTCTTTAATTCATCAAAATACCTGTCAAGCTTTTTCCTCAGAACATCAGAATTTACATTCATTTCATTACTGCGAATTTCATGCAATAGTTGATTTGTAAATCCGATATTAGTCCAAAGGATAATTTGCTTGCACATTTCTATATCCACCCCTTTTCTAAATTTAGTGGTATCTATTTCATCAAACAATTTTGGATAACAATCTGAATGTTTTTTTCTTTTTTCAAGTTCTTTATTGATCTCGTCTGAACTGGTAATGCATGAAAGTTTATTAAGCTCTGTTATCCAAGGATATTTTTGTATCAATGCAATCTGCAAAACATATGATTGATGTAACTTATCAAAAATATCTCTTTCCTCATAGTTCATCAACTCGAAATACTCCTGTTTCATCAAATCTGAAAAAAAGTCATATACCACAAAAAAAAGTTCCTGCTTACTACTCACATAATGAAACATAAGAGCTTTTGAAATCCCTGCTTCCTTTGCAATAACATTTGTTGAAGCATCGTCATATCCCCGTACTACAAATTCTTTTAAAGCAGCATTAAGGATAGTGTCTCGTCTTTGGGTATCTAACTCTAATAGCTTTGTCAATACCTATTCCCCTTCCTATTATCAACATTTACCTAAAAGGTCAATACTATTATACATCCATTTATCTAAAAGGTCAATACCGATACTTAATATATTTGGACTGCTTAAAGTCTTGTTATGCCGACACACCCTTCGGGAGTGTCGTGGGTAGAATAGCAAGCACTGCCCATGTCCGGACACATGGGCGAAATTCCCCATACTTCCCTACCGTCCATATGATGAAATTTCCATAGGGAAGTATCCCTAACCCTCTTTGGTTTTCTTTGCGTTTTTCTCTGCAAGTCCTTGACCTTCCCCCGCAGATTTGCTACAATAACACATGGATAATTCTATCCAAAACAACTGAACAGACACGAAACCAGACTGTTGTAAACCGGACAAGTTACAGCAGTTTTTTTATGCCCAAAAACAGAAAAGGAGTGTTAAAAATGGCAAACAGGACACGCACCAACCGGAATGAATTTCACTTGAATGACAAGGAGCAGTACATCCTTGACGAGAAGTTTAAGCTGTCCGGCATGAAAAGCAAATCGGCTTTTATCCGGAAGCTGATTCTATACGGATATGTCTATGACGTGGATTACAGTTTTTTACGGGAATACAATACGGAGCTGGGGCGGATCAGCTCTAACCTGAACCAGATTGCAAAAAGAATTAACAGCACAAACCACGTCTATCAGGAAGATATGGACGAAGTAAAGGAGTTGATGAAACAGGTATGGCAGTCACAAAAATCCATGCTATCACAGCAACCGTTGATAAAGCGGTAGCCTACATATGCAACCCGGACAAAACAGACGGAAGCATCTACATTTCTTCCTACGCCTGTGCGCCGGAAACCGCAGCGATTGACTTCAAATACACTTTAGACCACTGCCGGGAAAACAGCCCCAATAAAGCCTATCATCTGATACAGGCTTTCGCTCCCGGTGAGGTCAGCTTTGACGAAGCGCACCAGATCGGGAAGGAACTTGCGGACAATGTTTTAGAGGGGAAATATTCTTATGTTGTCACCACACATATTGATAAAGGTCACGTCCATAATCATATCATTTTCTGTGCCGCTGACAACATAGAGCATGACAAATACCACGACTGTAAGCAGACTTATTATCGCATCCGGAAATTAAGTGACGAGCTTTGCAATGAGCATAATCTTTCCGTCATTATCCCCGGTGGGGAGCGTGGGAAAAAATACAACGAATGGCAGGCGGACAAGAACAGCGCCGCATGGAAAACAGAGATAAGGAAAGACATCAACGCCGCCATAAAATCATCCTCCACCTATGAAGAATTTCTGCTCCTGATGCGGGCAAAAGGCTATGAGATAAAAGGAGAAACTTTTGGGGAAGATGCCCTCAAATTTATCTCCTTCCGTCCACTCGGCAAAGACCGTTTTGTGCGTAGCAGTATCAAGTCACTCGGAAAGGAATACACGAAGGAGCGCATCAAAGAACGGATTGAACTGAAATGGGAACGGAAAGCAGTTATCCCGAAAAGGGATTACGCAAATAAGAGATTGATTGACGCCTCCGATGAGAAATTCCAGAACAGTCCGGGGCTGCAGAGGTGGGCGGCGGTGGAGAATTTAAAGATTGCGGCACAGGCATATAATGAAGCAGGCTCTATAAAAGAATTAGAGCAGAAAATCGCCACCACAGCCGCCACCGGGAAGGAAGCAAAGCAGACTGTCCGCAAGCTGGAGAACCGCATCAAAGACCTTGCGGAAATCATCAAATATGCGGAGCAGTACAAGGCAAATAAAGCGTATCATACCGCCTATAAGAAGTCCAAAAACCCTGACGCTTATTTCCGTAAGCATGAGAGCCAGATTATCCTTTATGGCGGCGCAAGGCGTATGCTGGAGCAGGCGGGTATCCCCTTAAAAGGCTTGAACATTGACAAGCTGAAAGCGGAGTATCAGGAGCTGACCGCACAGAAAAAAGAACTGACCGCCACATACAAAAACTGTGAAAAAGAGCTGAAATCGCTGAACCGGAAACTGGAGAACCTGAACCAGTATTTAGGGCGCACAGAGCCGCCAAAAAGCGCACAGGAACAGCCAGACCGGGATAATAACCCTTCCCGGTAATTCCCTGTCTGAAAAGGGTTTTAAAAGCAAAAAAGCATCGTGGAAATGTGCATAACTCCCCATTCCGCTATGGACAACACCATTCACAGCATATGGAAAAGCAAAGGACAGCTTTCCCACATCCTGTAAACAGTGTTGCCCACAGCTCCATAAGACGGGGAGTTATACACATTACGCACAATGCCGACTGCGGCGGAATCCCACCCATTCCTTCCTCCATTGTTATTAAAACCCCAAAAAATCCTTGCAGATAAGACCATATTCCTGTAATATAGTCTGCAAATCCACAAAAAAATAGGAGTGCCGAAGCACCCCCATTTCCTAAACCCTCTTGCAAAATTCGCAGTGTTGGTTTATAATCATCTTAGAAGCCGGAGGATATTGCACGTCCGACGGTTGTTCAATCGGAAACTTATAAAGCGTAAAAAATTACGGATTACAAGGCTATCCTCTATGGCAGTAGAAGATAGCCTTTTCCGTTACTTGCGGTTGTGTTTATTGTCTATGTATGTCAAAGCTGCAAAAATCACCAGCACCAACGTAAGCACTTCTAACGTATTCATACCGACCTCCTTTCCGTTTCCAGAAAGGACAACCGCAGACTATCCCTACCTGCTCTAATCTGACTAAGAGAATTATAGCACGTTATGTCGGATAATGCTATAAAAGATTTGCGTTAATCACTCCGCCGCTTCCAATGCCACCTCTGCAAATTCCGCATCGCTCATGGCTTCCAGTTTTCCCAAGACCTGTCCGGCAAGCTCCACCATATCGCTGTCCTGTATGTGGGGGATCACGTTCTGTATGTCTGCAATCATGCCCGTCCTGTCCTGCCCCTCAAACACACACATCAAATTGATTTCTTCCACTGTAAATTTATCCATTAGCTCCCTCTCCTTTTCTATGAATTTCCATATAATCAAACTCCAGTTGGTTACTGCATATTCCGCTGCAAATATAGCCGCTTTGAAATGGCACTCTTTCGTTTGCTTTTTTCTCCATGCCAATATAATTTACTCTTGGGCTGAGCCACAACATTTCCACCCGGTTCTGCTTAAACAGTCGAAATCTTTCTTTATGGTCAAATATGCCCTGAAAGTTAATAAGCATTGCAAACGGTTTTCCAATCTCATACAGCCTTTCCAATACCCTGCCTTTTTGACTGTATGGGGGATTGCTGATAATGTAGTCACATTCTGGCACTTCCATTAAGAAGAAATCCTGCCCCATTTTTATATGACTATAAATGACTAAAAAACCATACTCCGACAGCACTTTCACAAACTGACTGTTCTCCATATCAAAAGGACACCATACTGTTGTATTTGCCTTCAAACGTTTTATAATCGGATATACCGCATAGGGAGGTGTCAGATATTCATCATTTTTATTGAACTTATATTGTATCTGTGCCATGCTCTCACATCTCCCTCTCTGATTTTTTCTCTGTCCACTTTTCCGGAGCTTCCTTCTCTGCCTTATCCCTCTGCTCGATGACCGCCTTTTTCTCCGCCAACTTTTCCTTTATGGAAATTCTGCCTGTCTGCTTTTCCTCTTTCGGCTTCTCATTGTTCAGGACGTTATCAATCATGTTATAGTTACATTCTTCCAGTTCCTCAATCTTTGCAAGCGGCTTGTATTCCGCCAGCTTATCTAACAGCTCCTTCGCCTTCCTTGCGGTCTGTACGCCCTCGCTGTCATCAAGCTCCGTCCCTTTCCCGATAATATCCGTCATGCCTTCCCGGATACTGTCTGAAATGAGCGCATTGAGGAAATCATTCAGATACCCGGTATTCCCGTTCCTGATGTCCTCTGTGATGTTCGCTATCTGCGCTTCCCTGTCCTCCACTATCTGATTGTACTGAACAGTGTCGTAGTTGTAGGAAAGCTGGTCTATCTCCGCAGCAAGGAAAGCCGCCTGCCACTTCTCCAGAGAACCCCTCACCTCTATATCCGGCAGCTTGTCGATCAGCTCCGCAATGACCTCCACCGCCTTCGGATTGTCTGTAATATCCGGCACATAGTCCAGAATCTCCAAATCCGCAACTCTGCCCGAAACAATATCCATCTGCGTGTCCTCATAGCTTTCTGTCCCCTCTGTATGGATATTGATGCCGATGCTTGGGATACCGTTCATCCTCTCCGGCGGTATCCGGTTGAAAATGGCGATTGCTTCCGGGACATCTGCTATCCCCTCATGGTACTCTCCGAAATTATGAAATTCCCCGCACTCCGCCACTGTAAGGGTGACAACCGTCTGTTTTTCCTCCTGTGCCTGCTCTGCGGCTTTCTCCTGCAGGGCGGCTCGTTTTTCCTCAAGATAGGCTTCCACACCCGAAAGATACTCCCCAAGCGTCCCGGTCTTGCCCTCTGTAATGGGATTGATGTCTACCTTAACGCCGCCGATTGTAAAACCGTCCTCGTTGAAGGCATTGAACAGGGTATCTTCGTTTTCCCCGCCCCGGTACTCCACAGCCACGTCAAGGTCAGATACAGGTTCTTCCAAACCTCTGCATCTGCTCCCTGTAACCGCCATATCCACAAGCTCTATATCCATTCCATACTCGTCAATTTTGGACTGTAAATAAGCGTAAACACTCATTTCTATATCTTCCTGTGTCTGCCCGTTGACAGGGTTAAATAATTCCTCAGTTCTGGCTTTAAAATCGGCTATCACTTTGCTTTCCACCGCTTCCGGCACTTCGGTTCTGATACGTTCCTCAAGATGCTCTTTTGCCGCCTGCTCTGCCTTTTCTATCAATCCGTCATAATCAATCGGTATCAGTTCATCGTCAGTGCGGATACTGCCCTCCAGACTGCTCCTGTGCGCTGGCTCTTTCAAATCCGTCACAATCTCGTCAAGTGCCTGTCTGATTGTTATGTCCGGATTGTCATATACACCCCCGTCCAGTTCCCGGTAGTCCATATCATATATGGTGTAATCATACCCCTCAGTGGTTTCCTGAATACTGATATAACGGTCTGCCAGACGGAAGGCAAGCTCTGTTTCCACCCTGTCCGCTTCCCTAACATTGGCATCTATGTACGGATTTTCCCACTCCGTAAACGGTACATCTTCCACGATATGCTTCTGGTTGGCTGTTGGCATGAGGTGTTCCATTTTCCCCTGTCCATAGAGGGCATCAAACCTGTCCATATAGAGGGAAATATCGTCAAGACCGCTGCTCTTTAGCTGGTATTCAAACCGCTGTTTCACAAAATCCTTTATTTCCTCCGGCGACATTTCCCGGTGAACCCGTACCTTGTCAAAGCCGACCTCGTGATTTAAAGTCTGCAAATCCTTCATGAAGCGGCTGCTTTCCTCTGCCGCCTTGCTGTGCGTAAAATCCAGTGACAGGCAGTTTTCATGGTTTCTGACGTGGATCAGGTCAAATTCGCTGCCATTGACATGGAAGCCGAAAGTTGCCCTCGCCATATCCGGCTTGTCCTCCGTTTCCTTTCCCCGGTACTCTGTGAATTTCTCCATTGCTTCCGGAAGGCTCTCAAAACGCTCCAGCCTGCTTTTTTCCGGGCTGTTCTCCGCCCATGTGGATAAATCCTCAATGACATAATAGGAAACTTTGTCATTGTCCGGCTCTGCCATTGTATTTTCTGCCGCTGTATGTTCTTCCGCTGCTTCTGCCGAGATTTCCGCTGTTTCCTCCCTGACCGCATCTTTTTCTGTGCTGATTTCCGCCGATACTGAAAGCTCCTTTGTAAACTCCGGTATCTCCCTGTAACCAACGGAATCCACATAATGGCTTGTGTTCTCCCCGTCCTGATGCAGCACCACCACATCGCTTACGGAAAGGGAATGCCCGGTAAAGTCTGCCGGGTGGTCTATGTTGAACTTGGTATAAATATCTTCAAGGCTCATGCCCTCCGTAAGCTCCCCGGTATAGACAAGGGTATAATTCTCTCTGGAAACCGGGATACCTTCTTTTTCAAGGTAATCCATATCCATAAAGCGAATATCCCTTGTTTCCGCTGAATCTTTAAGCTGATAGATGCCATACCTGCCCTCATTGCCATATAAAAGCTGTGCTTCCCGGTTAGGCTCGCTGTCCTCTAATTCCTGCCTCATGGACTGGTATTCCTTATAAGCGTTCCAATCACCTTTTTCCACGCCGAACAGTCCGTCATGCTCCTGCAATGCCGCCCTGTCCTCTACAAGCGCTTCTGAACCGTCTGCGTGGAGCTGGTACACCGAAACATCTTCCCCAAACAGCTCCGATGCCATATCCTTTGTCAGAGGGAGCATTTCATCCCATGCATACCCGTATTCGTGCATCTCCGACAGCCCCACCATTCCGTCCGGGAGAGCGTCAATTTCTTCCTGCGCCACCCTGATTGTTTCCCAAAGCAGAGTTGAATCGTCTTTCTGCTCCGCAATGGAATGGGCAAGGGAAGTGGTCTTATACATATCATCCAGCTTATACGCATGGTTCATAATCAAATTGCGCTCATCGCTGTCATATACCGACCTGTGAAATTCCATGCGGTTAATGAGCTGCTCCGCCTGTACCGTTGCCGGAAGCTCCGAAGCGGTATGCACTTCCCATTCGCTCATATCCACATCAAAATCATAGAACTGCGGATACCCGTCATTCAAACCGCCGCTTCTCATAATCGGCACAAACTCAAAACCTCTCTCCTGCAGATAATCCAGCACATTTCCATTCCACTCATTTTCTTCCAAAAATGGTATGGCATATAAAACATTTGCCACTTCTGACTGCATATCCGCAATTTTAATGGTTTCATATTCCCCGCTGTCCGGCGTGGAGATTCTCACAATCACATCCCCATATTCAATCGGAACATTCGCCCTTTCCCGTTCTTCCTGCAACGCCTTAAAATCCGTTATCTCATGGGTATCCGTATCATAGGCATAGTCTAAATGGTATTCCTCTACTTCCTCGCTCCGTTCATTGGCAAGCAGCGTTACCCATGCCCCGGCTCTTTCAAGGTAGGCTTCCACACTCTGCCTGTCATCGTCTTTCATGGCAGACAGCAGATTAAATATTTCCGTCCTCTCCATGCCCTTAATATTCAAAAGGTCATATTCGGAACGGTCTGTATTCGACACAAGCAGGATAATGTCCTCCTGTGACTGTTCTGCAGCACGTTCCTTTTCAATCTCCAGAAGCTGCGTTTCAATCCCTTTTATCAGTTCCGAGGAAGTCCGGCGTATGGTGTCGAGGGAGGATTTCAGCTCCGGCATCTCTTTTCCGCTGCTCCACCCGGCGATATACCCAAAGGAATAATCAGACGTGTCAATCCCGAAATGCTGGCATACAGTGTAAGCGATGCTCTCGGCTTCCACCTCTTTCGTTTCCCGGTCTTTATAGACTGCTTTTTCCGTATCCTGCTTCGCTTCCCTTGCATGGAGCTTTGCGTGCGCCACTTCATGGACTCCGGTCTTTGCGGTCTGCGCTTCGCTCATGCCCTCTTTAATGGCGATAGGGCGGCTTAAATCAATAAAATATCCTTTCCTGTCACCCTCCATTTCCTCATATCGGATTGGGACGGGGGAAACCCTCTCCAACGCTTCCATAAAATCCCGGTAACGCTCCACGTCCCCATGCAGTTCATTCACGCCAAGTCCGGGAAGCTCTTTCCCGTCCGTCTGGGAATAATCGAACACTGTCACGACACGAAAGGCGGGTATCTTTATCTCCACTTCCTCCATGACGGGCATCCCGTCCCGGTCAAGCACAGGCTCATTCGTTACCGGATCAATCTTCTCCTGTTCCTCTTTGATTTTATAAGGCGCAGGCGCAAGGATACGGATACCCCTCTCGCCCTTATTTACATGGCGTTCAAAATTCCTCTGCCATGCCTTGTACCCGGCAACGTATGTCGCATCCGGGCATTGCATCTCTATGAGCTGGATATTGTTTGCGCTGTAATTGTGGAATTTTGACATGGTGTTCAGGTAGCTTTTATATTTCTCCCCTTCAAACAGCTCCTTCAAGCCTTCCTCCAGCCTGTCCGTTATCTCCTTGACTTTCTGTTTTTCTGTTCTTGCATCTGCCATATGGTTATCTCTCCTTTTCCTCCATAAAAACAGAGGGCAGATAAGTTTCCCTGTCTGCCCCCGCTTTGGATACTTTTATTTTCTGATATTTTTATAAACTTTCCTCTTTGCTTTTCGTCTTTGCCTTGTCCGGCTCCGGCGCTTTTTTCTGCTGTCCCGCCTTTTCCTTCATCTGCGACAGCTTATCTTTTACGGACACCCGCCCTCCTTTCTCCGCTTCCTTCCCGGCATCCAGACGGGCAGAGAGCCGATCCAGCTTTTCAAACGCCTGATCCGCCCCGTCAATCTTCTTCCGCAGGTTCTCCACCGCCTTTTTTACAGGCGTGTTGACTGCCCTTGTCAGACCGACACCCGGCTTTTCGTCCGATACCTCTTTCGTTCCTTTCCCGGCTAACAGCCTGCCTACGTTGGAAACGCTGTTCCCGATCTGCTTTAACTCGTCCCCGATGCTGTCAATCTGGTTAGCTGTCTTTTCACAGTCCGTCATCACGTCAACCAGACGTTCCCGGTAGCCGGAAAGCATGGACTTCATGCCGGAGATTCCTTTCTGGAGAACCTTGCACATCTCCGCCCTGCCTTTTTCCTTAAAAGCATTGACCGCCTGTGTTGCTGTTTCCACAAGACGGTTTCTTACCGCTGTCAGGCGTTCCGACAGGCTTGTGACTTTCTCCTGAAGGTGGGATATTTTCTCCATAAGGTTCTCCGTAACGGACTTCGGCTGTTTCTCCTGCATCTGTGAAAGCTGCTCCCGGACGCCCTGTAATTCATCCACCATTGCGGCAAGCTGTACCTGCATACCCGCCACATACCAGAAAACCCCCATAAAATCCTGTGACTGCTCTTTCATGTTCTGCTGGTTCAGCAGCTCTATAAGCTGCTTTAATGCGTCATTTTCCTCCATGACCTGTTTTGTGTTCTGTCCTGCTGTTTCCATTTTGCCCTCCTTATAAACTTTCCTCTTTTCCTTTACCTTTTGAAATATCCATCTTTTCCGGCGGTTTCTGCCCGTATGCCTTCTCACGCATCTCGGCAAGTTTCTCTTTTACGGAAATGCGACTTCTCGGACTGTCGGCTAACATCCTCTCCTTCCCATGCTCCGCCACCTTCTCCGATACTGCCCGGTTCACCTGCGGTCTGAAAGGCGCATCTGCCACCGCTTCCGTATCATGCTCCATTTCCTCTGTACCAAGTTCCTCCTGTTCCCCGTCATTCTCCGGCTCATCGTCCATATCAATCCCATCGCCGCCCTTTTCGTCCATGTTTAAAAGGGCATTTAGCTCTGTCAGGCGTTCCAGCTTCTCCGCAAGCTCCGCTTCCTGTGCGAATGGCTTTGTGACCTCCACCTTTGCGGTTTCAAGCTGATGCTCCACGTTCTCCAGCTTCTGCGCCACTGTTTCCATTTTCCCGGTCATGCCCTCTAAGGCGTTACTTAACCTCTGCAAATTTCCCAACGGATCAGTGCCAATCTCCACCTCATGGGTGATGCTGCCCTTTAAATTCACCGTAAACTTGGAAAAGAACGAATCGAAAGAAACGCTCATCTTGAATCCCTGATACTCCCCGATTGTGACCGCCATATTCGGCTGTTTTGCGCTCCGGCACATATCAATCAGTGCTGCCCCGGCTTCCTTCTTGTCCGTATATACCCGGTTTCCGATTTTTATGGAGAAAGTGTCCTTGTCCGGGAATTTATTCTGTGCGTAGGTCTGAATGTCGGCACGATACCCTGCAAGGCGTTCCTTCATGGAAGCAATCTGCACAGGGTAATGCTTCACGATATTGTCCTCTAAGCGGTACTTCTGGCTGGTGTGGTTCGCCTTTAACAGCTTCAGCTTGGACACCTGAATATCTAAGTCCATTTTTTCTTTTATGTAGGGATTGCCAGTTGCCAGAGCCTTCACCTCCGCATAAGTGAGAGCCGCTTCGTCTATGTCCTCACAGCTCCTGACCGGGGATTTGCTCGTCATAATCTGCCCAATGAATTTTTGCTTATTCTCGATGAGCTGCCATGAGTAGCTGTCAAATGTCCCTTCCGTCACATACCGGAATATTTTCACCTTATCATTCATGTTGCCCTGCCTTAAAATCCGACCTTCCTGCTGTTCAATGTCAGACGGACGCCAGGGCACATCGAGGTGGTGTAACGCAATCAACCTGTCCTGCACGTTAGTTCCAGCTCCCATTTTTGCGGTTGAGCCTAACAAAAAACGAACCTGCCCGCTTCTTACTTTTGCGAACAGCTCCGCTTTCCTTGTTTCCGTATTGGCACTATGGATAAATGCTATCTCATTCTCCGGCACTCCCTTTGCCATGAGCTTATCCCTGATGTCCTCATATACATTGAATGTCCCATCTCCCTTCGGTGTCGATAAATCACAGAAAATAAGCTGTGCCGACTTCTGCTCCTTTGTCTGCTCCCAAATCTCAAACGCCTTCTCCACACAGGTTGTGGCTTTGGAGTTTTCTTCATCGGGAAGCATATCATTGATGAGCCGCTGGTCTAACGCTAACTTTCTTCCATCGTTGGTTATTTTTAACATATTGTCGATGTTCGGCTGCACTTTCCTGTCCCTGACCGCTTCCGCCCTGTCCGCAAGTGACTGAACCATGTCCTGCTGGTACTCGCTCGGCTTTAACACGATATTTTCATAATCCGCTTCCGGAACAGGCAGCTTTAACATATCTGGTGTCTGTATATCTGCACTTTCTTTGAATAATGCAATCAGTTCCGGAAGATTGAAAAACTTTGCAAATCTCGTCTTTGCCCTGTATCCAGTCCCCTCCGGCGCAAGCTCTATTGCGTTACAGTTATAGGTACTTTAGTCGATTTGACCTACGAATTTGTAATAGACAGTCAACTTCTGCTCTTTCTCTCCGTTGACCATAACTGGATTGTGTACTTCTATCTTTTCTATCAGCGTGTTCAATACCGTTGCTGTCAGTTTCTTCATGCCTGCACACTGTGCAAGGCTCTCCGTAAACTGCTCCGCATTGGTAACAGCGGCAGATTTCGCTTTATGCTGTCTTTCCAGTTCTGACAGCTTTTCCTCGTTCGCATCCTGTTCCTGCTCGTAATGCGCCGACATCATGGTGAATTTCTTTTCCGACAGCTTTCCGCCGGAATAGTCCTCATACAGCCGGATATACATCTGGTCAAGTTCTGCGTTCCTCTTTTTGAGTTTCTCAATCTCCGCCTTTACTTTTTCCGACCGTTCTGCATTACTTTCATTCATGCTTAGAAGTACGTTGTTTATGAATTTTTCTTTGTCTTTCATTGCTTTTACTGCGTGCCTGTCAATATCCGCTTTTATAGCGTTTTCAATATCCCCTGCGCTGATCCGGTGTGCGGTGCAGAAATTCGCTCCCTTTTTACGGTATGTGGTGCATTGGTAATAAGTCTTGTCCAGTAAATCCCTGTCCGGATTGCGGTTGTCCGTATGTATCAGGAGCGTCTGCCCACAGTCAGGGCATTTCAGAAGCCCTCTGAAAATGTTCTCATAACCGGAAGTACACGGCTTGACTTTTGTGTGCCTGTCAATGATGTCATTTGCCGTCTGCCATACCTCTTTGGTGACAACCGCCTCATGCATATCTTCCAAGACTTCCCTGTCAGCCCGCCGGATATATCCCCTGCCCCTGCATTTGAATGTCGGCTTTGAAGTGCTATGCACATACATACCGCCTTTGTACACGGGATTCCGCAAAATCCGTGTAATGACTTCCTGTTTCCAGTCATACCAGTAATCCTCGCTGCCCGAATCATGCTGGGAGAAAAACTCCTGCTTGTAATAGCTCGGTTTTGGGATTTTCCTTTCATACAGAACTTTGCCGATGCGGTTTGTTCCATACCCTTCCAGGGCAAGGCTGTATATCAGCCTGACAGTGGGCGCAGTCGCTTCATCAACAATCAAGTGGTTTTTGTCCTGCGGGTCTTTCCTGTAGCCGAATGGTGCAGTCGTTCCCATGAATTTCCCTTCCAGTGCCCGTATATGCTTGCCGCTCTTGACCTTTTTGGAAATATCCCTCGAATAAAATTCATTCAGGATATTTTTGAAAGGCGTGATGTCAAGCCCGCCGCTCTGTTCGGAATCCACACCGTCATTGACTGCAATATAGCGTACATGGCGCTGCGGGAAAAACACTTCAATGTATGCGCCGCTTTCAAGATAATTCCTGCCAAGACGGGAGAGGTCTTTTGTGATGACCGTATCAATCTTCCCATCTTCAATATCAGCAATCATTCTCTGAAAACTCGGTCTTTGGAAATTTGTACCGGAATAACCGTCGTCCACATAGAAAGCATAAGCAGCTTTTCCCATATCCCTTGCATATTTTTCAAGGATAGCTTTCTGGCTCTGGATACTCATGCTGTCCCCGACATTCCCATCGTCCTGTGACAGTCTGCAATATAAAGCTGTGATTTTTGTTCCGTTCCCTTTCATCTTCCTACCTCCATAAAAGGGCGGAACACACTACCCATAGTATAGCATGACCGCCCGCAGAATTAAACCGTTTTTCCGACGATTTCCTCAATATTTTTTCTCACTGTTTCCTCGTTGATTTTGCGGAAAGCATCTTCCATGCTCTGACCGCCTAAGTAGATACGTTCCACGACAATCCGTGTCGGTGTTTTTCTGCTTTCGTTTCTGTTTTTGCTCCTGATTTTTTGTTTACTTCCCATTCAATTCCTCCCTTCAAACACAAAAAGGACAGTTATAAACTGTTACGTTCATAACTGCCCTTACGCTGTTTTTACAATCCAAAAAAATTACAAATCCTCTCTTTTTTGCCTTTGCTCTGTAATCCAATAAACCCACATACAAGTGGCAGGTCATTACGCTGCCCACATCGGAATTTCACCGTCATTTCATGACTGAATTTTTATAAAATTTCAGAAGTATCATTATCACGGATATGCTTCATCGCCCCGCACAACTGCTGTGCATTTTGTCAGGTTCTTATCGCTCCACGCCTCTGCTTTTCCGTTCAATTCCAAGTTAGAGCAGGCGCATCATGGCGCACTTACTTAGTGGCTACACATATCCTCACGTCCTGTATGTTCTGCGATATTCAGTTGTCAAATTTCCTTGTAAAAAATCCCTTGTCCGTATGGTATGTTTCCCTCAAAAAAACATCTACAGTTCCAGCTTATACGCCCCGTATTTTTTGAGGACACGTTTCAGGATTTCCTTATCCTCCCCCTCTGCCGCATCATACATTTTTTTGAGCTTCTCCTGTTCGTAGGGAGTGAGCGTATTGTTGTACGGCTTGTAACCCTCCATGATAAAAATTCCCCCGCCTGCCCCCGGCTTTGTGTATATGGGATAGCCATATGTAAGAGCCGCAACATCATTTAATATCGTGCGCCTTGCAACGCCAAATTCCTGCGCCAGCTCCCTTGACGTAACATGACCGTTGACCACAAGGATACTGACAATCTCCAATCTGCGGTCTGCGGTGGTCATGCTGTTCCCTCCTTCCACTCAGCCCCGGCTATTATTGTAAATTCTAAATAGGTCAAAAACCTTCCTATTTACCAAAACTTTTTCAAAAATTTTTTTGTCAGACTGCCTGTGCAGCCTAAAACCCTCTTACTGTCCATACTGGTACAGCAAGCACTGCCCGTGTCCTGGCACGGGGCGAAATAGCAAGCACTGCCTGTGGACGTCCACAGGCACTTTTTTTACAGATTTTCCATAATGGAAATCTGTAAAAATTGCTTATAAGGGGAAAATCCCCCTAACCCCCTTGTGTTTCAAAATCTAAAAGACTTTGATATAAAAGAAAAGTGTACTACATGATATTTTTAACACAAATACAATGCACAATAACGAATAAAACACCCCCTTGTTAATGTTACCCTTTGCATTTATGTATTCATAATATTTTTTACTTTTTATTACCGAATTTATTCCGCATATTAGTTTGAAATATTTGTATCTGTCAAACAAAAAAGCACTAAGAAACACAAATATTTTACTGTCATCTCTCAGTGCTCATTTGCCAATATAATACTTGATTCAGCAAACATTTTTCATCCAGTTTAATCTTTTAATCTGCTATATTTTTCCATGCCACCATCTTTTTGAGTTTATCCAGTATATATATCAAATAGTTTTGTTATTGCATTTTCATCTATCCCTATCATTTTCAGATAAATTTGAAAATCCCTATAATTATCCGAAATTGTTTGGAAAGAAAGTTTCAGATAATCTTCCTGCGCCAAAAAGTATTTTTTCGTTTCTTGTATAAAAGTATCATCAATATGCAATGACTGAAATTTTACAATCGTTTCCTCTATCCGTTTCTTTAAGTATCCGTTTGTTATCAGATAATCATTGATAATACAGTCCATATTAACACCCATACACCTTAAAAATAAGGCGGCGGCAAATCCTGTACGGTCTTTCCCTGCGGTACAATGGAACAAGACAGTATCTTTTGGCTTATCACTTTCTAACAATATTTGGAAAAAATCATGGTAGGCTTTTAATGCGCTTTCTTCAAACACAAAATCCCGATATACTTCCTGCATTTGTTCTTTTTGTCTGAATAGCAGATCAATCAGACTGTTTTTATTGTGGAGCATATCTTTAATAAATTCCTCGTTGATTACGGGTATTCTTGTAGAAGAAAAAACAGGAAACAGGAAATATTCCGTGTCCGGCATTGGCTTATCCGGCTCGTTTTGTTGTTCTTCCAAGCCCCTGAAATCAATCACTTTATTAACTCCCAATGCTTGTAATGCAATCTGGTCTGTTTCGGATAAGTGATGTAAATGTGCAGAGCGGATAATTTTTCCATACTTTATATGCTTTCCGTTTCCTGCTTGGGAACCGCCTAAATCACGCATATTTCCAACACTCTGTAATTCTATAACATGGATATTATTTATCATATATTTTCCCTCGCTTTCTATCTGCTATAAAATGAAAAACAAAATAAAGAATACAAAGGTATGTAACGGCAACAAACCAACCACCCAAAATGTCTGTAAAATAATGCACTCTTAGATACATACGGCTAACTGCTATACAAAAAGGTAGCACACATAAAAAAACAGCGATACCGTTCCTTAAAACAGCATTTTTGATTTTTGGAACAAAGAAAGCAATTAAGGTAACTGAAAGTACAATGGAAATGGAGCTGTGTCCGCTTACGAAGCTGTACCCATCTGCAAATGTCAAATGATGAACACTAGGACGGGAGCGCATAACCATATTTTTAATAAATCCATTTATCAGATAAGTAAATAAAACCAAACTGCTGTATAACAGCATTTCTTTCTGAAAACGACTAATCAAAATCATCAGTATTAAAATTAGGGTAACGCCGCCAATTGTTCCAAAAAATGTAATAACATTCATTACCACTGTCATACATTCATTTGTGTGTTCCACCATAAACTGTAAAATCTTGGTATCAATTTTCTGCAGGAAAAGCAGGTTGTAATTTTTTGCAAGCAGGCATAACAGCACAAGAGAAACGATACCTAATACCAAAATACAAATATTTTTTGCATATCTGTTTTTATCTTTCATCTAACCGCTCCTTTCAAATGCTTTCAGATACTTTGTTCAACAATTCAATATCTTCTTGGGACAGCCTAAAACTTTGTGCTTTTATGTTGCTCTGTGCTTGTTCTAATTTTGTTGCGCCGGGGATAGCAAATACTAATTCGCCCTGGGAATAAATAAGCCAGTTTAACGATATTTGGGCGGGCGTTTTTTGGTATTTTTCTTCCAGTTTGTTTAAGGTATCAATTAACGGTCTTGTTCGTTCAATATTTTTCCGGCTGATACCAGAGTGAAAGCGGCGTAACAGACTGATGTTATCTGTTGCAGAGAGGTCATTGTGAAATCTTCCTGTCAGCATACCTTGTTGTAATGGAGAATATGCGATAATGGATATTCCTAATTCCTTTGCTGTTTCTATAACACCATTCTTTTCGGGCTTTCTGTGCAAAAGATTGTATTTGACTTGATTGGAAGCAAGTCTTAATCCATGTTCCCTAAGCAACTTGTCTGCTTTTCTCATTCCTTTTGCGGTAAAGTTGCTTATCCCGACATTTTTAATAATTCCTTTGTCAGCCAGTTCAGCCATATGCCGTATCTGTTCTTTCAAGGAAGATAGAGAGGTTGGCTGATGTATCTGATACAAGTCTATTACAGGCTTTTGCAAACAATCCAAACGCTGATTTATCGTCTTTGTAATTGTGTCTGCCGTCCGTAAAAGCGGAAACCATTTGTCTGCAATGTAAGGAATATCTGTCAATGCCTTTTCTGCTTCCAGTTGCTTCAAGGCTTGCCCGATCAGTGTTTCAGAAATTCCGTTTCCGTATATTTCCGCAGTATCAATCCAATTCATACCATTTGTCAGAGAATATTTCAAAATCTCATATACTGTTTTGTCTGTGACAGTATTCCATGTACCACCCTTGTTACTAAACTGCCATGTACCAACTCCTAATGGGGAAAGCATAATTTCCGATTGTCCTAAACGTCTTTTTATATTCATATCCAATGCTCCTTCCTAATAGATGATATGTCATCTATTAGATTTTGTCAACTGTAATATTGACAGAATATAGATAAAAATAGTAATATAAATGATATGTAATCTACATGAAAGGAGAACAAAATGGATAATGGTACAAGATTTCGTTATATTTTCAGGAGTGCCGAAAAAGAGGCAATGAAAAAATTCGGTGCTACCCTTAGTTCCTTAAATGTAACACCCAATCAGAGTGAAGTATTGCTTGTATTATATGAGAATGAACCTGTTTCATTGAAAGAGTTGGGAGAATTGCTGATATGTGAACAAAAAAGCCCTAGCCGTTTAGTGCAAGGGCTTGTGGAAAAAGGGCTGATATATAAAGGAACATCACAATCAGACGCCCGATATTCTGTCCTTTATTTGACAAAAGAAGGAAAAGAGATAGTCCCTAAAATCATTGAAAAGGAAAACGAATTTGATAAAGAGTTGGCGCAGTTTTTGGAAAAGAATATAGGGCTTGAACAAATGATGTCTATCCTAAAAGAATATTTAAAGGGAACAAACAGTGAAAAGAAATTGAAAATGCGCTCTATTTGGGAATAACTGTCCGTTTCATTTCCTATTTTTTTGAATATAAGCTATATTAAACGGATTTTACAGTATTCCGAAAATCGGAACTCTTGAAGTTTATCTTCTTTACCTCAAGAATTCCGATAATCGGAGTTCTTGAGGTATGATTTTTGAACTTCTGGACTTCCGAAAACCGGAATGTAACTATACTGATATTAACTATACTGAATATAGTCATACTGAATCAATCATATCAATCCTATCCTAAATCCTTCCCTTGCATCGTGGAAATGTGCATAACAGGCTATGGAGTCATGGATAACTCCGTTCACAGCATATGGAAAAGCAAAGTACAGCTTTCCCACATCCTGCAAACAAAGTTACCCACAACTCCATAAACAGCCAGTTATACGACATTTCCACAATGCCTGCTGCGACGGAATCCCCTCATTCCTATTTTACTTAAAAAATTTGTTTGTTGTGTTTTACTTTTATTCTGGTGAACTCCCTACAAAATTTTTGACATAGATAATATTGGGCTTGCCTAACCCCTGTCTTACGCTCTCAATTAAACCTATCCCTCTGTCACTGTCAAGCTCCCTCATCAGCTTTACCGCCTTGTCATTGGCACAATGAAACCTGTCCTTTACTTCATCAACGGTAAAATATATGTATGCCCTGCCTTGTTTGTCTATCCAGCCGTTTTTCTGTGACAGCTCCATGCGGTCAATCATCATTCCATAGAGCAGCTTTGCCCCGACTGACAGCGCATCAAACTGGCTTTCCGTAAATAACTGCTTTGGTATACGGTAAAAAGCATACTGGCTACTCTGTTTCCCATAAAAATATTCAAAATCCATTATTCAGCTCTCCTTTCCCTCATTAAGTGGCTTTTTTGTTTATATTCATTGTCTGACATGGAATTATCCCTCTTTCCCTTTTCATTTCTTTTTTACTTTATAGGAAATTGCGTCTTTTGGAGTGACAAAAAGAAACATACGTTTTGCGAACATATGTTTGACAAAAAATAAATGTGGGCATAAAAAACAGGCGGTACGGAATTTTAAAAGATATAGAATCCATCTTCTCCGAAATCGTCATCAAATAAGTCGTCTTCATTTAAGAAATAATC
>CAJTHM010000009.1 GCA_910576125.1 Lachnospiraceae bacterium | reverse complement strand
GAAATATGGAGTTGTTAAATCTTGAAGACCATGTTAAACTAATCATAGCAGTTTTTGTTGTTATGTCGTTGTTTGGTGTGGTAACTTAACAATACAACATATCTTCAAAAACTGCTACTTTTTTGAGGATTTAGGAGAAACTATTTTTAGAACTTGCCGCCGCGTAAGCGGCTTGGTACAATACAGGAAAGCAACACAACAGACACCACATTTTACAAGGAGGACACATATGAGCACAATCCACTTACGCATTGCGGATTTACGGAGACAGAAAAGGCTGACCCAGCAGGAACTGGCGGACGCCATGGGCGTATCCTTCCAGACAATCAGCAAATGGGAGACGCAGGCCACCATGCCCGACATCTCCGTGCTGCCATCGCTGGCGGAATATTTCCAGGTGTCCACAGACCAGCTGCTGGGCCTGAAGCCCCTGGACGGGGAAGGGTACGCCCCGGAACAGTCCGGCACGAAAGATTTCTGGAACCATCGGCTGGACTATCTCCTGCGGACGCGGAAACGGTTCTGGAACGAGGACTATGCCCGTTTCCTGGTCTCACAGGTGTGGAACATCCGCGAGCCCGTCTCCATGCTGGACTGCGGGTGCGGATACGGCTTCTTAGGGCTGCTGTTCCTCCCTTTCCTGCCGGAGGGAAGCGCCTACACGGGAATCGACTTTGCGGAAAACCTAATCCAGGAGGGAAAACAGCTTTTTGCCAGGCAGAACCTGAAAGCAGACTTCCTCTGCAAGAACGTCTGCGAACACTCCGCTGAAAACCAATACGACCTTGTGATATGCCAGGCAGTTCTCAGGCACATAGACGACCCCGGAGCCTTTCTCCGAAAGATGGTCTCCTTCGCAAAGCCAGGCGCATATGTGGTCTGTGTGGATGTGAACAGGGAATTCGAAAGCTGCGGGCTGTATGTGGACGGCATGGACTATCAGGAGCTGTGCCGCCATGAAGGCCTGGAGAAGAAGTGGCAGACCGAGCTTGCCATGCAGGGACGGGATTATTCCGCCGCCATCAAGGCCGCGCATATCATGCAGAAACTGGGTCTCGTGGACGTGGACGTCAGGATGAATGACAAGGTAGAGTTCGTCACCCCGAAGCTTGAGAACTATGAGGAAGCCAAAGAGGATTTCATCCAGTCCAACAATTGGGCATCCTGCAGGGATCCGGAGGCGGAGGAGGGCCTGATTCTCCATCTGCTGACCCACGGCCTGACACGCCCGGAAGCCGAAGCCTGCTGCCGCCGGGACAGGAAGATTGCGGACTACTTTTCCTCCCATCCCGGGGCCGGGTATACCTTCGCCAGAGGCCTGATGATATCCTATGGGAGAAAGACAGAAACATTCTCTCCGGATTCTCCAGGATGACCCTCTCCATCTCCCGGCGCAGCGTATCCGCGGCTTCTTTCTGGCAGGGGCTCTGCCGTCCGGTAAGCGCGGCATGCTCCTCCCGAATCAGAGCTTCCGGATGCATGTATGTCCTTTTCATCATCCCTGTCCCCACTGTAAACGAAAAAAGGCGATGACCCGGACGCAGTCCGTGTGCCTTACCGATACCTGGAAATCGATTGTCTGCCTTGTGTCCGATGCAGCCGCATCCTCAAATATCTCCGACAGCTTTTCCTCCTCCCCTTGCAGGAATGTATCGATATAAGCCTGATAGACACGCTCTGCCGCCGTATTTCTACCGCTGTCCGACAGTTCCTCCGCCTCTCCCAGCTCTGTATTTTCATAGATGTCGGACACGATTTCCAATAAGGGCCGCGCCTCGATTTCTCACCAGCGTTCTCACCCGCCATCTTCCAATGCAGCCCGCTGCATTCGTTTCCAGGATTTTGAAATTTAACGCCGTATAATAGAAAAAACTGATGAGCGGATACCATGTAAAAGCTGATTTATGGCAAAGCAGTCTTTCTTTCCGATATTTCCCGTTCTGGAGGCCAGCTTCACCTTATTTTGGATGATATAACCGCAAAATGCCGAAAAATCCTGGCAGATAGCTGCCGCCTCCTTTTCCCTTTCTTTCAAATCACCATTCGGTTTCCACTCCGTCCGTACTCTCTCTTCATTTGTCCTCCGTCTTCTCGTGCGCAGCCGCACGCCGCATTTTCCTGTCGTCTATCCGTTCCATTCCTGAAAAAGGGCCTGACCGTTCCGGCCAAGCCCCGTTTTCAATCTACACGAACAGGGTACATCCCTGCGCCTTAAACTGCTCAATCTTCCTGTCAATCTCCTCCACCGACACATCCAGCTTCGCCGCAAGGCATGTCCTGCACAAGAAACTTGTGCTTCCGCGGTTTACGAATTTTTTATAGGCGCCGATTTCATTAAAGGTAAGCGCTTTCCCGCACTCCTCACAGCCGCTTCTCACAGGCTGACCACCTTGGCGCGTATCATGGCGCAGTCAAAGGGCGCCAGCTCCCTGATCATGGTGGCGTTCTTCACTTCCACTTTGTCACCCGTCCAGAGCTCCGTCGCCTCCAGGGTCCTGCCTGTGCTGAAAGGAAGCCCCACTTCATCCAGGTTCAGCCTGGCCACTGCCTTCTCCTCGCTTAAGTTGAACATTCCGATGCACAAATCTCCGTTCTCCAGCTGCCTGGAATACAGAAGCAGATCCTCGCCCGGCCATGTGCCCGCCAGCTTCACCGGCTGGCGGCAGAGCCTGTCCTGATTGATGCGGATGATTTCCTCATTGCCCAATATGTTCAGCGCCTCTTCGCTCATATCTCGGATATCGCAGCCGATCATCAGGGGAGAGCCCATGAAAGCCCAGATGGAGAAATGGGTCTTGTACTGGACATCCGTACAGCCTTTCAGCCCCACATTTCCCTTGCCGTACATGCCCACTATCAGCATGTCCATATCATTGAAGCAGCCCACGCCATTGTAGGGATGCAGCTTTTCCTGCTGGCGGGTCAATGTCTTGACGGAGTCCCAGGAATCAAAGATATCCCCTGTGGAACGCCACATGGACGCCCCTGTGGTCTTGATCCATTCATGGGTCTCGTCCACGCCCCAGGAACAGGCGGAGAACAGGATGTCCCGTCCGCAGTTCTCCAGGGCAAGCCCCATGCGCCGGTACAAGTACTTTCCGGGGATGATGGGGCTGTGGTAGCAGTAGTCATACTTCAGGAAGTCCACGCCCCACTCCGCGAAAGTCTCCGCGTCTATGAACTCGTGCTCAAAGCTGCCCGGATATCCGGCACAGGTCAGATTCCCCGCGCAGGAATACATGCCGAACTTAAGCCCTTTGGAATGCACATAATCCGCCACTGCTTTCATGCCCTGGGGGAACTTCTCAGGATCCGCCACCAGGCGCTCTTTGGCGTCCCTCTCTTTCAGCGACCAGCAGTCGTCAATGACCAGGTACTCGTAGCCTTTCTCCGGCAGGCCTTTTTCCACCATGGCGTCCGCCGTGTCGAAAATCAGCTGCTCATTGATGTTCGCCCCAAAAGTGTTCCAGGAATTCCATCCCATGGGTGGTGTCAGTTTTACCATTTTTTGCCCTCCTTATGCTCTTTCCGTTTTGAAAACCATTCTCTGTAAATCCAGTGTAAAGCCATTCCCGGCGAATAGCAATAGAAATCGGAAAAACAGTCATCGCTCTTTACGATTTTTCTCTTAGCGATGCTTCCATGTGGACCTGCTCAACAGTATCAGCATGGGGAAAATCTCCAGTCTTCCCGCCAGCATATCCCATGTGAGCACAATCTTGGAGAAATCACTGTAAGCTCCATAGTTACAAGTCGGCCCCACCGCATCGAAGCCGGGTCCGATATTGTTGAAGCAGGCCAGTACCGCCGACAGATTGCTGGTGATGGAAAAGCCGTCCACTGAAATCAGCAGAAAGCTCAGTATAATCGCAATCATGTATGCTGCCAGATAGGCATTGGTATTCTGCAGTATCTTCTCGTCCACCGCATGGCCGTTGAGCCGCACCACCTGCACTTTCTGGGGATGCACCACCTGGCGCACGCTCCTGTGCAGGCTCTTCGCCACCAGCAGCGCCCGGCCGCATTTGAAGCCGCCGCCCGTGCTGCCCGCGCTGGCCCCCAGAATCATCAGGCTCAGCAAAATGGCCTTGGACAGCCCCGGCCAAAGTTCATAGTCCGTGGTGGCAAATCCCGTGGTGGTCATGATGGTCGCCACCTGGAAAGAGGCATGCCGCACGGTCTCCTCCAAAGTGGCGTAGAACCCCCTCAGATTCCATACGATAATCAGGATGCTGCCCAATACCACTCCCAGATACAGCCGCAGCTCCTCATCCTTCAGCACACTCTTCACCTGTTTCACCAGGAGCAGATAATAGCAGCTGAAATTCACCCCGCACAGCAGCATGAACACTGTGCAGACATTCTGGATATAGGGGCTGTAGCCGGCCATGCTGTCATTCTTGACCCCAAAGCCTCCCGTCCCCACGGTTCCGAACGCCGTGCACACCGCCTCGAACAGGGGCATGTCCCCCAGCAGCAGGAATATCACATCCAGCACTGTCAGCAGGATATAAATCAGATACAGAATCGTGGCCGTCTTGCGCATCTTGGGCACGAGCTTTCCCACGTTAGGGCCCGGGCTCTCCGCCCGCAGCAGATGCATGGTAAAACCGTTGCCCCCCGAGGAGGAGATGGCCAGCAGGAACACCAGCACCCCCATGCCCCCCAGCCAATGGCTGAAGCTCCTCCAATACAGGATTCCCCTGGGCACATCCTCCACCGCCGGCAGGATGGAGGCTCCGGTGGTGGTAAAGCCCGACACGATTTCAAAGAGCGCGTCAATGTAGTTGGGCATCACTCCGGAGAGGAAAAAGGGCAGGCAGCCCAACAGGCTCATGGCGATCCAGCTCAGGCCCACGCAGGCCAGCCCCTCCTTGGCGTAGAATTTTTTCTGGGAGCCCCTGCCGAACCATGATAGCCCCCCTGCCGCCACAAGGAGCGCCCCCAGGCTCCACATGAAAGCCGTCACCGCGGCAAATTCCCTCTCCCACAGGCTTATCAGCATCGCCGGTACCATAAATACGGCTTCCACCAGGAGAATCTTGCCGATAAATTTCCCCATCATCTTATAGTTCATGTCTACTTTTCAACCCGTCCTTGCCCGAAATCATTTTATTCAAAAATATCGTTCAGCTGGTAAATAGTCCTCTCCCTGCCGGTGACGACATAGACGATATCACCTACATTAAAGTACGAATCGCCGTTCGGAATTTCCATCTTGGCCCCTTTGGAAATGCACACAACCAGCACGCCCTTTTTCAGCTTCAGGGTCTTCAGGGGCTTGCCGCAGTTGCGCGTCCCCTCGTCTGCATGGAACTCCATGGCCTCCGCCTGTCCGTCCGCTATGGTGTGCACCGTCAGGGCCGCGCCCGTCTGGTTCTTCATGGCTCTCACATACTGTACGATGGTATTGCAGCACAGCTCCTTGGGGCTGATGACGCTGCCCAGGGACAGATTGCCCAAAAGATCCGTATTTTCAATATGCCCCAGCTTCGTGATCACCTGCGGGACGCCGCAGCGGATGCCGTAGAGGGAGATAATCATATTCAGTTCGTCCATTCCTGTCAGTGTAGCCAGCGCGTCACATCCGGAAATGCCCTCGCTCTCCAGCAGGAACTGGCTGCTGGAATCCCCCTGTATGATACAGGCGGAGGGAAGCATGGTGGCCATCTGTCTGCAGCGGCCCGGATTCTGCTCCACAATCTGCACCTGGATGCCGCTGTTCTGGAGCTGCTTGGCCAGATAGTAGCTGACGCGCCCTCCGCCGCACAGCATCACCCGCTTTACTTTATGAGTGACTATCCCCAAGTTCTTCAGCAAGATAGTCAGGGTATTGGTGAAAGCCGTCACATAGATGCGGTCCCCCTCCCGGAGCACGAAATTGCCGCCCGGCGCCACCGCCTTGCCGTCCCGCAGCACGGCGCAGACCAGGGTCTTACATTTCACGATGCTGTCCATATCATTCAGGGCCACATCTTTGAGCTTGCTGCGGCCGTCTATCCGCAGCTCCACGATTTCCACCCGCCCCTTGGTGAAAGTGTCACGCTTGAGGAAGCCCGGGTATTTCAGAAGGCGCTCCATCTCCGTGGCCGCCTGCCTCTCCGGGTTCACTACCATGGACAGGGCGAACATATTGCGCATGACATAGACCTGGTTGGTATATTCCGGATTGCACACCCTGGCGATGGTGTGGATATTGGCATTCAGGCCGTGGGCCGTCATGCAGCACAGCAGGTTCACCTCGTCCGCCCCCGCCATGGCAATCAGCAGATCCGCGTCCTTTACCCCCGCCTGCAGCAGCACCTCCATGGAGGCGCAGTTCCCGTGCACCACCATGATGTCATAGCGCTCCTCGCTGGATTCCAGTACATTCAGATTGGAATCGATCAATGTCAGGTCATCCCCCTCGGCGGCCAGCTGACGGGTCAGCGCAGCCCCCATCTTGCCATTGCCGGCAATAATTATCTTCATGGACATCAAACCTCATTTCCTCTTACTTATACTGCTTAACGATTTCACTTGCCATGAAACCAGACTGCATAACGCTGACTGGTTCAATCGCATGATTACATCAGGCAGCATTCAGCGTTATGCAGTATATATCCCAATTCAACAATCCCACTATCCTCTGCGAAACCGTCAATCCTTATGGGAATCATACAAAAATACTCCCCACCCGCTCCAGCTGCCGGAGTAAATCCTCCCTGAAGTCCTCATGGGCAGGATTCAGGCTGTTTATGACTACGCCGTCGTCTCCATCTCTCCCGGTGGAATGGATATACCTGTCATCTCCGATATACATGGCGATGTGCCCGGGAAAATACAGCAGGTCTCCCGGCTTTTTTTCCTCCATGGGAATCTCATGCAGCGCGAAAGTGTCCACATATCCGGCGTTTCGGTAGATATAGACCCCGCAGAGCATATAGCACATACTGGTCAGGCCCGAGCAGTCTATGCCCAGAGTGCTCTTTCCGCCCCAGCGGTACTGGGTGCCCAGATACCCTCTTGCCATCTCCACCAGCCTCTCGCGGAAAGCGTTCTCGTCTGTGGTGAACTGCGTTTCGTAATAGGAGCCAAGAAATTTCTCCTTTGTGTAGCCCCGCCTGCCGTCCGCCAGCTCCACACAGACCCAGCCCTTTTCCCCTGTGTCCTGCTCTCTGTGCGCCAGCAGCCTGCCGCCTCTGGTCACGGACTCCATGCACACGCCCTGTACCCGCGGCTCGGAAAGGACGTCTGCGTACCTTTGCATGACCACGCACAGCTGTCCGCCCTCCCATGCCTTCACGCGGCTTTCATCCAATATCAAGTCTTCCTTTTTACAGTATCCGGTATACCGGTAAGGTGTGCGCACGGACATCCACGGAGTCCTTTCTCCCTCTTCCGCGTCCGCCGTCTCCTCCAACACCTCCACCACCATGCCGTACAGAAGCTCGTCATCCAGTGTCATATGGGAGGATGGCCGCTCCCGCAGAGACACTATCGTCTTTCCTGCAATCGCTTTCATAATTCCTCGCATTCCGCCGCCCTCAGGCGCTTTAACTCACATACCAAAGAGTTGTACGCCGCGCCCTCCTGCCGGCTCAGAACATCTCTACACGCTTCCCTGGCAGAGCTGCCAGGCGATATCCTGCATGAACCTGTTAAAGGCCGGACAGTCCGTCTCATTCCCCATGCAGCACAGCACAAAAGGCTCCCTTGCATAGAGAATGCCCACATCGTGGGTGATTCCGTCATCCTCCCCCGTCTTGTGAGCCATCACGATTCCGTCCCCGAAACGGAACGGGAATTTCCCATTCAGCCTCTGGGCCTTTAAAATATCCAGCATGTCCGCTGACGCCTCCGAATCCACCATCTGTCCCCGGTACATCTTCTCCAGCATATCCGCAATCTCCACTGCGGTCACATAGTTCTGGACGCCCCTGTCGGAGGCCTCCTTATCGAAGAGCAGCCTGTTCACCTGCAGCGTCTCATAGCCCATGCCGCGCAGATCCTCATTAATCCTGTCCATCCCGCCCAGAAGCCTGATCAGGATATTGGTGGCGGAATTATCGCTCAGGATGATCATGAGATTACAGAGATCCTCATAGGTCACTTCCAGCCCCGCATGCATCCGATTCAAACAGCCACAGGAGGGCCTTTTATCTCCCTCCTGCAGCACATATTTCTCTTCTTTCGCATGTTCTCCCGTCCTGATCTGGCGGAAAGCCTCCACCAAAATGGGAATTTTGATGACGCTGGCCGCCATCATAGGAGTCCGCTCTCTGATGCCGATTGTAGCGCCAGTGACCAGATTCCTGTAATATACACAGGTCTTACCGGGGATTTCTTTCAGTAACCCCTCGATATCCTCTTTCTCCATCTTCTCTCCTATCGGATTTTCTTTACGCGAAAATCCGGTCCCCCTCTTGTTAGTTGACGATTCTGCGAACCGCCACGATGGTCCTGTACTGGGCGTTGCTGATTTTGATGCCTCCTGTGGGGTAGGGGGCGCTGTTGCTGGCATGGACTATCTGCCCATTGCCGATATACAGCCCCACATGGCCGGTATAGCAGACAATATCCCCGGGCTGGGCGTTCTCATAGCTCACTCCCACGCCGGCGTTCTCCTGCTGATAGGAGGTCCTGGGAAGCTGATAGCCGAAGTCGGCATATACACGGTAGACGAAGCCGGAGCAGTCCGCCCCGCCCGTCAGGCTGGTGCCGCCCATCACATAGGGATTGCCCACGAACTGACAGGCATAGTTTGCCACCTGCTGCCCCAGGCCGCTGCCGCCTCCGCCCGCAGGTGCAGAGGGCGCGGATGTCCCGCCTCCGGAGGAAGTCCCGCCTCCCGCGCTGCCTGCATTGCCGCCGTTCCCCGCAGTACCGGTGCCTGCATTGCCGCTCTGCAGCTTTCTGAGCGCCTCCTGATCCTGCTTCAAAAGCTCCTTTGCCGTGGCGGCGGCAGCCCTGGCCTGCCTGATTTCCTCGTCGTAGTTGGCGGATTCCTGCTTCTTCTTCGCCAGCATGCCGTCCAGATAGGACTTCTGCTGCTGCAGTCCCGCCTTGTCCGCCTCCAGCTGCTGCTTGTCCGATGCCAGCTGCTCTCTGTCCGCCACCAGCCGCACCTTGTCGTCCTCCAGCGTCGCCTTTTCTTCCACCAGCAAATCCCACAGGTCATGCACCTGGTTCTTTACCGTGATGTATTCCTCCAATACCTCGTTCTCGTATTCGCTTACTTTCTCCAGACGGTCCATCTGGTTCAGGATATCCGCCAGGCCCTTTCCCGCCAACAGCGCGTCCAGATAGGACTCCTCCCCGCGCTCATAAATCATCCGGGCGCAGATGGCCATATTCTCCCGCTGGGTCTCCTCTCTGACTACAGCGGCGTCGTACTCCGCCTGGGTCTGCTCAATCTGCAGCTCTTTCTGGACGATTTCTTCCTCCTTGGCGGCGATTTCATTCTCCTTGGCGGCAAGCTCGCTCTCCTTGGCGGCAAGCTGATCCTCCATGACCCCGATGCTGGCCATGGTATTGCTCAGCTCCGCGTTGAAATCGTCAATCTGCTCCTGCAGAATCTCCTGCTGGGTCTCCAGGGCCGTGACTTTATTATTGGCATTGTTCAGGTCATTCGTATGCTGATTGATCTGGCCCTGCACTTCGCCGACACTGGTAGCCTCCGCTGTCAGAGACTGCGAGATGCCTGTCCCCAGCAGCACAGCCGTCAGGCCTCCGATTAGTATAAAATTCAGAAATGTTTTCAGTCTTTTTCTCATAAACCCGGCATACCCTGCTTTCGTGCGCTTCAGCGCACATGGAATCAAATTTTGACATGATGCTCTTGCGTGTCAACATCATACCACATTCCGTGGCTTTTTTCATCCTCTAAAACCTTAAGATATTATAAATCGCAGTTCTTCACAGTCCTGGGGAAGGGCACTACGTCCCGGATGTTCCCCATGCCCGTGAGGTACATGACGCAGCGCTCGAAGCCCAGCCCGAAGCCCGCGTGCCGCACGGAGCCGAACCTGCGCAGGTCCAGATAGAAGCCGTAGTCCTCCTTGTTCAGGCCCAGCTCCTCCATCCGCTTCTCCAGAAGCTCCAGCTTATCCTCCCTCTGGCTGCCGCCGATGATTTCCCCTATGCCGGGCACCAGGCAGTCCATGGCCGCCACCGTCTTGCCGTCCTCGTTGAGCTTCATATAGAAAGCCTTGATTTCCTTGGGGTAATCCGTCACGAAAACCGGGCGCTTGAACACTTCCTCCGTGAGGTAACGCTCATGCTCCGTCTGCAGATCGCAGCCCCAGCTCACCTTGTAGTCGAAGGCCTCATTGTGCTTCGACAGGATATCGATGGCCTCGGTGTAGGTCACATGGGCGAAATCGGAGCTCGCCACAGATCTAAGGCGCTCCAACAGCCCCTTGTCCACAAACTGGTTGAAGAAAGCCATCTCCTCCGGCGCGTTCTCACACACAAACCGGATGATGTACTTCAGCATGCTCTCCGCCAGCAGCATGTCGTCCTTCAAATCGGCGAAGGCCATCTCCGGCTCGATCATCCAGAACTCCGCCGCGTGGCGGGTGGTGTTGGAATTCTCCGCCCGGAAGGTGGGGCCGAAAGTATATACGTTTTTAAAAGCAAACGCGTACGTTTCTACATTCAGCTGGCCGCTTACCGTCAGATTGGTGGATTTTCCGAAGAAATCCTGGGAAAAGTCCACCTGGCCGTCCTCTGTCTTCGGAATATTGTTCAGATCCATGGTGGTCACCTGGAACATCTCCCCCGCGCCCTCGCAGTCGCTGCCCGTGATCAGGGGCGTATGCACATACACGAATCCCCTCTCCATGAAAAAGCTGTGGATGGCGTAGGCAATCAGCGAGCGCACCCGGAACACTGCCTGGAATGTATTGGTCCTGGGGCGCAGGTGGGATATGGTGCGCAGGTACTCGAAAGTATGCCGCTTCTTCTGCAAAGGATAATCCGCCGAGGACGCTCCCTCCACCACTGCCTCCAGCGCCTGCATCTCAAAGGGCTGCTTGGCGTTCGGCGTCTCCACGATCCTACCTCTTATAATCAGAGCAGCGCCCACATTGGTCCTGCACAGCTCCTGGAAATTGGCAAGCCTGTCCCCATACACCACCTGCAGAGGCTCGAAAAAGGTTCCGTCGTTGATCATCAGGAATCCGAAATTCTTGGAATCCCGGTTGCTCCTGACCCAGCCTCCAATGGTCACTTCCCTGCCAATGTACTCACCGCGGTTGCGGTAAAGCTCTTTAATGTCTGTCAATTCCATAATTTCCTCATTTCCGCGCGTCCCGCGCGCTGATTTCGTTTACTTTCCGTACAGCCCGTAAGCCCCGCCCTCCCGCGGCCGCCTCTGCCCCTCCGGAGCACATGGCCGGTATGCGTCGGTCACAGGCGCTGGCCCATTACAGACTATAGCCTTAATTTTGAATTATACCACATATTTAGTTGCTTATCCATAGCTATCTGTGCTAAAATGAAAAACAGACAAAAAGACGTTACTGTTCACAGGTGCCTCCGCGAAGTGTTTTCGTGCGCATTATGCACGAAAATCACGAGACAGCAAGCGCCAAAATGAGCGTACTTTGCTCATTTTGTGTGCATCATGTTGCTGTGAGCGGCGAAGCCGTGAGCAGTAACAAAAAGACAATCTTACGCAAGGAGGCCCATTGTTTATGAACCCATGGATAATTGTATTGATCGTGGTCGCGGTGCTGGCCGCGCTAATCGCCGTGCTGTATTTCCTCGGAAGGAAAGCCCAGAAGAAGCAGGCCGAACAGCAGGAGATGCTGGAGGCCAACAAGCAGACCGTCTCGATGCTGATCATCGACAAGAAACGGATGCGGCTCAAGGACGCGGGGCTGCCCCAGATGGTCTTAGACCAGACGCCGAAGCTCATGCGCCGCTCCAAGCTCCCCATCGTCAAGGTCAAGGTGGGGCCCCAGATCATGTCCCTGATCTGCGATGAGAAAATCTTCGATTCCGTGCCCGTGAAGAAGGAGGTCAAGGCTGTAGTCAGCGGCATCTACGTACTCAGCGTCCGGGGGCTCCACGGCAAGGTCGAGGCGCCTCCCGCCAAGAAGAAGAGCCGTTTCAGACGTGCTCTGGAAGCCGCCCAGGAAAAGGCCGGCGCGAAGCCCCTGAAATAATGGCAGTCTGAATTATTCTCATTTGGTCCGAATTCAGGAATGAAACGGTGCGGCCCCGAGAGGGCCGCACCGTTTTCTTTCAACCAATCTCCATAATCATCATCCCTGTGCGGCCATGTCGATGCCCGGCATGGCCATTCGTCTCCGTCATCCTATGTCCGGCTCGCCTTGCAGCGCGATGGTGCCCGGGGCCTTCCCCTCCGTCTCGAAGAGGATGATTTCGTTCTCCCCCTCTCTCAGCAGGGGGCCGGGGATGTAGAGCCGCTTCTGAGGCCCTATCTCCCAGAATCTTCCTATATTAAATCCGTTCACGAAGGCGCAGCCCTTCCCCCATCCTTCGAAGTCAAGGAAGGTGTCCCCGATCTCCTCCACGTTGAAGACGAAACGGTAGAACGCCGGCGTGCCGGGCAGATACTCCCGGTCAAAGTCCACCTTGTCCACATTGTCCAGGGGCAGCGGATACTGCACCCAGTGGTTGTGCATATGCCCGTTGATCTGCACGCACTGGTCGATGCCCTTGCGCTGGCGCTCCATGTAGGGGCCGAAGTTCACCCGGCCCATGTTCTCCATGAGGATGTCCAGCCTGGCGTCCCGCCGGGCTGGCAGGTTCAGCTCCCGCTCCTTCAGAAGCTCCCTGTCGTACAATGTGGCTACAAGCTTGTCATCCAGCAGGATGTCCGCCCTGTCGTTTGCACCCCAGAGCCTGATTTTTTCCAGGTTCTCCTCCGTGTGCAGCGTGGTGCGGTAAAGGATGTAGCCGTAGTTCTGGCCCAGACGCTCCATGGACTGGGGCCAGACGCTCTCCGTCCCTTTGCTGATGCTGTCCAAAGTGGACACCAGGCTCACCTTTTCGCAGGCCTCCAGCGTACCGTATGATTTCCTGCGGATTTCCGTGGAGAACTCCATCTCCGGCAGCGCAGCGTATTTCCCGATGACTTCCCGGTAGCGGCGGTATTTTTCCGTAATCTGTCCGTCCTCCGTGAGCACCGCGTCATAGTCGTAGGAGGTCACGTCCGGGGTCAGCTCGTCATAATAGTTGGAGCCGTTCATGAAGCCGAAATTGGTGCCGCCCTCGAACATGTAGATGTTCACATGGCCCAGCTCCAGCATCTTGTCCAGATCCTTTACGCTCTCCTCCAGGTTGCCCCGCATGTGGCCCCCGTTGCCCCAGTGGTCGAACCAGCCCACCCAGAACTCCGTACACATCAGAGGCCCGCCCTCCGTGTACTGGCGCAGCGTCCCGAAGCGCTCCTCGGTCCTGGAGCCGAAGTTCCCTGTGGGCAAGGCGCCCGGAAGCTTCCCTCCGTTCAGGCTCTCCGGGAAAGGGCCGTCCGATGTCACCAAAGGCACCTCCACGCCGCCCCGGCGCATCAGCTTCCTGATTTCCTCCAGGTAGCCGCGGTCATTGGCGTAATAGCCGTACTCGTTCTCCACCTGCATCAGGATGACGGGGCCTCCCTTGGTGCACTGCCAGGGGGTGAGCTTCGGGAGCAGCACCTTGTAATACTCCTCCACATGCCGCAGGAAGGGGCCATAGCTCACCCGCAGCCGCATGCCGTCCTCTCGGAGCAGCCAGGCGGGCAGGCCGCCGAACTCCCACTCCGCGCAGATGTAGGGGGAGGGCCTGACGATCACATACAGGCCCAGCTCCCGGGCCAGCCGGATGAATCCCTCGATGTCCAGCATCCCCTGGAAGCGAAACTGACCCTTCTCCTGCTCGTGCATGTTCCAGGGGATGTAGGTCTCCACCGTGTTGCAGCCCATACTCTTAAGCTTCTCCAGCCTGTCCCGCCAGTACTGCGGCACGATCCGGAAATAGTGCACCGCGCCGGAGATGATCCGGACGGGCTCTCCGTCCAGATAGAAATTGTCCCTGATTTCAAATGTGCTCATAATAACCTCTCATTCCATCGCAATCTTATAACTTCATAGTACCTCTTTTAAAACAGATACTTGCTGATACCGGTTTCAAATGAAGTATACCATATCATGGCAGAAATGACAAGAACAGGGACTTTGCTACATGTTCGCCAAAAAGGGAGCACCTCCCCCTCTCGGCTTCGGCGCTCCCTCCCATGTACATTTTGCATTCCGTTCCGGCTTTGGCAGAGGAATCCCCTCTGCTTTCAGCATATCCGGCTTATTGATACACTTCGCTGATCTGTCTCTGCAGCTCCTCTGTGACCTCATTGATGCCGGCGGCTTCCAGGGCAGCCTGGTACTCAGCTACAATCTCCTCAGCGGTTCCGGAGTACTTACCGAACGCGATCTGCTTCATGTAGTTGGTGTGTACCTCGTTGATGTTGGAAATCTGTCCCTCGATGGAATCCACCTCAGGCACGAACAGGCCGTACTGATAAGGAATCTTAATCTTGTCGTACTCTGCGTACATAGCGTCAATCTTGTCCCAATCCCTGGTAGCGTCCCTTACCTCCAGGTCGTCGTTACGTCCCCACCAGAAGTTGGTCATGCCGTTGATGTTGTCGGTGTCGCTGTTGTAGCCTTCAGGGATGACCCTCAGGCCCTCGTCATTGGTATCCCATGACACGCCCTTGATACCATAGTTGAACAGGGTATAGCAGTCGGGATCGTTCCTCAGCAGGTCATATACCATCAGAGCCCTCTCAGGGTTGGCGCTGCCTGCGGACACGGCCATTGCGCCGTGGGTAATGGAAAGGGCCACTACATTCTGGGTCTCCTCGCCGAAGTAGAAGAAACCGCTTTCAGCATTCTCGTCCTCCTGATAGATCTTGTTGGCCTCGGTATGGCTTACCAGGTCGGTCCAGGTCTGGGTATGGTGCTGCTCTGCGGCGACCTTGCCGATGCGGTAGTCGTCACGGTTGGTGGATGTGGTGTTGTTCAGCACGTCGGTCTTCCATACGCCGATTTCGTCCCACTCCTTCATCATCTTCGCGAACTCCACCAGGGAATCCGTGTCGGTCATGTAAGGAGAATAGATGGTGTAGGGATCGTCCTTGGTGCCGCCCCACATAGCGCCGGAGTTGATGCCCTCGATGGCGATATAGTTGGAATGGGAAGAAATCCAGCCGCCCACCATGGTGGCATACTGTGTTCCGTCGGAATCCCAGGGGGTGATGTCGGCCTTGTTCTCTTTCACCCACTTAAAGTAGGTGGTCATGTCCTCCCAGCTGTGCACGCCGTCAGCCAATCCTGCTTCCTTCGCCCAGTCCAGACGATAGGTGAAGCCGTGGTTGGTCCACTGCGCGTAATTGTCCTCAGGAATCAGGTAAATCTCACCGTTGTATTTGCACATCTCCCAGTTCTCAGCGGGAATGCTGGCCCATGTCTTGGGCGCATAGGTCTGCAGCATCTCCTCGGACAGCTCTATGAAAGCGCCGTTCTTGGAGTTCGGCCATGCATCCAGCCAGTCGGAAGCGGTGCCTACCAGGTCTACGGTGCCGTCCATACGGGCCAGTGTCAGGTTGTAGTTGGAAAGATAATCCGTCCAGGAAATGTAGTAGATTTCCAGCTCCGCGTTCACCTTCTCGGTGAGGATCGCGTTCAGCTCTGCCATCATCTCGTCCAGACGCTCCTTGGCTTCTCCAGAGGGCGCGTCGCCTGTGGTCATGTAGTTGATGACGACATGCTCGGAGGTGTCGATATCCCCGCCGGCCGCCTCTTCGCCGCCTGCTGACTCTTCCTCGGCAGAGGACTCCTCTTCTCCCGCGTCAGAAGCGTCAGAAGACTCGGAAGACTCTTCCGCGCTGCTCTCCTCACTGGATTCAGCGGGCGCGGAGCTCTGCGTGTCGCCACCGCCGCAGGCCGTCATGCCCAGAACCATCGTTGCGGCAAGCAATGCTGCAATTACTTTCTTTTTCATCTTTTTTCCTCCATTTCATTATGGTTTTTATAGATAACTCCCGGGGGCCTTATGGGGCTCCCGCAGGAGCTACTTATCATTATCCTCTCCGATTTCTCTCAAATTTGCGCTATCCGGACACGTCTCGGCGTCAGCCCTTCACCGCGCCTACGGTAATGCCGCTGATGAAGTACTTCTGCACGAAGGGATACAGCAGCACGATAGGGCCGGTGGCCAGCACCGCGTTGGCCATCTTCACGGTCTCCTGGGGGATGTCCGCCAGGTTGATGTACTGCCCTGCCACAGAGTTCTTCAGCGCCTCGTTCTTGTTCACAATCTCATACAGCGTATACTGCAGGGGCTTCACAGCCACCTTGGAGCTCAAGAACAGCGAGGACTGGTACCACTCGTTCCAGTAGCTCAGCGCCAGGAACAGGCCGATGGTGGCCAGGGCAGGCTTGAGCATAGGCAGAATCAATGAGGTGAATATCTTGAAGTCCCCGGCCCCGTCTATCTTGCCCGACTCCGTAATCTCGTGGGGGATGGCCTTCACGAAGTTCTTCATCAATATGATCAGCCAGGGCGACATCAGCAGGGGCAGCGCCACCGCCAGATAGTTGTCCGTCAGGTGGTAGGTCTGGGTCATCAGCAGGTAGTAAGGCGCAAGACCTGCCTGGAACAGGCTGGTAAAGTAGATGAAGAACGAAATCCCGTTCCGGAAGGAGAAGTCCTTCCTCTGCAGCGCGTAGCCCGTCATGGAGATGATGGACAGGCCCACGGTAGTCCCCAGCGCCGTCATCAATATGGTCAGCAGGTAGGACTTCCAGATGCCGCCGCTCTTGGTGACCATTTTATAGGCCTCCAGGCTGAACTCGCTGGGGATAATCTGTACCCCTTCCGCCCGGACCACGGACTCGCTGGCGAAGGACGTGCCTATGATGACCAGGAAAGGCACGATACAGCAGATCGCGTAAAACGTGACGAATGCATATCCGAAGCCTCTGATTATCTTATCTGATGTGCCAAGCTTCACCTTGGCACCGGATTCCATTAAGTCTTTGTCTTGGTTTGCCATTTTTCTCCTCCTTCCTTTAGAACAGCGAATAGTCGGGATCAATCTTCTTCACGATGGTGTTCACCACCATGACGATTACAAAGCCGATCACGGACTGGTACAGGCCTACGGCAGATGCTCTGGAGAAGTTGAACTCTGCCACGGTAGCGCGGTACACATAGGTCTCGATGATGTCCGTGGTGCTGTACAGCAGCGGGTTGGTGCCCACCACGTTATAGAACAGACCGAAGTTGCCTTTCACGATGCCGCCCAGTGCGAAGAGCAGCAGTACCACTATCGTAGGCTTTAAGCTGGGAAGGAGTATGTAGCGTATCCTCTGGAAGCCGTTGGCCCCGTCCACCTTCGCCGCCTCCATCATCTCGGCGTCGATGCCGCAGATGGCCGCGAAGTAGACCACGGAGTTGTATCCCGTCTGCTGCCACAGATAGATGATGACCAGCAGCACCGGCCACACCCCCGGCGTGGAATAGGGCTGCCACAGCGACTCTTCCGCCACCCCCAGGTTCCTCAGGATTCCGTTCACAAGGCCGGTATCATAGTTCAGCAGATAGAAGACCAGGATGCCCACCAGTACCTGAGAGATAAAGTAGGGAAGGAACATCACTGTCTGGGAGGCTTTCTTGAACCACTTGCTCTGTATCTCGTTCAGCAGGATTGCCACGAACACCGCCAGAAAATTGCCCAGCAGGATGAACGCCAGATTGTACAGAACCGTGTTCTTGGTCAGCTCCAGCAGTTTTCCCGAAGTGGCCAGAAACTCGAAATTATCCAGTCCGATGAATTTGCTTCCGAATATACCGTCCCGGTAGTTGTACTTGACGAAAGCTACCCAGATGCCCGGCAAGGGCGCATAACTAAAGGCGATAAAGTAGATGATTGCCGGCAGGCACATAAGAATCAGTATGCGATGCCTGACAATCTTTTCCCACAGTGTAAGCTGCTTCACTTGAACCGCGGGTTTTGATTCCTGCTTGTTTTTGGACATGTGCTCTCACTCTCCCATTCCTGTTTTAATGTAAACAGATTGCTTGTTCTGCAATCGGTTTCATGCTTTTAGGGTATCATTATAATTGAAAAATGTCAATATGTATTTATATGCCTATATTGACTTTGTGATTTATATACAGTTTCTAAGCGCATATTTTGTATATTATATACAATCAATTTCTCTGGCACTAAAAAAGAGAGGATATTACAACCTCTCTTTCTCGCATTTACGTTTTTATATCTGCAATCGGTATCATATTTCCGTGCTGTCTCTGTCCGGCAATGCGTGTCATCCCCGCTTTCCGCTTCCCAGGGCGAAAACGCAGCGGGCCCGGCAGCCGTCTTTAGGTCTGCCAGGCCCGTTTATGGAATCCAGTCATTCTCCAGCCTCTTATCCTTTGCAGGCATCGAATCACCGTGCCCTGGCCGGGCCGCTGCTCTCCCGCACCACCAGCGTAGGCTCCATCATCTGCAGTTTCGGAATCTTCTTCCCCTCCAGAACCCCTATAGCCGTCTCCACCATCTTCTGTCCCAGTTTCTCATAGTTATAGTCGATGCTGGTGAGCTTCGGCATCATCATCTCGGCTATGTAGGTATTGTCATAGCTGACCAGCGAGACATCCTCGGGTATCCGGTAGCCGTGCTCCGCAAGGCTCCGGGCGATTCCCGCCGCGGAGAAATCGTTGATGGCAATCACCGCCGTAGGCACGATTCCCGCTTCCACCATCCTGTTCATCTCCGCGTAGGCCCCTGCGTCATCATAATGCCCCGCCTCCTGTACCAGCTCCTGCCGGAACGTAATCTGGTTCTGCTTCAGCAGCTGCTTGTACCTCTGTATCTTCTCAAAGGTGGACAGCACATTCGCCCGGCCGCCCACCAGCGCGATCTCCCTGTGGCCCAGAGCAATCAGATACTCCAGCAGCAGATCCATGGACTTCCTGGCGTCAATCTGTACCTGAAAGCACTGGGTGCCGTCCAGCTTGCCGTTAATCACCATGGGAGTCCTCTCCGGCATGGCGTTCACCAGCTCCACGTACTCCAGATTCGACACCAGGTCGTCCACCCGGCCGCCCAGCTGAATCACCGCGTCCACCCGCTGCTCCTGGAGTTTCTCCAGCTGCTGCCGCTCCAGTCCGGCCTCTCCCAGGGAATTGCACAGCAGGACCGTGTACCCCAGCTTCCTGGCCGCCAGTTCGCAGGCCACGAAGACCTCGGAATAGAAAGGATTCCTTACATCCGCCGCGATGATGCCGATGACCCGGCTCCTGGTATCGGACAGGCCCCTGGCCATGGCGTTGGGCGTGAAATTGTATTTTTCGATGAGCTCCTCGATTTTCTGCTTCTTCTCCGGCCTTACCTTGGCGCTGCCTGTCAGCACCCGGGAGACCGTGGCGGGGGATACGCCCGCCTCTTTTGCTATATCATAGATAGTGATGCTTCTTCCGCCTGTTTTCTTGTCCGCGTCCATATGCAGTACCTCGTCTTTACTCTGTTACCTGAAACCGATTTCCCCCATTTTTTTATCATATGATTTTTCGGGCTGAATGTCAAGAGAGTTTCTTATCTGCGAATTTCTCTTGTAACCTCTGCCGGGATGCCGTACACTGGAAATAGAAAAAGGAAGCCGAGGGAGGTTCAAAATGATTGACGGATATCTGCGCGCACAGGGAGGGAATATCGTGAACGGCAGCGGGGAAACAGTGCTGCTAAAGGGCTGGGGACTTGGAAACTGGCTCCTGCAGGAGGGCTATATGTGGTATGTCTTCGGAAACAGGCGCTTCGACCGCCCCCGCCGGATCGAGGCAGTGGTGGAGGAGCTGACAGGAAAGGAGTATGCCCACCGGTTCTGGAAAAGGTTCCGGAAGAACTATGTGACCAGAGAGGACATCCTGCGGATGGCGCAGCTGGGCTATAATTCCGTGCGGATTCCATTCTGCTACCGCCTGTTTCTGGAGGAGGGACCCGGAATCGTCTGGAAAGAGGAGGGATTCGAACTGCTGGACAGGTGCATCGACTGGTGCGGGGAGGCGGGGATATATGCCTTTCTGGATCTCCACGGCGCCCCCGGCGGGCAGACAGGAGCCAATATCGACGACTGCATCGATGATGTGCCCCGGCTGTTCCTGGACAGGGAGCAGTGGGACAGGGGAATCGCACTGTGGGCCAGATTGGCGGAACGTTATAAAGACAATGTTGTAGTAGGAGGATATGACCTTCTGAACGAACCCATCGCGCCGCCCAGCCAGGAGGCCGGAGACCACGAATTCCTGATTCCCAGGCTGAAAGAATTCTATCAGGAGGCCACCGCCGCCATCCGCAAGGTGGACAGGCATCATCTGCTCTCCATCGAGGGCGCCCACTGGGCCACCGATCTGCGGATTTTTGACCACAGATACGACGACAATATGGTGCTGCACTTCCACCGGTACGGTACATACCCCGATTACGCCTGCCTGGAGCCTTATGTGGAAAAAGCGAAAGAGCTGGACGTGCCCCTGTGGCTGGGGGAGACCGGGGAGAATGTAGACGAGTGGTATACGGCCCTCTGCCCCCTGGCCGAGTCTCTGGGAATCGGATACAATCTGTGGCCCTGGAAGAAAATGGCCTGCACCAACTCCCCTTATTCCGTGAATCTGCCAAATGACTACAGCCTCATCATGGATTATATCGACAGAGGCCCCCACCCGGGCTACCGGAAAGCCCAGGAAATCTTCGATGAATATCTGGAGAACATAAAGCTTGAAAACTGTCAGGAAAATGCCGCCGTCATCCGCCATGTGCTGCGCCGGATTCCTTTCTCCCTGCGGGCCACGGACTTCGACCAGTGCCCGGGCAAAGGGCGCGCTTTCTCCGGCACTGCCAAAGAGGATGATACAATCGATTATCGCGGAGGCTGCGGCATGAGGCTGGTGGAACTGGAAAAGCCAAGCGGCGAGAAGAGGCCCGGCTTCGACTGTGGATGGGACCGCTACGGACTGCTTTTGGAAGCGGGGGAATACGCCTGCTACCAAGTCGAAATCCCGGGGCCCACAGCGCTGACAATCTCCCTTGCGCCCCGGGAACGCCCCGCTCTGCTGCAGATTTCCGACCGGGCGGGCCGGGAAGAATATGGAACCATTCGGGCAGAAAAGGACTCCGACAGCATCTCCCTCCCTCTGTCAGGGAACCAAAAAGGCATTCGGATCACTGCGAAAGAGGGAACCGTGTGCCTGGTGCGCCTGTCTTTCAGCCAGGCATAGCCCCGGCCTCAGTCCCTCTCCCGTTTTCTGTACGGGATACTGCTCTCCCTCACTACCAGGAGCGGCTCCACCATCTGAATCCGCTCCACTTCCCTGCCCTCTATCAGGCGGATTGCCGTGTCCACCAGCGTCTCCCCGTATTTCGTATAATTGTAGTCCACGCTGGTAAGCTTCGGATTGGCGCTCTCCGCCATATAGGTATTGTCAAAGCTCACCAGGGAAATGTCCCCGGGAATCCCCAGGCCGTGCTCTCTGATACTGCGCATGATGCCGAAAGCCGCGAAATCATTGACGGCAATCACCGCCGTAGGCCTCTCCCCCCCATCCAGCAGCCCGTTCATCTGCTCATATCCGGACTTGAAGTCATACCCGCCCTCCCCGGCGGCCATGCTCTCGCCATACTCTATCCCTCCTGTCCTGCACAGCTGCCTGCACCTTACGGCTTTTTCATAAGTGGCCAGCACGTCCATCCGCCCGCCCACGAACGCCACCCTCTCATGGCCCAGGGCAGAGAGATGCTCCATCACCAGCTCCATGGAACGCATGGAATCGATGCACACCGTATTGCATCTGATCCCGTCCAGCCTTCCCGTGGTGATGACCGGTATGGTCTCCCCGGGGGCGTTTTTTGTCCCTGACTGCCTGATCCTATCTTCTCTTTTTATCAATCACGCGCTTCTTCCGGCGCCTCTGCCTCTTTCCTTTCCCCGGTCTCCTCCCCGGCCGGCACGCACACCTCCTCCGGCACCCACGCCCTGCCGAACTCCGTGTCCCGGAACAGCTCCGTCAGCCCTGTGATCTGCTTCAGCCGCAGGATTTCGTCCGGATCCATGCCCAGATGCCTGGAAATCCAGGCATCGCTCCTGCCGATTTCATGGAGCTCCCGCACGATATTGCTCATCAGCTCCACATCGTGGGAGCCCCTGGCCCTGTTGTGGCGAATCGTGCTGGCCATGCGCTGGTCCAGTGGTTTGTCGATCACGGTCACGGGCAGCATGCCCTCCTCCCTGCGGTAGATGTCCGGATAGTCCCTCATCACCCGGTAGCGGTGGAAGCCGTCCACGATGATATAGACATCCCGCTTTTTATCGTAATAACAAACAATCGGCATCGTGTAGCCGTCTTCCTTGATGCTGTCGTACAGAAGACGCATCTCCGGCGGCGCCACCGCGTTTGGGTTATAGCTGTTTGGCTCAATCTTCTCGAAAGGTACTCTCACCACATCGTAGACCGGACTGCGGTATGCCATTTTAAATGCCCTCCATATTCCGATATTTCTCCTTGATAATCTCCAGCCGCTTCTTGTCCTCCCGCATGAGCCCGAAGCCCATGAACCGGCAGAGATGGTCATTCTTCAGGATGCAGTAGCACATGCGCTTCCAGGACGGGACGTCCTTGGTACTCCTGATGTCATCCGTGTCGTCCGGAATCTCCTGTTTGAAGATGATTCTGGATTTCCTGTCCAGCGTATAGTTTGATACGCCGTTCCGTTCAATCTTGTATCCGTGGTCTTGCAGCTCTTGGATAGTCTTCTCCGACAGCCCGCCTCCTGTATTATGCCAGAAGTCGATGGATGTCCGGAACTTTTTCTCATAATTCATCCGCAGCTTATCCGGCAGCGTGTCCAGGAGGAACATGGTGTAAGACTGCCATGTATGGCCCGCGGGGAGCTTTACGTCCCTATAGCCCATGGCCCGTGTCTTCCCATAGATGGATGTGAAATTAGCCCCCTGTACCCGCCCCACCAGCTTCGTCCATGTCTCCGGCTCCAGGATCCGGTACAGGTTCAGGGATTCCTTGGCATAGTCGTTGAAAGGCGATGCCACCCGCATCTGGGTGGGCAGGAGCCCCGCCTTATGGTAAAGGTCGTACAGCCTGTTGCAGGGGTAGCCGAACCTGGAATAGGCTGTCCATACATCGGAGGTGCTCCAGTCGTACATGGGGGACGCTGCCCACACATCCTTGAACTGCCTGGATATCCAGCACCTTCCCTCATAGCCGTTCCTGTTGTTCAGAAAGCCGCTGTAGCGGCGCAGGGATTCCTCCGCCCGCATCCCAAGCAGACAGACAGTCCTGCGGTTTCCGTGCTTCTGCCTGAACCATCTGCCGAACTGCTTCGCCAGATCCTCCTCCAGCATCTTGTATTTATAGAGGCTGAAGGGATTCCTGCCCATATGGATTACATAGGGTTTCCTGGGCATGGGCCGCACCCAGCTCTCCTGCATGGTATCGTCCCAGGGATACCAGTACATCTCATAGCTGCTCAGCGCCGTGCGCACCGCCATGGGCAGGCACACCCAGTAGGGCTCGATCCGGGGCAGGTACACCTCGAATACTTTCTCCACATATTCCGTAGTCACCTGATACTGGGCCTCGAAATCCTGATGGAAGACCCCTATCTTTTTCCGGATTCTCTTCCTCTCCATGTAGTCCATGACCATATGCAGCAGCAGGCCGCTGTCCTTGCCGCCGCTGAAAGAAACATATATATTATCAAATTCCTGAAAGATTATGTCCAGACGTTCCTGCAACGCCTCGTATACATTTATGTCCAGGTACTTCTTCTCCAACGCTCTCCCTCCCCCCTTTGTCCCTTTCCGCCAAATCTCCATTTCGACTATACATAATTTGCCGGAATGTGTCAAGGCGCTTCTGCCCCCCTGTCCCCAGGGCAATCCCCCGCATGGACCGAACCTTATGTCAGATATGCGGCGCATGCGTCGCAGCCTGTCCCCACAATGCCAGGGAGATAGCCGGAAAGGAATACGAGCTCCCTGCCCTGATCCGGGAGCTGGAAAAGGACAGGATGTTCTACGAGCAGTCCGGCGGCGGCATCACCCTCTCCGGCGGCGAGCCCCTGGCCCAGGACATGGACTACATAGAAGAGCTGGCCAGACGGCTGCACACAAAGGGCTACAGCGTGAACATCGATACCTGCGGATGCGTCCCTTACGGGCACATCCGGCGCGTCCTCCCCTACACGGACACTTTCCTCTACGACATCAAGCTGATGGATCCGAAGGCCCACAGGGAATACACGGGCGTGGACAACGGGCTGATTCTGGAAAACCTGAAAGCCCTAAGCGCCGACGGCGGGAAAATCAATCTCCGCCTCCCCCTCACAGGCGGGGTGAACGCCACCAAACAGCATCTCACCGACATCATTCAGTTCCTGCAGAAAAACGCAGTCAACCCATACCGCATCCACCTGCTGAAATACCACAGCGCCGGCAGCGGCAAATACGCCAGACTGGACCGTCTCTACGACCACTCCTCCATGGCGGCGCCGGATGCCCAATGGCTGGAACAGGCAGCGTCCCTCTTTCGGCAGAGCGGTTTCCAAAATATCCAGATAGGAGGTTAACCCATGGCAAAGACCCAAGACCGCGGCATGAACGACCGCATCAGAAGACTTCGGAAACTCAGCACCGAGACCCAGCCCCATATCTACATAGAGCGGGCCGTCCTGGAGACGGAGGCCTATCAGAGGTATGAGGGCAAGGTATCCGTCCCGGAACTTCGGGCGCTGGTGCTGAAGCATTTCTTCTCCCATAAGAAGCTCTACATCGGCGAGGACGAGCTCATCGTAGGGGAAAAGGGCGACTATCCCCAGTCCGCCCCCACGTTCCCGGAGCTGTGCTGCCACACGTTGGACGACATGCACAACATGAACGACCGTTCTGTAGTCAATTTTACGGTCACGGTAAATGACCTGAAAATCCAAAAGGAGCAGATCATCCCCTACTGGGAGGAGCGCTCCATGCGCCACCGCATCTTAAGCAGCATGACCGATGAGTGGAAAGAAGCCTACGCCGCCGGAATCTTCACGGAATTCATGGAACAGCGAGGCCCGGGCCATACCGTAGGCTCCGTGAAACTTTATGAGAAAGGTTATCTTGACTATCAGGAGGACATCAAAGAATCCCTGGGCAAGCTGGACTATCAGAACGACCCGGAGGCCCTGAACAAGCGCGACCAGCTGAACGCCATGTACATCGCCTGCGACGCCATCATGATCCTGGGAAAGCGCTACGGGGAGCTGGCCAGGCAGATGGCTGCGGAATGCACCGATGAACAGCGGAGAAAAGAGCTGCTGCAGATAGCGGAGGGCTGCGATGTAGTCCCCGCCCACAAGCCGGAGACTTTCTATCAGGCCATCCAGACCTACTGGTTCACCCATCTGGCCGTGACCACGGAGCTGAACCCCTGGGACGCCTATTCGCCGGGACATTTCGACCAGCACCTGGGGCCTTTCTATGAAAGGGACACGGAGGCGGGGATACTCACCCGCGACCAGGCCCTGGAGCTGATGGAATGCCTGTGGGTGAAATTCTACAACCAGCCCGCGCCGCCCAAGGTAGGCGTCACCCTGAAGGAAAGCAGCAGCCATCATCCAGGAGCTGATGAATGCCGGGAAGACGCTGGAGGACGCCCGGAAAGGCGGGTGCTCCGGCTGTGTGGAGACCGGCGCATTCGGCAATGAGGCCTATATCCTGCTGGGGTATTTCAATCTGCCCAAGGTCTTCGAGCTGACATTGTTTAATGGGGTAGACCCCATGACCGGCAAGCAGCTGGGGCCCAGGACAGGGGGCGCTAAGGATTTCAAGACCTTCGACCAGCTCTGGGAAGCTTACACGAAGCAGATTGACCATTTCCTGGACATCAAGGTGCGGGGCTCCAATGTAATCGAGTCCCTGTACGCGAAATATATGCCGGTTCCTTTCCTCTCCATCCTGACCAACGACTGCATCGCCAAAGGGCAGGACTACAACGCGGGCGGCGCACGCTACAACACCAGCGTCATCCAGGGCGTGGGCACGGGCACCATCGCGGACTGCCTGTCCGCCGTGAAGTACAATGTCTACGATAATGGGAATTTCACCATGGAAGAACTGCTTGCCGCCATGAAGGACAATTTCCAGGGGCATGACAGGCTGTTTAACCTGGTGCGGAACCATACGCCCAAGTACGGCAATGACGACGACTACGCGGACAATCTCATGCGGAAGGTGTTCAACTACTTCCTGGACAGCGTCACCGGCAGGCCCAACATGCGGGGCGGCACCTACCGGGTGGATATGCTGCCTACTACCTGCCATGTGTATTTCGGGGATGTGATGATTGCCAGCCCCAACGGACGGCTGGCCCACAAGCCGGTGTCCGAGGGCATTTCGCCTGAAAAGGGCGCGGATATCCACGGCCCCACCGCCGTCATCAAGTCCTGCGCCAAGATGGACCATCTGAAGACCGGCGGGACGCTGCTGAACCAGAAATTTACTCCGGAAGTGGTAACCGGGGAGGCAGGGCTGAATCATATGGCGGATTTGATTCGCACCTATTTCGACATGGACGGCCATCATATCCAGTTCAACGTGGTGGGGCGGGATACCCTGATTGCGGCCCAGAAGAATCCGGAGGAATACCGGGACCTGATCGTCCGGGTGGCAGGGTACAGCGACTACTTCCGCAACCTGGATAAGCCGCTGCAGGATGAAATCATTGAGCGGACGGAACAGAATTTTGGGTGATTGGGAAACAGCGCGGCATTGGCCGCGCTGTTTTTCTGTATAAATCCACTCTTACTTATCTCTATAATGAGAACCACATTGAACAATCTTTATCGTATTATCTTCTATACGATAAACAATGCGATTCGCATCATCTATCCGCCGACTCCAATAAGCTGCCAGGTCACCACTTAACCTTTCCGGCTTACCTATTCCGTCATATCCATTACGGTCAATATCTTTCAGCAGCTGAAGAATCCTTCTTAACGTTTTCTTGTCCTGCTTCATCCAATATTCAAAATCTTCCCATGCCGCATCAGACCACGACTTAATCATCAATGTTCACCTCGTGTACTGTCCCCCCTGTAGCTTCCATTTGTGCTATTGATTCCTTCAGCCTGGTCATATTTTCCTGCGAATAAAAAGGATCTACACCCACTTCAAATGGTATCCTCTTCTCTCGTCCCAGTTTTTTAAGATAAATATTAATAGCCGTAGATAAAGACATTCCAATATCGGCACAAGCTTGTTCTGCCATCTTCTTTACATCATCCTCTACCCGTAAACTAATTTGAGCCATCATATCACCTCTTCCTTTTTGATGTTATTAATATACTCTACATCATAGCATTTGTAAAGCATTTTGCTGGTTTTTACCCCCTTTTTGATTCAAGGAACGCTTGAATTTGCCAGAACTGCCAGATATCGGGCGGAATCTGAAATTCAATTATTTCTTTATAGCCGGAATCGGCGTATCCGTGCTACAATCATTTCAGAAAAAGCTTTTTCCGAAAATGACGAAAATGAGAGGAGAAAAACTATGTTTAACATGAAGCAGGTCGGCAGAAAAATCGTGGCATTGAGGAAAGCGCAGAACATGACTCAGACGGAATTGGCTGATAAAATGAACGTGAGCTTTCAGGCTGTCTCCAACTGGGAAAGGGGCAACAGCATGCCGGATATCTCAAAGCTGCCCCAGCTGGCGTCTCTGTTCGGATGCTCTGTGGACGAACTCCTGGAGGAAAAATCAGAACTTCTGCATTCCGCCATGAAAGATGGTCTTCAGGAATATGTGGAGAATAATGAGGTGTCCAGAGAGGAACTGGAAGCCGCCGTTCCCGTGCTGAAACCGGATCAGGTCGAGAAAATCGCCAACAGCATGCTGTTGAAAAACGGTGACAATATAAATATTTTTTATCCGTATCTGGACGATGACGCGCTGAGGGAAGTGGCGGAGCGCAAGGTCAAAAAGGGCGAATCCATTGACGATATGCTGGAATATCTGGAGGAGGATTATCTCGGAGAACTGGCCTTGCTTCTGTATGAGCAGGGCAGGCCTGTGGATTCGTACTATGACTACATGGAGGAAGACCAGCTGAGCGAACTGGCCAGACGCAAGGTTAAAAAAGGCGAGTCCATTGATGACATGCTGGAGTATCTGGAGGAGGATTATCTCGGAGAACTGGCCTTGCTGCTGTATGAACAGGGCAAGTCCGTAAATTCGTTCTACGAGTACATGGAGGAAGATCAGCTGGGCGAACTGGCCAGGTGCAAGGCTAAAAAGGGCGAGTCCATTGATGACATGCTGGAATACCTGGAAGAGGACTACATCGGCGAGTTGGCCTTGCTTCTGTATGAACAGGGCAAGTCCGTAAATTCGTTCTACGAGTACATGGAGGAAGACCAGCTGGGTGAGCTGGCTAAGCGTAAAATCAAAAAGGGCGAGTCCGTCGAAGATATGCTGGAATATCTGGACAGCGACTTCATCAAGGACATTGTTCTGGAGCTGATGTCCTGAGTTATGATTGGAATAAGGTCTTGACAATTATGTTTCATGCCGGAGACGGGAGACTCCATTGCCAGACGTAAGATTTTACTGCCGCCTGGCAATGATTCTCTCATAGGCATGTTCATGATGTATCCCGCCGGGGTGGGTATCCGTAAACGTCCCTTCCTGATGACGGACGATTTCCCAGTCCTTATATTTCAGAGGCAGTTCCCCTACGGCAAAAAGGCTGTGGGTAAAGGGAGCATTGTCAGGCGTAGCAGGCAGCCTGTCGGTGAAGACGCCGATGACATTATAGCCGCCGGGCTTGGTGTGTTTTTGCATTTTTGCGATGAACCGGTCCCTGACCTGCTTCGGCGGCAGATGGAGGACACCGTGGGATAAGATGATGTCATACTTTTTTTCAAAGATAAATTCTCCCAGGTCACAACAGAAAAAGTTGACTGAAAGACTCAGAGAACAGGCAATCCTTACGGCCTTTTCAACTCCGGCCGCAGAGATGTCGAAAGCATCCACCTGATGTCCCAGACCGGCCATGAAAACAGAATTCCGGCCCTCTCCACAGCCCACGTCCAGCACGGAGGCATTCTGCGGAAAAAAGGGATAAAATTCGTCGATGTCTACGGTTGGCCCTTTGGAAAATGTGGAAACATCGTTATCTGCATAAGTCCGTTCCCAAAACGGATGCTCTGGCATACTTGCACTCTCCTTTCATGTATTCCATATTCTTTCTTGACCTCCGCAATGAACTCGTCAGTAGCAGAAACGACTTTTACGAAAGGTGCATGGTTTTCTGGCCAATCAAAGTATCCATACAATGCTTATGAGGGACGCCGCCGCTGTTGCAGTCGAAGACCTCCTCCCTGCAGATATGGAACAGCCATTCATGGTAATAGCCGAACAGTTCCCCGGAATACCAGGGATGGCGCAGTTTCTCATCCTCCGGGTTATCCCAGGAGCGAGTGATGAAGGGTTTCCGGACGAACACATTCAGGGCATTGATGCCGTTCTCCGCGGTATGCGCTTTCAGCCTTTCACAGAGTTCCTTTCTTCCGGGCCGGGGGATGAAGTGAAGCATGCCGCTGCAGAAAATGATGTCATATTCCATATCCGGATCATAGTCCGATATGTCAGCCTTGAAAAATCTCACGCCCACTTTGTTGTGCTCCGCAAGCCGTTTCGCCTTTTCAATCCCCTGTTCGGAGATATCGAAAGCGGTCACGGCGTATCCGCATTTCGCCAGAAAGACCGCGTCCTTCCCCTCCCCGCAGCCGATGTCCAGCACCCGGTAGGGCTTTATGGGGGGAAGAATCTTCATGATATCATAGCAGATGCGGTTGGGCAAAAGCCCCCAGTAATACTCTTCCGTCTCGTACCGCCTGTCATAGTCCGTCACCACGCTCCTGTAGCCCAGCAGGGCGTCCACTGTGGTGTGGAGCGCTGCCGCCAGCTTCGGCAGCATTTCGATGTCGGGATAGGCAGAATTGTTCTCCCATTTCGAGACCGCCTGGAATGAAATGTTCAGGGACTGTGCCAGCTGGTTCTGTGTCAGGCCCAGCTCTTTTCGCCTTTTGCTGATGACTTCTCCTGTTTTCAGATGCTCCATGTCTGCCGCCTTTCTCTTTCCTGATTAACTATATTATATACGATATATTATCTGTTTACCTTTTTTCGAATCGGTACATGTTACATATTTATCCTAATATAAGAAAACGCAAAGCGCAATAACGCAGAGAGGGAATCCGTGCAAAGAATTCATCCGGCAGTTGAATACCACCCCGGTAACTGCGATTTTTTATTGGCATGTTAGCTGTATTGCGATTCCTGCCGGAAATATCGCCGGGAGGGCCGGTTCTTTGATGAAATATTAGAGGCAGGTGAATAAAATGGAGTATCTTACACTTGAAAAACGACAGCTTTGTGATATACAGGGCCGATTGTTTGAACTGGCACAGAAAGCCGATCTGGACTGCCCTTTCTTTATAGAATCCTTTATGAACAGCAAAACGGCGGCGGCTCTTGATGATGTCTATGACAGACTGCAATGGGTCGGTGAAGAGTATCTTCTGGAAGAATTGAACGATGAAGTACATGGCCTGAAAAAGGCCGGTGCGACTTATCCCCTGGAGGTAATGTATTGGACAGGATATCTCTATCGCTATTGGCATTATTACACAAATGAATATAGTCGCGATATCTATAAAATTGCTGATGCCAGGACAATGAATGAATGCTGGCTTGGATTCCATACTTTTGATTCGGAGATGGCTATTGACGATTTAAAAGAGATTTACAGGCAAAAAAACATTTTGGATAATCCTTGATAGGTTTATAAGCTCGGGACATTCCCCATTCTTGACACTAAAAACACCCATAGTATACTAAAAACAGAATTGCACATACATCAATCATCAAACAAGGAGGTACAACCCAATGCCAAATGCATATTTCACGATTCAGAAACCGGCCAACGATCCTTTCAAGGGATATCTGCCCGGCAGTCCCGAGCGCGCCGCGCTGAAAGCGGAGCTGGCAAAGCAGTCCGCCGAAGTGGTCAAGATTCCCCTGATCATCGGCGGCAAGGAAATCTGGACGGAGGAGACCATTTCCGTCACCATGCCGCACGACCACAATCATGTCATCGCAGAGTGCGCAATGGCCGGGGAGAAAGAACTGAAGATGGCCATTGATGCCGCTCTGGAAGCCAAGGACGCGTGGGAGGCCATGCCCTGGGAGCACCGCTCCGCCATCTTCCTGAAGGCTGCCGACATGATTACCGGCTCTTACCGCCAGGTGCTGAACGCCTCCACCATGCTGGGCCAGTCCAAGACCGTGTTCCAGGCAGAGATCGACATCGCTGAGCTGGCCGACTTCCTTCGCTTCGGTGTCTGGGCGGCACAGGAAATCTTCAAGGACCAGCCCGCCAGCAGCGACGGCATCTGGAACAGACAGGATTACAGGCCCTTGGACGGCTTCATCTGTGCCATCTCTCCCTTCAACTTCACCTCCATCGGCGGAAATCTTCCCACTGCACCGGCCATCGTAGGCAACGTGGCCCTGTGGAAACCCTCCCGCACGGCTGTATTGTCCAATTATTACTATATGAAACTGCTGCAGTGGTGCGGCCTGCCCGCAGGGGTCATCAATTTCGTGCCCTGTGCCGGAGGCGATATGTCCAAATATGTGGTAAGCCATCCCAAGATGGCGGGATTCCATTTCACCGGCTCCACCGGCGTCTTCCAAAGCGTCTGGAAACAGGTGGGCGAGAATATCGCGTCCTATGCCAATTATCCCAGACTGGTGGGCGAGACCGGCGGCAAGGACTTCATCTTCGCCCACAATACCGCAGATATCGAGCCTTTAGTGGCCGCTATCGTCAGGGGCTCCTTTGAGTACCAGGGACAGAAGTGCTCTGCCTGTTCCCGTGCTTTCGTGCCCGCCAGCATCTGGCCGGTGGTGGAGAAGCGCCTGAAAGAGCAGACTGCCACTCTGAAAGTGGGCGATGTACAGGAGTTCGATACCTTTATGGCGGCTGTCATCGACAAGGCTTCCTTTGAGACCTGCAAGGGCTATATCGACAGAGCTGCCGCTTCGCCGGAGTGCGAGTTCGTGGCCGGGGGCACTTATGACGACAGCAAGGGCTGGTTCGTGCAGCCTACGATTATCCGCTGTAAGACGCCTACCTGCGAGTCCATGGTAAAAGAGATTTTCGGGCCTATCGTCTCCATCTATGTATATGAGGACGACAAGCTGGACGAGACCCTGGCCATCTGCGACAGCGCTTCTCCTTATGCTCTCACCGGCGCTATCTTCGCACAGGACAGAGAGGTCATCGTGAAAATGGAGCGGGCGCTCCGCAACGCCTCCGGCAACTTCTACATAAACGACAAATGTACCGGCGCAGTGGTTGGACAGCAGCCTTTCGGCGGTGCCAGGGCTTCCGGCACCAATGACAAGGCGGGCACGGCCCTGAACATGATCCGCTGGGTCAGCGCGCACACGGTGAAAGAGAGCTTCTGCCCCTCCAGCGCCATCGCTTATCCTTATATGACGGAAGCATAACATCCGCAAATGAAACTCCCCGCAGTGCAGGAAGCATCGTTCTATCCCTGCTTCCTGCACCTATACGACCAGTCCCGGTTTTTATCATTTTTTATCTATATTCAGCACATCAAACAGCTTCCCCTCATAATCAATTGCCTGTAGCTCCAGCCGGTAAGGCGTGAGCGCAACCCGCACATAACCGGGCCGGTTGCCGACGCTCCGGGCTGAGAAACCATTCAGCCTAGGAGGAAACCAGTCGTCAAACTTCTCAAATCCCCCTACCAGAATATACCGCACACCCACCGGTGCGACTTTCCCTCCGGCAATCGGGTGGGAGCGGTCATACAGAATGGCATGGGAGTTAAAGACGATATCCACCCCATACTGCTCCAGAATCGGAGCCAGCACCTGCAAAGCCGGCACATCCACGTAGGATGAGGTATACGGCGGATAATGAAAAACGACAAATTTCCAGGGCTTATCGCAGGCCGCCAAGTCCTGTACCAGGAATCTGAACTGTTCCGATTCCCTGTAGTCCTCCGGCAATTTTGGCATGTAACTCACCAAATCCTCATAAGGGCATAAGTTAGGCGCGTCTAACACGCAGAAGTGGGCACAACCGTAATCAAAGGAATAGTAATGGGGCATGGCAAAATATTGATTGTAATAAGCATATATCTCCGGCTGCCGCCCATTCGCAATCTTGTCCCCCACCTCATGGTTCCCGATGCAGGGATAAAAAGACGTGCTGCGCAGCAATGCGGCAAAAGGCCCGAAAATATAGGTATTCCAGGCCTCCTCCTGTGTTCCGTCGTTGACCATGTCCCCCACAGAAAGCAGGAAGTCAGGGTGCTCATATCCCATCAGCTCAATCAGAGGCCGGGCATAAATGCCATCAGGAGCGCTGCTGCCGCCATATTCCGCGGTCAGCACGAAACGGATTGCCGCATCCTCCTTTGGCGCCGTGCAGAAAGGGAAGCATTCCGTAAGGGCCGTCCCATCCTCCGACACCAGTTCATAGCAATAGTTCTTCCCGGCTTCTAACCCTGTGACCTGTACCCTGTGCATCCTGTCCGCCCCGCAGGAAAACTGCCCGCATGGCCGGCTGCGGTCAGGCTTCTGCCGGTTCGTGGCCTGATACACCCTGACATAGCCAGGCACGGACTCACTGGTCTCCCACATAATGGTGATGCCATCTTTCACCGGCAACTGCAGATAAGGTCCTTTCTTCAGACCGATTTCCTGATTCCCATGCTCCATAATCTTTCTCTCCTGTTCTGAGCACGGCTTTTTGTCTTCCTCTGCCTTTTTGGCCCCATGCCGTCCTCCACCTGGCTTTCAGCTTATCATCCTTTTTTGGAATTTACAAGTTCATGAGCCATTCTATCCAGTCTGTGTTCACTCCCACGAAGGGTTCACAGCATCTTAACCATGATCACTTCGTCATGGTATGAGCCGTCTTTCAGCTTAAATGCCCTGGGCTGGATTCCATATTGCCGGAAACCGTATTTCTCATACAGGCGGATGGCCCGGGCGTTGTCCGCGAACGCCCCCAGCTCCATCTGCTCAAATCTGTTTTCCCGCGCCTGGTTCAGCGCGATTTCCACCAGGATGCTGCCAAGGCCCAGGTTGCAGTAGCGCTCCTGGATGGAAATGCCCATGTATGCCCTGTGGCGGTATTTCTGATGGCTGCGGACATAAGATACCCCCAGGTCCGCGATGACCCGCTCCTCCAGAAACGCCGTCACCATATAGCATTTGGGGCTCTCCGCGATTTCCGTCAGATTGGCCTGCATGACATTTATGTCCATATTGCACTCCTCGGGATACCTGGCCATGAAATCGGTTTCCGATGATGTAATCATCCGATGGATGCACAGAGACTCCGCATCTTCCGCTACCGCGCTCCTGATTGTCACCCGCTCTCCCGATGGGAATGTCATCTCCCTTGGCTTTATCAGCATTGTGTCCACCGCCTTTCCATGCTTACTATGCTTTCCACTTCCCGGTTTTAGAAGCTATTTGAGCCGCTGTCCGGGCCGCGCCTGTCCTTAATCCACCCGGTTGTAATTGATCAGGCAGCCTTTCAGGATAATCTGACGCTCCTCGTCGGTGAGCTCTCCCAGCCGCAGTTCAAAGGCCCTCAGCCCATCTCTGCCCACCCGGCAGGCCACAATCGTCTCCGCCTTCTCCTCCACGGCCTTACGGATGCCCGGGAGGAAGAGATAGTCCAGGTTCTGAAAGGGCAGCTCTCCCTCTTCGATCAGGAAGGGCAGCATGCCCCAGTTGATCAGGTTGGAGCGGTAACGCTTCGTCGCGTATTCATTGGCGATATTGGCCCAGCCCCCCAGCACCTTCTGGCAGGAGGCGGCCTGCTCCCTGGCGGAGCCGTCCCCGGGCTTCACGGCGAAGATGGTGGAGCCGAAGCCCGTGTTGGAGTGGTTGGCCTCCGGGTACTGCCCCTTGATCACGCCCATCAGCTCCTTCAGGATGGGCAGCTCCTGGCAGGGGTGCCCTCCGGCCATGCGGGCCTTCTCCGCCTTCTGGATTGCCTTGGCACGGCCCACATATTCCGGATCCTTGCGGCTTAAGGTGAACTCCGCCAGCCCCAGGGGATTGGAGCGGTAGGAGGAGGTCTCCCCGGAGGGAATCAGCTCGTCCGTGGTGGTGACAGGGTCGTGGATCTCGCTGACCACCTGTAGCAGGAGGTTCTCCGGCAGCGCCCCCATCTGGGGCCAGTCCTTGATGTTGGGCCCAAGCTGGATTTCCACGTCAGGGTCGGCCACGCCCTTGGAATCGAAGACGCGGTTGGCGTATATTTTGCTGTCGAAATGATATTTGTATTTCCCGATCTCCCCGTCGAAGTCCGTGGCCGGGGTCAGCACGCCCTTGTTGGCCGCTGTGGCGGCGATGGAGCGGGCATCCATCAGGGCCACGGAGGAAATCTGGCCGTTCTGGAGCTTGCTTCCCTCCCTGTTGGGGAAGTTCCGGGTGGAGTGGCGGATGCTGAAGGCGTTGTTGGCCGGGGTGTCCCCCGCGCCGAAGCAGGGGCCGCAGAAAGCGGTCTTCATGACGGCTCCGGTCTCCAGGATCGTCGCCGCGCAGCCGTTCTTCACCAGTTCCATGTAGACAGGCATGGAGGCCGGGTACACGCTTAAGGTAAAGCTGTCGGAGCCGATGGAGCTGCCCTTCAGGATGTCCGCCGCGGCGCAGATGTTCTCGAAGCCGCCGCCTGCGCAGCCCGCGATGATGCCCTGCTCTACCATGAACTTCCCGTTCTTCACCTTGTCCTTTAAATGGAATTCCAGCGGCGAGCCGTCCGCGGCCTTTGCCCCGCCCAGGCTCACCAGCGCGCGTTTTTCCGTCTCCTCCAGGATGTCCGTGAGATTGGCGTTCAGCTCCTCTATGGTGTAGGTATTGCTGGGATGGAAGGGCATGGCAATCATGGGACGCACCTTGGACAGGTCTACCTGGATTATGCCGTCATAATAAGCCACTTCCCCGGGGGCCAGCTTCCTGTAGTCGCCTTTGCGCCCGTGGATTTCATAGAAGTTCTCAATCTCCTCGTCTGTCTCCCAAATTGACGACAGACATGTAGTCTCCGTGGTCATCACGTCGATGCCGATGCGGAAGTCCGCGCTCAAGGATGCCACGCCGGGGCCTACGAACTCCATCACTTTATTTTTCACATAGCCGTTCCCGAACACGGCGCCGATGATGGCCAGGGCCACGTCCTGAGGGCCCACGCCCTTCACGGGCTCTCCCGTCAGATACACGCCCACCACCTGGGGCCTGCCTATATCATAGGTCTGGTTCAGCAACTGCTTCACCAGCTCCGGGCCGCCCTCGCCCACGGCCATGGTGCCCAGCGCGCCGTAGCGGGTGTGGGAGTCGGAACCCAGGATCATCTGTCCGCCGCCGGAGAGCATCTCCCTGGCATACTGGTGGATGACGGCCTGATGCGGGGGCACATAGACGCCGCCGTACTTCTTGGCGCAGGAGAGGCCGAACATGTGGTCGTCCTCATTGATGGTGCCGCCTACGGCGCACAGGGAATTGTGGCAGTTGGTGAGCACGTAGGGCATGGGGAATCTCTCAAGCCCTGAGGCCCTGGCGGTCTGGATGATGCCCACGAATGTGATGTCGTGGCTGGTGAGCTTGTCGAACCTGATTTTCAGCTTGTCCATGTCGCCGGAGGTGTTGTGGCTCTCCAGGATTCCGTAACAAATCGTCTGTTTTGACGCTTCCTCTCTGGTGATATCCTTTCCGGTCCTGCCGCGAAGCGCCTGCTGCGCCTCGGGCGTATCGGCGATGATCTCCCTGCCGTTGAGGAGGTACGCGCCGCCTTGCATCAATTTTACCATATAGTCGGTTCCTTTCTTCGTTTTTACTTGATATGCTTTTTTAATAACCCCAGATACCAGAAAACCACATATGCCCCTCTTTTATTCGCCGCCGGTGATATGAACCAGTATGGCATTCCCCTGGAACCCGGCTCCTCCTACCAGCTGCAGCACCTGTCTTTCTCCTTCTATGACATCCCTGTCATAAAAATGGACATGGCCCGCCAGCACCAGCTCCACCGGGCTGTCCGCAGCCGTGGTCAGGCTCACGAACCGCTCCGAATCCTCATTGGGGTATATCCCGCCGTAATTACCCGCCCCAATCACCGTCGGGCTGCTCCAGGCTTCCCTGGCCTTCCCCAGCACCGACTGGGTCATGAAGGGCACATGGGCCAGGACAATCACAGGCCTGCCCTCTGCCAGAATCTCCTCATATGCCGGGAACACGCCAACCTCCACCTGGCCCGGGCTGTCGTCAATGCCCACCACCGTGAATTCTCCGAAATCCAGTGAGTGAATCACCGTATTATCCTGCATGAACGGCTCCAGCAAAGGCAGATAGGCCTCCTTCCCCGCCTCCGTCATATACTCCCAGGGATAGGTCCAGTCGTGGTTGCCATTGACATACAGATAGGGCATGTCCAGCTGCCCCAGCTGCTCTTCCAGCCACCTGAGATTGGCTTCCGAGGGCGTGTCGATGATGTCTCCGCCCAGCAGGACGGCATCCACCCCGTTCTCATTGGCATACCGGACCCACTCCGGGAACTGCTCCGCTGACGGCACCCCTTCCTCATTGAAAAAGGTGGGATACCGGGCCTCCTCGTTGGCCTCCTCCTGCTCCGAAGCCCCCTGGCTTTGGACGATTGCATGGGTATCCGTCAAAAACAGCAGGGTATACTCCCCCTCGATTCCCTTCAGCCGGACAGTCTCCTCCGTGATATGCTTCTCCCAGGCTCCACCAGGCCCCGTCCCTTCCTTTTGGCCTCCCTCACCGGCATTGCCGCAGCCCGTGAGAGCGGCCAGGCCCAGCAGGCATATTATTGCAAAGGCGTGCCCGATCGCACGCCTTCGCAACATTTTATCCTTTTTATTCAAATAAGACACTTCTATTTCTCCAGTTTACAGAGTCACCTTGTCCAGATGCCAGATTTCATCCACATACTGCTGGATGGTCCTGTCGGAAGTGAACTTGCCGGAGCAGGCCACGTTCAGGATGGCGCTCTTCGCCCAGCCCTCGCGGTCTCTGTAGGCTGCCTCCACCTGTCTTTGCGCCTCCGCATAGGGCTTGAAGTCCTTCAGGATGAAGTAGGTGTCCGCCCTGGAGGTGGACAGGGTGTTCAGCAGGGAATTGTACAGGGTGCGGAACAGCTCCTTGTCCTTGTCATAGGTTCCGTCGATCAGCTGGGTCAGCACCTTGTGGATGTCCTTGTCGCTGCCCATAATCTGCATGGGATCGTAGCCGCCGTTGTTTTCGTAATTGATGACCTCATCGGAGGACAGGCCGAAGATGAACGCGTTCTCCTCTCCCACCTCTTCCACGATCTCCACATTTGCGCCGTCCATGGTGCCCAAAGTCAGGGCGCCGTTGAGCATGAACTTCATGTTGCCCGTGCCGGAGGCCTCCTTGCTGGCGGTGGAAATCTGCTCGGACACATCCGCCGCGGCAAAGATAATCTCCGCGTTGGACACATTGTAGTTCTCGATGAATACCACCTTGATTTTGCCGCCGATGGAAGCGTCGTTGTTCACCACTTCCGCCACCGCGTTGATCAGCTTGATGGTGAGCTTGGCGTTCTTATAGCCCGCCGCGGCCTTGGCCCCGAAGATGAATGTCCTGGGGAAGAACTCCATCTCCGGATGGGCCTTCAGCTCATTGTACAGATACATCACATGGAGGATGTTCATCAGCTGCCTCTTGTACTCATGGAGACGCTTTACCTGTACGTCGAAGATGGAGTTGGGATCCACTTCGATGCCGTTGTGCTCTTTGATATATTTCGCCAGGCGCAGCTTGTTCTGGTACTTGATTTCCATGAACTCCTTCTGAGCCTTCTTGTCCTCCGCCAGGACCTTGATGCCCGCAATCTGGGGCAGATCCGTAATCCAGCCGTCGCCCACCTTGGAGGTGACCCAATCGGCCAGCAGGGGATTGCCGTGGAGCAGGAAACGGCGCTGGGTGATGCCGTTGGTCTTGTTGTTGAAGCGCTCCGGGAACATCTCGTAGAAATCCTTCAGCTCCTGGTGCTTCAGAATCTCCGTGTGGAGCCTGGCCACGCCGTTGACAGAGTATCCGGCCACGATAGCCATATGGGCCATCTTCACCTGTCCATCGTAGAGGATGGCCATCTTGCGGATTTTCTCCTGTACGTCCACGCCATGGACGCCTCTGTATTTCTCCTCAATCTGACGGATGAACCTGCGGTTGATCTCGTCCACAATCTGGTATACCCTGGGAAGCAGCCTGGAGAACAGGTCGATGGGCCATTTCTCCAATGCCTCCGCCATGATGGTGTGATTGGTGTAGGCGCAGGTCTTGGTGGTGACTTCCCAGGCCTCGTCCCAGGTCAAATCATAGTCGTCCAGAAGGATGCGCATCAGCTCCGGGATGGCCACCGTAGGATGGGTATCGTTGAGCTGGAAGGTCACTTTCTCATGGAAGCGGCGGATATCGCTGTGCTTCCGCATATATTTGTCCACTGCTTCCTGGACAGAGGCGGAAATGAAGAAATACTGCTGCTTTAAGCGCAGCTCCTTGCCCGCGTAGTGGTTGTCGTTGGGGTAGAGGACATTCACCAGGTTTCTGGCCAGGTTCTCCTGCTCTACTGCCTTGCTGTAGTCGCCCTTGTCGAAGGAATCCAGCTGGAAGCCGCCCATGGACTCCGCATCCCACACCCGCAGGGTATTGACGATGCCGTTGCCGTATCCCACGATGGGCATGTCATAGGGGATAGCCTTAACTACCTGGTAGTCTTCCTGCACGTACCGGTTCTTTCCGTTCTCATCGGTGCGCATGGTGACATAGCCGCCGAATTTCACTTCCTTGGCGTACTCCGGCCTGCGCAGCTCGAAAGGATTGCCCTCGGCCAGCCAGTCGTCCGGAATCTCTATCTGAAAACCGTTCTCAATCTTCTGCTTGAACAGACCGTAGCGGTAGCGGATGCCGCAGCCGTAGGCGGGATATCCCAAAGTGGCCAGGGAATCCAGGAAGCATGCGGCCAGACGCCCCAGGCCTCCGTTGCCCAGCGCCGCGTCCGGCTCCTGGTCCTCCAGCACATTGATGTCCACGCCCAGCTCTTCCAGCACCTCCTTGGCGCCTTCATAGGCCTGCAGATTCACCATGTTGTTGCCGAAAGCACGTCCCATCAGGAATTCCATGGACATATAGTATACCATCTTGGGGTCTTCTTTGTCATAGGCTTTCTGGGTATTCATCCAGTTGCCGATGACCCTGTCCTTGATAGAGTAGGCTGCCGCCTGGAAAATCTGCTGGGGCGTGGCCTCCTCCAGAGTCTTACGGTACATATTCATGACATTATACAGGACACTTCTCTTAAAAAGCTCTTTGTCAAATGTGGACTTTTTTTCCGACGCTTCCTGTGTGCCTGCCTGCTTTTCCGCCACAGCAGCATCTGTCGTGTTCTTGTTCTTCACGGTCTTCTCCTTTCTTTCTCCCTCTATATTAAAACCAAATATCAATGCATCGGCTTTACAGCCCGACTGCCTTTTATTATACCAAAATTCACCAGCCATTCCAACTGCTTTTTGCACAAATTTAGAGAACAAATTTCCGAAACCACATGATGGCATTCCCACAAAAGGCTTATACTTTTTTGAACCGGCCTAGTCTCTCCTATTCATTTTACACAGAAAATTCCTCAAAATATTGGATGCTCTTCGCCTGGGGCGGGGTGTTCACATCTGCCCGCGGGGGCGCACCGGTACGAACACAGAAGCGCAGTTCCCCTGCCGGAACCGGGCGACCACTTTCCGGGCGGAGTCGAATTCATATTCCGGATGAGCCTTGAAATACAGGCAGTCCATATGCCCGAAAGCCGCCTCATAAGGAATGGAAGGATTGTCTCCATTGAACTCCTTCTGCGTGATGTGGACATACTCCCCGCCAGGAAGCGTAATCTTCTCCACACAATCCGGCAGCCCCTCAAAGAAGCTGACGCGGCAGCCAAAGCAGCTCATATAGCTGTCCCCATGGTCAACCGGAAAGCCATAATAGTCGCTGTCATGATAAAACCTGGCTGCCTCCGAGGCGAATACCTGTCCCTGAACCTGGAAGAAGTCGAAGATGCAGCCGTCTTCCTCATCGCCGTGAGGCCGCGTACAGCAAGCAATCTTCATGGGCGGCAGCAGCACAGGCATGCATTCCAGGGACGCGAACCGATCCGCTTCCCCTGCCGCTTTGCGGACAGGCTCGTATTTGGTCAGCAGATTTCCCCTTTCGTCCCAAGTATTCATGGGACAGGCTCCGGCATCATACACATACCCCGTCTCCTGCCGAAAGCTGCCGATAAAGTATTCATCCGCAGCCATCCGTTCCTCGTATCCTCTGCGGCCCGGCTGCTTCTGTTCATTGATTTCCATCTTCGCATAGCGGCAGGCAGGAAGAACCAGCTCTGCCGTATGCTCCGGCAGGAACAGGGGCAATTCCTTCCCGCCATCCACAGGGATTCCTATGACTACATGATAATTGCCGTCCCGTTTTACCTGATGCCGTGTGCTGACAATCTCCGTGTCCGCCAGGGCCACTCCAAGAGTTTTCGCCAGGAAGGAAATCGTCCCATCCATGATATACTTCTTTGCAATGTCATAGTCATTCAGCTGCCTGCCAAGATAGCTCCGGCTCTCGAAATTCACCGGCACTTCGATTCCCACAAGCCGCATTGACGGCCTGTCCACGATGCTGCAGCATTCATGGATTTTTTCCACTTGCGACTCCTCTGTCCGAAGCATCATCCCATTCCTCTCCTATTCACACTTTCTCCACAGCGATGGTGACCTTCTCGCCGTTCACGTTCCATTCCTTCGCCACGGCGAAGTCGGCTTCGGATGTCAGTTCCTCGGCCAATACCTTGCCGGAGATGGAATCTTTGTTGTCGGCGGCGATTGCTGCCAGCTTCCCGTTTCCGTTCACGGACACTTTGATGTGGTCCATGACCTCGAAGCCCGCGTCCTTGCGCATGGTCTGAATCTTGCTGATCAGCTCGTAGACGAAGCCCTCCTCGATCAGCTCTTCCGTCAGGTTAGTGTCCAGCACTACTGTCATCTTCCCGTTCTCCTGGGACACGTAGCCAGGCTTCTGGGTCATATCGATTAACAGGTCATCTTTTGTCAGTTCCACGTTCGCTCCGTTCACTTCGAAGCTAAGCTTTCCTTCTTTGTTCAGCTCGTCCATGGCGGCGTTGCCGTCCAGGGCGGCCAGGGTCTTCTGGATGCCGCCCAGCTGCTTGCCGTACTTGGGGCCTACCGTGCGCAGCTGGGGCTTGAAGGTGTAGGTGGTGTAGTCCCGCACGTCCTCGGTGTAGACTACTTCCTTTACGTTCAGCTCGTCCTGGATGATGGTGGTGTAGAAGCTGTCCAGGCCCACGGTTCCCTTAGCGGAGTCTGCTGCGGCTGCGGAGCCGTTCTGTCCGCCGGCTCCCATCTTCACGTACATCCTGGCGATGGGCTGGCGGTTCTTGATTGCGGCGGCATTCCGGCAGGCGCGGCCCAATACCACGGCCTCCAGCACCTCCTCCATGTCCGCCTCCAACTTCTTGTCGATGAAGCGTTCTTCCGCAGCCGGGAAATCGCACAGATGGACGCTCTCCGGCGCGGAAGCGTCGCAGGAGCACACCAGGTTCCGGTAGATTTCCTCTGTCATGAAGGGAATCATCGGGGCGGCGGCCTTGCACACTGTCACCAGCGCCGTGTGCAGGGTCATGTAGGCGTTGATTTTGTCCTGTTCCATGCCTTTTGCCCAGAAGCGCTCACGGCTGCGGCGCACGTACCAGTTGCTCATCTCCTCCACGAAGTCCTGCAGCGCCTTGGCGGCCTCGGGGATGCGGTATTTGTCCAGATCCGCGTCCACCTGTCCCACCACGGTGTTCAGCCTGGACAGAAGCCACTTGTCCATCACGGGCAGTTTTTCGTATTCCAATGTATATTTTGACGCATCGAACCCGTCGATGTTGGCGTACAGCACGAAGAAGGTATAGGTGTTCCAGAGCTTATCCAGGAACTTGTGCTGTCCCTCCAGCACGGTCTTGCCGGAGAAGCGCTTGGGCAGCCAGGGGGCGGCGCTGGTGTAGAAGTACCACCGGATGGCGTCCGCGCCGTACTGGGCCAGGGCCTCGAAAGGATCCACCACATTGCCCTTGGACTTGCTCATCTTCTGGCCGTCCTCGTCCGCCACCAGCCCCAGCACGATGACATTCTCGTAAGGGGCCTTGTTGAAGAGCAGGGTGGACTCCGCTAACAGGGAGTAGAACCATCCTCTGGTCTGGTCCACGGCCTCGGAGATGAAGTTCGCCGGGAACTGCTGCTCGAACAAGTCTTTGTTCTCAAAAGGATAGTGGTGCTGGGCAAAGGGCATGGCCCCGGAGTCGAACCAGCAGTCGATCACCTCCGGCACACGCTTCATGGTCTTGCCGCATTTGGGGCAGGGGAAGGTCACTTCATCGATGTAGGGGCGGTGCAGCTCCACTGTCCTGGCTTTCCCGTCCCCGGTCAAAGTCACAAGTTCTTCCCTGCTGCCCACGGATTCCGTGTGGCCGCACTGGCACTCCCAGATGTTCAGGGGCGTGCCCCAGTAGCGGTTCCTGGAGATGCCCCAGTCCTGGATGTTCTCCAGCCAGTTGCCGAAACGCCCCTCGCCGATGGTGGGCGGAATCCAGTTGATGGTCTTGTTGTTGCGCACCAGGTCGTCCTTCACCGCAGTCATCTTGATGAACCAGGACTCTCTGGCGTAATAGATCAGGGGCGTGTCGCAGCGCCAGCAGAAGGGATAGTCATGCTCAAATTTGGGCGCGGAGAACAGTTTTCCCTCCTTGTCCAGATCCCGGATGATATCCGGATCCGCGTCCTTGACGAATTTCCCGGCATAGGGCGTCTCCGCGGTCATATGGCCTTTGCCGTCCACGAACTGCACCAAAGGCAGGCCGTATTTTCTGCCTACATTTGCGTCGTCTTCACCGAAAGCGGGGGCGATGTGCACGATGCCGGTACCGTCGGACATTGTGACATAGGTGTCACATGTGACGTAGTGGGCCTTCTTGTTCTGCCGGGAAGCCTCCTCCCCCGCGCAGGCGAACAGCGGCTCGTACTCCTTGTATTCCAGGTCGGTTCCCTTGCAGGTCTCCAGAACCTCGTAGGCTTCCTTCCCCTCTTCCGCCAGGCTGCCCAGGACGGTGTCCAGCAGGGCCTGGGCCATGTAATAGGTGTAGCCGTCCGCGGCTTTTACCTTTACATAGGTCTCGTCCGGGTTCACACACAGAGCCACGTTGGAGGGCAATGTCCACGGGGTCGTAGTCCATGCCAGGAAAAAGGCATCCTCGCCCACGCACTTGAACCTGGCTATGGCGGAGCGCTCTTTCACCGCCTTGTAGCCCTGGGCCACCTCGTGGCTGGACAGAGGAGTGCCGCAGCGGGGGCAGTAGGGCACGATTTTGAAGCCCTTGTACAGGAGCCCTTTGTCCCAGATGGTCTTCAGGGCCCACCACTCGGACTCGATGTAGTCGTCATGGTAGGTCACGTAAGGGTCGTCCATGTCCGCCCAGAAACCTACGGAGCCGGAGAATTCCTCCCACATGCCCTTGTATTTCCAGACGCTCTCCTTGCACTTGTCGATGAAAGGAGCCAGGCCGTACTCCTCAATCTGCTCCTTGCCGTCCAGCCCTAAGAGTTTCTCCACCTCCAGTTCCACGGGCAGGCCGTGGGTGTCCCAGCCGGCTTTCCGGGGCACCATGCAGCCTTTCATGGTGCGGTATCTGGGGATCATGTCCTTGATGGTGCGGGTCTCCACATGGCCGATGTGGGGCTTGCCGTTGGCCGTGGGCGGGCCGTCGTAGAAGGTGTAGACCGGGCCTTCCCTGCGGCTGTCGATGCTCTTTCGGAAAATCTGGTTCTCCCGCCAGAATTTCTCTACTTCTTTTTCACGTTCTACCGTGCTTACATTTGCTGAAACCTGTTTGTACATTGTCGCGCTTCCTTTCCTGTTTCTCCTGATTCTCCTGATTCTGGATTTTGGTGGTCGCCCTGGCGGGGCTTTTCTTTGACTGTTTTCATACAAAAAGGCTCCGTCCCGTAATAGGACGAAGCCTGCGCATTCGTTTCACCACCTGTTACACCGCACTTTCCTGCATGGAAGCCCACGCGGAAGTCATGCGTCTCCCTTCTAACGGCGGGATGCCGTCCGCGGCTACTGGGGGCGCGCCTGCGCCATCCTTTTGTCCCGGCTGCTCGGAAGTGATTTTCGCTGTCTCTCTACTGGCGCCGGTCTCACACCCTCACCGGCTCGCTGGGGCTTTCCCGGAACAGTTACTCTCTTCGTCATGGCATTTACTGTCTGTCTTTTGGTTCTTGCTTTAACTATTATAGCCAAGGCTTTTTTATTTGTCAAGGGCTTGCCTCGTTTTCCCTCTCACAGCACGGCGGGCAGCGGCATGGATGCCCTCTCAGTCAAAAAGGCATTTCCTGATTTCGTTCTCCGAGATGTCCTCCGCGTCCTTCGCTACTGCGTATTCCACCACATCCGGCTCTACTGTCCGTATGAAAAGGGAGGCTCCCTCTGTCACATCAATGCTGATCTCCTTATAAGGGACATCCGCGACGGGCAGCTGTTCCATCTTGGAGTCCGCCATGGGATTGTTGGTGTAGTAGATGCGCACCACGCTCTTTGACGCCTTCTGGAACGGAACCCATTTCTTATATGCAATCTCCGCGGGAGAGAATCTGCAGTCAAAGCAGTGCCTGTGGTCTCTGCCCAGATAGTAGTGGAAACGGGACTGCTGCAGGGCGTCGGTTTCATGGTTCTTGATTATCTTAATGGAACTTCCGTCCCTGCTCTTCAACAGGCCGTATGCCACGCCGGTCTTGGCGTTCGGCACATATCCGCCGCCTCTTTCGTTTTCTCCGGTCAGGGGATCGATCAGCACAAAAGATACATTCTCCATTCCCTCGGAGGTCTTCTTGGATTTGGAGTAATATTCCTCTATCTTCCTCTGGAACAGTTCCCTTACGAAGACGGACTTGCTGGCATTCCCTGCCAGGAAAATATAAATGATATCATCCTCCGCCGTGACATCCTCTCTGTTCTGGAATACTTTGATCATGCACTGGAAAAAGCTGTCTATCCCCTTCTGTATCCGGTTCTTCAGTATCTCCATCAGCTCCTGGCTGGAAAACTCCAGGACGCACTGGGGCACCGGCTCGCCGTCCATATTGTACAGGGAAACTACCATCCCCTCTTTGTCCACCTCATTCTGGGAATCGCCCTCCAGCTGATACTTCTTCCTCCATCCCTGCTCCTGGTGCCACAGGGGGCGAAGCTCTTCCTTCAGAATCGCCATGTTTCTCCTGGCAATCTGGGAATTAATCAGCAGCGTCTCGCTTCCCGCAAAGCCTTTCTCCCCCAGAGGCAGCGTTAAGGTGATTTTCTTCTCACGGAGCATGTCCAGGTTCCTCTGATAGACCTGGTATGCTATCAGCTCCAGTATGTTCTCGCCTCCCAGCGTCACATCGGAGTCCGCCCCGAAGCATTCCAGTACGTAGTCATACGCCTCTTCTTCGTACTCTTCCTCCGTGGCTCCCCTGCAGATTCCGAAGTCAAAGTCCGTGGTGCCTCCGCCGAAGTCGAAGATTCCGTACATCCTCCGCTGTGTCTCGTCCTCAGGCTCCAGATTGCTCTGTTCCAGTGCCGTGACGGCATATGCCGCCGGTTCGCTGATGCCCAGCTCCACTTTGAACTGCTCCATGCACTCCCTGTCGTTTATGACACTGGAGGGCAGCGACTTCTTGATGCCTTCATAAAAGCTCTCGGCGATGAAATCCCTTGTCTCCTTCGCATACCCCACAGGAAAGGTCATCAGGTATTTCAAATAGATACCATTGCGCATATTGTTGATGGCAAGACCGATATAGTAGGCGTAGAGCTCAATGGGGTTGACTACGCATGCGGCTTCTTCTATTTTCGCGCCCAGGGTGTACTCCGCTTTCTGCTTGTCCTTGACGACCACATTTCCTTTTTCGCGGTTTGCCCACTGCTTCAGTTCCCTGAAATACGCACAGAAGTCCTCCGGTTTGCAGTTCCGGAAATCCTCGTACGCATCGTAGGAGACGAGGACATCGTTGCAGGAAGTATGGGGCCTTCCGGCTTCTTTCTGATAGTCCTCCAGGAATTTCTCCACATTTATGAATTCAATGATGGAAGGATTTTCAAAATCCTCCTCTTTCACTTCGCTGCTGAGATTTCCCGTACCGATGCGAAGCGGGACAATCCGGTTGGTGGCGTCCTGCCGAACCACTACGGTGCTCTTGGTCCCAAAGTCGATGCCTATGACGCCCTCCCTGATATCCAGCCTCGGATCCCTGGGTATCAGTTCCTGCCCGCTGTCATCGCAATACTTTTCCCCTTCCTGGACTAATTCCCAATGTCCCCTTATGATATCATACAGTATGTCCCTGTCGTAAGGTTCCAAACGGCATCTGTTCTTATCGCAATCCAGCAACTGCTGTATTTCGTCCTGTCCCCGCACAATCCCCATTTCCTCTACTCTCCCACTTTGTTCTGTCTGTCTCTCCGATTCCTGGCCGTCCTGCCCTTCGGTGGTTTCTTCCCTGCCGGGAACGCTCTGTTCCTCAGAGCATTCCGGCTCTGCGGGATTGACTCCCTTTTCCTCTTCTGTGGCTGCGGGTTTCTTCCGATCCGTCCGGGGTGCCTCCGCTGGCTCTTCCAGGATACCCGACTCTGCAGCGGCTTCCGGATTCTCAGCTATCCCTGGCTCCGCAGCGATTTCCGGGCTCACAGGAATCCCTGGTTCCTTCTGCTTTTCCGACTTCAGCCCAGCGACTTCCCTGGACTCAACAATCGATTCGGATACCGCTTTATCCTCTCCGAAGCCTTTCCTTTGCGCTTGTCCTGCGGCTTCCCCTTGGGATTTCGGCATTGCCGCCCCCGGCTCCTCCTTTTGGGATTCTGTCCCCATGGAAATCTCAGCTTCTACAGCTTTCGACTCCTCTCGGGCTTTGGCTTCTGCAAAGGACTGCGGCACTGCTGACTTCGGCTCTTCTCGGGATTCCGACTCCACAGCAGACTCCGACTCTACGGCTTTCGGCTCCTCCCGAGCTTCGACTTCTGCAAAGGACTGCAACGCTGCTGACTTCGGCTCCTCTCGGGATTCCGGCCCCATAGCAGGCCCTGGCTCTGCTGCTTTTGACTCCTCCCGGGCTTTGGCTTCTGCAGAAAGCTGCGGCACTGCTGACTTCGGCTCCTCTCGGGATTCCGGCTCCACAGCAGGCCTCGTTTCCGCTGACTTCAGCTCCTCTCGAGATTCCGTCTCCTCCCGAACTTCGGCCTCTGCCATTGCCGGCTCCAGCTCCTCCCGAACTTCGGCCTCTGCCATTGCCGGCTCCAGCTCCTCCCGAACTTCGGCCTCTGCCATTGCCGGCTCCAGCTCCTCCCGGGACTCCGGCTCTGCAGCAGGCCCCGGCACTGCCGCCTCTGCAGATTCCGGCTGCGCTTTCTCCTCCGGCTTCAGGACGGCGCCATCCCTCATCTTTGCTTCTGCCGCTCCGACCATATCCTTATCCGCCGAGGCCGCCTCACTAACCGCCCCCGCGGATTCCGGTGCCGTCCCGCTTTCCGTCTTCTCCCCTTGCAGGACATAATCCGTAAAATCAATGTCATTAAAATTATCTCTCAAAAACTGTATTGTATTCCAGCATTCCTTGATATTGCACAATACAGCCGGAACCACGCCAATCCTCGCCCAGAGATAGATATCGTAACGCCATGAATCGCTTTTCTGGTCTTTATGTACTCTCCCGCTGTATGCATTCTCGACATGACAGATCTGCAGGACTGTCGCCTTCTCATTATTCTGCAGAAAACGTATGCCCCTGCATTTTCCGTCATATACCTTTCCGCCCTTTAAGAAAATAGTTGCGGTCTGGCAGATTTCGCTCAGGTTGTGCTTGCCGGAAACCTTCGGCAGATTCAGGCCGACCAGGTTCGGCAGAATCTGCTGCGCTTCCAGGTCATCCAGATAATCCCAGTCCAGATTTCCTGTCTTCAGGCGGATTACGCCTTTCTCCGGCTTTCCATCCGTGCCGAACGCATGTTCCAGATACCCCTGTTCCACCGGAACAAAAATACCTGTTCCCCTGTGGTAGTACCATGTCCCCTCCAGGCTCACCAGCCGGATGAATCCATTGGTCCAGACTTTCGGCGATTGAAATATTTTCTGTGCGATAGTTTCCAGTTGACGGCATCTTTCACATATTCCGGGTCTTTCCGCAATGCTCCATTTGTTGCCCATAATTTATATCCATACTCCTTTCTCAGTCAGTAAAAATCCATTCCTCGCACAAAAACACAGGCCTCCCCCACCGGGCGCACAGCAGCTGCCCTCGGATTCCGCCCTATTGTACCACCACTATAGGCTTTATGGCATCGTCCTCTGTACTATAGCCATTCAAAAGAACCGCCATGACCACTCCGTTCACTACGCTTTCCGATGTCTTGATCCACTGTCTCGAATCAAATTCCTCGCCTATAGGCACTTCGATTCTATCATAACGCTCTTTTCTGATATTGGTCATATTATAAACGCTGATGCAAAAATCAAAATATTCCGACAGCACTCGGATGTTCTCCGGTTTTCTGTCCGAATTCATGATTTCGTCCCTGATGAAATTCCACAGCTGCCTGATTCCGTTCTTATCCTTTCCCAAAGCCACAAAGGACTTCACGTCCCATGAGCCGCACAGGTTCTTCAGGTACAATCTCTGGCTCTCGTCCAATCCTGAGATTCCATTCCAGATTTCTTTTATATCTTCCAGCGGCGCGAAGTCCTTTTCCCGGCCGCGGAGCATGCGGTACGCTTCTTCCCTGGAGGCGCGGGCTTCCCTGTTTTCTTCCATCAGCCTGCGGCACTCTTCGCGCAGCTTCCCGCATTCGGTCTGCGCTTCCTCCAGTTGGCGGTACAGAAGCCTTTTTTCTTCCTCCAGCACTTCGGCTATTTTCCGGAATTCCTCTTCCTGCTCCCTGTCCTTCCTCGCGATTTCCGCTATACTTTCCCGGATTTCCATATCTTTCAGCAGTTCGCACAGAATCTGCTTCAGACCGTTCTGTATCTCATCCATTCTTTCCATCCCCCGGTTTTCCTAACGTCCCGGCCGACTTGCAACCCTCTCTGGAACGAATCCTTTCCAGCGCGGCAAGATGCCGGATTCCACGGCTGCGAGACGGATTTTCGTGCACGGATGCATTGCATTCCATTTATTTTGTCCAAACCAAAATACTTTCTTATCATACCACATTTCCTCCAAATATTCAACAGCAAATCCGGGGGGCAACAGCTCAATCAGGTTAAACTTATAAACTGTCATGCAAAGCAACACCGTTTTGCCGCCAGAACTTCCCCTTGCAATTCCCGCCCAAATGCTATATGATGGGAAAAAATCGACACATACTGTGGGGCCATCTGCCGCCATGAGCCTTTCCCATGGCAGAAAGAGAGGAAACTTTGGACAGACAGAATCTTACATTAATGACAGACCTGTACGAGCTCACCATGATGCAGGGTTATTTCATGCACAAGGACCGCAATGAGACGGTCATCTTCGACGCTTTTTACCGCACCAATCCCTGCAGCGGCGGATACGCCATCTCCGCCGGCCTGGACCAGGTCATCCGGTACATCGAGGAGCTGCGGTTTAACCGGGAGGACATCGAATATCTGGCTTCCTTAGGGCTCTTCCGGGAGGATTTCCTGGAATACTTAAGCACATTCCGGTTCTCCGGCGATATCTACGCCATACCGGAGGGCACCGTCATGTTCCCCAGAGAGCCTGTCATCAAGGTGATAGCGCCTATCATGGAGGCCCAGCTGGTGGAGACCGCCATCCTGAACATTATCAACCACCAGAGCCTGATTGCCACCAAGGCGGCCAGGGTCTGCTATGCCGCCAAGGGGGACGGTATCATGGAATTCGGCCTGCGCAGGGCCCAGGGGCCGGACGCCGGCACGTACGGGGCCAGGGCTGCCATGATCGGCGGCTGCATCGGCACCAGCAACGTGCTCTGCGGCCAGCTCTTCGATGTGCCGGTCAAGGGCACCCACGCCCACAGCTGGATCATGAGCTTTCCGGACGAATATACCGCTTTCAAGACTTACGCGGACATGTACCCCACCGCCTGCATCCTGCTGGTGGATACTTATGATACTCTGAAATCCGGCGTCCCCAATGCCATACGTGTCTTTACGGAAATGCGGGAGGCGGGCGTTCCCTTAAGCTTCTACGGCATCCGCCTGGACAGCGGCGATCTGGCCTATCTGTCCAAACAGGCCAGGAAGATGCTGGACGGAGCCGGATTCCCCGATGCGGTCATCTCTGCCTCCAACGACCTGGACGAATACCTGATCGACAGCCTGAAAGCCCAGGGAGCCGCCATCACCTCCTGGGGCGTGGGCACCAACCTGATTACTTCTAAAGACAATCCCTCTTTCGGCGGCGTCTACAAGCTGGCGGCCATCCGGGGCGCGGACGGGCATTTCGTCCCCAAAATCAAATTATCGGAAAACAGTGAAAAGATTACCAATCCGGGAGACAAAAAGATATACCGCATCTATGAGAAAGATACCGGAAAAATCAAGGCCGATCTGATCTGCCTGGCTGAGGAGGAATACCGAGCGGAGGATGACCTGGTGCTCTTCGACTCCCTGGAACCCTGGAAGAAGACAAAGCTGGCAGGCGGCACCTATCGCCTGCGCCCCCTGATGGAGCAGATTTTCAGGAACGGCAAGTGCTGCTACACTTCGCCCAAGGTCATGGATATCAGAGCCTACTGCCAGCGGGAGCTGGACACTCTCTGGGAGGAGACCAAACGTCTGGTGAATCCCCACGAGGTATATGTGGACCTGTCCCAGAAGCTGTATGACACCAAAATCCGGCTTCTGGAGGAAATGAGCGGGAAATAAGTCTACCATGCCAAAGAGAAAGGAAAGCAGGCAATCCATGAAATCACACAACAACGGGAAAAAAACTTTCCTCGTACCGGAAATCTTATTTTATCTGTCAGTGTTCGCGGCAATCACCTGTTTTGCCATGGTGCAGTCCTACGGCGAACCGCCCGACGAGGTCAATCGCTTCAAGGTGGTGAGCTTCATATGCAGGCACGGATATCTGCCCCATGGGGCAGACCCGGAGGTATTGCTGGACGGATATGGGGCGTCTTATGCCTTTCAGCCTATGCTGACCTATATCATACAGGGATTTCTGCTGCGTTTTCTGAAGCTGTTCACCACGGACAGCTATGTGCTTTTGGTGTCGGCCAGAATGGTGAATGTGGTGTTCGGCGTCCTTATGGCCTATTTTGTGCGCCAGATATCCAGGGAATTGTGGGAAAATCCTTATCTGCAGTGGACTTTCACCGTCATGACCGTGTTCCTGCCGCAGAATATCTTCCTGCATTCCTATATCAACACGGACTCCATGGCCATGCTGGCGGTAGCCGTCATATGCCTGGCGCTGCTGCGCGCCCAAAGGACCGGATATGACAGAAAAGACTGCATTCTGCTTGCAGTCGGCATCATTCTCTGCGCCATGTCCTATTACAATGCCTATGGCATCATCCTGGCAGCCATACTCGTCTTTGCCCTGAACTATGTGCACATCGGAAAGCAAGCAGGCACGCAGACCGCCCATGGCGCCGCTGCCGGGAAGACAGGCTTATGGATAGAATGGGGCCCCCTGCTGGGCAAGGGCATCTTCATCTCTGTCATCGTGCTGGCCGGCATCAGCTGGTGGTTCATACGCAATGGTCTTCTCTATGACGGCGACATCATCGCCATGAATGCCAGGCGTGAATGCTCCATCCAGACCGCCACGGAGGACTTTAATCCGCTGACGCGCTTTACCTATCTGAATGCCGGCATCCCCCTGACGGACATGCTTTTCGGAACATCCTATATCACTCTCGTCTTTAAAAGCTTCATCGCCATGTTCGGGGCCATGGGCATCCCCACCCACAGGCTGATTTACCATTTCTACGGATACTTCTGGCTGGCGGCCTGTGCGGCAGCCCTGTTCCTCCCGAAGCGGTTCTGGTGCCCCGCAGAAAAAAGCGCGTGGGCCAATCCGGGAAAAAGCCTGCAGAACGGCGGCAGAAAGGCAAGGCTGCTCATTTATATCGGCATGGCGCTGTTTAGCCTGATTACCATAGGCCTGAGTATCTTTTACTCTTACACATGGGATTTCCAGCCTCAGGGAAGATATATCCTGCCGGTGCTGATACCGTTCATGTATGTCGTGACAACGGGCGTGCAAAAGCTGTGCGGCCTGCTGGAAAAATGGATATCCAGGCCCTCAGGAGCAGTACTCGGGAAACTGTTCTGTGCCGGCATCATGGCTTATGTGCTGCTGGCTTTCCTCTACAGCCTGTTCCGCTGCGTTCTGCCTTATTACAGCCATATCGACGGCCTGTTCTCGGTGTATCAGCTGATTCTGTAAGGAATCCTCTCTTGTTTTTATCGATATTGTGCCTACAGCACATCGCTCAACCGTTCTGCCAGGGCTTCCACAGCCTCCAAATTCACCTCTACCCGGGCGTCATGATAATGGCTCACTTCCGTGTAGAGCTCGTAAAAGCGCCGCTTTGCCTGAAAGTTCCCGCTCAGGGGCATCTTCCGGGAATATCTTTCCAGCAGGCCGTAGCCCTTGCCGTTGGCATTGTCCAGCTGATACAGGTCGAACTCGCTGTCCGCCCAGCAGCAGTGGAACGGATCGATCACGGCCACCGCCCGGCTCCTGTCCCTGTCCAGCATCACGTTCCAGGTATTGTAGTCCCCGTGTATCAGCCTGGCCTGGGTAATGGGCAAATGGAAAATATTGCGGAACTGCTCTATGGACCGCCGGAAGGTCTCCATCACCTGATCCGAAATCTGCCCTTTCTCCCGAAGCCGCCCGGCCTTTTCCACAATGCCCCGGGCGATTGGATAATAATACTCCTGCCAGCTGGGGCAATACTTCCCGGAGGACAGGATGCCGAACCCTTCGGGGTTCACCACCCGGTGGTACCCAATCAGGTTGTCCACGATGCTTTCACCGATAGCGTCCCTGGCCGTCTCCGGCAGCTCGGCGGCATCGAAGTCACCGGCATTTACGCCCTCTATGTATTCCATGAAAAGCGCGTCCATGGGCAGTCCTGTCTGTTCCTTCTCCAGCACCTTATAGATACGCGGCATCTTCAGCAGGGAATGCTCCGACAGCAGCCTGGTCTGCTCGGCCTCCCTGGCCGCAAGCCCCGGGAACAGGTACAGCTTCAGAACCACGGAAAAAGGCTCCGCCTCCAGCGAGACCAGAAAGACCCTCCCATAGAATCCGCCGCCCAGCCCCCGGACGTTCCCGGGCGGAACCCCATAACATTGCAACACAGCTTCCCGAATCGTATTCTGCATACGCGCACCTCCATCTCCGTATCGGAACCTGCTCCGGCACGGCTTCCCTTCCCCTGGCAAAGTCCGGTCTCCGTGCCCAAGCCCCATGTCTGTCTCTATGGTTCCATTATATTCCTTATTTGGGAAGGTGGCAATAGATGCTTCGGCGGTACTTCTTCAGATTTTGGACTGACCGCCCGCAGAAAAACCAGCCGCCAAGCTCAACTAACCTCGCGTTCCCCATAGGCCGTTCCCCGGCAATCACCCGCAGCACGGTGCGTCCGTCCCGCTCATTGCGCAGATTGCTCACGTTCAGCTCCGCCACATACCTGTCCGCATGCCCGGCGGGGACTGCACATTCCCACACCTGCCCCTGGATTTCCGAGGTAATCTCGCCGGGCCTGCCGCAGTGGACGATCTGCCCGGATTTCATCACCAGAATCCGCTCCGCGATGAACTCCACATCCGACACGATGTGGGTGGAAAGGATGACGATCCGCCCCTTGGAAAACGCGCTGATCAGGTTGCGGAAGCGCACCCTTTCCTTGGGGTCAAGCCCTGTGGTAGGTTCGTCCAGAATCAAGATCCGCGGGTCGTTGAGCATGGCCTGGGCAATCCCCAGCCGCTGCTTCATGCCGCCCGAAAAGGTCTTTATCCGGTGCCTGGCCTCACAGGAAAGGCCCACCTCCTCCAGAAACTCCCAGGCCCTCCGCTCCCCGGCCTTTCCTTCCAGCCCTTTCAGGGCGGCGATGTACCGCAGGAAATCGATCGCCCGAAAATCAGGATAGTATCCAAAGCCCTGGGGCAGATACCCCAGCAGACCGCGGTACCCCTCCCCCAGCTTCTCTATGTTTTCCCATCCAGCAGTATCCGCCCCTCCGTGGGGCGCTGCAGGGCGCACAGCAGACGCATCAGCGTGGTCTTCCCCGCACCGTTGGCCCCCAGCAGCCCGTTTTTGAAAAAAGCCGTCACTTTTGCGCCGCTGGCGCCGTTCTCCACCTTCAGCCACCCGCCGTGGCGCTCGCTGAGCAGCCTGCAGATATAAAGCCCCAGCCCGAAATGCTCCTCCCGCCTTTCCTCCCCCGTGACATAGGGGTTCCATGCCTCCCGGAGCATCTTCTCGTCGAACCCGGGGCCGTCATCGGCCACCGTCAGGGCCAGCCCGCCGTCCCGCTCCTCCAGGATAAGCGTGACCTGGGTGTCCGCGTACCGGGCCGCCTTTGCCACAAGGTTGCCGCACACCTGAGACAGGAACATTCCGTCCAGCCGGAAATGCCCGGAGACCGCCTGATTCCGGAGACAGATTTTCTTGTCGTTTTCCCGACAAATAATATTTGTATTTTCCTCTATCTGTGTCAGGAGCTCCGAAAGGGATATCCGCTGATATTCCGGCTGCCTGTCCTCCAGCCGCTGAAGCTGGCTCATGCTGTCCACATAGCGCTCCATGCGGGCGATATGCTTCCCCATGGTGACAGCAACGCTTCGAACCTGGCTGTCCTCCCCGGCCTGAAGCAGCTCGTCATAGCCTTTCAGAACCGTCAGGGGCGTGCGCAGATCGTGGTTACTGCAAGAACGTTCCTCATATGACAAAAGCTGCCGCACATACGATTCTTCTATCGTACATGCGGCAGCTCCCTATGCGTTTTTGTCTCCCGTCAGCCCGTTCTGCCCTTACTGCTCCATCTGCCTCCCCAGGAACCCGGCGGCAGACTGCAGAAGCTTCTGCTCCACCTCGCCCATGCGGGTCTTGTTGTCGTTCTGGAGCAGCACCACGCTGCCGATGATGTCTCCCTCGCAGAGGATCGGCGCGATGGCCTCGTGCTGGTACTCGTCCCCGCCCTCATCGCAGACCGGGATGAAGCTGCGGTCTCCCCTGGTGGCCATGATGGTCTCCCGGTTGTGTATCTTCTCCTCCATCTGGCGGCTGACGGACTTGTTCACCATCTGCTTGTAGCCCCCGGCCGCCGCGATGAACTGATCCCTGTCCGCAATCAGCGCCGCGTGGCCGGACACCTGGGCCAGGCTCTCCGCGTACTGCTTGGCGAAAGTGCTCATCTCCCCGATGGGAGAATACTTCTTCAGGATGACCTGTCCCTCCCTGTCCGTGAAGATCTCCAGGGGATCCGACTCCCTGATGTGCAAAGTCCTGCGGATTTCCTTGGGGATGACTATTCTGCCCAAATCATCTATTCGTCTCACAATTCCTGTCGCTTTCATAAATACATTCCCTCCATTTATCGAGTTTACCTAAACCTCTGTCCGACTTCAGTCCCTTCACAGAAGCCTTCTGCCTGAAAACGTCCGGCGAAAAACGGCCCTGGAAAGCACAAACCGCCAAAGCCGCTTTGTCATCATCCGGTGTGGAGTTAGTATCTGTAAAAAAAGGAATTATATACAAGTTTTCTGCATTGCAAAAAACTAATCTTTCTCATACCCATTCCGCTTATAAAGCACCAAAAATACCAGAACGCTGATCAGCAGCTCCCCGAACAGCACCGCCATGTCCAAAGGCGACATCACATATGTCTCCCCTGCCGCCAGGCATTCCGTCATCCCCGTCATGACCCCGGTGAACAGGAATCCCGAGATTTTGTGGAGCGCCTCCGACATGTTCCCGAATATCGGCACCATCATGAACACCATCAGGAAGGGATAGGAGATCAGATTGGCGTTCATCTGGTTCTTGGCGCAGATTCCCACGATCATCCCCAGCACGCAGCTGGTGAGGGAGACCACCATGCTCACAAAGAAAAAGGGAATCCAGGGGACGATGTCCATGGGAATCCCGCTGATGAAGAGCACGATGTAGTTCACCGCCATCAGCATCACAAAGGGAAACAGGATACTGCCGATAAAATACTGCATTCCCGTAATCGAAGATGTCATCAGCACCCGCAGCGTATGGCTCTCCTTCTCCTCCGCTATGGACGTGCCCACCATGATGAAGCCCTCCGCGCAGATGTTCATGGTGATTCCGATGTTCAGAAGGACCCCTCGCAGAAACGGCACCAGCGTGCCCCCTGAATTGATTCCATAGAGGATTTTGCATACATACACCATCCCGATGACCAGCACCGGCCCTATCATGATCATGGCATTCCGGCTGATGCACAGCCATTTGATCCGGGCTACCGCGGCCAGTTTATGCAGATTCCCTGCCCTTTGCGCGCCGGGGCAGCCGCCCATTTCCATCGTTTGCACATTTCCATTCAAGCTATTCATGTCCGTAAACTCCTTTCCATATGCTTTTCCTAAGCTTTTCCATGCGTTTTTTCATACTCTTTTTCCCGATTTTTCCATATGTTTTTTCATACATTCAGATCTTTCCCTGTGACCTCCAGGAACACGGTCTCCAAAGTGGGCTCACAGGAATGGATCCGCATGATCTCGTCCCGCTCCATCCACCCGGCGATTTTCCGGACGTTCTCCGGATTCTGGGCCAATACCAGCTCCCTGTCGCCCTCCAGCAGCACGCTGTATTTCTTGTTGCGGTTGTGCTTCAGGCAGATTTCCTGAGGGGAGCCGAACTCCACGATCTCGCCGTCGTGCAGGAGCGCCACCTTGTCGCAGAGCTTCGCGGCCTCCTCCATGTTGTGGGTGGTGAGGAAGATTGCCATCCCCTCCTCCTTCAGCTCCAGCAGCATCCGGTGGATGGCCACGGCGGTGGAGGGATCCAGGCCGCTGGTGGGCTCATCCAGGAATAAGACCCTGGGCTTGTGCAGCACCGCCCGGGCCAGGACAAGCCGCTGGGTCTGGCCTTTGGAGAGCTTCCCGGCGGGTTTGTTCCTATGCTCCCCAAGCCCTACCTGAGTCAGCACCTTCTCCACCCTCTCCCGGGACACCTGCCATATCCCGGCGAACACATAGAGGTTCTGCCATACGGTCATCTTCTTGTAGATGCCGCTGTTGTCCGAGACCACGCCGATTTTTTCGTAAATGGACTCGTCGATGTTGGAGGAGTCCGTGCCCAGGAGCCTGGCCTCCCCGGAGGTCTGCCGCAGCTGTCCGGTGATGATCTTGATCGTGGTGGTCTTTCCCGCCCCTGACGGCCCCAGGAAGCCCAGGATTTCGCCCTGGTGCAGGGTCATGTTGATGTCCTTCAGCGCCTGTTCCGTCTTGAACCGCTTGGAAATGTGGGACAGGGAAAGCAGTACATTCTGTTCCATATGATAACCTTCTTTCTTTGTTTTTTCGTGTAGATGTGGCTGGTTTTATGTCCAGACGTTTTGCATCTCCACTGCGCATATCTTACCACCCGCCCCAGCGCCTGTGCGGAAATGTGCCTGAATGGAAAGAGGCGCTGCCTGAGCGGAATCTCACATCCTCTCCAGCAGCGCCCCTTTCACATTCCTGGAAAAAAGGCATCTCTCCCCGTTCTTCATTCGTATCTCCCGCCCTTTCAGATCCAGCTCCGCAATCTGCTCCACATTCACCAGATAAGCCCTGTGGGTCCGGAGGAACCTGCTGCCCAGCTGCCCCTCCAGCTCCCGCAGGCTCCCGATGAAGTCGAACCAGTCGTTCATACCGTGGAGGGCGATCCTGTGGGTGCGCGCCGTGGCCTCAAAAAACAGGATTTCATCCACCGGCACATGCTTCACCACATCCATCACCTTCACGGAAAAGTACTCCCTGCGCTCTCCCTGCTCCGCCCGCATCCGCTGGGTAATCACAAAAAGGCTCTGCCTGAGCCCCTCCTCCATCTTCTCCCTGCTCTCCTTCACGATGTAGTCAAGGGCCTCCAGATGGTAGCGGAACGTCTCAAAGGCCAGATTCGGATAGGCCGTCACATACACGATGAACCCCCTTGGATCCAGCTTCCTGATTTCCCGCCCCAGGGCGAACCCGTCCATGGCCTCCCCTTTCAGCTCCACGTCCAGGAAGTAGATTCCCCGCCCCGGAGCCTCCCTCACCGCCTCCAGGATTTCCAGCGGGCTGCCGCTGCACAGGACGACCTCCATGTCATATCCCTCTATCATGATCTGTTTCTCCAGGCATTCCCTCTGAATCCCCCGGACGTTCTCCTCGTCCTCGCAAATGTATACAGGCAGCATTTCCTCACTCCTTACCCCGCTATCATAATCCGCTTCTCCAGGCATTTCCTCTGAATCCCCGGACATTCTCCTGGTCCCCGCAAATGTATACAGGCAGCATTTCCTCCCTACCCGGCGTTCCTCTCCTGAATCTTAAGCTCCTGGATGAAATAGCCCTCCTGCACCGCTGTGGCCGGCAGCACGTTCCCATACCCATCCAGAATCTTCCGATAGCTGGCCAGCCCGATTCCCCGCTCCGCCCCTCTGGTGGAATAGCCCTGCTGCCAGATTCTGTGGACGTCAACCTCGTGGTACAGCCGGTTCTTTACCCGGAATGTGGTATACCCCCCTGGCAGCTGATCATGATATGCACCCGGGCATCCTCCTTTCCCCTGACCTCATCCATGGCATTGTCAATCAGAATCCCCAGGCATCTGCACAGATCCGTCGTCCTGCATCCCGTCTCCCGAAAAGGCCGCATCACCTCCAGCTCACAGGCCGTGCCCTCCTTCTGCATCTGGGAAATCTTCGCCAGGAGGAGCCCTCTCACCTCTGTCATGCAGACATTGCCCAAATGGGACATCTGCCGGATCTGCCCGCCAATCTGGCTGTCGAAATCCTCCGTCAGCTCCCGGATGTAATCCATGGCCTCCGTCAGCTCCCCCTCCTTCGCCGTCAGGTACATCCCCGACATCATATTTTTGTAGTCATGCCGGAAGCGCCTCATCTCCTTCTGCATCCCCTCCAGCGTCCTGATATAGGCCTCCTGCTGCTGGACGATCAGCGACTGGGCGGCAGCTTCCTTCCGCTGCCACTCCTCCCGCCCCTTATAGTGGAAGACGATCAGCGCCGCAATCAATACCAGGTAGGCAATGCTCATGCTGCTGTTGCGGCTCATGCCTCCATAGGTGAACAGCGCCATCATACTATATATCAGAACGGGATAAGCACTCAGGCAGAGCATGCCCCAGTTCCAGACGTCCCTGTGCTCCAGCCACCGGCGGTACGCATCTCCCACCTTCAATTGATGCAAAAGGAACAAAATCAGCAGAACGGCAGCCGGCCCCAGTATATAATTGGACAATAAATACCGAATCCTCTCTTCCCCGATGCTCAGGTCATAGGGCCTTTCAGACGTCAGGATAAAGACCATCATCACAGAAATCTGCGCCGCAATGCCCGCAAACAGCACAATGCCCCAGCACCGTCTGAACCTCTCCCGGAAAAGAACACCGATGCAAAGGGCGTTCCCGATCAGCAGTACATATTCCAGCAGAATGGACACAGAATAATACCCCAGCAGGCCCGCCTTGTAAAGCAATGCCGCCGCCCCCGCTTCCATCACGATCCACACAGCCGCCAAAACGATTCCGCCGCCCCGGAACTTCCCCTTGCCAAAAGAAAGAGTCCTTAGAACAAACAGCCCCGTACAGACAACCATTGCCAGGCTGAAAGCGCCTGAAAACAAATCATAGCCAAACACACTCAGAAAACTCATGCTCCGCCTTTCTGCCTTTCTCCCTGTCAAAGCTCCACATCGTTCAGGGCCACAATCGCGCAGGCATAGATTTTCAGTGCCTCCAGGAACAGCCGCAGGTTCAGCGCCTCGTCCGGCTCGTGCCCGCCGCCGTGTCCCGGCGCGAACATGCGCTCCCTCGCCTCCCTGTCCTCATCGCTCTCTTTCATGCCGCCGGGGCCGTAGGAAAAGGCGTTTGGCAGCTTCCTGGCGTAAGTACCGCCTCCTATCACATAACTTTCCGCCTGGCTTCCCGTAAGCTCATTGTAGACACGGGTCAGAGTATCCACCGCCGGATGCTCTTTCGGAAAATAGTTCGGCCCGGAATTGCGCTCCAGCCGCCAGTCCAGCCCGTTGGAGACCCCATAGGCCCCAAGCGCTTCGATGTTCTCCTGATCCTTTGCCGTAATGGCATAGCGGATATTCAAAGTCAGGCTCAGACGCCCCTCCTCCATGGCAAGCACCGTGCCCGCGCAGGTGGTCTGGCCGGACACTTCGTCCCGGTAAGCTATCCCTGTCTCCTCCCCGTCATACTCCCTGGTAAGCCATCCGATCCTCCCGAACAGCTGCCTGTCATTTTCCGACAGAGATGTCATATTTTCAAGGAAAACGCACAGCTCATGGATGGCGTTGACGCTGCCGTGGGGAGCCGCGCTGTGTTTGCTGGTTCCGTAAGCCGTAATCCGGATGCCCCCGGATTCGATTTCATAGGATATCTTCCCGGCTCCCATGCCTCCGGCAGCCCCGTCTCCCCGGCCAGCGGCAGCCGCGGTATCTCCTGTCCCCTCCGCCACCCTTTCGGGAGCAACGCCGCCCTGGCCCAGCAGCCTCTCCAGCTCCCGCCGCAAAGCCCCGCTGTCCTCAACCAGCGCCCAGGCCCTGTCGGGAATCATATTGCTGGCATTGCCGCCCCCGGCATCCACCACCCGGGAGGACACCCTGTCCTCTGTGACCATCTGCCCCTCAATTATCCCTTTCTCCCCATAGCACACCGGGAAGCCGCTGTCAGGGGTAATGGACAGCTTCGGCGCGGGATAATGGGCCGTGTAATATTCCATATCCTCCATCCCCCGCTCCTCGTCCGTCCCCACGAACAGGCACAGTTCATGCCTCAACGGCACCTTCAGCTCCCGCAGACACTGCATCACATACAGGATGCCCACCGCAGGCCCCTTATTGTCCTGAACCCCCCGGCCGATCAGGAATCTTTCTTTCACTACCGGCTCAAAAGGCCCGTTCTCCCAGCCGTTCCCCGTAGGCACCACGTCCAGATGGCTCCAGAAGCCAATCAGGTTCTCCCAGTCCTTCTCCTGCCCCCCGATGCTGCCCACGATGTCCCCATGGTTCTCACAGTGGAAGCCATGCTCCCTGCCGATGGCCAGCATCTCCTCCAGCGCCCGCAGACACCCCGTCCCAAAAGGCGTCCCGTCCGTCCCCGGGCGGGAGACACTGTCTATGCGCACCAGCCGCTTGATGTCCTCTACCATGGCCTCTTTGTGGTCATCCATCCACGCTCCCACTTTCCCATACAGTTCCATGTCCATTCCCTCCATTCTTTTCCCCAATATGCCTTTCCACGCTATTCCGCCACAATATTATTCAGCCAGACGCCTTTCTTCACCAGGATATATCCAATCACACATTTTATCAGATCCAGCATCTGGCAGCTCAGATACAGCGCCGCTATGGCCATGCCCGTATGGCGGCTGAGCACATAGGCCACCGGAATGCTGACGCACCAGAGGAACACGCTGTCGAACAGGAAAGTGATGATTGTCTTCCCTCCCGAGCGCAGCGTAAAATATGTAGTATGCAGGAAAGCGAACACGGGCATGCACACAGCCGCCACGCGCAGCAGGAGCGCAGCCAGACGCTTCACCTCATCGCTGGTATTGTACAGCTGCGGGAACAGCGGCGCCAAAAGGACTACCACCGCGCCTATGGCCACACTGCTCAGCACGGCAAAGGCGATAAGTTTCCTGTCCGTATCCATAGCCTCTTCCATCTTCCCGGCGCCCAGCAGCTGCCCCACGATAATGGACACAGCGCTCCCCATGGCCACGAACACCACATTGAACAGGTTGGATATGACCGTGGAGATATTCAGAGCCGCCACCGCGTCCAGTCCTCTGGTGGAATAGCACTGGGTCATTATCGCCACGCCCGCCGACCAGAGAATCTCGTTGAACATGAGAGGCGTGCCTTTCTTCGTAATATTCCAGGTCAGCTGGACAGGAACCCGCAGCTCCCTGTAAGCCCCCACGATAAAGGGCATCTTATCCGGGTTCCTGTGGGTCCAGACGATTACCACCGCCGCCTGCACATACCGGGATATCACGGTGGCGATGGCAGCTCCCACCACCCCCAGTTCCGGGAAACCGAATTTACCGAATATCAGCAGATAATTCAGCGCCAGATTCACCAATACGGCAACCACGCCCGCGATCATGGGCACTTTCGTCTCGCCGCCCTCGCGCAGAGTGCTGGCATATACTTCTTCTATGACAAACGGAAACAGCCCGGCCAGCATCACCCACAGATATTCTTTCCCATATGCCAGCGTGGCCTGCAGAGCCTGATCGTTGCCCTCCCCGTGCAGATAGAGCATGATGAGCTGTTCCCCGCCGGCCACCAGCGCAAAGATGCCCAGCACCAGAATCCCCATGCACACATAAATCTTGAACCGCAGCGTATGCCGGACGCCCTGGTGGTTCTTGCAGCCGAAAAACTGCGCGCTGAAAATGCCCACCCCGGAAATCGCCCCGAAGATGGCCAGATTGAATACCATTAGGAGCTGGTTCACGATGGCGATGCCGGACATCTGCTCTGTCCCGATCCGCCCCACCATGATATTGTCCAGCAGCCCCACGAAATTGGTGATGCCGTTCTGAATCATGATAGGCACCGTCACGCCCAGCACCATTCTGTAGAACGCTTTATCTCCGAATAACTTTTTCCTGATGTTCATTTTCCTCTTGCCTCCCGTACTCCAAAGTGCAGTCTATTCTACACTAAGAATGCCGGATTTGTCTATGTATTTTCTTGACAATCCTATAAAAATCATAAGAAGGGACTGCTGCCCCAAAAGCTCATGGCCTCCGCGGCCTGGCATCCTGTTTCCCACGATATATGAATCCGCAGAGTACCTTGCGGCGAAAGCCTCCCCTCAACACAGACAGGCCAGAAGACTGCCCTGCAGCATGCCTCCTGGCCTGTCATCTGCAAAATTCACGCTTTCGGCCTTGCCGCAGGGACGAATTTCGCCTGATTCATCAAGGGATGGCGCAGGGATATAGCGCCCTTTCCGGGGCATTCCATGACGCATGCGCCGCAGTAATAGCACTCGCCGGGATACATGACCACCGGAGGCTCGCCTTTCCGCTCGGCCGGGAACAGAATATCACATTGACAGACCTGTACACACCTGTTGCATCCGATGCAGATATCAGGGTCAAAACAAATGGGATTTAAGCTCGCCGGGCTCTGCCGCACACTGTACTCTGTCCCGGAATCCTCTCCCATGCCCTGTATTTTCCTATCTTCCATTCCCTGCCGCCTCCCTTTCCATATAGTCCCTGTTGCGCTTTTCGTATTCCTCCTCCAGATCTCCGAAGAAATCCAGGGGCACCTGCCTTACGACTACACTTTCATCTTCCTGTCGGATGACGATATATTTCCTGTCCCGGGGCGGATCTGTCTCCGGATAGTCGCTTCTCATAAAGCACAGCGGCTCGGAACTGGATTTCCTGGCGAGGGATGCCTGGAGCACAAGCCGGGCCACCGTCAGGATGTCCATCACCTCATGGACCCGCATCAATTCATGGGGATTGGCCGCGTAAAGGACAGGCACAGCCTCTTCCTCATATTTCTTCAGCAAATCAAGCCCCTCCAGCAGCAGCGAATCGCATTTCACTCCGCCGCAGTAGTTCTGCATGGCTTTTGAGATTGCCTTGTTCAGCTCTTTCCAGCTGATTCCTGACTTCTCATCCCTGGAAAGCGGCGCGTACAGCCGTTCCTTTTCCGCGCGGATATCCTCCTGACTACACTGGCACAGCTCCACGCCTTCCGCATAGTCCGCGGCCTTACGCCCTGCGTAGTAGCCCGTGGCGCAGGCCGCTCCGGCGCAGTCCGAGGCGTAAAGCTGGTCTCCGCAGGCATAGATTCCGTCTATATTGGTCTTCAGATCCCAGTCGTGCATCAGGCCCCCCGGCGCGCCGAAGAACTGCCTCTCCTGCTCCAGGAAACTGGCGGACTGCCAGCCGGTCCCATAGCTCTGCAGCATATGCCTGTCAGGGTCAAAGCCCCGCTCTGTATAGTTCTGATAGACGGGAACCTTGGTCTTGGCCTCCTCCCCAACCATCATGCCCCAGATGACTTTCCGCTCGCTCTCCGGCATCCTGCTCAAATCCGCGTAAAAAGGCAGCTGGTATCCCCGCCTGATCAGTTCGTCAAAAGGAAGCGTCTCAGGCCCGCGGTATTCATATTTGGGATTGTCGATTACCCCGCCTTTTAAGAAAAACTTCTGTCCCGGCGCAGGATAGTACCGCTCAGACACAGTCCGAAGCTCCCTGCCGTCCCTGTCTGCATAGGGGATTTCCACCCCTCTGGCGTCCACCATGGTGGCGGCATACCAGGTATTGTGGTTGTTCCCGGTGCCATAGGGCGGGAAACTTCTCCCGGCAGCCGAGAACTCCGCACGCACGGTCTTTTCCATCATGGTAAATTCCAGTCCTGCCCGCCAGCCCGATGGTCTTTACCATGAATCCGATTTCGTCCATGTGGGCGGCGTACATGATTTTCTTCGCCCTGTCCCCGCCGGTGCCCTTCTTGCAGACGATCAGGTTGCCCATGGCATCCGTATATATTTCGTCCCCATAGGGCTCCGCCTCCTTTTCGATGAACTTGCGCACTTCCTTTTCAAAACCTGCGACACCCCAGAGCTGCGTCAGTTCTCTCAGCAATTTCTCGTCTCTCACACCCCTGCCTCCATCTTATTTTTATCGTTTTTTCATTCTTTTTCTTCTGTTATATCATTCCCCCGGTTTCTGATTCTTCTGCCCTCTCCATGGCTTCAAAACAGTATCTCAGATAGATGATATGCGCCATGGCAGTGATGGCGCAGCGCAGTATCTTCTTCTCCTCGCTGGCCGTGCTCCCCACCTCCTCCAGCGACTCTTTCATCCCGAAGATGTACTGCAGCATATTCTCCAGTTCCTGGCAGAAATAGTCATAGGCCTCCCGGGTGTCATGGGTGCGTTTCTGCATTTCAAACAGCCTGCTGATATTTTCCATGGACAGGACGTTCTTGGCTATGGACATGAAAAAAAGATACGCGATCTGCTCCGCGTAATACTGCTTCTTTATCGGGCTGGCTATGTACCCCTTCTTCACATAATTGCTGACCATGGAACCGGTAATCTCCTGACATCCTAAAGGCTCCAGCACATTGTTGATGTACCTCGTCACCTGATCCAGATACAGCCCCATATCGGGCAGCTCGCGATAGCGGGGCATATGCAGTTTGCTCATGTTGACGCTCATATAGCATTCTTCCTTCATCCGGGACAGCCAGCGCACTGCGGCCCTGACCGCCGGATTCCTTCTGTAAATGATTCTAAAACCTCCAAAATATTATAAAGCAGATTTACAAAAGCGTCAATAAAATACATAAAACCACTTGACAGGTTTTTCAAAAACTGATATATATAGCTTATAAAAAGTTTTCGAAAAACCGATATTATAGTTTTTTATACTTCTAGGAGGTTCCCCTATGAAATACAAAATTGTATCCGATTCTGCCGCCGATCTCCTGACCCTGAATCAGGTTCCCTTTTCCAGCGTCCCTCTGCACATCATCGCGGGCTCCCACGACTTCGTAGATGACAGCGCCGTGGACCTGGCGCTGATGGAGGATGTCCTGTCCTCCCATAAGGGCCGCTCCAGCACCGCCTGCCCGGGAGTGGACGACTGGCTGGAGGCTTTCGAGGATGCGGAAAACGTATTCTGCGTCACCATCACCAGCGCCCTGTCCGGCAGTTACAATTCTGCCCAGTCCGCAAAGCGGCAGTATGAAGGACGCTTTCCCGAGCGCCATGTACATATCATAGATTCCCTGTCCGCAGGGCCGGAGATGAAGCTGATCGTGGAGCGGCTGCAGGAGCTGATTCTGTCTGGCGCGACTCCTGAAATCATCCAAAAGGAGATCATGGACTACACCCGGCATACCCACCTGCTGTTCTCTCTGGAGACATTGAAAAATCTGGCAAACAACGGCCGCGTCAGCCCCGCAGTGGCGAAACTGGCAGGCATCCTGGGCATCCGCGTGGTAGGTCAGGCAAGCGCCCAGGGGGAGCTGCAGCTGCTGAACAAATGCCGCGGGGAGCAGTGCGTGCTGTCCAGTCTTCTGAAATATATGAAAGAACAGGGATATCACGGCGGAAAAGTCCGAATCTCCCACAACAACAACGAAAAGATGGCTGCTGCCCTGGCAGGGCAGATAAAAGAGCTCTTCCAGGCTTCGGATGTTCAGATTTATGGCGCCCGCGCATTGTGCAGCTACTATGCGGAAAAAGGCGGCATGCTCATCGGGATGGAATGCTGAATCTCACTCTCCCATAAAAAATATGGCGGTACGCAAAAACGCAGACCGCCATATCTTTTTCCTATTTCAGGTATCTTTTTCGTTCTTATCCAAGCTTTCCGAGGGCCTTATCCAGCTGCTCCAGCACGCCAGGTTCCATGGAACCCCCGAAGTGTCCCGCGATATCACGGAGGCTGTTGGATCTCACATGATCGGGCGCCTGGTTCACCTGCGGGAACTTCTCCGTCAGGAACTCCCGGATAGACGGCACGCTCAGCAGCTCTCTCAGGGAGGTGTCCACGCTGTAAACCTTTCTCAGCGGACGTGTAGCCTCATAGCTTACGCTGTAATCTCCCGCCTCCAGATAGCAGACGCCGTCTTCCACATGGGCGAACATGGCATTTCCCTTGTCCCCGAACAGACCCTCCGGCGCATAAGGCAGCATCAGTTCCGCCTTACATCCAAAAGGCACTGTCACTTTCAGTTCCATATGGCAGTCATTCTCCACTTTCCATGACACCTTCCACAGGCCCATGGCCGACTGATATTTCGCATCCACATATCCCAGATGGGAATCCACCACAGGGCTGATGCACACATGCCTAAAGCCCGTGCTGTCCTCCGCCTGCCGGATACCTGCCACATAGGCGTACATCCATTCCACGATGGAACCGTAGGAATAGTGGTTGAAGCTGTTCATGCCCGTGGAGGAGACGGAGCCGTCTTCCAGCATGCTGTTCCAGCGCTCCCAAATGGTGGTGGCCCCCAGCTTCACCTCGTAGAGCCAGCCGGGATATTCCTCATTGAACAGCAGCCCGTAAGCCAGCTCGGACAGCCCCGCCCTGGTCAGCTCCTCGCCCAGGATAGGCGTGCCCACGAATCCTGTCTGCAGCTTTCCATTGTTGTCATCGAATTTCTTCTTCAGGCGTTTCGCCGTCTGCTCCGGATCCACTGTCAGACCGTGTCGCAGACTCAAGAGCAACGCCGTCTGGGTGTCAAGGCAGCAGCGCCCGGAGGGTGTGAAATAATCATGCCTGATTGCCGCCAGCAGCTTGTCCGCCAGTCCGGCATAGTATGCCTCTTCCTCTTTCTTCCCAAGCACTCCCGCCGCCTTAGACGTCAGCTGCGCGCTGTAGCGCAGGTAGACCAGAGCGATAAAGGCATTCTCCGTAGCGCCCATCACGCCGTCCACGCCTCCGGGGCCATCCAGGGCCAGCCAGTCTCCATAATGGAAATGTTTCCTCCATCCCTGATCCTGTTCCTCCAGTCCATTGATATGATCCACCCATCCTTTCATGCTGTCGAACTGCTCCTCCAGAATGGCTTTATCTCCGTAAAACCGATATACTACCCACGGAATCACGCACGCCGCATCTCCCCACGCGCAGGAGATTCCTTTATGCCCAAAGGAGGGAATCACATCCGGCACCGCGCCCTCTCTCGTCTTCTGCTCTGTGGCCATGTCATGGAGATACTTGGCGAAGAAAGCGTAGCTGTCCATCTGGTAGCAGGCGGTAGGCGAGAACACTTCCGCGTCCCCGGTCCAGCCCATGCGCTCGTCGCGCTGAGGACAGTCCGTGGGCACGTCCACGAAGTTGCCTTTCTGGCCCCATTCCGTGTTCAGGATGAGACGGTTCACCAGCTCATTGCCGGTCTCCAGCCATCCGTTTCTGGGCAGCGCGGAATACATGGCCAGACCTGTGAAATCTTCTTTTTTCAGATTCGGCACGCCCTCCACTTTCGCATAGCGGTAGCCGTAGAAAGTGAAACAGGGCTGCAGGATATGCTCCTCGCCGTCTGAGATATAGATGTACTCCGCTTTCGCAGAGCGCAGATTGTCCCGGTAAAAGCAGCCCTGCTGCAGCACCTCGCCCACCTGGACATGAATCTTTGTCCCCCTGGGCTCATGGACGCGCAGGCGGAAAGAACCTGCCATGTTCTGTCCCAGATCCACCACGGTCTCTCCGGCAGGCGTGTGAATCAGCTCTGCCACAGGCAGCTCCTCCAGCACCTTTACAGGCAGGCTCCGCCTTGCGGTGAGCTTGCCCCTGGGCGGCTCCACTTCCTTGGCCGCTGCCGCCGCCACAGGCTCCAGGGTGCCGTCCATCTGCTCGCCGTCATAGATATTGGAGAAGACAATATTGCTGTAGGTCACCTGCCAGCTTTCGTCCGTGCCGATTATCTCTTCCGTGCCGTCCTCATAGGTCAGGCGCAGCTCCGCCAGGAGCTTGCGCCCCTTCCCGTAATAAGGCTTCCCATCCGGGTCGTTGAAGCCGAATCGCCCGAAGTACCAGCCGTTGCCCAGCAGCACGCACAAAGTGCCCGCCTCCTGCAGCTGCTTAGTCACATCATAGGTCTGGTACTGCACCCATTCGTTGTAGTTGTTGCAGTAAGGGGCCAAAAGCTCATCCCCGATTTTCGCCTCTGCCCGCAGGGACTCTATGGAACCCGCATCTACGGCATCCTTTCCCGGGACATAGTATGCCTCATAAAGTCCCAGGCCGCAGATGTAGAGCCTGGCGGATTTCACAGGCTTCGCAGGCGCGATATGCCTGGAGAAAAGAGGATGGCGCTCCCCGCTGTCCCCGATCCACTTCGCGCTCCAGCTCTCCCCTTCCTTGCCAGTCTCGAACCAGTTTTCCCCGCTCTCCGCCTCTTCTCCGGCATCCGTGCACACCGTCACCTTCCAGGTATAGCGGGTGCGGGGGGCAAGCTCCATGTCCAGCGGCACAGCCAAGTTGTCAAGCTGCCCAAAGCCTGTGTCCGCCACCGTCTCTCCCCCGCGGCAGACTATGAGCCTGGCCTTGGTCTGCGCCTTCCCCGAAGCCTCCTCCACCTGCCAGGAGTATACCGGCTTTTCCATCCAGTACCCCAGCGGGTCGGTCAGATGATTGACCTTACAGTTCGTAATCCTCATTGCTTTTTCCTCCATATATGATTTTCCTGTCCCATAAAAAAGTACACTTAATACACACATTATACTATATCAGACCGCATGTGACCAGTCTAAAATGAATCAGATGGAGAATCCACTGCGCTCATCCTTTCACCGCACCGATCATGACACCCTTCACAAAATATTTCTGCAAAAACGGATAGATGCACATGACAGGAACGGTCGTCAGTATAATGGTAGCATATTTGATTGCCTCCGCGAACTGGTTCACCTGATCATTATCTGCCGCAGCCGAATTCAGGACGTTCGAGTTCGCAATCAGGATGGAGCGCATGATGTTCTGGATGGGCAGCTTGTCGTTGTCCTTTAAATAAATGGACGCATTGAACCAGGAATTCCAGTGCCCTACTCCATAATAAAGCAGAAGGACCGCCAGCGTAGGCTTAATGAGCGGAACTACAATCTTAAATAAAATCGTCAAATCCGTCGCGCCATCTATATAGGCCGATTCCTTTAAGGAATCCGGTATCGCCTCAATGGCCGTCCGGCAGATGATTGCATTATACACGCTCATCGCGCCCGGTAGGATCAACGCCCATAGAGAGTTGTATAAGCCTAAGGAACGGATATTTAGGTAGGACGGAATCATGCCGCCGGAGAAAAACATCGTAAACAGAATCAAAAACTGGATGACAGGTTTAAATATCATCTTTTTGGACGCCATGAAATAACCGCACAGTATTGTCAGTAAAATATTGACAGGCAGCGAAACGCACAAAACAATCAAAATATTCTTATAACCGGACAATAAAAGCGGATGTGTCAGCGCCAACTTATAGGCGCCCAGGGTAAAGCCATGCGGCCGAAGGAGCAGGCCCGGATGGGATACCAGATAGGTGTTTTCCGTAAACGATGCGCATACCACATACCAGATAGGATACAGGGTGACGACACACAAAAGGAGCAGGATGACGGCGTTTACGACGCCAAAGATCCTATCTCCCGTAGATTCCTTTACCTTATGGCTTTTTACATACTTTTTACTCATCTAATACGCCTCCTTTAGAACAGACTGGATTCCGTGGATTTCCGGCTGATTGCGTTCGTGATCAGGAGGAACACCACATTTACCAATGTATTGAACAGACCGATGGCCGTTGATTTGGAGTACATCGGCGTTCCGCTTGCCGGGAAGGACAGCCGATATGTATAGGTCGAAATAACGTCTGCCACCTCGTAGGTAGAGGGATTATACAAAAGCAGTACCTTTTCATATCCGACATTCAAAATATTACCCATGCGCAGGATGAACAGGATCATAATCGTCGGCATCAGGCCCGGCAGAGTGATGTGGAGCATCTGCTGGAAACGGTTCGCGCCGTCCACCTTCGCCGCCTCGTACTGCTCCTGATCGATTCCCGCAAGAGCCGCAAGGTAAATAATGGAGTCCCAGCCGATCTTCTGCCATATCTCCGACAGTACGTATATAGCACGGAAATATTTGGGGCTTGCAAGGTAGTTCTGGCCCGTCCCTCCAAAAAATCCGACGAGCTGTGCGAAAAGCCCTTCCTGCTTACAGAAAACATTCAGGATACCACACATGACGACCATAGAAATGAAGTATGGCATGTAGGTGATGGTCTGGACTGACTTTTTAAAGGTCTTATTGCGCACCTCGTTGATAAGAAGCGCCAGGATGATGGGTGCGGGAAACCCAAAAAGGATCGTCAGGGCGCTTATCGTAAAGGTGTTCTTTAAAATACGGGGAAAATATGGGTCTGTCACAAAGCTTTCAAACCACTTGTACCAGGGTTCAGACCAGGCCGAGCCTTCGATTCCCCTTGTCAGCTTGTAATCCTTAAAGGCGATTACAAGACCATACATCGGCTTGTAGCAGAAAAATGCCAGATAGACCAGCACCGGAAGAATCATGATATATTTCCATTTATTCAGGTTCCAGTCCCTTGCCAGTCTCTGCCCGAAAGTCCGGCTATTTTTATTTTTTACAGCATCCGGCTTCATAGTGTTCTCCTTTCACAAATCAGCGGTTTCTTAAAGAAAAAGCAGTACAGAGCGCTGCTCTGCACTACTTTTACAAGTCAATCCCTATTAACGAGCGATATACCGGTCATAACAGGCCTGGCGGATTTCAAGCACACGGGACAGATTATAAGTTTCCAGATCGGAAAGATAGGATTCCCATACAGCATCGTCATCAATATCCTTAGAGCCATTTAAGAAAGCAGCAAAACTTTCTTCCACATAGATCGGGATATTTCCTGCAATTTGATCCAGCTCGTCCGCCTCTTCTGTCAGGAAAGTCGTCCCTACAGGCCATTTCCAGCCGCTGGTAACTGCCAGATTCTTCTCTTCGTCATCCGGATAAACATAGAACCAGGTGTTATTCGCTTCAACTGACGCCTGACTGTTCTTTAAGTACAGCAGATTGGTCGCTTGAATGCCAGGACACCCCCAGGTAGTTCCATTATATTTTGTCATCGGGTCGGTATCCAAATCATCCGTTACAAGGCTGGTGAATTTCGGAACACTATTCTCGTCATACTCCCAGGAAGCGCCCTCTTCCCCATAGTTCCAGTATAAAAATCCCTCTTCCGTATAAGCGTAATTGAGAACCTGGAGACAGAGCTTCATGGTTTCCTCATCTGCATTTTTGGTGATAACTGTAGTGATCCTGTCAATTCCGGGGCCTCCAAATATAGCGGAAATCGTTCCGTCATCAGCTGTAGGATAAGGGATACCAATCCAAACTGCTTCTTTACCGTCCGCCTCACGTTCCTTATTCCAGTTATTCATCTGCCCCATTGTTGTAACAGAAATACCACATTTATCATTATGAATCTTGCTCTTAATGGTAGTATCATCCTCTGTCAGAATATCCTGATCAATCAGGCCTTCCTCCCACAGCTTGTTCTGCCAGCTCATATAATCCCGCCATTCGTCCTCTGCCTGTGCAAGTCCGACCTTTCCATCCTTAATATACCACCCATAATTTGCACTTGCATTCGCGTAAGACCCAAATCCACCGGAAAAGCCACTGTCTTTATATCTATATGAAGCGTTAAAGGTTGCACCATATTTCTCATGGAACACTCGAATTACATTTTCAAATTCGGAAATGGTCTTTGGTATTTCCAGTTCGCATTCCTCCAGCCAGTCCTTACGGACAACAGGCCCAAGGTAGGAATCGTTCCACCCGCCATCTTCACGGAAGAAACCGAATGTGTAATATCTGCCATCATCCGTTTTCATCGCACGATCATATGCAGGCTTTGTCTGTAGCCAAGCGTAATAATCCGGCGCATATTCCTGGATATAATCGGTCAAATCCCAAATAACTTCATCGTCCAGATACTGGTTCGCGTTATCCATCCAGAAAGCCAGCACAATATCGGGCAGGCTGGATGGATCGGCGAGCATTGTAGAAGTAAAAGCCGTTGCGTCAGAGCCGGTTGTCGGAAAAGACCAGTCAATATCCACTCCAAGCCTTTCAGACAATCCAATATGAAACGGAGACTCGGAAGCGTCTGCATATTTTTCATGGGGAGTGAGATATCCCTGAGCATACCAGCTGATCTCTCCGCCTCCGGGAATCGGATAAGCGATACCCCCGCCCTGTTCGCTGCTTTCTGCGGCGGATTCCGGACTTTCTTCTTCATCTTCTTCAGCTTCCTCAGCTTTGCTCACAGTGCTTTTGCTTTCCGCATCACTACTGCTGTCATTACCCGCTCCGCATCCTGCTAACGAAGTGAACGCCAACGCTCCGCACAACAACATTGCCATCATTTTTTTCATGTGTTATTCCTCCCTATTTGTTTGGATGGATTCTGATATAACTAAGATAACACATTTTATATTTTACTTTTCTGGTAATTGTGCTACAATTATGTCAGATTGTGCTGTCAAAGATAACAATATGTTCCGGCATTTCATCAACAGGAAAAAATTCATGGAGGAAATATGTATACAATAAACAAAATGGCGGGGGATCCCGACAGACTCTACGTGTCACATCATCTATCTGCTTACAGAACTGAACGCTCATTACACATCCATCCGGTTTCATATGAACTCATGCTGTTTAAGAGCGGAAATGTAGATTATTTTATCAATGACGTGACATACCACTTAGAACCCGGAGATTTGACCCTGGTATGTCCAAACGATCTTCATGGACTTTTTATAAAAGATGAAACCCCATACGAGCGCATACCAGTGCATATAGGGCAAATCTATACAGAAGAATTTTCGACAAAGAATACCGACCTTTTTTCCTGTTTTCATCATTCCGCCTCCAATCGGGTCTACCATCTGTCTCAGGCAGAATGTAAGCTATATGAAGAATATGCACTTCATATCCTTCACAGCATTAATCAAAAGGAATTTGGCTATGATATCCGGATAAAATCCTATGTTTCCCTGCTACTGCTTTTAGCAAATCAGGTATCCAGAATTCACCCTTCCAAAAACGATGATATATCCCCTTCCATCATAAAGGAAGCCATGAACTTCATTACGGTTCATCTGACGGAAGAGCTTTCTGTTCAAGCCATTGCCAACGCCCTGAATATCAGCCGTTCGCGCTTAAGCCATCTGTTCAGGCAATTTACCGGAACCACCCTCTGGAACTATGTTACTGTTCGCAGGGTTCAATTTGCCCAGACCTTATTAAACAATGGTTCCTCCATTACAGATGCCTGCTACGATTGCGGCTTTAATGACTATGCACATTTTTGCAAGGTTTTCGCATCCGTTGTCGGCATGCCGCCTGGGAAATATATAAAGTCCCAATTATAATCACAAAAAACCGGGACAAGCCTCGCTGCTTTTCACTTCCCTGACAGACTTTGAAAATTCAATCCTGATTTCCTCATTGGGAATCCTGACAGTCCCCGCATCCCCATCATAGGCCAGATATCCCAGGTGTATCAGCAACGTCAGCATATCATCTCTGTTCCTGATAGATTGCACATCATTGTTAAAGCCGTCTGTATCCACCGGAGTCTCAAAGCCTCCCAGCAGTTCCAGGACAGCCTGGAACAATCCATCATAATCTGCCGCGATATAATCCTCCAATGCATCGGCCGCAGAGGACATCCGCCAATAGGATCTGAACTTTTTCAGGACGACTGCTTTCATGACAGAGTAAGGGTTGTAGACAGAGCCCACCGCATCGAAAGAATACCCGTCATACCATCGCTTTGCCTCTTCGAAACTCAGATGATGCTCCGCACAGAGCTTTTTCACATCCTCTTCTGTAAAACCCACATAGGGCTGGAATTCTCCCGGCTCCAGCATGGAATATTCCCAAAAATCGGAAATCTGCGGCACGAATCAGAGTCGTGGAAAGAGACTCATCATCTGCCTGTAATGAAGGATATGCGCTCACCAGCTCTTCGGTCAGCTTACGCCTGATACGGGACACCATGCCGTCTTTCCCCATCTCGCCCATGATGTTGGTCATATCGAGATATATAACATCATACTGATTCAAGTGTTTCTCGGAGCACAACTGCCAGTGGAAAAGAGATAACAGGAATGAAAAATTCCAGAAAATCCAAGAGAGAGAGGAATCTATGAAAACAGGAATCTTACTATGCGGCCTCAACGGCGCCGGAAAGAGCACGCTGGGAAAAGCCCTTGCGGAAGAGCTGAATGCCCTGGGAGGAAAGCCATTCCATTTTATCGACAATGAGAATCTGTACTTCCCCAAGACAGACCCTGACTATGTGTATGCCATCCAGCGCACCCGGGAAGAAGTGGAAAAGCTTCTCCTGGATGAAATTCAGGCACATGAAAACTTTATTTTCACTTCTGTGAAAGGCGATTACAGCGAGGTTGTCAGGGCGCACTTCCGATATGCGGTGCTGGTCGCCGTCCCAAGGGATATCCGGCTGCAGCGAATCAGGAACCGCTCTCTTCAGCAATTTGGCGACAGGGCGTTGCCGGGCGGAGATTTATATGACAGGCAGGAGGGCTTCTTCCATTTCGCCGCTGCCAGGGCGGAGGATACCGTGGAAGAATGGATCAAAGTCCTGGACTGCCCCATCCTGCGGGTGGACGGCACGAGGCCCATCGCAGAAAATACGGCCTTGATCATAGAACAGCTGTAAAGCCATCGCCCCGCAGCTTCACCTTACAGGATATCCGATTTCCTGTAAAGCAAAGCCGCGGGGCGATGCGGGTTTCAGTCCTCCAGGTACTCTCTATAGTCTGCCTCGCTGGCAAAGAGGACATATCTTCCGTCCACCAGTCCCATGTAACCGTCCGATGTATTGTATCCTTTCATAAAATTACCTCCTATTCAAAATCAGCCTGTCTGCTGTTCTGAATAGAATGTAACATTTTTTGAGGGTCATAAAACTCCCTCAAAATTTTCATCCGGCCACTAAAGCCAATTTTCATGCAACTCTGCCCTCAGCTACCCTCCATCCCCTCCAGAAGCATCTCCGCCTCTTTCAGGAAATCCTCCGTGCGCTCCATCAAAAGCTCCGCATCCTTTTCTATCAGCCCGGTCTTCTTATATTTATAGGCAAAAGACGGCTTACCGTAGGCCGTAAAAGTCAGGTTCGGGCCATATTTCCGAAGAAAATCCGGAATCTTCGCCGGATTGATGCCGGCGTCCGGGCGGAAGAGGAAAGTGATTTTCTCATTCTTGCCCTTGATATCCGTCATATACAGTCTGTGGGCGGCCACCCGAATCAGGGCAATGCGCAGCAGATTGTCCACAGACTTGGGAATCTCCCCGAACCGGTCCAGAAGCTCGTCCTTCATGTCATCCCGCTCTTTCATGTTCTCAATGCTGGCAATCCGCTTGTAGATATCCAGTTTCTGCACCTCATTGACAATATAGGCGGGCGGGATAAAGGCGTCCACATCCAAATCAATCACCGTGGCGAAGTCCTGCGCCACTTTGCCTCCCTTTAAGGTATGCACAGCCTCATTAAGCATCTTGCAGTACAGGTCGTAGCCCACGGCCTCCATGTGCCCATGCTGGCGCACCCCCAGCAGATTCCCCGCGCCCCGGATTTCCAGATCCCGCATGGCAATCTTGAAGCCGCTGCCCAGATCCGTGAACTCCCGGATGGCGGACAGACGCTTCTCCGCCACCTCCTTTAACATCTTGTCCCTTTTGTACATCAAAAAGGCATAGGCAGTGCGGTTGGAACGGCCCACCCGGCCCCTGAGCTGGTAGAGCTGGGACAGCCCCAGGTTGTCGGAATCGTGGATAATCATGGTGTTGACGTTAGAAATGTCTAACCCGGTCTCTATGATCGTAGTGGACACCAGCACGTCTATCTCCCCGCCGATGAAGTCGAACATGATTTTCTCCAGCTCGCTCTCTTTCATCTGGCCATGGGCATAGGACACGGTGGCCTCTGGCAGCAGCGCAGCCAGCCCCGCGGTCACATCCGCGATATTGTTCACGCGGTTGTAGACATAGTACACCTGCCCGCCTCTGGCCAGCTCTCGGGAGATGGCCTCCCGCACCAGCTCTTCATTGTATTCGCACACAAATGTCTGGATGGGATGCCTGTCCCCGGGCGGCTCCTCCAGCACGCTCATGTCCCTTATGCCTATCAGGCTCATGTGGAGCGTCCGGGGGATAGGGGTGGCCGTCAGGGTCAGCACGTCCACGTTTTCTTTCAGCTTCTTGATTTTCTCCTTGTGGGTGACGCCGAAGCGCTGTTCCTCATCTATGATCAGCAGACCTAAATCCTTGAATTTCACATCCGCCGACAGCACCCGGTGGGTGCCGATGACGATGTCCACCAGACCTTTCTGCAAGTCCGTTATGGTCTTCTTGATTTCTCCCGGAGTGCGGAAACGGCTCATCAGATCCACCCGGATGGGGTAATCTTTCATGCGCTGCACAAAGGTGGTATGGTGCTGTTGCGCCAGTATGGTGGTGGGCACCAGGTACACCACCTGTTTGCCATCCTGCACTGCCTTGAAAGCGGCCCTGATGGCGATTTCCGTCTTGCCGTAGCCCACGTCCCCGCAGATCAGGCGGTCCATGATTTTGGTGCTCTCCATATCCGCCTTGGTGTCCTCGATTGCCGCCAGCTGGTCCTCCGTCTCCTCAAAGGGGAACATCTCCTCGAACTCCCGCTGCCATACAGTGTCCCTTTCAAAGGCATGGCCCTCACTCTGCTGGCGCAGAGCGTAGAGCTCCACCAGGTCTGTGGCCACCTCGTTCACGGCGCTGCGGACTTTCGTCTTGGTGCGCTCCCACTCTTTCGATCCCAGCTTGTTCAGCTTCGGTTTCCTGGCATCGGCGGAGGCATACTTCTGTATCACGTCCAGCCCGGTGGCCAGCACGTAGAGATTGCCGCCGTCCCGGTATTCTATCTTGATGTAATCCTTTACCACGCCCTCCATCTCTACCTTTTCGATGCCTTTGTAGATTCCAAGGCCGTGGCTTTCGTGCACCACGTAGTCCCCTACTTTCAGTTCGCCCCAATCCTTGATTTTCTGGCCCTCGTAGAGCTTTTTGGCGCGCTTTTTCTTTTTTTCCGCGCCGAAGATATCTGTCTCGGACAGCACAACGAATTTCAGCATCGGATACTCGAAGCCTTTGTTTACATGGCCATAGTAGGTGACTACCTCCCCCGCCTGGGCCTCTCTCAAAGGATCCTCCGTGTAAATAGCCGTGAGCTCCTGATCCCGCAAGTCCTCCGCCAGACGCTTCGCCCGCATGCGGGATCCGGACAGCAGCAGGACACGGTAGCCGTTCCTGCGGAACATCCTCAAATCCCGCACCAGGGCCTCGAAGCTGTTGTTGTAGGGGGCCACGTTCCTGGCGGCCACGTCCATTTTCCTGTCAGGCTTGAAATAGCCCTTTGTCTCCAGCGTGGACACGGTGACCACGCTGCCCCGCAGCAGCCCGGCCGCCACCTGTTCCCCGCTGTATAGGATGTCCATCTGGCCGGGCAGGATATAGCCCTTTTCCGCCCGCTGCCTCATGCTCTCGGAGAATTCCAGTTCTATGGCATCGGCCTGCTCTTTGACGCGGGCCGGTTCCTCCAGGAAGAAGACAGGCCTGGCGTTGCCGTTTCCCGCCAGGTGCACCAGCAGCTCCGGCAGAGTCATGGTGTCCTCATAGAAGTACCGGATGTACCCCTCCAGGTTCACCTTTGCCTTGAATTCCAGGAGCTGTTCTTTCAATTCCTTTACCTGGGAAGCGATACGGTGGGCTTCTTCCGTCCGAAAAGCATCCCGGAAGATTTTCTGCTGCTTTACGCTCTCCGCCTCCAGCTTTTTCAAGCCCGCACGGATACGCTCCTCCTCCAGCACGAATTCCGTGGCGGGAAAGACGGAGACGCCCTCCAGGTTCTCGATGGAGCGCTGGCTTAAGATGTCGAAGCTGCGGATGGACTCCACCTCATCCCCCCACAGCTCGATGCGGTAGGGATTCTCCTCCGTCAGGTCAAAGATATCGATGATGCCGCCCCGGACGGAGAACTGTCCCGGGCTCTCCACCTGGTAGCTCTTCTCATAGCCCATGTCCACCAGCCGCCCGCACAGCTCCCCCTCATCCAGGGAACTGCCCTTGTACACGTCTATCACATCTTTGTCCGCATCCCACAGGACCTGGGGCGTCATCAGGGCCGCATAGGTGGTGACGATGGTCACGGGCTTTTTCTCCATAAGCCTGCGCAGCACCTTCACCCTGTCTTTCACCAGTTGGTTGCCGTGGATGTCCGCCTGGAAGAAAATCAGGTCCTTGGCCGGATACAACATGACATTCCTGTCATAAAATTTGTACTCCTCGAAGATTTCCTTTGCTTTCAGGTCACTGTAAGTGACGATGACCTTGATGCGGAAGCCATCGCCAAGTCCGTAAATCATATGCAGTTTCTGGGAATCCACGCATCCCGTCAGGGACGTGACCCCGGCGCCCTTTTTGATGGCCTCCCTGATATTGCCGTATTCCGCCAGCTCCTGCAGCGGTGCCAGTAATGCCTGCATCCTGTCCTCCTAACTCTTTGTCGCCTCCGGCTCCAGGGGCGCTTTCTTCACGCTGTTGAACTGGTTCATGGCAGCGTCCGCGCCCTCCGAGATAATCGTGCGGATGGCGTCCGCAGCCCGGTCCGCCGCCTCTTCCACAGCCTCCCTGTCCTTAGGCGAGAATCTGCCCAGCACATAGTCTGCCAGGTCCCAGCCCCTGGGTTTCTCTCCCACTCCCATCTTCACCCGGATGAAGCTGTCGTGACCCAGATGGGCAATAATGTTCTTCAGGCCGTTGTGGCCTCCTGCGCTGCCTTTCTTGCGGATGCGTATCTGCCCCGGCTCCAGGCTGATGTCGTCGGAGATGACTATCAGCTCCGAGGTCTCGTCTGCCTTGTAGTAATCCAGCATCTGCCGGACGCTCTCCCCGCTCAGGTTCATATAGGTCTGGGGCTTGGCCAGGATACACTTTGCGCCCGCCACGACTCCCTTTCCGATGATGGCCTTATGTTTTTTCTCCAAAATGGAGATGTTCTCTTTCGCCGCCAGCTTCTCCAGCACAAGGAAGCCCACATTGTGTCTCGTACCCTCATATTCTCTGCCGGGATTCCCCAGTCCGACTATGATTATCATTTCCTCTCCAATCTGCCCGCCCGGGCTTTAGACCCGGCCAGGCTCTGCTCTATAATCCCTCTCCAAGCTTTTCACCGCGTATCAAATCAAATTTTATATCAAATATCGCTTCCTCGATCACTTTAATGCATTCATCCGTATTCTTCAAGATTTCTCTGCCCCAAAAACGAATCACTGTCCACCCGAGAAAAAGAAGTTCTTTATTTATTTCATCATCATGTTCCATATTTCTGGCAATTTTTCTTACCCAGAAATTACCATTATCACCTTTTTCAAGCCGTGGCTTTAAAACCTCCCAGTCCTTCCCGTGAAAAAACTCGCTGTCGCAAAAAATTGCAATCTTATACTTCGTGATTACTATATCCGGTTTTCCAGGGAGTTCCCTGTAATTCTTTCGGTATCGATATCCTTTTTCCCACAAAGCTTTCCTCAGACATAATTCAATTTTTGTGTCCTTTGAGTGGATATTCTGCATGTTTTTTCTCCGCTGTTCCGGAGTAAGTACATCCGCCATCCTAAACCACCTCTACACCTTACAGTTATTCAACACATTTATCACTAAGATAATCGGCAACCTTTTTGGCAATATGCCAGAACATTACCGGAGGAACTGCATTGCCAATCTGACGGTAAGCATCCGTTTCACTGCCTGAAAATTCAAAACTGTCGGGAAAGGATTGTATCCTGGCGGCTTCCCTTGGTGTAAAACGCCTGTAAAGCTCTTTGTGCGGATCTACCAAGAGCACTGGATCTCTTGAATTTAAGCTGACTTTTGCCAAATGGCTGGTCACTGTCAAACATGGCTCATCCAGTTTTTGCCATAAGCCTCTTTTCATGTTTGGCTTGGCATTTTTCATCCCTAATACCGCTTTTTCAGAAAAATAATACTTTTGCTCATCTATGGCAAGCTTAGGTACGGCAACTGACAGAGGCACCCAGGCACCTTTATTTGTTTCCCCGGGAAATTCAAACTCTATGTTTAAATCATTCCGAAATCCTACCAAAATGACTCTTTCTCGCTTCTGTGGCACACCATAATCGGCTGCATTCAATAAGCTGTGTGTTACTGTATATCCTGCTTCCTCAAATGCCTCACAAATCCTTTTAAATATAGCACCCTTATGCAATGTCTTCAAGCCTTTTACATTCTCCGCAATAAATACCAACGGCTGTTTATCTTTCACAATGCGTACCATTTGTTTATACAGATTTGCCCGTGCGTCAAAAGGATCCTTTGTGGGATTTACAGTGCTGAATGACTGACAGGGAAATCCTCCGATTATCACATCACAGTTCGGTATTTCCGAAGATTCTACTTCACATACATCCGCACGCTTGACTATACTGGCATGAAAATTTAGCATATGTGTATCCAGCGCTTTCTGGTCTATATCCATCGCATATGTCAAATCAAAAGGAAGTCTTTCATATTTTTTATTGTTAAATATAAAATCCCCTACAATTCCCTGATCGCATCCGCCGCATCCGGCAAACAAAGAAACAACCTTATACATCAATCTGCCTCTTTTCTAATCAAAATCAGCCTGTCTACGCTATTGCTGGAAAAATCAAAACGATATGTCATCGGTATAGCCTGAATCCTTCCATCGTCAATTTTATCGGCGACATTATCAATCACGAAAACCGAAACACCCTGCCGGGTAAAGAACACCCTGTATATAGCATAATATCCCCGGTGCTGACGAGCAGCTATCCACTCGTTTCTTGTTACATTCAGAGTATCGATCCAAAGCGTATCGTTTAAATCCGGACATGTAAGCCTCTTGGTGGATTTAACTTCTATATATTTCACAAATTCCGCTTCATCACCTGGTTCCGCTATGACAGACTGAATATCATAACCAATCCCTTTTGTTTTTCCAAGAGAAAGCACCTTGTTAGCCAGTCTGGCGCTATATGCAGCAACTCTCGTTTTTTCATACTCATATATGAGCGCCTCTCCTTCATCCCCAAAATCAGTAAGATTCACTCTCGTTTTGGCAGACTGTTTTTTATCAATTCCGTCACTCTCACTTTTTTCTTCAAACATAAGAGCATCCGAATATGTGGCAAACTTCGAGGCATAGACAGATAAGCCCGCATAATATGCATCCCAGTCATACTGAAACTTCTTTCTTACTTCAACGTCTCTTAAATTATATGAATATACGTCAAAAGCAGGCTTTTCTTTATATGCTGCTGCAAACAAATCTAAGGTTTCTTTTTCATTTGGATTTAGTACCACTCTTTTATCATCAGTAATCCGAATGAGATTTGCCAACTCCAGGTAATTAATCTGCTCATTAATATGCTGATGTGTGTATGAAGATGCTTTCCCCGGCATTTTTATATCCCGTTCCACCCCGGCTTTCTGATCCTTTTCTATTACCTCCAGCACCTCATACGGGCTCGCATTTCCCTGCAGTACATCCAAAGAATTCAGGACATAATATCCTAATGCTTTCTTTGTTATATTAACTTTTGCAACTTGTGCAATTTGCAATAATTTGATTATGAATGAATTGGGTCTTATATTTATTTCATTTTTCGTGCGCTCAATCACCGTTGTGGCAACTTTCTGCATTCCATTTGGGAACTGCATTTTAAAGCACACATCCTTAAAAAAAGCTGGTTGATCGTTATCCTCAAGATATTTCTGAGTTCGTTCAGACTCATATACCATTCCATCATCTGCAAAAAAATACATTCCAAAAAGTTTTCCGGAAATTTCTGTCCTGTGATTGTCCAATGTCTTCTTTATGCGCTCAGACTCCGGCAGAAACCGTCTAAACGCATTATTAAATAATTGCTCGAAGTCTTCATGGGTACATGGGCATATTTCATCAATAACTTTTGCATATGCCGGAAGAAGATCATCCATTTCTTTTTGTGATTTTCCCCTGATTATCGTACATCTATACTGTTTTCTATGATCATACATTATACCACCTCTAAACAATATTTTCTTTTCTTGCTTTATCACGTACTTTGCCGCCAACTATGTCACACTATACTGCTCTGCCGGATTATATGCCACTATTCTTCCTCCTTCAAAATATCTTTCAAGCTTTCTGCTATAGCTTTGGCCAACAAAGGAGGCACTGCATTCCCTACCTGTTTTAACTGGCTTGTCTTTATGCCCACAAATTCAAATGTATCCGGAAACGACTGTATTCTCGCAGATTCTCTTACCGTAGGCACCCTGTTCTCCTTATAATGGAAATGATGGTTATGTCCTGTATCTATTGTAAAACATGGTTTTCTGCTATCCATCCTCGTCCAGGCAATATGTACTTTCCTTGTATTCCACAATTCTTCCGGCAAATCTTTATAATTTCCACCATCCGGAACCATCGCTATAATCTCTTTCGTCCTGGTATTATGCAGAGTTACCGAATGGTTCAATATACTCTTACTGCCCTGCCGCATTGTTTTCTGATAATCATTTTCTGCAGGCAGTTTATACGCAATATCCTCGCCGAGAACCCTGTCATCAGGCACAAAATCCAAATCGCTTATGGCATCCTTGCTAGTCCAGACATCCAATCCCATTCCCACCCCTCTCACAGGTTCCGGGTAAGAATATTCGATACCCCTTTCAGCCAAATCATCTCTGATACCGACGAAAAACACTCTTTTTCTCTGCTGCGGAACGCCATAAGCATCCGCCGATAGTATCTGCATTTGCACATGATATCCGATATTTGTAAAATCTTCCTTTACCTGTTCTGCAACCTGACCTTTAAACAGTCTCACAAGCCCTGGCACATTCTCCATTACGAACACTTTAGGTTTTATTTGAGAAACAATCTGTACATAAGATTTGTAAAGCCTGTTCCTTTCATCATCTATCATTCTCTTCCCGGACACGGAAAAACCCTGACACGGGGGACCTCCGATAATGACGTCAACTTCATTCGCATTTAGTCTGCTACCTTCCAGAATGTCCTTTCCTGAAACCTTTGTTATGTCTTCATTCAGAACTGCTGCTTCCGGAAAATTTTTCTGATATGTAATCGTAGCATCTTTCCACATATCAATTCCAAAACAGATTTTAAAACCGGCTTCTTCAAATCCCTTTGAAAATCCCCCGCATCCGCAAAAGAGATCCACAACATTAAGCTTTCTCATAATGGCAATCCGCCTTCCTTCTTTTATCATTTGGTTTTTCCGCATCCAACGGAATTGCCCAGTTTTCACCAAGTTTAAAAACGCCCTCTATTCTGTTTTGGGCACACAGAATCTGAACCCGTCTTTGCGATATATTCCATTTATCTGCTGCTTGACTTGCCGTCATATATTTCATATTGTACCTCCACCAATACGTCTCCGTACATTCCATATTATATTCGATGGGGCGAATAATAGCAAGCATTTTCTTACTTTTATACCACAGCAATGGCCGAAATCAAAAAAATTTCTTGCCATCCAGATTCCATTATGCTAGAATAAAGCCAGTCAACAGAAAGGTACCATTCGGTAGAAGGTGAAAGAATGAGCAGTCGATAACATGATTTGGAGCAGCAGACAGTTTAAAGCAAGCCTGTGGTACAGGTTTGTTTGCGTATGCCGAATCAGTCTATCGCCTCATTTTTGAAGCCTTTTTCTATGCCGCTATTCCACAGGGATTTCATTATAGCGCCCCAAAACCCGGAAAAGATTCCTGCCGGGCAGTTTTTCCCATTTACGGCATATTCCCCAGCAACAGGACACAGGCTTCCTTCGAGCGCAGACTTAAGGCCGGCTCCGCAGGCAAAAGCCCAGGCTTTAGCAAGGAGTCCGCTGAAAGCATCCCGGCGGGCTTAAAGCAGGAGGCCTTATATGTTACAGATAAGAAAATTAAGCATCACCCACAAAAAAGATTTCCGCGTCATCCTGCAGGACTTTACCTGCGCGCTGAATAGCGGAGACAAAGCCGTCATCATCGGCGAGGAGGGCAATGGCAAGTCCACTCTGCTGAAATGGCTCTATGACCCGGAACTGATTGAAAATTATGCCGAAGCTAAGGGCGAGCGAATCACGGCCCGGGAACAGATGGCGTATCTGCCCCAGGAACTGCCCAGGGAAGACCGCGAGAAGACCCTCTACGAATTCTTTGCGGATTGTCCTGCATTCTACGAGCAGTCCCCCCGGGATCTAAGCGCTCTCGCAGGCAAGTTCCACCTGCCCCAGGACTTCTTCTACGGCGACCAGCTCATGGGCACCCTGTCCGGCGGCGAAAAGGTCAAGGCACAGATGATGCGCCTGCTTTTGTCCCGGCCCACAGCCCTTTTGCTGGATGAGCCCTCCAATGACCTGGACATCGAGACCCTGGAATGGCTGGAAGCCCTGATTCTGGAATGGCCGGGCATCGTGCTCTTCATCTCCCACGACGAGACGCTGATCGAACGCACCGCCAACATGGTCATCCACATCGAACAGCTTCGCCGCAAAAGCGTCTGCCGATATACGGTAGCCCATGTTCCCTATCTGCGGTACAAAGACGAGCGCGGCGATAAGTTTGAAAGGCAGGCCAGGCAGGCGGCAGCCGAGCGCCGGGAAAAGGAAATCCGGGATGAGAAAATCCTCAAAATCGAGCAGAGCGTGGCCTCCCGTCTGAACAATATCTCCAAAGCGGACCGCGACGCAAAGGGCAGGCTCCTGAAGAAAAAGATGAAAGCGGTCAAAAGCCTGGAGCATCGCTTCGAGCGGCAGGACGCCGAAATGACCCAGATGCCGGAGGAAGAATCCGCCATCTTCTTCAAGCTTGGCGAAAAATCCCGGGCGATTCCCGCCGGGAAGACCGTCATCGATTTTTCCCTGGACTGCCTGCGCACGCCGGACCAGTCCCATGTGCTGGCCGAAAATATCTCCCTGCACATCCGCGGCCCTGAAAAAATCGGCATCATCGGCAAAAACGGCGTGGGAAAGACCACGCTGCTCCGGCTGATAGCAAAGCAGCTTCTTGCCCGGACGGACATCCGCGCCGCGTATATGCCCCAGAATTACGAAGACCTGCTGCATCTGGAGATGACGCCGGTGGAATACCTTGCCGCATCCGGCGACAAGGAGGAGACCACCCGCATCCGGACTTTCCTGGGCTCCCTGAAATATACCGCCGACGAGATGGACCACTCCATCGCCGAGCTGTCCGGCGGCCAGAAAGCGAAAGTGCTGCTGTTGAAAATGAGCCTGTCCGGAGCAAACGTGCTGGTTCTGGACGAGCCCACCAGGAACTTCTCCGCTCTGTCCGCCCCTGTGATACGGGGCATGCTGTCAGAATTCCCGGGAGCCATCCTCAGCATCTCCCACGACAGGAAATATATTTCGGAAGTCTGCCGGAAAGTATACCGGCTGACGCAGGACGGTCTTCTGAAAGAAGACGAAAAGCAGTAAACACATGTAAAAAAAGCCATGGCGCTTACCGCCATGGCTTTTTGGGGATTTAATTGTCTTTTATCCTATGCTGTCACGTCTCATTCCCCGTCCGGCTCCGTCAGGGCCCTCCTGTAGCTCTCCAGGATGACTTTCTGGATCGCTTCTCTGGCGGACGCATTGATGGGATGGGCAATATCCTTGTATTCTCCATCTGCCGTCCTCTTGCTGGGCATTGCAATGAACAGCCCCTTGTCTCCTTCTATTACCTTGATATCATGTACTACGAATTCCTCGTCCAAGGTAATGGACACAATCGCCTTCATCCTGCCCTCCTTCGCAATCTTTCGCACGCGAACATCTGTAACCTGCATCTCTTAAACCCCCTTACTCGGAATCCATACCGCACACCAGTAAAACTTGCTACAAATCCCGACTGCAGATCACCGACGGGATCTTTGTTCGTTTTCCTAATTGTAAAGCCCGGCGGTCTGCAGTATAAAGCCACCTATGTCACATCGTGTATCTTTCGTTTCTCTCTACTACAATGCGAATCTGCCCATCTTCCCCCACATAGCGGGAATTTGCCCGAATGGTGCTATGGCTTTCTAAGATGCAATTCTCGATGTAAGTGTTGTCGCCGATATACACATCATTCAGAATGATGGAATTCTTGATGACACAATTATTGCCTATATAACTCTTTTTGAATACGACGGAATTCTCTACAACACCGTTGACGATGCAGCCGCTGGATATCAGGCTGTTCCGCACGCTGGCTCCCACATTATACTTTGCAGGGGCCAGGTCGTCCACCTTGGAATAGATGTCCGGGTATTGCTTGAAGAAATAATTCCGCACCTCGGATTTCAGGAAGTCCATGTTGGTGCTGTAGTAATCCTCCACCGAGGCTATGTTCCTCCAGTAATCCTTTATCTTGTAACCAAAGATCCGTTTCACATCCTTATGGCGGATGAGGATGTCCCTGACGAAATCGTACCGGTCCTCCTCGATGCATTTCTCCACCATCTCTATGAGCTGGCGCCTGCGGAGGATGTAGATGCCGCAGGAGATGACCCTGGATATAGCCTGCAGCGGCTTTTCCTCGAATTCCTCGATACGGCTCTCCTCATTCATGCGGATGGTCCCGAAGCGCTCCAGATCCGCCTGGGGGCTCATATCCCGGCAGACCACGGTGATATCCGCCTTTCTCTCGATATGATATTCCAGCACCTTGCCATAATCCATCTTGTACACGCCGTCCCCCGATGCCACCAGCACATAGGGTTCATGGCTGCTCTTTAGGAAATCCAGATTCTGGTAAATGGCATCCGCCGTGCCCCTGTACCAGTTGCTGTTCTGCGCTGTCACCGCCGGTGTGAATACATATAAGCCGCCCTGCTTGCGCCCGAAATCCCACCATTTGGAGGAGCTTAGGTGTTCATGCAGGCTGCTGGCATTGTACTGGGTCAGCACCGCCACCTTCTGGATATGGGAATTCGACATGTTGCTCAAGGTAAAATCGATACTGCGGTAGCTGCCCGCGATAGGCATGGCGCACACGGCGCGTTTGTGTGACAGCTCCTGCATCCTGCGGTTATTGCCGCCGGCCAAAATGATTCCGATTGCCCTCATTGCTGTTCACCTGCCTTAATCAAAGTTTTGCCCCCTGGCAGATAGGAATTCTCGTAATCCAGTCCTGTGGTGACGCCGGAAATCACCGCGTTCTTCCCCACCGTAATGCCGTTGGGGATGACACTCCGCTCCCCTATAGTCACGATGTCATGGTTATAGATATGCGGGGCGATTTCATTCTCCACCGGCTCTCCCAGCCCCAGCTTCACGTAATCGCCTATCCGCACCTCCTCCGCCACGATGGCCTTGTATAGCTCGCAATGGTTTCCAATCTGGGTCTGGTTCATGATGATGGAATCCCGGACTACCGTGTCCCTGCCGATGGTGACCCCGCAGCCTATGACGGAGTTGTACACCTTGCCGTAGACATCCGTGCCCTCGCCGATGATGCTTGTCTCCACTATGCTGTCCGGCGCAAAATACTGGGGCGGCTGAATCTCGCTCTTGGTGTAGATCTTCCAGTATTCCTCATACAGATTGAACTCCGGTACGATGTCGATCAGCTCCATATTGGCCTGCCAGTAGGAATGCAGAGTGCCTACATCCTTCCAGTAACCGTTGAACTCGTAGGCGTAAAGGAACGCGCCTTTCCTGTGACAGTAGGGAATCACATGCTTGCCAAAGTCCAGCGCAGGCTGTTCCGCCATGGCTACCAGGGCCTTTTTCAGGGTCTTCCAGTTGAAGATATAGATGCCCATACTGGCCAGATTGCTCCTGGGATGTCTGGGCTTTTCTTCAAAATCCGTAATCCTGCGCTTCTCATCGGCTATCATGATGCCGAAGCGGCCAGCCTCCTCCATGGGCACCGGCATGACGGCGATGGTCACATCCGCATTGTTGTCCTTATGAAAGTCCAGCATGAGCTCGTAGTCCATCTTGTAGATATGGTCCCCTGACAGAATCAGCACATAATCGGGGTGATAGCCCTCCATATATTCCAGATTCTGGTAGATGGCGTTGGCCGTGCCCGTATACCATTCGCTGTTGGAGCTTCTCTCATAGGGCGGCAGCACCGTGACGCCGCCGATATTGCGGTCCAGATCCCAGGGGATGCCTATTCCGATATGGGAATTCAGCCGCAGGGGCTGATACTGGGTCAGGACTCCCACCGTGTCCACTCCCGAATTGATGCAGTTGGAGAGCGGAAAGTCAATGATTCGGTACTTTCCTCCGAACGCCACGGCAGGCTTTGCCATCTTGGACGTCAGTACGCCCAGCCGACTGCCCTGCCCGCCTGCCAGCAGCATGGCAATCATTTCTTTCTTTACCATGGTTGTCACCTCTGTTTCGTGTATTATCGGAGCAAGTCAAATCTGATAATCAACGCGCGCCACACGGCTTTCTGCGCTCGACTTTCATGCTTTGGTTGAAGTCATTATGCCACAGTTCCGTGCGCCCCGGCGCACATGGAATCAAAAGTTGACACAATGTCCTTGTGTGTCAACATTATATCATACGGCTTGACAAAATGGAATATTTAATGTCAAAATATTTATTTTTTATATTCTTATTTGTGTTGAAAATTAACATATTTTCAGCATAATGGACTCTATTTTTATATATTTTTTCTATTTTTTATATTTTATGCACACAATTTTCTCTGTCACCTTGGTCAACTTTGGAAACTGTATTTCATATTGATTTTTTTTCGCCGCCGGTGCTATAATAATAATGAAAAGAAAATCCAACAAGGAAGTACAGCGATATGTATACAATTGATTTCAATCATCCCTCCTCCCTCTACTTTGTGGGCATCGGCGGCATCAGCATGTCCGGGCTGGCGGAACTGCTGGCCGACGCGGGCTTTCAGGTGTCAGGCTCCGACCGCGCTCCCAGCGCCACCACCAGGATGCTGGAGGCACAGGGGATTACCGTATTCTATGGACAAAAGGCAGAAAATATTACCGATACGATAGACTGCGCCGTCTTCACCGCCGCCATCCGCCCCGACAACCCGGAGTACAGGGCTGTCCACGAAAAGAATCTCCCCTGCCTGACCAGGGGACAGCTCATGGGACAGGTGATGAAGAATTACCGGATTCCCATTGCCGTCAGCGGCACCCACGGCAAGACCACTACCACCTCCATGATCAGCGAGATCCTCCTGGGCGCCGGTCTGGATCCCACCCTGTCCGTGGGAGGCATCCTGAAAGACATCGGCGGCAATATGCGGATAGGACATTCGGATTACTTCGTGACGGAGGCCTGCGAGTATACCAACAGCTTCCTGGACTTCTTCCCAAAGATAGGCATCATCCTGAACATAGACGAAGACCATCTCGACTTCTTTAAAGACCTGGAGGATATCCGCCATTCTTTCCGGCGGTTCGCGCAGCTCCTGCCCGAAGACGGCTGTCTGATCATCAATGGGGAGACAGAGCGTCTGGAGGAGATCGTCGATGGGCTGGCCTGCCGCGTCGTCACTTTCGGCATCGGCAATACCTGCGACTATTATGCCACGGACATCCGCTACGACGAATTCGGCAATCCCGCTTTCACCCTGCACGATTCCGCGGGCAGGGAACGGGCCGTAGTTTTAAGCGTCCCCGGCGAGCACAATGTGAAGAACGCTCTGGCGGCATTTGCGCTGGCCGACTGTCTTTCCATTGACAGCGCGGCGGCGGAGACCGCCCTGCGGGGCTATAAGGGTACCGACCGCAGATTCGAGTACAAGGGCAAAGTGGGCGGCGTCACCATCATCGACGACTATGCCCATCATCCCACGGAAATCACCGCCACTTTGACTGCTGCCGCAAACTACCCCCACAGGAAGCTGTGGTGCGTGTTCCAGCCCCACACCTATACCCGCACAAAGGCTTATCTGAAAGAGTTCGCGCAATCCCTGTCCCTGGCGGACGAAGTGGTGCTGGCGGACATTTACGCGGCCCGGGAGACGGATACCCTTGGCGTCCACTCGGAAGATCTGCAGCGGGAAATCCAGACCCTTGGGCATGAGTGCCATTATTTTCCGAGTTTTGATGAGATAGAAAATTTCCTTTTGGAAAATTGCATAAACGGCGATGTGTTGATAACCATGGGGGCGGGAGACGTGGTAAAAATCGGCGAAAATCTGCTTGGTTCGTAATTATCCACATTATCCACAGAAAAGATGGAAATCCGGACTGTGGATATTTTTTCAGAAAGGCCCTGTAAAATCCGGGGCTCTGAAAAGTTGTACACCGTTTCCACAATTTCCACATTTTTGCCCGGGCCCGATTCCCAAAATGGATTCCGGCAATTTTACTATTTCTTTTTTTATGACCTTATGCTATACTTTTTCTACTAAAGCGATTGTTATGAGAGGCAGGGAGACCAAATGGCGCGTTTGACGATTTACCCGGATAATCATGTGGATTCCACGGTAGTGTCCAATCTTTTCATCGATGAATATATGAAGGATGCCAATGACGCGCAGCTGAAAGTCTACCTCTATCTGCTCCGCATGATGAATGCCCAAATGCCCACCAGTGTGTCCGATATCGCGGACAAGTTCAACCACACGGAAAAGGATGTGCTGCGCGCTCTCAAGTACTGGGAGAAGCAGCGTATTTTAAGCCTGGACTATGACGGGAGCAAGAATCTGGTGGGAATCCATATCCACGATTTAAACGCCGCGACCGAATCCGGCGCTGTTTCGGTTCCCCGGACTCCGGCCTCTTTCGTGCCTGTGCCCTCCGCGGCGGCAGCTCCGGCGGAGAGTCCCCGGGAGATTCGTTTTCCCGAAGAGAGCATCTCTGTTCCCATGCCTCAGGAGACTTCCCCCTACGAAAAGCCCTCTTACTCGGCCGACCAGCTCAGGGAATTCAAGAACAGGCAGGAGACCACCCAGCTTCTGTTCGTGGCGGAGTCCTATATCGGAAAGCCGCTGACGCCGTCGGAGATCAAGACCATCCTGTACTTCACGGATGTGCTGCATTTTTCTGACGACCTGATTGACTATCTGATTCAATACTGTGTGGATCGGGGCAAAAAGGATTTCAAGTACATAGAGAAAGTTGCGGTGAACTGGGCGGAGCAGGGCATCACCACCCCCAAGCAGGCCCAGAAAAACGCCACCCGCTACGACAAGAATATCTACACTATCATGAACGGGCTGGGGAAGAGCAATTCTCCCACCGCCAAGGAGATGGAGTTCATCACGCGCTGGCTGAAAGATTACGGTTTTTCCGTGGATATCATCATCGAGGCCTGCGAGCGCACAGTCCTGGCGACGGACAAGCACCGCTTCGAGTATGCTGAGAGCATCTTGAGCAGCTGGAAGCGCCAGAACGTGCACCACAAATCCGACATCCAGGGAATCGATGATATGTACCAGCAGCGCAGGAAGAACACCGGCTCCGCCTCTTCCAAGCAATCCGGCGGCAATAATAAATTCAATCAGTTCACGCAGAACAGCTATGATTTTGTCGCTCTGGAACAGGAACTGGTCAGCAACTGACCGTAAAGGCACAAAGACAAGGAGATCAGAAGTGGCACTCAGCAATTCCCAGTACGAAGCCATCATAAAAGGATACCAGCGCACAAGGGACGAGAACAGGATTCTTGCGGAGACCAGGAGACAGAAAGTCTATGAAACCGTGCCCGAATACCGCCGGCTTGAGGAGTCCATCAGCACGCTCTCCGTTGCCGGCGCAAGGCGCATGCTGGGGGGAGATGAGAACGCTCTGGCCAGGCTGCATGAAGAGCTGGCTGAAGTCACCGCCAGACAGAAATGTCTCCTTGCAGAGCACGGCTTTCCCGCCGATTATCTGGAGCCTTTATACCGCTGCGCCGACTGTCAGGACACGGGCTATATCACCTCCGGGAACGGCCTCCGGGAAAAATGCCATTGTTTCCGGCAGCAGGAAATCTCCATCCTTTATGCCCAGTCCCATATACAGGACACCATCGAACGAGAAAATTTTTCCACTCTTTCGTATGCATATTATCGGGATGACGATTTGCGCCGTTTTGAGACGGCGGTGGACATCAGCCGGAAATTCATAAAGGATTTCCGGGAAAATTATCAGAATCTCTTTTTCTATGGCACTGTGGGAACCGGAAAAAGCTTCCTGTCCGGCTGCATAGCGGGAGAGTTGCTGAAAAACGGCAATTCCGTGATTTATTTCAGCGCGTCCGGCCTCTTCGACACGCTGGCCAGATATACTTTTGACGGGAGGCTGAAAGACAGTCTCCACGATTTATGCGAAGATTTGTACAGCTGCGACCTGCTGATTATCGATGACCTGGGGACAGAAATCACCAACAGCTTTGTGACTTCCGAGCTGTTTTCCTGTCTCAACGAACGTCATCTGCGCGGCAAGTCCACTTTGATTTCTACCAATATCAGTTTAGAAGAGCTCAGGGATCGCTATTCCGACCGGATTTTCTCCCGAATCACCAGCGGCTTTACCCTCTGCAAGCTCACCGGGCCGGACATCCGCATCCTGAAAAAGCGCCTGTCCAATGCCGCAGCCACATAACATACATAGTACCTGCAAGATCTTCTTCCGGATTCAGACAACAAAGGAACCAATAAGCACGCAAAAGAATAGAAAGGGACACATCATGGGCAACCGCGAAGAAAAAAGAAACTTGGAAACCATTCCCGTAGGCTCTCTGGGAATTATCGCGCTGGAGGGCTGCAAGCCTCTCTCCGAACGAATCGACAAATATCTGGTGAAATGGCGGGCGGAACGGGAAAGCGAGCACAAGGACTCGCTGGCTTTCTCCGGTTATCAGAAAGACTCCTACCTGCTGCACACGAAAGTCCCCCGTTTTGGATCCGGGGAGGCAAAGGGAACCATCCAGGAATCCGTCCGGGGCTTCGATCTCTATCTGCTGGTGGATGTCTGCAATTACTCTCTGACTTATAGTCTGTGCGGCCATGAGAACCATATGTCGCCGGACGATCATTATCAGGACCTGAAGCGGATCATTGCCGCTGTGGGCGGAAAGGCCCGCCGCATCACGGTCATCATGCCTTTCCTCTACGAGAGCCGTCAGCATAAGCGCACCAACCGGGAATCCCTGGACTGTGCCCTGGCGCTCCAGGAACTGGTGCAGATGGGCGTGGACAATATCATCACCTTTGACGCCCATGACCCCAGAGTCCAGAATGCCATCCCTCTGCATGGCTTCGAGACGGTTCAGCCCGCCTACCAGTTCATCAAGGGACTGCTGGGCCATGTGGACAATCTGCAGATGGACTCGGACCATATGATGATCATAAGCCCCGATGAGGGCGGCATGTACCGGGCCATCTATATCGCCAATGTGCTGGGGCTGGACATGGGAATGTTCTACAAGAGGCGGGATTACAGCAAGCTCGTCAATGGGCGCAATCCCATCATCGCCCATGAATTCCTGGGCACCAGCGTGGAGGGAAAGGACATGATCATCATCGACGACATGATTTCCTCCGGGGACAGCGTGCTGGAAGTGGCAGCCGAACTGAAGAACCGCAAGGCGAACAAAATCTTCGTCTTTGCCACTTTCGGCCTCTTCACCAATGGACTGGACAAATTCGACATGGCATATGCGGACGGTACCATAGACCGGGTGCTGACCACTAACCTGATCTACCAGACTCCGGAACTGCTGCAGCGGGAATGGTACATCAACTGTGACATGAGCAAATACATCGCCTACATCATCGACACCCTGAATCACGACTCTTCCATCAGCGATCTGCTGAATCCCAATGAGAGAATTCAGAGCATCGTGGCAAGATACAAGAATGGGGATTTGAACTCCTGATTGAGGTTTTATTTGAAAGGCCGCCGGATTCCGGATATCCGGCGGCCCTGTCTTCAGGCACCGGTAAAGGTATCATAAAGCGTCACGATGTTGCCTTGCGCGTCGTACATGGTAATCGCTCCGCACTCGATGGGGAGCACCACGGCGAAAGGTTCTTCAGCGTTGACCTGAATGGTTTTCTGATCCGCATTGCTGTCCACTACGATTTTACATACCTTGTCCTCATTCAGGGACAGCAGCGCGATTCCTTTGTCTTCAAATACCACGCCTTTCACTCCCTCCTCCATATAGGCATCGGTACCGCCCTGCCTGAAGAAGTAGCCGTATGACAGCCCCTCCTTTGTCAGGTATATGGAATAGGTGTAATTCTCTCTGACATCATCATAGAAAAGCATGGCACAGACATCCTCATTGACATCCTGGGCCATTTCCCAGCTGCCGGCGATATTCTGCCTCTCCCTGGCGTCCTGCTCCAGCCTGTCCCTGGACACGCCGAAAATCCCCGCCTGCCATATAATGAGAAAAGCCAGCAGAATAATCAGCACCAGTCCTATCAATGCCGGTATCTTCTCCACTTTCATGTTCCCTACCTCCTGGTTCTCATGTATTCCTCTATTTTGAAATCATTTCCGAAAATTCCTGATTATGGAAATATTCTAACATATCTTCCCGGATTCGTCCAGCCGTAAAACAGCCCTGACTTCGCGGCGCCGCCTGTTGACAGCGGCAGGCCGTCACTTCCGCAGATAGGTTATGAACTGGTTTCCGCTCTTCCCGAACCATTCTGCAGCCTCGCTGTTCTTCATGGTATATATGCTGCCTGTGGACGGATTCATGATGCCCACCTCTATCTCGTTGAAGCCCACCAGCAGCACGGCTCCCTCATTTTCCGTCAGCGCCAGCACGGGGATGTCCTGATTCACATAGTACAGCACCGCGTCCAGACCGCAGCCGGCGAGGTCCAGAATCACCGTGTCCGACAGACTCTCCTGAAGAATCTCAAGGATGGTTTCTCCCCGCTCCAGATAATATTGGGTGTTCTTGTTGATCCCCTCGTAAGACAGCATCGTATTCAGGCATATGGTCAGCGCGCCATTCTCCGGCGTGGCCTCCGCCTCCTTGATGGCCATAATCTGGTTCTTCGCCGCCCGGTTCCCCCGCCGCCAGATTAGCTGGCCGCCCTCGTCCATCACCATCCCGGAGGCCCCATAGGCAAGGTCCACAGCGCGGCTGGGAGAATAAAAGATGCCGCAGACGCCGTAAGCTCCGTACACATAATACCTCTCCCGCTCTTTCCGCTCCGGCAGGGAAAGTCTCCTGCCTCCCTCGTACATCACTTCCTTGGGGGTCAGAATCATGGCCGACTTGCCCTCCGTGGTTTTCCGCATCTGAATGGCTATATATTGTTTGTACTTTTCCGTCTCCAGGACCGTCACCACATTCTTCCCGGTTTCCTCCTCCATATTGTTCATCACATGATCCTGTTCTATCTCCTGATAATAGCCGGGTTCGGTCTCTCTCACCCGATCCAGTGTAATCTGGTTGGCTTCCACGGTGCATTCCGTGACATAAATCCCTGCCTGTCCATACTCTTTCAGAAGCTCGCCGTCTGAATTGCAGATGCGGATGGTATGCATGGGAAATAGAATCCTGCCGGAATTTTCCTCCGTCACATCTGCCGCATGGGCTATGCCGTAGATGATGTCCTCGTCCATGAAACCCAAGGGTCTGATGACCTCCCCGGAGGGCACCGTAATGCTTTTCCTGGTATCGCTGCCCAGATTCTGGATGTTCAGCGCATCGCTGTGATAGATATCTTCCCCGGAGGGCCACACGATGATTTTGTGGTTCTCCGATACCTGAAGCCCTTCGTCATGGATGGTCTCTATGAGAAGCGAATAGGTTTTCTGGACCAGATCAATCCCATATACCTCCCCGTCCAGCACCAGATACAGTTTCTGCTCACGGTTTAAATACAGAAGCTCTTCCATCTGGGCCGCCAGCACGGAATAGGGCCTGTCATAAGGGATGTAGAGCAGCTCCTCCACCGTGTTCTGCCCGCTGTTGTAGGTGTACAGCTGGATGCCCACCTCTCCTTCATGTCTTCCCCGGTTCATATATCCGTAGACGGCAAACTGTACATTGCCGCCCTCGTCCACATTCAGTATCTTGATATCGTGCTGATCGTACATGGTACGGGCATCCGCGTTCTCCGCGTCATAGAAGCTGAACACCGCTGCCAGCTTATTGGTGGTGATGTTGTAGCAGTAGAGCTGCTTCGCCGTCTCGAATACCACTACATTTCCGTCTTCGCTTTCGAGCATGTCCACATCCGCATCGGTGATGCCAAGCTCAATCCTGCCATCCACGCACAGCCTCTTCCGTTCCGGCATCTGGGTCATGGTGCGCTCGTAAGTCAGAAGATAAATCCTGTCCGCGGTATAGCGGAGGCGGAAATATTCCCTTACCCTGTAATAGGTGCTCTCCCCCTCCTCCGATGTGGCCACCATGTAATCTGTCAGAACAGAGGCTGTCTGCTCAGCAATCTCCGTCAGCCTGTATACGGGCTCTCCTATCTCCACCACACCTAAGTCCCCCCATGTAATCTGGCGGAAACTGCTGTAGATATTCACCTTGTGATAAGATTTGTTGTCCTCCAGCCGGGCATTGGACTCCAGATACTTGGTCAGTTCCCTGGCCGCCTCCTTATCGTACAGGCGCTCATGAAAATCCCGGCAGAAATCCAGCTTTTCCTCCACATGGAAGCTGTCGCTCCATACGACTTTCGTGTAGTAGGAAATCTGCTTTTCTCCGCCCAGAGTGAGCAGTATCGTCAAAGAATATTCGGTATCCCGTTCAATCAGATCTTTCAGGGCGATAGTACCGCTGATGCGCCCCTCCGTCTCAAAGTAATCCGTAATCTCGGTATCCTCAATCAGCCTGGTGCCGTCCGAGCTCCTCACCTGAATGGAAATACCTGACACCTCCGCGCCGTAGGTATCCACCACAAAGCCGGTATCCCTGCTCTCCCCCAGCACAGTCACAGCGTCCCGCTGAAAGGCTATGTCCACAGCCCCGCCGTAGCCGTGGAGTTCATTGCATTCCATGCCGTTCATCACCATGGTGACTATGGGGTAGGAGGCAGGCGCCATCTCCATGGTCAGGTTGTCATGCCCTCTGTTCATAAACTGATTCACTATGAACGTTGCCAGCAGAAAGACCAGGCAGCATACGAAAAGCTTAATGATTGTCTTCTTCATATAACAGCTCCTTCAGGGTGGGGTCCACGTGCAGGAATTCCATAATGTGCTCCAGCGCTGCGCTCCCTCCGGCACGCGCGCTCCCGGGGCGTATCCTGCCGGACTTCACGGCCCTGATCATCAGATTCTTCGGCGTGTGTTCCATGTCGATGAACTCCAGAATCTGCGTGTCATAACCCTGCTCCTCCAGCAGGTCCGCCCGCAGGGCGTCCGTAATCAGCGCAGCCATCCGCTCTCTGATTACGCCGTATCTCAGCACAGGCTCAAGCTCCCGGCACTGCATCTGTCCGTTCAGCTCATGCTGGCAGCATGGTACCGCCAGGATTACGGATGCCCCCCATTTCACGGCCTTTTCCAGAGCGTAATCCGTGGCCTTGTCGCAGGCATGGAGCGACACCACCATGTCCACTTTTTCCGCATCCTGGAAAGTGCTGATATCCCCCTGCATGAAAGTCAGTCCGTCGTACCGGAGCTTATGGGCCAGCTCGCCGCAATGGCGGATGACATCCTCTTTTAGGTCCAGCCCTGTCACCCGGATGTCCCTGCCCTGAAGCCGGTTCAGATAGTAGTACATGCCGAAAGTCAGATAGGACTTCCCGCAGCCGAAATCCACGATACGGATGGTACGGTCTGCAGGAAGCTTTTCCAGAATATCCTCTATGAATTCCAGATATCGGTTAATCTGCCGGAATTTGTCGTACTTTGCCTTGACGATGCGCCCCTGGGGCGTCTGCACCCCGAGGCTGACCAGGAAGTCCACCGGCTCTCCCTCCCGCAGGATATATCGTTTTGAGCGGTCATGGGACATATTCGGAAACCTGTTCGTATTATCGTCTGAATTATTTCTTTTTTTCGTCTTTATTGTCACAGTTCCCTTTTTGCCCACAAGGATATTCGCCTCCATCCCGGCGCAGCTTATCTGGGCCTGCCCGAACAGGCTCTCCATGTATCCGGTCAGGCGCTCTGCCAGCTCCTCTTTCTCCAGATTAGAGTGGAAGACCTGTGTGCCCCTGTAGAGGGTCTCCTGAAAGCTTACTTTCCCTCTGATCAGCACCGGGCGCAGCTTTACCTTTGCGGCCCGGGTCGCGTCCCTTGTATTGCTCAGTGTAATCTGTATGATATTTTGATCCGGCAGCTGCCGGAAGAATTCTCTTAGTTTATCCATGCATGGAATGCCTTTCATCCATTTCCCGTTTTACATCTTATGTCTGTTTCCTATTCTTTTTCAAAACGCCGGGCCTACGGCCACGCCAGGAAGCTCCCTCTGCGGCCCCCATGGCGGCGCTTGTATACTTCATTGCACAAAAGGACCTGTACCATGTCCTCCGCAGGCGCATTTCCTTCCTCATTCTCCAGAATCCTGCACATCGACTTCGCCAATGCCTGCAGGCTGTACCTGTCCGGATATTCGTCATAAATCATGCTGCCCTCATAGTCTGTCCTGTCCAGGATTTCCGCTATCCTCCGCTGACAGCGCCTTACCTCTCCCGGATATATCTGCTGTAAATATTCCAAATCCCGTAATAATCTTTCCTCATTCTCCGCTCCCCGGTAATCGGGGTAGGTCATATAAAAAGGAAGGGGCCCGTTACAGCCCCTTGTCCTGCTTTCCGGAAGCGGCTGTAACAGTTTCGAGTGAAATTCCATATGCGTTCCTCTTAAGGCTTTTTTACAGCATATGCGCCTTTTCCTCTAACTGTTACCAGCGGCTGCCTTTCGCGCCGCCTGCGCTCCGGATTCTTATTATTTTAGGAATGGTCAGCCATTCTTCAATACCTGTATCCGCGCGATGGCCCTCTGCAGCGCCGTCTCGGCCCTGGCCACATCCGTATCGGCAGTCTTGCCCTGTAAGCGCTGCTCTGCCCGCTCCATAGCGGATTTCGCACGGTTTTCGTCAATCTCGCCGGGCCATTCGATGACTTCGGCCAGAATCGTCACACCCTCCGGCAGAATCTCCGCGAACCCCGCATGCAGGGCCGCTTTCTTCTCCTCCTCCGTCTCATGGATGTAAAGGATGCCAGGCTTCACGATCACTGTCATCGGAATATGTCCCGGCAGCACGCCAATCTCTCCCTCTGTCGTGTTGAATTCCACCATATCCGCCCGGTTCTCATAGAAGACCCTGTCAGGCGTGATGATGCGCAGAAGGAAGCCGCTTTTATCTGCCATAGTCACCCTCCATCCTTATGATACTCTCGCCAGCACGTCATCGATGCTGCCCGCGTTCAGGAAATAACTCTCCGGAATATCGTCATGCCTGCCTTCCAGAATCTCCTTGAAGCTGCGGATTGTCTCGTTGATGGGCACATATTTTCCTTCCATGCCGGTGAACTGGCCTGCTACGAAGAAAGGCTGGGACAGGAATCTCTGCACCTTACGCGCCCTGGATACTACCAATTTGTCTTCCTCCGACAATTCGTCCATACCAAGGATGGCGATGATATCCTGCAGCTCCTTGTAACGCTGGAGTATCTCCTGTACACCGCGGGCCGTCTGATAATGCTCCTCGCCCACGATTCTGGGATCCAGGATACGGGAGGTGGACTCCAGCGGATCCACTGCCGGATAAATGCCCAGCTCCACGATGGAACGGGACAATGTGGTGGTCGCATCCAGATGGGCAAATGTGGTGGCCGGCGCCGGGTCGGTCAGGTCGTCCGCAGGCACATAGACTGCCTGTACGGAAGTAATGGAACCGTTCTTGGTGGAAGTGATCCTCTCCTGCAGGGCGCCCATCTCCGTCTGCAGCGTAGGCTGGTAACCCACTGCTGAAGGCATACGTCCAAGCAGAGCGGAAACCTCGCTGCCCGCCTGTGTGAAACGGAAAATATTGTCGATGAACAGCAGCACGTCCTTGCCGCCCTTGTCACGGAAATACTCCGCCATGGTAAGCCCCGTAAGGCCCACGCGCATTCTGGCTCCGGGGGGCTCGTTCATCTGCCCGAATACCATGGTGGTCTTGTCGATAACGCCCGACTCCATCATCTCATGGTAAAGGTCATTTCCCTCACGGGTACGCTCGCCCACACCGGTGAACACGGAATAGCCGCTGTGCTCCGTAGCGATATTACGGATCAGCTCCTGAATCAGAACCGTCTTGCCCACGCCTGCGCCGCCGAACAGACCGATCTTACCGCCCTTCTGATAAGGGCACAGCAAATCTACGACTTTAATGCCTGTCTCCAGAAGCTCTTTCTCCGTAGCCTGCTCCTCGAACTTCGGCGCAGGCCTGTGAATGGGCTCATAGGAGACTCCTTCCGGAGCCGGCTTGTTGTCAATGGGCTGGCCCAGGACATTGAAGATACGCCCCAGGGTCTTCTCGCCCACCGGAACGGATATGGGGGCACCTGTGGCCACCGCGTCCATTCCTCTCACCAGACCGTCCGTGCTTCCCATGGCGATACACCTTACGGTGTCATCGCCCAGATGCTGGGAAACCTCCACGGTCAGTTCAGCGCCGTCTCTGGTAGGAATGCGAATAGCTTCGTTGATTTCAGGCAGCTTACCCTCATCGAAGCGGATGTCCAGCACCGCGCCGATGACCTGGGTAACCTTGCCTCTGTTTTCTCCTGCCATTTCTACCTCTTTCCCGCCCGCTTGCGCGGGCATAAATCTCATTTCATAGTAAATCTTTCATTCACACTTAGCCCAAAGCTTCGGCACCGGCAATGATTTCTGTCAGTTCCTGTGTGATGGAGCCCTGACGGGCCCTGTTGTATTTCAGCGTCAGATCGCTTATCATTTCCTCAGCATTGCTGGTCGCATTGTCCATGGCCTGCATACGCGCGCCGTTCTCACTGGCCACTGACTCCCGCAGCGCCCCGTAAATCAGGCTGGTGACGTACTTGGGGATGAGCAGGTCCAGCGCCTCGGTATCCTCTGTCTCAAAGTTCATGATTGCGGAAACCTCGCCCGACGGCTCGTTCCGGGCCGTTCCCTCTTCCTCGGAGATGTCCACCGGAAGCAGACGCAGCAGCGTGGGCACATGGCTCACCGTGTTCTTGAAGCCGGTGTAGGCCAGATAAATCTCGCCGATTTCACCCGCCGCGTAGGAAGCCAGAAGCTTTGCCGACAGCGCGGCGGCGTCCGCGTACACGGGGCTCTCCACGATGTCGTTGTCGCACTCCTTGATTCCGTAGCCATAGCGCGCAAAAGTCTCCCGGCCCTTATTTCCCAGGCAGTAGATGTCCAGCTCCTCTTTCTTCCACTGGGGATGTCTGGTCACCAGCTTCGTCACATTGGAGTTGTAGCCGCCTGCCAGTCCGCGGTTGGACGTAATTACGACTACCGCTTTCCTCTGGGATTCCCCGGGCGTCAGATAGGGATGATCTATATGTCCTACGCGCTGCAGGATATTGTTCACCGTGTCGTACATGCAGGTAAAATACCCTTTTGAGCGCTCCGCGCTGGCTCTGGCGCGCTGCAGTTTCACAGTGGATACCAGCTTCATGGCTTTGGTAATCTGCTGCGTCCCCTGGATACTGCTTTTGCGACGCTTTATATCACGCATTGATGCCATAATCTATATCCTCTTTCTACTTAAACTGCGCCTTAAACTCCTCAATCGCTTTCTTCAGGGTGGCTTCCGTCTCATCGGATATCACCTTTTCGGATGCAATGTTTCCGGGAACTTCAGGATACTTGGTGTCCAAAAATTCAAAAAATTCCTTCTCGAATCTGGTGATGTCTTCCGTGGGCACATCCAGCAGGTACCTGCGGGTCGCCGCATAGATGATGATGACCTGGTACTGGACAGGCATGGGATTGTACTGGGGCTGCTTGAGCACCTCTCTGATGCGCTCGCCCTGTGCCAGAGTCTCCTTGGTATTGTCATCCAGCTCGGAGCCGAACTGGGCAAAGCTTGCCAGCTCTCTGTACTGGGCCAGCTCCGTACGGATGGGCGCCGCGATTTTCTTCATGGCCTTGATCTGGGCAGCGCCGCCTACACGGGATACGGAAAGGCCCGCATTGATGGCAGGGCGGAAGCCCGAGTTGAACATCTCCGTCTCCAGATAAATCTGGCCGTCGGTAATGGAGATGACATTGGTAGGAATGTATGCGGACACGTCTCCTGCCTGGGTCTCGATGATGGGCAGCGCCGTAAGGGATCCTCCGCCGTACTCCTCATTCATCCTGGCCGCGCGCTCCAGCAGTCTGGAATGCAGATAGAATACGTCGCCGGGATAAGCCTCACGCCCGGGCGGACGACGGAGCAGCAAGGAGAGTGTACGGTATGCCGTCGCATGCTTGCTCAGGTCATCGTACACCACCAGAACATCCCCTCCGTTCTCCATCCACTCCTCGCCGATAGCACAGCCTGAGTAGGGAGCGATGTACTGCAGGGGCGCAAGGTCACTGGCCGTGGACACTACCACAGTCGTGTATGCCATTGCCCCGTATTCTTCCAGGGTCTTCACGATATTGGCAATCGTGGAAGCCTTCTGGCCGATTGCAACATAGATACATTTTACGTTCTGGCCTTTCTGGTTGATGATGGTATCAATCGCGATGGCCGTCTTACCTGTCTGACGGTCACCGATAATCAGCTCGCGCTGGCCTCTTCCGATAGGAATCATGGCGTCGATTGCCTTGATACCTGTCTGGAGAGGGGTATCTACGCTCTTTCTTGTGATGACGCCGCTGGCCACACGCTCAATCTTACGATATTTATTCGTCTGAACGGGTCCCTTGCCGTCAATGGGCTGTCCCAGCGCATTGACCACGCGCCCCACCAGCGCATCCCCTACCGGAACTTCAACCACGCGTCCGGTCGTCTTGACAGTGTCGCCTTCATTGATGTTCTTCGCACTGCCCAAAAGCACTACGCCCACGTTATCTTCTTCCAGATTCAGCACCATGCCGTAGACTTCTCCGGGAAATTCCAGCAGTTCACCCTGCATGGCGTTTTCCAGTCCATGGACACGGGCGATGCCGTCCGCCACCTGGATGACCGTACCTACATCGGACACATCCAGCGTAGAGGCATACCTCTTAATCTGATCCTTGATAACTGAACTTATTTCTTCCGGTCTTAAATTCATGGATCTGTCGCACCTTTCTTCCAGCCGGTCATCCCAACTGAATTTGTAATAATTGTTTTTTCAAACCATCCAACTTCGTGCGGACACTGCTGTCCACCACTCTGTCATTGATACGGATAATCATTCCGCCAATGATAGAGGCATCCACCTCATAATGCATCTCCATCTTCTCATAGCCGCTGGTCTCCAGGAGCTTTTCTTTCACCGCGTCCCTCTGGCCCGCGTCCAGCTCTACGGCAGTGGTCACATAGGCCATGCCGATCCTCTGCTCCTCTTTCACCCTGTTGACGAAATAGGTAAAGATGGCCCCCAGCTCCCGGTAGCGTTCCTTGGAGACCACCACCTCCAAAAGGCCTGTCAGCTCGTCGCTGATCCGCCCCTTGAAGACGCTCTCCACCACCTGGAGCTTCTCCTGTTTCGGAACTCCGGGATGCCCCATCAGCTCGTCGAACTCAGGATTAGATGCCAGTATCTCTTCCACACAGCGGATTTCCTCCATCAGTTCTGAAGTCTTGCCCGCCTCCACGGCTACTTCGTACAAGGCTTCACCGTATGTCTTGGATACTAATTTAGCCATGTCTTATCACCCATTTCCTTCAAGGTCTCGTCTATCAGCTGATTCTGCATGGCGGTATCCACGGATGCCGACACAATCTTGCCTGCCATCAGGGACGCGATTACGATGATCTCCCGCTTCACGTCATCGGACATCTTCTGCTTTTCAAGTTCCGCTTCCACCCGGGCCCTGTCCAGGATACGGGCCGCCTCTTCCTTCGCCTCGGCCACAATCGCGTTCTCATTGGCCAGCGCCCTCTTGCGCGCCTCGCTTAAGATGCCCTCGGCTTCCTTATCGATTTCCTTCAGCTTCGTCTCATATTCCTGCTTCAGGCTCTGCGCGTTCTCCAGGGAAGTCTTTGCGGTATCCAGCTCGTTCTGAATCTTCTCCTTACGGCTGTTCAGCATCTTCCGCGCAGGGTTGAACAGGAAATAGCTCAAAATCAGGAACAGGAAAAAGATGGCAATAATCATCAGACTGGAATCAGCCAACAGCTGCCAGTCCAGATCGAACAATCTCGACATGGACTCACCCTCTGTTAAAAGTATCATTTTTGCCTCCTTTCTGCCTCTTTATTTATGATATTTCCGGGAAGAACGCTGCACCTGCGTTCTTCCGTGCGGAATTTAGAATTTCCCAGGCGGCGTCCTTCAGACGCCTTAGAAATTCTTCCCGCACTATCAGGGCAGAAGAGGTTTCACGAACATCAGCAGAATTGCCACCAGCAAGCCGTACAGACCTGTGGTCTCAGCCACTGCCTGACCAAGAAGCATGGTCTGCATGACCTTGGGCTGTGCGCCGGGGTTGCGTCCCACTGCCGCCGCGGCGTGTCCTGCCGCGATACCCTGTCCGACACCAGGTCCGATACCGGCGATAACTGCCAGACCTGCGCCAATTGCGGAACATCCTAAGATAAAGTTTTCATTGAAATCCATTCTTTTTTCCTCCTAAATAAAAATATGAATAAATCATAATACCAGCAAAATACTTCTCATCTGTTAACGTCTGGTTCCATCACCAATCTCATTTGAAATGTATGTCATGGTCAGCATGCAGAACACGTAAGTCTGGATTGCCCCTGAGAACAAATCAAAGTACACATGAAGCGCTGCGGGCCAAGCTGTGGCGAACCATCCGAGCAGTCCGTACAGCAGCGCCATCATGGCCGTTCCCGAAAGGACGTTCGCGAACAGACGCAATGACAGCGAAATCGGCACCGCGATCGCGCTGATCACATTGATGGGCAGCCATATCGGCAGCCAGGGCGGCAACGGAGAACAGAGATCCGTCCAAATCGTCAGGGGTTTCTGATATTTCCATTTGTTGTAATGAATCAATGAAAACGTCAGAATCGCAAGGGGCAGCGTCACGCCGTAATCCGCCGTGGGAGGCCGCAGACCCAGCAGACCAGATATGTTGCTGACCAGGATAAAGATAAAAATGGTTCCGATGTAATTGTAATACTTCGGAGCAGCCTGGCCCATAGAGCCGCCTACCATGCCATCCAGCTTCTCGACAATCATTTCCACCACATTTTGAAAGCTGCCCGGCACCTGCGTGGCTTTCGCCATGCACCGGTTCGCGGCAATGGCAAAGGCTATCAGCAGAAGCATCACAATCAGGATGCATATGTGCGATGTGGTAATCCATACCGGATGCCCGAAAAAGGAATACTGAAACACCCCATGGATATTAAAATCCACCTCTGCCCCGCCGGACAGCAAAATTCCATATCCCATACTCTCACCTCTCTTTCCTTAATATTTTGAAGCCGGGATTTCTCCCTCCTGCGCCTCAGGCTCCTCCGGCAAAGGATCCAGATTCTCCTCATGGAACAGCCTGTTGCACAATTTATGAGTAATCGGCTGAAGATAAGCCGTTACTTTCAGACTCATATAGCCCAGGAAAAAGACCAGCGGGTTCATCACCTCTGTCACAGAGATGATCACCAGCACCACGGCCAGCAGAAAATAGCGGAACAGATATCCTCTCGTGACCATCCCCGATGCTTCACTGCCGCACAGCAAGGCCCTGTCCAGGGTACGGCACATATGGATGCTGCCCGCAAAGGCAAACGCCACGCCGAACCAGAGGCCAAGCGCGTAAGTCCCCTGCTCTTTTACCAGGAAAGCTCCCACAATCTGGCACACCAGTCCAAAGAAAACCATGCCCATATGCATTTCCAAAAGCGTCCTATTCATCCTTTTCGCCGCTTCGATCATCTTCATCGGAAACTCCCTGTCCTCTGTCCGGCTCTTCCCCGCCGCACATGCGCCTGGCCATGCGGTACACATTCTGCCCTCCGGCCACAGCGCCAATCACAAAAAAAAGAATCGTAATCCAAGAGGTACCCACCTTGCTGTCAAGCCAGATTCCCACCGCGCACATCATTGCTATGGGCACTATCATGTTCAGGCTAAACTGTGTAATCATCGCAAGAGACTGGTACACGATTCTTTCATCATCTTTGCGCCGTTTCATACAAACACCACCGAATCTGCCGCTTCCGCAGCACCTAAGACCCTTTCCGCCCACATATGATTATACTCATTTTTGCCAAAAATGTCTAGGGCAATTACAGGATTTGTCATATTTTCATTTATAAACAGTTATAAACAGTTACCTTTCACTATATTCATGGCAACAATAGCCCACATGCAGACTATACCTGTAAATTTCTGTAGAAATTTCATAAAAAGAAATTCCTATGCATTGACTATCTTTCACCGCCGCTGTATCATTAAAAAAACATAAAAAGGAGCCTGCCATGAACATATCCAAGATATACCGCAAGCGAATCATCCCCGAAGACCTCATCCTGCTGAAAGATGATATCATCGTAGCCCAGGACGAGGAGACTCTCATCACCAAATGGAACACCCTGAACCCCAAAACCGCCTTTTCCCACGGCTGTTCCTGCTTCTTCCTGAAAGAGGGCATCAAGGTGAGCAAGGTATACCGCAGCGACGGCTCCCTGCTCCGCTGGTACTGCGATATCGCAGACTTTTCCATCTGCCCGGAGGAGGAGAGCATGACTTACACGGATCTGCTGGCGGATGTCATCATCGATCCGGAAGGGACGGTGAAAGTGGTGGACCTGGACGAGCTGGCCGATGCCATGGACCATGACTGGATCACAAAAGAGCAGGCGGTTCGCTGCCTGCGCAATCTGAATCGTCTGCTCTCTTTGATTTACCGGGATAAATTCGACAGGCTCCAGGCCAGGCTGGACAGCCTGGGACTGTAAAAGTGTGAGAAGAAGTTCTAAGTCTGCAAAGTACGCAGACTAAGAACTTCTAGGCTCATAGGCGAACAAGTTCGCTGATGAGCCATCTCACACGGAAGAATGCCCATAGTGCGGGCATTCTTCCAGACTCGCACCGGTTCCGTGCTCAGTAGAACACATGGCCGCCGATGTTGATGCCGCTCAGGCCCTCGATGGGCGTCCTGAAGTACACGCAGCTGCCCACGTTCGTCACGCCCGACATGGCCGCGTCCGCCGCCCTGTAACAGTTGTCGGTGGCCATGTTGGTGGCAAGGGCAAGATCCAGGCGCCCGCTGGCAACGGGGGAGAACTGGCCGCTCTGATAGATGACGCCCACCACCGTATCCGGATACTGGGAACTGAGCACCCTGTTGATGACCACGCTGCCCACCGCCACCTGTCCGTCGTAGGGCTCTCCGCCCGCCTCGCAGTAGATCAGGTTCGCCAGAAGCTTTCTGTCCCCTTCGGAGAAGACAACCTCCGAAATATCCCGCCAGACGCCGTTCGCCGCCGCCTGGGACATGGCGATTTCCTCTGCCAGTTTCTGTCTCAGATAATCCAGATCCTCTTCCCTTTTCTTGATTTCCGCCTCATAGGCCAGGGCCTTGCGCTCCGCATCGGATATCTGATTGGCATACTGGTTGATGGAACTGGACGCCTGATCGATCAGGCCCGAGACCTTGTCCTTCTCAGCCTGGGCCTGGCCCGCCAGATCCTCCAGCTCGGCTTTTTCCGCCTCGAGCCTGGCCTCCTGTTCCTCGATCAGAATCCTGTTGTTCTTGTAGGTCTCCAGCATCCTGTCATCGTAGGCCGCCACCTTTTCCATCTGATCCGCCAGATTCAACAGCTCTGCCAGGCTGCCCGCAGACAGCAGCGTGGTCAGATAGTTGTCCTCCTGCCGCTCATACATGCAGCGCACCATGGCCTCCATGCTCGCCTGCTGCCACTCCTCTGTGGCCTTTGCCTCCTCCAGCGCTTCCAAAGTCTCCTCGATTTCCTGCTCTTTCTCCTGAATCCGCCTCTCCAGCTCCTCCAGATTCGTCACCACGGCGTTCATCTGGGAATTCAAGTAAGACAGCTCCTTTTCCAAGCTGTCCCGCTTGTCCTCCAGACTGTCCAGATTCTCCTGCGTCTTATCCAATTCGTTTTGAAGAGTATCCTTCTCCCTCTCTGTCCGGTCGATTTCCTCTTTTGTCTTGGAAGTAGCCGAAACTGTCGGCATGTCAGAAACGGGTTCAAATGTAGCCATCAAAAGAACCACTGCCAGAATGAACGCTGTCCTCTTCCAAATCTTCAAAACATACACCGCCTTTCACAGCGTCAAGCCCTATTGTATTACACTTTGTCTCTCAGTGACTGTTCTCGTCATTTCGTGCCGAAGATACGGTCCCCGGCATCGCCCAGACCGGGGACGATATAGCCATGGTCATTGAGTCTCTCATCCAGAGCGCCCACATATATATCCACATCCGGATGGGCCTCTTTCATGGCCTCGATTCCCTCCGGCGCCGCGATGATGCACATAAAGTGGATATTCCTGCAGCCTTTCTCCTTCAGCATCCGGATAGCCGCCACGGAGGAGCCTCCTGTGGCCAGCATGGGATCCACCACGAATACCTCCCTCTCAGCGCAGTCCGCCGGAAGCTTGCAGTAATATTCCACAGGCTTCAGGGTCTCCGGATCCCGGTAAAGGCCGATATGCCCCACTTTCGCGGCGGGAATCAGAGTCAGCATCCCGTCCACCATGCCTAATCCCGCGCGGAGGATGGGGACGATGGCCATCTTCTTGCCGCTCAGTTCCTTGACTGTGGTGGTACAGATGGGTGTCTCGATCTCCACGTCTGCCAGCTTCAGCTCCCTGGTGGCCTCATAGCAGATCAGCATGGCGATTTCGCTTATTGTCTGCCGAAAGTCCTTGGTGCCGGTGTCCTTCTTGCGGATAAGTCCGATTTTGTGCTGAATCAACGGATGATCCATGATGAATACGTTTGCCATTCTGTTCTCCTCCTGTAGTAGCGGCGCAACCGCCTTTCTGCTCTGGTTTTGTATCTCTATATTTCTTCGATTCGGTCAATCCTCCGCTGATGGCGGGCTTCGCCGGAAAACGGGGTGTTCAGAAAGACATCCACGATTTCCATGGCCAGGTTCTCACCCAGGATTCCGCCTCCCATGGCCAGCACATTGGCATCATTGTGCAGCCTGGTCAGCCTTGCGGTCAGACCGTCCGCGCACAGGGCGCAGCGGACGCCGGGATGCTTGTTGGCAGCCATGCTGATGCCGATGCCGGTGGTGCAGATGACGATGCCTTTCTCGCACCGTCCCTCGGCCACTGCCTTTGCTACCGCATGGCCGTATACGGGATAGTCACAGCTCTCCGGGCTGTGGCATCCCATGTCCTCGCAGGGGATATGCACTTCCTCCAGATGCCGGATTACTCTCTGCTTCAGCGCATAGCCGCCATGGTCGCTTCCAATCGCTATCATATCGATGTCTCCCTCCTCTTGTCATTTTGTCATTTTACCGTTCTGTCGTCACTTTTATTATGATGATTCGTTCTTGATGATTCCTTTGCAATGATTCATGTACCGTTTTCATCAGCGGACAGCCTGACAATCCTGTGCCCCGCCGCTTTCAGCAGACGGTTCATGATGGCCTGTCCCAGACCTTTGGACGAAAAGCTCTCGGAGTAGATGCTCTCGACTTTCTCCCCGTCAAGCTCCCGGAGGACGGAGAACAGGTTCCTGGCGATGTCCTCTTCCGCTTCGCGGTTCCCTATACATTTTACCACATCTGCCTGGTATTGTTCAAGTACTTCTGTGGTGCCGATGACGCCTGTTTTCTCCCCTTTTCCGCGGTCTTCCTCCGCGTGGCGGTTGATGTAGGCGATTACCTGCTCCGGCGGCCCCTCCACGATCGTCAGGCGGCCCCGGGGCGCGTAGTGGCGGTACTTCATGCCGGGCGCTTTGGGGGCCTGCCCGCTGTCCGGCTTTATGATTGTGACATCTATGTCAGTTTTTCCCAGGATGCCGTCCAGCATTTCCCGGGTGACGTATCCCGGGCGCAGGATGCGGGGTGTCTCTTCTGTCAGGTCGACGATGGTGGATTCCAGGCCAATCCCCACTTCCCCGCCGTCGATGATCATGTCGATCCGGCCGTCCATGTCCTCGGCCACATACCGGGCCAGGGTGGGGCTGGGGCGGCCGGAGGCGTTGGCGCTGGGGGCGGCGATGTAGCCCCCGCTGTACTCTATCAGCTTCCTCGCCACGGGGTGGGAGGGAAAGCGCACCGCCACGGTGTCCAGCCCGCCCGTGGTCTCCCGGGGGACTGCCCGGGACTTGGGCAGTATCATGGTCAGGGGGCCGGGCCAGAATGTGTCCGCTATCTTCACTGCCGTCTCCGGCAATTCCCTTACGATTTTGCGTATATCTTCAAAACTGCTGATGTGGACGATGAGGGGATTGTCCGAGGGCCTGCCCTTGGCGGCGTAGATTTTCCGGGAAGAGTCCGGATTCAGGGCATCTCCGCCCAGACCGTATACGGTCTCCGTGGGGAATGCCACCAGGCCGCCTTTTTTGATGATTTCCGCGGCCTGGCGCAAATATGCCTCATCTTCGCATGTGAAAGCCCCGCCATCTATCCCTATTTGAACGAGCTTCGTCTCCATTGGTTCCTGCCTCCCCTAACTGTGCATATATCCTCTCGGCATCTCCGGACCACATATCACGCTGCTTTCCGGAGCTCCTTTGGACCGCTTCCCCCCGCTTTCTCCGGATGCCTTTCCGCCTCAATGCCTGCTTCTGCTTCCTGAGATTCCGAGAGCCTATTATGTGTGCTGCCCCTTTTCATACTTCCCTTTCCCCACAACCAATCAGGCATTTCTTTCCCTCAAAGGCAAAGCCGTATTTCCTGATATTCTCCGCAGGGATGCCGGATGCCAGCAACTCTGCTTCATATTGCTTTTCCTCTATCTGAGCAAGGGCCCTGATCACCGTGTCCTCCAGCGTCCGCTCCCCCTCGTCCCTGTCCAGAACCTTGAATTCGAACAGGAACGCCTTTTCTCCTTTGGCAAAAGGCTCTATTATGACATCGTATCTGCCGTATCCGCTCTCGCGGTTGGACTTTACTTTATAGTTGTCCGCCAGGTCTACCACCAGGCCAAGCACGAAGCCATGGTAGAATCGCTCCGGCTCAGCCTCCTCTGACGGCTTCTTCCCGCTGTCAAAAGAGCTGAAAGTATTCAGCGCCACTTTGTTCATAAAAGTGTTCATCCGCTTCACATCGTCCCGCAGCAGGGCTTTGATGAACTCATTGTACTCTGCCGCCGTGCTCTCGAACCATCCCTGCACCATTCTGGCGAACATGCTCTCGATCTCCATATTCGTCAGCCGTAAGGTGTAGTATTTCTTTAAAAGCCGTCCGCGCCTCCCTACATTTTCCACCCGCAGATATCCCGTGGCAAGGAGCAGGCTCCAGACAGCATTCTCATTTTGGGCGAGCTGATTGAAGACAATCTGTTCGTCAATCTCTGTTTCAAAGCTTCCCCCCTGCAGCAGCAGTTCCATGGTCTTCTTCATGTCTGCCGACCCTTGCTTTATCAGGGAATTCACTAGCCCATTTCCGCTGCTGTCTGCCCAGTAGGCGCTGTATTCTCCATTTTGCTTCATAAAATTGATAATGGACCAGGGATTGTAGATATCCCTGACGTTTCCGAAAGTAAAGCCGTCATACCATTCCTTTACCCCCTGCTTCTCTGTCCCCAGCCCCACACTGTCCAGTGCCCGGAAGACCTCTTCTTCGGTAAAGCCAAACTGCGTTGCGTAAGCTTCAGAAGTAGTAGTCACCACCGCCAGGTTATTCAAATCCGAGAAAATGGATTCCTTTGAAATCCGCGTGATTCCGGTAATCAATCCCCGCAGCAGATAAGGGTTGGTCTTGAACGTGGCGTTAAAGAAGCTCCTGAAAAAGCTCACGGCCTCATCCCAGTAGCCGGACAGCCAGGCCTCCTGCATAGGGGTGTCGTACTCGTCAAGGAGGATGATGACTTTTCTGCCATAATAGCGGCTTAAGTAAAATGACAGGTTATTGACCGCATCCACTGCCACTTTTCTGTCCATGCCCGGCTTTACGCTGTTGAAGTATTCCTTTTCGTTTTCGTTTAAATAGTCTCCTTCCAGTAAAAAGAAGTTCTTCTGGTAAGCCTGGAACAGGATGGTCGATATGGCATATTCCATATCCTCATAGTCCGTCGCCTTGATCTTCGCAAGGCTGAGAAAGATCACGGGCCAGGTTCCCTGCAGTTCCCGGAAGCGCTCTTCCCTCCATATGGAAAGCCCCTCAAAGAGATCCGCCCTGTCGGCATACTGGTTCGAGAAAAAGCATTCCGTCATGCTCAGGTTCAGGGTCTTGCCAAAACGGCGGGGGCGGGTGATCAGCGTCACGCTGTCCTCATTGTCCCACCACTGTCTGATGAAGTCCGTCTTGTCCACATAGAAAATATTCCTGGTCCGGACCGTTTCAAAGCTCTGCAGGCCGATTGCCACTTTTCCTGTCATATCTCTCCTCCTCAATCCCCGCGGTTTTGATTTCTTTGCGCAAGACACTTCTGCCATATCACAGGACAAGTATATATTATATCGGCGTGCGCCCTATTGTCAACAATCATGCGCAATCTTACTGCATGAAAGCCCCGGTGATGCAACTGCTCCAATTGCTTTAAGGCTGTCGGCAAAGGCCCAACTCCGCTGTCACAAGGCATAAAAATCCAAAAGCAGATTGACTCTGCCGTTAGGGAAGCGTTTATACTATAGGAAAACCATTACATGGAGGATCAGGGATATGAATGATTGCATCAAAATCAGGGAAGTGACCGCCAGGTACGACGTTTCGGCCCGCACGCTCCGATATTATGAGGATATGGGGCTGATAAACAGCATCCGGAGCAGCGACTATGCCTACCGGCTGTACGACAAAGCCGCCATCCGTGACGGCACAGGCCGAATCGGACCAAATGTGTCGATTATGGCACTTTTGTACGGGCCTGTGCATAAAACGGCGATTCCGGAAACCGGAACCGCCGCTTCGCTTTGAGAGGCAGAACCCTGCCCTCCTACCGCCCGGTCAGCGCCTGCTCCTCTCTCCAGCCCTCCGGCCCATCCTCCGGTTCCGCAAAGGAAATGCGCAGACCGGCCTCATCAGCCGCTATCACCCAGCGCTGCATATGGGGACTGGTACGGAAGCGAACCAGCAGCACGATTTTCCCCGCTTCCTCCATGCAGGAGACCGCCATTATGAGCCTCTCCCGGAGTTCTCCGGGAAGATGTCCTCCGAGAGCAGGCTGCACATGCCGCATATCGCACTGGTTCCTGGTCCAGCAGCCCGTTTTCGCCCTCACGGTCTGAATGCTCTGTCCATCGTCAAAGGCCAGCTGCACGCTGTCCCCGCCGGACTTTATCCACAAACTGCCGAAATTCATGCCGTTCGCCTCCAGGCGGTAGCTTCTGTCAATCTCCGGCAGCGCTCCTCCTCCGGGAAGCGGCGCGAAAGAATGCACTTTTCCCGCTCCGACAGCACCGTCCATGCTCTCCAGCAGATTGAAGACCCCGTCCATTTCTTTCTGCATATCGCTGACAAGAGCCTGCACGGCCACGAACAAATCGCGCTCCGGCAGAATCACCAGGAGCTGCCCGAAGGCTCCGTCTCCCCGATATCCTCCCCTGCTGTTGCGCCAAAGCTGATAGCCGTAGCCGCTGCACCAGTCCGGCGTCCCATTGCCGGAATTGTCGGACACGCAGGAGGAGGCCTCCCGAATCCAGGCCTCTGACAGGATGCGCCTGCCCTTATAGATGCCGCCGTTTAAATACATTTTCCCAAGCTTTACGATGTCGTCGCTGGAGACATGCAGCCCCGCGCCGCCCACGCATCTGCCGTCAGCGCAGCGCCTCCAGGAAATGTCGGTCATCTCCATGGGATAGAACAGATTCTCACAGGCATACTGGAAAAAGTCCCTGCCGGTGACCCTCTCTATCACCGACACCAGCATGCAGCTTGCGCCTGTATTGTACGTAAAATGCGTTCCCGGCTCATACACTGGCTCCACGCCGAAAAACGCCTCCGCGGAGTCCTCCGCCACAATCATCTCAGGAATGACACATCTGTCATGTCCTGTGTTCATGGAGAGGAGGTGGCGCACGGTGATATGCGACATCTTCTCCGAAGCCCCTTCCCTGCCGAAGATATCCACCAGCCTGTCCTGGACGCGCAGCAGCCCCTGCTCCACGGCGACGCCCACCACCGTAGAGGTGAACATCTTGCTCAGGGAATAAACCTCCCTGGAATCCGTGCAGGAATAGGGTTCCTGCGCCAGGCGTATGAGCTGCCGTCCCCCCCGGTAGATCTGCATGGTGTGCACCTCAATCCTGTTCTCCTCCATATACTCGAAAAAGCAATCCAAAGCCTTCCCGTCCAACGACGAATCCACGAACCATTCCATTTCCTCATCCCTCCTGTCTTTTTTTTCATCATATAATAATACAGCGCTCTTTGCAACTGTTCCTTATGAATCCTAATTGCGTTTTTTCCGTATTTGGGTTAAAATATTATGGTACCATCGTCTCCCTTTTGGAACTCTAAAAAAGGTATCAGAAAGGACAATTTATTCATGGGAATTCTGGCAGGCTTCATGGTCCCTCACCCGCCCCTTATCATACCGGATATCGGCAGGGGACAGGAACGGGAAATTCAGGACACAATCAACGCATACAGGAAAGCGGCGGAGGAAATCGGACGGCTACAGCCGGAGACCATCGTGCTGCTCTCGCCCCACCAGACCATGTACGCGGATTATTTCCACATCTCGCCGGGCAGAAGCGCAAAGGGCGACTTCGGCCAGTTCGGGGCACTTCATGTGCGCATGGAGGCCTCCTGCGACACGGCGTTCGTGGAGCATCTGGGGGCGCTGGCCGGGGCCAAAGGCTTACAGGCCGGCACTTTGGGCGAGCGGGAGCGGAAGCTGGACCACGGCACCATGGTTCCTCTGTATTTCGTAAATCAATATTGGACGGAATACCGTCTGGTAAGAATCGGCCTGTCAGGCTTTCCTCTGATAGCCCATTACCGGTTGGGACAGTGCATCCGGGAAGTCTCAGAGGCACTGGACAGGAAAACCGTAATCATCGCCAGCGGAGATTTGTCCCACAGGCTGAAAGAGGACGGGCCTTACGGGTATCAGAAGGAAGGCCCGGAATATGATTCCAGAATCATGGATGTGATGGGCCGGGGCGCTTTCGGGGAACTGCTGGAATTTTCAGAGGATTTCTGCGAAAAAGCCGCGGAGTGCGGCCACCGCTCTTTCACCATCATGGCCGGAGCCTTTGACCGGACGGCCGTGAAGACAGAACGCCTCTCCTATGAGGGGCCTTTCGGCGTGGGCTACGGCATCTGTATCTATCGCCCGGGCGGCACGGATTCCGCGCGGAATTTTCAGGAGCAATATGAAACAAAAGAGCGGGAAAAGCTCCGGCTTCAGCGTGAAAAAGAGGACGCTTACGTCCGGCTGGCCCGGCACACCATCGAAGAATATATACGCACCGGGAAAAAGCCGGAAGTACCGGAGGGACTGCCGGAGGAGCTGTACCGTGGCAGGGCCGGGGCTTTCGTGTCCCTAAAAGAAGACGGAAAACTGCGGGGCTGCATCGGCACCATCCAGCCGGTGCGCAGCTGTCTGGCGGAAGAAATCCTGCACAATGCAGTCAGCGCCTGTTCCGAAGACCCAAGGTTCTCCCCTGTGGAGCAATGGGAGGCAGACCGGCTCACCATCAGCGTGGACGTGCTGGGGGACACGGAGCCTATCGACTCGCCCGATGACCTGGACGTGGCACGCTTCGGGGTCATCGTGACAAAAGGCGGCAGGCGCGGACTGCTGCTGCCCAACCTGGAGGGCGTGGACACCGTGGAGCAGCAGATTGCCATCGCGAAGCAGAAAGCGGGCATCCGGGAGCATGAGGACGTAGCGCTGGAGCGGTTCGAGGTAGTCCGGCATACTTAATGCCCCCTGAAAATGTTTTGTTTGTATCCAAACACCAGAAGCCGCGCTGCCAGGACTTCTTCATGCACAACAACACATACGGGGAAATCATCAGACGGCTGTATATTATCGGCGTCTATGGAAGCGCGGAAGCCTCTCCTGACTATCTTTCCTGCTTCGAAAAGCGGTTCGAACGCTCTCCCTGCCAAACCCACGTATCGGGCATCGAACGCCGTCTCTACCGCCAAAAGCTTCAGGACAACGTGCTGGATGTGGCGGAAGTCCGGGCAAAAATCAACAGTTTTATAAGGCAAGGAGAATAGAAATGACAATCAAGCGAATAGATACCTATCAGGACAACCGTTTTTCCCAAAATGTCCTCTACCAGCACGGCTGCTTTCTTGCGGACGAGGTCCCTTATGAGGTGGAAATCATTTCCCACAGCGAGGCGGTGATACGAGGGGCAGACCCTGAGAATTATCCGGCAATCATTGAGGACTTCCGCTTCTATACGCCCCATATCACCCGGTTTTACGATGAAAATCGGTGTATCGTGAAAGAATTTACGGCAAGGCAGATTCTCACATTGCAGCTGAACCAGATTCAGCCCTCCCAGTTCTATGTGGACGAAGACAAAATTGCTGCCATCAGCAGCTTTATCCAGGAACCCGACGACATCATCATCCAGGTGCTGCCGCATCAGGACCGGTACATTTCCCTGGACGGCCATACCCGGCTCTATTACGCTGCCATGAAAGGCTGGCAAAGCGTCCGGGCCGTGACGGAAACCGCCGATAATTGGGTCTACAGTTTTGTGGAAGAGGCAAGAAAACGCAATGTCCACACGCCGAAAGATTTGATGTTAGTCAGCCATAAAGAATACGTGGAAAAGTGGTACCGCTTCTGCGATGATTTTTTCGCCAGGGCAAAAGATAAATAACGGCAGCATTTCCCAAAACCGCGATTCCAGCTGACAGCTCTCCCGAAAGGCAGGTACCCTCATTCATGAAAACCACTTGTCAGGTATGTATGCACCACTGCAGTCTGTCCTCCGGCCAGACCGGGCTGTGCAGGGCCAGGAAAAACCTGGACGGCATCATCCGATGCGACAATTACGGCCAGATCACTTCCCTGGCCTTAGACCCTATCGAGAAAAAGCCGCTGAAGCACTTCCGCCCGGGGAGCCTGATTCTGTCCGTGGGAAGCTACGGCTGCAATTTGAGATGCCCTTTCTGCCAGAATCATGAGATTTCCATGGCAGGGAGCGCGGAGGCCGAAGCCAGGTATGTGTCGCCCCGGCAGCTGGCGGACATGGCCCTGGAGTGGAAGGAGCGCAAAAGGGCCGGAAACATCGGCATCGCCTATACCTACAACGAGCCCCTGACCGGCTGGGAGTATGTCCGGGACACCGCCAGGCTGGTAAGGGAATACGGCATGGTCAATGTACTGGTGACCAATGGGACAGCCTCCCTGGAAGTGCTGGAAGAGCTGCTGCCCTACATTGACGCCATGAACATTGACCTGAAAGGGTTCCGGGAGGATTACTACCGCATGCTGGGCGGCGATTTCGGCACAGTCAAAGCTTTCATTATGAGAGCCGCGAAAGGCTGCCATGTGGAGCTCACCACCCTGATTGTGCCCGGTGAAAACGACAGCATGGAAGAGATGGCGGAGGAGGCCCGCTGGATTGCGGATTTGAATCCTGAGATTCCTCTCCACATCACCCGGTTTTTCCCGCAGTACCGCATGGCAGACCGTGCGCCCACAGACGTAAAACAGATATACCGCCTGGCGGAGACGGCAAGGCAGTACCTGGCAAATGTATATGTAGGGAATGTATGAAGAGCCTGCAGTAAAATTTATCAAAAATTCAGAACATGCAAGTGGTATAGAATATCAGAAAATGATATACTGAAACCTGAAACGCAATGATGTTTTGGGAGATTCCCTGAATAAGAAAGGATGTTCGTTATGACAAATTCACAGGCATGGGATTATGCAATAGGAATGATTAAAGTAGACGGTCTGGAGCCTACGGAAGACTTTAAAAAATATATTGAAAAAGAAAAAAGGAGAAATTACCATGGAAGATGCCAAGTGCTTTCTGGACAAAAAATACAAAATGAAGGAGTCTGCTAATGCGTGTTGGCGTTAAACGCTTTGAGCGGCAATTACCACACAGAACATCTGCTGAAAATGCATGAGTATATATTCCAGGATCTCTTTGAATGGGCAGGTATGCCAAGGACAGTCTCCATCTACAAGGAAGAGGATGTATCAGGAGGCCTGTCGATAGAGTATTCTGATTCTTTCGACATAGTAAATGATATGCATCATACACTTTCAGATATGAGAGCCAAAAACTGGGCAGGCATGACCACCAGGAGGCGTCATGCCCCAGAAGCGTCGTGCAGCAGACGATGTGGGCCTCCGGATATTTCCCGCGAAGTCTCCTCAGGAACTCTCCGTAGCCTGCCCGCCATTTCACCGCGGGAGCGCCCTGATAGTCCTCTTTCATATAATCCACCGGGTGGGCGTCATTCTGCCCGATAGCCACGACCACCACCTGGGGCGTATACTCCCCGAAATCCCACCGGGAAGCCGCACCGAATTCCGGATTATAATGCACTTTATCCCATACGCTCTCCATCCCCAGGGCATCGGGCTCCAAGAACCATCCTGTCCCGTCCGGCAGAGCGATTCCGCCCTGGGCAATGTCATGAATCTGGGCATCCAGCTTTCTGGCCGTCATCCAGGCATAGGAATACCAGCTGTTGGAATACTGCCCATTGTGCACAGGATTCGGCTGTCCCACATACTCCACGGCCTCCGATACCTCTCCCGCGGAAACCGAATCCCCATATACCTCCATCTTCCTATCCGGCTTAAAAGGCGGGGACAGCAGGTTCTCGCCATCTCCTATTTCCAGCCCCAGAAACGTCACTTCATGGCAGGAATCCTGCCGCTTGAACAGCAAAAGCTCATGCTCTCCGTCCCCCTCCACAGGAATCTCCAGCAGGGATTCCCCGTTTTTCAGAAGCTCCGCCGCATACTGCTTTCCGTCCAGGATATAGCCCAGATAATTGTCCCAATACGCATTCCTGTTCCGCACATGCACCCTCAGCAGCCTCCCGGTGAACCTCACCGCCACACTGGTACAGGGGAACACAAATACGGGCGCTTTCCTGTCATTCCAATCGATTCTCCCGCTGTAGGACAGCAGGGGATTGTCCGGCTGTATCTTCATATCCACTCTCTCCTTATTGCATTCGTTTTCATCACAGGCCCTCCGGCCTCTTCCTGCCGATATACAAGGACATGATATCACAGCCAAGTCCCCTGCACAAGCCGGAAGAAGCCGAATCGCCGTAATCTCCTCCTATACTTCCACTTATCTGTAGTACTGCGCCTGGGCATTCCACAGTTCGCTGTATTTTCCGCCCTGTTTTGCCAGCAGTTCCTCATGGGTCCCGCACTGGACCATCTCCCCCTGATGTATGACTACAATTCTGTCGCACATCCGACAGGAAGAAAGCCTGTGGCTGACGAACAGCACGGTCTTGCCCCGGGTCAGTTTCCCGAAATTCTCATACACCTCGTACTCCGCGTAAGGGTCCAGTGCCGCAGTGGGCTCATCCAGCACCATGACCTGCGCGTCCTTGTATATGGCTCTGGCTATGGCCAGCTTCTGGGCCTCTCCGCCGCTGATATCCGCCCCTCCCTCGTCAAAGTCATGGAACAGGGGCTGCCGGATTCCCTCCGCATATCCGGCCACACGCTCCCATAGCCCCGCTTTCACAAGCGCAGCCCTCACTCTCTCCCCGTCATATTCCCGTGAACCGGCCACATTTTCCGCAACGGAAAAGGCGAACAGGGAAAAGTCCTGAAAAACCGTTGCAAACCGGCTCTGATATTCTTCACAGGGGTATTCCCAGATATCCCTGCCCCCAAACAGGATCCTCCCCCCCGTGGGCCGGTACAGCCTGCAGAGCAGCTTGATCAGCGTGGTCTTCCCTGAGCCGTTTTCACCCACGACCACAGTCTTTTCCTTTGCGCGCAGCCTCAGGTTCACATTCTTCAGGGCATAAACGTCACTTTCGGGATATCGGAAACTGACATTCTCAAAAACGATATCCCATTCCTCAGCGCACTCCGCCGGTATGGGCCGGACAGGCTGCTGCCCCATGGGAAACGCATTTTCCGCTCCGGCATTCTGCCCCCTTTCCTCCCGCGTCCCGGCCATCCGCGCCGCTTCCGTCCGCTCCTCGGGCAGGTCCATATATCGGAAATACCGCAGCAGATGCTCATTATTATTCCGCAGATCCGTCACAATCTCCGCTGTCCTGGCGATGGCCTCAATCATCCGCGTCACTGTTGCGTACAGCAGCACAATGCTCCCGCACCCTATAATCCCCTCCATGGCCTTGCGCCCGATTAGGAGATACACAATGCAGCCGCAGATGACGGAACAGCCAAGCTTTACGCCGTCATAACGGTTCACGGCATTGTACTCCCGCTCCGCCCCGGCCGCCAGATGTTCAAAGCATTTCGACTGACACTGGGACACAATCAGGCTCTCCTGCCTGTAAATCCTGGCATCCATGGCCGCGTCCTCGTCCGGCAGATAGGAGATATGGTAATAATCCCCATATCTGGCATACCGGGCCCCTTTCCGGAACAGCGCGAATGTCACGTCGAACCGTTTTCCCGTCATCTTGCCGGACAGAAAAGAACCCGCGGCCACCAGCGCCCCGATGCACAGAATCATCAGCGCCGTGCCCCCGGCCGCCTCCGCGCTCCCCGCAAGTATCATCCTGCAAAAGAGAACACCGGAAAGGGCAACTCCGATTCCCGCCGAAAGGAGATTCGTCCAGAGCACATCCATGTCCCAGTACAGGCTCGCCATCCCCGCCCCGGACAGGCTGATGCTGCCGGACACCTCGTCCCGAAGCCGCCTGGTGCTGTCCTGCTCCAGCAGTTCATAAGGCAGGAAATAGGATTTATTCGTCAGGCCGATCTCATGGGAGGCAAACAGCCTCTCATATCCCGCCTCGATACGGCATTCCTCAAAATTTCTCCAGACAGACAAGGCAAACAGCAGCCCGGTGCCCAGGATGCAGAACAGGAACAGCCTGGCCCTGTCCCGGCTCCCTGTCAGTTCATTCAAAATGTATGCGGCCACCGCCGTCTCGATGAACGGAATTCCGGCTATCAATATACTTCTAATCAGCACATGCGTCATCTGTCCCTGCAGAATGCGGCCGAATTCCCTTATGCCCCGCCGGACAATCGTCATGTCCTGCCTCAGTGTCCTACCGTTTTTCTTCATCTGCCCTCTCCTCCCTCTTCGCTTCTGATAAAAGGCGCGTCCTTTGCGCCGCATTCGATTACAGGAAGCTGTTCTTGCTTCCTAAATGGAAGCCGCTCTTGCTTCCTATAATACCGGCTCTGCACCCGGAACATATCCGCGTACTTTCCGTCTTTTGCCATCAGCTCCTCGTGGCTGCCGCTCTCCGCGATCCTCCCCTCTTCCAGGAACAGAATCCTGTCGCAGAATCTCGTGGAAGCAAGCCTGTGGGAGACGAAGACCGAAGTCTTCCCCGCAGTCAGCTCTCCGTATTTCTGATAAATCCCGCTCTCCGCAATGGGATCCAGCGCCGCCGTGGGCTCATCCAGCAGCAGCACAGGCGCGTCTTTGTACAATGCCCTGGCCAGGAGCAGCCTCTGCTCCTGCCCGCCGGACAAGTCCGCTCCATCCTGGGAAATCTGCCTCACCAGGCAGGTCTCCTCTCCCGCCGGAAAGGATTTCACTTTTTCCTCCAGCCCGGCCTGGCGCAGCTTATCCCACATGGCAGCCCTGTCCTGCCGCTCTCTTATGTCCAGCATCACATTCTCCGCCACGGTGATCGGCAGAATCCGGGAATGCTGGAACACCGCGGCAAACTTTCCGTAGAGCTCTGCCCCGGGAATGGTCCGGATATCCCGGCCATCCATGAGAATCCGCCCCTCATGCGGCTCAAGCAGGCCGCACAGCAGCTTCACCAGCGTGGACTTCCCGGCGCCGTTTCTGCCTACCACCGCCAGGCGTTCCCCCGCCCGAATCTCCAGATTCAGGTTTCGGAAAATCGGGACTTCCCATTCCTTTCCCTCCTCCTGCATCCGATAGGAAAAGGAGACATTTTCCAGCACAAAGGACACGGCCTCCCCAGTCTCGGTGGCTTTTTCCGGGCGTGTCCCCTGCAGTCCCTCATCCTCCGCAAGCTCCATGAACTCGTAAAAATCCCGCACATAGTTCCCGGTCTCCCGAAATCCCGACACTGCCCCGGCCAATTGCCCAAGCCACATGCCGATTCCTGCGATTGCCGAGAAATACAGGGAAAAATCCCCTATCGACATACCGCCGTCCAGATACCGGCCAATCAGGAACAGATAGGCCAGCCCGTCCCTGACAAAGATCAGAAGCGCCGTTATGCCTAAGCGGAGGAACTGCCATCTCTGTACTTTGACGGATATCCGGCTTTTGCCCCGAATCACTTCCTCCGTAATCTCTCTGAGCATGCCGCTCATGGAGAACATGCGGATATCCTTGGCCTCTTTCATGCCTTTCGTGCCATAGGCGATATAGTTGAGCCGTCTGTCCGCTTTTGCCTTTTCCTCTTTGAAGCCCTGCTTCTTCTCCTCTATCCGGAGACCACAGACCAGCTCTGTCAGGAAGAACACCCCCAGGAATGCCAGAATCGCCGGGTGGAGCGTCCCCACGATGGCACAGTAGACGGCCAGCCCCGCTCCCGTCTCCAGCAGCACGGTCTCCCGCTTCATGAACTCCACCACGCCCCGGTTGGGGCTGCTGATAGCCTGTCTGGCTTTTTCCATGGCGATTTTCCCCTGTTTTGAGACAAAGACGCCAAACCTTAGCCGGAGCATCTTTGTCTCCCACAGGGAATTCAGCCTGCGGTGCAGGAAAGTCCGGGAGCATTTTTCGATTTCATTGTGGCTGACCAGATTCAGGACAGTGACGGCCAGCAGCCCTGTGCCCAGGAGGGCTGTATCCGCCAGAAACGCCTGAAACGCCATTCCGCCCTGGACGGCGTCCAGCACGAATTTGGGCAGCAGCAGAGTCAAAAGGGACTGGGAAACCTGTGACAGACCTGCCAAATATGGCAGCGCGACGCTGTACCATTTATATTGGCACATTTGATGATGCAGGAACTTCATTCCATCCATTCCTGCGCGATTTTTCTTATTTCTGTCCATATGAATTCCTTTCTGATTTTACACGATTCCCACCAGCACGCCTGAAAACGCCACGTAAATCAGAATCCATATGGATCCTCAGATACTGTCTGTTGGCCGATGGGGAAGAAAAAAGACATACAAAAAGAAACCTCCCGGCTCAGACAGCCCGGCGTCCTTTTCCATGTCCTTGTCTGCGCAATCTCTATTTACGCATTCTTCCGCATCTGAATACCAACATGACAATTACCTCGTTTCTGTCCTCATTATACGGGCGGTTTTCCGTCCTGTCAAGCTTCCCTGCGCAGAAATATCGTAAAAACACTTGATAAAGTCGGCTAAGCATAGTAGGATAGAATTAGCTGGCTTGCATGAGGGGAAGCAGGCGCTACGGCCCGTATATCCCCATTGAATCATGGTTCCCATTGTGAAAAATTCGCAAGTTGCAGAAAGGCATGGTTGTTTCTATGAGAGATTATGTGATTTTTACAGACGGTGACGTGGATTTGCCCTCTCCCTACGATAAAGAGATTTCTCTGCTGCCCCAGTATTACTATTTCGAGGAAAGCACTATATACGGAGACGAGCAGGTTCTCTCCCGGGAAGAATTCTTTGAGCAGCTGCGCAGCCGCAGGGCCTATACCGCCGGGGTCAATCCCGATTTCGCCCGAGGGAGCTTTGAGGCCGTGCTGCAGGAGGGAAAGGATGTCCTGTGCATCGCCGTATCCTCCGCTCTCAGCGGCTCCTACAGCACTATCTGTATGGTGGCGGGGGAACTGCGCCCCCTGTATCCCGAACGTCAGATAGAGGTCATCGATTCCTTAAGCGCCACTCTGGGCAGCGGCTTTCTGTGCGTGGACGCCATTGAGCTGAGGGACAAGGGGATGTCCCTGACAGAGACCGCCGCGGAAATCAGACGGCGGGTGGACCTGATCGATGTGTTCTTCGTGGTGGACGATTTCAAATACCTGGTCCAGGGAGGCCGCGTCTCCCCCAGCGTGGGCAAAATCGGGGACATCCTGGACATCAAGGTGACTCTCACCATCACTGAGGGGCGCATCGTGCCCTACAAGAAGAACCGGGGCATCAACGCGGCCCTGCGCAATATCCAGTCCATCGCACAGTCCGGGAAGACTGCCCGGCTGGGCTCCATCTATGTGGGCAATGAAGCTCTCTTTGAAAAATGCCGTTCCCTGGTCCAAAGCAGCTGCCAGGCGTCCCTGAACCTGATCGTGGCCTCCCATGTAGGCCCCAACACTACCGGCATCGCCATCGAGTGGGCTGAAAAAGCGTAGTCAGAGCCGTTCAGGCAGCCCCTTTCCGCGGCGCAGAAATCGCTCCCAAAAGGTTTGCCGGCAAAGGGAATATACTACATAACGCCAGAATTTACCGTACTGCATTGGTTAAACGTATCTGGCTGGCGTTATGTAGTCATTTTTTTATTGTCTCCACAATTCTATTGACATTCTTTTTTTATCATGTTATCATGAAGTAAGCTTCACATGAAGTAGACTTCATATCCTGATTCAGCCACCCGCATCATTTCCCACAGACAGCTCCCGCCATTGTCGGCTGTCTGCACAGAAAGGAATGTGCAAATGAGAACAAAAGTCAAAGAACTGCGCAGCGCGTCCGGCCTGACGCAGCAGCAGCTGGCCGACCTGGTCCATGTCTCCGCCCGGACCATCATCTCCATCGAAAAAGAGCAATACAAGCCCTCTCTGATGCTGGCCTATCGGATAGCGCAGATTTTCCACACCAGCGTGGAGGATCTGTGCTGTCTGGAAGAGAATAAACGCAAGGAGGATGAAGAATATGCGAAATTGTAAAGACATGAACTATGAGACACAGATAAAGCGGCGCATCCGCATCCTGTATCTGCTCCTGACCGCCATGCTGGCATATATGGTGGCCATCGCCGAGATGGGCGGCGGGGATTCCAGAATCATGACGGATCTGGCGGACAGATTCAGCCGTATCGTCTTCTTCGGGGGCATGATTTATGTCATCTCCAGAATCGTCCACAACAAAAAGCTTTTGCGCAGCCGGCTTCTGCTAAAGGAGCAGATGCTGGAGGAGACGGACGAGCGAAACCGCTATCTGCATGACAAGAGCGGCGGCCTTGTTCTGGACATCCTCCTGGCGTGCCTGCTCTTCATCACCCTGACCGCCTCCCTGTTCGACATGACGGCCTTTTATGTGTCCTTCGCGATACTGGCTGTCGCTCTCATCCTGAAGGCAGGGGCTTATCTCTGCTACAGCCGGTTCTGACAGTCCCGGGGATGTTTTCTTCTCTCTTCCGCAGAGCGCGGAAAAGCCGCGCGGGAGGCGCTTGTCCATGCCCGGGGGATGGAGAAAGCGGCGCTCTCAAAAGCCCGCAGAACCCGCCCCGCGGCTTCCCCGGGACAGGCGCGCACAAGATGCATGGAAGCGCCTTGCGATGCGCACGGGCGAACGGCATCGCATATGACACACTTGTCATATGCGGAGGGCAGAGAATCGCTTGCGCAAAATCCTCAGAGCGTTTATAATAAGGGCAGCGCAGCGATAACAGGGACATCGCGGCGATGGCAGAAACGTTGTGGCGGCAACAGAGACACCACAGCGATAACAGGAACATCGCGGGGATGGCCAGCATAAACATGCGCGAAAGCGAAAGGAGACGCTATGAGCATCAGAATCGGTATTTTAGGCTACGGCAATCTGGGACGGGGCGCGGAGTGCGCAGTCCGCCAGAATCCGGATATGGAACTGAAAGCAGTGTTTACCAGGAGGAATCCCTCAGATGTAAAGATTCTCACGAAAGACGCGCAGGTCTGCCATGTGGAGGAGGCGGCCCGCTGGACGGATCGGCTGGACGTGCTGATCCTCTGCGGCGGCAGCGCCACCGACCTCCCGGTGCAGACACCTGAGTATGCGAAACTTTTCAACGTAGTGGACAGCTTCGACACCCACGCGAAGATTCCCGAACATTTCGCCAATGTGGATGCCGCGGCAAAGGAGGCCGGCAAGACCGCTATCATCTCCGTGGGCTGGGATCCCGGTATGTTCTCCCTGAACCGGATGTACGCCAACGCCATTCTTCCCGACGGAAAGGACTATACTTTCTGGGGCCGGGGCGTCAGCCAGGGGCATTCCGACGCCATCCGCAGGATTGACGGCGTAAAGGATGCAAAGCAGTACACCATTCCCGTGGACAGCGCTCTCGAGGCAGTGCGCGCCGGCGAGAACCCGGAACTGACCACCCGGCAGAAGCACACCAGGGAATGTTTCGTAGTGCCCAGGGAGGACGCGGATCTGGCGAAAATCGAAGAAGAAATCAAGACCATGCCCAACTACTTTGCCGACTATGACACCACCGTCCATTTCATCAGCGAGGAGGAGCTAAAGCGCGACCACAGCCGCATCCCCCACGGAGGTTTCGTGCTGCGCAGCGGCTCCACCGGCTGGGGACAGGAGAACCGCCATCTGATCGAATACAGCCTGAAGCTGGATTCCAATCCCGAATTTACCGCCAGCGTAATCGCCGCCTACGCGAGAGCGGCATACCGGCTGTCCAAAGAGGGCGCCCATGGCTGCAAGACCGTTTTCGATATCGCCCCTGCCTACCTGAGCGCAAAGAGCGGCGAAGAACTTCGGGCCTCACTGCTCTGACCTGTTTTCTGTCCCACACAGAACGGCTCATTGAACCGAACCGCACAAAAAGGCGCAGATATGCTACCCTGCGCCTTTTTTATGCAGAATCCAGCCCTCTCCTGCCATCCCTGATTCCGTTCACCCCTCACTGTTCAGATACTGCAAAATCCCCATATGTATGGCCCAGGCCACCCGCTGCTGATATTCCGGCGTACAGAGCTTTTCTGCCTCGGCGCTGTTGGACAAAAAGCCGCACTCCACGATGACGATGGGCACCCCTGTCTTCTTCAGCAGATAATAACTGTCATTAGCCTTGACCTGCCGCTTATTTTCCGAATCCACATTTTCCACCAGCTGACTCTGAATACTCTCCGCCAGCCTCTGCCCCTGTACGCTTCCCGTGTAGTAAAATACCTGCGCCCCGTGCACATACTCCTCCGGATAGCTGTTCTGGTGGATGCTGACAGTCAGCGCCGGGGCCGTCTCCTCTATCAGCGCGATCCGCCGCTTCATGTCCTGGACCTTTTTGTTGGAGGCATCCGCGTCGTTCAGCCCGGCATCCGACTCTCTGGTCATCACTACCTCCACGTCATTCATCTCCAGATACTGCTTCACCAGCTCCGCAATCTGCAGATTCACATCCTTTTCATTGGCTCCGTTGATTCCCACCTTGCCGGGATCGTCCCCTCCATGCCCGGCGTCAATGACAACGCACCTCTTTTCCTCCTGCGCCTCCACGCTGGTGCCTGCCACATAGGCAGCCGCCTCCCGCCCCACATACAGCATGGCGGCCAGCAGCAGCAATGTCATGGCAATCGAAGAAAGCTTATACTGAAATCGGTTCATTTCCTGTCCTTATGCATTTCTTTCTACTATCTATATTCAGCAGAATCAAAAATTTGCATAAGCATTTACCAAATCCCAAGCCTGCTCCGTTCCATAGCCCAGCCGCCACACTGCCACGCCTCCTATGTTCTTGGCTTTCATCACGTTGAGCTTCACCGAGATGGATTCAGCGTCCTCCACCCAAATCTGGTAGGTCACGTTCCCGCTCTGCCACTGTGCGTAGTTCTGACAGGTGGCCTCGTCCCACTCCGGCACCACGTTCACCCGCTGCAGATAGTCCGCCACATTGTTCAAAGTGATATACTGGTCCGTCACATTGGCCCCTTCCGTCTGCCACAGAATCGTATAGAAAGGCAGCGCGTTCACCACTTTCTCCGGCGGCACCTGCTCCTCATTCAGCGTCCTGTCCAGTCCGTTGGACACGTAATCTATGCTGGCCACACTGCCCGGATCGCCGCTGCCGTGCCAGTGCTCGTCATATCCCATGATAATCACATAGTCGGCCACTCGTCCCTGAATGTCCAGTCTATAGTAATTGTTGAAGTTAAAGGGCACATAGCTGTCCACAGACAGAATCAGTCCGTTCTCCCGGCAGAGCACGGAAAGTTCTTTGAGAAACTGTACATAGTGCTCCCCGCACTCCTGGGGCAGCCCTTCATAATCGAGATTGATGCCGTCCAGCCCCAGCCCCAGAGAAGTATCCACCATGCTCCGCGCCAGCTGCCGGCGCTTGGTGGTGGAGGAGAGCACCTGGTAGGTACTGATATCCGCGCCCGTCTCGTTCTTGAAATTAAAATTGTCCCAAACGCCCCACACCTGAAGCCCGTACCCATGGGCCTGCTGTACATATTCGCCGCTGGCGTAGGAACGGAAATTGCCCTCGTTGTCATTCAAGCTGAACCACGTAGGCGCAATCACATTCATGCCTTTCCCTTCCGCCACCATGGCCTCCAGCGTGTCATTTCCAGCCTCGCCGCCGATGGCGTGGAAGCCAAGATTCACCTTGCCCGGCAGGGACAGGGAAGTGTACTCCGCCGGCACATAGTCCGTCACAGGCAGCTCCGTCTCCGTCATCCCGTTGCCCAGACGCTTGTTCTCCACATAGCCGATCAGAGAGTCGGAGGTCTTCACCTCGCTCCAGGTCTCCATCTCATTTAACAGTTCTACCTTTTCCCCTTTCTCCAGCTCCCGCAGGATGGGGCTCTTGATGCCGCCCAGCGTCCGTATCTGCGTGTCTTTCAGGACTTCCATCATCTGCTTTTCCCCCCACTGGGTGTACAGCTGTATATGCCTGTCCAACAGCTCATAGGAAAAATTCGCGAACATCTTCACATACTCCGCCGCCACATACAGCCGCTCTCCCTCCAGGAAACATGTGGCATATTCCGTGGGATGGCTGCCTGCTTTGTCAGAATATTCCCTTCCGCCAAAAGCAGTGGTCACCGTGTCGTTCGCCGTAGTATAGAGGAGTTTCTGCTCGCCCATATCCACATAAAAACCTTCATTCAAATACAGCTCCATGGTATCTATGTCAAAATATACCGCATTCTCCCGCAGCAGAGCCTTCTGCTCCACTTTCTCGTCCTGGAGGATGATTGCAAGCTCCCCATCCGCCACTCCGAAATATTCATTCAGGTCCGCAAGCTCCTTGCTATAGGAATACTTGTCCAGGATTCTCCCTCCGAATCCTATGAGGGCGACGATTACAATCAGCACCAGAGCCACGATTACCGGTATCATTTTCTTTTTCATTCTCAGTCCTGACCTTTCTTTAGAATAGAGGCGTTCCCAACAGACTCATACATCATACCACATTTACTATTCTAAGTCATTAACAAATTTGTAATAATTTCAGCAATTATCCAAATCCTGGTGCCGCCGATATGCGGGAGCGCCGCCGCTGTCAGCATGAGAGGCAATCCCAGCCTGCAGCAGCAGACGGCGCTCCCGGCCGTCCGGTTACCTGCGCGTCACTCTGTCGAAACGTATCTGTTCGATGATCCCCGCAGCGTCCAGCACGTAGTCAGCCATATAGGGACTGTTCTCCTGTACCGCCTTGGAGACCACCTCGTCCGGAAGGGCTTCCTGCCCGTCCACGAAGAGCGCCACTCCGCTGCGCCTCATCTGTTCCAGCCGCGCACGCATATGCTCTCTTACCGTCTCCATATCCTCTACTTCTAGTTTCTCATCATACAACGGACTTCCTCCTTGTTCCCAGGCTTCCCGCCCAAAAGGAGCATAGATCATGTGATGAATCAAAATGTGGCTGCGCCATACAGGAAGCCTGTCAGATAAAAGTAAAGCGGATGCCTTCAGCAGTACGGCAACGGAAAAAATTTCCATTGCGGATTTTGTTTAAATTGAATTATAATTGTGAAAATTAGTTGACATACTTATGATCAGGCAGTTTGTATCACCGATTTTTGCCTGGAAGACATCCTTAGATTTATGCCAGTTTCTTTCTACTGTCATATAATGTGATATACACACCTAGAATAATAAAGGATGAAGTGGAACGACCCGTTCCAAAACAGTTTAATCAACCTGAAGCCAAGACTGCTGCCCCCTTCCCTGTACAGAGTACCGAGGGCATCCGCAGTTTTACTATACCATAGTCGTACAGCTTTGGCAAGCGAAAACACACGAATTCTTAAAAAATTTTAAACTCAGAATCTGCCTATTGACTTAAAGAAGATGAAAGTATATGATGACATCACGTAACTCATAATTTTACAGTTCAGTTAGGCAGAACGGAAAGGGTTGTCGCATGAAGATAGAAAAAGTAAATGAGAACCAGATTCGCTGCACTCTGACCAGAGAAGATTTGGCAAGCCGCGAACTGAAAATCAGCGAACTGGCTTATGGCACAGAAAAGGCTAAGACCTTGTTCCGGGATATGATGAGGCAGGCGAACTGCGAATTCGGTTTTGAGGCCGAAGATATCCCCCTTATGATAGAAGCCATCCCGCTAAACGCGGAGTGCATCGTATTGGTCATCACCAAGGTGGAGGATCCCGAGGAGCTGGATACCCGCTTTTCCAGATTCGCCCCCTCCGTCACCGAGGAGGACGAGGGCGAAGAAATGTATTCCCAGTACGCGGAGGACGCGGCAGGCGAGATTCTGGACCTCTTCCGCAGGATGCAGACGGATCAGGGGACCGACACGCCGGAGGGGCAGCCTGGCGGACAGGCGGAGGCGGACAGCACGAATCATGTGCGGATTTTCCGTATGGCCTCCCTGCAGCAGGTCATGGAAGTGTCCGCCATCATCGCGGGCAGCTACCGGGGCTTAAGCTCCCTGTACAAGGAGGATCATTCCGGGAGGAAGCCCGAGGGCTATCTGCTGCTGCTCTCCCAGGGCGATGAGAGCGTCGAGGCTTTCGACAGAGCGTGCAATACCGTATCGGAGTACGGCGTACCCCAGCGCTATGTACCTGCCAGCAGCGCATTTCTGGCAGAGCACTATGAGGCGCTGATTCAGGAGGACGCCATCCACGCGCTTGGATTTGTACCGCGGTAAAAGGCGGCAGATATCGGCAAAAGAGGGGCAGCCCGGGAAAGCGATTCCGCAGCCGCCCCTTTTTTCGTCCGAAAGGACTCCCGGGAGTCTTTACAGCTCAGCGATAGCTTTCATCAGGGCATCGATATCGATTCCGTGCACCATGGCGGCCTCCTCAAGGGATTCCCCCTGGGCGGAAGGGCAGCCCAGGCAGTGCATTCCCGCCTCCAGCAGCACGGGGGCCACATCGGGATTCGTGCTCAGGATTTCGCCGATGGTCATTTCCTTGGTTATATTGCTCATGATCTTCTCCTCTCTGTGATTGTATTTTACAGGGCTTCTATAACACAGAAAACGCTTAGTGAACCCTATAATCATACATTTTATATGATTCCGCAAAATCTGACAAGCTATTCTTGATTCATTGAAGCAGAAAATTCATAATTCTGGCAGAAATTGTGAATCAATTTCCGTGTACCGCGGCTCTATTACAAATTTTTGAAAAATTCGGTCAAAACCCGCGTATGTACAGAAAAAAGTACACATTCTCTCCTTGACTCTCACCCTTGTTTTTCATATAATAAGCATAAGGATTAGAAGTAACATTTTCTCTTTTAAACTAATTCAAATTTTACAGGAGGTTATTTCAAAATGAGACCAGAATGGACAGATTTTGTGGCAGGCAAATGGGACAAAGAAGTCAACGTCCGCGACTTCATCCAGAGGAACTATCATCCCTATGACGGCGATGAGGCATTCCTTGCCGGCCCCACACAGAACACCAAGGATCTGTGGGCACAGGTGCTCGATCTGCAGAAGAAGGAAAGAGAAGCCGGCGGCGTCCTGGATATGGATACCAAGGTAGTCTCCACCATCACTTCCCACGGCCCCGGATACCTTGACAAGAGCAAGGAGACCATCGTAGGCTTCCAGACCGACAAGCCTTTCAAGAGATCTCTGCAGCCTTACGGCGGCATCCGTATGGCAGAGAAAGCCTGCTCCGACAACGGCTACGAGGTGGATCCCGAGATTTCCGAGTTCTTCTCCACCCACAGAAAGACACATAACGCTGGCTGCTTCGACGCTTACAATCAGGAGATGAGAGCATGCCGTTCCTCCCATATCATCACAGGTCTTCCCGATGCTTATGGCCGCGGACGTATCATCGGCGACTACAGACGCGTAGCTCTGTACGGTATCGACAGACTGATCGAGGACAAGCAGGAGCAGAAGGATTCCACAGGCCGCGTGATGACCGATGACATCATTCGTCTGCGCGAGGAGATTTCCGAGCAGATAACTGCCCTGAAGATGATGAAAGAGATGGCTGCTTCCTACGGCTGCGATATCTCCAGACCCGCTGCCAACGTACAGGAAGCCATCCAGGCCACATACTTCGGATATCTCTGCTCTGTAAAGGAACAGAACGGTGCCGCCATGTCCCTGGGCCGTACTTCCACTTTCCTTGACTGCTATGCGGAGAGAGACCTGAAGAACGGCACTTTCACCGAGGAGCAGATTCAGGAGTTCGTTGACCACTTCATCATGAAGCTGCGCTGCATCAAGTTCGCACGTACTCCTGAGTACAACCAGATTTTCGCAGGCGATCCCGTATGGGTGACCGAGTCTCTGGGCGGCGTAGGCGTAGACGGCAGACCCATGGTTACCAAGATGAGCTTCCGTTATCTGAATACCCTGACCAACCTTGGACCTTCTCCCGAGCCGAACCTGACCGTTCTGTGGTCCACAAGGCTTCCGGCAAACTGGAAGAGATACTGCGCGAAGATGTCCATCCAGACTTCTTCCATCCAGTACGAGAACGATGACCTGATGAGAATCGATCACGGCGATGACTACGGTATCGCATGCTGCGTATCCTCCATGGTAATCGGCAAGGAGATGCAGTTCTTCGGCGCCCGCGCTAACGTGGCTAAGTGCCTGCTGTACGCTTTGAACGGCGGTGTTGACGAAGTCACCAAGAAGCAGGTAGGTCCCAAGTATCGCCCTGTAGAGGGAGATGTGCTCGAGTACAATGATGTATGGAGCAAGTTCGTGGATATGCTCGAGTGGCAGGCAGACGTATATGTAAATACCCTGAACATCATCCATTATATGCATGACAAGTACTGCTATGAGAGAGCTGAGATGGCTCTGCATGACAGAGATGTGAAGCGTTACTTCGCAACCGGCGTGGCTGGTCTGTCCATCGTGGCTGACTCCCTGTCCGCTATCAAGTACGCCAAAGTAGAAGTAGTCCGTGACGAAGACGGCGTCATCGTCGATTTCAAGACCACGGGCGACTTCCCGAAATATGGCAACGACGATGACCGTGTAGACGAAATCGCACAGATGGTAGTCCACACTTTCATGACCGCCATCAGAAGACATCACACCTACAGGAACGGTATCCCTACCACCTCCATCCTGACCATTACCTCTAACGTTACCTATGGTAAAGCTACCGGTAATACTCCCGATGGACGCAGAAAGGGACAGCCTTTCGCTCCTGGCGCCAACCCGATGCACGGCCGCGATACCCACGGTGCAGTAGCGTCCCTGGCTTCCGTATCCAAGCTTCCTTTCAACGATGCACAGGATGGTATCTCCAATACTTTCACCATCGTTCCCGGCGCTCTGGGCAAGGAAGACAAAGTGTTCTCTGGCGACATCGAGTTGGACTTGAAGTAAGGTGACGAGATCACTTCAGTGTTCTCTGGCGACATCGAGTTGGACTTGAAGTAAAGTGACGAAATCGCTTCAGAAATATAGGAGGTACTATGGACGAGAACAAAATGATTGATGACCTCGTAAATATGCTGGATTCCGGCATGGCCGGAGGTGTGGGACATGTGAACGTGGACTACGACCAGCAGGTTGAAGAGTCAAAGAGCGTTCAGACGATGGGCTGCACGGATTGTTCCAGGACACCGTTGGCCTGCAGCGTACCCACCCTTGAGCAGGGGCTGGACGATTATCAATAGTCCTGCCTCTCATGCAATAAAGTGAATATGGTACAGATACATTCCTGCATCTGTACCACAAAATCTCATATAATGTAAATATATAAGGAGGAAAATATTATGGCTACAAACAATGCACAGGTTGACAACCTCGTTAACTTACTTGACGGCTATGCTACAAAGGGCGGCCATCACCTCAACGTAAACGTGCTGAACAGAGATATGCTCCTGGACGCTCAGAAGCATCCCGAGAACTATCCTCAGCTGACCATCCGCGTGTCCGGATATGCCGTTAACTTCATCAAGCTCACTCCCGAGCAGCAGGCTGACGTCATTTCCCGTACTTTCCATGAGGCCATTTAATCCGTTTGGCATCAGGTAACAAGATGGGCTTAACCCCGGGGAGAGAAATCTCTCCGGGGTTTCATGGACATTAGAAAGAGCGGTAATCTTATGCAAGGCAGAATTCATTCATTAGAGAGCTTTGGAACGGTTGACGGTCCCGGCACACGTTTTGTGGTATTCGTGCAGGGCTGTCCCATGCGCTGCGCCTATTGCCACAATCCTGATACATGGGATTTGAGCGGCGGCACGCTCATGGAGCCTTCCTACATCATCGAGCAATATGAGAAGAACGAAGCATTCTATGCAAACGGCGGAGGCCTGACTGTCACCGGCGGCGAGCCGCTGATGCAGGTGGATTTCATGATTGACCTGTTCACGCTGGCCAAAGAGAGAGACATCCATACCTGTATCGACAGTTCCGGCATAGCTTTCAATCCGGACAACGAACCGTTATTGCAGAAGCTGGACAAACTGATGACGCTGACAGACCTGGTCATGCTGGACATCAAACATATCGACCCCGAGAAACATCGGGAGCTTACCATGCAGCCCAATGAGAACATCCTGAAGTTCGCAGCCTATCTCAACGAGAAGCATGTGGACATGTGGATACGCCATGTGGTAGTGCCCGGCATCACAGATGACGAAAAGTATCTGTTCGATTTAGGATACTTCATCGGCCAGTTCGACAATCTGAAAGCTTTGGATGTGCTTCCGTACCATACCATGGGCGAGAAGAAATACGAGAGCCTGGGGATGGAATACAAGCTGAGGGGTGTCCCTGCCATGGATAAGGATAAACTGCTGGGCAAAAAGAAAGCAATCATTGACGGAATCAAAAAAAGACGATCATAAAGGAGGATACTGCAATGGCATATGTAATCGGCGATACTTGTGTAGCTTGCGGTGCATGCGAGGCACAGTGCCCTGTAGGCGCTATCAGCATGGGAGACGGCAAGTTTGAAATCGATCCCGAAAAGTGCATCGAGTGCGGTGCATGCGCAGGCGCTTGCCCTACCGGCGCTATCACACAGTAACAATCATTTATCCGGGGGCGCTTCCTACAACAGGAAGCGCCTCTTCTTTTTCCCCTCCGTCCCAGGCTGTTCATTCTCCGGCTTTTCCTGATTCTTTTTATCCGAATCTTTCTCCTGCTTCGCTTTCCTGGTGCGGCTCTTCTTGCGCAGAAGCTCGTCCATTTTTTTAAAATGCTCCTCGTCCCGCTCTGCCAGCATCCTGTCCCTGGCTTCCTCCCGCTCCTCCTGCATGCGGAACTGATAGTCCAGCTCTTTCACCACACTCTCCCGGATCTCGCGGGTCAGATCTTTGTTATTCTCCTGCAGAGTCTGGCGTATCAGCTGCTGCAGCAGCCATTGGAGCCTCCTGGATTTATCCTCCCTGGATTCCTGCATGGCTTCCGGCTCCCTGCTCTTATTGGGAACGATGTCTATGGCAAGCCCGCCTGTCCTCTCTGCCATATCTGTCCGATAATCCGCCTCTTCCCTTATCTGGTCTTCCGCCGCGCTCTCCTGCACCGAATCGGGAGGCAGCACATCCAATTTTCCGTCTTTCAATATCATCTTGATTGCTTTCAACTGCAGTCCCCTCTCTTTCATTCCTTTTATCTGCTTAAAACGCTCCACATCCTCTTCCGTGTAGTAACGGTGGCCCAGCTCATTGCGCTTGATGGGCAGATGAAGTTCCTCCTCCCAGTAGCGCAGCACATGGCTCTCCACCTTCACTTCCTTTGCCGCATCTGAAATCAATAAATAATTGCCCATTCTTTCTCCTTTCCTTTGAAGTAATGCCGTCAGCTTTGCTGACAATATACCTCTGGGCGCCCCTGCGCATAAAAAAGAGAACAAGCATATCTGCTCATTCTCTTTTGTAAGTTTTCCTAATTATATATCAGCTTCTGTCAGTCCCCTGCCGGCTTGTGCTCCAGATTCATGAACCTCTGGTATTCCGGCAGCCACGCCAGCTCCACCGTGCCTATGGGACCGTTTCTCTGCTTGGCGATGATAATCTCGGCGATTCCTTTCTTTTCCGAATCATGATTATAATAATCATCCCTGTATATGAACATGACCACGTCGGCGTCCTGCTCAATGGCTCCCGACTCTCGCAAATCGGACAAGATGGGACGGTGATCGGGCCTCTGCTCCACTGCCCGGGAAAGCTGCGAGAACGCGATTACCGGTACGGACAGCTCTCTCGCCACCGCTTTCAGGGAGCGGGATATCTCGGATATCTCCTGCTGCCTCGATTCGGTTTTCCCATTTCCTGTCATCAGCTGCAGATAGTCGATCAGTATCATGGAGAGATTGTGCTCCAGCTTATATTTGCGGCATTTGGAGCGCAGCTCCGCAATTCCGATGCCCGGCGTGTCGTCGATAATCAGGGAGGACCTGCCGATCACTCCGGCGCTCTCAATCAGCTTCTCCCACTCCTGATCGTTCATCTGGCCTGTGCGGAGCTTCTGGGAATCCACGCTGGACTCCATGGAGAACATTCGGTTCACCAGCTGCTCCTTGCTCATTTCCAGACTGAATATAGCCACTGTCAAGCCTTTCTTGAACGCGGCGTGTCTGGCCAGGTTCAGCTCGAAAGCGGTCTTTCCCATAGAGGGACGGGCCGCTATCAGCACCAAATCAGAGGGCTGCAGCCCAGCCGTGCGATAGTCCAGATCCAGAAAACCTGTAGGGACCCCTGTGACGCTCCCCCGGTTCTTTGCCGCCGCCTCTATCTTGTCCATGGCATTCATGACCACCTGCCTGATTGGCACATAGGAGTCGGTGGTACGCTTCTGCACCAGCTGAAAGACACGTTTTTCGGTATCTTCCAATATGTATTCCAGACTTTCCCTGCCCGCATAACAGGTGTTGGCAATGTCCTCGTTCAGCCGGATCAGGCGGCGCAGCGTAGCCTTTTCCGCCACAATGGCGGCATAGGACTTGATATTCGCAGATATCAGCGGCGCGCTGAGAAGCTCCCTGACAAATTCCAGGCTGCTGACCTCCGGCGGCACATCCTTAGTCCGCAGGCGCTCCTGAAGCGTCACAAGATCCACCGGGCTTCCGGCATCATGCAGCTCGCACATCGTGTCGAACAGGACGCCGTACTGCCTGTTGTAAAAATCCTCGCCGCTTATCAGCTCCGAGGCGGTGGCTATGGCCTCCCTGTCCAGCAGCATGGAGCCGATTACGGACTGCTCTGCCTCCATGTTGTGGGGCAATATCCTTTTAAGTACGTTCTCTTCCATCGCTTCACGCTTCTACCACTTTCACTATTAGCTTCCCTGTCACCTGGGGGTGCAGCTTGATGGGCACCTCGTAGGAGCCGAAATTCTTCAGGCTCTCTGTCAGCTGAATCTTCTTCTTATCGATTTCGATATTATGCTGCTCCTGGCAGGCCGCGGCGATTTCCTTGGAGGATACGGATCCGAAAGTCCTTCCGCCCTCTCCTCCTTTGATTTTCACCACGATATGCTTGTCCTCCAGCTGAGCGGCCAGAGCCTTTGCCGCCTCCATCTGCTCCTGGGCACGCTTGTCCTCATTGGCTTTCTTAAGCTTTAAATCATTCATATTTCCGGCCGTGGCCTCGATGCCGATTTTCTTGGGCAGGACATAATTTCTTGCGTATCCGTCGCTGACATCGATGACATCGCCTTTCTTGCCCAGCTTTTTCTCGTCCTGTAACAATATAATCTTCATTTTCTCATATCCTTTCTCAATTGCTGTCTATATTTCTCCATTCTCCAGCATGCTGTCAAGGGTCCGCTTCAGCACGCCCATGGCTTCGATGATACCCACGCCTTCCATCTGGCAGGCCGCCGCGTTCAGATGTCCGCCGCCGCCCATGCGCTCCATGATGACCTGTACATTGACTTCATCAATGGACCGGGCGCTGATATGTATCTTGCCCTGAAAGTCCGTGAGCACAAAGCTGGCCTTGATTCCCTTGATGTTCAGCAGTTCATTTGCAGCCTGTGCGCCGATGATCGTGGGATTGGGCAGATCTTCGGCAGTGCAGATGGAGATGGTAAAGCTCTGTTTGTAGATTTCAGCCTGGCTCACCGCATCCGCCTTGGCCTTATACCCTGCGGCCTCCTCCCTGAACAGCTTGCGCACCCTGGTCACATCCGCCCCGTTGCGGCGCAGGAAAGCTGCCGCCTCGAACGTGCGCACACCGGCCTTGATCATGAAATTGTTGGTATCTATCATAATGCCTGAATACATGCAGTCCGCCTCTTCCGGGCGAATTCTGATATTGTCATAAGTGTACTGCAGAATTTCCGACACCATCTCGCAGGAGGAGGAGGCGTAGGGCTCCACATAGGAGAGGGTGGCATTCTCAATGGTCTCAGAACCCTGTCTGTGATGATCCAGCACCACCACGGATTTGCAGAACCTGAGGAGATCCGGGCACTCCGTGATGGAGGGCTTGTTCACATCCACCACCACCAGCACCGTGTTGCTCCCGGCGGCCTCGATGGCCTGCTGGTTGCCGATGATCATGTCTTTCTCATACTCCTGATTGCCCTTGAACAGATCCAGCATGGGCTGGATCCCGGGGACCTCGTCATTTAAGACAATATGGGCCTTGCGCCCCAAAGTCAGCGCAATCCTGTAGATGCCCACGGCGGCGCCGAAGCTGTCCGCGTCCGGCATCCTATGCCCCATCACCAGCACCTGATCCTTGCCTGTGATAATCTCCCGGAGGGCATGTGCCTTCACACGGGCTTTCACGCGGGTGTTCTTCTCCACCTGCTGGCTCTTTCCGCCATAGTACGTGATGCTCTCCGGCGTCTTGATGACCGCCTGGTCGCCGCCCCGGCCCAATGCCAAATCGATGGCGTTGCGGGAGAATTCATAATTCTGCGCGTAGCTTAAGCCGTCCAGGCCCACACCGATGCTGATGGTAACCGCCATCTCATTGCCGATGTTGACTGTCTTGACCTCCTCCAGCAGATCGAAGCGCGACTCCTGGAGCTGGGCCACCGCCTGCTTGCGCATAATGACCAGGTACTTGTCCTTCTCCAGCTTCTTGCAGATGCCGTCAAAGGAGGAGATATATTTATTCACTTTTCTGTCGATCAGCGCAATCAAAAGGGAACGGCGCACCTCTTCCACGCCGTCCAGCGCCTCGTCGTAGTTGTCCAGATAAATCATGCCCACAGCAAGGCTCTGGTCGTCCACCTCCTGCAGGGCGATGTGCAGCGCGGTCTCATCATAGAGATAGACGGCTATCAGGAATCCCTCATAGCCCTCCGCATCTATCATGTCGCTGTGCTCCGCCATCTCCTGAAGGGAAATCTTCTTCAGCTTTACCACATATTCATTTCCCTCATATTCCAGTTCATACTGGGCCTCGTCCACCTCGTCGGCACCCGGCAGGCGCTCTTTTGTAAGCGTGGGAAAAAGGGAGGTGACGGACTTCCTGTAGCCTTTCGGCTGATGGACGATATTCTCAAAGGCGATGTTCGTCCATATCACTTTTCCTCTGTCATCCAACAATGCATAGGGGAGATCCAGCTCCCTCAGAAGCTTTTTCTGAATCTGCCCGTATTCCGTGGCAAAACTTATCAGTTCATTCATGACAAGGGGCTTGTTACGGAAATACAGAGATAAAGTGACGGCAAAATAGCACACCAGATATCCCGTCAGAATGATGCCCGCCCGGATATCAATGGTAAATACAGCCACATCCATGATACATAGGAGAATTCCCAAATAAATGCCAAATTGGATATTTGACTTGATGCGGCCCTTTAACTTTATTCTTTTTTTCATATGGGTACCTCGCAGGTCTCTGACGCCGCTCCCTGCTGTCTTTTCTATTAATAAATTGGATTGAATAAGATTATTATACCATACTCTTCAACAGTATGCCACAATTTAATTTGTCTGATACGGAAATGTTTTGTAGAATCGGAGCGGTCTGCAGTCGGGATTCGCGGCAAGTCTTACCGGCGTGCGGCACAGATGATGAAAGGCTGACCATCCTTCCAGACGGTCAGCCCTCTCTTACAGCCTTTCAGCCATTAATCCTGAACGTAAGGCATAAGTGCCACGTGACGCGCTCTCTTGATTGCAACCGTCAGCGCTCTCTGATGCTTCGCGCAGTTTCCGGTGATGCGGCGGGGAAGAATCTTGCCTCTCTCGGAAACGTATCTCTTCAGTTTGTTGGTATCCTTGTAGTCAATCACATTGTCCTTGCCGCAGAATACGCATACCTTTCTCTTTCTGCGGACACCGCCCTTTTTCCTTACCGGGCCATCGGGTTTCTCAGTCTTATTAAAAGCCATATCAATGCCTCCTGTCTCATATCTTCAAACTTTAGTTGAACGGCAGCTCCTCGTCGATGCCGTCGGGGATGTTCATGAAGCCGTCTCCCGCACCGGAGGGCGCGGGGGCATTTCCGCCTCCTGCGTAACCGCCATTATTGTAACCACCGGCGTTGTTGTAACCGCCGCCGGCATTCCCGCCGGACGCGTTCTTGCTCTCCGCGAACTCAATCTCGTCCACCATGACGCGGACGCTGTATACCATCTGGCCGTCCTTGTTGGTGTAATTGTCGTTCTGGATTCTGCCGCAGAGGACAATCTTGATGCCCTTGTGCAGATATCTCTCCACGAATTCAGCCTGTCTGCCGAAAGCCGTGCAGTTGAAGAAATCCGCGTCGGGCTCGCCCTCACGCTTGAATCTTCTGTCCACCGCAACGGAAAAACGCGCCACTGACGTCTGGCTGGCTCCCTGTGAATATCTTACCTCCGGGTCTCTGGTCAGGCGTCCCATAAGAATTACTTTGTTCATATCTTCGCTTCTCGCTTTCTAATTGGGCTTAGTCCTGTCTCACGACTAAGTATCTGATGACATTATCCATGATGCGGACACGGCTCTCGATTTCAATGGGAGCGGTGCTCTCAGCGTCAAAGCGAATGAAATAGTAGAATCCCTCTTTCATTTTCCGGATTTCGTAAGCAAGTCTCTTCTTGCCCCAATCGTCCACCTCTGTGATGACGCCGCCGAATCTCTCGATCAGAGCTTTGCACTTGTCAACGACAGCCGCTCTCTCTTCATCTTCAATCTTAGCGGACACAACTACAGCTAATTCATACTTGTTCATGCTTGTTACTTACCTCCTTTTGGTCTCTGGCCCGCACCAGGTGCGAGCAAGGAATTTGATTCATCACAAATGTATATGATAGCATATGTTTCCTGATATTTCAAGCATTTTTCGCATTTTCCGCAAATTTTACAGGATTTCCTTCACATTCTTCTCCAGGAGCCTGCGGGCGATCATAATCTGGTGACCGCAGCCCTTGCATTTCAGCCGGAAGTCCGCCCCGGAGCGCAGCACCTCCCATTCCCTGCTCCCGCAGGGGTGCTGCTTCTTCAACCTTACCACATCTCCTACATTGATATCCATTTTCACACTCTCCCCGTGCCCGCTCTGGCGAGCACTTATTTCTGTTTTACAGATTTTCAAGATTCTACAGATTTCCTACAAAAAAGTCCTTTACCACGCCCATAAATTCCCGCAGCAGATTGTTGGGGACCACCCAGGGCGACGAGCCGGCGGAAAGTCCCTCCGCGTAGAGGTATCCCTGCTTCTTCGCAATACTCAGCGCCCGAAACATATGGAAATTGTTAGTCACCACTACCACGCTGTCATTCTCCCGGTCCAGGAATTTGCTGCTGAACACAAGGTTCTGGTATGTGTTGAAAGACTGGTCCTCCACGAAGATGCGTTCCTCCCCTATGCCGGCCTCTATCAGGTATTTTTGCATTCCCGCAGCCTCGGGGATGCTTTCGTTGCTTCCCTGGCCGCCGGAAACGATGACACTCGTGTCAGGATTCTGCTCCAGGTAGTCGATGGCTTTATCCAGCCTCTGACGCAATACCTCGCTGGGGCCGGTGCTCCTCCACTGAGCGCCGAGGATGATGACATAGTCCGCCCCCGGGGCAGCCTGGGCGTTGTACCGCGAGAGGATTTTCGCCTCCACCGCGGCGAACAGGAACAGCCCTGCAAAGAAGAAAGCCCAGAAGACCCCTTTAATCCATACAGGGATGGCATTCATGATCCTGCCGCTTCGCAGCATGAGCGCCAGCAGAAGACTGCAGGCCCCCATGACTCCCCAAATCAGGAAGAAGTAAGTCCCATAGCCTAACACCGCCACTCCGGCACAGTATATGAGGAAGAGGATGCCCATGATGCCAAAAAAGCCGGCGAGGACGGGATGTCCGCCCGGTTCATAGCCTCTTTTGTCAAGTTGTATGGTTCTTCTGCTTTTTTCTACAGGAATCAGCTTTTCGTTTTTTCTTCGTTTCATGTGTATCTGTTTCTTTTTGGGATTCAAAGTGAATGTCTGGTTTTGGGTTTCATAAAGTTACGCCTATTATACCACATCCTTAATATTCCATTCAATAAAGATACCTTGTAGATTTCTTAAAATTTACTTTAGAATTAGCACAAATCCTGACATCCGGTGAAAGTTTGGCGGTTGACAACCCTGACTCATATGCTATAATTCTACATATTAAAAAAATTCCTGAACATTCAAATAAATATACAAGGAGATTCTTTATGGAAACGTTTCAGCAGAAATTAATCGCTTATGCCGAAGAAATCCGGAACAGAAAAATAAGGCTTATATTATCGATTTTCATATCGCTCATTCTTTTTATTGTATCATGCCATTATCTATATGACGGCATCAACAAGAGATTCCTGGTCTATACTTTGCTCAGTCTGCTCGCAGGCGGACTGCTTGTCTGTCCAAGACCGCAGCTGCCAAAATTTTGCGTTCCTCTGCTGTTGCTCTACCTCCTTTTAATCCCCCGCAAAATGTTCCAGCGCATGGAGCTCCCTCTCCACGATATGTCCAAAATCAGGGATGGCGCGCTATTCGCAAATATCCTGATTATTCTGCTGGTTTATGCAATACTCCTGCTGATTTTTCAGCGTGTCCGTTTCGCTCTGGGCGGAGGCGGCATTGTTCTCCTGGTTCTTTCTCTGGTCAACTACTATGTAAATCAGTTTCAGGGCGGCAACCTGAATTTCAGCAATCTGCTCGCAGCCGGAACCGCGCTGTCTGTATTGGACAGTTATCAGTTTTCCATGACCAGCGAGCTTTGGTACAGCATTCTCTATTTCTGTTTTTTCATCGCTCTGGGCTTTTGGTGTGATATCCCGGGAAAAGGCCTGAAATATCACGGAATTGTGACAGCTGCCTCTCTGGTATACTGTCTGGCATTTTATTTCGGTTTCTGGCAGTCGGATTACCTGAGCAGCCGGGGAATAGAAGGCATTTATTGGAGCGTACAGGAGAATGGCGCCCAAAATGGATTCCTGATAGGTTTCGGTCTCAGCATCAAGGATTTGATCATCGCCAAGCCGTCCGGCTATTCCGACAGCGCGGTGGCACGAATCATCAATGAGACGGAAGAAAGCTATCAGGCTCCGGAATCTGTGGAAAAGGATTCCTCCCCCAACATTATCCTTATCATGAACGAAGCCTGGTCCGACCTGCGCGTACTGGGCAATGTGGAGACATCCGAACCTTTTATGCCTTTCACGGACTCCCTGACCGAGAACACAATCCGCGGGAATCTTTTTGTAGAAATCCTGGGGGGACTTACCGCCAATACGGAATTTGAAGTACTCACAGGGGACACCCTTGCCTTTCTTACGCCCACTGCTATCCCTTATCAGCTGGAAGTAAACCATGATATGTATTCTCTGGCCCGCGTCCTGAAAGAACAGGGCTACCAGACCATGGCGATGCACCCCAGCGGCGCCGGCGCATGGAATCGGGATAATGTGTATGATTACTTTGGATTTGACACCTTTATCGACATCAATCACTTTGAAGTGCCTTACGAGACTTTCCGGAGCTACATTTCTGATGAATGTGACTTCAACGAAATCATCTGGCGTTATGAGCACAGGGACACGGATAAGCCTTTCTTCCTTTTCAATGTCACCATACAGAACCATGGCGGCTATTACCACGAACTCGACAATACTATCCATCTGCAGAAAATCGGCAATACTGCCATGTATGATAACGGGTATCTGGATAGTGCCGAGACCTATCTGAACACCATAAAGGTCACTGATGAAGCGTTCGAAAATCTGCTGGCATATTTTTCGGAGGTAGAGGAGCCCACCATCATCTGCATGTTCGGAGATCATCAGCCTCTTCTGGGAGATATCTTCTATCAGGCCGTTTTTGAAGACAGTGGTCTCTCAGAGACAGAACAGGTTGCCAGGAAATTCATCACTCCTTATGTCATCTGGGCGAATTACGACCGGGAGTATCCGGAATACGGAGATATGAGCGCCAACTATCTGGGGGCGGCGGTACTCGAATGCGCCGGTGTCGAACTTCCCCCCTACTATAAATACCTGCTGCAATTGCAAAAGCAATATCCCGAGATATCCCAACGTACCATTGAGGAGCTTGCGGAGGAAGAAGCCGTCCAAAAATATCAGATACTACAATACAGTCAGCTGATGGACAGGGAAATCCCGAATCCCGTATTTACCACCGGCAATTGATTCAAGCATTATGAGCAGGAACTTTGGAAGGAGATTCCCCATGTCTGACCTGACACAAAAAGCGAAAGAATATTGTCTGACAATATGGAGCAGAAAAATCCGGCTTGCCGTGGCCATTCTGACTGCCGCAATCCTGTTTGCAATATCTTTCCATTATCTCTATAGCGGCATCAACAAACGGTTCCTTATGTTCACTGCCATCAGTCTGCTCACAGGCGCCCTGCTCGCCTGCCCACGGCCGGAATGCAGATATGTCCGTTTCCTGCTGGTACTGTTTTACCTGATACTTGTCCCATATAAAATATATCAGCGCATGGAGCAGCCGATTCATAATATGACAGAAATCCAAAAAGATGCAATATTTTGGAATTTGCTCATCATAGTCTTGGTTTATGCGCTCTTGCTTTTGGTGTCCCAGCGTGTCAACCTTGCTTTAGGCAGCGGCGGAATTGTTCTTCTGTTCCTTTTTCTTCTAAATTATTACCACATGCAGTCCCATGGAAGCCCTTTCTTCTTTCAGGACTGGAAATCCCTGGGAATGGCTCTCCCATTTCTGAACGGCCGCCAGCCGGCCATGAGCAGAGAACTATGGTACAGCATTCTCTACTTCCTTTTTTTCATTGTGCTGGGTTTTTGGTGTGATATCCCGTCTGCCAGGAATATAAAATACCATTCATGCATCACAGGCCTTTCTCTCGCCTATATCCTGTTCTTCTGCTTTCTTCGGAGTCCGGCCTATCCTGCAATGCCCGGACAGCAGACTTCCCGGAAGACCGCCTGGGAAACAGAGCTGCGCTATGGCTATCTGTTGAGCCTTGATGCCCGCATACGAAATAATTCCTCACAGACAGATGCCTCCTGGTATGAAAAGTTTCCTGTTGTCTGTCATGCGGCGGGTATGACAGCTGAAGGGATAGCCGGAACCAATTCCAAAGAAGCCCTGGAATATAATTATGCCTTGGGACAGAGAGTATTCGAGGTGGATATTGCTATCGCCTCTGACGGCGTGGCCGTACTGCGCCATGATTGGGACGCTGATCTGGGCCAGGCCGAAAAACTCGGACTGGGGCAGGGAACAATCCCCACCTCCGCCGAATTTCTGCAGTCTCCCATTTATGGGCAGTATACGCCCATGGCTTTGCTGGATCTCTATAAAATAATGAGCGAAAGAGAAGATATGTATGTCATTATCGATCCAAAGTACGAGAAAGATGTCGTCGGACAGTTCTCCATTATCGTTGACACCGCGTTGGATAATGGCTATGAATCCGTTCTGCGCAGAATCGTCGTTCAGCTCTATTACGAAGAGATGTATGATGCGGTAGAGGCTGTCTATCATTTTGACAATTATCTGTATACTTTATATTATATCGGCTATCCGGGCAGGGAAAAGGTAGAAGCTTTCTGTACAGAGAACCAGATTCCTGTAGTGGTGATGCCCTGTACATGGATTGATGAGAACATCTGTCAGGATATGGCCGCCTGCTCTTTAAGATTATACGGCCATACAGTAGATGATGAGGAAGAAGCCAGGCGCCTCGCTTTCCTCGGCGCAGACGGTATCTACTCGGACAACCTCCTGCCAAAGGATATGCGAGAATGGCTTATGCAAAGTTCAGGACAATAAAAGAAAGGGGATTATTATGGAAAATTATCGGGAAGTCATCGAAGAATTGAAGGAAATTGTGCAAAAATACGACAATATAGTATTTTTCGGCGGGGCAGGGGTGTCCACGGAAAGCGGGATTCCGGATTTTCGGAGCGTGGACGGCCTCTATCACCAGCAGTATGATTATCCGCCGGAGACGATTCTCAGCCACACTTTCTACCGCCGCAGGCCGAAAGAATTCTTCCGCTTCTACCGCAACAAGATGCTCTTCCTGGACGCAAAGCCCAATGCCGCCCATGTGAAGCTGGCCGAGCTGGAAGCCCGGGGAAAGCTGAAAGCCGTCATCACCCAGAACATCGACGGTCTCCACCAGGCCGCGGGCAGCAAGACCGTGCTGGAGCTCCACGGCTCGGTGCTGCGCAATTACTGTGAGAAATGCGGGCAGTTCTATGACGTGCGCTATATCCGGGACAGTACGGATGTTCCCAAATGCGAGAAATGCGGCGGCTCCGTGAAACCGGACGTGGTGCTCTATGAGGAGGGGCTGGATTCCCGGACCATGACGGATGCCATGCGTTTTATCCACGATGCCCAGGCACTGATCATCGGCGGCACTTCCCTGGCTGTGTATCCTGCGGCGGGACTGATTGATTACTTTAAAGGCGATAAACTTGTAGTCATCAATAAGGCGCCCACGCCCAGAGATTCCCATGCCGACCTGCTGATACAGGCGCCTATCGGGGAGGTCTTTGCGCAGCTGTAACGGCAATGCTGCGCATGCCCCCGCAGTATATCCGGCAAATGACCGCTCCACGGCAGCTCCGCGTATTGCCTGCAGAAACAGAGCCATTCTGCCCGGATCCTGCGGCATCTAAACGGCTCATTTTCCCTGGAGACATAAAAGAGCCCCGCCTCACTGTTGTTCCCGTGGGGCGGGTTCTTCCGTCTTTCGGGGCAGACTGCCCCTGGTTTATCCTGATATTTGCGGACTTGCCGATAACAGCCGGCATTCCGCAGCATATTCCGCATTCGTCCTGCCGCACTGTTATTACCGTCCGGACCTCCAGTTGGCATCCTTTTCCTTGCTGGTTGCGGTGGCCTTGGCCAGCTGCAGTACGATTTCGCTGAAATACCGCTCCGGCACATCCTTCAGAAAATAGGAATTGCTGTCATCGGCCTCATCATACACATAGCTGCCCCGCCTGATGCCCGCGGGCACATTGCTGTCCTGGACACTCCCTGCAAGGACGCCGCCGTTCCCGGCGAGCACCGTGCCTCCCGCGTTGTAGAATCTGGCCTCATACACTGTCACGTCCTCATTTTCACCGCCTACGAAGCTGCCCGAGAAGTGCAGCTCCACTCCAAGCGCCAGCTCCTTGTCCTCCCTGTAATAGCTGTAGAAGCCGCCCGCGTCCTGTACGGAGCCGCGGTACCACCCCATGGACATCAGCTTGCCGCCCAGGGACAGATCATTGACGATGCAGCCGCCGAATCGTTCCAGGCTCTTCTGCTCTTCCTCTTCTTTCGTCCTGTAATATACCGGCCTGTTAAGCTGTTCCACAGGCTGGGTGATTTCGTAGTCCTCCAGCTGCTCTTTCCAGGTCTTCAGGGAATCTTCGGAGAGCTCGATAGGGTGCACAAGACCAATATATCGGTCTCGCCCGGTGGGCTGCCCTCCGTCCTCCTGATTCCGGCCGCCCTCCGGCAGTTCAAACTCCTCCTCGTCCTCCGTGTTGAAAGAGCCGTCCTCCATGTAGCGGAATGTGCTCACCAGCTTCCTGTCCTCATAAATCCCCCAGATCAGCCCCATGGCAAACTGGTGCATCACCGGGTTCTTCACGAACAGATTCTTCCAGGCCCCGATGCTCCACAGCCGCCCGGTGGATAATGCCATCTCCAGGCGCATCTTCTGGCTGCTCACGGTGGTCTTCATCTGCTTCTTCATCTGCTTGAATTCGTCGTAGGCCGCGGCAGCTTTCGCCTCGTCGTCCTTTTTGCCCGGCGCGGGAAGATTCTTCAGCTTCTTGCCGCCTGCGTCGAAGACCTCTATCTCCAGAGCCGTGGTGATGGTCACGGTGAATTTCCGCTCTCCGTAGTCGAACACCCGCTCCATATTCTCGTCAAAGCCCAGAGCCGGCACGATCCTGTCCGCCAGCTCCTCCGTGGTGATTCCAAGCTGTGCAGCCGCGAAATCCAGGGCCTTTCCCGCTGCCGCTTTCACCTGCTTGAACTTGAATTTCCGGGAAATCCCATCCACTAAAAGCAATGCCTGCGGTTCCGGACTAAGGGCCAGCGCCTGCACTGCCTCCGATGCGATTGCGCCTCTGGCGGCATTGGGCCACTCCTGGATCTGATGGTAAAGTTTCTTTACGATATCGGCGCCGCCGTGGATGGACGCCGCATAGAGCACCCAGCGCTTCTTGGACTCCGCTCCGGCCTCCATCCATTTGTCGAAAAGTTCGTTCACATAGACGGCGAATTCCCGCTCCTCCAGTTCACGAGCCAGGGTAGCGGCAGTGGGACTCATGCCGCAGGGGGACATGGCCGCATAACTTAAGAACACAGCCTGCAGATACTCCTCGCCGGCCTCCTCACCGTTCTTTTTATGTACCACGGAGAACGGCGTCTCATAGGCCCAGGCCAGAGAGCGCTTTTTCCCGCCCTTGTGGAGGTCTTTCACCAGGTCCTCCCGGGTCAATGTCTTCCCGCCTGCATTCTCACCGGCCTCGCTGCTCACATGCAGCACATTCTCCAGCAATGCCCTGACTTTGTTGTTCTTCTCCTTTTCCAGACTCTCCTTCAGAGCAGGCGCATACTTTTCACCGTCCCAGTTCGTCAGCACCCGGACAGCGATTTCACGCTCTGCGGCCTTTTTGGAGGACAGCAGTTTCAGGATTTCCTCCTCCCAGCCTTTCTGTACATAGAGAATGTTCAAAAGCTCCTCCCGGACTGCCTTGGAGGTGTCCTGGGTAAAGCCCAGGATGGCTTCTTTGTTCTGATCCGGATTCTCTTTCAATATTATGAGCCCCAGACATCTTCCCGTGCTGCCGGTCTCCCGGAAAGCGGTCAGCGTCTCCTCCCGCCTGGTCTCCAGATACTTCTGGAAGATACCTCTGACGGTATTTCGGAGCTGGTCTTTCCATTTGTCCAGATACAGCGCCTCATAGGCATCCGCGTATCCGTTCAGCTGCCGCTTCAAGTCCAGTCCCTCCGCGTCCACTGCGGCAAAGAGCCGCTTCACCTTATCTCCCTTAATCTCGCTGTTGCTCCTCAGGCTGTTGGTGTTCGCATATGCCCTGTACAGCATCAGGAAGGCCTCGCAGCGGTTGCTCAGGGCGTCATAGCCGTAGGCAGTCTGATAGCCCTGCAGGATGTTCCAGTGGGTTCCGCCCCATCTGTAACTGGTGCTACCCTGGAGTTTATCCTCATAAGGGTACAGAGCCTCTATCCCCTTTCCGTTTTCCAGATAATCCCGCACCACGCCGGCCGTCTGAGTGTCCACAATCTTCACCAGGGAGTCTATGAGCCGGGACTGCTGCCTGGACATATCCTTTCCCGCCCTCTCCTGATACAGCCTGGGGTCCAGCTCCCGGATGACGGCATTCATCCTGTTAAAGGCATCGAAATCCGCTGTCTTCATGAGTTCCAGATAGGTCTCTTTGTTTCGCCGGAACTGACTCTTAAGGATTTCTGTCCGTCCCTTGGCAGCCGCCCAGGCGATGAACTGACCAGCGTCCACGCCGAATATCTCGTCATAGGTTCCGCCATTCCGGCTCAGGTCGTCCCGCAGATCCATATTCGCCATGATGTCCAGCATCGCCTCAGCGCTTGCAGCAAGGCATATCCGCAGCACATTCTTTATCAGCGGCGACTGGGCGTAATTGACGAAAGCCGTGCCTCCTAAAAGCCGCAGCATATAGCGGCTCACCGGCAGATTCTTTCCCGCCATCTTCAGAATCCGCTCATCCACCTTATCCTGGTACACGGCATTCTGGATTTCGTTCAGTTCCAGCCGCGGCATCTGCCCATTGTACAAAGCCCCTAAGCTGTTTGCGAGAATCTCCCCATACTCTTTTAAAAGCTCCATGTCCTCCTTTGGGACTTCCCGGATGGCTCCTGCGTCCTTTTCCCCGCGGCCCAGCAGTTTCCCCACTCCCCCAAAAATGCCCGCGGGCTTGCCGTCCGCGCCTGCCTCCACCAGCTTTACATTGGGATATTTCATCTGGAAATAGACCATCAGCAGGACAAGCTTGCCGTTAGCCTGTTTCCCTTTCTGATAAGAACATGCTTTCCGGATGATTTCCGGATTGCCGTCTGCAATCTTTGTCAGATTCTGAATGGTAGAACGGCTGATCAGGTATTCAGAAGACCCGATTTCCACCGCGTAGACTGCCGCTTTCTGCTCAGGCTCCGGCAGGATAACATCTTTCCTCTGATGGGTGTATTCATACATGGGCGGGACCATGCTGTGACAGGTAGACTGCCCCAGGGCAAAGAGCAGGTCGCATGCTCTCCCCGCCTCCTGGTCGCGGGCCTTTCTCACCAGCTCCCGCATCTTAGAGGACAAGTCCCGGGGCACACAGGTCAGGTCATGGAATGCCAGTTTCTCAAGCCCCTGGGGACTTTCCGTTCCGCCCAGATAGTCCTCCATCCATGTGAGCTCATCCTCCGAAAACAGATTCATCTGCTCGAAAAGATCCATCATCTTTGCCGTTCTCTGATTTTGTGGGTTAATCATTTTGAACACCTCCTGGTTATTTCTATTTCGTATTTTTATGTATAGTAATCCGCACCTCTGTCATAGGCCGCTTTCTGGGCGGCAAAATGCAGATATTCGATGACATCGGCATAGAGTCCGGCCATAGGCCCTATCCGTCTTTCCATCCGGTGGCGTCCCGCCTCCGCTTCTCCTGCAAGACCCCCCAGCAGTTTTGACAGATATTTCATACCGTACTGCTCCGTCAGCCGGGCCGCTTTCTGCATGTCTTTCCATGTGCTTTCATGAACCGTGTCGAAACCGCTCTGGCACAGATCCTCCATCAGCAGAAGAATCTCTTTCGCAATGTCCTCTGCGACTTCATGTTTCGTCTGACGGCCCGTGGAAACCTCCGTTTCCGTCTTCCGGCCATCTGCGTCTTTTCCGTCAGCTGCGGCCTCTTTGTCCGCCGGGCTGTCCGGTGCGTCCGCATTGTCCCCGGCGGCATCCCCATCCTCCGGCTCCTCTATGTCCAGCAAATCCACCGGGTACATCCGCAGTCTTCCGTCCCACAGGGTCACCTTTCCCAGAAAACAGGACAGCCTCTTTTCCGAAATCCGCTCCAGATAGCGGATGGTTCCGGCCTCCTCCCTGGAATATGTGACCTCCACCAGCAGTTCATGCCCTGCCCTGTCATACAGCGGGAGGGTCAGCTGCTGGTCTGTCTGGGAAAATTCCGCTTTGGCGCAGGAATCCGGCTGGACGAACACAAGCTCCGTACCTTTTCCGGCTTCTTTCTGCCCGCGGAAGCTTTCTCCCTGCCGCTTTCCAATCTGTTCCCTGAAAAGTATGCCGAAATCCCGATAATACCATTTCTTAATATCATATGCGCATAGCCCTCGTTCCCCTGTTACCTCTCCCTTTGTCTCCTGGCTGGAGGAAAGACGGTTCCTTGCGTCGCACTTTGCCCCGGTCAGATGAATCCTGACTTTCAGGAGATTTTCAAGGGAGATTCCCAGCCCCCAGGGAGCGGGACCCTGCAGGGCCGCCTCTTTTTTCGCGCTGCTTCTTCTCCTGGCCGTATCGTAAAATACAGGTTTGGCATTGGTGTAGGTATACCATTCCTTTGTATTTTCTTCCAGAAAATATATGGTCTCCCCCTCATACCCGGTCTGGCTCTGAAACCGTTCCGCGGCAATCCCGATCAGGTCAAGATTTCCCACGGGAAGATAGTCGGCCCTGAATTCCCCGGCAAGGGCCGCCACCTGAGCGCTGTCCTCTGCCTGCAGCAGCCCCTCCACACGTCGGTAGAGCCTGGTCAGCTGCTCCATCAGATCCTTTGTCTGAAATGCCGCTTTCCGCTTCAGATATCTGTCATAAGAATCAGCCAGAGCCCGGAAATATCCCTCGAACCTGGCCAGCAGCGCATCGTGGCTGATGATGGCCAGCCGCTCCAAGAAGTCTGGCGCGTCCGGCGACACCCGGGAAAGCCCGGTGCCCAGCAGCTCCTCCAAAAAGGCCCGCATCTGTCCTGCCGCATCCTTTACCTCCTCCATGTCGTATGCGGGCGCGTCCTCCGCCTCTTTTATCAAGTCCTCTTTCTTTAAGACGCCTGCTTCCAGCTGGCACCAGAGAATGGCCGCAGCCTTATGCCGGCACAGTTCCTTTTTGTGGCAGGTGCAGGTGGAATATTCCAGAGGGGACAAAAGTTTTACCACCATTCCCGGCTCCGCCAGCTGTACCGTGACCACGGAGGCGTATTGTATCCCCGGGCGGATATCTGCTGCCACCTGGTTGACAAAGGTCTGGAAATGCCGGTTCCCCAGCGTCTTTTTTAATTTTGTAAACGAAAAATTGTTAATTTCTTTCCGCACATGGTTTTCCTGGCTCTGTCTGCTCCCGGCGTCATCATCCCTGTTCTGGTCAGATGCGGCTGCCCTGTCAGGCATACCGGCAAAATCAGGGGCGGCTTTCTGTTCCGGACCATCTGCCCCGCCCTGTATGCATTCAGGCGCGGATGCCAGCGGCTCCCGGGCGCTTTCCGCCGCATCCGCCCCATGGCCCTCCAGGCATCTCTCTTTCAGAAGCAGAATCCCACGCACCACATGGCGGCAGATGCTCCGGGAGGGACAGGTGCATTTGCTCTCTCCGAGAGGAAACCGCACCGTCACGGTCTCTCCTCCCACCTTTATCGCCACTTCATCTCCCAGAGCCCCGATTTCGGCCGACGCCTCCCCTCCGGAAAGCCCCTCTTCCATGTCTTTATAGGCGCGTTTGACGATGCCCTTATTGCTGATGCCGATCAGATAGTCATCGTCTATCCCTGCCAGTCTTTCTCTCCACTTTTCCATATGAATCTCCTCTTATTAATATAGTAATTCCTGCCATAGTTCATGTCAAGACGAAATGGGTGGCAGAATTGCCCTTTCTCCGTCAGCGCTTTTTGGCGCGATGACGCCAGGCTTGTATACGCAAAAATCCCGGCATAAGTCTGTCAGCTCTGGCTTTCATGCTTATGTCAGGATCTTTTTGTTTTTTATTACAGAAAATTTATTTATGGGAGCTTATCAGGCTGGCAGGTCCAGCCACTCCATTACCGTACATTGACCACCTCCATTGCCCTGCGCTCCATAGGCCATAATTCAAAATAAAGTCCAACTCCTCACGCAATCATCTTCCCGATCCACCCCGCCAGCTCCTCCGGCGTCATGGCTCCCACGAAAGCCCCCATATCCGAAAGCGCCTGGGCGGCGTTCCTGTCATAATTGGGATTGGCATCCATGTCCAGGGCGGTGAGCACCACCAGCTTCGCCCCGCTCTCGATGATTCCTTTCGCCGTGCTGTAGAGCCGCTGGTATCCGGCGCCCTCGTAGAGATCCGTCACCAGCACCACCATGGTCCGGAAAGGAAAGTCGATCAGCCCCTCGCAGTAGCTTAAAGCCCCCGCGATATTGGTGCCGCCGCCCAGCTGGACGCTCATCAAAGTCTCCACCGGATCCTCCACATAACCGCTCAGATCCACCACATTGGTGTCGAATATCACCAGCTTCGTGTCCAGCATGGGAAGCTTCGCGAAAATCCCCGCCATGATGGCGCTGTGGATGACGGAGTCAAGCATGGAGCCGCTCTCGTCCACGCAGATCACCACCCGCCACTGGTTGTATTTCTTCATCCGCGAATTAAAATATACATTTTTCAGTACGATCTGCTGCCTTTCATTGTCATAATTCTTCAGGTTCATGCGGATGGTCTTCTTCATGTCAAGGTTCCGGGCGGATTTCACCGGGGAACTGGCATTTCGGTTAATCTGGCCGAAAAAGGACAGCCGCACCTCCTGTTCCAGTTTCCTGGCGATCTCCTCAGCCACTTTCCGCACGATTTCCCGGGCCAGGGACAGCACCTCCCCTTTCATCATGTGCTTCAGCTCCAGGATGGTCTTTAACAGCTCCTTGTTGGGCTCCAGTTTCCGCAGCACATCCGGATCCGTGAGGAGTTCCGTCATCCCGTATTTTTCCAGGGCGTGGCGTTCCAGGACCTCCACTGTCCGCCTGGGAAAGAGCCGCTTGATTTCATGCAGCCAGTAGGGCACCGTAAGCTGGGAACCATCGCTGCCTCCCGCCCGGTCCCTGCGCACCTCCTGTTCCTCCCCATACTCTCTGGAATACAGATAGTCCAGCACATTTTCCATGTCCATGTAATTTAAATTCCCGGAGGAAAAGGGAATCTGCCCCGAAGCATATTTCCCCAGCACAAGCCTCCAGCGATTCAAAATCTCCTGTTCGTCTGCCATACTTCCCTCCTATATATAATCGCTGCGCGATGGCTCTAAAAATTGTCGCCTACGACAATTTGGTAAACTCCTTTCGGCGGCCCAAACAATTGGTGCAAGTCTGGAAGAATGCCTGCACTTTAGGCATTCTTCCGTGCGCAACTTAGATTTTCTTAGCGGTCGTACTTTGACCGCTTAGAAAATCTTTGCGCACTGCCATCCGGGCCCTCACATAATCATCCAGCTCTTTCCCATAGGCGTACCAGTCCGGGTAGACTTTCGTCCGCTCCAGAATATCCTGTCCGCCCTTTCCGTGAAGCCCCGCTGCCATGGCGGCGATCCTGTCAATCTCCCGGGGCGTGAAATAGGCAAAGGCCATGCGCAGCTTCGGCAGAAGCTCCATGAACTCCTCCTCGGAAACCGTTCCGTAGAACCCGTCCAGCATCCGCACGAACTGCTCCCCGATGAACACCAGGTCCCTTGCCGTGAAGAACAGCCCCCGGAAAAACTGTGCCGTGGAAAACAGCTGCTCTTTGGTCCCGCCCAGATATCCCTTACAGACCATCTCTATCTCGTCAGCCGCCTCCCTGCCGCTCCCATAAAGAATGCCGTGGACACAGCCGTTTAAGCCCGCGTTGATTTCACCGTCCCGGGTCATCTTTTCCAAGACAGAGAAGTAGTCGCTCCTTTCCTGCCCTGCCATGCTCTCCCGCCCCGTAACCCGGTACAGAAGCTTCAGCGCGTTCATGCAGGAATCCAAATCCTCGTCCTTAATCCTTGCCATGGCGGGCAGCAGGCCAATCAGCTTTCTGCAGCCGATGGCTATCAGCTCCCCGAAGTCCAGCCTGGAACCGTACAGGCTCTCCAGCTCCTCCATCATCATCAGGCTCTTTAATGCCTCCGCGACGGAATAGAAGTCCGTATCCTGGAGCAGCAGTTCATGCACCCGGACGAAGACCGGCTCCGTCTGGTCTTTCAGCCCCATCTCGAAGACCCTCGTCAGCAGCAGCGCGCTCTCCCTGGCCCCCAGTTCTTTTTTAAGTTCCTCTTTCACCAGGCTGATCACGGCCTCCTCCAGAGTGGCCCCATAGACGGACACCTCAATCAGAGCGGCGTTCACCTGGCTGCTCCACTTGTACTTCCAGATTTCCCGCATCAGGTTCCTGTCCTTTTTCAGCTGCAGGTTCGGCCCCTTTATCTTCCTGACAAAAGCCGTATTCAGGTACAGCATCCGGTTGAAGAACATGCTCTCCCGCCTGTGCTTCGGATTGGAAAAAATCGATAATGTGACCTCCGTCTCCAGCGTGGAATTAATCTTCAGCCCAAAACGCCTGCATTCCTCCTGAAAATCATAGATGATAGGCGGCACGTCGGCCTGGCGGCACAGCGCGCCGACGGCGTTCCCCGTCATCATCCTGCGCAGGATGCGCATGGGCGTGTCGGAGGCCAGATTGTACTCCCCTTTCACAAAGGAGGACAGCACCGCGTCCAGCAGCTCATAGGCTCCCGGCTCCTGTTTCCCGCGAAGTCCGGCAAGCCCTCTGGCCATGGCGCAGGCGCAGATTTCATCGTAGGTGGAAAGGTATCCCTCCTTGCGCCTGGTCTCCTTTCCCGCCGCCACGATCATGTCCAGCACCGCGTCCTCGCAGGGAGTCCCCGACTCATTTGTCCTGTCCCATATTTTCTGATAAAAACCCGTGAAAGGCATGCCGCTGGCATAGCCGTTCAGCGCGTCCGCCGCCTCCATGGAATAGGGCATCAGATAGACGCCCTGGTCTTTCTCCGGAACCTTATCATGTTTCTTTCGCTCTTCTTCTCCGGCCAGCAGCGCTTTCAGCCCCGGAGTGTGGAATCCTCCCGTCACCACCAGCACCTTGCCCTCCGTTCCCGCCAGCCTCTTTGCATGCTCCCTGATCCGCTCCGCCATATACGCCTCTCTGGCAAGGCAGCCGTCCTCCTCCATGGACTCCCGGGGCGTATTCTCCCTGGCCAGCCCGCAGTAGACCAGCAGATTACCGAACCAGCGTACGTTTTCTTTCTGCATTCCGTTCAGTTCAAAATACTTCTCCCAGAACTCGTCAAAGCTGCGCAGCCCTGTCCGCTCACAGAGCTTCAGCAGATACTCATTCCGGGAAAGCAGATAGTCGTCATTATAATTGCTCTTCTCCTCCTCGGCTTTCAGCAGCCCTCTCCCCTCCCTGGAGGCCGCAAGGATGTCCCCGTAGGGCAGATCGATAAAAGCCGTCCGGATGCCGAGCCTGTTCCCCGCCCTAAGCGCCGCCAGCTCCGGCGAATAATCCAGAAAGGGATAGTAACATTTATAATGCGCCTTTTCCTCCGAAATGCGCCCCGACTGGTCATGATAGGAATAGTAGATGGCAAAAGGCGCTTTCGTCTCCTCATGGACCATCACCGGAATCAGGGCATCCGCATTGTCCGGCCCCTCCACCAGAATCACTGCCGGGCGAATCTCCTCGATCGTCCGATTCACATGGAACGCGCAGGCCGGGCTGTGGTGGCGGACAGGCAGCAGAATTATCTCAGCCATTTTCTCGCTTCGTAATATTCTTTCCATAGTCCGCCCTCTTTGCCGCTCTTGTCACGGATGACCGTGTTGAAATAACCTTTCACTTTTTCCAGGTCGTCTTTGTTTTCCTTGGAAATGGCCCCCACCAGATTCTGCACCAGGCTGTCCATGCTCAAAGTCCCGTCCCCATAATAATAGCCTGTGATCATGGCCTGGTAATATACCGACACCGCCTCCGCTGTGCTCATCACACAGGAGGGCTTGTCGATCCGGTGTCCGTAGGAGGAGACACCCTCCCGCAGCTCATGATAGGTGGATGCCAGGATCTCCGCCACATCCTCGTCCGCCTCCATGGCGATATGGCTCTCCAGCGCCAGCTTGTTCACCTCGTTCACGATGATCCGTTTCTCCATGGACGCCTCCCGCACAGGCATCACCGTCTCGAAATTGAAGCGCCGCTTCAGGGCGCTGCTCATCTCGTTGACGCCCTTGTCCCTGGTGTTGGCCGTGCCGATGACGTTAAAGCCGGGTTTCGCGAACAGGAAGCCCTCATCCCCCAGCTCCGGCACATTCAGCACCTTGTCGCTGAGCACGCTGATCAGGCTGTCCTGAATCTCCGCCGGAGTCCTGGTGATCTCCTCGAACCGGGTAAGGATTCCCTTCTCCATCCCCACATACAAAGGCGAGGGCACCAGCGCCTCCCGGCTGGGCCCCTTGGCCAGCAGGAGCGCGTAATTCCATGAATATTTTATCATATCTTCGGTAGTCCCCGCCGTTCCCTGGACCGTATTGGTGCTGACCCCGCTGATGGCGGCGGAGAGGAGCTCCGAGAGCATGGTCTTGGCCGTCCCCGGCTCCCCCACCAGCATCAGTCCCCTGTTGCCCGCCAGGGTCACGATGCAGCGCTCCACCAGCGCGTCATTGCCGAAATATTTCTTTTCTATCGTTATCTCTTTTCCGTCATACCAGAGAGGCTTCGCGCTCCCCAGTATGAATGTCCGCACCGCCCTGGGCGACATCTGCCAGTTTTCCGGCCTGCTGCCCGTATCGTTTGCTTTCAATGCCTCCAGCTCATCCCCATACCGGATCTCCACCGGGGGTTTTATGTATCCTGATTCCATATATGCGCCTCCTGATTGCATCCCCGCAGACACGGGGAGTATTCCATAAGATATACTGCTTAATGATTTCACTTGCCGTGAAACCAGACTGCTTAACGCTGACTGGTCCCATCGCATGATTACATTAGGCAGTATTCAGCGTTATGCATACTCTCATATTTTTACATAGCAGCGTTCAGCAGGCCGCTGCCTCCGCCCTCCCGGCGAACATCAGTCCCATGGATGCTTTCCGCTGAAAGCCGCCTCGGGGATATCTATGTCCAGCATCCGGAAATCAATGCTGAAGTCCTCGAAGATATTCACCTTGACAGTATCCCGGAAAGTATAGGAACGCGCACGGAATGTGCCGTCCTCCAGCCAGTATACCGCCACCTCCCACACCGTGGGATCTATAATCCAGTATTCCCTGACGCCTGCATCCGCGTAAAGGTTCAGCTTGCGGATATAGTCGTAGCCGGGATTGCTGGGGGAGATAATCTCTATGATCCAGTCCGGCGCGCCGCTGCAGCCTCTGTCCGTGAGCTTGCCCGCATCGCAGATCACGCTGATGTCCGGCTCTACGATGGTGTCCCAGCTGCGGGACAGCTTCACCGCAAAAGGGGCGGGATAGACCCGGCAGGAACCGCCCTTTGATTTGATATAGTTTCTAATCAGAAAGTGCAGTTCACCCAATATCTCCTGATGAATCCTGCCGGGAGACGCCATTTCATAAAAGCGCCCGTCAATCAGCTCCGCTCTGATTTCCTCCGGCAGATGCTCATAGTCCTCTTCCGTATAGCAGGTCTTTCCTTTTGGCATTTCCATAGATGGTCTCCTTTCTTGTCTGTCGCAGCCGCCCGTTCACTGCCGCAGACAATCCTTCTCCCGCATCCATTCTTCTACCCTACCTTAACTTTAATGGAAATCCCGGGCTTTGTCAAGCAGACCGGAGCTTTAGCTCCGGGGTTGTCGTTGCCGTAGCCCTCCAGAAGGTTGATCGCGCCCCACACGCCGAGGCCGGCGCCCAGCGCCACAACGAGGGTCTGCAAAACACCGATCGCACTGTTGAAAAATGCCATAAATTTGTCCTCCTTCAAGACAGGGGGCGGAGCCTTTGCCCCGCCCGGTTCGTGGAATGGTTTTGATCGTGGAATGGTTTTGATGGTACAAAAGGGCGCCCGCCGCCCCGCATAGTCAGCCCGCCTGTTGGATGCCTGCCGTAAGGTAAGTGGGGGCAGCTTCATTACAGGCGGGTGCTGTTCCGTACAGGAAGGGAACGCCCGGACATGGAAAAAGCCCCGCAGAGGGGGGCTTTACGGCGTGACGCTCATCCGTCCGCGTCGATCACCTCAAATTCGTCCTTCGCCTTCAGCTTCAGCCGGTGGTCCAGGAACTTCTCGATGTCAAAGCGGTTCTTTTCGTCACAGTCCGCCGTGTACTGGAAATTGGGGTGCTTCGTCAGGTCGTACTTGTCCGACAAAAACGGCCTCACACCCCGGAGCTGGAGGATGCACTTGCCGCCGTCCAGCACCGCCAGTTCGTCCACGCTGGCAAGCTCATGGCCCGTCCGCTGGTAGTTCACGCTGTGGGACTCCTGGCTGCCCTTGCTCACCCCGGTGTTGAACATATCTATGGTCTCCTTGCCCAGGGCGGCGGAAAGCTCCTTCAAGGTGGTCGGCTCACTGCCGCCGAGGAAGATGCGGGTGTCCATGTTGCCGATGATGGTGTCGGCGTTGTCCTTGTAGATCGCCTTTAGCTGGCTCTGCGCCTGCAAGACCAGGCAGGCCGATATTTCCCGGCTTCGGATGGTCGCTACCAGCTTCTCCAGGTTCGGTATCTGTCCGATGTTGGCGCACTCGTCAATGAGGCAGCGCACATGGACCGGGAGCCGCCCGTGGTACACATCATCGGCTTTCTCGCACAGCAGATTGAAAAGCTGGCTGTATATCATGCTGATGAGGAAATTGAAGGTGCTGTCCGTGTCGCTCATGATGAGGAACAGGGCGGTCTTCCGGTCCCCCAGGGTGTCCAGCTCCAGCTCGTCATACCGGGTGATCTCCCGCAGTTCGGCGATGTCAAAGGGAGCCAGCCGAGCGCCGCAGGAGATGAGGATGGATTTTGCCGTCTTGCCGGCCGCCAGCTTATAGAGCCGGTATTGGCGGACAGCGAAGTGGTCCGGCTCTTTCTTTTCCAGCGCCTCAAACATCTGGTCGATAGGGTTCTGGAACGTCTCATCGTCCTCCCGGACTTCCATAGCGTTCAGGAAGGTGATGAGCGTCCCGAAGTTCTGCTCCTCCACGAGCGCGATATAGTGGATATAGGCGATGAGCGCCGTGTAGAGGAGCTTCTCGGCCTTCTCCCAGAACTGGTCCCCGCCCTTGCCCTCGCCCTGCGTGTTCACCATCAGCGTTGTCACCAGCTTCAGGATGTCCTTCTCCGAGTGGATATAGGCGAAGGGGTTGTAGTGCATCGACTTCTTGAAATTGATCGTGTTAAAAATCTTGATGCGGTACTTGTTCCGCACCAGGACGGCCCCGCATTCCTCGACGATCCCCCCTTTTGGTAATGTCAAGTAGGGAATAAGAAAAAGTGTATCTTCTTTTCAGTTGGTTACACTGTCCTTGTCATTCTCAATAAGCCGCACTACCTTGTCCGTAAAGGTTTCCCGGCTCGTTTCGCTGAAATGGATATGAATGTCAAAGGTGGTATTCCCTATCCGCTTCACAAGGTCGGGCTTCGCGTTCAGAGGTGCGGCGGTACGGCTGGTCTTGCTGGTGTCATGGTTCATAGGCTCTCCTTTCCGTTCATCAATCCCCTTAACCGTTCCATTTTCCCCTGTGCCGTGGCTTTCCTGATGTTCTCCCCGGTAATGCAGACAGGGCAGCACATTTCAAGCAGACGGTCATAAATCCGGGCATGGGCGGTGTCCTCCGGGTGCTGTAATTCCTCCAGCGTCAAATTCGTTGTGACAATTAGCGGCTTCCGGCTTCGGTATCGGCTGTCAACCACGTTGTAAACCTGTTCAAGCCCGTATTCCGTGCCGCGCTCCATGCCGAAATCGTCAAGGATAAGCAGAGGGAAGCGGCAAAGGCGGTCTATGTATTCGTTCCTGCCCTTGTAGCTGGCGGCAAGGTCATTGAGTATCAAGGCAAAATTTGTCATGCACACGGAAATCTCACGCTCCATAAGGGCGTTGGCGATACACCCGGCAAAATAGCTCTTGCCTGTGCCTACCTTGCCCCATAGCAGATAGCCGATATTTTCCGCTTTCATTTCCTCCCAGTTCGCCGCATAGAATAAAGCCTTATCCATTTGGGGGCATTTGCCGTTGTCATTTTCAAAAGTCCACTGGCGCATGGCGGCGTTGGAAAATCCCCGGCGTTTCAGTTCTTCCACGGTGTCGCGGTGCTTGCGCTCCCGGTCGGCGGCTTCCTGCTTTTCCCGGCGTTTGCGCTGGCAGTCACATTCTTTCGGGTGTCGGTCACGTCCGAAAAGCCCCCTCCCCTCGGTGAAATAGGCTTCTTTGGGCTGGCGGCATCTCCCGCAATATAAAAGCCCGTCCTCGCCTGTGTAGTCCTCCGGCTCTGGCTCTGTTTCTGTGGCAAGCCGGAAAATGGCGTTATCATAATCACACATAAAATCGTCCTCCTTGTTCATGGTCTTATTCACGCCCTGTTTACGGGGCGTTTTATCTCCGCTGTCAAAGGCTCTCGCCCTCTTTGAAAGAATAATCGGGGATTCCCTTTTTCGGGTTCTCCTTTTTCTCCCTGTCCGCCCACCTGTAAAGCGTGGCGGCATGGCTCACATAATCATTCCCGCTGGAAGCAATATACCGGCTCATTTCCTCGATAAGCCGTTCAAGGCAGTCCGGGTATTCCTGCTTCAGCTCCGCATACTCGCTTTCAGTGAGGAAAACATTCTGGTATTTGCCATAGGGCGCGGGCGGCTCTCCACTCGCTCCCATTCGTTGGCTCTCTTTTAGTTTGTTTATATTTAGTTGGTTAGGGTAAAGTTTTCTTTGTATCATAGGTAAAGTTTTCTTTGTGTCTGATGTACAGTTTTCTTTAGGACTGACATCAAGATTTCTTTGTGTCATATCTAAAGAAACCTTTACTACTTCCGGCACTTTCACATAAAGGCGGTTCGGCGCGGAAAATCCCCGGCGTTCCCTCTCTAAAAGCCCGGCAATATCCAGTTCTTTTAGGGAGTTCTGTATTGTCATGGTGCTTTTATCCAGTATTTCCGCTATCTCTGCTATGGGGTAGACAATATACGTCCTGCCCTCATTGTCCTGCCAGCCATTCTTCTGTGAGAGGGTGGAACGGTCAAGGAGCAGCGCATAGAGCAGCTTTGCAGTCTGTGACAAGTCCATTTTCAGCAGAAATCGGGGATAGGGGAAAAAGGGCGGCATTGTGGTGTTGGCTGTAATGTATTCGGTTATGGTTTTCACCTCCTGTCTGTGGCTTCTGTTACGCATTTAAAACGGCTTTTTTGGGGGTAAAGGATAAATGTACCGCATACCCGTTGAGCAGTAGCCGGGAAGCCTTGATTTATGGGGGTTCTGTGTTTTCTAAAGCGTGACATTTCCCCCTCTGTTTCCGCTTGCGCTGTGCGGCTCTGGTTCTTTTCATGCGTCCGGCACAATCGGGGCAGTATTTCCCCCGGTTGGATTTTGGGAGAAACTGACCGCCGCACTCGGTACAGCGTTTCAGTTCTGCCCGGTGGAGTAGGGCGGCTTCCAGTTTCCAGTCAAGGGGAAGCACGGCGGCAGTGAACCAGCGGCAGAGAAGCGAATAGCTGATACTTTGCACACATACACAAGGCTCGCCATTATCCAGCACAAGGCAGTTGCCGTTATCATAGTTACAGCACTCATGCACAAGGCGGCGGGCGGCTCTGTGCTGTGGGTAGTCCATGTAGGGGCGTTTACCGTTCATTTTCCCGCCCCTTTCCCCGTTCCGGCTCACGGTGTAAGATTTGGTCGATATTGCTTTTTACAGTCTGCAATTCCTTTGTGCGTTCCCTCTTTTCCCGGTACTCGTTGTAAAGGCTGTTCTTCTCCCTCATAAGCTGCTCAATCTCCGCTTGTAAGGTCTTGGACGCTGGCAGCTTTTGGATTCCCTGTGCCTTAAAAAACCGGGTGGCAGCTTCGGCTATGATAAACTCGCTTTCGTGCTGCTCCCGGTAGTTCCTGCGGGCTTTTTCTGTTTTCTGTGCTTTCAGCCCGTCACGGGCGGGTTTGGTCTTGATGTACGCCAATAGCTGTTTCTGTAAGTCCTTTTTCTCCCGCAAAGTGCTTTCCACGGCTTTCAGTTCCGCATGGACGCTGTTCAGTTCCGCACTGGCGGCGGCAAGGGCGGCTTCCAGTTCTTCCGGGGAAGAAAAGCCGGATTCCTCGTAAATACTCATGGTCGCCGCCATTTGCTTTAGATTGTGCAAGGTCGCCCATTTCTCGTAGCCTTTCCCCTTGCCCTCGGCTTTCTTGGCGGCTATGTCTACCATGCGCTGTACGCCGTCTTGTTTCGGTGCGTTTATAGCGGCTTTTTTGCGCTGTAAGCGGTCTTTTATGCTGTGGGGGTATTCCTGTCTGGGTAGGGTCTTTTCGGCGGCTCTGGCGGCGTTCTGTGCGTTTATGGTGAGTGTTTCCAGCACGGCGGCACAGTCAAAATCATCACCTAATTTCCGGGCGGTGATGGGCTTCGTCCTGTCCGGCGTGAGATAGGATAGCCGCCCCCGGCTCTCCTTGACGGTCACGCCCTGTTGTAGCAGTTTCCCGGAAAAATCCTCAAAGGAAACGGCAGAGGACAGGACGGCTCGGATTGTGCGCCGTAGCTTCTCCTTGTCGGTTTCAAACTTGGTCTGCTTGGGCGGCTCTCCTGTGGCGGCTTGGGAAGCGTTCCCTTTATCCAGTGCGGCTTGTCCTTTCCGTTTCGCCCAATACTCCCTCTCGGTGACACGGTTCTTGCTCCCGTGGAGTAAATCAATCTGATAGAGGTTTTCCCGGTGGCACATCTCCATGACTTCCGCTTTGAAGTATTCCATAGCTGCGTCTGTACAGCGGTGCTTGCAGCCCTCCCTTGTGTCGGCTGGTCTTTCCATGTACGGCAACAGCGGAACTTCGGAAATCCGCAAGCTGTTTATGACGATATGCACATGGATATTTCCGCTGTGGTTATGCCCGTCCGGGTGGGTGCATACCAACGCTTGATGTCCGGGGAAATGCTCTTTACAGAACTGCTCGCCCAACGCTTGCGCCCGGTCTACGGTCAAGCCGTTGTCTGGTGCGTCACGGGGGTCAAAACTGATAATGTAATGGTGGCTCTTTACGTCCTCCCGCTTTTGGTTCTTTCCGTATTTCAGATTGGAGCGCATACACGCTATGGCGAAATCTTCATCACCGCAATTAAGGGAAGATATGCGGTAATCGTCACGGAGAACAAGCCGCCCGTTTCCGTCCAGTGTGGGCTTCATGGTAAACTCGTCATGCTCAAAAGTTAGGTACTGTTCAGCCGCCCCATAGTCGGCATTTTTAGAGCTGATATGTTTGAATGTTGCCAACGGCTTCACCTACTTTCTGCAAGACTTCAAACTTCAAGGCGGCAAGCTCCGCTGTGGCGGCTCGTACCTCTTGGGAGAGGGCGTTATAAGGTGCGCCATACTCATTCAGACAGCGGGCAATCTGGTTCAAGTTGCCGCCGATTTTCCCGTATTCGGCTGTGAGTTTCCCAACGGCAGAAAGTAATTCATCATTGACCGGGGAAACGGTAATGACCGGGCGTATGCTTGACTTGATAAGTGCTTGCCGGATAAATTCGGCTTGGCTCATTTTGCAGAGGGTGACACGCTCGGAAAACTCGGCGTATTCTTCCTCGGTCAAGCGTGTCTTGATTACCCGGCGGCGGTGGGGCGTGTTGTATCTTTTCATGGCTGTGAACCTCCTTTCGTGGGTGGATTTTTTCAAGCGGCGCAAGCCGCAAAAGGCGGGCTTGGGGTGGCAACCCCAACAAGATTCCCATAGGACAAAATGAGCGATTAGCGAAATTTGGTACTGTGGTAGAATCTTGCTCTAAGTAACTGACGGATTCCGCTGTGCTGGCTTTTGCCGTTTTCCCCCGGCTTGCGTGGCGTGGATTCTGCCAATTTTGCGGCGGTATTTTCCCATACAGTAAAGCCGGAAATAAGCAAAATGGGCGCAAAAAAACAGGAAACCTTTTTCCTTGATTTCCTGTTTCGTATCTTCGCCAATAGCGGCGGTTATCCTGTTGCTATTCCCCGGAAGTAAACTTGTAGCCTATGCCTAAAACGGTCTTTATGTAGGTGGGGCGGCGGCTGTCCGGCTCTATCTTTTTCCGTAGATTGCATATCACATTTGCCACGTTTGACTGGCAGCTTTCACTTTCCATGCTCCACACGGCTTCAAAGATTTGCGCCTTTGTGAACACCCTCCCCGGACTGGCGGCAAGGTAACAGAGTGCGCCGTATTCTAAACGGGTGAGGTAAATGTCCGTGCCGTCTTTTAATACCCGGCGTTGGTGTAATCTGATTTCCAATCCCGGAAAAATAAGCGCCGGGGAATGGGGCGGCTGTATGGCTTCCAGCGGTATCATATCGGCAAGGGCGGCTATGACTTTCTCAACCGCTTTTTCTTCGGTGTCGCTGAATGTAAGCATGACTATTTTCCCGACAAATACCACCTCCCGTTATGCAGCCCTTTTCAGTCAAAGCGGAACTGGAACAGGGCGGTGATAAGCCGCTGTTTTATGCTGTCCTCGGTGTCTGTGTTGACGTGTCCGTTTTCAAGGGCGGCAAAGCGGATTCGTTTGCTGTAATGCCGTAAAACCTCGTCCACGGCTTCCGGCTCTCCGCTGGTCGCCCGGACAATGGTTTCATATGGCACAAGGTTAGTATTCCCCATGCGAAAATCCCTCCATTTCTTTCTGCAACATCTGTAACGCACTGTGTATGTAATGCCATGCCGTACTTTTACAATACCCGTATAAATCCGCGATTTCCTGCTGTGTGTAATTCCCGAAAAAGTAAAGGTAAATGATTTCCCTCTTTTTCTCCGGCAATGATAACAGGGCGGCGGCAAGCTCCCCATTGGTGAGTATGATTGTCTGACCGCATATCGTAACGGGGTATTGTTCGTAGGGTGATTTGAGAAATTCGTCTGATGTGCTTAGAGGGTAGAACTTTTCTTCTGTGAGGTATTCAAAGGATATTTCTTTTTGCCGCCGCCTGTTCCTGTCGCGCCATGCGTTGATAGCGGCATAGCGTATGACAACTTTGCAAAAGGCGTTGAAAGAATACACGATATGTTCTTTGTATGCTTCTGTACAAGCCATAGAAAAATCCTCCTTTCTCCCACATGGGGCGGTGCTTGGTTTACGGTTGCATTTATAATCCAGAGGGGCGGCAATTTTATATTGTCGCCCTCTGATTGTCTTTAGCGTTTGACTGCTTTTTTTCTGCAACAAGTAAACTATGATAAAAATAATTTGTATACTTGATATTTTTTTGAGCGCAATAACTATCTATATCAGCGGATAATTGTTTCCAATATTCCATGTTCTTATTGTTATATATGTCTTTATAACCACTTAAATATTGTGGGTATTTTTCAGAAACGTATTGAAAAATATCCTGTTTGTAATTCCCACGAAGATTCAAATTCTCGAACCAATATTCACATACAAACGCTGCTGTTGCTTCAATGATTTTTTTAAAATCTGTTATATACGGAAATATGGGTGACATAAATAAAACTGTATAAATACCCTGTTTATGTAATTCCTTTAATGCTGTAATCCGCTGTGTAATGCTGCTGGCGTTATCCATATCACTTTGAAAATCGTTATCTAAAGTGTTAATAGAAATTGCAACTACTAAATTTTTCAGCTCTGTTAATATATCAATATCTCTTAGTATCAAATCAGACTTTGTGGAAATAGTAATCAAACAATCCGCTTTCTTTAGCTGCTTTAAAACATTTCTTGTCACTTGATATTTTGCTTCAAAAGGATTATAACAATCCGTTACAGAAGAAATAAATACAGATTTTTGATACAGCTTTTTTACACTAATTGTTTTATCACAACGCTTTATATCTATAAAATTTCCCCATTCTTCTGTATGTCCTGTAAATCGTTTCATAAAACGGGCATAGCAGTATTTGCAAGCGTGAGGGCAGCCAACATAAGGATTGATTACATAATCACTGGCTGGTAAATTCGATTTTGTAATCAAGTCTTTTGTAACAATTTCTTTTTCTATTATGCTCAAGATAAATCACCTCCATAAAACAAACAGAAATATACATTTTTATTAATTGCCTATTATATTCAAAAGGGCGGTAGCACTTTAAGCTATCGCCCCTCTGAATTATCAGCCTAAAATTGAATAGGCTGTCCACAATGGTGCTTATAACTTTTGTTTTCCGTTGATTGATTTGTCTACTTTTTTGTTACACTAATTTATTTTTCCTGTGCCGGAGCAACTTTCGCATAACCGTCCCATGCAAATAATGCGTCTTTTGATTCATCTGCAACGATTTTCTCAATGTTGCAAAGATACAAGTAATGGTCGCCGGATTCCATAGTTTGTGCAAGGGATACCACAAAGGCAACTCGTGTATCCTCTGGAATTTGAATATTGCTTCCCTCAATATTTTGTAACACAATCGGTGTTTCTTTCAGCTTGTCCTGCTCGTTGCCGCTGAAAGAACCATATGCCATTACTGCATTGTTTAAGCTGACACCCGGAGCAGCAAAAACCGCTTTTCCTGTCCGGCGAATGTTACTGCCGGAATTAGATTCTTTTCCCATTGCAAATGCAAGCATAGGCGGGTTATAAGATGAGTACATAAAGAACGATACCGGAGCCATATTAAGGCTTCCATTTTCCTTTGTTGTGCAAAGCAGCATAAGCGGGTCTGGTGAGGTAACTGCTGTTGCCTGTTCAATGTTAATTTCTTTCATGATAAAACTATCCTTTCTTTGATAAAATTTTTGAATTACAGCAGAGCCTTTGTTGACTTTTGCTGATAAGATAATTATACTTAGTTTGAAATGTTCTTCAAGTACGCAGAATATTCTTACATAGTATGGTAGACCATACTGTTAAACACATATTTGATATATTCATATCCTAAAGAAAGGACGATTCAGTATGGATAAGGATTTAACTTATGACGAATGGACACAAAAAGTTAAAATCGGTATTCTCACCGAAGCTGGTAATTGCCCGGTAACATCTTTAATTATCATGTTACAAGGCAAATGGAAATTTCAGATTATTTACGAAATGTGTATTAAATCCCCTATACGTTTTGGCGAATTGAGAAAAAACATTGACGGCATTACAAATACAATGCTCACTTCTTCTTTGCGCGAACTGGAAAAAGACGGGTTGGTGTCACGAATACAATTTAACGAAATTCCTCCCCATGTAGAATATTCCCTGACTGATAAAGGCGCAGCATTATTGCCTGTCTTTTACGCTATGACAAAATGGGGGCTAACCTATATTCCGTAAAATAAAAATATGTTTTAAAAGATAAAGAAAAAGAGGGATTCCGTAGTAGTCGGCATTGTGCCGTAATGTGTATAACTGGCTATCTTATGGAATTGTGGGTAACTCTGTTTGCAGGACGTGGGAAAGCTGCTCTTTGCTTTTCCATGTGCTGTGAACAGAGTTATCCATGATTCCATAGCCTGTTATGCACATTTCCACAATGCGCCCTTGCTTTTCCGGCTCTTGATGTTCAGACGGGGAGGCTATGCGGTTCTCTCTGCTTCCTGTTTTTTCCTGTGGTATGCTTCCCTCCTTGCGGCAAGATAATTCTCATAGCGTTCCACCGCTTCGGGGTTTCCAGTGGCGGCTTCCTCATACATTTTCTGCCGGGATTTCTTGGTGGCTTCGGAAGCATACGCCCGCTTTTTCGCAAGCTCTGCCGCCGCTGCCGGGTCGGTTTCGGCTTGCCGTACCAGCTTTTCCCTTGCTATCTTTTTCCGGCTCTTGTGGGCTTCCAGACGTTCCGATTCCTCCGGCGTTAAGGCTTCCCCCTCTTTTTGGGCGGCGGCAAGCTCTTTGAGCGTCCTTGTCTTTGGCTGTCCGGCTTTCTGCCTTTCGCGCCATGCCTTATGCTGTGCGGCTTTTTTCCGGCGGTATTCCACAAGCCGTTCCGTTTCCTCCGGCGTAAGCTCTGCCCCGGTCTTTTCCAGTTCCATAAGTTCCTTTATGGATTTTTTCTTAGGCGGCTTGGGCGGCTCTGTGGCTTTTCGTTTCTCCCTCCATTCCTTTTGCCACTCCCGGTTATGTGCAAGCCGTTTTTCCTCCGCTTCCTGTTCCTCCGGCGTGAGAAGCCCCGCTTTTTTCCTTGCGGTAAATTCCCGTTTCTCTGCCTTGCGCTTCTCATACCGCGCCTTTTGAAGCTCCTTTGAACGGGCTTCCTTTGCCGCCTGTTCCTCCTGCTGGCGGCGTTGTTCCTCCACCTCTGCCGGGGTGACGATATGGGCGGGTACTTCAAATGCGCCGATAAAGTTTAAATAAATGTCTATCCGCTGGCGGCGGTCATTCCCCCGCCCCTCGCCCTCATGCACAATCACTTTCTCGATAAACTCGTTGAGCATGGGCGTTGTCAATTCGGAGAAGTCGGTATAGCGTTTCACAAGCTGGATAAACTGGTCTGTTTTCAGCTTATCAGCGTTCCAGCTTTCAATCTGCCTTTGCCATTCCGCTATGGACGTTTCAAGCCCGGTCTGTTCCTCGTCATATTCAGCAAGAAGCCGGGTAAAATGTTTGTCGGGTATCTTGCCCGTGGCGTTGCCCTCGTACAGCTTTTTCACAAGCCCGTCCAGCTCTTTGTGCCGCTTCTGTGCCTTGCTGATTTTCTGCTTACATTCCTTGACGGTTTTCTCTTGGTTCTGGTCGGACGCTTCCCGGACACGCTCGGTAAATTCTTTTTCGTTGTGCCGCACATACCAGCTTACACGCTGGATAACGGCAAGGATAGCGGCTTCAATCTTTGCCGTGGGGATATGGTGCATGGTGCAGTCATGGATTAAATGGCGGTAGCCGGAGCAGATGAAAGCGTCCTCAATCCATTTCCCTTGCACAAGGGTATAGCGGTGTGTGAGTTTAGAGCCGCAGTCGGCGCAGTAGAGAAGCCCTGTCAAACGGTTCGGGGCGTTCTGCCGCTTTGGTGTGCGGCGTACCGTTTCCCGTATCTTCTGTACGGTCTGCCACGTTTCCACGTCCACAATGGCGGGGATTGCGCCCTCAAAAATATACTGTTCCTCCGGCGCGGTCTTGCGGCTGCTCTTGGTCTTGTAGTTCTCGCATACGGTTTTCCCCAGTACCTTGCGCCCTGTGTATTCCGGGCGTTTCAGTATGTAGCCGATAGTGGTCGCTGACCATGCGTAAGGGTCGGTGTATTTTGCCGCACGGGCTGGCTCGCCTGTCCGCTTCCAATGCTCGGACGGGATAGGGATTTTCTCGGCGCGGAGTGCCTTTGCTATGCTGGCTACGGTTTCCCCGGCAAGAACGCTCTGAAAGATGCGGCGCACAACGGCGGCGGCTTCCTCGTCAATTATCCACTCGCCTTTTTCTTCTTTGGAAGCGCGGTAGCCATAGCAGACACTGCCAGAGCAGCGCAAGCCCTTTTCCATTCTTGACTTGAAAACAGCTTTGATTTTGCGGCTGGTGTCGGCAACATACCACTCGTTTATCACGTCACGGAAGATAGACATAATATCAAAGCCGTTGGCGGTGTCAAGGTTGTCATTGGCGGCGATAAAACGCACATGGTATTCATCAAAGGTGCGCTTTAAAAGCCCCACTTCAACCACGTCACGCCCGATTCGGCTCTGGTCTTTGATGATAACCGTTGCCACGTTCCCCGCCCGGATTTCGTCCAGCATAGCGTCCAGCCCCGGACGCTTGAACGTAGTTCCCCGGATTCCGTCATCTGTAAAGTGCCGGATATTGGTAAAGCCGTTTTTTCTTGCATAGTCCTCTAAAATCCGCTTCTGGTTCTCTATGCTTACGGATTCCCCGGCTCGCTCATCGTCATGGGAGAGTCTTTCGTATAAGGCGGTGAGTTTGTCTTTCTCTGTCTGCTTCTTCATGGTGTGTAACCTCCTTTCTTTGAGGGTGCGCGCTTCCCTATAACCTTATTATACTTATCTGTTTGGATCGGTGATGACATACGAGCTATGGCACTGTAAAAGGTTGGGCTTGAGCCAGAACCTGGTCTTGCCGCTGCCGGAGCCGCCGACGATCAGCACGTTCTTGTTCCGGGCGGTCTTGGGGTCCTTGGGGCGGCTGTTCATGGTGAGGCTCTCCGTCCGTGTCAGGATGACATTGTTCTGGAACACGGGGTCCGCGAACGGCTCGATGTCCTTCGGGCCGCCCCATGAAGCGTTTTGTCAAGTGCTTTTTTTAGTTATTGACGCAAACCCTTGTTAGTGCGGCGGGAAACGGGGCGCAAAACGCGCCTGTGGACGCTTAGAAGCCGTTTTCGCGGGTGGGTAGTATAAAACCCTTACCCGGTGGGTTTTCGTGTCTGAAACGCCTTGAAAATCAAGCCTTTTCAAGCCCTATTGCGTAACATTCCATTCTGTTCTTTGGAAGAGGTCGGGGGCGCGGGGGCAGAGCCACCGCATAACCTACCGCTCGCCGCCGAAGTAGTGCAGACGGTTTTGCCGTTAGAATGAAGCGGACGAAAGCGGGGGCAGGATTTTTTTATCCTGTTCCCCGTTTTCGGCGGCGAAATGGCAACGGCAAAAATCCAGACGGTCAAGGGTTTAAGAGTGGAGATTTTTTCGCGCACTTTGCGAAAAAATACTACTCGCCCCTTGACGGTCTGGATAGTCGGAACGGAACAAAGTGCGTATTGCTTTCCGGTATTGGGTATGGTATAATTTTCTCCAGTACAAACCGATAAATCAGAATTTGTTTGATAAAATTATAATTAACAGCAGGAGGAAACAAATCATGTACACTTACAAAACAGAAATTTTGATGGTAGGAACCAAATGGTTTTCCGACAAAGCAAGTGCAAAGGATATAGAAGTATTAGACCAGTTAATCAATGAAAGGGCTACCGATGGGTGGGAACTTGTGACATACGATTACATGGCAACATCAATGCAAGTTAAAGGAGCATTTGTGATTACATTCAAAAAGCAACAGTAACACTAAATACAGTGTATAGGGCAAAATACAGTTTATTGTTCTAACAAAAGTCAAAAACAGGGCGGCGGTGACAGGCATTGACTATCCCGCCGCCCTGTCTGTTATCGCTCCATATCTTGTTTTCTTTGGGTCTGTTGCTCCCTCTGTTCCTGCCGCAAGATACCGTAAACATTCTTTCTGATTTTCTCCGCTTCTTTCACTTCCTCTTTCAATGCAAGATACCGCTGATTGAGCGTTTTCCTCTCGGCGGTCAGCTTGGTGTATTCTTCTTTCCATGCCTTTGTCGGGATTGTGGTCTTTCCGTTCATCACGCCTTTGAGATAATCTTTCGCTGTTGTGAACAAGATTTGCTCGGCTTCGGTCAGCGGCTTCTTTCCCTTACACTTGAAATAAATGTCGGCTTGCTCTAAGTGCTTTTTCAGAGTGGCAAGCCGCCGTTCAACGGGTTTCAGTTTCCCTTGAATGTCCAGTTGTTCCCCTATCATGGACTTGAATTTTTCATCAAGCCCCGCCATATCCATGATGTTGTTGGTTTGCAGGAAATTCAGCATTTTTGCCGCGTCTTTAAGGTTATAGAGGGATTGGGAATATCCCGGTTTTCCCGTCTGCGCCTTGCGTGACAGTATGCCCTGAATGTAGTCGGCAAGGGTAGGCGGCTCGGTGTTCTCGGTTTCCTCTTTCAACCAGTTTTGCAGTTTGGAGATACGCGCCTTTAACTGCCGTAACTTCTGGTTTGTCACTTCGATTTCGCGGTTAAGGTCGCCGCGCTCGGTGCGGATGCCGCGCTTCTCCATAGCAGAAGCGGCAACGCCTAAATGGATGGTGGGTATCTGGTCTATCCCCTGCCGCTCATAACTGCGGTGGTCGATACGCTCCGCGTGTCCGTTCTGTTCTAACGCTTGATTACAAAGCTGCGCCCATGCCGCCCTCCATTCCTCCGCTTTGGTCTGCTCGTTCCAGTCGGTAGCGGGAATGGGTTTGCATTTGTACTGCCGCTTCTTCGGGTCATAGATTTTATCCCCGTCTTTGTCAAGAATGTACTCCTTTTTCTGCTTCGCTCCCCACTCGCCGCCCTCATCAAAAGGGCGCATTGTCAGCATGATATGGGCGTGGGGGTTGCCGCCGCCTGTGTCATGTAAACATACATCGGCGCACATTCCCGCCGCCACAAAATGCCGTTTCACATACTCGCGGACAAGGGAAATGCTTTTCTCCCTCGTCAGTTCGCGGGGTAAGGAAATTTCAATCTCCCGCGCAAGCTGGGCGTTTTTGGCTTTCTCGATTTTCTCAACCTCGTTCCACAAAACCGCCCTGTCCGTATATTCGGCGGGGGCGTGGTCGGGCAGTAAAATCTCGGTGTGGACGACACCGCCCTTGTGGGTGTAGTCGTGGGTCATTCCGTCAAACTGGTTTGTGATTTTCTCCCCCGCCCGGTAAGCGGCGGCGGCAACAGCGGATTTGCCCTTGCCGCGGGATATGACTTTGATACTGCAATGGTAGATTGCCACGCGCCGCGCTCCTTTCTGCGGGTAACTCCCGCCGTTTCCTTTTGTGCCGACAGGCACAAAACGCCGTCTGCAAGACCGCACATACCACATTCATGTGGTATATAAGTGCGCCCTTGATTTAAGCAAGGGTATGGGCGCAAGCCCGTTACCCTTGTAAACCGCCCCCGTCCGCGTCCCCGCCTGCGCCGCCCTCGCGGGCTGTATGGGCGGTTTTAGCGGCGGGTGGCGTGTTACCCTGTGCCGCCGTTTCCGCGCCCTGTGCGGGGGCTGTGGGGGCGTTCCGGGCGGTCAATTCGTCCAGTATGCGGCGGGCTTGGTCGCTCATTACCGTCTTTTCAAGAAAGGTCTTGAATTGCTCCTCTGTCAGCGGTATCGTGTCGGGGACAAGGCTTTCAAAAAGCCCCATGCGGCGGCATAGGCGTTTCGTCCTGTCCCTGCGCTCCTGTGCCTTTTGCTCCTGCACAAGCTGTCTGCGCCTGTTTTCAAGCTGTCGGATTTCTTCCTCAATGCTCGTGATTTTTTCAGCTTTGGTCTTTGCCATGCGTCAATCGCTCCTTTCATGTCTGGCGTGGAATGGATAGGAATGGATAGATAGGAATGGATTTTTATAGATAACCGTTTTATTCCTGCCTGTCGGCAAGTATCATTTTCAACAGCTTGTCGCGGAATGTTTCTGTGCCGCTGTGGTTGAAAAACAACTCCGCAACAATGGTCTGCCCGTTCCTGTGGGTCGTGATGATACCGTCCGGCTTTCGGGGCGGGGTGGGCGTTTCTCTCTTTTCTGTCAATGGGTTGCTCCTTTCTTTGGGCGCGGAAAAGGGATTTCCCGTAATCGGAAAATCCCTCTCTGCTGTCGGCTATTTAGTTTTTGCTATTTTACTGTGCGGACGCGGCGGCTTGCGCCTTTTTCCTTGCCCGGTATTCCCTCGCTTTGATACGGTCATACTCCCGTTGCTTTTCAATGTTTCTGGCGCGGTAGGCTCTGGAATATTCCCGGTGGTAAGCGCGGCTCTTTTCCTTTTTTGCTTCTTCGATTTCCTCCCTCATTTGTATGATTTCCTGCTCTGTCGGCTCGGTAAGCTGTGTCAGTTCGTTCTCAAACCTGCCGATATGGTTGAAGTATATCCCGATATGCTGAATGGCGTATCTTGCCCGTTTCTGGTCGCGCTCATGCACTTCGATTTTGCTGATAAACTCGTTGAGAATGGCGGGGGTGAGTTCGGCAAAATCGGCGTATCGTTCTGTCAGTTTTACAAACCTCTGCGCCCGCCCTCCCGCATTTTCAAAAGCGGATAACTGTTCTTTGATTTCCGCAAGTTCCGTTTTCAGTGTATAGTATTCTTCTGAATACTTCTGCGACATCTGCTCGTAACGGTCTTGTTCAATCGTGCCGAGGGCGTTATCCTCGTACAGCTTATCCAGAACCTTTTCAATCTGTTCAAGCCGCGTTGTAATCTGCGGGACACGTTTCTGCTGTTTCTTCGTCCGGTCGGTCTGCTGTACGGCAAGGCTCTTTTTCACTAAGGCTTCAAAATCCGCCCGGTTGCTGATGGAGTATTCCGCGATTTTTTTCAGCACCTCCGAAACGGTCTGCATGAGTAAATCCGCGTCCATGATGTGCGGGGAATGGCACTTCGGATTTTTGGCTTTTCCCTTGTGGTACTCACTGCAATAGGCGATATGCCGCTTGCCGCCGTTCCTGTAATCTATCCGTATGTGCATTTTTGCGCCGCAGTCCTTACAGAAAAGCAAGCCCGACAAAGGGTGGATTTCCCCGTCCCCGTTTGGTCGCTTGACGGGGGCATTTTCCAAAATCCGCTGTACGTTCTCAAAGTCGGCGCGGTCAACAACCGGCTCATGCACATTTTCCGTAATCTGCCACTGGCTTCTGTCTACATAGTGGTTTCGCTTGTCGCGGAAATGCTTTGCGGTCTTGAAGTTGACCACATCACCGCAATACTCCTGCCGCGTGAGGATATGGGTCAGCGTGGCTTTGTTCCACTTGTAACGGTTTTCCTCGTTCAGCGTCTTATTTTTACAAGTTCCCCGCCCCCGGTCTTTCATGTAGAATGTGGGTGTCGGGATTTTCTCATTTTTCAGATATACGGCAATCTGGTTTCGGTTTTTCCCGTCCAGAAACAGGCGGAAAATAAGGCGGACAACTTCGGCGGCTTCTTCGTCAACCAGCCAGAAATCCTTGTTGTCGGGGTCTTTGACATATCCGTAGGGGGCTTCGGTTGCAATTGGCTTTCCGCTTGTGCCTTTTGTGCGGATACCCGTTTTTACTTTCTTGCTGATGTCCCTTGCGTACCACTCTGACATGATGTTGATGAACGGCGCAAACTCCAGCGTGTCGGGCTTCTCGCTGTCTATCCCGTTGTTTACCGCGATAAAGCGCACGTTGTTTCTGCGGAAAATCTCCATGGCGTTTCCCACTTGGAGATAGTCGCGCCCCCAGCGGGTCATGTCTTTCATAATGCACACGCCTATTTTGCCGTTTTCCACGTCCTCAATCATGCGGGAGTAGGCAGAGCGGTCAAAAAATCTGCCGCTTTCGTCATCGTCAATGTAGTGCCGGATATTGGTTAATTTTAGCTGTCTGGCATAGCTTTCCAGAAATTTCTTCTGGTTCTGTATGGAGTTGCTTTCGCCGCCGTCCCTGTCCTCGTCCCCCACTGATAGGCGGGAGTAAAGGGCTGTGATTTTGCTGTAATCATTCATGTGCATACCCTCCTGCGTCAATATATGTGTTGCTTACAGTTAAGATTATGCACCTCATCTGGCGCTCCCGTATTCCTCCCCGTGGCGGTATTTCTTGGCGTTCTTGCTCCGCACATACACCACCAGCCGGAACGCCGCGCCGATGGCAAGCCCGATGCACAGGTCGAAGGGGTGGAAGCTGGGCATGGGGTTCCCCCACGCCGTACCCATCGAGGTGAAGAAGCCGAGGAGCTTTGTGGAGATGTCCGTACCCTCCGCGATACGCCACGCCTCCCCGATATTGGAGCAGAACAGCCCGATGATGGCATAGGGGAGGTTCAGGATGATGAGTTTCTTTGTTTTCTGGTTCATCGCTCACGCTCCTGGTTCTTCTCCCGCACCTTGGAGGGGATGGACTTGGCAAGCTCTTTCAGGTGCGCCAGGGCTTTCAGGACGCTGGGCCGCTTCTCTTTCTGGGACAGCTTCACGGAATACTCCTTGAAGGCGGCGGTCAGTACATCGGCGTCCTTTGCCTTGAAGAACACCATGAAGCGGGGCGGCTCCTGGGAAACATCCTTTCGGATGGCATAGTCCACGCCGTACTTGTTCAGCACCCGCTCAAAGTCCTTGATGCCGCTCTTGGCGATGTCGATCTGCTGCGCCCCCTGGTCCTTGCGGATTAGCTTCTCCACGGTCATCTTTCCGTGGTCGCCCTCCGCCGCCCTGCCGGCCTTCACCCGCGCCCGGTGCTGGGCGTATCTGCGGAACGCCGCCACCAGCGTCCGCCCGGTCAGTTTGCTGGTGCTTATCATCAGGTTCACGGTCCTGTTCTCTACTTCCTCCTGCAAATCTCATTCCCCCTTTCTGCGGAAACGGCGCCGGAGGCATGACGCCGGGGCCTCAGATGTGGAACGCCGGGAAGTCCTTCCCATCGGCGTAGAGGGTCACGGTATGGTCGGCAAAGTAGACCACGGCGGCGATCACATCCTCCGCAGAGAGGGAAACGCCGTCCCCGTCCTCATCGCACTTGTAGACGATAACGGGCCCCAGCAGATACCGTTCCCTGCCCAGGTTCAGGACGTGCCGCCCGTTAAAGACGATGGTGAGGCCCTCCACATCCAGGGCGTCGTCCGACACCACCTCCAGGCAGTCGTAGCCGCCCTTGCTCTCGATCTCCTCCCAGCACCGGGTCTCCTGCATGACCTCCGGGGTCTTGTCCGGGCGCATCACCATCACGATGGAGTCCGCCTCGGCCTCCGTGACGGCGGCCTCCTCCGCCGCGTCGTGCAGGTACTCCTCCAGGGAGTCCACCAGCTTTTTGTAGCCGGGCCTGTCCGCGCTGTCGGGCAGGGACAGGTTGATGTTCACATCACCGTTGAAGTGAAAATGGATACTGTTCATAAGCGTAGATGCTCCTTTTCCGTTTCATAAAAATGCGCCCCGCAAAAGGGGGCGTGTCACCGTTGCTGGTCCCGCTGCCGCCGCCTCTGCCACTGCTCCAGCAGGCGGAGGATGGTGTCGCTCATCTGCCTGGGCGTGTAGGACTTGGGGAAGAACTTCTGCAAGTCGCTGGTCTTGAAAGCGATCTGCCCCATGTCGTCCTTCTTCATCTCGTCCATGATGCCGCACATATCCTCCAGGGTGCAGCCGCTCTCCTGGCTCCTTTTCTTCATGCGCTGGGCCTGCGACACAGAGGGTGCGGCCTGGGCGTAGTCCATCGCCTCCAGGAAGTTCCGCTGTTCCTCCGGCTTCAGGTAGGACAGCTCCACCGCGGGCGTCATGGAGATTTTTTTCTCGTCCACCATATCCAGGATTTCGGGGATCAGCTCTGTCAGGCGGATAAAGCGGCGCACCGAGTCCTTGCTCGTACCGGCTTGTTCCGCGATGATGTCCCTGGATTTTTTCCCGTCCAACTTGTGCGCGTCTTGCTCACAAGTTAGGTCGCTCCGGCTCCCCTGATGCTTCAAAGCCTCCAGTTTCATCTTGTAGGCTTTTGCCCTCTCGCTGGGCAGGATGTTCTCCCGCTGGAGGTTGGAGTCCACCATCATGATGACGGCGGCGTCATCGTCCAGTTCCCGGACAATGACGGGGATCGTGTCCAGCCCCGCCAGTTCCGCAGCGTGGCGGCGGCGGTGGCCGGAGATGATCTCATATCCGCCGTCCGGGTCCGGGCGCGCGATGAGGGGATTGGCTACACCCATCTGCCGGATGCTCTCCACCGTCTCCGTCATGGAGTCATCGTCCAGCACTTTGAAGGGATGCCCCTCAAAGGGGTGCAGTTCGGAGAGGGGCATCCGCTGGACGGTCTCCGTTACGGCCCCAGCCGGTGCCTCAGTCTCTTTTTTCTTTGCTCTTGGCATTTGTGTTCACCTCGCTTTCTCAATGTGGGTTTATGGGAAAAAGAAAAAAGGCGTGTACCCCAGCCCCCCAGCGGGGCAGGATACACGCCTATGTACCAGTCTGCGGACGCAAAAAAAGAGCGGATACCGACCGCTGGATTTCTCCAACGGCGATACCCGCTCTATGAAGTCTTGCTTTGTTTGATTGTGGGCGTTCTACCCTCCTTGCGCCGCCCTGCGCTCTTGTTATCCTCTGTTTTGGGTCAAAAAACAGAACCAACACCACAAAACCCGCATTTTTAGGGGCTTTCTGCGTTTAGTTCTAAAATAACACAATCATCCTTGACTATGACCGTTCCTACAAGCCCCGCTTCAATATCGGCAAGCATGGACTGGAAACCGGGTCTTTGGAAAGCTGACGTTAGATAACGATACTTTTGAAAACACTGGAAAATCAAGGTTTTTCGAGCGACGGACAAGCCGGGTATTGTACTAAAAACTGAATACGACGCAGAAGCGGCGTTTCTTGCTTCCCATACGGGAGAACAAGGAACGCCGCTTTTTTCATGCCCTTTGTTACGCAGTAGGGGCAGAGAAAGCCTTGCTACAAGCGGTTTTGCGGGCGCGTATCTTTCGCGGCAAGGGATTTATACCTTATCCCCCGAAACCGCGTTTCTACTGCGTAACAAATCCACAGCAAAAGGAGTGATTTACTATGGCAGTTTTCCGGGTGGAACGAAACAAGGGCTACACCGTAATGAGCAACCACCACCTACGCAACAAGGAGATTTCCTTAAAAGCAAAGGGGCTGTTGTCGCAAATGCTGTCACTCCCCGAAGATTGGGACTACACCTTGAAAGGCTTATCCCTTATCAACCGGGAGAAGATAGACGCTATCCGCGAAGCCATACGGGAGCTTGAAAGAGCCGGGTATATCGTCCGTTCAAGGGAGCGCGATGAGAAAGGACGCTTGCGGGGCGCGGACTATGTGATATTCGAGCAGCCGCAGCCGCCTACGCCGGATTTACCTACATTGGATAATCCAACATTGGATAATCCAACACAGGAAAAACCAACATTGGAAAATCCTACGTTGGAAAATCCAACGCAATTAAATAAAGATATACAAAGAACTGACTTACCAAAAAAAGAAAAACCAAATACGGATTTATCAAGTACCCATTCCATTCCTATCCTTTCCCCTAACCCCTCTCCTTGCGGGGAAGCGGCTACGCCGCCGGAACGGAAAGGAACGGAAGCGGCAGCACAGAGCGCGGTAGAGATATACCGGGAAATCATCAAGGACAATATCGACTACGACATTCTCAAACAGGACATGAAATTTGACGGTGACAGGCTTGACGAGATTGTAGACCTCATGCTTGAAACGGTATGCACCGCAAGGAAGCGGGTGCGGATTGCGGGGGACGACTATCCGGCAGAGCTTGTGAAGTCAAAGTTTATGAAACTGGACGGCGAGCATATCCGCTTTGTGCTTGACTGTATGCGGGAGAACACGACCAAAATCCGCAACATCAAGCAATATCTGAAAGCAGCCCTTTTCAACGCCCCGTCCACAATGGGCAACTACTACACTTCCCTTGTCGCCCATGACATGGCAAGCGGCGCACTTGCGCCACAGGAGCCGCACGACCCTTATTCATTCAAACCGGGCGAAAGCCTGTAAACAACAAAAGGAGGATTTTTTATGGCACAGAGAACAGGAGCATTGGTATTTGACGAGCGCACCGACCGTTACGACATCCGCTTTGACCTCAACACTTACTATGGCGGGCTGCATTGCGGCGAGTGCTTTGACGTGTTCGTGCGGGGCAAGTGGAAGCCTACCCGGATTGAGTACGGCGACAACTGGTATCTGGTGGGTATCAGAGCCGAGGACTTGAACGGGCTGCGGGTGCGTATCTGACCGCCGCCCCATAAAGAAACGCGAAAGGAGGACGCGAGAAATTGCAGGACGAAGTAAACGAAAAGACCATAGCCCTTTACATCAAGACCGGGAAGCTGACCGCGCAGACACTCCAAAAGGCTATGAAAGCCATTCTCTCAAAGGGTAAAAAGCAGCTTGCCAGACCGCCACAGGGCAAGCAGAGCTTAAAGCAGCTTATGAAGCAGAACGCGGGCGTTTCCAACATTGAGATTACAAAAGACAATATCAAAGCCTTTGAGGGTACGGCGAAAAAGTACGGTATCGACTTTGCGCTGAAAAAGGACACGACGGAAAACCCGCCCCGTTACCTTGTTTTCTTCAAGGGGCGGGACGCGGACGTGCTGACCGCAGCCTTTAAGGAATTTTCCGCAAAGAAGCTGACACAGGATAGAAAGCCCTCAATCCGAAAGCTGCTGTCTACCCTCAAAGAAGCCGCACAGGGCAGAAATGCGGAACGGGCAAAAGTCAAGAACAAGGACAGGGAGGTATCGCTATGAAGCCGGAAATCAAGAAGCTGCTTATCCTCAATCTCCCGTATCTGCTCTTTGTCTGGCTCTTTGATAAAGTGGGCGCGGCTGTCCGTCTCTCCCCCGGCGCGGACGCGAGCGCAAAGATACTACATCTTGGGGACGGTTTTACCGCTGCCTTTTCCAGTGCCGCGCCGAGCTTCCACCCGGCAGATTTACTTATCGGCATTGCGGGCGCGGTCATTGTCCGGCTGATTATCTATACCAAAAGCAAGAACGCAAAGAAATACAGGAAAGGCATGGAATACGGTTCTGCACGTTGGGGGACAGCCGAGGACATAAAGCCGTACACAGACCCGGTATTTGAGAACAATATCCCCTTAACACAGACGGAACGGCTCACCATGAACAGCCGCCCGAAGCAGCCGAAGTATGCGAGGAATAAGAATATCCTTGTAATCGGTGATAGCGTTATTATAGGACTAAGCTGAACGGCTGACAGAAATCAGGGAGCCGCACAGGCTTAGTCCTTTTAGTAACTGGCGGGGGAAACAACGGCGCCGGGTTCTCCGCCCACATCATCATCCGGGTATCTTCCTTTGCCCAAGGGAAGAGCCTGGTATCTATCAAATCAGGAGGAATTTCCATATGGCAGATAAAAAGACAAGGAACATCAAAGTGTGCAGGCAGCCGGGATATAATCGTAAGCCGGCGCCGGAAATTAAGCTTAGCGGGCAGTGGCTGAAAGAAATAGGGTTTGAAATCGGGTCGCTGATAAAGGTGCAGTGCGAGGACGGGAAGCTGGTCATCCTGTTGGATAAGGCCAGGGAGGAAGAGCTGGAAGCGGAGAGGGCTTTCATGGAGGCGGAGACAAGGAAGCTGAAAATGCGTTTTGAGGCGGAGAAAGAGGATATCCGCGCAAGGTTTGTGGCAGAGCGGCGAGCACAGTATGGAGCATAAGAGAGGAGAAGAAAATATGGGAAAGATCATAATATTAGGTTCGGAGAAGGGCGGCGTGGCGAAGACCACATCAACGTTCAATCTCGCATATGCACTGGCAAAGGAAGGGAAGAAGGTTCTGGCTGTTGATTTTGACAGCCAGGCGAACCTCTCCACCTGTTTCGGGATTGAGGACACGGCGGCGGTGCCGGTGACAGTCGGGCATCTGATGATGCACAGGATTGAGGACGAAGAGATCCCTGATGCATCGGAGTATATCCAGAGCAGGAACGGCGTGGACTTCATCCCGTCATCCATCATGCTGTCCGTGGTGGAAGCGAAGCTGAGGCTGGAAATGGGGGCGGAGCGGATGCTGTCCGGGATTCTGGAGCCTTTGAAGGAAAGATATGATTACATACTGGTGGATACCTGCCCTTCGCTGGGGAGCCTGACCATCAATGCGCTTTCGGCGGCTGACGGAGTGATCATCACTGTCAATCCCCAGCTCCTGGCGATGATGGGGCTGCAGGACTTCCTAAAAACAGTAGGTAAGATCAGGAGCCGCATCAACCCTGCCCTGCAGGTGGAGGGCATCCTGCTGACCATGTGCGATGCGAGGACGAATCTCTGCAAGGTCATCACGGAACAGGTGGCGGAGACATTCCAGGGGCAGATACGGATATTTGGGAGCAGGATACCGAGCACCGTCAAGGTGGGGGAGTCCGTCTATTACAGCAAGCCGCTTTTGGAGTATGCACCGGAGAGCGGGGCATGTGCGGCATACCAGAATCTGGCGAAGGAGGTAATCACAGATGAAAGCTAATGCACCGAAAAGGAAAGTGTTCAATGATGCCGTGGACATGCTGACAGGCGGGGAGCCTGCGGCAGCGGGGAAGGGGGTGCAGATGCTCCCGGTGGAGGGCATAAAGCCGTTCCGTGACCATCCGTTCCATCTGTATGAGGGGGAGCGGCTGGATGACATGGTGGAGAGCGTCCGTGAGCATGGCGTCCTGGTCCCGGCCATTGTCCGCACGGCTCCCGGGGGATATGAGATGCTGGCTGGGCATAACCGGCTGAATGCGGCCAGGCTTGCGGGGCTTAAGGAGATACCGGCCATTGTGAAAGAGGGGCTGCCGGATGCAGAGGCGTATGTGTATGTGATAGAGACCAACATGCTCCAGCGCTCCTTCAATGACCTGAGCATATCGGAACGAATCGCGGTCCTGGCGGAGCGCTATGACAAGGTCTGCGGCACGAAGAAGCGGGAGGAGATACTGACGGAGCTGCAGGCGCTTAATGGGGGCGGTGGACATGATGTCCACCAGCAGGCGAAGAGCCGGGAGCTTTTGGGGAAGGAGCTGGGGCTGACCGGGCGGCATGTCGCAAGGTATGTCCGTTGCAAGGAGCTCATCCCGGAGTTCAAGGACATGCTGGATGACGGGAGCCTGACCATGGTGTCGGCAGTGGAGTTGTCCTACCTGCCGGAGGAGGAGCAGGCGGCGGTGAAGAAGGTCATGGACCAGAGCTGCATCCGGCTGAAAGCGGACAAGGCGGGCGAGCTGCGGAAAGCGGTGGGGAGCCTGTCGGAGGGGAAGGCGCAGGAGATCCTGGGCGTTGACCGGCCGGTGAAAACGGATGCGGAGAAGCCGGTGAGCGTGAAGCTGCCCGCGAAGCTGTACAGCAGGTATTTCACCAATGTGGCGGCGAAGGACGTGCAGGGCATCCTGGAGGCGGCACTGGAGCAGTATTTTGAGGGGAAGGGGGCATGAGGATGGTCGCGGTCATACGGTATTACAATGTGAGGTTCTACCTGCTGCTTAAGGATGAAAGGGAGCGCAGGTGGTTCTCCTTCCTGGAAGAGAGGATCATGGCCGGGGAGCGGATGGTGATGAAGGATATTTACGGATGGTGCGCCAGCCATGGGGTGCGGTACTGTACGAGGTTCTGCTACAGGCGGGACTTCCCGGTCACGGCTAACCTCTGGAATTTCTATTCCTACCTGAAGGGGAAGATTGACATGGGGCGCGCTGGAAGGGAGGCTGCGGATGTTTAGCACGGAGGAGCTGGAGTCCCTGGACCGTTCGTATTTTTCGGTCATCTGCGCGGATGCGTATGACGTTACCATCATGTCGAAGAATACCGGGCATGTCTGGTATATCCATAACCCGGAGTATCCGGAGCCGGGCAACTGCATCATATTCCACAAGCACCGGGCATCCCACCCATACCACAGGCACGGCCGGGCGGGGAGCCTGCGGCAGGCGGTGAAGAGCATACAGGGGCATGACAGGTATCAGATTGAGGTGAGGGAGGGCGGAGCCGGCGGCGGACGGAAAGAGGCCAGTAGGGCAAATGGAAAGGCGCGTTGAGCGGCGTGGATAAGGCACAGGGGTTCTACTATCCTGTGCCTTTTGAAGTTTATTCTGATAAAATTTATAAATTGGAGTAATTGGATATGAGTCGGATTTATGCAGCACAAACGTGGATAATAATTCAATTATAAATATAGACTTGACAAATAATCCAGTAAGTGGTATTTTTGTGGAGAAAGGTGGTGCGAGCATGGGGAAAATGGAGTTCGATAAGAGAAGATGTATGTCCGCAATATACGCCATTGCGAAAGAAAAGGGTGTCAAGATAGGGGACCTAGAGAAAGAAGCGAACGTGAGCACGGGGTATCTGTCCAAGCTGAACAAGGAGGAGAACACGTCCTCGCCGAGCATTGAGCTGCTGGTGGCTGTCGCCAGGGTTCTGGGCGTTACCATTGATATGCTGGTCTATTCGGAGTATGAGGGGCTGAGCTCCAACGAGAAGTACATGCTGAAATTTCTGGACAGGCTCATAAAAAAAACGCTGTCTGGGGAATTGCAGTGGGAGAAGGAGACCAAAAAGCAGCTTTTGAATTTAGAATGCGGCTATGACCTGAGTGGTGAGGCGTATGTGCGGCATCCTTTGTTTACGGTAACGGAAACCCCGGCGGGTGGAGAGGGCAAGTTTTATCTGACTCCATGCTACTGCAGCAGGTTTTTTCCGGAAGGGGATACGCTGATTGCGGGAGATGGGTTTCATGCGGCTCTTTCCCCTTCTGATGCGGAGCTGTACATCATGAAGGTGGATAATGAAATAGCAAACATGGAAATAGGATATGACCAGTTTGAAGTCTATCTGGTTAACGGGGGGAGCGTAAAGCCTTTGGGCTGCAGTGATTTTGTATGCGGCGAGATTTCCAGGCAGATACAGAACCTGTATAAAGTGATCGTTGATGCGGATTCCAACCTTGGCATCAATGACGAAGTGAAGGGCATCATTGACCTTTACATGATGGACGGGGACGAGGAACTGCCGTTCAATTAAGGAAGGAGGCACAGTATGTGGCATATACCGATCTATAACCGGAAACTACCGAAGAAGCAGAGGGTCTTTGACGTGGAGGCTGACGAGAAAGGGGTAATCCACAGGTATTTCACCCAGAACATAAAGGGGAGCGCCTTTGTGGATTCTGAGGACGTACAGAAGCAGATAAATGAGTTTTTGGAAAAGAATGCAGTAGGATAAGAGCTACCGAGCAACCGGATCCGATATACTGAGTTACCGACCGCCGGAGCCATGATCCTGACAGCAGAGAGAGTATTTTTGTACTCTCCCTGTTTCAGGGGATGGCTCCGGCTTTTTTTGTTTCCATGGAAAGCGCCTGGTTACGGATCAGGGCGGATATCGGATGATGTCCGTCCTGATGGGTATCCAGGGAGGTACCCGGGATAAAAAATTCATACCGGCCGCATGTGCGCAGTGGGGCGGGATACGACATACCGGGCTTCTTGCAGCCGCGATAAAGGCGGCTGTGGGGAGCCGGATGCAGGCATCCCTGCTTTCCTGCGCTCTTTTTGTGCTGTGCTGCGGATGCCATGGCCTGGATCATGAGCCTGTCCTGCCTTTGCTGCCTCCTGGCCGGGGAAGGAGGCAGGACATGAAGATGAGGTTCAGGAAGACGCCCATGAGCCGGAGGGTCAGCTATTGCTATGAGTCCGTGACGGGGGAGAAGTTCCGCATCAGCGCGGAAGAGTACGGGGCGGAGACGGTCAGCCTGCTGCACCGGATGGATGACAGCGAGGTCAGGAACAACCTGAGTACAGGGAAGCCGGGCATCCAGAAATGGCAGGAGGAGGCGGCCAGGCAGTGGAGGGAGCGGCATCCGGATGAGGAGCCGCCGAAGAACTGGGTGCTGTCGCTGGACAGCCTTACGGGGGAGGACGGCAGCGGCATGGCGGATGACAGCCGGTATATGAAGGAGGCAGTGGACAGGGCGACGCAGGAAGAGGCAGACCCGCTGAAGGAGCTCCTGCATGAGTGCGTGGAGGAAATGGATGGGGATTCGCAGAGGCTTTACCAGAGGTATTACATGGAGGATGCCGTCCAGGCGGAGATTGCGAAGGAGTTCGGGATCTCCCAGATGGCGGTCAGCAAGAGGCTGAAAAAGCTGGAAGCCGCCCTGAAAAAGGAATGCCTGAAAAAACTTGAAAAAAATTTCTGAAATGGTTTTAAAAGCACTGCTTTCTGCGGACTGGGGTGTGTGGGGAAGGAGATTCCCACAGAAAGAGAGGTAATGGCGATGGCATTAAGACACAAGGTCGTCATCAATGTTTCGGATTCCGGCGGCAGGAAGAGGAACGTGCTGAAGGGCGCGGATATGAAGCTCCCGGCAAGGCTTGTGAGGTTCCTGTTCGGGGATTTCACCCAGGTGTACCTTTTAGCGCCGGGGCAGACAGTGGAATCGGTTGACATCAGGGAGGTCAGGGAAGGAGGGTGCGCGGCATGTCAAAGATGAGTGAACTGGACAGGGTGCTCAGGGAACTGAAAAAGTGCGGGGAGAGCCTGGTGTGCATCGCGGAGGAACTGGCAGAGGTTCTGTCCGGCTCAGGCGAAAAGAAGGAAGCCGTGGAGAAGCCGGGGAAGAAGGAATCTGCGGGGAAAGCGTCCGGGCAGGAGGAGCAGGGACCGGAGAAGCAGTATTCCCTCACGGAAGTCAGGGCGCTCCTGGCGGAGAAGTCCAGGGCGGGCTTCACGGCACAGGTCAGGGAGCTGCTTGCAAAGCATGGGGCGGATAAGCTGTCCGGGATCGATCCTTCGGAGTATGCGGCCCTGGTTGCGGATGTGGAGGTGCTGTGATGGGTAGGCACGCTTTATTGTCCGCGTCTTCCAGCCACCGGTGGCTTGCCTGCCCGCCGTCGGCAAGGCTCTGCGAGGGTTATGAGGACACGGGCAGCGAATACGCACAGCAGGGCACGGATGCCCACAGCCTATGCGAGCACAAGTTGAAAGCCCTGCTGGGCATGGAGACCACAGACCCGACAGAGGGGCTTTCCTTCTATGACGAGGAGATGGAGGAATGCGCCTGCGGGTATGCGGAGTATGTCCTTTCGCTGGTGGAGGAGGCAAAGAAGTCTTGTAAAGACCCGGCGGTGCTGATCGAGCAGCGGCTGGACTTCTCCCGTTTTGTGGAGGAGGGGTTCGGCACAGGAGACTGCCTGATAATCGCGGACGGGACGCTCTACATCATCGATTACAAGCACGGCACCGGCGTGGAGGTCTCTGCGGATGGGAACCCCCAGATGATGCTGTATGCCCTGGGCGCGCTGGAGCTGTTTGACGGCATCTATGATATTGACACTGTCCGCATGGCGATCTATCAGCCGCGCCGGGAGAATGTGAGCGTGTGCGTCATGGCGAAGGAGGAACTGCTCCGGTGGGCGGAGGGCGAGCTTAAGGAGAAGGCAAAGCTGGCCTACGCCGGGGAGGGGGAGTTCTGTGCTGGGGAGCACTGCCGGTTCTGCAAGGCGAAGGCGGTCTGCAGGAAGCGGGCGGAGTACAACCTGGAGCTTGCGAAGTACGATTTTGAGATGCCCGCAACGCTGGAGGATGACGAGATCGCGGCGATCCTCGTGAAAGCGGATGAGCTGGCGGCATGGGCGGCGGATGTGAAGGAATTTGCATTGCAGCAGGCGCTCTCCGGCGTGAAGTATGCCGGGTTCAAGGTGGTGGCCGGAAGGTCCAACCGGAAGTACACCGATGAAAAGGCGGTGGCGGATACCGTATCGAAAGCGGGATATGACCCATATGAGCCGAAGCTGTTAGGCATCACGGCCATGGAGAAGCTGCTGGGCAAGAAGAAATTTGCGGAGATTTTAAAGGGGCTTGTGGAGAAGCCGCAGGGCAAGCCGGCCCTGGTGCTTGAGAGCGACAAGAGGCCGGAACTGAATACGGCACAGGAAGATTTCAAAGAAGATTAGGAGGAAAATCATATGTCAAATACAGTCAACAATCCAACAAAAGTGATTACTGGACCTGATACCCGGTGGAGCTACTGCAACGCATGGGAAGCAAAATCAATCAATGGAGGCACGCCTAAGTTCTCCGTGTCGCTCATCATCCCGAAGTCGGATAAGAAGACCATTGCAAAGATCGAGGCGGCGATTGAGGCGGCATACCGTGAGGGTGAGGCGAAACTGAAAGGAAACGGCAGGAGCGTCCCGGCGCTTTCCGTCTTGAAGACCCCGCTGCGTGACGGGGATACGGAGCGCCCGGATGATGAAGCCTATGCGGATTCCTATTTTGTCAATGCCAACAGCTCCACGGCTCCCGGTATCGTGGATGCAGACCGCCAGCCGATTCTTGACCATTCCGAGGTATACAGCGGCGTATATGGCAGGGCGAGCATCAATTTCTATGCTTTCAATTCCAACGGAAATAAAGGGATCGCCTGCGGGCTGAACAACCTGCAGAAGCTCCGTGACGGGGAGCCGCTGGGCGGCAGGTCACGTGCGGAGGATGACTTTGCGGACGGAGACGGGGATGATGAGGATTTCCTGTCATGACCAGATAAACAGAAATATGGCCGCCGGGTGGCGGGGAACGGGCATCTGCCTTTTCCCTGCTGCCCTTAAGGCGGTGAAAGGAGCTGGTGGGAGTGGAGTCTATCAATATTGACATAGAGTCGTTTTCGTCTGTGGATTTATCCAAATGCGGCGTTTACCGGTATGCCTCATCCCCGGATTTTGACATCCTTCTGTTCGGATACAGCGTGGATGGTGGGGATGTGCATGTGGTTGACTTATGCCAGGGGGAGGAGATTCCAGCGGATATCGTGGCGGCGCTCTCGGATGATTCTGTCATCAAGTGGAGCTACAATAACAATTTTGAGCGTGTCTGTCTGTCAAATTATTTCGGCACATGGTTTGAGCCGGAAAACTGGCGCTGTACGATGGTGTGGGCGGCTTACCTTGGCCTTCCGCGGTCATTGGAGGATGTAGGCGCGGTGCTTGGGCTGGAGAAGCAGAAGCTGTCTGAGGGGAAGGAGCTGATCCGGTATTTCTGTGTCCCTTGCAAGCAGACCAAAGCGAACGGCGGCCGGACGCGGAACCTGCCGGAGCATGACAGGGAAAAGTGGGAGCGGTTCAAGGCATACAACCTCCGTGACGTGGAAGCGGAGATGCAGATACAGCAGAGGCTTGCCAAATTCCCCGTGCCGGATTTTGTGTGGGAGGAATACCGGCAGGACCAGGAGATCAACGACCGGGGCATCGGTGTGGATATGGATATGGTCAGGAATGCGATTGCCATAGACGGGCGTTCCAAGGCGGAATTGTCGGCGGCAATGAAGGAACTGACAGGACTGGAGAACCCAAATTCCGTTCAGCAGATGAAGCAGTGGCTTTCGGAGAATGGGGTGGAAACGGATTCCCTTGATAAAAAGGCTGTAGCGGAGCTGATGAAAGATGCGGAGGAGCCTTTGCGGAAGGTTTTGGCACTCCGGCAGCAGCTGGCCAAATCTTCTGTAAAGAAATACCAGGCGATGGAGAACGCGGTGTGTGCGGACAGCCGTGCGCACGGGATGTTTGCCTTCTATGGTGCCAACAGGACGGGGCGGTTCTCTGGGCGCATTATCCAGCTGCAAAACCTGTATAAAAACACAATGCCTGATTTGGCGCAGGCGAGGGAGCTTGTGAGGTGCGGTGATTTTGAAGCACTGGAAATTTTATATGATTCCGTGCCGGAGGTGCTTTCGGAACTTATCCGCACGGCTTTTGTGCCTCAGGATGGCAGGAAGTTCATTGTGGCGGATTTTTCAGCGATAGAAGCGCGGGTGCTTGCATGGATTGCCGGGGAGCGGTGGCGGCTGAAAGTGTTCGAGGGTGGCGGTGACATTTACTGCGCATCGGCAAGCCAGATGTTCCATGTCCCGGTGGAGAAGCACGGCGTGAACGGGCATCTGCGGCAGAAAGGGAAGATAGCGGAGCTGGCCCTTGGATACGGTGGGTCGGTAGGCGCGCTGATCTCCATGGGTGCGCTGGAGATGGGGCTTGCGGAGGAAGAGCTGCAGCCGCTGGTGTCGGCGTGGAGGGATTCCAACCCGTGCATCACGGAGTTCTGGTGGGCGGTTGACCGTGCCGTGAAGGAATGCATCAAAATGAGGGCGGGGACGGAGACGCACGGCATCCGCTTTGATTACCAGGGAGGGATGCTGTTCATCACGCTTTTCTCCGGGAGGCGGCTTGCCTATGTGAAGCCAAGGATCGGGGAGAACCAGTTCGGCGGGGAGTCCGTCACATACATGGGCGTGGGCGGCACGAAGAAGTGGGAGCGGCTGGAAAGCTACGGTCCTAAATTCGTGGAGAACATCGTGCAGGCGGTCAGCCGGGATATCCTGTGCTATGCCATGAGGACTTTGCGGAACTGTTCGATTGTGGCCCATGTGCATGATGAGGTCATCATTGAGGCGGACAGGAAGATGTCCCTTCCTACGGTTTGTGAACAGATGGGCAGGACGCCGCCCTGGGCCAAAGGGCTGCGGCTGCGGGCGGATGGATATGAGTGTGATTTTTACCAGAAAGATTAGGCGGGGACGCATGGGATATCAGATTGATTTCAGGAGGAAGAGAAGATGAGCAAGGCGGAAATGCAGAGGTGCAGGATGCATGGGGACTGTTTCGCAAACAGGGGCGGCGTCTGTACCTGCTTGAAGGACAATGACTTTGGCGGGAGGGACTGCCCGTTTTACAAGCCTGCGGATACGGTCCGGAAAGAACAGCGCAGGCGGAATGGAGGTATGGTTCATGGGGATTGGAAGGTATAACAGCGAGGGGTATCCTGACCCCACGACTTATGAGGCATTGAAAGGAATCAGCAGGGAGGAGATGGCCGGGAAGCGGGCATACAGGCCGCTTGTCTATATATGTTCCCCGTTTGCCGGGGATATGGAGGGGAATGCGCAGAAGGCCAGGCGGTACAGCAGGTTTGCGGTGGGGAACGGCGCGATCCCTGTTGCGCCGCATCTGCTGTTTCCGCAGTTCCTGGATGACAGGAAGCCTGCGGAGCGGGCGGTGGGCATATTCGCGGGGCTGGTGCTCCTGGGGAAGTGCGACCAGCTGTGGGTGTTCGGCAGCACCGTATCCACGGGGATGGCGGCGGAGATTGAGAAAGCGGAGAAACGGGATATGGTCATCCGTTATTTCACGGAGGACTGCGAGGAGGTGTGAAGGGCATGAGGATGACATTTTACACGGCGAACTGCAGGGGGAACGCGAAGAACAGCCTGTATCCCAACAGGCGGGTCATTGACAATGAGGATGACTGCATGGAGGTGGTGGCGTTTGACCATGTGTGCGCGGAGTTTCGGAACTGCCGCAGGAGCGGGGATAATTTCCTCTCCTGCGATGTGGATGTGATGGACTGTGACAACAGCCATTCTGACAACCCGGCGGACTGGATTCATCCGGAATACCTGGAAGAAAAGGTCGGGGCAGATGTGGCGTTTGCCGTGGTGCCGAGCCGGAACAACATGAAGCCGAAGGAGGGGAAGTCTGCAAGGCCCAGGTTCCATGTGTACTTCCCGCATGACCCGGTCACGGACGGGGAGGCGTGTGCGGCGTTGAAGAAGGCCATACAACAGAAATTTCCGTTCTTTGACGCCAAGGCGCTGGACTCTGCCCGGTTCATTTTCGGGCATCCGGCAGATTCCATCCTCTGGCATGAGGGCGAGATCACCATTGACTGCATCGTGAAGCCGCAGGGCGGCAGGGAGATACCGCAGGGGCAGAGGAACGCCACCATGTCCCACTTTGCGGGGCGCGTGGTGAAGCGGTACGGCGCAACGGAAAAGGCGCATGAAATCTTCATGGAGGAAGCCAATAAGTGCAATCCGCCGCTGGAGGATGCGGAGCTTGCCATAATCTGGCAGAGCGCCTGCCGGTTTGCGGAGAAAGTGCAGGGGCAGGAAGGGTATGTCGCCCCGGATGCGTACAATGATGAATTTGGACGGGAATCACTGAAGCCTGGCGATTACTCGGATATCGGGCAGGCGAAGGTGCTGACCAGGGAATACGGCGTGGAGCTGCGCTATACGGCGGCTACGGATTACCTGCGTTTCTGCGGGCAGTATTGGGTGGAGTCGAAGCAGCAGGCGGTGGGAGCGGCGGAGGAGTTCCTTGACCTGCAGCTTGCGGATGCGAAGGATGAGATCGCCCGGACGAAACAGGCGCTCATGGATACCGGCATATCGGAGGAGGCCATCACCTCCGGCGGCAAGTCGCTGGAGAAGAAAATAAGCGGCGGGCAGATGGACGCCTACCTTGCGTATATGTCCGCCCAGGCGTATAAGGCGTTCGTGATGAAGCGGCGGGACATGAAGTATGTGGTTTCCGCACTGCAGGCGGCGAAGCCTATGCTGGAGATCAGCGTGTCTGACCTGGATAAAGACGGGTTCCTTCTGAACACGCCGGACGGCACCTATTACCTCCCGGACGGGCTGGAGGGGAAGCGTGACCACAGCCCGGAGGACTATATCACAAAAATAACGGCGGCAGCTCCCGGTGACAAGGGGGAGAAGCTGTGGCTGGATTCCCTGGAGACCATTTTCTGCGGTGATGCGGAGCTGGTTGACTATGTGCAGCAGATCGTGGGCATGGCGGCGGTGGGGCGCGTCTATATGGAATCGCTGATCATTGCCTATGGTGAGGGAAGGAACGGGAAGTCCACCTTCTGGAACACGGTTGCCCGTGTGCTTGGGACCTACAGCGGGAATATGTCCGCAGATACCCTCACGGTCGGGTGCAAGCGGAATGTGAAGCCGGAACTTGCAGAGGCGAAGGGGAAGCGGCTTATTATTGCTGCGGAACTGGAGGAGGGGATGAGGCTGAATACTTCCGTGGTGAAGCAGATGTGTTCCACGGATGAGATTTTTGCGGAGAAAAAGTATAAGGACCCGTTTTCCTTCACGCCGAGCCATACGCTGGTGCTTTATACCAACCACCTGCCAAGGGTGGGCGCGAATGACCCGGGGACATGGCGGCGCCTGATTGTGATTCCTTTCCATGCCAAAATTGAAGGGGCGGGGGATGTGAAGAATTATGCGGATTTCCTTGTGGCAGAGGCGGCACCGGCTGTCATGGCATGGATCATTGAAGGTGCAAAAAAGGCAATCAGCAGGAACTTTCATATCCCTTGTCCTGTATGCGTGGAAGATGCCATCAAAGCGTATAGGGAGGACAATGACTGGCTTGGGCATTTTCTGTGTGAGTGCTGCGAGGCTGATAAGACATACCGGGAGAAGTCCGGCGTGCTGTACCAGGAATACCGCAGTTACTGTATGAGGACGGGTGAGTACACCAGAAGTACGGCAGATTTTTATAACGCGCTGGAGTCTGCCGGCTTTTCCCGGAGGAAGGCGAAGGTCGGCATTATCGTGTATGGGCTGAGGATAAAGGAAGAAGATTTTGGGGACTGAGAAAGCCCATGTTTTGGGGAAAGGTGCAGGTCGGTGCAGGTCTTGGTATAAACCCCCTTTAGGGCAGTTTTTTCAGTAAAAAATCACTTATAGAGGAGTTTTAGGTACGACTTGCACCGACCTGCACCCTAAAGGCTGGAACACTTGAAAAATAAGGGATTGGAGGCATTGGCATGAGAGAAAAGACTATAGAGCAGAAATTCAGGGCGGCTGTCAGGGATGCCGGTGGTCTGGCAGTAAAGTTCACATCGCCCGGTTTTGACGGGGTGCCTGACAGACTGGCACTTCTCCCGGATGGGAAGATGGCGTTTGTGGAGGTCAAGGCACCGGGGAAAAAGCCCCGCCCCCTGCAGCTGGCACGGCACAGGCTTTTACGGAAGCTGGGGTTTAAGGTGTATGTTCTGGATGATGAGTCACAGATTGGAGGGATGATTGATGAAATTAAAAATTCGGTGTGACTGGTGCGGGAAGGAGTTCTTGAGGGATTCAGCTTTCCTAAAGGGGAAGAAACACCATTTCTGTTGCAGACAGTGTTTAGCAGATTTTAGCAGTAAATCTAAAAATCCAGACGGTTATGCATCGCTGAAAGACTTTACCAATATTGCAGCTACGTTCACAAGGATAAACAAGGTGACAAATAAAACGAGAATGACCGCAGAGGTCAGAGAAAAATTAAGAAAAATCCATTTGAATACAGGCAAAGGGAGAACCTATGCCAAACGTTATGGAAAGCATGAGCACCGTATTGTTGCAGAACAGATTCTTGGCAGGACATTATTGCCAGAAGAGGTTGTTCATCATATTGATGGCAATAAGCGTAACAATAAGCCAGAAAATCTGAGGGTATTTGAATCCCAAAGCGACCATGCAAAATTTCATGCGGAGTTCAGATGGTTCATAAAAGAACTTGAAAAATTGGATGCAGAGGGAGGTGATGCCTGATGAAGTTCGTACCACACAGTTATCAGAAATTTGCGATCGAATATATTGAAAGCCATCCGATAGCGGCTGTTCTGTTGGATATGGGCTTGGGTTGAGGGCAAGACAGGGATAACGCTGACGGCGGTGAATGACCTGATGTTTGACAGCTTTGAGGTCCATAAGGTGCTTGTGATAGCGCCCATCAGGGTGGCTTCATTCAGCTGGCCGGCAGAGATGGAGAAATGGGATCATTTGAAAGGGATGAGGTACAGCGTGGCAGTCGGCACGGCGGCGGAGAGGCTTTCTGCATTGAGCCGGCAGGCGGACATTTACCTGATCAACCGTGAGAACGTGCAGTGGCTGGTTTCAGAGAGCGGCATCCCCTTTGATTTTGACATGGTGGTGATCGATGAGCTGTCATCCTTTAAGAACCACCAGACAAAACGGTTCAAGGCGCTGATGAAAGTGCGGCCGAAGGTGAAGCGCATCGTGGGGTTGACCGGGACGCCTTCCAGCAACGGGCTGATGGACCTGTGGGCGGAGTTTCGGCTGCTGGACATGGGGGAGCGGCTTGGGCGGTTCATCGGTCAGTACCGGACATCCTATTTCCGGCCGGATAAGCAGAACGGGCAGGTGGTATTTTCCTATAAGCCGCTGCCGGGTGCGGAGAAGCAGATTTACGGCAGGATATCCGACATCACCATTTCCATGAAGTCCACTGACCACCTGCGGATGCCGGAGCTGGTAAATTCCAGGTACACGGTGTACCTCTCCGAAAAGGAGCAGGAAAGATATGAGGAACTGAAAAAAGACCTTGTCCTGCAGCTGCCGGACGGGGACATCACGGCCGCCAATGCGGCGGCTCTTTCCGGGAAGCTGTCGCAGATGGCTAACGGGGCCATATATACGGATACAGGGGAGACCGTTTCCGTCCATGAGAGAAAGCTGGATGCGCTGGAGGACATCATTGAAGCAGCGAACGGCAAGCCGGTATTGGTGGCTTACTGGTTCCGGCATGACTTTGAGAGGATTTCAGAGCGGCTCCAAAAGCTGAAAATCCCATATGCCAGGCTGGACACGGATGCCAGCATCCAGAGATGGAATGCAGGGGAAATCCCAGTGGCGCTGATCCATCCGGCATCTGCCGGGCACGGCCTGAACCTGCAGGCGGGTGGTTCCACCCTTGTGTGGTTCGGCCTTACCTGGTCACTGGAATTATACCAGCAGACGGTGGCGAGGCTGTGGCGGCAGGGGCAGTCATCGGAGACCGTGGTGGTGCAGCACATCATCACGGATGGCACCATAGACGGGCGGATCATGAAGGCGTTGTCAGAAAAAGATAACATGCAGTCCGCATTGATCGATGCGGTGAAAGCGGAGGTGGGAGCGTATGGGTAAGTCAGGACAGGTGAGCACGGGAAAGGGCGGGGAATTTGACGGAAGAGGGTCTGCCGGGATGACAGCAAGGGAATATCTGTCCCAGGCATATTACCTGGACCAGAGGATAAACAGCAAGATTGAGCAGGTGGAGTCCCTGAATGACCTGGCGAGGAAAGCCGGGTGTGCCATCAGCGGGATGCCCAGGAACCCGGACCGGGCGGTGTCCTCCATGGCCAATGCCGTGGAAAGGATCGTTGACCTGCAGGCGGAGATCAATGCGGACATTGACAGGATGGTGGGACTGAAAACGGAAATCATGAAAGTGATCAGGCAGGTGGATGACCCGGAATTCCAGACGCTTCTGGAGAAGAGGTACCTGAACTTCCATACCTGGGGGCAGATTGCCGTGGACATGGGATATAACGTAAGGCACCTGTACCGGATTCATGACAGGGCGCTGCTGGAGATCAAGATTCCGAAAGTTGTCACTGGATGTCAGTAGATGTCAAAGGGGTATGTGTGGTAATGTTAAAGTGGCGAAAATGAAAAACGGGGAAGCCCGACGGGAGAAAATCCTGCCGGGCTTTTCCTATGCCTGGAAGGAGGCGGGGCAGATGCCGAGGAAACCAAAGCACCCATGCGGGTATCCGGGATGCCCGGAACTGACGGATGGCAGATATTGTGGGGAACATGCGGCTGCGATGAACCGGAGGTATGAGAAATACGGGAGGAACCCGGAGACGAAAAGGCGGTACGGCAGGGCGTGGAAGAGGATACGTGACAGGTATGCGTCACGGCATCCGTTCTGTGAGCATTGCCTGGAGAAGGGTGCGGCCGTGCCCGTGGAGGAAGTGCACCACAAGGTACCGCTGAGTGAAGGTGGCACACATGATGCAGGCAACCTGATTTCATTGTGCAAGTCGTGTCACTCGCGCATCCATGCGGAGCGCGGCGACCGGTGGGGCCGGTAGGGGGGATGGAAATCTCCATGGCCCCTCCCCTGGGGAACGGGGCGGGGGTCACACGCACAAAAAGCGGAAATCAAACGGGGTATTATCCCCTGCAGGAGAGGGGTGAGGGAAATGGCAAAGGACGGGACTGCAAGGGGCGGGCCCAGGACCGGGGCCGGGCGTAAGCCCAAGGCGCTGGCTGACAAGGTCGCGCAGGGCATGGCGGCGGACGTCCTCGCCCTTCCGGCGCCTGCGGACATGGAGGGCGTGGACGTCCCGCCGGTGAAGGACTTCCTGAAGGCCGCCCAGAAGAGCGGCATAGACCTCTGCGCGGAGGAGGTGTTCAGGAGCACCTATGTCTGGCTGGAGGAGCGTGGGTGCGGGCAGTATGTGAACGCCCAACTCATTGAGCAGTATGCGATGTCGGTGTCCAGGTGGGTGCAGTGCGAGACCTGCATCTCGGAATACGGGTTCCTTGCGAAGCACCCGACCACGGGGGCGGCCATAGCGAGCCCGTATGTGACGATGAGCCAGAATTACCTGAAGCAGGTCAACCAGTGCTGGTTCCAGATCTACCAGATCGTGAAGGAGAACTGCTCAGCCGGGTACGGCGGGGCGAACCCGCATGATGACCTGATGGAGCGGCTGCTGGCGGCACGCAGGAGGAAGGATTGAAGCGGCGGGGCACAGAAAAGGAAGTTTGCAGCAGGAGGGATGGAATGGAATATGTGAAGAAGAGGCTTGCGGATATCAGGCCGTATGGGAATAACCCCAGGATCAATGACGTGGCGGTGGATGACGTGGTGGAGAGCATCCGGCAGTGTTCTTATATCGCCCCCATCATCGTGGATGAGGACGGGGTGATCCTGGCGGGGCATACCAGGTATAAGGCGCTCTTGAAGCTGGGGTATGAGGAGTGTGACGTGGTCATAGCCGCCGGGCTTACGGAAGACCAGAAGAGGAAGTACCGGCTTTATGACAACAAGACGGCGGAGTTTGCCGGGTGGGACCAGAAGAAGCTGGGCGCGGAGCTGGCGGACGTGGATTTCTGCGGGTATGATTTCGGGCAGCCTGCCCCTGCTGCTCCCGATGGAGGGGAGCAGGACGGACCTGTGGTGAAGACGTGCCCGTGCTGTGGGGAGGTGTTTGAGGTATGAGGCTGGAGGTTTTGAAACTTGCGGATATCGTCCCTTACGGGAATAACCCGCGGAAGAATGACGGGGCGGTCAATGCCGTGGCGGAGAGCATCCGGCAGTGCTCCTATGTTGCGCCCATCATCGTGGATGAAGGGAATGTCATCATTGCGGGGCATACCCGGTACAAGGCTCTGAAAGCGCTTGGCGTGGAGGAGGCACAGTGCCTGGTCTGTGAGGGGCTGTCGGAGGAGCAGAAGAGGAAATACCGATACCTGGACAACAAGACCGGGGAAAAGGCAACGTGGGACCTCCTGAAGCTGGAAGTCGAGCTGGAGGGGCTTGACCTGGAAGGGTTTGACTTCTTCGGGATGGCGGAGGAGCTGCCCGTGGACGGCGCAGGCGCGGGGGATGGCGCGGGCGGCGGCACGGATAGCGGCGCGGACAGGGAGATCACGGGCTCCACGGAATATGATGCGGAGGTGTTCGGGGATGAAGAGTTCAAGTACCAGTGCCCGGCGTGCGGTTTCCGGTTCAACTGATTTCCCGTGGGACTGGCGGCTGGGGGACCTGGATAAGCGCCCGAAGCATGGGCACACGGTCTTTTCCTGTTTCAGCTGCGGGGGCGGTTCTTCCATGGGGTATAAGCTGGCGGGGTATGAGGTGGTCGGCAACTGTGAGATCGATCCGGACATGATGAAGATATACCGGAAGAACAACCACCCGGAGCATAGCTTCCTTATGGACATCCGTGATTTTGTTGAATTGCCGGAGGAGAAACTGCCGGAGAAGCTGAAATGCCTGGATGTCCTGGACGGTTCGCCGCCGTGTTCGGTGTTCTCGCTGGCGGGTGTCCGGGAGGAGGGCTGGAACGTGGAGAAGTCTTTCCGGGAGGGGCAGGCGAAGCAGAGGCTGGATGACCTGTTTTTCTATTTCATCCGGGTGGCGGAGCGGCTGAGGCCGAAGGTGGTCATTGCGGAGAATGTGAAGGGGCTGATCACGGGGAACGCGAAGGGCTGGGTGAACCGGATTGTGGGGGCGTTCGATGCGGCGGGCTATTCCGTGCAGATATTCCTGTTCAATGCGGCGCGGATGGGCGTGCCGCAGAAGAGGGAGAGGGTGTTTTTTATTGCCGGCAGGAAGGATCTGCATTTTCCGAAGCTGTCCATGGCGTTCAACGCAAAGCTCATCCCCTTTGTGGATGTCCGGGAGCCTTATGGGAAAGCACCGTCCGGCGACAGTCTGGCGGCGCGGATCATGAAGTACCGGATCTCTTCGGACAGGTGTGTTGCGGACATCAACATGAGGGTGAGGAAGAAGAACAGCGGCTTCACTTCCCCAGTCAACCATGATGATGAGCCGGTGCAGACGGTCACTGCGGGAGGTTACTGTTTCCGCATGTGTGACGGGCTGCTCATGACGGATAAGGATATCATCAGCTGCCAGACGTTCCCGCAGGATTATGATTTCATGGGCCAGAATGTGCAGTATGTCTGCGGCATGAGCGTGCCGCCGGTGATGATGGCGAAGATTGCGGAGCAGGTGTACTGGCAGTGGATGAAATGACTGGCGGCGGGGCTGTCTAAGCGGAGGGGGTTTATCCGGTATGGGTAAAGGTTCTGCTTTTTTGGGTGGATGCCGTTTGATGGCCTGCCGCCTGGGAGGGATTGCTGCATGTGTTTTGGGCGCTGGCAGAGAAAGGACTTGCAGGGAAGCGGATAGGTGTCTGTTTTGATATCGCCCTGTGGAATGGCAGGAGAAGAGACGGGGCATGGCGGGAGGAGGTGAGGCTGGTGGCGATGCGGAAGCTGAAGAAGTACAGGCCTACGAAGTTCCGGGCGCGGGGGTCTGTGTACGATAAGGCGGCTGCGGATTACGCGGTCAGCTTCATCGAGTGCCTGTGCCATACGAAGGGGACCTGGGCGGGGAAGCCTTTTGAGCTGATCGACTGGCAGGAGCAGATCATCCGGGACGTGTTCGGGACGGTCAAGGGGAACGGGTACCGGCAGTTCAACACGGCCTATGTGGAGATCCCGAAGAAGCAGGGGAAGAGCGAGCTGGCGGCGGCCGTGGCGCTGCTCCTGACCTGCGGGGACGGGGAGGAGCGCGCGGAGGTATACGGGTGCGCGGCTGACCGGCAGCAGGCTTCCATTGTGTTTGAGGTGGCGGCGGACATGGTGCGGATGTGCCCGGCGCTGAACAGGCGGGTGAAGATACTGGCGTCCCAGAAGCGGATCGTGTACCAGCCGACCAATTCTTTTTATCAGGTTTTGTCGGCGGAGGCTTATTCAAAGCATGGGTTCAATATCCACGGGGTTGTCTTTGACGAGCTGCATACCCAGCCGAACCGGAAGTTGTTTGACGTGATGACGAAGGGCTCCGGGGATGCCAGGATGCAGCCTTTGTATTTTCTGATCACCACGGCGGGGACGGATACGAATTCCATCTGTTATGAGACGCACCAGAAAGCCGTGGATATTTTGGAGGGGAGGAAGGCTGACCCTACTTTCTACCCGGTGATCTATGGGGCGGATGAGGCGGCTGACTGGACGGACCCGAAGGTGTGGAAGAAGGCGAACCCGTCTTTGGGCATCACGGTGGGGCTGGACAAGGTGAAGGCGGCGTGCGAGTCGGCGAAGCAGAATCCCGGGGAGGAGAATTCTTTCCGGCAGCTGCGGCTGAACCAGTGGGTGAAGCAGGCTGTCCGGTGGATGCCGATGGCGAAGTGGGACGCCTGCGGGTTCCGGGTGGACGCGGAGGGGCTGGAGGGGCGTGTGTGCTATGGAGGGCTGGACCTTTCCTCCACCACGGACATCACGGCCTTTGTGCTGGTGTTCCCGCCGCTGGATGAGGAGGATAAGTTCTGCGTGCTGCCTTATTTCTGGATACCGGAGGAGACGCTGGAGCTGCGGGTGCGGCGTGACCATGTGCCTTATGACGTATGGGCGCGGCAGGGGTTTCTGGAGACCACGGAGGGGAATGTGGTGCATTACGGGTATATTGAAAAGTTCATTGAGCGGCTGGGGGAGCGGTTCAACATCCGGGAGATCGCGTTTGACCGGTGGGGCGCGGTGCAGATGGTCCAGAACCTGGAGGGGATGGGGTTCACGGTGGTCCCGTTCGGGCAGGGGTTCAAGGATATGTCGCCGCCCACCAAGGAGCTGATGAAGCTGGTGCTGGAGCAGATGGTGGCCCATGGCGGGCACCCTGTCCTGCGCTGGATGATGGACAATATCTTCATCCGGACGGACCCGGCGGGGAACATCAAGGCGGACAAGGAGAAGTCCACGGAGAAGATTGACGGCGCCATTGCGATGATCATGGGGCTGGACAGGGCGATACGGTGTGGGAACGATACGAGGGAATCCGTGTATGACACAAGGGGGCTGCTCGTGTTCTGACGGAGATAGGAAGGGAGTGGTTGCGATGGGGTTATTGAGAGGGCTGTTCCGGGCCAGGGGCGAACCTCAGGACAGGACATCAGGAAGCGCTTACAGTTTCTTCCTGGGGAACAGCACGAGCGGGAAACGGGTGAATGAGCGGACTTCCATGCAGATGACGGCGGTGTACTCCTGCGTGCGGATCCTGTCGGAGGCGGTGGCGGGGCTGCCGCTGCATTTCTACAGGTATACGGAGGGCGGCGGGAAGGAGAAGGCGGCGGGGCATCCGCTGTATTTCCTGCTGCATGACGAGCCGAACCCGGAGATGACTTCTTTTGTGTTCCGGGAGACGCTGATGACGCACCTGCTCCTGTGGGGGAATGCCTATGCGCAGGTCATCCGCAACGGCAGGGGGGAGGTCATGGCGCTGTATCCGCTGATGCCGGACAGGATGAGCGTGGAGCGGGACGGCGGCGGCCAGCTTTACTATGAGTATACGCTGGGGGCGGATGATGTGCCCACGGTGAAAGGCAGTACGGTGGTGCTGCCGCCTTCGGAGGTCCTGCATATCCCCGGCCTGGGGTTTGACGGGCTGGTGGGGTATTCGCCCATCGCCATGGCGAAGAATGCCATCGGGATGGCGATTGCCTGTGAGGAATATGGGGCGAAGTTTTTTGCCAACGGCGCACAGCCCAGCGGGGTGCTGGAGCATCCGGGGACGATTAAGGACCCGGCGCGGGTGAGGGAGAGTTGGCAGTCCACTTTTGGGGGAAGCCATAACGCCAACAAGGTGGCGGTCCTGGAGGAGGGGATGAAGTATACGCCCATTTCCATCTCCCCGGAGCAGGCGCAGTTTCTGGAGACGAGGAAGTTCCAGATCAATGAGATCGCGAGGATATTCCGTGTGCCGCCGCATATGGTGGGCGACCTGGATAAGTCTTCTTTTTCAAACATTGAGCAGCAGAGCCTTGAGTTCGTGAAGTATACGCTTGACCCGTGGGTGTCACGGTGGGAGCAGTCCATGGCGCGGTCTCTGCTGACGGCGGAGGAGAAAAAGGAGTATTTCGTGAAGTTCAACGTGGACGGCCTGCTCCGGGGCGACTACCAGAGCCGCATGAACGGGTATGCCGTGGGGCGGCAGAACGGGTGGATGTCGGCGAATGACATCCGGGAGCTGGAGAACCTGGACCGCATCCCGGAGGATCTGGGCGGCGACCTGTACCTGGTGAACGGGAACATGATGAAGCTGGAGGATGCCGGGCTGGGCTATGGCGTGGGAAGTCCTGCAGGAGGAACGGAAGATGGCGGCGGTCCAGCCGTCAGGGAGGGGAGACAGAGGAACCCGGGAGCCGGTGCCGTAGGGGATGCGGAAAAAGCAGATGGTCCTGGCAGCAGTCCTGGAAAGGGCAGGACTGCCGGGGAAGGCAGCGGGCATCCCGGAAAAAGGGCTGGCGGTAAACCGGCAGATGGAGGTGGATGATGAAGAGGAAGTTCTGGAACTGGATAGAAAACCAGGATGAGGGCGGCGCAGGGATGCGGACGCTCTTTTTGAATGGGGAGATTTCGGATGAGACCTGGTTCGGGGATGAGGTCACGCCGGGGATCTTCCGGGATGAGCTGAATGCCGGGAAGGGGCCGGTCAATGTCTGGATCAATTCCCCGGGCGGAGATGTGTTCGCGGCGGCGCAGATATACAACATGCTGATGGATTATCCCTACGATGTGGCGGTGTTTATAGACGGCCTGGCGGCGAGCGCCGCGTCTGTGGTCGCGATGGCGGGGACGAAGGTGAGGATGTCGCCGGTGGCGATGATGATGATCCACAACCCGGCCACTATTGCGATAGGGGATTCTGAGGAGATGAAGAAGGCGGTCAGGATGCTGGACGAGGTGAAGGAGTCCATCATGAACGCCTATGAGATCAAGACCGGGCTTGCCAGGGATAAGATTTCAAGGCTGATGGATGCGGAGAGCTGGTTCAATGCAAAGAAGGCCGTGGAGCTTGGGTTCGCGGACGAGGTCATGTTTTCCGGAAGGGACGCGGAGGATGCGGGCGGCGTGCCGTTTTCGGATGAGATGGGTGCGCCGGTGATGTTTTCCAGGCAGGCGGTGATGAATTCCATGCTGGGCAGGCTCATCCCGCCGAAGAAGCCGGGGACTCCGGCGGAGCAGCTGGAGAAGAGGCTGAACCTGCTCCTGCATTAGGCCGTTTCGGGAGAGGCGGGCGGCTGGCATATCGGATATCCTGAAGATTTGAAGCACATGGGCAGGACAGGGTGCCTGTCGTTACAGGGAGAAGGCGGCAGGGGGTCCTGCTGGGATCAGGAAGATGGGGACAAGGGCTGAGGGATCGGCTCTTTTTCTGTTCCAGGGGGAGGTGGGAACGGTGGGGAAGACCGGGAAAGGGGATTACCATGCGGTGTCATTGTCCGGCGGGAAGGACAGCACTGCGATGCTCCTCATGATGATAGAGAGGGGGATGCCGGTTGACGGCGTGTTCTGGGCGGATACGGGCATGGAGTTCCCGGAGATGTACCGGCATATTGAAAAGGTGGATGCGTACCTGTTCCGGGAGCGGGGGCTGCATATCCATGTCCTGCGCCATCCGCGCGGTTTTGAATGGCTCATGTTTGAGGAGCCGAAGCAGAAGAAGTCCGCGGTGGAGCGGCGCATCCGGGACGGCGTCCCTTTATGCGGGAACGGGTGGCCGGGGATCCGGGTGAGGTGGTGCACGGGGCAGCTGAAGACGCACCTGATCACGAAGGAGGTCAACCGCCTGAAAGGGGAGTATGATGCCGTTTCCTATGTCGGCATCGCGTATGATGAGCCAGGGCGGTGCAAGGGGGAGCGCTACCCGCTTGTGGAGTGGCGGGTTACGGAGGAAGAGGCGCTGCGGTACTGCTACGGGAAGGGGTTTGACTGGGGCGGGCTGTATGAGATCTACCATCGGTGTTCCTGCTGGTGCTGCCCGTTCCAGAGGATTGACGAGCTGCGGAAGTTACGGAAGCACCATCCTGAATTATGGGGGAGGATGCTTGAGATGGATGCGCGTGCGCTGGCGCAGTTCGGGGAGACCCCGCTGGGGATGTTCCGGAAGGGCTGGACAGTCGGCTTGCTGGATGCGCGTTTCGAGGCGGAGGAGCAGGGCAGGAGGTTCTGCCGGAAGAAGAAGGAGACAGGGGCTGAGGGATCGGCCCTTTTATTCTGCAATGAAACCGGCATCCCGGATGCGGATGCCGCAGATTAAGAAAGAGAGGGTTTGGTTATGGGAAAGATTTTGGAACTGCGTGAGAAGAGGGCGAAGGCGTGGGACGCCGCAAAGAAGTTCCTGGATGCGAAAAGGGGAGCGGACGGGATGCTGTCCGCAGAGGACACGGCTGCGTATGAGAGGATGGAGGCGGACGTGGTGAACCTGGGGAAGGAGATCGAGCGGCTGGAAAGGCAGGCGGCGATCGATGCGGAGCTGTCCAGGGCTACCAGCACGCCGATCACGGCAAAGCCCGGCAGCAGGGCGGATGACGGGGAGGGGGATAAGACGGGGCGCGCCTCTGATGACTACCGGAAGAATTTCTGGAATGCCATGCGCTTAAAGGCCCCTGTACCGGATGTCGCCAATGCCCTGCAGGTGGGCACGGACTCCGAGGGCGGCTACCTGGTGCCGGACGAGTATGAGCGCACGCTGGTGGAGGCGCTGGAGGAGGAGAACGTCTTCCGGCAGATGGCGAAGGTCATCAGGACTTCCAGCGGCGACCGGAAGATCCCGGTGGTGGCGGGCAAGGGCACGGCGTCCTGGATCGATGAGGAGGGCGCGTTCCCGGAGAGTGATGATTCCTTCGGGCAGGTTTCCATCGGGGCGTATAAGCTGGGGACGATGATCAAGGTTTCCGAGGAGCTGCTGAATGATTCCGTGTTTGACCTGCAGTCCTATATCTCCCGTGAGTTTGCCCGCAGGATTGGGGCGAAGGAAGAGGAGGCGTTCTTTGCGGGGGACGGCAAGGGCAAGCCGCTGGGCGTGCTGGCGGCGGCAGGCGGTGCGGAGACGGGCGTGACGGCTGCATCTGCCACGGCGGTGACGGCGGATGAGCTGATGGACCTGTATTATGCGCTGAAGGCCCCGTACCGGAAGAAGTCGGTGTGGGTGCTGAACGATTCCACGGTGAAGGCCGTGAGGAAGCTGAAGGACAGCAACGGGCAGTACCTGTGGCAGCCTTCGCTTACGGCGGGGACGCCGGACACGATCCTGGGCAGGCCGGTGAGGACTTCGGCCTATATGCCGGCGATGGCGGCGGGGGCGAAGACGGTGGCCTTCGGGGATTTCTCCTATTACTGGATCGCCGACAGGCAGGGGCGGAGCTTCAAGCGTCTGAATGAGCTGTATGCGGCATCCGGGCAGGTGGGCTTCCTGGCGAGCCAGAGGGTGGACGGGAAGCTGGTGCTGGCGGAGGCGGTGAAGGTGCTGGCGCAGAAAGCGGCATCCGGTTCATAAAGGACAGAGGGGATCTGAGGGAGGCATTGGGGTGCCGGTGCAGGAGCCGGCATCCCGCCTGTATAAAGCAGGGGCGTTTTTGAGGCTTGAAGGAGGCGGTGCGGCATGGTGGTGACATTGGAAGAGATGAAGGGCTACCTGCGTGTGGACTATGATGAGGATGACGCCCTGATTGAAAGCATGACCGGGGCTGCGGAGAAGGTCTGCATGGACGTGGCGCGGATGGATGACGAAGGGGAGTTTGCCCGGGTGGAGAATGCGAAAATCTCTGTGATGTATGCGGCGGCATATCTGTATGAGCACCGGGAGGAGGCGGACCACCACGCCCTTGCCCTGACGCTGCGCGCGCTCCTCTTTGGCAGCAGGAAGGAGGCGTTCTGATGGAGGTGGCTCTGCTGAACGAGAGGGTGATGTTCCAGAGGAATGAGGCCGTTGTGGACGGCGTGGGGAACCATGTGAATGCCTGGACGGATTATTATGCCTGTTCTGCCACGATCGGCGGGGAGGGGCTGGCGTCTTCGGGGGAAAGGCAGGAGGCCGGGATGACCGTGGAGGACGTGTCCATGACGGTGACTGTGCGGTACTGCAGGAAAGCGGTGGACATCATGTCCACCGGATACCGGATCCTGTTCCGCGGGGAGGTTTATGACATTGTGGATGTGGACCATATGAATTTCAAGAAGAAAGCGGTGAAGTTCATATGCAGGAAAGTGAGGCGGTGATATGTCGGACAGGGTGCGGGTTGACCAGCTTGCGGCTGCGGTGATGGAGGGGCTGGCGGAGTATGCGGACCTTGCGGCGGATGAATTGAAGGCCGCGGTGAAAAGGGCGGGGAGTTCCGTGAAGAAGGATATCCAGGCGGGCGCGCCGAAGGATACGGGGGCTTATGCGAAGAGCTGGGCGGTGAAGAACGTGAGGGAGACGTCAGGTTCCATTGAGCTGGTGGTGCATTCCAGGAACCGGTACCAGCTCTCGCATCTGCTGGAGTTCGGCCATGCGAAGCGGGGCGGCGGGCGCGTCCCGGGGAAGGCGCATATCGCCCCCGCGGAGGAAAGGGCGGAGCGGACGCTGGAACGGGAGATCGAGAAGGCTCTGCGGGGCTGACGGTCTGGGATGCGCGGCGGATGCCGGAGCGCAGGATTGGGAAGTGTTTGAAGGTTTGGGGAGGTGAGGCTGTGGAAGAGCTGGTGAGGATGATAGGGGAGACGGGGCTGCCTTTTGCCTATGACCATTTTGCGGAGGGGGAGTCGCCGGAGCCGCCTTTTGCCTGTTACCTGCTGCCGGGGAGCGATAATTTCGCGGCGGACGGGAAGGTGTACCACAAGGGCGTGGATGTCCGCCTGGAGGTCTATACGGACAGGAAGGACCCGGGGCTGGAGGAGCGGGTGGAGGACGTGCTGGATGCCCATGGGGTCTTTTACAACAAGTCGGAGACGTGGATCGGCAGCGAGAGGCTTTATGAGGTGCTGTATATTTTTGGATGGGAGGCATGACGGATGCAGAATAAGAAGAACAAAGTGAAATATAACCTGAAGAACACGCATTATGCGATGCTCACTGTTTCGGAGGACGGGGCGGTGTCCTACGGCGCGCCGGTCCCGATGCCGGGCTCGGTCTCCATTTCCCTGGACGCCAACGGGGAGCCGGAGAATTTCTATGCGGACGGGACGGCCTATTATGTGATCAACAACAACATGGGCTATGACGGCGACCTGGAGCTTGCCATGATCCCGGAGTCTTTCCGCAGGGATGCGCTGCGGGAGGAGCTGGACGACAAGGGCGTGCTGATCGAGAATGCCTCGGCGGAGCTTGCGGCGTTCGCGCTGCTGTTTGAGTTTGACGGCGACCAGAGGCATATCCGGCATGTCCTCTACAACTGCTCGGCGTCAAGGCCGGGGATCGAGGGCAAGACCAACGAGGAGAGCCGGGAGGTGCAGACGGAGACGCTGACCGTCAAGGCCACGCCGCTGGCGGATGGCATGGTGAAGGCGAAGACCGGGGACTCCACGGATGAGGCGGTGTACCAGGACTGGTACAAGGCGGTGTATATGCCGGTACCGGCGGGGGATAACGGCGGAAGCGGGGATGAGGGCAGCGGGAGCCTGTATGGCGGGGAGGAGATCGGATGAGCATGACAAGGAAGATTGAGATTGACGGGAAGGAAGTGCCGTTCAGGGCATCGGCGGCGGTGCCGCGCATTTACCGGATCAGGTTCCACCGGGATATCTATAAGGACCTGAGCGCGCTGGAGAAGAGCATCGGGGGCAGCGATGAGGAGGATTCCAACCTGGACCTGTTCTCGCTGGAGCTGTTTGAGAACATTGCCTTCATCATGGCGAAGCACGCGGACCCTTCCATACCGGACACGCCGGAGGAGTGGCTGGACGGCTTCGGGACGTTCTCCATCTACCAGGTGCTGCCCCAGCTGATCGAGCTGTGGGGGCTGAACGTGAAGACGGACGTGGAGGCTAAAAAAAACTTCGCGCAACTGACCGCCCGATGACCACGCCGCTGTTCCTGCTGCGGTGCGTGCAGCTGGGCATTTCCATCCGGGATCTGGATCTGTTGACCATCGGAATGGTGAATGACATGTATGCGGAGAGCAGCAACGACGGGGCGGATTATGCCGTCCTTGCGGGGCAGGAGGATTTTGACCTATTTTAACCGGAAGTGATGCCCGGGGAGCCGGGCTTTTTTTGTGCCATTAAGGGGGTGGTGGTGTGGCGGCGAACAGGATAAAAGGGATTACGGTAGAGATCGGCGGCGACACCACGAAGCTCCAGACGGCTCTAAAAGGTGTGAACACGGAGATCCGGAACACGCAGTCACAGCTTAAGGATGTTGAGAAGCTGCTGAAGCTGGATCCCGGCAACACGGAGCTGATGGCGCAGAAGCACCGGCTCCTGGGGGATGCGGTCCGGGAGACGAAGGAGAAGCTGGAGACGCTGAAGACGGCGGCGGAGCAGGCGAATGACGCGCTGGCGAGGGGCGAGATCTCCCAGGGGCAGTATGACGCATTGCAGAGGGAGATCATCGAGACGGAGAATAACCTGCGGGACCTGGAGCAGCAGGCGGACAGGTCTGCCGTGGCGCTGCAGAAGATCGGGGCTGCCGGGGAGAAGCTGCAGGGGGTGGGTTCGGCCATCGAGGGCGTGGGGAAGAAGCTGATGCCGGTCACGGCTGCCGTGGGCGGACTGGGCACGGCGGCGGTGAAGGTGGCGGCTGACTTTGACTCGGCCATGAGCCAGGTGGCGGCTGTGTCCGGGGCTACAGGGAAAGACCTGGAGGCACTGCGGGACAAGGCGCGGGAGATGGGGAGCAAGACGAAGTTTTCCGCATCCGAGGCGGCGGAGGCTATGAACTATATGGCCATGGCCGGGTGGAAGACCGGGGATATGCTCTCCGGCATCGAGGGGATCATGAACCTGGCGGCGGCTTCCGGGGAGGACCTGGCGACCACTTCCGACATCGTGACGGACGCTTTGACTGCCCTGGGGCTGTCGGCGGAGGATTCGGGGCATTTCGCGGATATCCTGGCGGCGGCGAGCTCAAACGCGAACACGAACGTGGCCATGATGGGGGAGACGTTCAAGTATTGCGCGCCGGTGGCCGGGGCGCTGGGGTTCACGGCGGAGGATACGGCGGAGGCCATCGGGCTGATGGCGAACGCGGGGATCAAGTCTTCCCAGGCGGGGACGGCCATGCGCTCCATGATGACGAACCTGACCGGAGAGGTGAAGTTTACCGGGGATGCCTTCGGGGAGCTGACGGTGCAGACCACCAACACGGACGGGAGCATGAGGAGCCTGGGGGATATCCTCACTGACTGCCGGGCGGCGTTCGCGCAGATGTCCGAGTCGGAGAAGGCGGCCAATGCGGAGGCGCTGGTGGGGAAGAACGCTATGAGCGGGTTCCTGGCGGTGATGAACGCCGCTCCGGGGGACATTGAGAAGCTGAACAGCGCCATCAACAGCTGTGACGGCACGGCGGAGAAGATGGCGGCCACCATGCAGGATAACCTTGCGGGGCAGCTCACCATATTAAAGAGCCAGCTGGAGGAGCTGGCTATCTCCATCGGGGAGATACTGATGCCTTATATCCGGCAGATCGTGGGATGGATCCAGGGGCTGGTGGACTGGCTGAACAGCCTGGACGAGGGGACGAAGAAGATCATTGTCACGGTGGCGCTGGTGGCGGCCGCGCTGGGGCCGGTGCTGATCGTGGTCGGGAAGGTGGTAGGGGCCATTGGAACGGTCATGACGGTGGTGCCGCAGATAGCAGGGGCGATTTCCGGCGTGATCGCTTTTGTGTCCGGGACGGTGATCCCGGCGATCTCCGCGGTGGTGGCTGCTATCGGATGGGTGCCGCTGGCGATCGCGGCTGTTGTCGCCATCCTGGTGGTGCTGTGGAACAAGTGCGAATGGTTCCGGGATGCGGTCCATGCCGTCTGGACGCAGATCAAGGAGTTTTTCGTTTCGGCATGGCAGGTGATCTGTTCTTTCTTTACGGAGACCATACCCAATGCATGGAATTCCCTTGTGGCGTTCTTCCAGGGCATCCCGGAGTGGTGGAGCGGGCTGTGGCAGTCCGTGGGTGACTTTTTCAGCAATGTCTGGACGGGGATGATGGAGAACCCCATACTGACCGGGATCGTGGACATGATACGCTCCCTGTGGGAGAATCTGTCGTCTACTCTGCAGGGAATCTGGTCGGGCATCCAGACGGCGGCTTCCGGGGCGTGGGAGCTGGTCAAGAACGTGGTGCTGGGGCCGGTGCTCCTGCTGATCGACCTGGTGACGGGGAACTTTACGAAACTGAAAGAGGATGCGCTGAATATCTGGACGAATATCCGGAATGCGGCGTCAAATATCTGGGACGGCATCAGGCAGGTGGTGGGTTCGCTGGCGCAGGGGCTGGTGAACCATGTCACCATCCTGTTTACCGGGCTGAAGAATACGGCTGCCAATATCTGGGCGGCGGTCAAAAATACGGCTTCGGCTGCATGGAACGGGCTGAAAAATTTAGTGGTGTCTATCGCGTCCAATCTGAAGCAGTCGGCGATAAATGCGTTCAGGTCCATGGTGTCCGGGATCGGGTCTGCGCTGTCTTCCCTGGGGAGCGTGGTGCAGTCTGGGTTCCAGTCGGCCATCAGCTTCATCACTTCGCTGCCGGGGAAGGCGCTGCAGTGGGGGAAGGATTTCATCAACGGGATCGCAGACGGTATCCGCAGTGCTATTGGGAATGTGATCAGCGCCGTGTCGGATGTGGCGGACAAGATACGGTCCTTTCTGCATTTCTCCGTGCCGGACGAGGGACCGCTGACGGATTATGAGGATTGGATGCCTGATTTCATGACCGGGCTTGCGGAGGGCATTGAGAAGGGCCGGGGCATGGTGAAGAGGGCCGTGGCCGGCGTGGCATCTGACCTGATGCTGCAGCCCCGGGCGGCTGTCCAGGGGATGCAGGATGGCGGCAGCGCTTCCGGGGACTCTTCCGTGAGGGAGCTGCTGGGCGGCCTGAAGGAGATGCTTTCCGGCCTGCAGGGGATGGCAGGCGGCGGGACCATCTGCATCCCCGTGTATGTGGGCGGGACGCTGCTGGATGAAGTGGTGGTGGACGCCCAGGCGAGGCAGAATTTACGGTCTGGAGGCCGTTGATGGGACGGAATGCACGATTCATTGATGTTTGTGCCGATGGGGCGGAAAGGGGGCGCATATGGCGTATATACAGTATCTGACGCTCGACGGGGTGCCGCTGCCCCTGCCGGATTCCTATGAGGTGCAGATGAATGATGTGGAGGCGGATTCCGGGGGCGAGACGGAGGCCGGGACCACGCAGAGGGACGTGGTGAGGATGGGCGTGGTGTCCATCCCCGCCGTGTTCTCGGTCTCCCCGAAGTGGCTTAAAGCCCTGACAGGGTTCAAGCAGAAGGAGAAGCTGGCGGTGGATTATTTCGACACGGGGACGCTGGAGGTGAAGCGGGCGGAGATGTTCATCAGCGGCTATAAGGCAAGCCTTGTGAAGGATACGTCCTATAAGGGTCTGTGGAAGGTGTCGTTTACGCTGAAGGAGCTGTGAGGCCCCGGGGAAGGGCTGCGGGAGGAGGTGAGGCGGATGTATCCGGTGAGCAGGGCTTTTCTGGAGGCGGTGCAGGAGAATACCAGGCGGTATTTCTGGACGGGGGAGATCAGGACGAAGGGCGGCGCGGTCTATCCTTTCGGATATGAGGATATCGTGAAGGGGAGCGGGTATGTCACGGCGCAGTGCTGCGGCAGCGCGGAGATCGAGCTGGGGACGGTGTATGCGGCGGAGATGGGGGTCACGCTCTTTTCGCAGGTGGACCGTTACACGCTGGAAGGGGCGGAAGTGCGGCTGTCCTACCATCTGCGGCTTGCGGATGGGAGCTATGAGGAGGTGCCGATGGGCATCTTCGAGGTGAGCGAGGCGAACCGGACGGCGCACTGCCTGGAGCTGAAAGCCTATGACTACATGCTGCGGTTCGAGAAGAGCTTCAACGGGTTTGAGACCGTGGGGAATGCCTGGGCTTTTCTGGATTTATGCTGCAAGGCCTGTGACGTGGGGCTGGCGCATACAAAGGAGGAGATCGAAGGGATGCCCAACGGGGCGGAGCTGCTGTCGGTCTATCCGGAGAATGACATTGAAACGTACCGGGACGTGCTGTATTTTGTGGGGCAGGTTCTGGGCGGGTTCTTCTGCATCAACCGGGAGGGGAAGCTGGAGCTGAGGAAGTATGGGGCGGAGCCGGTGATGGAGGTAAAGAGCAGGCACCGGTTCACCAGCAGCTTTTCCGATTTCATCACCCGGTACACGGCGGTGAGCTCCACGAACCTGCGGACGCAGACGGCGGAGTATTACGCGCTGGATCCGGATGACGGGCTGACCATGAACCTGGCGGTGAACCCGCTCCTGCAGTTCGGGCTGGAGGAGACCAGGGAGCAGCTGTGCAGGAATATCCTGGCTGGCCTGGCGGCGGTGAATTATGTGCCTTTTGACACCAGCACCATCGGGAACCCGGCGCTGGACCTGGGGGACGTGCTGACGTTCACGGGCGGGCAGGCGGACGGGGCGCAGATAGCCTGTATCACGTCTTTTGACTGTAAGATCGGCGGGAAGCAGAGGCTGAAGTGCGTGGGGAAGAACCCGCGGCTGGCGCAGGCGAAGTCGAAGAATGATAAGAACATCTCCGGGCTGCTGAACCAGATCGAGGCGGGGAAGGTCGGGATACACACCTTTACCAATGCGTCCGCCTATACGGTGGCGGAGACCAATGTGAGGGTCATCAGCATTGAGTTCGCGGCGAAGGAGGAGACCCATGTGCAGTTTTTCGGGCAGGTGCTGGTGGATGTGTCAGCGGAGCCGGTGGGTCGGTCTGCCACTGCGAGGGGGAGCATTGTGGTTCCGTTCCCGGCATCGGGAAGCGGGGATGGGGATGCTGCCGGTGATACGGCGGAGGCTGGAGCGGACGGAGCCGGGAGCGGCACTGCGGAGGCCGGAACAGGCACGGATGGCAGCGGGGAGCCGGGGACGGATGAGGGGAGCGTCACGGTGGACGTGGAGCTCCCGGTGACCTGGACGGAGGATGGGAAAGCGGTGGCGCATGTCACCTATGAGTTCAATGATTCGGAGGTCCTGGTGCATTACCCGGCGGAGACCTGGGGGAGCGGGAAGCATATCCTTTCCCTGTATTATCCGATTGACGGGCTTGTGCCGAATATCACGAACACGTTCAATGTCCACCTGCGGATGGAGGGCGGCACGGCGCAGATCGGGACGGGCGGGTGCATCGCTTCCATCAGCGGCCAGGGCATGGCGGCCGGCGCGGCGTGGGACGGCACCGTTACGGTGGAGGAATATGTACAGCCGTTTGCGCTCATGGGCGGGCTGCAGGCGAAGGCGTTTTCCGGGGAGATGGGCTTTGAGACAATGGAGCTGGTGAAGAGATATTATTCCGACAGCATCCGGAGGGCGGCGGTAGGCGCTTTCGGGATGCCGGTGGAGCTGACGCAGGAAGGGGAAGGATAGGATGAAGCTGAAAGGGACAATGATGCTGGAGCTTAAGGATGAGGCCACGGGGGCGGTGGAAACCGTCACGGAGGAGAACATGGTGACGGAGGCGGTGAACGACATCCTGGGAATGAACCCCATGGGCGTGTTCTATTCAGAGAAGGAGCTGGGGGACGTGCTTGCGTGGAACAATGTGCTTCTGCCCATCTGCCCGAATATGGTCGGGGGTATCCTGCTCTTCCCGCAGGCGCTGGAGGAGGATGCCGCGCATATCTATGAGGGCTCGGGCAACCTGCCGGTGGCGTATGCCTCAAATAATGTGAACACCACGGCGAACACGGCCAGGGGGAGCATGAACCAGACGGAGAGCAAGCCGCTGGAGAATGGGTATAAGTTTGTGTGGGAGTTCACGCCGAGCCAGGGGAACGGAACCATCGCGGCGGTGGCGCTGACCAGCGCCCAGGGCGGGCAGAACGCTTACGGGAGCCTGGTGGGGGACGGCAGCGCGTTCTTGAAGGTCAAGAAGCTGGACATCGGGGACCTGGGGAAGGCGAAGCAGGCGGTGCTGTTCGAGGCGGTGGAGGTGGATTTCGGGAATGACCTGCTGTATTCCATCACGTTTGAGGATTCCAGCGTGCGGGTCAGGAAGGTGCGCATCCCGGTCTTTACGGTGGGGTTGAATGAGAAGCTGGATGATTCCACCTACACGGTGCTGGAGGACCATGCGGCTGCCACGGAGACGTTCCTGTTCCTGGGCAGCTATACGAAGTACGGGGAGTTTCTGGACGGGAAGGACGGGTACTGGTACGGGTTCTCCAATGAAGGGAATTCCTCCGGCAGCGCAAGGATGCTGTGGGTGAGGATATCCAAGGAGGATTACTCCCTGACGGAGGGGGAGTGGACGCTGTCCAACGCGAAGCTGATGGCGGTGGGGGAGCGGGACATGGAGAGCACCTATCCGGAGAGGAACTGCAGGTGCTGTATGCGGGGCGGGTACCTGTATGTGCCGGCCTATGACAAGAAGGGGATCTACAAGATCAATGTGGCGAACACGGCGGATGTGTCGCTGATCTCTTTTGGGTTTACTTCCAAGATGAAGCCGCTGTGTGAATCGGGAACCTGCGAGCTGTTCCTGACGCTGGTGGGGGACCTGGTGGTCGGCGGGGATTTCCAGGTCACGGCGGATGACCAGGTCATCCATACCCAGGGGAGCGCCAGGCTGGGGAGCGCGGCAACGCCGCTGTTCCAGTATAAGCAGTTTTTGGTGGGGTGGGGAGGCAGCTATGGGAATGAGTACCGGCATATGTACCTGCTGACGCCTTACCTGGCTACGATAAACAACCTGGCTTCGGCGGTGGTGAAGGATGCCAACAAGACCATGAAGATCACCTATACGCTGACGGAGGAGGCGTGACGGGCGTGCCCTGATGTGCGGGGTGTGTAATAAAATGTTATCTGGATATGGGGCTGTCTGCCGTGGGGCGGGCGGCCTTTTATCATACAAAAAATTCATTTAAGGAGGGTTTCACTATGAAGGGATTCTGGAACACGTTACAGCTTGTTTTTGCAGGCGTCGGGGGATGGCTCGGCTGGTTCATGGGAGGCTGTGACGGGCTGCTGTACGCGCTGGTGGCGTTCGTGGCGGTGGATTATGCTACGGGCGTGCTGCGCGCCGTGGCGGACAGGAAGCTGTCCAGCGAGGTGGGGTTCAAGGGCATCGCAAAGAAGGTGCTCATCTTCCTGCTGGTGGGGATGGCCAATATCCTGGACGTGCAGGTCATCGGCAGCGGCTCTGTGCTGCGCACGGCGGTCATTTTCTTTTATATCTCCAATGAGGGCGTGAGCCTGTTGGAGAATGCGGCGCGCCTGGGGCTGCCCGTGCCGGAGAAGCTGAAGGATGTCCTGGCACAGCTCCATGGCCGTGCGGAAGACGGGAAGGGGGACGAGTGAGCATGAGGATGGTGGAGAGCTTCCTGATGAGGAACCCCTGTTATACGGCGGGGCGGAAGATCACGGTCAAGGGACTGATGCTGCATTCCGTGGGCTGCCCCCAGCCGAAGGCGTCTGCGTTCATCAGCAGCTGGGACAGCCCGGCGCATGGCGGCTCCTGCGTCCACGGGTTCATTGACGGGGAGGACGGCACGGTGTACCAGACGCTGCCCTGGAACCACAGGGGGTGGCACTGCGGTTCCGGCAGCAGGGGCAGCGGGAACAATACCCATATCGGGGTGGAGATGTGCGAGCCTGCATGTATCAAATACACGGCGGGTTCAGATTTTGTCTGCTCTGACCTGGATGCCGCAAGGGCGGTGGCGGAGAGGACTTACCGGGCGGCGGTGGGGCTGTTCGCCATGCTCTGCGGGAAGTACGGGCTTGACCCGCTGGCGGATGGGGTTGTCATCAGCCACCGGGAGGGCTGCGCCCGGGGGATCGCGTCGAACCATGGGGATCCGGAGCATCTGTGGGGGCAGCTGGGCATGAGGTACACCATGGACGGGTTCCGCAGGGCGGTCAGGGCGGCCATGGAGGGCGCGGATTCCGGCACGGACGGATATATGGGGATTATGGGGAAAGCCGTGGCAACGGCGGGGCAGATGGCAGCATATGTCAGGGCGAAGAACCCGGGGGTGGCGCAGTCTGTCCTTGACATGATCCCGCTGTACCTTTCCGAAGGGGAGGCGGAGGGCGTAAGGGGCGACATTGCCTTTGCGCAGTCCTGCCTGGAGACGGGGAATTTCGGGTTTTCCGGCTCTGCGGTCACTCTTTCGCAGAATAATTTCTGCGGCATGGGGGTGACCGGGAGAGGAGTAAAAGGGAATTTTTTTGAAACGCCGCTGCTGGGAATCCGGGCGCAGGTGCAGCATCTGAAAGCCTATGCTTCCAGGGAGGGGCTGAAAAATGCCTGTGTTGACCCACGCTTCAAGTATGTCGTGAGGGGCTGTGCGGAGTATGTGGAGTGGCTCGGGCAGAAAGAAAATCCGGCCGGGAAGGGCTGGGCTGCAGGGGCAGGGTATGGGGAGAAGATACTTGTCATCCTGGAGGGCATCCTGGGTATGGCTGGAGGGGCAGTGTTCAGGCCGTATCTGGTGCGGGTGTCCATCCCTGACCTGAACATCCGGAAAGGCCCGGGGACTGATTATGGCAAGACCGGGAAGTATACAGGAGCCGGAATTTTCACGATTATTGAGGAGACTGATGGGAAAGGGGCTTCCGGGTGGGGAAGGCTGAAAAGCGGAGCTGGATGGATTGCTTTGGATTTCTGTGAGAGGGTGTAGGGGATTCAAAAATGTCTAACAGCGTCCCAGGCGGCTATCAATAATTGATGCCATAGGAATTTGAGTACGATTTGGCGAAAGTATAAAGAAATGGCTTGAAATCAAGGGATTTTGAGCGTAGAGGGGTTCACCGGAGCGGCTGGTGGGCTCCTCTTTTTT
>CAJTHM010000008.1:237871-239984 GCA_910576125.1 Lachnospiraceae bacterium | reverse complement strand
TAGTATAAATTACACTTCTGTAATTGTCAAGATTTTTTTGTTTATTTCTTAACACAAGACAGTGAATTGTAGTATAGAATGCCAAACGTTTTTGGTCATTTTCACCCATATTATCTTTATTTTTCCTCTTTATTCAAACGATATGAAATATATTCCGACAAACATTTCAGAAAAAGTGCCAAAACAGGAATACGAGAATTTTATAAAATATGCAAAACGCATATTATGCCATTTTTCGTAAAAATGAAGCGGAATTGATTTCGGTATGATAATCGTACGGCAACAGGTTTTCAGATATTTGTCTGTATGAATGCGTTCAGCTTGTCGCTGGCCGCCCTCTTCTGTTCCTCAAAGCTGTGGGCATAGATGTTCATTGTGGTGGAACAGCTGGCATGGCCCAGATATTTCGAGATATCTACGATATTCACGTCCAGATAGTTCAAAAGCGTCGCACAGGAATGCCTCAGACCATGAAGAGGGATGGCGGGAAGCGCCTCCAGCCCCTCCTGCCGCGCCTCCTGCGGATGTATCTCCACCCAACGGTTATAGCGTTTCAGATGTTTTACAAAGTATTGATAGGTAGTCGTATGCCCCATGAGTTTTCCGTCCGACTGGATGAAAAGATTGCCGTTTCCGCTCCACCTGCTGCCCATAGTCTTTTTCAGAGCATTGTATTCCTGACGATATTGCGTCAGCACAGGCAATATGCTTTCAGGGAAAGGCACCCTGCGCACAGCTGTCTGGCTTTTGGGCGCTTTATAGCCGAATCCCTCCCGGGTTCTGCCTATGGCTTTCGTAATAGATATCTCCCGGGTCTCGAAATTAATATCCTCCCAATTCAGCGCAAGAGTCTCCCCTTTCCGAAATCCGCAGAAGATGGACAGCATGAAGAAGACCCTGAACTGGACCGGTACAGTATATTCCCTGCTCTCTGCCGGATAGGACAGATTAAGGGATTTCAGAAAAATCAGGGATTGCCGGGGCGTAAAATAGCGAAGCTCCTGCTTCTGTTTCTGCTTGGGCTTTCTGGCATCCCTGCAGGGATTCCCATCCAGGATATTCCAGCGCACGGCAGTCTGGAAAATGCAGCTGAGCACATTCGCGTAGCGCCGGATCGTCCCGGCGGAATATTCGTCAGCCAGCATCCCATAAAAGGTCTCGATATCCGATGTCCTCACGCAGGCAAGCTTATATGCCTTGAAAAAGGGGAGGATTCTGCTCCGGAGCAGCTGCTCATATCCCACATAAGTGCCATAAGCCAGCTCCTCTTTCACACTGTCCAGCCATTTACCGGCGAAATTCTCAAATGATATTTTCGCTGAATTGCAGCTGCAGCCGTATTTCAGTCTGTCCTCCATATCCATGGCGTATTTCAGCGCTTCTTTCTCCTGCTGCCTTGTGCTTGCAGACTGATTGACCGAATAAGTCAAATTCTTGACCAGCTTATTGCCCTGGCTGTCATATCCAAGACAGATGACGATACGATAGACGACCCTCCCGTTTTTATGTGTGATTCTCTTTAGTGATGGCATACTCTCAACACCTCTTTCTCTTTTTTTGTAAGCCGGATTATATCAAGCCGTTTTCCAAAAGTCCAGATTCCTATGCAATACCGCAGCGATACCTCCGCACAGATTCCGGGATGAGAATAGTATAAAGGAACTGTACAGTCCGTGCGCTTATGACGGATTCTTATGGGATTATCCGGGCATCATTCGCAGGCTGAGTGTAATTTATACTATCTTACGGTAACTGTATACACCGGTACATTGTATACAAGTATTCACAAGACGGTATACGAATCAAAACGGCTTACAGTTATAGTTTTGGCACTTTCAACATTTTTAAAAAGTAAAGAAGGAGGAAGACTATGAAAAAGTGCAAAGCACAAAAAGTGCTGGCATGTGTGCTGACAGCCTCTATGGTGTTCGGTCTGGCTGCCTGCGGCAATGACAATAGCGGATCATCTGCTGATTCATCATCGGCTGCAGACAGCGGGGAGAGCAGCGCCGCAGAAGAGAGCAGTGCGGAAGATGCCGGCGAATCCACTGAGGAAAGCGAAGGCGGAGAAGCCGCGGAGGACGGTGTGTATACCGGACCCGATTGGGCTGCC